>JANQGH010000022.1 GCA_028277405.1 Alphaproteobacteria bacterium | reverse complement strand
GCTGCCGATAGCGATGTCGCCGCGCTGACCGATGCCGTAGGCCTCCGGATTGAAGAAGGCCGCCACGGCGACCAAGACGGCAGCCAGGCCAACCAGGCTGTGAAACGCCGCGACAAGCTGCGGCAGCGCGGTCATCTGGATCCGAAGCGCGATAAACGTGCCGATCGAACCGCCGATGATGATGCCCAGGATGATCAGCAGATAGCTGACCACTTGCGCCAGCAGCAGCGTGGTGATGACTGCGATGGCCATGCCCGCGATGCCGTAAATGTTTCCGGCGCGCGAGGTTTCGGGCGATGACAGGCCGCGCAGCGCCATGATGAAGCAGACGGCGGCGACCAGATAGGCCAGGACGGCAAAGCTTTCCATTTCGGCTAACCCCCGCCCCTACCGTTGCTTCTTTTTGTACATGGCCAGCATGCGCTGGGTGACGATGAAACCGCCGAAGATGTTGACCGAAGCCAGGATGACCGCGAGGAAGCCCACAAACGAGCCGAAGCCGAAGACGGCCGGCCCGGCCGCGATCAAGGCCCCGACGATGATCACCGACGAGATGGCGTTGGTCACGCTCATCAGCGGCGAGTGCAGGGCCGGCGTCACCCGCCAGACGACGTAATAGCCGACGAAGCAGGCGAGCACGAAGACCGTCAGGCCGGTGAGGAAAAAGTCTCCGTGGCCGGCATCCGAAACCGCGTGGGTGGCGGCGGCCGCCTGGGCCTCGATCTGCTGCCCCAGCTCGGCGGCCCTGGTGGCGATGTCCTGCGCCTGTTGAGCAAGCTCGTTGGCTTGTTCGACGATTTGGTCGGGTTCCATCGATAGTCCTCTGACTCGCTCTGCGGTCCGAATTCGGTCTGTTGGCTAGCTTTTGGCCTGCTCGTCGGCGTCGCCTTCCGCGGCCGGCTCGGCCTGCTCTGCCTCCGGCTCGGCCTCAGGTTGGGGCTCGGCCGATTTGGGGGCAAAGGCGGGGTGAACGATCGCGCCATCGCGGGTCAGCACCACGCCCTTGACGATCTCGTCGTCCCAATCGATGGCCAGCGCACCCGTTTCCTTGTCGATCAAGGGCGTCAGGAAGTTCAGCAGATTTCGGGCGTAGAGCGCCGAGGCGTCGGCCGGCAGCCGGCCCGGCACGTTCAAATGGCCGACGATCAGCACGCCGTTATGGTCGACGATCTCGCCGGGCTTGCTGAGCGCGCAGTTGCCGCCACGTTCGACCGCCAGATCGACGATGACCGAGCCCGGCTTCATGGACTCGACCATTTCCTGCGTGATCAGCGTCGGCGCCGGGCGGCCAGGGATCAGGGCCGTGCAGATGACGATGTCCTGCTTGGCGATGTGGTCGGCAACCAGCTCGGCCTGCTTTTTCCGATAGGCCTCGCTCATCTCCTTGGCATAGCCGCCTGCGGTTTCGGCCTCGCGAAACTCGTCGTCCTCGACGGCGACGAAGCTAGCGCCCAGGCTTTCAACCTGTTCCTTCACGGCCGGGCGCACGTCCGTCGCGCTGACAACGCCGCCAAGCCGGCGGGCTGTCGCGATGGCCTGCAGGCCGGCAACACCGGCGCCCATGATGAAGCACTTTGCCGGCGGCACGGTGCCGGCGGCGGTCATCATCATTGGCATCGCCTTGCCATAGACCGCGCAGGCATCCAGCACGGCCTTGTAGCCGGCGAGGTTGGACTGGCTGGACAGCACGTCCATCGACTGGGCCCGGGTGATCCGCGGCATCAGCTCCATGGCACAGGCCGTGATGCCGGCATCGGCATAGGCCTGCAGGGCGTCCGGCGTGTCGTAGGGCGCCAGATTGGCGACCAGCAGGGCACCGCGATCGATCATGCCCAGCTCGTCCGTGCCCTCGGCGGCCAGCATGGGCCGCTGCACCTTCAAGACGATCTCGGCGCCGGACAGTGCCGAGGCGGCATCCGCCGCGATCGTGGCACCGGCGCCCTCATAGGCGGCGTCGGTGATCGCCGCCTTGATCCCGGCGCCTGCCTCGATGACAACCTCCGCGCCCAAGGCGACGAACTTCTTCACGGTATCCGGCGAGGCGGCGACGCGCGTTTCGCCCTCGCGGATCTCCTTGGGGATGGCAATCTTCATCGGTCAAGCAGGCTCGTTTGCGGGAAGCCCACCGCCCGGTTCGGCGGTGCAGCACAAGAACATGCCGGAAAGCCGCCCTGTTTCGCAAGGGCGTATACGCGCGATCAGCCCGCTGGTCCGCTCAGGCCGCCGCCACCGAAATGCCTGCCGGGCCAAAACCGTACTGACCCAGCTTGACGGCCTGGCGCTCGGTCAGAGAATCTACATTAAACCCGTCTATCAACTCATTGAAAAGTCGATACCAATTCACCTCGGCCTTCAGGTGAATGAAAACCGAGCCCAGACCCAGCGCGGCGCGGTCCATGAACACGAACTCGCGGGGCACTTCGACGCCGCCAACCTCGCGCAGCCTTTTGTGCACGGTCTCGGCGGTCTCGCGCCCATAGATGCCGTTGTTGGTCTCGCCCATCGTGCGCGGCCGGTCGTCCAGGATGGGCGCATAGATGAAGTTGGCCCAGACGTTCAACGTGTCGACCAGGTCCTTGGTCAGGTTCTTGAAACCCCAGGTCTCATAGGCGTGCACGGCGAGCGCCTCGTCGCCGTTCAAGAGCGAGTGATAGAGGTCGATGACGCCGCCGACAAACGGCGCCGGGAAGACCCGGATGCAGCCGAAATCCAAGAGGTTGATCGAGTGGTCCTCGCACACCGTGTAGTTGCCCAGGTGCGGGTCGCCATGGATCACGCCGTAATAGTAAAGCGGGACGTACCAGGCCCGGAACATGTTCAGCGCCAGCTGATTGCGCACCTCAAGGTCGGCATCGACATAGTCGAGGATCGGCTTGCCCTCCAGCCAATGCGAGGTCAGCAGCCGGCGCGTCGACAGTTCGGGCACCACGGTCGGGACGTGAATGTTGGGCTCGTCGGCCAGGATGTCGGCGTAAAGACGGCAGGCGCGCGCCTCGCGCTCATAGTCCAGCTCTTCCCGCAGACGATCGGAGATTTCCAGATGGATCTGCTTGGTCGAAACGGCCTTGTCGTAGCGCTCGAAGATGCCGAAGACCATCTTCAGCTGCTTCAGATCGGCCTCGACCGCCGACTGCATGTCCGGGTACTGCAGCTTGCAGGCCAGCAGCGCGCCGTCTGGCCCATAGGCCTTGTGGACCTGGCCCAGGGACGCCGCGGCGGCCGCCTCGCGGCTGAAATCCTTCAGCTTCTTCTCCCAGTCCGGCCCCAGCTCGGCGCGCATGCGGCGCTTGACGAAGGGCCAACCCATGGGCGGCGCGTTAGCCTGCAGGTGGCGCAGCTCGTCGGCATACTCCTTCGGCAAGGCCTCCGGAATCGTCGAGAGGATCTGGGCCACCTTCATCAAGGGGCCTTTGAGGCCGCCCAGCGCGTCTTTCAGGTCTCGCGAGTGCTTGTCCCGGTCGATCTTCACGCCGAGATAGCGTTCGCCGGCGAGGCGCGCCGCCAGCCCACTCATGGTGCCGGAAACACGGGCGTAGCGGCGCAGCCTACCGCCGAGAGAGTTTTCTTCTTGGTCCGCCATGCGACTAACCTTGGGCGCCATTCGTTGGGGGCAAGGGCGTCTTGTTAGTCCATCCCTTCCAATTCGTCGACCATCGCGGCGCCGGCCACCATACCGCCCAGCTATCGGGACGGATCGGCGGCGTCGAGCGTCGGGTCCATTGCCAGGCCGGCCGACATTGCCAACAGGCGCGACCGGAACAGATGGTCACATTGAACGGTGCCCAGTCTCTCTCGATATCTGTTCTCACCAAGGACAGACTGAGACACGTGAGTGTGATAAAGTACCGATTCGAGACGAAATGCCGCAATGCAAGAAAAGATGCTGCGCCGCAATAGGTCAGAAATGTGGACCTAAATGTGCGCGCTGATCCCAGCTCAGGAAAGGTTGGTTCGTCGCCGCTGTCTCCCGCAACCCATCCTTGCGAACTTGGACATGACAGAAATGCTGCATTGTTGATGGAAGCCGATATCCCTATCGTCTTTGATAAGAGTACGGAGCTCCAAACGCGAAGGACATCTTCATGACGTTGGCGGCCGTAACGCTCGATGACAAGTACGAGCTTGAGCAAGGGCGGGTTTACCTGACCGGGACACAGGCCCTGGTCCGGCTGCCCCTGATGCAGCGCCAACGCGATCTCGCCCACGGGCACAATACGGCAGGCTTCATTTCCGGCTATCGCGGCTCGCCGCTCGGTGGCTTTGACCGCGCTTTATGGACAGCGCGTAAGTATCTGTCGGAAAACGATATTCACTTCCAGCCTGGCGTGAACGAGGACCTCGGCGCGACCGCCGTCTGGGGCAGTCAGCAGGTCAATCTGTGGCCCGGCGGGCGCTATGACGGCGTGTTCGGCATGTGGTACGGCAAGGGCCCGGGGGTCGACCGGACCGGCGATGTCTTCAAACATGCGAACTTCGCCGGCACCTCGCACTTGGGCGGCGTCCTGGCGATCACCGGCGACGATCATGCCTGCAAGAGTTCGACCGTACCACACCAGTCGGAGCATGCGTTCATCGCCTCGATGATCCCGGTGCTGCATCCGGCGAATGTGCAGGAGATCATCGATTTCGGCCTGATCGGCTTCGCGCTCAGCCGCTATTCCGGCTGCTGGGTGGCTTTCAAGACCATCGCCGAGACCGTCGACAGTTCCGCCTCGGTCACCATCGATCCGCATGCCGGCGAGATCGTGCTGCCCGATGATTACGACATGCCGACGGGTGGCCTGAACATCCGCTGGCCGGACCCACCCATGGTCCAGGAAGAGCGGTTGATGCGGCATAAGGTCTATGCCGCATTGGCCTTCGCGCGGGCCAACAAGGTCGACCGGCTGGTCTATGATGCAGACCATCGCCGTTTCGGCATCGTCACGACCGGCAAGAGTTATCTCGATGTCCTGCAGGCGTTTGAGGTGCTGGGCATCAACCGGGTGCTGGCCGCGCAGCTCGGCATCTGCGTCTACAAGGTTGGCATGCCGTGGCCGTTGGAACCGCAGGGTGTTCGCGCCTTCGCCGAGGGGCTGGACGAGCTGATCGTGGTCGAGGAAAAGCGCGCGCTCATCGAAAACCAGCTGAAGGAACAGCTTTACAACTGGCAGGCCGACAAGCGGCCGGTGATCGTCGGCAAGTTCGACGAGCGGAACCACTGGATCCTGCCGTCGACCGGTGAGCTGTCCCCGGCCCAGATCGCGGTCGTCATCGGCAAGCGCCTTTTGAACCGCATCGACCATGACGGGCTGGCCGCACGCGTGCGTTTCCTGGAGGAAAAAGAGGCGCAGAAGATCGTCAAGCACCCCAACGCGATCGAGCGGGTGCCTTACTTCTGCTCCGGCTGTCCGCACAACACGTCGACCAACGTGCCCGACGGCAGCCGGGCGATCGCCGGGATCGGCTGTCACTACATGGCCACCTGGATGGACCGCAGCACCGACACGTTCAGCCAGATGGGCGGCGAGGGCGTGGCCTGGATCGGCCAGGCGCCGTTCACGGAAACCGCCCACGTGTTCGCCAATCTGGGCGACGGCACCTATTTCCATTCCGGCCTGCTGGCGATCCGCGCGGCCCAGGCCGCCAAGGTCAACATCACCTATAAGATTCTTTACAACGACGCCGTCGCCATGACCGGCGGCCAGCCTGTCGACGGGCAATTGTCTGTCCCTATGATCGTCGATCAGGTCGCCGCGGAGGGCATCGAGAAGATCGTCGTCGTCACCGACGAGCCGGACAAGTATCAGGGCGGCCTGGCCCTGCCCCATCACATCCCGGTCGAACATCGCGACGATCTGGACACCGTGCAGAAGGACCTGCGCGAGTATCCCGGCGTCTCGATCCTGATCTACGACCAGACCTGTGCGGCGGAGAAACGGCGCCGGCGCAAGCGCAAGCTGATGGTCGATCCGCCCAAGCGCGTGTTCATCAACGAGATGGTCTGCGAGGGCTGCGGCGACTGTTCGGTCAAGTCCAACTGCCTGTCGGTCGTGCCGGTGGAGACCGAGCTGGGCCGTAAGCGCGCGATCGACCAGTCGAGCTGCAACAAGGACTATTCCTGCCTGAACGGCTTCTGCCCCAGCTTCGTGACCATCGAGGGCGGCGACCTGCGCAAGCCGAAACCGGCCGCTTCGTCGACAAGCGGCCAGGACTGGCCCGCCCTGCCCGACCCCGCGCTGCCCGACCTGAACCAGCCGCACGGCATTCTGGTCACGGGCGTGGGCGGCACGGGCGTCGTCACCATCGGCGCGCTGCTGGGCATGGCGGCTCATTTGGAGGGACGCGGCGTCTCGGTTCTCGACCAGACCGGCCTGGCCCAGAAGGGCGGTGCGGTGGTCAGCCATGTGCGCATCGCCCACCGGCCCGACGACATCAACGCCGTGCGCATCGCCGCCGGCGCGGCCAACACGCTGCTCGGCTGCGATCTCGTCGTCGCCGCCAGTTCCGACGTGCTGAGCAAGATCAACCCCGGCGTCACGAGGGCGGTGGTCAACCGCGCCGAGACGATCACCGGCGACTTCACCAAGAACCCGGACTTCGCCTTTTTCGGCGACGAGATGGTTTCCCTGATCGAACAGACGCTGGAGGGGCCGGCCACGACCATCGACGCCACCCGCATCGCCACCGCGCTGATGGGCAACTCGATCGCGGCCAATCTGTTCATGCTCGGCGTCGCCTATCAGCAGGGCATGATCCCGGTCTCGGGAGAGGCGATCGACCGGGCCATCGAACTGAACGGCGTCAGTGTCGAGATGAACCGCCAGGCCTTTCAATGGGGCCGGCGCGCCGCGGTCGATCCGGCGTCTGTCGAGGCGCTGGTCGCCAAGCCGCGCGAGGCGCTGCCGCGCGGGCGTATCCTGTCGGAGAGCCTGGAAGAGCTGATCGACCGGCGCGAGCGGATGCTGACCGACTATCAGGACGCCGCCTATGCCAGGCGCTATCGGGCGCTGGTGACCCGGGTGTGGACGGCGGAAGCGGCGTTGCTGAAGCCCGACACGGCGCAGCCGATGCCGCTGGGCCGCCTGCCGCTGACCGAAGCCGTCGGCCGCTATGCCTTCAAGCTGATGGCCATCAAGGACGAGTATGAGGTTGCGCGGCTCTACACCGACGGCACCTTCCTGAAACAGGTGCGCCAGACCTTCGACGGCGACTATAAGATCAAGTTCCATTTGGCGCCGCCGCTGACGGCGGACCGCGACCCCGAGACGGGCCACCTGAAGAAGAAGACCTACGGCCCGCGCATGCTGTCCCTGTTCCGCCTTCTGGCGCGGTTCAAGCGGCTGCGCGGCACCGCGCTTGATGTCTTCGGCTACAGCGCCGAGCGCAAGGCGGAAAGGCGGTTGCGGGACGACTACCTGAACGGCATCGAACGGCTGGTCGACGGGCTGAACCATGACGCCCACCCGATCGCCGTCGAAATCGCCTCCATACCGGAACGCATTCGCGGCTACGGCCATGTCCGGGAGGCCCATATCGCGGCGATCGAGGCCCAGGAGCAGGCGCTTTGGCAGGCCTTTGAGAACCCGCCGCACCCGCATCGCGAGGCGGCCGAATAGCCCCGGTCAGGTCGTGTCCGTGGGCCGCGTTCGGCCGGCGGCACGGGCGGTTTTGCGCTCCCGATCGGCGATGTAGATGCCGGCGGCGAAGATAATCGCCCCGCCGATCCAGGTGCCGAGATCCGGCAATTGTGCAAACACGATCGCTGACAACGCCCCGGCCCAGATCAGCCGCGTGAACTCAAACGGCATGATGACATGGGTCGCCGAGAGCTTAAGAGCCTGCGCCAGCGCCATCTGGGCACTGCCGCCGAGCGCCCCGATCAGCACCAGCGCAAAGAGCTGTTCAAGGCTCGGCCAGGACCAGACGAAAACGGCCGCGATCAGGATCAACGGCGCCATCATGAGCTGCATGTAGGCGGTAATCGTGACGCTGCTTTCCGTGCGGCCCAGATCCTTGACCACGATCATGACAAGACCCCAAAGCAGCGCCGACGCCAGGACCAGCAGATCCCCCACCCCGACCGACCCAACCGCCGGCCGCAGCACGACCATGGTGCCGGCGAAGCCGACCAGAATGGCGGTCCAGCGACGCCAGCCGACTTTCTCGCGCAGCAGGACCATGGCGAGGATGGTGGCGAAGATCGGCGCGGTGAAGCCCAACGCCGTCGCAGCGGTCAGCGTCGTCAGGCTGAGCGCGGTGAAGAACATCACCATCGCACAGGCGTTCAGAACGGCGCGCAGGCCGAGCATGCCGAAACGCTTTGTCTGAAACAGACCCCAGCCGTCGCGCAGAATGAAGGGCACGATGACGATCATGCCGAACGCCACGCGAAAAAACGCGATCACCATCGGATGCAAGGGCTCGGCACCGGCCACCGGCTCCGTCGACAGATACTTGATGGCGGCGTGCATGACCGTGAAGGTCAGGGTCGCCAGCAGCATGAAACCGATCGCCGGCAGGCTGCCGCCGCTGGGCGCGGTGTGATTCGTCTGGCTCGCCGGGGAGGACATGCGTCCAGCGTAGCATTCCGACCGGGCTTGCATGCCAAGGACGGCGGTACTACCAGGGTTGCATCATGGACCTGCCCGACATCGAAAGCCCGTGCCGCAAGATCTGCCTGTTGGATCCGGCCAAGCGAGTCTGCCGAGGCTGTGGCCGCACGCTTGACGAGATTGCCACCTGGACGACCTCGGACCGCGCCACCAAGCTGAAGATCCTCGCACGAAGCGGCGAGCGGTTGGCGAAACTGTCCTAGTCGCAGCATCTGCTTGCATCAGCGTCGTAGTGTATTACATATGTAGCACACTATAACGGCGACCCATGGCGCATTGGAGCGACACACAGCCGATCTTCCTGCAGATTCGGCAGCAATTGATCGAGATGATCCTCACGGGCGCCGTGCCCGAGGGCGAGGCCTTGCCGTCGGTGCGGCAGATCGCCACGGATCTTTCGGTCAACCCATTGACCGTGACCAAGGCTTATCAGTCGCTGGTCGATCTGGACGTCATTGAGAAGAAACGGGGGTTGGGGATGTATGTGGCAACGGCCGCGCGGCCAAAGCTGCTGGCCCATGAACGCGAACGTTTCCTGGCCGAGGACTGGCCGCGCATCCGCGCCCAGATCCAGGCGCTGGGGCTTGACCTGAAAACGTTGCTGGACGCGGGAGAGCCCAAGTGACCGATCTTCCGGCAATCGCCAGCGCGCGCGGCCTGACCAAGAGCTTTGGCCGGAAAACCGTGCTGCACGGCATCGACTTCACCATCCCGGCCGGCCGCATCTACGGGCTTCTGGGCCTCAACGGCGCCGGCAAGACCACCACGCTCAACACCTTGCTGGGCCTGACCGACTGCGGCGGCCAGATCCAGGTCTTGGGCCTGGACCCGTTTCGACACCGGGCGAAGCTGATGAACGACGTCGCGTTCGTTTCGGACGTCGCCAGCCTGCCGCGCTATCTGAAGGTGCGCCAGCTGTTCGACCTGGTGAGCGCGATCCATCCGCGCTTCGACCGACAGACGGCGGAGTCCTTTCTTGAGGGTACGGATCTCAAGCCCGGCCTAAAGATCAAGACGCTGTCCAAGGGCATGCTGGCCCAGCTTCATCTGGCCGTGGTCATGGCGATCGACGCCAAGCTGCTGGTGCTCGACGAGCCCACGCTCGGCCTCGACATCGTCTATCGCAAGCGCTTTTACCGGCGTTTGCTGGAGGACTACATGGCGGAGGACCGCACGCTGCTGATCACCACCCATCAGGTGGACGAGATCGCGCAGATCCTGACCGACATCATGTTCCTGAAGGATGGCGCAATTATTCTCGACATGCCGGTCGACGAGATCGGCGAGCGGTTCGCGCAGGTCATCGTCGACAAGGACAGGCTGGCCGACGCCGAGAAACTGGGCCCGATCTACGCCGAGACCCGCTTCGGCCAGACGGCGATGGTGTTCGAGGGGACGCCGCCCGAGCAGCTTGAGCCGCTGGGCCAGGTCTCGACGCCCAGCCTGTCGGACCTGTTCGTCACCATGGTTGAGCGTGAAGACGGCACGCGGGGAGAGGCGTGATGCGTGCCATGACCGCGCTGATCGAACGCGAGTTCTACGAACATCGGGGCGCGTTCCTGTACGCGCCGATCGTGCTGCTGATCATCATGACGATCGCCATCCTGTTCGCCATGCTGTCGGGCCATGGCGAATTCGATCTGCCGCCGACCCAGCTTCCGCTGGGCGACGCGGTCTACCGGGTCGGCGTGGCGGGCACCTTCCTGGTCTGGTCGGTCTATCTGATCGTCGGCCTGTTCTTCTATTACGCCGACAGTTTTTCGGCCGACCGGCGTAACAACACGCTGCTGTTCTGGAAATCGATGCCCCAGAGCGATCTGAAGATCCTGACGTCGAAGGCATTGTCGGGCATCACGGTCTTTCTCGGCCTGATCTCGGTTTTCGCCATCGTCACGGCGGTCATCATCTACGGCGTGCTGCTGATCGCCTCGGCTCTGTTCCCCGTGATCACCGCGCCCGGCCCGATCGGTGCCCTGTGGAGCCTCTTTCAAACGGGCATCGTCGGGGTGTTCTTCCTGGCGCTGACAGTGCTTTGGTACGCGCCGGGTCTGGCATGGGTCGCCGGTCTGTCGACCCTGTTCCGGCGCTGGAGCATTCCGCTTGCGTTCCTGATCCCCGGCACGGTGATCCTGCTGGAATATCTGAACACGATCCGCAGTTCGGTCGATGGCCGGCCCGTCGCGGATTTTCTCGCCTGGCGGTTCGAGGGCTTCCTGGACGAAACGCAGGCCGTGACCATCCTGTTCGGTCAAGCCGACAACGCGCCGTTCGCCCTGCTGCGGGCGATGCTGACGACCATCGACTGGGTCCAGATGGGGATCGGCCTCGCCTTCACCGCCGTGGTGGTCTACCTGGCGAGCGAGTACCGGCGACGCCGCATCGAGGCGTGAGTGCGACTTCCCTTAGGACACCGCCTTGGACAAGGGCCGCGCGCCCGTGACCTCGCCGGCGAAGTGCCCGAGGCTTTCGATCAAAAGGGCCAGCGTGGGCAGGCCGACCGCCGACGGCCGGTAACACATGCCCGAGCGGAAGGAGAAATTCAGCGGCTGATGCGGCAGTGGCTGAAGATTCAGCAAGGCCGCCAAGGGCCGTAGCGGATGGGCAAGCCCGATCAGATAAGACCCGTGCGCCGCGATCCGCATCGCCGACATCAGGGAGGTTGAGTTGATCGCCAGCTGCGCGTTGCGGCCCGTCAGCCGGCCGACCAGATCCGCCATGGCCGGCCAGGCACCATCCTGCGAATAGCTGACCCAGCCATGCTCCGTCAGCCTGGCGGGCGGAAAGTGCGCGCATTGAAGCGGATGATCGGCCGGGGCGAAGATCTGGTAGTCGACCGTCAGCGGTTCGACATGGACCAGGTCGAACTGCCGGCACAGATTGACGTCGAGCGCGCCCGCCCACATGTCGATTTCCCCTGATGCGACCGCCTCGACCTGGCCGACGCCGCCACTCATCTCGATCTCGGCACTGAACTGGGGATACGCCGCTTTCACGGCGGCGATGGCCTGGGGCAAGACCGACATGCACCAGACCGGCCCCGCCGTCAGCCTGACGGACGTTGTCGCGCCACCCTTCAACAGCTCGATCTCGTCGATCGCATAGCGGCTTTCGGCCTCGATCAGGCGCGCCCGGCGCAACAGGATGCGGCCCGCGGCCGTCAACTCCACGCCACGCGTATGGCGGATGAAAAGCTGGACGTTCAGGCCCTCTTCCAACTGCCGCATCTTGCGGCTGAGCGCGGGCTGGGTCAGGGCCCGCTCCTTCGCCGCGCGGGTCAGGCTGCCGGTTTCGGCGATCGACAGGAAATAGGGCAACAGCGCGCTGAGATGGGGCTTCATGGCACAGCCTCGATATAACGCCGCGTTATGACGGCATTCGTGCTTACTAGTTCTGCTTATCGCGAGCCTGTGCCAGAGTCACGCACAACCGGACGCGCACGAACCGCGCCGCCTATGCCAAGGATGCCGATATTGATCAGGGAGGAACGATCCATGCTTCGCAACCCGATGCGCCTGTCCTTTCGAACCGCCACCGCCGTTGCCATCGCCGCCGGCGTTCTGGCCATGCCGGCGACGCGGCCCGCGCTTGCCGACGAGGTCGAAATCACCTGGGCGACCTTCTGGGTCGGCACCAACCCGCTGCGGCCATGGGGCGAATTGCTGATCGCGGGTTTCAACGAGACCTATGCCGGCCAGTACCGCGTCGTGACCGAGGAAATCCCCGGCGATGCGCAATATCGCGACAAGCTGCGCGCCGACTCGGTCGCCAACGCCTTGCCCGACCTGATCACCGGCAACGTCACGCTCATGCGCGACATGCGCGACAGCGGCCGGGTGGTGGAACTCACCCCCCATATCGAGGGCGATCCCGAGTGGCAGGCCAGCTTCCACGACGATGCGTTCGACACCTATCGCACCGAAGCCGGCGAGCTCTACGCCCTGCCCTATTCGCGCGACTATATCGGCATCTATTACAACACCGATCATTTCGCCGACGCGGGCATCGAGAGCTTTCCGGAGACCTGGGAGGCGTTTTTCGCCGCCTGCGCCGCCCTGCGCGAGGCCGGCTACGTGCCCATGGCCAACGAGGGCAATTGGACCACGCGACTGATGTGGGCCAACATGATCGGCACCCAGCCGGGCGGCGCGGATTGGATGCGCCAGCAGGACACCGAGCTTGCGCTGGCGGGCGTCGAGCCCGTTGTGGCCGGTACCGAACTGCTGCGCCGCATGAATGAAGAGGGCTGCAGCAACGAGGACGCCTTCACGGGCCAGTACGCCACGGCGGCGACATTGTTCCTGCAGGGCGAAGCCTCGATGATCGCCAACGGGCCGTGGATGATCCCCAACATCATGGGCGTCAATACCGAGACGGCCGAGGGGCTGGGCGACCGGGTCGCCTACGCGGCCTCGCCCGGCAGCGCGGACGGTCGCGGCATGATCATCGTCACCGGCGAGGCGGGCTTTGCGGTCGGCTCGCAGGACCCGGAAACGATCGAGGCCTCGATCGCGTTCCTCAGATACCTGACGAGCGACGAGCAGATGCTCAACCAGGCCAATCTGGTCTCACGCTATGGGCCGACGCGCCTTGAACTGACACCGGATCAGGAGGCGGCGCTGGCGCCCATGCTGTTGAGCATCGTCGACCAGTCCCAGGACATCGCGCACAGCTATCCGCACACCGGCATGACCATGCCGAACAGCATGATCCAGGAATTCATCAACACCTGGCCCGTCTATGCGCGCGGCCAGATCGATACGGAGGAGTTCCTGGAAATTCTGGAAGACGCGCAGTAAGGCCGATCATCACCGCCTGGCGCACCTGTCGAGCCGGCGACGGGCGGTGATTTCGCGCAAACGCACATCCAAAAGACGGTTACAAAGCCCTTTGCACGACCATCGACGTAAAAGAGCGTAGCGCGTCATGCAGAAGAGCTTTCGCTTCGCGATCTATCTGTCGCTGTTGCCCGCGCTGGCGCTGTTCGCCACGTTCCTGGTCTTTCCGTTTTTCACCATTCTGGTGACGTCGTTCTTCGAATGGCGGGCATCGGGCCTGCGCTTCATCGGCGTTGAGAATTATCTGGAGCTTTGGGACAGCCGCGCCTTTCCCTCCGCCCTGCGCAATACGGCGATCTGGATCGCCGCCGCCGTCTTGCTGCACGTGCCGCTGGCCGTGCTGGTGGCTGTCATCCTGTCCCGGCGTTTGAAGGGCTGGAAAATCTTCCGCACACTCTTCTTCCTGCCCAACATCGTTTCCTATTCAGCACTCGCGATCGTCTTTTTGGGTTTCTACAACGCGCGCTACGGCGCGCTGAACCAGGTCCTGGCCGATATCGGCCTGGAACATTGGCAGCGCGACTGGCTGTTTTCCTATGA
Source organism: Alphaproteobacteria bacterium (assembly GCA_028277405.1). Classification (GTDB taxonomy): domain Bacteria; phylum Pseudomonadota; class Alphaproteobacteria; order DSM-16000; family Inquilinaceae; genus JANQGH01. The sequence continues at coordinate 97,630 of JANQGH010000022.1, read as the reverse complement.
CACCGCGCTTTACGCCCTGATCTTCACCTGGCTGTTCCACGTCGGCCTCTACATGATCATCATCATGGCCGAGATCGCCACGATTCCGGATGAAATCTACGAGGCGGCCGTGATGGACGGCGCCGGCGAGATCAAGCAGGACCTCTACATAACCCTGCCTCTCCTGCGCAATGTCATCGGCACCTGCATGATCCTGACGGTCACCCAGTCGCTGATCTATTTCGAGGGCATTTTCCTGACCACGGGTGGCGGGCCGGCCAACGCGACACTGACCCTGTCGATGGCGACCTACCGCGCCTTTGAGAACTTCCATTGGGGGGAGGCCAACGCCATCGGCATGCACATCGTCATCCTGGGCGTGGCGGCGATCCTGATCATCCGAAGGCTGTTCCGCATCGGCGAGAGGTACTTCGATTGAGTGGCGCCCTGATCGAACGGACGAGCGGCTATCATCGGCCCATCTGGCTGACGATCAGCTATTACGCCGTCCTGGCCTGGTTCACGGTCGCCATGCTGTTCCCGATCGGCTGGCTGGTGCTGGCCGCGTTCAAGACCAATGCGGAGATCCTCAGCGCGTCGAGCTATTTCCCGATCGATTGGAACCTCGAAGGGTTCGAGGACGCGCTGACGGAGGTCGGCCTGCTCGGCTATCTCATGAACAGCTTCATCGTCAGCGTCGGCGCCTCGGTCCTGGTCGTCGTGGCCGCCTCCATGGCGGCCTATCCCGTCGCCCGGTTTCGTTTTCGCGGCCGCGACACGATCACCATCCTGCTCAGCCTCGGGCTGGTGATCCCCCTGACCGCGCTTATCGTGCCGGAAACCTTGATCATCCGCGCTATCGGGCTGCACGACACGCGCATCGGCCTGATCCTGCTGTACAGCAGCATCTTCCTGCCGATCTCGTTCCTGCTGTTGCGCGCCTTTTTCTTAAGCCTGCCGGTCAGCATCGAAGAGGCGGCGATCATGGATGGCGCCAATTACTGGCAGATCCTGATCCGCATCGTGGCCCCGCTGTCGGGCCCCGGCATCTCCACCGTCGCCATCATGATCTTCGTCTTCACCTGGAACGAGTTCCTGTTCGCGACCTTGATCCTGTCGTCGGAGGAACGGCGCACGGCGCAGGTCGCCATCCGGTTCTTCCAGTCCCAGTTCGACTTCAACCTGCCGGGCATGTTCGCCGCGATCACCATCGTGATGCTGGTGCCGATCTTCGTCTTCATAATTTTGCAGGAGCGGGTCGTGCGCGGGTTGACGGCCGGCTCCGTCAAAGGGTGACATTAAAGAACGATGAAAACCGTACTCGTCCTGTTCGACTCGCTGAACCGGCTCGCGCTTTCGCCCTATGCCAAGGGCGTGGACACGCCCGCATTCGATCGCCTGGCGGCCCGTTCGCTGACGTTCGACCGGCACTATGTCGGCAGCCTGCCCTGCATGCCGGCACGCCGCGACCTGCACACGGGCCGCCTCAGCTTTTTCCACCGCAGCTGGGGGCCGCTGGAACCGTTCGACAACTCGCTGCCCGAATGCCTGCGCGCGGCCGGCATCTACACCCACCTGGCGACGGACCATTATCACTATTGGGAGGATGGCGGCGCCACCTATCACAACCGCTATGACAGTTACGATTTCGTCCGTGGCCAGGAACGCGACCCGTGGCATGCGATCGTCGACCCGCCGTTCGAACGGTGGGCCGAGGCCTATCATCCCAAGCAGTATTCCGAGCGGCGCGGCGACACCTTCTATCACTACATGTCCAACCGCGAGCGCATGGAGGGCGAGGCCGACCTGCCCTGCTTTCAGACCTTCGCCGCCGGCCGTCGGTTCCTGGAGACCAACCATCGGTCCGACGATTGGCTGCTGCAGATCGAGACCTTCGATCCGCACGAGCCCTTTCTGGCCCCGGAGGCAGACGTCAATGCGGTCGGCGGCGACATGGCGGGGCCGATCTTCGACTGGCCGCCATATGCCCGCGTTTCCGAAACCCCGGAAGAGGTCGAGAGCCTGCGCGCGCACTACCGCGCCTCGGTGCGGTTCTGCGATCACCAGCTTGGCCGGCTGCTTGATTTCTTCGATGCCCATGATCTCTGGGCCGACACGGCCCTGATCGTTACCACCGATCACGGCTTTCTCTTGGGCGAGCATGATTGGTGGGCGAAGAACCGCATGTACGCTTACGAGGAAATCTCGCACATCCCCCTGTTCATTCATCACCCCGACGCGGCGAGCCGGGATGGCCAGCGTCAAGGCGGATTGACCCAGGCCATCGACCTTATGCCGACGCTGTTGGATCTCCATGGCGCCGATTGCCCGACGGAGGTGACGGGCCGCTCGCTCAAACCAGCCCTTATGGGCAACGGCACCGTCCGCGCGCACGCCACGTTCGGCTATTTCGGTGGCGGCGTGAACGTGACCGATGGCCGTTTCACCTACTTCCTGTTTCCCGACGACCTCGATGCCGGCTCGCTGTTTCAGTACACGGTCATGCCCACGCACATGACCTCGATGTTTTCGACAGAGGAGCTGCGCGCGGCCCAGTTCGGCCCCGCCTTCGACTTCACCAAGGGCGTGCGGGTGTTGAAGGTTCCGATGATCCCGGGTTCGAAAGCCTATCACTGGCATGGGCCCGGCAAGATGGTGGACCGTAAGAGCGTTCTGTTCGACCTGGAACGGGATCCGGGACAGGTGGCGCCCGTCGCCGATCCCGGGACGGTCGAGCGCCTGACCGCCGTGGTCGAACACGAGATGCGCCGCCACGACGCCCCTGCGGAGGTCTTACAAAGGTTTGGGTTCAGCCCCTGAAATCTGCTCCGCCCGTTCCATCCGCGCTGTCCGTTTCTCTCGCATCCAATAATTGTCGACGGGAACGCTGCGCTTGGTGCCCTGCACCTCCATGATCAAGATGTAGGCGCGCCGTTGCCGGCCGGACAGGTTCGGGCCGGCATAATGAAGCGTCGTCGGCAGATGGATGACACAGCCGCCGGCCGGCAGAGGACAGCTCACCGACTGCCGCGCATGCTTCTCCGGCTCGTCGACCTCAAGGCCATGGACGCTGGGGTCGTGGCCGATGGAATGGTGCGGCAGAACATCCAGGCTGTTTGACCCCGGCACATAATGCATGCAGCCATTCTGCTCGTCGCAATCGTCCAGCGGGATCCAGAAGTTCAGGGCACGCTCGTCCAGGGTCGGGTCGTGATAGGCCTGGTCCTGATGCCACGGCGTCACCGCCCCGTCGCGCGGCGGCTTGAAGATCATGTGCTCGCCATGGGCATCACGGGGCGCCTCGCCGAAATAGGCCTCGGCGATCTGGCGGGCCCGTTGCACCACGGCATGGTTCTTCAGTGCCGGCGCATATCTCGACGGATACAGGATCTGCGGCAGCTTCGCGTCGCCGCCATCATCGGTGCCAGCCAGATCGAACTGGTTGCCATCCTGCCAGCCTGCCTTGCTGGCCAAGAGATGATCGAAGATAGCGCCGATTTCCGAGACTTCTTCCGCGGAGACGAATTCGGGTAAGGCAAGATAACCCTGCTCACCCAGCCGAGCCGTTTGCTCCTTTGTCAGCGCGCCAATCGAAGCCATCGCCAAACACCTCTGCGCCGCACCCGATCGGTGCTGCGGCGGTCACTGGCGGCTAACCTCCGTTAACTGCTCTCCGCCAGACAAGCGACGATGGCATCGGCCATGCCGGATAGCAATGTTGCATAGGCATCCGGCCCTGCCTCAATCGCAGCGCCCAAGGGATCGAGTTCGGCGGTGCCGACGTCGCGGCCCTCGGCCAGTGCCGCAACGACCCTGGGTTCGAACTGGGGTTCGGAGAACAGGCAGGCGACGTCCTGCTCGTCAAGCCGGTCGTGCAGCGCCGCCAGGCGTTGGGCACCTGGCGCCTGTTCCGGCGACAGGGTGATCGACCCGGCCGGCGTCAGGCCGAAGCGCTGTTCGAAATACTGATAGGCATCGTGGAAGACGATGAAGGGCCGGTCGGCCACGGGCTGCAGCCGTGCCGCGATATCGTCGTTCAGTTGCGCCAGGCCCTCCTGGACCGACGCTGCGTTGGCGGCGTAGCGATCGGCATTCGCCGGATCGGCCTCGGCCAGTGTCTCCGCGATCACAGCGACGGCCAGGGCCGCGTTTTGCGGATCAAGCCAGACATGCGGGTCAGCGCCCGAATGATCATGCGCATGGGCATGATCATCATGATCCGCATGGCCTCCATCGGCGTGGTCGTCATGGTCGGCGTGCTCCGCGTGACCGTGGTCGCCATGGTCTGCGTGATCGTCGCTGTGCGCGTGCTCTGTATGATCGGCGTGGCCATGGTCCGCATGATCATCGTGATGGCCATGCTCTGCATGATCAGAATGGTCATCGTGAGCGGCATGCTCAGCATGGTCGTCATGACCGCCATGATCGTCGCCATGGGCGTGCTCGTCCCAGATCCCGCCTTCTCGAACCGGCAGCAGGGTCATGTCCGGGGTCTCCATGATGGCGACGTGCTGGGCGTCGCCGGCCAGCGCCTCCAACGGGCGTTCCAAGAACGCCTCGAGATCCTCGCCGACCCAGAAGACGATATCGGCGTCGCTGAGCATAGCCGCCTCGGACGGCACCAGGCTGTAGGAGTGGGGCGACTCGTTGCCCTCAAGCAGCAGGGCCGGTTCGCCAACGCCGTCCATGACACCCGCGACAAGGCTGTGGATCGGTTTGATGCTGACGACCACGTTCGGCACGTCGGCCAAGGCCGGCTGAACGACCAACAGGCTGGTCGCCAATGCAGAGGACACACCGAGATGTCGGAGCAACATCGAAGAACGAGCCATAACCACTTTCCGCTGGGTTGGATGGGATGGCCTTGTGTTATGTTATAACATGAGTCATATCAAGGGCGTTCTGCTGCGTTTTGCGGCAGATGGCGATATGGTCGCACCTGAGATCGACCGCTTAAGCCAGAGACCGCCCAATGGACCATGCGATTACGCCAACCGGACAGCACGATCATGCGCACTGCGTGTCCAGCGCCCTGGCGGCAGCGGAGGCGCGCTGTACCGGTACGGCCAAGCTGACCCAGAGCCGCCGGCGGGTGCTTGAAATCGTCTGGGAGTCCCATCGCCCCGTCGGCGCATACGATATCCTGGACCGGATGGCGAAGGACGGCAATCCGGCCAAGCCGCCGACGGTCTACCGCGCGCTGAACTTCCTGCTGGAGCAGGGACTTGTACACCGGCTGGAATCGATGAACGCCTTTATCGGCTGCGGCTCGACCAGCGTGGACGGCCACGCGGCCCAATTCCTGATCTGTCGGGATTGCAACATGGCGCTGGAGCTGGACGACCCCACCTTGCGCAAGGCCCTCGACCAGGCCGCCAGGAACAGCGGCTTTAGGGTCGACCGGCGCGTGGTGGAGCTAAGTGGCGTGTGCGCCGATTGCCAGAAGGCGGCGTGAATGCACGGTAGAGTCCCCGGCCCCCTGATCCGGCTGGACGGCGTCGGTTGCCGGCTCGGCCGGAACCAAATCCTGTCCGGTATCTCGTTGACGCTGTTGCCCGGCGAGATCGTCACGGTCATCGGCCCGAACGGGGCGGGCAAGACGACGCTGGCCAAGCTGGTTCTTGACGTGTTGCGGCCGACGGAGGGCGGCATCGATCGGGCCAGCGGGCTGACGATCGGCTACGTGCCGCAGCGGTTGATGGTGGACCCCGCCCTGCCCCTGACCGTCCGGCGCTTCATGGGCCTGACCCAGAAGAACGACCGGCGGGCGGTCGACGAAGCACTTGAGCGCACAGGCGTCGGCGGCTTGGCGAACCGCCAGATGAGCGCGCTGTCCGGCGGCGAAACGCAGCGCGTTCTGCTGGCCCGGGCGATTCTGCGCCAGCCCGACCTGCTGGTGCTCGACGAGCCGACGCAAGGCGTTGACGTCGCCGGCCAGGTTGAGCTGTTCCACCTCATCAGGCGGTTGCGCGACTCCATGGGCTGTGCGGTGCTGATGATCAGCCACGATCTGCACATCGTGATGTCGGCGACCGACCGGGTGCTGTGCCTGAACCACCATGTCTGCTGCGAGGGCGCGCCCGAAGTCGTGGCCAACGACCCGGAATACCGGCGCCTGTTCGGCGTGAAGGGTGTGAGGGAACTGGCCATGTACGAACATGACCTGAACCATCATGAGGCCCATCATGGGGGCCATACACATTCCAAGCCGGACGCCGCCTGAGGCCACTTAAATGCTGGACGATTTCTTTGTGCGCGCCCTTTTGGCCGGCATCGGCGTGGCGCTGGCGACGGGGCCGCTCGGATGCTTCGTCGTCTGGCGGCGCATGGCCTATTTCGGCGATACGCTGGCCCATTCCGCCCTTTTGGGCGTCGTCCTCGGCTTCATCCTGTCGATCCAGCCCATGGCCGGCGTCGCGCTCACCTGCGCCACGCTAGCGATCTTGATGGTGCTGATGCAGTCCCAGCGCCTGTCCAGCGACACGTTTCTCGGCCTGATGTCCCATTCGACGTTGGCGATCGGCCTGCTGGCGGTCGCCTTCCTGCCCGCCTTTCGCATCGACCTGTTGAGCTATCTGTTCGGCGACATCCTGGCCGTTTCGACCAATGATCTCGCGATCATCTATGGCGGGCTGGTCGTGGTCCTGGTCGGTCTCGTGACCATCTGGCGACCGCTGCTCGCGGTAACCGTCAATGAGGAGTTGGCGCAGGCGGAAGGCGTGCGCGTGCTGGCCGTGCGGCTGGTCTTCACCCTGCTGCTGGCCATCGTCATCGCCGTCGCCATGCGCGTGGTCGGCCTCTTGCTGGTGACGTCCCTGCTGATCATCCCGGCCGCCGCCGCCCGCCGCTTTTCACCCACGCCGGAGTTCATGGCGGTCGCCGCCGCCGGCCTCGGCGTGTTGGCGGTAATCGGCGGCCTACAGCTCTCGCTCGCCGCCGACACCCCGTCAGGCCCATCGATCGTGGTCGCAGCCCTGGCGCTGTTTATCCTCAGCCAGCTCGCCGGCCTGGTCCGCCAGCGCGGCTAGCTAACCGGACACCCGCGCCGACTGCACCTTGTCGAAATGGGCCCAGACGCCCTCCTCGCCGTGCCAGTCGCCGCGGGTGGCGCCCTTGGAATACTCCGTCGCCCGCGCCTCGAAGAAATTGGCGTGCTCGACCCCGTTCAGGATCTCGGTCAGCCAGGGCAGCGGGTGCTGGTCGACGCCGTAGATCGTCGGCAGGTCGAGCTGGCCCAGGCGCCAGTCGGCGATGTAGCGGATATAGGTCTTGATGTCGTCCGGCGTCATGCCCTCGACCGAGCCCATCTCGAAGGCGAGGTCGATGAACTTGTCCTCCAGCCCGACCACGGTCTTGGCGCAGTCGATGATGTCGTCCTTCACGGTCGGGGTCAGGCAGCCGGTCTCGCGCGCGAAGGCGTGGAACAGCTTGACCATGCCCTCGCAATGCAGGCTCTCGTCGCGCACCGACCAGCTGACGATCTGGCCCATGCCCTTCATCTTGTTGTGGCGCGGGAAGTTCAACAGCATGGCGAAGCTGGCGAAGAGCTGCAGCCCCTCGGTGAAGGCACCGAACATGGCCAGCGTGCGCGCGATGTCCGCCGGGCTGTCGACGCCGAACTGCTGCATGTAGTCGTGCTTGTCGGCCATGGCCTCGTAGTCGAGGAAGGCGGAGAACTCCGCCTCCGGCATGCCGATGGTCTCCAGCAAGAGGGCGTAGGCGGCGATGTGCACGGTCTCGATGTTGGAAAACGCCGCCAGCATCATCTTCACCTCGGTCGGTTTGAAGACGCGCGCATAGCGTTCCATGTAGTTGTCATTGACCTCGACATCCGACTGGGTGAAGAAGCGGAAGATCTGGGTCAGCAGGTTGCGCTCGCCATCGTCCAGGCGGTTGGCCCAGTCCCGGCAATCCTCGCCCAGCGGCACCTCTTCCGGCATCCAATGCACCTGCTGCTGGCGCTGCCAGAAGTCGAAGGCCCAGGGATAGCGGAACGGCTTGTAGCCCTTGCTGGGCGTCATCAGGCCGGGAAGGGACAGCGCATCTGGCATGGCGGATCACTAGATCTTGTGTGTATGGCCGCACACCTTACCAGATTATGTGGGCACAACAACCACAACCATGCTGTGGGTTTGTTGAAAGGCGGGGATAATCCACTCGAAAGATTATGTCGTCTGTGATAGAAAGGCCGGCCCTAATTCAGGAGTAAAGGCGATGTCCGCGCGGGTTTTCATCGATGGCGAAGCAGGAACCACGGGTCTTCAGATCCGCGAGCGCCTGTCCGCGCGCGCCGATATCGAGCTGATCCGCCTGGCCGACGCGGTGCGGAAGGACCCGGCCGCAAGGGAAGAGGCGCTGAACGCCGCCGACCTGGTCATCCTCTGCCTGCCCGACGCGGCGGCGCGGGAGGCGGCCGGCATGGTCACCTCGCCGACCACCAGGATCATCGACTGCTCCACCGCCCACCGGACAGCACCGGGTTGGGTCTACGGCTTCCCCGAACTGGCGCCGGGCCACGACCGGGCGGTGGCCGAGGCGGCCCGGGTCAGCAACCCCGGCTGCTATTCGACCGGCGCGATTGCCCTGGTGGCGCCCCTGGTCGCGCGCGGCCTGCTGCCGGCCGACTGGCCGCTGACCATCAACGCCGTCTCCGGCTATACCGGCGGCGGCAAGGGGTTGATCAAGCGCTATGAGGCGCCGGAGGCGGGCGACAATGCTGCTGGTTCCGGTGGCGCACCGGGTGGCCCACCCTACTACCTTTACGCGCTGGGCCTGACCCACAAGCATTTGCCGGAGGTCGAGGCGCGGGCGAACCTGGCCCGGCCGCCCCTGTTCGTGCCGTCGGTCGCGAACTATCGCCAAGGCATGCTGGTCTCCGTGCCCCTGCCCTTGTCCGATCTGCCCGGGTCTCCAAGCGCGTCGGCCATCCACGCCGCATTGGCGGAGCATTATCGCGGCCAGATCTTCGTCAGCGTCGCCGACCCGGCAGAGGCCGACGCCATGGTCGAGCTGGAGCCGGAGGCCTTGAACGGCACCAACCGCCTGCGCCTCTACGTCTTCGCCAACCACGAGGCGGGCCAGGCCCTGCTGGTCGCCCAACTCGACAATCTCGGCAAGGGCGCCTCGGGTGCTGCCGTACAGAACCTGAACCTGATGCTGGGCCTCGACCCGGCGGCGGGGTTGGGTGAAGGGTTGGCGGCGGCGGCTTAGGCTAGCGGCTGCCGCTTCATAGCGGCGGCGCGGCGGGCATCCCTTCAACGGCTTCACGGCGCAGTGCGTCAGCGGCCGCCGGTTGGCGTCGCTGTTCGGCCGCCCTGCCCTAACCGACCGTCGCGCGCACAATAGTGGCCCGGTGCGACAACCGCGGCGCACGCCTGGCGAACCCGAGACCCGCGCGATTGAGGTCGCGGCCTCGGTTGGCCATTACATAGCCTGGAATGTGAACAGCCCCCAGTTCCTGGGGTTCATGTCCGCGTTGGCATGGATCGGTTAGACTATTGCCCGGTTTTCTCAGACAAGAGCACGGGCATGAACGCGCAGGTATTGGACGGCGGCGTAAACCTCGGCCGCTTGGACACGCAGCATTCGCTGGCGTCCGAGGAACTGGCGGCGCAGAGAACGGCCACCATCGGGCGCACATTTGCACTTTTGCTGATCGCGGTGCTGGTGGCGTTTGTGTCGCCATGGCCGGCACCGCTGTTCGTCTATGGCCTCTTGCTCGTCTTCGCGCTGCTTGGTTGGTGCGCCTGGTATGTCGCCAAATCGCGCTGGGGCAAGCCCTGGCATCAATACGCCTTCGTGCTCGCGGACTTCGCCCTTTTGACATTTACCCTGCTCTACCCCAATCCTTTGGTGCCGTTCGAGTTTCCGCCTCAGTTTTCATTGCGGTTCGGCGTGTTCATCTACTTCTTCGTGCTTTTGGCCGGGCTGGCTTACGTCTACCAGCCAAGGCTGGTTTTGTGGGGCGGGGTCGCCGGCGCGCTGTGCTGGGCCATTGGCGTCGGCGTGTTGCTCAGTCTTCCAGACACGGTGTGGGAGCGTGACGTGTCGGCCGGTTTCCAGGACCTGTTCGCGCTGATGGCTGAGCCGACCTTCATCGATGTGGGCGTGTTCGCGCAGGATCTTTCCGTCCTGCTCATCGCCGCCGGCCTGCTTGCCCTGGCGGTGAAAAGATCGAGGAACATCGCCCTCAGGCAGGCGGCTTTGGCGCGAGAGCGGGAGAATCTCGGCCGCTACTTTCCGAAAAAGACCGCGCAGATGCTGGCCGAGCGCTCGGACCCGTTCTCGAGCCCGAGTGAGCACAATTCGGCGGTCCTGTTCGCCGATCTCGTCGCCTTCACAAGCTGGTCGGAAAAGCACACGCCGGCCGAGACCATCCGGCTGTTGCGCGAGGTGCACGGCCTGCTCGCCGACATCGTCTTCCGCCACAACGGGACGTTGGACAAATTCATCGGCGACGGCGTCATGGCCACATTCGGCACGCCCGAGCCATCCGACGCGGATGCCTCCAATGCGCTTGAGGCCATGGTGGAGATGGCGCAAGCGTTCGAGCGCTGGAAGCAGGCGGAGGCGTCCGACCAAGGCCAGGGTTTGAGGCTCGCCGTCGGGGCGCATTACGGGCCGGTCGTCGTCGGTAACATCGGCACCAGGGAGCGTCTGGAGTTCGCCGTGTTAGGCGACACCGTCAACGTTGCCAGCCGGCTTGAAAGTGCCACGCGAGAGGTCGGATGCGACGGCCTGACGAGCGCTGCGCTGGTCGCGGCCGCCGAGGCGGAGAACCATCGCGACGCGCCCAACTATCGGGCTAAGTTCACCCATCATGGCCCCTTGAAGCTGCGCGGGCGCAGCCAAGAGATTGACGTCTATCGGCTGTAGGGGCCAGGCGCCGACGCGGTGACCATCGCGATGCCTGAGACCGCGGCCTTTTGGAGCATCCCCATTCCGATCGCTTTGGGCGGTTGACCGGCGGTGCTGCGGTCCGCATCGTTCCCGGCATGGCGAATGGCGTGCTGATCGACCTTTCCGGTGTGGTCTATTCCGGCGGTGCCCCTCTGCCCGGCGCGGTTGAGGCGATCGAGAGGCTGAACGCGGCGGGCCTGCCCCACCGCTTTGTGACCAACACCACCAGCAAACCCCTGGCGGCGATCCTCGACCAGCTATCCTCTTTTGGCCTGTCGGTCGAGCGCGCGCACATCTTCACGCCCGCCCAGGCGGCGGTCGCATGGCTGGCAGAGAAAGGATACGCACCGCACCTTTTGGTCAATCCCGCCCTTGAGGAGGATTTCGCGGACTGTCCCGCTGACCGTCCTAAGGCCATGGTCGTGGGCGATGCGGGGCGGTTCTTCACCTATGAGCGGCTGAACACCGCGTTTCGGGCCCTGGTGGCCGGCGCGCCCTTTGTCGCGCTGGCGGCCAACCGCGTCTTCGAAGATGCCGACGGGCAGCTCAGCATGGATGCGGGCGCCTTCGTGACGGCCCTGGAATTCTCCAGCGGTGTGGCGCCCATCCTCATGGGCAAGCCGGCGCCCGCCTTCTTTGCCGCCGCGGCCGCGAGCATGGGCCTGGGCCTGGGCGACACCACGATGATCGGCGACGATGCGGAGGCCGATGTCGCCGGCGCGCTGGAGGCCGGGGTCGGCACGGCGATCCTGGTGCGGACGGGCAAGTACCGGGCCGGAGACGAGGCCAAGATCACGACACCGCCTTCGCTGGTGGTCGACGGCATTGGCGAGGCCATCGACGCCATCTTGGGCGACAGGGCCTAGCGGCAGTCGAACGGTCCCGGGCTCTGGCCGCGACGCTTCAACACTTGGTCGGTGCCCCCATCGCGTCTGCGGCCCGGTTCCGGTCGCCGGCCCGTTCCAGCACGGCCTGAAACACCCGCCGTTCCGCCTCCGAGAGCGGCCCGATTGTTTCGTCGATGGTCTCGGCAATCTCCCTCTGATGGGTCTCGACCACCGCGCGCCCCGCTTCGGTCAGCGCAATCAGGCTGACCCGCGAATCCGTCGGGCATTGCCGGCGTTCGACCAGCCCCTTGCCCTCCAACGCCCGCACCGTGCGCGTCATCTGCGATTTGTCGCGCACCAGGCAGTCGGTGAGCTGGTTCAGCGGGATCGTGCCCGTTTCCTCGATGGTGAGCAGGACGAGGGCGCCGCCCGGGCCGATCCGTTCGGTGTCGAACCCCGGCGCCTTGCGCCGCAGCGCCATGTGCAGGCGCCGCATGAACCGGTCCAGCAGGATCGCCAGATGCGTGTCCGCGCCCCGGTCTTCTTTCTCGGTCTCTGTCACAGTCTCGCTCAGGGCTTTGCTCCCGGTCTCGCCCACGGTTTCACCCACGGTTTCACCCACGGTTTCACCCCGCGTTTCGGCGTTTAGTTGACAAAGTCCACCAATTCCGATTTGGTGGACTGAATCAACCTATCCAGCAGCCTATCGGGCGGAGAGGAGTGTTGCAAATGTCCGGCCAAATGTCCGTAAGCACGCAAACGGCCCTGTTGAGGGCGGCGGCGGTTCTATGGGTGATCTGGGGCCTGGTGCATGCCTTTGCCGGCATCATGGTGCTGTCGAGCGACGCGACGGGCGGCGTGCAGGCCATCGCCGACGGCGTCGCGCCGGAGACCCTGGCGCTCGACTATCCCGCCGCGGCCGGCGGCATCCTGAACCAGCATGGCTGGAACCTGGCCTGGTTCGGCGTCGTCACCATCGTCGGCGCGGTGTTCATCTGGCGCGCCAGCATCACGGCGATCTGGGTGACCGGCATGGTCGGCGGCCTGGCCGACGTCGGCTACCTGCTGTTCGTCGACCTGCCGGGCTATGTCAACTTCTTCCCCGGCACGGTGATGACCTTCATCTCCGGCCTCGCGATTGTCCTCAGCTTCTCGGTCTGGCTGTTGGCCAAGCGCGCGCCAACCGGCGCCGCCGTGGGCGACGGCTGAGATCACGCCGGTTCCGCAAGCAGGCCCTCGGCCAGGGCGCGAAAGGCCTCGACCGCCTTGGGCAGGACGGCCCGCGGGTCGTCGCTGGCGGCGATCCAGAGCGCGGCGTTGAGCGCGGCGCCGGTCAACAGCCGGGCCGCCGCCTCCGCGTCCACCGGCTTCAGCAGCCCCGAAGCGATCAGCCGCTCGACCGCCTGCCGCGTGCGCTTCAGGCAACTGTCCTGGCTGGGCCAGTGCGAGGGGTCGCCCAGCACCGCAGGCCCGTCGAGCAGGACGATGCGCTGCACCTCGGGGTCGAGCGCCATTTCGATATAAGCCGCGCCCTCCGCCAGCATGCCCTGCCATGCGTCGTCTGCGGAGGCGGCCCCAGGACCGGAAGCAGCACCGGAAGCAGCACCGGCACCAGTACCGGCACCAGCACCGGCAGCCGCACCGACCGCCTGCGCGCGCGCCGCCATCTCGCCGTCGATCTGATCGACCACGGCGGCCAGCAGGCCCTTCTTGTCGCCGAAATTGTGGTAGAGCGCGCCGCGCGTCAGGCCGGCCTCGGCGGTCAGCGCGTCCATCGAGGCGGCGGCATAGCCCTGATCGGCAAAGGCCTTGCGCGCGGCCGCGATCAGCTTCGCCCGGTTCTCCGCCATCGTCTCGACGCGCCGCTTCGCGCTCATCCCAGCCCTCGAATTCTCACATACGCACCGTATATGACTTGACATACGCCGCGTATATGACCTATTTCACATACATGGCGTATATCAAACTATGCGGGCGGCTGTGAAGGCCCAGTGGCCGGGATTGCCCGCGACGAGCGCCGCCCGACATGCCCCAGACACGCCCCCGGCCGACACGCCCCCACTCACAATGGCGCCACTCAAAATGACCCACTCAAAAGAACACCGAGAAACCGACCGATGACCAAGCGCGACGCCATCTTCCCCGCCGACCGGCATGCCCTGTACGAGGCCCACGGCTATTCCGCCGCGATCCGCTCCGGCGACCTGCTGTTCGTCTCCGGCCAGGTCGGCAGCCGCCCCGACGGCACGCCCGAGCCCGATTTCGCCGCCCAGGTCCAACGCGCCTTCGACAATTTGCAGGCGACGCTGGCGGCGGCGGGCTGCACGCTCGACGACATCGTCGACGTCACCACCTTCCACACCGACCCCGAAACCCAGTTCGAAACCATCATGCCCATCAAGACCCGCCTGTTCCCCGAGCCGCCCTACCCCAACTGGACCGCAGTCGGCGTCACCTGGCTCGCTGGCTTCGATTTCGAGATCAAAGTGATCGCGCGGGTGCCGGAGCGGGGATAGGGTTGTTGGCTTGCACCTACGAAATGCGACGCCAGAGCAGACTGTCTGCTCGTTCCACATACGCTCAGTTTTGGCCAAACCTCTAGGAAACCGGGCATAACCGCAACCTCCAGCGAAGTGAACGTTTTGTGTCGCTCAACGCAAGGCGTGCCGTATAGCGTGCCCCGCTTGGCATGAACGAATTGGGCTGACCGGGTGCTACTTCCCAAGCCGTTTGTGGAAACGGTCCATACGGTCGGAATCACCTTCCACTTCGAAACCTTTGGGCGTTTTCCGCACACGGACGCCAGATGCAGCGGCAGCCTGGCGAATTCGACGCTCAATCTGCTTGTCCATGTCCCGGTTCATCGCTTGGGCTAGGGACCGGCCATTGGTAAATGTGCGTCCTTTGTACTTGATCGTGATCATGGATCAGCCTTTCGCATGGATGGGATCGTCGTCATAGCTTCAGGGTTGAAAACCTTGGCCCCACGACCTTGGATGCGCAGCTCACAGCGTTGGTTGCGGGCCAGTTCATGCTGGCGGGGAATTGTCTCACGTTGAGTGCTAAAGCACTTGGCAAGACGCTCTCTGCCTCCGCCGCTGACACCCAGCTGCCGTTTTTCTTCATGGCATGTGCTGGGTCTTGCCCGTCATCGGTTTCGCTTTCTTAAGCGGCCATCTTGTTGGTGCGGGAATTGATCCATTCCCAGGCGGTTTGCGGGAGCCAACCACTGTAGTCGCGGGTGATCCCAACGATCAAAAATCGGTCGTTTTTGTCGACGTGCATGGAGAGCTTGTCCCAGATGCCCTTGGCCGTGAGGCTGGTATCCACCAGCCAATGAGAATCGAGATAGTGCCACCACACGCCACAACTCTTGATTGCATCATAGAGACCAGTATAGTTCTGGCCAGGGCGGTTGAGATCGTAGTTGATTGAATAGATCATTGTTTCCTCAAAGACTTTCGTTCGGCTAGTATTCCGGCTTCACCTCTCCATGCGGGAGAATGTCACTTGTTCGGACATGGATTTGTCCGGACACGTGCTATTTTTCAGCATAAGGCTTCGAAGAGAGGTTTTGAGCTGATGAACAACATCGACACAGTTCACGCGCTGACGCGCGGTGAGTTGGAAGACGCAATCGAGGCATTTTCAGAAACCGACTGGGCGCGCCTCAGGCTCGCCGCACAGCTCTACGCGATCTATCCAGTGGAGCCGGAAGAAGTGGTGCAGGAAGCGCTTTGCCGTGCGATCGCTGGAACGCGGAAGTGTCCGAGAAACGTCAGCGTGGTGCGCTTCGTTGCAGAAGCAATCAGAAGCATTGCCCACGACGAGCTACGGAAGGTCGAAAATCGGCGCGACGAAGTATCGGTTCACGATGAAGCGCTGGATGATCCCGACGCCATTACCCCAAGGGAGACAGGACCAAACGCTGAGGAAAGGATAATATCAAGTGAGCAAATTCGAGGAACCGAACAACGCCTGCTCGAGCTTTTCGACGGCGATGACGAGGCCCAACTCATTGTCTTGGGCATGTTAACTGGATCGGAGGGCGCGGAACTAAGGGAGGCAACTGGGCTTGATCAGACCAGGTTTAACAGCAAACGGCGTTTTGTGAGGCGCACGATCAATAACGCCATCGAGAGTGGATTCACACTATGACGGACAAAAGAAGCGACGAACGGAGGAAGTTGGTCTCGTTAGCCGACGCGCTCTTCGACGACCTCCTTTCAACGTCAGATGAAGACATCCTCAAGGAGGTTTTGGATACTGGCGGTGACCCATCGGCTATCCGCGATCGGATGCAGGATCGTTTTCAGGAGGCCCGCGCCCAGGCCGGCAAAGAGCGTATGAAAACGGCTCGGGCCGGGCGTGAGGCGGCAAAGGCCAAAGCGACGGCAGCAATAGTCGTCGAAATCTCAACCGCGCGCCAAGCGTTACAGCGTGCCTTCCGACAAGACGGTCTTTCGATGGCGGCACGAAACGAGACTGAAGGAAATCTGACCGATGAAGAGGTGTTGCGCAAGTACAACGATCTCGTCCGACTTGGCGTGATTGACCCCGAAGATAGGGGCAGTACATGAACGAGGCTGATCCGGCCGAGCGGCTTTTGAAGTCGCTCGGCGTCTCGCAACCTCGTGAAATTGAGTTGGAAGATATAGCCTTCGACCAAGGCGCAGAAGTCAGGTACTGCGATTTGATTGGTTGCGAAGCCGATATTCTTGGGTATCGAGACCGTGCCATCATTTCCATCGACAGGAGCCAAGGAAGGACGCGCAAGCGGTTCTCAATCGCGCACGAATTAGGGCATTGGTACCACCACCGAGGCAAAAGGCTGCGGTGCCGTGTCGAAGAGTTCCAGCCGAAACACAGGCAACTTGCTGAGCGCAAAGCAAATGGATATGCAGCTTCGCTTTTGATGCCACACTTTCTTTTAATGCCTCGCGCCCGCGATCATAGAACGCTTACCTTCAAGGTCGTTGAGCAGTTCTCAACAGAGTTTCGAACTAGCCTGTCAGCGATGGCTATCCGGCTCGTGGAAACGGATGTCTGGCCCTGTATTTTGGTCTGCCATACACAGCAAGGGCGAAAGTGGTTCACCGAGGCTCCGGCGCTGCGCGGTCGCTTGTTTCCAAAAGCCGACCTTGATGCAGATTCGTCAGCCTTTGACGTGATATTCGGACAATCGGAGGGCGACAGATTTCCCCGACCAATACGGGCCCATGCCTGGTTCGACGGCATACCGGCTCAACGTTGCGAAATCCATGAGCAAGCGAAACGTGTTGGGAATGAAGCACTCGTGCTTATCACGATCAAGGATCACCGAGTGATCGAAGATGGGTCGCCACGAATACGGTGACGGACTCAGCGTAACAACGTTTACGCCAACTTCGGACATTCGCCGCTCCAAAAAGCGCCGTCAGCCATCATCTACCCGCCCCAGAACGCCCCCGCCCCGCCCAAACCTTCAAATCAATAATCACCTTCACCGTCGCCCCGACCGCCGCCGCGCAGAGCAGGACCTTGGACACCGTTTCCATGGTGCCCTCGATCAAGAGGGCGTGGACCACGCTGGCGATGACGGTGATCAGGGCGAGGGTGGTGTGGATGCGGCGCCAGGTGCGGGGGCGCAGCGCCAGGCTGGTGCGCAGGGCGGCGATGAGGGCGGCCAACAGGACGGCCCATAGGGCGATCACGCCCCACAGCGCGAACGGGGTCGGCGAGCGGAACAGCAGGACGTCGACCACGTCCGGCGGGCTGGTGATCCACAGCCCGCCGACATGGGCGACCACGGCGGCGACCAGGGCCATGCCGAGCCAGCGATGGAGGCGCCGGCCGCGCGCCATCGACAGGCCCGGCAGGGTGCCGCCGGCCAGCAAGGGTTGGAGCAGCAGGAAGGCCATGGCCAGGATGCCGGCGAAGCCGGCGGCGATGTAGACCGGCTGGCGCCAGGCGAAAAGCGGGCTGAACGCGGCCGCGACGAGCGGCACGGCGATGACGATCGCCAGGACGGCCCAGATCAGGATCGCGCGGGGGCGGCTGGCCTGGCGCGGCGGTGCCCGCCTCGGCCGCGCCAGCTTCGCGGCTGGCCTCGTCGGTTGCGGCCCGGTGGATTGCGCCCCGGTCGCGGGCGGCTGGCTCGAGTCAGATGGCGCCGCGCCCGTGTTCGCCGGGGTCTCGTCCGATCGCGACACGCCGGTTTCGGGCGACCCCGGCCGGCCCGCGCCCGATGGCGCCGAACCCAATGCGGGCGACTGGCGGGTGCCGGTCAGATCGGCTGAAGGACGAAGTGGGTTTCCAGGCTGGTGTCGCTGGAGCTGGGCATGATCGGGCGCAGGAAGACGGTTTCGTACCTGCCGTCATGCTCGCCGGCAAAGTCGGCGTCGTAGGCCAGGTGGCCGTGCGGCTGGCCGAAGGCGGGGACGATCTGCGGCATCTCCAGGCGGAAGAAGCCGTTGGCGTCGGTCAAGGTGGCGCCATGGCTGCGCTCGTCCCGCTCGTGCCCCTCGGTGGTGTGGGCCCACATCTGGATACGCACGCCGGGCAGGCGCGCCCCGTCGCCCGCGCGGCGCACGGTGCCGGAGGTCCAAAAGCCGCCGCCGCCGATGCGCTCCACAATCGGCGCGCCGGGGCGGTAATTGTTGGCCCCGCCGCGCATGGTCGGCGTGGGTGCGAGTCCTTGGGCCTGGGCGGGCAGGCGGAACACGGAAAGCCCGGCCATCGCGGCGGCCATGGTTGCACCGCCGGCGACGAGGACGTTTCGGCGGGTGATCAGGGTCGCGGGCATATCTTGGTCTCTCCTGTCAGACGCCGGGTTGCCCGGTCGGTCGAATGCAGTGCGACAGTATCGACAAGGAATATAGCGTTTTTGCGACCGATTCCGAACCTGGGCCGGGCCGAGTGCGATAAATCGTGCTCACGGTCTCGTGAGGTCCGGGTGCCGGCCCAGTATCCCGCGCCGGGCGGATCCGGCTAGGCCGCCTTCAACAACCGCTCGCTCAACGCCCACAGGCGCTCGGCGGACTCGTCGCTGGCGGCGTGCGGGTCGACGCCGAAATAGCGGCCCATGGGGCTTTCCGGGTCGGTTGGCGCGGCGATGTCGCAATCCTCGCAATAGACGCCGGGCTTGCCCGCGAGCGCCGGCGCGGTCGCGGCCCAGACGGTGGTCGAGGCGCCCTGCTCCGGCGTCTTGAAGCCTTGCTTGGCCAGCTCCGACGGGCCGCCATCCTCCGCCAGCCAGCCCAGCGCGATCATCTCCTCTTGCGGCAAATGGCGCTGCAAGGGCGTGAAGATGCCGCCCGGATGGACGGCGAAGGCGAGGCCGCCGTCCGCTTTCAGGCGCCTTGACAGGCCGTTGGCGAACAGGGCGTTGGCGGTCTTGGCCTGGCCGTAGGCGCGCCACTTGTCATAGTGGTGGGTCTCGAACTGGATGTCGTCCCACAGGATGTCTGTGATCTTGTGGCCGCTGGACGACAGGGCGACGACCCGCGCGCCCTCCGTCGCCTGCAACAGCGGCATCAGCACGTCGGTCAGGGCGAAATGGCCCATATGGTTGATGCCGAACTGGGATTCCCAGCCCGGGCCGACCCGCGCCTCCGGACAGGCCATGATGCCGGCATTGTTGATCAAGAGGTCGAGATGGGTGTGGCTGTCGCTGATGTCCCTGGCGAACCGGCGCACCGAGGCCAGGTCCGCCAGATCCATGGGCGCCATGGTCACGTCACCGTCGACGCGCGCCAGGCTTTTCTCCGCCTTGTCCGGCGAGCGCACCGGCACGACGACCGCGGCGCCCTTGGCCGCCAGCGCGCGCACCGCCTCCAGCCCGATGCCGCTATAGCCGCCGGTCACGATCGCTGTCTTGCCCGCAAGGTCGATGTCGGCGAGCACCTCTTCCGCCGTGCTCTTGGCGCGAAAGCCGGACTGGGTCGGCACTTGATCGGATACGGCCATGGTTGCCTCTCGTCGGTTCGGACCGCGACGTCCCTGGGGGGACCGGTCGCCGGTCTACTGGGATCGTTCGCACTTGCGGCGCGTTTGTGCAGACTACGATTATGCGGGGCTTGCGAGAACAGCGCGCAAGGACGCCTCGATCTCGCCGCTGCACCACGCATCGCCATAGTCGCGGTCGCTGCGGGCGCGCAGCGCTTGCTGTTCCGGCAGGCTGGCGATGCGGTCGGTCAGCGCGGCGATGGCGGGGGCGGTCGTGTCCAGCATCGGCCGCAACGCAGGCAGCTTCGCGGTCATGACGCCCCACAGGGTGGCGGTCACGAGATCCGCGATGCCGGGCGCGTCGGTGCCGAGCATATGGCCGCTGTCCACCGTCAGGCCGTGGCGGCGCCCGTGTGCCTCAAAGATCGCCATCCAGCGGCCGAGGCGCGGGCGATAAGCGTCCCATGCCGCCTGCGTCCACATCTGGGCGCCGTTGTGCAGGGTCATTTCGTAGAGCACGTCGTTGGCGTCCGCGACGATCTTGTCGGTCAGGGCCGCGCGTTCCGGGTCGTCGGGCATCAGCCCATGTTTGCGGCCCAGATAGCCCAGGATCGCGGGCATTTGCGCCAACGATATCGCCGCGCCGTGATCGGTCAGGACCGGCGGCCCCATATGCGGCACCAGCTGGCCCGCCGGCTGGTCCCGCATCTGGCGGACCATCACATCCATGTCCGCCTCGGCCCAAGAGGCCCCGACATGGGCCAGCACCGCGCGCACGAACTCGCCGCGAAACGGTACCGGCCAGTAATAGAGGGTGTAGTCGCTCATCCGTTCCCATCCTCGAAATGCGTCCGCTGGGTTGCGCGGCTTCAACGCCGCCGCAAGACCAGCGTCATGGAATGCGTGTCGAACGTATGCCGCGTGGGCTCGGCCGCAAAAAGGGCTTCCAGCCGTCCATAAAACGTGTCGGCCAGCCGGTCGGCATGCTCCGAGCTGGTGGCAATGCGGTTGAACAGGCCGTTGCGGAACGCGGATTCTGAAAAGCCGCGCGCAAAGTCGGCATAGTCCCGCGCGTATTGCGATGCGTCACCGCCGCCCTCGAGAAACTGCGCATAGGGGTTCGGTACAAGCTCGTTGACCAGTTCGACGATCTCGAACGCCGCCCGCAGGTCCGGCTCCCGCTCCAGCGGCGCCCGCACCTCATGCAATTCTCGGAAATAGAGGGGGAAGACAAACTGATTAAGGTTCTCACGATCGAGCAGCCCATCGGCCGCCATGCCGTCGGCGATGCGCCAAAAGGCACGGTAGAGCCTGTGGCCGCCAGCGGCGAGGCCGCTGCGGTCTTCCGGGTCCTTGATCGACGCCATAGCTTCAATGACGAGCCAGCCGCCGGCCTTCACCTCCTCGGCACGCCGGCGAAGAAACAGCGTCCAATCGCGGTCCGCCTTCTCGCGGATCTCTTGGCGGGCCGCGCCCACCATGTCGGCGAAGAACAAGGTGTCGGGCGAGGCCATGGCGACCGCGCCGTCCAGCCAGTGCGCGGACATGAACGACATGCCCAGATCGATCGAGCCGGCACTGGCGACCGGGCCGAAAAAGCTGGCGGCAGAGGCCTCGGGCCGGGCCAAGCCGGCACGTGCCCGGTAGCGGTCCGACCGCTCTATGTTGGCGAACAGATCGTTCCAGTCGTTGCCGATCTGATCGTTGTGCACTGTCACGATTGGCAGATCGGGCCGCAACCCATGAACCTCGTCCAAAACCGCAAGAAAGGCGGCCATGGAGTTGCGGCCGGGCCCACAGCCGTAGTCGATGACACGGAGCTCGCGCCCGCTTAGGTCGAGGGCATGAACGGCGCGCTTCAGCCGGTCGACCTGGTTCAGCACCGCGCTGCGCTGAATCTCCGAGTAGCTGTCGTAGAAGCCGTCACCGCCCATGCCCTCGGTGGCACGGATGTCGGGAGTGTCGGAGTTAGGCGGGACGCTCATCAGAAGACGGGGTAGTAGGGTCGTGACGTGGCTGGCCAGATAGGAACCTGAGGCAAGCGACAGTGTCAGTCAGCCCCGCCTTCCGCAAGCGGCATTATTTCGCGTGCATGGGGGTTCAGGCGAAGCGCGCCCGCAGCCATCGTCCCGGCCGGCCATCGATGGCCGCCAGGCCAGCGAAGATCAGCAGCATGCCGGCCAGATTGCGCGGCTCCAACGTCTCGGAGATGATCAGCGCGCCGAGCAACAGGGCGCTGATCGGCGCGAGGAACGTCACGAGCAAAACATTGGTCGCGCCGGCCGTCGACAGAAGACGGAAATAGAGATTGTAGGCGATCGCCGTGGAGAAGATGGCGACGCCAACCACGGCGGCCCAGACCTCGAGGCCCGGCATCGGCAATGTCCATGGCCGATCGATGACAAGCGCGACCGGCAACATGATCGCCGTTCCCGCCGTCAACTGGCCGACCGCCGGGATCAAGGCCGGCAGTCGGCGAAACCGCCGTCCATAGATGCCGGCGCAGGCATAGGAAAACGCCGCTGCCAGGACCGCCAGCTGGGCCAGCACGTCGTCGCCCAATCCGCGCAGCGCCGCGGGGCCGATCATCACCGCGACACCGACCAGGCCGAGCGACACACCGGCGATGCGGGCGATCGTCAAGCGCTCGTCCGCCGCGAAGAACTGGACCAGCAGCACGGTGAACAACGGCGTCGTCGCAATCAGGATCGCGGCCAGCCCGCCCGTGATCTCGGTCTGGCCCCAGACGATCAGACAGAACGGAAAGACGTTGTTCAACAACGCCATGACAAAAAACGCGCCCCATAGCCGGGCGGTGATGGGAAGCGCAATGCGGCCAACGATCAGGACCGCGTACAGTGTGAGCGTCGCCAGCCCGGCCCGAAGCAAGACGATGGTTAAGGGCGGCAGCGCCTCCAGCATGATCTCGACGCCGAAGAACGCCCCGCCCCACAACACCGACAAGATGATCAGCATCAGCCATTCGGCCGCGCCCATCGTCTGGGCGGCTGGGCTACTGGGCGCCATTGAAAATCCGGCATTTGTGGATCAGCGCGGCCCCATGGGACCGCTCAGCCGATCATGGCGCCGGGCGCCGGCTCACACCACCCGATAGTTGCGCGCCAACCGAAGGTCAGGGTTGTGTCTGGTGAGGCCTACTGGCAGGCCAGGCACTCTTCGTAATCGGTCCGTTCGCCACCGAGGGCCAGAGCCTTTTCAGGCCATTCCTTGGTATTGTCCGCCTCGACTCCGGCGAACTGGGCGCGCTGGACGGATTTGGAGCGGCAGTAATAGAGGCTCTTCACGCCAGTCTCCCAAGCCCGCCAGTGCAGCATCATCAGGTCCCACTTGTCGATGTCGCCCGGCAGGAACAGGTTCAGCGACTGGCCCTGGCAGATGTAGGGCGTGCGGTCGGCCGCCAGTTCGATCAGCCAACGCTGATCGATTTCGAACGCGGTGCGGAACACCGCCTTCTCGTCCTCGCTGAGGCAGTCGAGATGCTGGACAGAGCCCTCCTGTTCCAGGATCGAGGCCCAGACCTCCGGCGTGTTGTGGCCCTTCTCCTCCAACAAGTCCGTCAGGTGACGGTTCTTCACCGTGAACGAGCCGGACAGGGTCTTGTGGGTGAAGATGTTGGCCGGGATCGGCTCGATGCAGGGCGAAACGCCGCCGCAGATGATCGAAATCGAGGCCGTCGGCGCGATCGCCAGCTTGTGGGAGAAGCGGGCCATCATGCCGCGCTCCTTGGCGTCCAGGCAGGGCCCGCGCTCTTCGGCCAGGGTCACGGACGCGGCGTCGGCGCCGGCGCGGATGTGCTTGAACAGGCGCAGGTTCCAGGACTTGGCCATGGCGCCCTCCAGCGGCACGCCCATGGATTGCAGGAAGGAATGGAAGCCCATCAGCCCCAGCCCGACCGACCGCTCGCGCATGGCGGAGTATTTGGCCCGCGCCATGGATTGCGGCGCGGTGTCGATGAAGTCCTGCAGGACGTTATCGAGGAAGCGCATGACGTCTTCGATAAAGCGCGGCTCTGTCGACCATTCGTGCCACTTCTCGGCGTTGATCGACGACAGGCAACAGACGGCCGTGCGTTCGTTGCCCAGATGGTCGGCCCCCGTATGCAGCATGATTTCCGAGCACAGGTTGGAGGTCGAGACCTTCAAGCCCAGCTCGCGCTGATGCGCCGCCATCTGGCGGTTCACGGTGTCGGAGAAGATCAGATAGGGCTCGCCGGTCTGCAGCCGGATCTCCAAGATCTTCTGCCACAGCTTGCGCGCCGAGACCGTGCGCAGGACCTCGCCGGTCTTCGGGCTGCGCAGGCCGAACTCGGCATCGTCGCGCACGGCCTGCATGAACTCGTCGGTGATGTTCAGGCCGTGATGCAGGTTCAGGCTCTTGCGGTTGAAATCGCCCGACGGCTTGCGGATCTCCAGGAACTCCTCGATCTCCGGATGGTGCACGTCGAGATAGACGGCGGCCGAACCGCGGCGGAGCGAGCCTTGCGAGATCGCCAAGGTCAGCGAGTCCATCACCCGCACGAACGGGATGATGCCCGAGGTGTGGCCACAGCCCTTCACCGGCTCGCCGATGGAGCGCACCTGGCCCCAATAGGTGCCGATGCCGCCGCCGTTGGAGGCCAGCCAGACATTCTCGTTCCAGGTGCCGACGATGCCGTCGAGATCGTCGCTGACGGCGTTCAGGAAGCAGGAGATCGGCAGGCCCCGCGTCGAGCCGCCATTCGACAACACCGGGGTGGCCGGCATGAACCAGAGGCGCGAGATGTAGTCGTAGATGCGCTGGGCGTGGTCGCCGTCGTCGGCAAAGGCGATGGCAACCCGGGCGAACATGTCCTGGTAGCTTTCGCCCGGCAGCAGGTAGCGGTCTTCCAGCGTGGTCTTGCCGAAATCGGTCAGCAGCGCGTCGCGTGACCGGTCAAGCCGAAGGCTAACATCGTGCAGCTTCTTCTGCGGCCGCGTCAGCGACACGGGCGCCTCGCCACCATCCCGTTTGGGTAGTCCCGCCGAGACAACGGGTTCAACGATGTCGAGAGCGGCCGTGGCGGTGACGGGCGGCGTCATGATGGTATTCCCCTGCTACCAAATCGTCGGTGATTTGCCGGGCCAATCGGCCCAAGCGCAGAGAAACCCTAGGGTAATCTACTGATTGTGTATCCCCGGCCCCTCCACACTAGATATGGTATGGCAGGTGCGGAGTCCGGTCAATCATCAAACACAAGATAGGTTACATTTTTTGGTCAGGCGACGCTATATCTTGGGGTGGAAACGGATGCAGGACGGCCCAAACCGCCGGCCTGGCCGGCGGTTTGGTCCGCAACCGAGAGTTTAGACGCGTCGGCAGGGCGCGGAGCGCCGGTTGGCCGCTTCGCGCTCACACATCCGAGGGCGGCGACTATTGTGTCGCGGCGTCCTCGATGGCTTCGCCGGTGTCCTGCATGTCCTCGCCGACACCGCGGATCGTGTTGTCGCAGGCAGCCACGGTGCCGGCGACGAGCAACAAGCCGGCGATCAGACGCAGCGATTTGATGAACGCGGTCATGGGGCACTCTCCTCTGTTTGGGTTCGCGTGCAGGCGTTCGCCGGACGGTGACGTCTGCCTCGCGAATCGCGGCACATAGCGTACCAATGGCGCGAGAATCTGAGAAGTCCCGAGCGGGGTGCCGGCGCGTTACATCAGGCCGGGCAGCCAGGTCGCCGTCCCCGGCAACAGCCAGACCAGGAAGGCGATGACCAGGATCATGATCCAATAGGGCACGGAGCCCCTGAAGATCTCGCCCAATCGCACCGATGGATCGGGCACCGAGCCCTTCACGGTATAGACCAGCAAGCCGAATGGCGGGGTCAGCAAGCCCGCCTCGATAACCAGGATGCCGAAGATCGCAAAGGCAAACGGGTCGAACCCGGCGATTTGGGCGATCGGCACGAAAATCGGCACCGTCAGCAGGATGATCGACACGCTGTCGATCAGCATGCCCAGCAGCAGCCAGATGCCGGCCATGATCAGCACCAGTACGATAGGCGCGACGTCGAGGCCGGCGAACACGCCGGAGATGACGTTCACCGCACCGCCCATGGCCAGCAGGCGAGAATACATCGAGGCGGCGATCAACAGGATCATGATCGGCGCGGTCGTCTTGCCGGCGTCGAAGATGGCCTGCATGATCTCGCGGCCGCGCATGCCCTTGGCGACGCCGAGGGCCAGGGCGCCCAAGGCACCGAAGCCCGCCGCCTCGGTCGGCGTGAAGATGCCGCCCCAGATGCCGCCGATCACCAGGATGATCAGGGCCAGGATACCGATACCGCCGATGACCTCGCCGCGCAGCGCCTCCGGCGACTTTTCCTCTTCAAGCAGCTCGCTGGTATGCGGCGCGACATCCGGGTTGCGCAGTGCGGCAAAGACGCAATAAGCGCAGAACAGAAGCGCAAGCAGAATGCCGGGCACGACGCCGGCGACGAACAGCGCACCGACGGACATCTCGGTCAGGATCGCCCAGACGATCAGCAGCACCGACGGCGGGATCAGCATGCCCAGGCAGGCGCTGCCGGCGACCGACCCCAGCGCGTAGGTCTTGCGATAGCCCAGGCGCCGCATCTCCGGATAGGCGATGCGGCTGAAGGTGGCGGCCGAGGCGATCGACACGCCGGTGACGGCGGCGAAGACCGCGTTGCCCGCCACCGTCGCGACGGCCAGGCGGCCGGGCAGGCGGCGCAGGGTACGGTCGCACAGCCGGTAAAGATCCTTCGCCGCCCCCGATTTGGAGACGAAATCCCCCATGAGCACGAAGAGGGGTATGACGGCGAAGACCTGGTTTCGAATGGCCTCGTACGCGGTCGTGCCCAGAAGAGAGAGCGCGATGTCCCAACTGCCGAAGATGAGATAGACCCCCAGCACGCTGGCCACGCCGAGCGCGATGGCGATGTGCACACCCAGCACGATCAGGACGACCAGCAGCCCCAGCATGTAAAGGACGATATCGGTTCCCAACTGTGCCTCCGGT
Organism: Alphaproteobacteria bacterium; assembly: GCA_028277405.1. Lineage (GTDB taxonomy): Bacteria > Pseudomonadota > Alphaproteobacteria > DSM-16000 > Inquilinaceae > JANQGH01. The sequence goes on along the minus strand of JANQGH010000022.1, from coordinate 70,984 downwards.
GGCGTTCGGGCTTTTCGGGTTTCGCGGCCTAGACCCGGGCCGCCTCGGCGTCGGCATCCAGGTCCGGCGGCAGGCGGCCGGTCCAGTCGAGAAAGACCAGCATGGCGTAGACTATGGCGGCGAAGATCGAGGTGATCAGCACCAGCGTGCGCACGGGATAGGTCGGCACGCGCAAGGCGCCCTCGCCCTCATATTCGCCGATCGCCCAGGCATCCACCATCGGGTCCCAGGTGCTGAACGCGGTGCCCAGGAAAAAGGCGATGCCGAGCAGCGCGGTCAACGTGCGGATCAGGCGTCGCCCCAACGGGCCGGTGAGTTCCGCCATCACCGTCGTGCGCAGCATGGACCCGGTGTAGATCGCCAGAGGCAACTGCAGGAACGTCACCGAAACGACTGAATTCTTGATGATTTCCGCTGTGCCGAGAAGCGGGCTGTCGAAGAGATACCGGCCCATCACGTCGACGAAGATCATGACCGCGAGGACCAGCACCCAAAACGCGGAGATCACGTGGATCGTGCGCGCGAGCCAGAACATTCCTCGGTGTAGGCCCATTGACCCTGTGCCCTCCCCCGCTTTGACAGAGCCCTTGTGACCGGGCTGTTGCGGTTCAGCATACCGACGCCGGGACGCTTTTCAAGCGGCTAGTTAGCGCTTGATAAATTAGCCGGGCTGGACGACGCTGCCCAAAAGGCGACTGACGGGGACGACGATGATCCGGCTGTGGGGGCGCGCCAACTCGATCAACGTTCAAAAGGTGCTGTGGTGCGCGGCGGAGCTGGACCTGTCCGTCGAGCGCATCGATGCCGGCGGCCCGCATGGCGGTCTCGATACGCCCGAGTTTCGCGCGCTGAACCCCAATGCAAAGGTACCTTGCCTGGACGATGGCGGCTTCGTGCTGTGGGAGTCCCATGCCATCATCCGCTATCTGGCCCGGCGCTATGGGAACGGCCGGCTGACCCCGGCTGATGTCGAAGCACAGGCGATCGCCGACCAATGGATCGACTGGACCGTGAACGAGGCTTGGGCCGACCTACGGCCGATCTTCTGGGGCCTGGTGCGAACGGCACAAGCCGACCGCGATAACACCGCGATCGAGGCCCACCAAAGACTGCTGGGCCGCAAGCTCGCCATCGTCGACCGCTGGCTGGCCGACCGACCCTTCATCGCCGGTGAGACGCTGACCATCGGCGACATCCCGTTGGGCTGTCTGGTCTACCGGTGGTACGCCATCGACATGCCCCATCGCGACCTGTCGAACCTGCGTCGCTGGTACGACGGGTTGACGACCAGGGAGGGATTTCAACGCTTCGTCATGCTGCCTTTGAGCTGAGTTTTGCGGTCGCGGCCCGAGTTGACCTGCCCCCTTATTTAGCGCATGATAATTTAAGACGCGCCCGATAACGGGCGATCACATGGGCCCGAGCGCGGCGGCGTCAGATGGGATGCAGTCCGCGAAAAAGAACAACGCGGCCCCTAGCCGGGAGGAGAATGTCACCCATGAAAGCACGCGCAAAAACCCTTGTTACAACAGCGCTTGTCGGCGCGACGATGGCGGCCGCGGCCGGCCTGACGACGGCCGCGAACGCGGATGACTTCACGTTGCGCATCGGCTCCGGCCATCCCAACGGCCCGTCGGTCTATGTCTCCGTGGCCGCCGACTACTTCGTGCCGGAGGTGACCCGCCGGGTCGCCGAGGAGACGGACCACACGGTCGAGTTCGTCGAGGCCTATGGTGGCGCGATCGCCGGCGTTGCCGAGACGCTGGAGGCGGTCGAGAGCGGCCTCTTGGATATCGGCGTCTATTGCTTCTGTTTCGAACCCGCGAAGCTGTTCTTGCACAACTTTCCCTATTACGCGCCGTTCGGGCCCCAGGATTCCGTTTCGGCGATGCAATTGGTCAGGCAAGTCTACGACCAGCACCCTTGGCTGACCGAGGTCTTCGAGGAGGATTACAACCAGATCCTGCTGGGGCTTAGCGGCTGGGACAATTATCACCTCGGCACGACGTTCGAGTGGGAGACCACCGAGGATCTGAGCGGCGAGAAGATCGGTGGCGCCGGTCCCAACCTTCCTTGGCTTGAGTATGCCGGTGCCGTGCCCGTTCAGTCGACCCTGCCGGACGGTTATCTGTCATTGCAAACAGGCGTTTACGACGGTTGGCTGATGTTCCCGTCGGCCTATCTGGGCTTCCGGTTCTATGAGCCCGCGCCCTATTACACCTTGATCGGCTTCGGCGCGATGCCGGTCAACGGGCTGACCATGAACACCGACAGCTTCAACCGCTTGCCGGAAGACGTGCAGCAGATCATCCTGGAAGTCGGCCGGGAATATGAGGAGCAGTCCGGCGTTGCACTCGACGAGCGGCAGGCCAGCGGACTATCCGGGCTGGAAGCCGAGGGTGCCACGATCCGCACATTGGACCCGGCAGTTCGGTCCGCCTGGGCGGCCTCATTGGCCGATTTCCCCAGCGTTCAAGCCGCTGATGCCGACGGGCGCGACATGCCCGGCAGCGACGTGATCGCGACCTATCTACAAGTGGTTACCGACAGCGGCTATGACTGGCCGCATGCCTACACGCTTGAGTAAGGCCCGCGCCGGCCGGGGGGGATGGAAGCCTCCGGCCGGCCCGTATTCGACGGAGACGTGAGCGCATGAAGATCGGTTACTTCACCATGCCGATCCACCCGGTGGATCGGAACTACACCGAAACCCTGCAGGAAGACCGCGAGGCCGTCATTCTGGCCGACCGGCTGGGCTATTCGGAGGCCTATATCGGCGAGCACGTCACCGACAAGGCCGAGACCATCACATCCTGCGCCATCTTCCTGGCGACCCTGATCCACGAAACCAAGGACATCAGGCTGGGCACGGGCACGATCAACATGCCCAACGGCCACCCGGCCGCGATCGCCGCCCAGATCGCCATGCTGGACCATCTGATGGAAGGAAGGTTGCTGTTCGGCATCAGCCCGGGCGGCCTGCTGTCTGACGCAGAGGTCTTCGGCAACCTGGACGCCAACCGGACCGAGATGTTCGTGGAGTGCATCAATCAGGTGCTGGCCATCTGGGACGGCGAGGCGCCCTACAACATCGAGGGCAAATACTGGAACATCTCGACCGAGCGCACGATGATGCTGGACATCGGCCAGGGCATCATCGCCAAACCCTATCAGCAGCCGCATCCCCCCATCATCGTGACCGCCGTCGCGCCCTTCTCCAAGGGGGTGGTTTCGGCCGCCGCGCGCGGCTGGGAGCCGATCTCGGCCAACTTCCTGATGCCGCCCTGGGTGGCCAGCCATTGGCCGAAATATGTCGAGGGCTGCGAGCAGGGCGGACGGCCGGCGGACCCGGCCAACTGGCGCGTGGCCAAGAGCATCTTCGTCGCCGAAGACGAGGCGACCGCGCGTGACTATGCCCGTGGACGCGGAAGCCCTTACGTCCATTACTTCAACCAACTTGTCACCAAACTGGTGGCCAATGGGCGGCCAGAATTGTTCAAGCGCGATCGTAACATGCCGGACGAAGCCGTTACGCTGGATTATGTTTTGGACAACCTGGTCATCTACGGAACGCCGGAGAAGGTGACAGATGAACTTCTGGCCTTCCGTGAGGAGGTTGGCGATTTCGGTACGCTGCTCTATTGCGGGCACGACTGGGCAGACAAGCAGCTGGGCCGGCGGTCGATGGAACTGATGGCCGAGAAGGTGATGCCGGCTGTCAACGCGGCGACCGGCACGTCGAGCGACGCCGCCGCCGCGGAGTGAATTGACGACATGCTGGTCGAGACGAACGGCACCCAGCTTTGGACACAGGTCGACGGGCCGGATGACGGTCAATGGCTGGTGCTAAGCAACTCGCTGGCGGCGACCCACGCCATGTGGGACCCGCAGATGGATTTGCTGACCGGCAAGTATCGCGTCCTGCGGTACGACAGTCGCGGACATGGCGCGAGCGCGGCCCCGCCCGCCCCCTACAGCTTCGACGACCTGATCGGGGACGTGATCGGGCTGTTGGATCATTTCGGCATCGCGCACTGCAGTTTCATGGGATTGTCGATGGGCGGCATGACGGGCCTGGGCCTGGCGCTTCAGCACAGCGAACGGATCGACCGGCTGGTCTGTTGCGACGCCCGTGCCGACGCCCCGCCGCCCTTCGTGCAAAGCTGGGTCGACCGGATTGCCGTGGTCCGCGAAAAGGGCACGGCCGCCTTGGTCGACGGAACCCTGGACCGTTGGTTCAACGCGGCGTTCCGTGACAGTGCGCCCAAGGCCGTCATCAAGGCCGGCGCGATGATTTCCGGCACCAGCGACGAGGGCTATGTCGGCTGCGCGGAGGCGATCAGACGGCTCGACTATCTGCGCCTGCTGCCGACATTGACCGTGCCGACGCTGTACGTGGTCGGCAAGCAGGACATGGGCGCGCCGGCCGAGGCGATGACCGCGATGGCCGAGGCCACGCCGGGTGGTCTCTACGCCGAGATCGACCCCGCCGCGCATATCGCCAATTGGGAGAACCCGGAAGCGTTCAACGCCGCGATCGCGCCTTTCCTCAAGCTGGCCTGACTGCGGAGCCATGAAAACGCCGCGGCAGCGCGTCCCCTATTCCGCGATCGTCGATCGGCCGGCCCTGCCGTTGCCGGACGGCGCACGGCTGATCGTCTGGGTCATCGTCAATATCGAGGATTGGGACATCGGCGGCCCAATGCCGCGCACCGTGTTGCCGCCGCCAATGGGCCAGCCCTTGCTGCCCGACCTGCCGAACTGGGCCTGGCACGAATACGGCATGCGGGTCGGCTACTGGCGTTTGCTGGACGTGTTGCAGCGCCACGGTGTGCCCGCCACCTTGGCCCTGAACGGCCGGGTTTGTGACACCTATCCGCGCGCGGTGAGCGCCGGGCTGGAGGCCGGCTGGGAGCTGATGGGCCACGGCCATGTTCAGGGGCCGATGCATCGGCTGGACGACCAGCGCGCGGAAATCCGCAAGGCCCTGGACACGATCGAGGCCTTCTCCGGCAAGCCGCCGCGGGGCTGGGAAAGCCCGGGCCTGACGGAGACCTTCGAGACGATCGACATTCTGCGCGAGGAAGGCGTGGAATATGTCGCGGACTGGGTCCTGGACGACCAGCCGGTCGAAATCGCCACCCGCGCCCGGCCGATGGTCTCGATCCCCTACACTGTCGAAACCAACGATATCGCGGTCCATGCGCTGCAAAACCACGCCTCCGACATGCTGTTCCGACGCGGGGTCGACCAGTTCGAGCAACTGTATGGGGAAAGCGAGACGATCACGCGGGTCATGTCGATCAGCCTGCACCCCTACCTGACCGGGGTGCCCCACCGCATCCGCTATCTCGACCAATTGCTGAGCCATATCGCCGACCGGCCGGGCGTCCTGTTCTGGACAGGCGAGCAGATTCTCGACTGGTATAAGAAGGTCCGTCCCCCGCAAGGCTGACCGTCAACATGTCCCGCCCCCCCGCTTCCGAGACCGAGGCCAGCACCGACCGGCGCACCAAGCGCGCCCGGATCACCCCGGGCCCCGCCGGGCGACGCCTGCCGTCGGACGAACGGGTCGGTCAGATCGTGGCCGCGGCGATCGACTATTTCGCCGAGGTCGGGCTGGAAGGGAACACGCGCGAGCTGGCCCAACGCATCGGCATCACCCAGCCCTTGCTGTACAAGTATTTTCCGTCGAAGGAGGATCTGGTCGACGCGGTCTACAGCGAGCTGTTCGTCAACCGCTGGCGGTCCGAGTGGAACCACTGGCTGGGCGACCCCGCGACCGAGCCAGGTTGGAACCTGGCCGACCGGATCTATGATTTCTACAGATCCTATGCCGCTTACGTCTTCCGCTATGACTGGAGCCGGCTGTTCATGTTCAACCTGCTGGCCGATCGCGACGCCAAGAGCGCCCACGACTTCATGCTGCTGGTTCAAGACCGGATCATCGACAAGATCTGCGAGGGCGTACGCGCGACGCACGGCCTGCCGTCGCCTGCCAAGGTTCCCCTCACCGATCGCGAGCGCGAGATCGCCTGGGCCCTGCATGGCGGGCTGTTCTACCTGACCGCACGACGCGACATCTATGACCTGACCCTGCATGCGGAGCCGGACGATATTCTAAGGGCGGCGATCGATCGGTTTCTGGCTGGTGTGCCGAACGCCTTGGCCAAGGTCATTGGGTGAGATCATGCTGATGAGCGAAAACACTTGCACCGCCACGTCGCGGAATGCTAAGTTATCAAATGATAAATAAGGAGTGGCGTCGATGTCGGTATCACGCTTCGAACATGTCCTGATCATGGCCGAGGATCTGGAGGCGACGAAGGACTTCTTCGCCGACGTGGTCGGCCTCAGCGTTGGCTGGCGGCCGGACTTTCCGTTTCCCGGCTACTGGATGTATCTGAATGACAGCCCATGCGTGCATCTGGCCGCCAAGCAGCTGGACGCCAAAGGCAAGGACTATCTGGACGCCAAGGACGGCGGCGACGGCGGCAGCGGTTGCATCGACCACATCGCCTTTCTGGCCGACGACATGGAAGGCTTTAGGGAACGGCTGGAGTCGGCCGGCATTCCCATGCGCCATCGCCACGTGCCGGGATCGCCGGTGCAGCAGATCTTCATCGAGGATCCCAACAACGTCACCGTCGAGTTGAACTTCCCGGCTGGCAAGTAGTCCGCCGCCGGTCGACGAGGAGATCGTCATGGCCGTTTCCCTTCACCGCGGCGACAACAGCGCCCCGTCTCGCGCCGAACTTCTTGGCCGCGCCGAAGAGCTGGTGCCGGTCCTGCGCGAGCGAGCCGACGCGACCGAGGAGTTGCGGCGCCTGCCCGATGAGACCGAAAAGGCGTTTCACGACAGCGGGCTGTTCAGAATGCTGCAGCCCCAACGGGTCGGCGGCAGCGAGCTTGACTATGGCATTCTCATCGACGCGGGCGCGATCATTGCCAAGGGGTGTGCCTCCAGCGCCTGGAACCTGACCAATCTGGCCAGCCATCACTGGATGATGGCCATGTTCCCCAAGCAGGCGCAGGACGAGGTCTGGACGGCGAACCCGGACACGCTGATTGCATCGTCCTTCATCTTTCCGGCCGGGCGGGCCAGGCGGGCGCCTGGCGGCTATGTGATTTCCGGCAAATGGCCGTTTTCCAGCGGCGTCGACAATTCCGATTGGAACATGCTGGCCGGCGTGGTCTCGGAGGAGGATCCGGAGGAGCCGCACGAGTACCGCGTCTTCCTGTTGCACAAGAGCGACTACGAGATCATCGACACCTGGTTCGCCGCCGGCCTGCGCGGCACCGGCAGCAAGGACGTGAAGGCGAGCGAAGTGTTCGTTCCGGAGCACCGGACCTTGGCCGTGGCCGATACCAAAGGCGGCGGGACGCCTGGGTCGGAGGTCAATCCGGCGGTGGTCTATCGCCTGCCCGTGTTCGCCCTGTTCCCGTTCGTGCTGAGCGGGGTCGCGCTGGGCATCGCCGAAGGGATCGTCGGCGATTATGTCGATGCGGCGCGGTCGCGCGTGACCAACTATACCGGCGCCAAGGTGGGTGATTTTCAGGCCGTGCAGATCAAGGTCGCCGAGGCCAGCGCGGCGGCCCAGGGCGCGCGGCTGATGATGCAGAATTGCTGCGCCGAGGCGACGGCGATGATCGCTGACGGTACGGTGCCCGATATCGAGCGCAAGGTGTCCTATCGGCGCGACGGCGCCTTTTCGGTCGGGCTGTGCACCAAGGCGGTCGACCTGATCGCCGGTGTCAGTGGTGCCGGCGGCCTGTATAACCGCAACCCGGTTCAGCGTGCCTTCCGCGACGTTCATGCCGTGAACGCCCATATCGCCTTCAACATGGACATGGCGGGCACGGCGTATGGTCGCGTGGCCATGGGGCATTCGCCGGATAACCCGACACTGTAGGCCCGACATTGTAGGCGGCAACGCACACCACGCTGCAGGACGAGGAGGACCCATGGCAACGGACGCCAAGCCGGCCCCGCCCCTCACCATGGATCGGCCGGAGATCGATCCGCACGATTTCCGCACGGCGCTGGGCAACTTCGTCACCGGCGTCACCGTGATCACGACGCGCGGGGCGGACGGTACTCTGGCCGGCATGACCGCCAACTCGTTCAACTCGGTCTCGCTCGACCCGCCGCTGATCGTCTGGAGCATTTCGATGTTCGCGCCCAGCCTGGCGGCCTTTCGCGAGAACAATTATTTCGCCGTCCACGTGCTGGCGGCCGACCAGACGCAGCTCTCGAACCAGTTCGCTCGGCCGTCGGAGAACAAGTTCGCCGACCTTGAGGTCGAGGAGGGGCTGGGCGGCATCCCTCTGTTGGACGGCGTTACCGCGCGGTTCGAATGCCGCAACGAGTACAATTATTATGGCGGCGACCATGTGGTCATGATCGGCCGCGTCGAGCGCTATCACCATTGGCACAAAAAGCCGCTGGTGTTCCATCGCGGGCGCTACTGCGCCCTGGTTGACTGAACAGACGGGAAGCAGACATGCCGGACAGCGGCGATATCAAGCATTTCGAAGTGGTGTTCGACTGCGAGGCGCGGTCGACCGGCAAGATGCGCAACGACATCGCCGTGCGCATGGTCGAACCCTTTGTCGAAACCTTCGAAATGGCGACCGACGAAGGCCCGTTCCATGGCGGCGAAAGCTCCGCGCCGCCGCCCCTGGCCTATTTCACCGCCGGGCTGGCCGGCTGCATCATGACCCAGATCCGGGCGTTCGCGAAACGGCTGCGCATCCCGTTGGACGGCGTGAAGGTGGCCGCAAGGCTGCATTGGCGCGGCGAGCAGGTCGGCCGCGACCCGTATGTGACAGCGCCGGTCGGCTTTTCGCTGGATATCGACCTCGACACGACCGCATCGGTTGACGACCAACTGCGCTTGATCGCGGCCGCCAAGAAGGGCTGCTTCATCGAGCAGACCTTGGCGCAATCCAACACCGTCGACCATCGGCTGAAGGTCGGCGATGACTGGATTGAGGCCTGACCGGCGCCCCGGTCCCGATGGACGCGGTACCGCAACGGGCAGGAAGGCTCAGCCGGGCGGAACGCGAACGGCATATCCTGCAAGAGGCGATCTCGTTCTTCGCCGAGCGGGGCTTCAGCGGACAGACGCGCGAACTGGCCAAGCGGATCGGCGTCACCCAGCCCCTGCTCTACCGCTACTTTCCAACCAAGGCGGACCTGATCGAGCGGGTCTATGAGGAGGTCTATCTCAGCCGCTGGGACCCTGGGTGGCGCGACCTGATCACCGACCGGTCGATCAATCTGCGCGACCGGCTGATCCGGTTCTACACGCTTTACACCGAGGCCATCTTCACCCGCGACTGGATGCGCATCTACATGTTCTCCGGCCTGCATGGGCAGCCCATCAACGAGCGCTACATCGCCCATGTCGAAGAACACCTGCTGGCCCCGATCGTTGCCGAGATGCGGGCGGAAAAGAGCCTGCCGGACATGGATGCCCTGCCGATGCAGCCGCTTGAACTGGAGATCGCGTGGAACGCACAAAGCGGCATTTTCTATTACGGCATAAGACGTTACGTCTATGGCATCGACGTGAAGACACCCCTGGCCGAAATCATCGAGACCAATGTGGCGGTCATGCTTGAGGGCGCCGGCGCCGTTGCGCGGCGCCTGATAGACGAGACAGGCGTCGATTGACGCACGGCACTGCCTGGCGCTACAATTTATCAACTGATAACTGACGGGCGAGCCCCTTGTCGGGCCGATGCCGCCGATGCCGTGGATGCGCACCGTTGTCCCCGGGCCTGACCAGACCGGGCCGGAGGACGAGCCGGTTACATACAGCAACGAAGAGATGTTCGCTGGTTTCACCGACTGGCGGCAAGGCGAGCCGAACGCCGCCGGAAATGAGGCGGTCATGGACCCGTCGCTGTTGGCGCTCGGCTGGACCGACAGCTTCGTGCCGATGGCCGATGCCTACCGGTTCCCGCCCGGCTGGCGATCGAACCGGTTTGGTGCTGCCGGCATGGCCCAGGCCGACCATCCGAGTAAGCTCGACCCGCGCTTTCGTGGCGGCGTCGTGGTGATCGGCAAGTTCGACGGTGTGCATCGTGGCCACCAGGCGCTGATCGCCGAGGCCGCCCAGCAGGCCCAGGACCTTAACATCCCGCTTGTCGTCGTGACCTTCGAGCCGCACCCGACCCGTGTCTTCAAGCCTGACGCGCCGCCCTTCCGCATCGACAATGCGGCCGGCCGCGCGCGCCGGATGGCGGCGCTGGGCGTCGACGCGCTGGTCACCCTGCCCTTCGACATAAGGCTGATCAACCAAAGTGCGGAGGAGTTTGTCCGCGACATCCTGGTCGACGGGCTGGCCTGCCGGCGCATCGTGGTCGGCGCAGATTTCCGGTTCGGGGCGAAGCGGGCGGGATCACTGGAAACCCTGCGAGAGGCGGGTGGCGAACACGGTTTCAAGGTCACAGGCCTGCCGCCGATCGCCATCCGGGGCACCACGGCGGGATCCTCGCTGGTGCGCCAGTTGATCTCGGAAGGCAAGGTGCGCGACGCCGCCGCGCTGCTGGGCCGCTGGTGGGAGGTCGAGGGCTTTTGCGTGGCGCCGGGCGACGGCACGCTGGTCTTGGCGCTGGGCGACGTAATCGCACCGGCCGAAGGCTTCTACGCGGTTCGGGTCGCCTCGGCGGAGCCGGACGCGCCGCAATGGCATGGCTGTCGCGGCAAGCTCAGCCAGCTAGGGGTCAAACGCGCCAACCTGACGCTCGTTTATCTCAGGCCCGAGATCGTCAGCGCGCTTACCAACACTGCCATCCGCGTCGCCTTTACCGACAGCCACGGGCCTCGCGCATAAGGCGCCAGGGCCAACCCAGGGGGAGAACACCATGGACCAGAAAGACGTATCGCCGGCGGAGATGGAAGGGCGGATCGCCCGTTTCAAGGAACTAACGCCCAGCAAGCAGGCCTTCGTCGACACGCGGATCGCGGAGTATGAGCGGGACATCTACAATGTCATCGGCCGCGGCGTGACCGAGGACCCGGACCTGGCGCCGGCCATTCCCAACGCCGAGGGCTTCAATGTCACTTACGTCGGCGCCGAGCCCGGCAAGGGTGCCGCGCTGCATGCCCACGAGACGGTCGAGGTTTTCATCCCCTTGAGCGGGCACTGGACCGTTTATTGGGGTGATGAGGGCGAGCATGAGGTGACGTTGGAGGCTTTCGACTGCATCTCCGTGCCCACCGGTGTCATGCGCGGCTTTCGCAACGCCGGCGACAGCTTCGCCCATCTGATTGCGATCATCGGCTCGCGTCCCGACGCGCCGGATGGCGGCCAGGTCGCCTGGGCGCCGAAGATCCTGAAACAGGCCGCGGAAACCGGGCTGAAGGTCGGCGACGACGGCTCTCTGGTTGCCGCCGACTAAACCTTGCCGAGCGCCCGCAAGATGCGTTGAGGCGTCATCGGGTGGGTGGTCAGCGGCTTGGCGCCGAGCGGTTTCAGCGCGTCGTTGATGGCGTTCATCACCGCCGCCGGTGCGCCGGCCGTGCCCGCCTCGCCCGCGCCTTTGGCCCCCAGCGCCGACGTCGAGGTCGGGGTTTCGATATGGGCGACGGTGATGTCCGGCATCTCGGCCGCCATCGGCACCAGATAGTCGGCCATATTGGCGTTCAGCATCTGGCCGTCGTCTGAGTACAGACACTCTTCGAACAGCGCGCCGCCGATGCCCTGGACCACGCCGCCGCGGATCTGCTCGTCCACAAGCTGAGGGTTGATGACCCGGCCACAGTCCTCGACCACCCAATGGTCGAGCAGGCGGACAAGGCCAGTGTCTGGATCGACCTCCAGATAGGAGGCTTGGCAGCCATTCGTGAACACGAACGGATAGTCCGTGACCCGGAAGTGGCGGGTCGCGACGAGTTCCGGCTGTAGGTCGTTCGGTAGTTCCGTGCCCCGGTAATAGACCATCTTGGCCAGCTCGCTGAGGGCGATGCGTTCCGCGCCGCTGGCGTCGACGACGGTGCCGTCGGCGATGTCCAAGTCCCCGGCTGACGACTGCAAGATCGCGGCGGCCGTGGCCAGCACATTGTCGCGCAAGGCCCTTCCCGCCTGATAGACCGCCTCGCCGCCGATGCCGGCGCCGCGCGAGCCCCAGGTGCCGCCGCCATAGGGCACCGCGCCCGTGTCGCCGGTGGTCACGCGCACCTGATCGAGCGAGACACCAAAGGCGGTGGCAGCGACCTGGGCCATCACCGTGTCCGTGCCCTGCCCCTGCTCGGTTACGCTGGTCGCGACATGGATCGTGCCCGAAGGGTCCAGCCGCACCGTCGCCCCGTCCTGGGCCGCGATCGGTGCGCCGCCGATGCCGTAGAACATCGGGCTGGGGTTGGTCAGTTCGATGAACTGTGCGATGCCGATGCCGCGATAGACGCCTTTGGCGCGCAGCTCGGACTGTTCGTGGCGCAGACGGTCGAGATCGATCAGGTCGACGAGCCGGTCCAGCGCCGCCTCATGGGACAGGTCGGCGAATTTCAGGCCGGAGGCCGAACTGCACGGATAACCGTCGTCCGGGATGACATTGCGGCGTCGCAGTTCCACCGAATCCAACCCGACCGCGTCGGCCGCCTTTTCGATCAGGCCCTCGGCCACGGCGCACGCGATTGGATGGCCGACGGCGCGGTATTGCGACATCATGCATTTGTTCTGAAACACGACCTCGCCGCGCGCCCGGTAGTTCTCGATCCGGTAGGGACCGCCGGTCAGGTTCAGCACCTGGTTGGCCTCGATCGCCGAGGTGCGCGGATAGGCGCTGAACGGTCCCACGCCCGTGCGGTCGTCGATCTCCAAACCGGCGATCTTGCCGTCCTTCGTGACCGCCATGCGGCCGCGCACGCGGTGGTCGCGGGCGTGAATGTCACTGACGAAGCTTTCCAGGCGGTCGGCGACGTACTTCACCGGCCGTCGCAGCGCCTTGGCGACCACCACGGTGGCCATGTCGTCGCCATAGGTGTGGATCTTGATGCCGAAGGAGCCGCCGACGTCCTGGGAGATCACGCGGATGTTCGCCTCCGGTACGCCGACATGGCGGGCGAAAACCGCCTGCATCATGTGCGGCGCCTGGCCTGAGTAATAGACGGTTAGCTGGTCTGACGCCGGGTCGTAGTCGGCCAGGGTCGCGCGCGCCTCAAGCGTCACACCGGTGTGGCGGCCGAAATGGAAGGTCTCTTCGACCACGGTGACATCCGGGTCGACGAAGGCGCCGTCGACGTCGCCGGCATCGACCGTGCGGGTCCAGGCCAGATTGCTGTCGAACTCGGCATGGACCAGGGGCATGTCCGGGTCGAGCGCGCTTTCCGCATCGGCGACCGCTGGCCGTTCATCGTAATCGACGTCGATCAGCTCGCAGGCGTCCTCCGCCACCGCCCGGCTGGTCGCCACGACCATTGCGACGGGCTCGCCTTGCCAGCGCGCGGCATCGACCGCCAGCGGATACTGCGGCGGCGAGCGCAGCCCGGCCAGATGTTTCAGCGTGCCAACCCAGGGCTCGCACAGCGTTTGCATCCGGTGGCCGTCGAAGACAGCAACGACGCCGGACACGTCCTTGGCCGCGCTTGTGTCGACCGACTGGATGGTCGCGTGCGCATAGGGCGACCGCACGAAAGCGGCATGCAGCATGCGCGGCAAGACCATGTCATCGACGAACCGGCCCCGACCCTGGACCAGGCGTTTGGCGTTCGGTCGGGGGACGGTCTTGCCGACATAGCTGTTCGGCCGATCGAAGACGGACAGCGGGCGGTTAGCGTCCGTCATGTCCCTGCCCCCTCTTGGCGGGATGCGAGCACATCCTCAACCGCGTCGACGATCGCCTGATAGCCGGTGCAGCGACAATAGTTGCCGGAGATGAAGGCGCGGATCTCCTCCCGATCGGCGTTGGGCCGGTTTGCGATCAGTTCTGCGGCCGTCAGCAGCATCGCCGGGGTGCAGAAGCCGCATTGCAAGGCGGCGTGCCGTATGAAGGCCTCTTGCAGGTCCGCGATCTCGCCGGTGTCGGAAACGCCTTCAATGGTCTCGACCACGGCACCGTCGGCTTGCACGGCCAAAGTCAGGCAGCCTCGGACGATGGCGCCGTCGAGACGTACCGTACAGGCGCCGCAGACGCCGTGCTCGCAGCCGACATGGCTTCCGGTCAAATCCATCCGGGCGCGCAGGAAATCAACCAGGCTGAGGCGTGCTGGCACGCGTTCATCGACGGGCTCGCCGTTGATCGTGAGGCTGATGTCGACGGGAGAGGCCATGGGCTAGACCGTCCTCAAATCGCCGAGCACGCGGCGGGTCAGCACCCGCGCCAAATGGCGCTTGGTCGCGGCATCGGCATGCAGGTCACCATGGGGATCGAGATCTGCGTCGAGCGCGTCTTCAGCGGCAGTTATCGCAGTATCATCAATCACTTCGCCCACGAGCTTGGAGGCTGGCGCGTGTGCCAGAACCGGCCGGTCCTCGACCGCGAAGTAGGCGAGGCGGCCCGCGCCGCAGATCGGGTCGCCCTCGACCATCGCGGCGAGGCCGACCATCGCGTAGTCGCCGTGGCGACGCGCCAGTTCCCGGAAACCCCAGCGCGCGCCCGCCGGCGCCTTGGGATACTCGATCGCGACCAAGATCTCGTCGGGGGCAAGATCAGTCTCGAACAGCCCGTGAAAGAAGTCGGCGGCTGCGACCCGGCGTCGGCCGCCCGGCCCGGCGATTTCGAGAACCGCCTGCAGGGCGAGCGCACAGGCCGGCATCTCGGCGGCCGGATCGGCAAGCGCCAAGCTGCCGCCCAGCGTGCCGCGATTGCGGATGGCGGCATGGGCGACATGCGGCATGGCGGCGGCGATCAATGGCAGGTGGCGGGCGACAACCGGCGACCGTTCGACGGCGACATGGCGCGTCATGGCGCCGATGCGCACCGCCGTCTCCGTTTCGGTGATACCGGCCAGGTCCGGTATGTGGTTGAGGTCGACCAGAACGGACGGCGCCGACAGGCGCAGATTGAGGGTCGCCATCAGACTTTGACCGCCGGCCAACAGACGCGCGTCGTCGCCATGTCGGGCGAGCAGGTCAAGCGCCTGGTCGACACTTTCCGCCCGCAGATAGCTGAAGTCGGGGGCCTTCATCGGCCTTTGTTCATGACGTTCCGCCCCGTGATCACGTGCCTTTGTTCGTTGGCCGCCAGAGCGGCGTTTTCATCTTATCTATCATTTGATAACTTGCAAGGCGATGCACCTGTCAGGGCTCGATCGAGGCCCGTTGCCGAGGAATAACGCCATGAAAATCAAGCAAAAAGCCGTCACCACGATGCGCATGTCAGCAGAGGCCAAAAGCCATGCAAGGACCGATATCAGCGTGCGGGATCTGGAAAGCATCGTCGACGAACCGCCGGAGCGGCACGGCACCAACAAGGGGCTGACGCCGACGGAAACGCTGATGTCGTCCCTGATGGGCTGCACCAACGTCATCACCAGCCGCATCGCCGAGGCCATGGGCGTCAAGATCGAGGACATGACCATCGATCTGAAGGCCCTGTTCGATCGCACCGGCGCCTCGCTGCAGGACGAGATTGCCGTGCCGTTCCCAGAGATCGACATGACCATCGCGTTGAAGACGGACGCGACGACAGAGCAGATGGAAAGGATCAAGTCCGATCTCGCCAAGTTCTGCCCCATCGCCAAGGTCATCCGGGCCGCCGGCACGCCGATCAACGAGACGTGGCAGGTCTCGTCGCTCTAGAAACGGCGAGACACCTAGAAACCTCATTGCTGCGTTGCAGCATCGTCGCTTCGGCTAACGGGATCGGCCCCCTAACTTCAACTCCGTAATCGGACTTAGGATAGGTCCGGGAAGGAGTTGATATGAACTTGGCCGACAACATCGTCAGTCAGCACGAAGCCGAACGGATCGCCCGGCGAGAACAGGCAAAAGCCATGCGCGCGTTGTTTGTGCGTATCGGCCGCTGGCTTGCGCGCCGACCCATCAGCGGTTCCGCGACCACAAGCGCTGCTCACTGACCCCAAACGGCCGGGACACGGCCGCTAAACCCCCAACCACTCGCTCAACCACTCGATTGAGGGCGCTGTCACGCCAATGACAGCGCCCTTTTTCTCGTCGACATCGCGGCCCCTTGGCCCATGATGCGCCGTTGACCTCACCAAAGGCCGCAACATCTCTCTGGCACCCAGCAACGGACATGGTCGACGGGAGCGGCGAAAGATGAGTTGGCAGAAAGCAGAACAGCCGGAATGCGGAACGGATGGCCTTCCGCAGGGTATCGAAACTGTGATCGTGCCGAGGGCGCGCGACCTCGGCGGTTTCGAGGTGCGGCGCGCCCTGCCCTCGTCAAAGCGCAAGACTGTCGGTCCGTTTGTCTTCTTCGATCAGATGGGCCCGGTCGAGCTGTTGAACGGCAAGGGCCTGGAAGTCCGGCCCCACCCGCATATCGGCCTGGCGACGGTGACCTATCTCTTCTCAGGCTCGATCATGCATCGCGACAGTCTGGGCACGGTACAGGCAATCGAGCCGGGTGCGGTCAACTGGATGACGGCAGGACAGGGCATCGTTCATTCGGAAAGGACATCACAGGCGCACAACAGGCCCGGCAGCCAACTGTTCGGTATTCAAACCTGGATCGCGCTGCCGAAGGGACGGGAGGAGATGGCACCCGACTTCGCCCATCACGGTGCCGGCGATCTGCCGACACTCGAAGGCGACGGCCTCAGTGGCAAGATCATTCTGGGATCGGCGTTCGGCGCGACTTCGCCTGTCGAAACGCAATCCGAGACCGTCTATGCCGACGTCCAAATGGCGGCGGGTGCGCGGCTAAAGATCCCGGCCGACATGGAGGATCGGGCGGCTTACGTGGTAAGCGGCGCCTTGATCGCCGACGGTCAGCGCTATGAGCCAGGCGCCATGATCGTGTTCAAGCCAGGGGCGGAGATCATCGTTACGGCGCCGGAGCCGGCCCGCATCATGGTGCTGGGCGGCGAGCCGCTGGACGGCCCGAGACACATGTGGTGGAACTTCGTCTCGTCCTCTCGCGACCGGATCGAGGCGGCCAAGGAGGACTGGCGCCAAGGCCGGTTCGACCGCGTACCAGACGACCACGAGCTCATCCCCCTGCCCGAAAGATGACCTGAGCCATGGAAGCACACGCCAGCGACGGCCCGGATCTGCTGACCGGCGCCGTCATCATCCTGGTCGCGGCGGTCGCGGCCGTGCCGCTGGCGCGGATGCTGAAGCTGGGCTCGATCGTCGGCTATCTGATCGCCGGTGTGCTGATCGGGCCGTTCGTGCTGGGCCTGATCCCGGCGGCGGAAGAGGTGCTGCACTTCTCCGAGCTGGGCGTGGTCATGCTGCTGTTCCTGATCGGGCTGGAACTGAAGCCGCGCACGATCTGGGCCATGCGCAAGGACATTTTCGGCCTGGGCCTGGCGGAGGTGATCGTGGTGGGCGCCGCCGGTGCGCTGGTGGCCTGGGCCCTGGGCCTGCCTGAGGACACGGCGATCATCGTCGGGCTTGGCCTGGCGCTGTCGTCGACCGCGTTCGTCATCCCGGTACTTGAGGAACGCGGCGAGCGCAACACGGTCGCCGGCCGCAAATCCTTCTCCATCCTGCTGTTGCAGGACCTGGCCATCGTGCCGTTGCTGGCCTTGGTCACCCTGCTGGCGCCGGTCGACATGCATGCGGGGGAAGAGGAATGGCCCCTGTGGCAGTCGATCCTGGCCGTGATCGGCGCCATTGTCGGGCTGATCCTGATCGGCCGCTTCGTGCTGACGCCCCTGTTTCGCCTGCTGGCCAGGTTGGAGGCACGCGACGTGTTCGCCGCGACCGCCTTGCTGATCGTGCTGGGCGCGGCCTTGCTGATGCGCAGCGTCGGCATGTCCATGGCCATGGGCGCGTTCCTGGCCGGCGTGATGCTGGCGGAATCCAGCTATCGCCACCAGCTTGAAGCCGACATCGAGCCCTATCGCGAAATCCTGCTGGCGCTGTTCTTCGTCGCCGTGGGCATGTCGATTGATCTGAACGTATTGGCCGCCAATTGGTGGATCGTGCTGGTCCTGCTGCCTTGTTTCATGATCGCCAAGGCCGCCATCATCTTTGTCATTGGCCGGCTACTGTTCGGCCTGGAGACCAGGGTCGCGGCCAAGGTCGGCGCCCTCTTGGCCGGCGGCGGCGAGTTCGCCTTCGTACTGTTCGGCGCAGCAACCACCGGCGGCCTTTTGGACGCAACGGCCTCGGCCGTGCTGATCGCCACAGTGACCCTGTCGATGGCGGCAACGCCGTTCCTGGTCGGCGTCATTGACCGCGCGCTGACGCCAAAGGAGGCCGGCGAGGAAGAGCCGGAGTTGGATTTCGCGGACAACGACCCGCGGGTGATTCTCGTCGGCTACGGCCGGTTCGGCCAGATCCTGGCGCGCGTGCTGACGGCCGAGCGCATCGGCTTCACGGCCATCGACAAGGATGCCGACCGCATCGAAACGGCGCGCCAGTTCGGCTATCGCATCTACTACGGCGACGTCGCGCGCGCCGACGTTCTGCGCGCCGCCGGTGCGGACAAGGCGGATCTGATCGCGCTGTGCATCGACGACCCGGAGGCCCGTTTTGCCGCCATCGCGCAGATCCGGGAGGAGTTTCCGCAAGCCGCACTCTTCGCCCGCTCCTACGACCGGGTCGACAGTTTGCGCATGATGGACACGGACGTCGCCTATCACATCCGCGAAACCATCGAATCCGCAATCCGCTTTTCGGACGCGGCCCTGGAAGCGCTGGGCGTCGATGAGGAAGATCGCGAGCGCGCGCTGGCCGAGTTCCGCGAGCGCGACGAGGAACGGCTGAACCTGCAGCATATCCGCCAGGACCTGATGGCCGGCGCCGACCTTTTCGGCCGCGACTAAGAGCCCATTTCGGAACAAGCTCTGACCAAAAGCCATCAGAGCGATTGACTTCAAATGTATTAAATCTATAACATTTAATTCCGATCATCGCCTGGAGGGGGGAATCCATGAGCACGATTGAGCGAACCGTCGCAAAAATGTTGGCCCAGCAGCAGATACGCCGGCGCACGGCCTTGAAGGCCGGTCTGGCCTTGGGCGGCGTTGCCGGCCTGCAAGGGGCCGCATCTGTATTGATGCCGGGCCGAGCGCTGGCGCAGGACATCGGCATTTCGACGATGCGTTCGACCTCGAAATCGTGGCTCTGGGCCGCAGAGGACTTCGCCACCGGCGGCGGCTATTTCGCCGAGGCCGGGGTGACAGTGGAGAGCAACGCCTCGGGGCGCGGCGTGAACGTGCCGGCCCTGATCGGCGGTGCGGTCGACGTCGTGCTGGGCACGCCGGACCAGTCGATCCGCGCGCAGATCCAGAACCAGCCGGTGAAGCTGATCGCCGCGACGGTCGACAAGTACGCCTCCAACGTCGTGGTCAATGCCGAGATCCTGGCCGAGCGCGGCGTGGACGAAAGCTCACCCGTTGCCGACAAGGTTGAGGCGATGCGCGGCCTGCGCATGGGCACGACCGGCCCGGGTGCGGCGCCGGATTCGCTGCTGCGCTATCTGTTCTCGACGGGCAACATTAACCCGGACACGGATGTCGAACTGGTGACGATTCAGGGCGGCGGATCGGCCATCCTGGCGGCGGTCGAGCAGGGCGTGATCGACGGCTTCTGCCTGTCCTCGCCGACCTCCGACGTGTCCAACCAGCAGTTCGGTACGGCCTATCTGTTCAACATGGCGACCAATCCGCCGCCGGCGCTGGAGAACTATTTCTATATCGGCTGCGCGGTGCTGGACGAGGCGATCCAGGAGCGGCGGTCCGACCTGGTGGCGTACGTGAAGGGGCTGACCCTGGCGCTGCGCGCGATCAACGACCAGCCGGACGTGTTCCGCGAATGGGCGCGCGGCTGGTTCGACAGCCTGGACGACCAGCTGTTCGACGTCGCCTTCGCCAACAACTCGCGCATCTACACGACCAGCCCGGTGCCGACGGAGGCCCAGTTCGAGCTGAACAAGCAGTTCGTGAATATCGGCTTCCAGACCCTGGGCGAGCCGGCACTGCCGGAGGATTTCAGCTTCCAGGATGCCTGCGACCCCAGCATCGCCGAGGAAGCTGTCGCGTCCCTGAACTAGCCGAAAAACCACGCGGAGCGCGCGATCGCCCAGCCGTAACGTGTCGATCGTCGTCACCGAGGTCGAAAAGCGCTTCATCGCGCGCGGCCGCGAGGTTCAGGCGCTTGCCGGTATCGATCTTGAGATCGAGGACGGCGAGTTCGTCGCCATGGTCGGCCCGTCCGGCTGCGGCAAGACCACGCTGTTGAACATGATGGCCGGCATCGCGCTGCCGACGGGCGGCACGGTGGTGCATGACGGCCGCACGATCGAAGGCCCCAACCAGGCCGTGGGTTACATGACCCAGGTCGACAGCCTGCTGCCCTGGCGGACCGTGTTTCAAAACGTCGTGCTGCCGCTGCAGTTGCGTGGTGTGGAGCGGCGACGGAGCCGCGAAGTCGCCCAGCAGATGCTGGCTCTGGTCGGGCTCGACGGCTTCGGCCATCACTTCCCGACCGAGCTATCAGGTGGCATGCGCAAGCGCGCGGCCCTGGCTCAGCTTTTGAGCTATGAGCCCGCGACCCTGCTGATGGACGAGCCGTTCGGCGCCCTGGACGCCCAGCTTAAGCTGGTCATGCAGGCCGAGCTTCTGAAAATCTGGCGCAACAGCGGCAAGACCATCGTCTTCGTCACCCATGACCTGGCGGAAGCCATCGCGCTGGCCGACCGGGTCATCGTGTTTTCCGGCCGGCCGGGTAAGATCAAGCTGATCCAGCCGATCGACCTGGAACGGCCGCGGGACATCTTTACGGTGCGGTTCCAGCCCGCCTTCCAAGCGCTCTATGAAGGTTTGTGGGCGGAACTGGCGCCGGAGATCAGCAAGGGAGAAGCGCTATGAGCATCAGCCAAGGCGTTTTTGATGGCGGCGAAGGCGCGCCGCCGGCCAAGTCGGCCGCCGTCATCGAGGAAGAGCTGGGCGCGGCCCGGCGGCGCCGGATGCTGCTGATCGCCCAAATCGGCGTCGGCATCGGCATTCTGGCCTTTTGGCAAATCGCGTCCGGCTGGCTGATCGACGGGTTCTTCATCAGTTCGCCCGACGCGGTCGCCGCGCAGCTTTGGCGCTGGTTCTCGTCCGGCAGCATCTGGGGCAATCTCTATCAGACGCTCTACGCCATGGTGTTCGGCTTCGCCATCGGCGCCTTCATCGGCTTTTGCCTCGGCTTGCTGTTCGGCCGGTCGGAGACGATCGCGACCATTTTCGACCCTTATGTCACCGCGCTTTATTGCATTCCCAAGATCGCGCTGGCGCCGCTGTTCATCATGTGGTTCGGCATCGGCATCGAAAGCAAGATCGCCATGAGCGCGACGGTGGTCTTCTTCCTGGTGTTCTTGAACACCTATTCCGGCGTGCGCGACGTGAACCGGGTGTTCATCAACGCAGCGCGCATCATGGGCGCCAATGAATGGCAGCTCATGCGCATCGTGATCACACCCTCGGCGGCCGCCTGGGTTCTGGCCGGGCTGAAGGTATCGGTGCCCTACGCGCTGATCGGCGTCGTGGTCGGCGAGTTCATGTCGTCGAACCGCGGCATCGGCTATCTGATCGCCCAAGCATCGGGCCTGTACAACACGGCCGGTGTTTTTGCCGGCCTGGTAATCCTGTCGGTGATCGGCGCGACGATGAGCGCCGGCGTGAAGCGCCTGGAACGCCACGTGCTGCGCTGGCGCGGCACCTAGGAGCCTTGTTCCAGTCTCGCTCGAATCGTGTAGGATCGCGCCAGCGCGACAACCTGTTACGTAATGGAGACTGACCTTGGCCCGGATGACGCTTGAGAAAGCCCTTTCGGTCGATCGCAAACGCGGCCTCTTGCAGATGTGTGCGGACGGCGAACCGCTGGCCCATATGATATTCGATGGCGGCTTTTTGGAACGCGAACTCCGCGACTTGGCCCGATTTCGCACCAACCTGATCGAGCCGGTTGCGGACGAGTTGGCCGAGGACATGGACCTGGAAATCCAGCGCGAGCCGAAATGGGAGGTGCCGAGCGAGCATTCCGGCCCAAAAGGCCATGTGCTGATGGTTCTGCGCCACGAAGGCTATGGCTGGACGGGCTACATGATGGACCCGGACCGGGCGCGGGAACTGGGCCAGGCCTTGATCGATCAGGCCGGCGGCAAGCCCGGCGCAGGGCGCAAAACCGCTGGGAAAAAGGCTGGCTGATCCGGCCAAATCGCCGGTTCAACCAACGTGGCACGGTCGGCATCGCGTGAGCGGTAAAGAGATTACTATCCCGAGAAGATGCCCCAACGTGACTTGGCAACAGGGCCACAGGCTCGCAGAATTGGGCGGCGAACGAGAGCAACCAACGAGGCTGCCGTGAAAACGATTGGGCTTTGCATGATCGTGCGCAACGAGTCGCACGTCATCGAACGCAGCTTGGACAGCGTCCGTCCGCTGGTCGACTATGTATTCATCGAGGACACGGGCTCGTCGGACAACACCCAGGCCATCATCAGGGATTGGCTGGATCGTAACGACATGCCGGGCACTGTGTATCATGAGCCGTGGCAGAACTTCGCTTACAACCGCTCCAGCGTGCTTGCAAAACTGCGCAAGAAGAAGCCGGACCTGGACTACGCCTTCATGATGGATGCCGACGACCAACTGGTCGTCCATGAAGAGTTCGACGCCGTTGCCTTTAAGGAAGCGCTCGACAAAGACGTCTACAATGTCGAAATCCGCCAAGGCACGACACACTACCGGCGGCTGCAAATGTGCAGCAATCACAAGCCGTTCCGCTATCGCAGTGTGCTTCACGAGTACATGCACCGTCCTCCTGGAGCGGGACCCACCGAGGATGCCAAGGGATTTCACGTGATCTCTGGTCGCGAAGGCGCCCGGAACCAAGACCCTCGGAAATACCACAAGGATGCGGAGTTGCTCGAGAAGGCCCTCCGGTTCGAAAAGGACGAGTTTCTACAGTCTCGCTACGTCTTCTATTTGGCTCAAAGCTATCGCGACGCCGGCGAAAAGGAAAAGGCGCTGGCCAACTACATCAAGCGGTCACAGATGGGCCGCTGGCAGGAAGAGGTCTATGTCAGTCTTTACAACGCCGCGAAGCTGGAAGAGGCGCTGGAGTGGCCGTTCGACGCCGTGCTGTCGGCGTACAAGAACGCGGCAAAGGTCCTGTCCGGGCGCATCGAGGCGCTGCATGGTGGCAGCCGCCTGTGCCGGATCGCCAAGCGGTACCAAGACGGCTACAAGCTCGCCAAGCAGGGGCTCGCCATCGAGAAGGCCCCAGAAGGTCTGTTCGTGGAACACTGGATCTATAATTACGGGCTGCTCGACGAGTTCGCGGTCAATGCCTATTGGGTCGACGAGTTCGAAGAGTGCCTCCGCGCCTGCGAGCGGCTTCTCGATGAAGGCAAGATGCCGGAGGACATGCGTGAAAGGGTCGAGAAGAACGCCGACTTTGCGCGCGAGAAAATCAGAAATGCGTCTTTGTCATCGCCCAGCTTCGTGAAGGCCTAGGGTCTTGATACGATCTCGCCGTCCTGGTTCTAGCAACGCAGGCACGACGCGACGTCCGGCCTCAAAGCTGGTCGACTGACGCAAGCGACGCGACTGCGATTCCATGCCTGCCAGCAACAGTTACTGCATCTGGATCGTCACGCCGCCCGGGTATCGGCATGCCCATGCCTTCGACGAAATCGCCCTCAGTCTAAACCAGGGCCTTAAGAACCTCGGAAAAACATCGTTTATAACGAGACGCCCGGAGAGAAGAAAAGGCCGGACTATTATTCTTGGCCCACACCTCCTGCAGGCAATACCCGATACATTCATCCTTACGGACTCAATACTGTACAATCTTGAGCAAATATACGATGGAAACTATATGTTTACTAACGCTTACTTCGACCTTTTGCGTCGATTCGAAGTGTGGGATTACTCCGATCGAAACATCGAGGCACTCGCTAAGTTCGGCGTCCACGTCGGCAAGAAATGCGCCATCGGCTATGTCGAGGCGCTGAGCAAACTACCCTCCGTCGAAGAGGACATCGACGTACTGATCTACGGGTCTATGAGCGAGCGAAGAACCTCGATCATCAAGAAACTGAACGAGATGGGCTATAATTGTCGGGCGGTGTTCAACGTCTATGGCAGCGAACGCGACGCGATGATTGCCAGAGCGAAGATTGTTCTCAACGTTCATCACTATCCGACGAAGATTTTCGAAATTGTCCGCGTTTCCTATCTCCTCGCGAACAAAAAGTTTGTGCTGTCCGAAACCTCGCAAGAAGACGAGGCCCTAACCGCCGTAAAGGACGGCATAGCGCAGTGCAACTACGAGGACCTCACGTCAAAGTGTGTCTCTTTTTTGAAGGCGCCCGACGAACGGAAACGCATCGCCGAAAGAGGTTTCTCGATCTTCCGCCAACTGAGGCAAGAAGAGATCCTTCGCGAGATCCTTTGAAGAGGGCCCCGCCCGCAATTGGGGTGAGCTGAGCCGAGGCCGGCGTTGGCCGACACCAGATGCTCCAACTCCCGTCAGGTACTCGAGAGCTGCCCGGCTCCACGGGATCAGAGGAAAAGGAAGCCGGCATCCGCGTTGAGGGCGTCCTCGTCCAAATTGCCGATGTTGAGCTGGAAGCCAACGGCAATGGTCTGGCCGGCGCCGATCGAGCCGTTCCAGCCAACATCCGAGACCGTCAGGCCATCGGAACCGTTCGTCGGGCTCCAGTCGCTGTTCCAACTTCCGGAGATCCAGTCCGGGTCGAGATCGAATTCAACGGTCCAGCCGTCGTTGAACTGGAACTGGTCGACATTGCTGATCTCCAGGTGGATGACGGCGCCACTGCCCCAGTCATTGACGACCTTCAGCCGGGCGTCGAGGCTCTCCGAACCGTCGTCGGGCAGCGGATCGGTTGGGTCCGGGTCCACCGGGTCAGGATCGGGGTTGGGATCCACCGGATCCGGGTCGGGGTCGGGGTCGACCGGCGGATTCGGCTGGCCGTCGGCGGGCAGCGCATCCCCCAGCGGATCGCCGAGCACAACCATGCTTTGGAAGTAGTCGATCACGTCTTGGTGCGGCACGTTGAGCGCCGCCCATTGCGGCCAATCGAAGGTGTCGTTCATGAAGGGCTGGGTCTGGTCGTGACTGAGCACGGTCAGATGGTTCACGTCATGCGAGCGCGCGCCCTCGCCGTCCGGGAAGACCAGGCCGCCATGGACGCGGCCATGCATCCAGCCGCCGTAATGGGGCTCCATCTTCAGTGTGTTCACGAAATGGTCGATGAGATCGTTTTGCGTGAGGTAGTCGGCGAAGCCTTCATGGCCGTAATCCGCGACCATCTCCATGACGACACTGGCGTCGCCCAGCCTGGCCTCGCGCTGGATGTCGGCGAGGATCTGCGGATCGAAGGCGTCGTCGCGGATCCAGCCCACCTTCGCGCCCTGCATCGCGTAGAACAGCCCAACGCCGAACAGATCATCGCCGTAAGGCTGGCCGTTGTTGGTCATGCCGTTATCAAACGCCCATTGGCCGATGGTCTGGAGCGCGGTGTCTTCCAGGCCGAGGAAGTTGCGCAGGCCGTTATAGGCGACCAGCGCCTCGGTCGTGATTGCCGTGCGCCCGCCTTCCAGATCGCCATGCCCGGTATGGCTGCTGGAGCCGTGGAACGAGCCCCAGATGGTGATGTCGGTGAACGCGCCCGGGTGATGATGGCCGGGGTCCGGGTCGGGATCTGGATCGACCGGGTCGGGATCTGGGTCCGGGTCGACAGGATCGGGATCGCCGCCCGCCGCGTCGTCATCGACGATCGTGCCGGTGGCGACCACCTCGCTGCCGTCGAGATCGAACAGAACCAGGCTGAACGTCTCGTCGCCCTCCAGATCGCTGTCGGGCAACACCTCGATCTGGATTTGCGCCGCCTGCTGTCCGGCCGCGAAGCTGACTGTGCCGGAACTGGCGACATAGTCCTCACCCGCCGTCGCCGTGCCGTCGCGGGTTTCGTAGGCGTAGCTGACGCCCGTCGACGGCGCGTCCAGCAGCACGTCGAAGGTGATGAGGACCGGCCCGCCGCCCCCTGGATCGCCAGCCGCGTCCCCGTCCAGAAGCGGATCGAGCAGCTCCGCTGCGTTCTGCCGCACCGTCCGCCAGTCATCTTGCAGATAGCCGCCCGTGTCGCCGGAGTTGGGGTTCCAGGACCACCAGGCGAAGCTCATCCCCACCTCGCCCGGGTCGAGGTCGCTCACCCCGTCGCCATCGAAGTCGCCGGCGAGATAGGTCGTGATCGCGTCGGCCCAGGCCTGGTCCAGCGGGGTTTCCAGCCGCGAGCCGAATTCGCCCAACAGGATCGGGGCGATCTCCTCCTCATAGATGAAGCCCCAGGCATCGCGGAAGACGTTGTAAAGGTTCGAGCCATCGGTGAACCAGGGCTGCGGGTAGACCGAGGCCGGATAGTCGTGCGGCGAGTAGACCAGCTTGTTGTCGACGTTGAGCTCGACCGGCCGGTCGCGCACACCCTGAAGCTGGCCGCCCCACCAGTAATTGTCGCCCTGATAGCTGCCGATGCCCTCGACCAGGATCAGCCAGTCGGGCGCGATGTCCAGAACGGCGTTGCCCGCCTGCTCGGCCGCCGCCGCCCAATCGTTCCGCTGGCCGGTGCCCCAGGTGCCCAGGTGCGGCTCGTTGAACAGGTCCGCGCCGATCACCGCCGGGCTGTCGCCATAGCGTTCGGCCAGGATTTCCCAGGCGCCAATCCAGTCGCCCTCGTCAAAGCCGCCGGCATACCAGATGCCTTCCGCGCCGTTGCCCTGGGTGATCCGGTGCGCGTCGAGGATGATCTTGATGCCGATCTGTTCGGCATAGGCGACGATTTCGTCGAAGATTTCCAGCGTCGTCAGGCCGACCAGGCTGGGATCGCCGGCGACCGACGTGGCCACCTGGTTCTCCAAGATGTTCTGGACCGAGAACGGCAGCCGGATGGCGTTGAACCCCTCCTCGACCATCTGGTCCATCATGTCGGTCATCGGCCGCGTCCAAAGCCCGTGCGGCGCGCGCACATCGTTCTCGGCGCCGAACCAGTTGATCGCGCGGATCTGCACCGGATTGCCGTTCGCGTCGACGATCTGGTTGCCCGAAGTCGACAGCGGCCCGTCCGCGATCAGGCTTCCAGCCGGCAACGGTGTGCCGCCGCCGGAACCGCCATCCCCCGGATCGCCCTCGGTCACGCTGGCATCAGCTACCGAGACCACGGCAGCGGGCGGCGGAGTCGGATCGGTGTCGCCGTCGGTGATCTGGCCGATGCCCGAGCCATCGGCGATGTCGGCTCCGTCGGCGGAGACAAGGCGCAGCTCGAACTGCTCGGTCGCCTCGGGGGTCTCGTCGTCGGCAAGCTGAATGGTCACCGTGGCCGTCGTCTGACCGGCGGCGATCACGACCTGCGACTGGGCGGCGACGAAGTCGCTGCCGGCGCCCGCCGATCCCGCCACCGTCTGGTAGCTCACCACCACGTCCTCGGCGGCAGCCTCCGACAGGGTCAGCGTGAACGCGATCGTCCCGTCCTCTTCCGACGCCAGCGCGTCGCCGACCGAGACGGTGGGCAGCGGGTCAGGTGCCGGTTCGCCCCCGCCGCCACCGTCGAACGGATCGCCGTTGATCGAGATCGGCGTGATCTCGGTCGCGCTGCCGCTGCCCTGAAAGCCGAACCCGGTCGAGGCGCCGGCGGCGAGCGCACTGTTGTAGCCGAGGCTTTCGATCACATACCGGTTGCCCACCTGGGATACGATGCGCGCATTCCAAATATTGACGATGTCGCCATCATACTCGAACTCGATGGTCCAGCCGTTGAGCGACTGTTCGGCCGTCAGGGTCAGATCGACGACGATGCCGCTGCCCCAATTGTCGCGCAGAACGACATCGAGATCGGCGGTCGACGATTCGGAAAGAGGCATGGGTCGGACCTTTGCATCTGGCCGCCGCAACAGTGCGGCGCCTGGTTTCAGGATTGACAGGCACGAACGGAA
The DNA here is from genome assembly GCA_028277405.1 of Alphaproteobacteria bacterium. Classification (GTDB taxonomy): domain Bacteria; phylum Pseudomonadota; class Alphaproteobacteria; order DSM-16000; family Inquilinaceae; genus JANQGH01. The sequence continues at coordinate 42,894 of JANQGH010000022.1, read as the reverse complement.
CACTCGCTGTGCGAGCAGCTACGGGAGATAACGCACTGATGGGTAAGCGTATCGGCGACTGTTGCCTGAACTGTGGCAAACCTGCGTCGGCAGCGCGGCAGCCGCAAAACGCAGCCGCGAGTCGCAGTTCTGGCTGCCCCCCTTTGATGGCCACCGGCCCGGCGCGCTGGTGCCGCAACGCAGAGCAGACCCACCAAGGTCGTCACGTGGCAGCGCGCACGGTTCAATCCAGCCATCGCCGTGATGGGCACCTGAAGGGGCGCTAAGTGCCTAGATCGAGGCCGGCGCGCCTGTCACCAAACCGCTTCGACCGCACGATCGTCGTTCACCCCAAAGGTAATGCAGGCTCGAACTCGAAGTCGATCGACCACTTGGTGGCCCGGGTGAAACCGGACTGGTCGCCTTTCACGTCGCTGACGGCAACATGATCGAAGCGGCGGCGAAGCGCCTCCATCAACGGCTGGCGGGGGATATCGCTGTAGCTGCCATGCTCCGTCACTGAGACCATCGCAGCAAGCGGTTCAGCGCTTTCCTTGCCGACTACCGCCTCGACGAAATCGCGGGGCGTCGCGTTGTGGCTGGCATGGTGTCCGACCTTGTAGAAGGACGTCTTGTGCAGAAGACGGATGGCCTCGTCATCCGCCAGGATCATCTGCCACGGCCCCCACTGGGCGTCGCCCGGAAACAGCAAGAACCGGCCGCCGACCTCAAACACCAAAATCAGGCTGGTGTTGTTCAGCGCGTCGTCGATCGCGGCCAGCACCGATTCCGGATCGAAGCGCACGGCATCTCGCAGCATCGCGATATGGCGTTCCTCCAACTGGTGGCTTGGCGAATCGAGAACCCATTGGTTGCCGAATGGCTGCATCAAATCGGGGCTGGGCGGCGCGACCGGATCGGCATCGGCACCGAGCCTCAGATAGAGCTCCCCATCGTCCTGGGGCAACTCCCGCCCGATAACTCTCTCGTCACGCGGGGGCCCGAGGACATGCACGTCAACGCCTGGCAGGTGCGGCGTAGCGATCTTTTTAGGATCGTGCTCGCCCGCGCCGAGATAGCGGGGCTTATGACGTGCCCGGGTTTTGAAACCACTCGTAAGGCGAGCCATGGCATCCGCGTTCGACCGGGCATTCGCCGCCAGTTCGGCCAGCCAAGGCTTGTTCACAGCCATGAGCCTGGCCGCAAGCCGGTCGGCAAGCCGATCCTGCAGCGCCCGAAGGCCGGTTGCCGCCGGATCGTCCTCGGACTCGGTCCAAGGCAGCCACACCTCGCCGACCTCGACCGTGTCCCAGACATCGTCGGCAAAGCCGCCCACATGGTCTTTGTGGCGGTGCGTCGCGATCACGACATCGATGCGCGGCGTTCCGTCGTCGTCGGTAACGTCCTTGATGACTTGCTTGGCGACGGCGCCGGCGCCCTTGTCGAGGTGCGGGTCCCGTTTGATGGATCCGCAATCGATCAGGATGCGACGGTGCCGGTCACCATCGGGGACCAAGAGCAAGAAACAGTCGCCGAACCCGATGCGATACATGCGGACAACCACTTTGGACTTCGACACGGCCTGCGCGCCGGCGGCTCGACCCCTTGGCGGCATCAGCCATGCCCCTCGTGAAGCGAGCGATAGGCGGCGCGCACGCGCATGCGCCTTGCCGCGTAGTCGCCATCCGCGAAGGCCATCCGCGGATCAAACTTGTCCATCAAGGCCAGGACGTCGTCGAAGTCTCTTTCGCGGTCCTCTGCATGGGCCGCCATATCGGCGTCATCCCAGCCTATGCCCGGCATCGGCTTTGAAATCACATAGCGCGGAACACCGTCCGCGCTGAATACGATGGTCGCCCCGGCGCGCAAGGGAACCCCGCCACGCTGGTCCAGGTTGGACTCATCTTTCTGAACCACTTGAACGACAAATTCGATGAGCAGCCGACCGCTTCTCGACTGGCGCTGGATCGCGTGAAAACCGGCGATCGAAATCCGATACGAGTTGGGATCGGCAAGGCCAAGGCGCGGCGCGTTTTCCTGCGCATATCCGTGCAGCATCCCAGCAACCCGGGACCTCATATCTCTCAACTCGTCATCGAGCTCGTCGGTTTCGCCGTCTATTCCGGTTCCCGCCTGGTCCATTTCGTCGAGGTTCACTTCGACCTTCTGAAACCGCAGAAGGGCGTCCGATGCGGGCACAAACTCCACGTCTGGCGAACGGACCGGTTGCCCGCGCGCCAACTCGTCCAGCGCCAGTGCCGACATGCCCAGAAACGACTGGGCAAGTCCGCGACCGTCCGGACTTAGTCGCGGAAGATTGCTCTCTCCCTCCGGCCACAGCAGCGATTCTTCGGCAAGTGACGTGACACCGCGCGGATAGATGCCGCGCCGGCGGAAACCTTCGACCAGATGGTAGCGAAGCTCGTCCCGGTCTTCCGGGTCGAGCGCGTAATCCGAGGTGACCAGCGCACGCAGGAAGTCGCTGAACGTGACGTCGATCGGCGGCATGTAGTCGAACGCGCGAAAGCACATGCGCAGGACCCGATCGGCAAGCTGGGTAACCTCGTTGGCAATGCGCTTGACCAGGTCGGGGTGCAGGTCGCCGCCCGCGATCCGGCCGCCATCGCCGATCTTCAAAAGGCCCCCAATGCGCGACCTGTAGGCGGCGAAAAAGCCGTCGAATACGGCGCCCAACAGGATTGCGCCGCGCGCATGCGCCTCGGTCGTTCTGGCCAGACGGGTCGGGTCCGGCTCCTCCTCTTCATAGGCACTGCGCAGCGCCTCGCCCGTGCCACGCGCCAGGCCGAATTGCTGGGCCACATCGACGAGAACGCCAGCCTCCCACAGCTGACCGCCCGACCCCCGCACGAGTTCGGCCACCAGGTCGCGATAGGTGAACTTCACCAGGATCGCGACAATATCGGAAAAGCCCTCATGGAAGGCGTGCACATCCACATTGGTGGGCTCGATGAAGTAGCGCCTGAGACGATGCACGATCGCGTGCGTCATCTCGTGTGCGATGATGTCATGGGACAGGCAGGTGAAGACCAGTTGACCGGGAATATTGGGGCCGGCGTCTTCCTCGCGCGCCTTGAAGTAGCCGAAGATCAGGGCATTGGTGTCGGGATCAAAGAAGGCGTTTTCGCCCTGGAAACCGTGCGGAAGGATGCGCAGACGCGGCGTACTCCTGCCGCGATAGAAGCTGAGCGGCCGGCCGAGTGCGCGGCTTGCGGTTTCGATCACCCGCATTGTCACCGCATAGACCATCTGCTGATGAAACCGCGGATCGGACTCGTTGGGTGCGAGCCCGTCCTCCATCAGATGGTTGTCGTCGTCCAGATTGACGGGCGCGTAGTAGACGTTGTGGACGGTGTCATAGTCCCAAACCTCCACCAACCGGCCGCGCGGACCGGGTTCCAGCTTCTCGTTTTCCACGTCGATGGTAATGCGATAGACCCCGCGACGGCCAATCATGGGATCGGATGCAAAAACCCGAAGCCGGCGACGCTCGGCCCGCCTCATGGCATATGCTGAATGGTAGCGTTTGGCCATAACAATACTATTTATTGAACCGACGCTTAATTAAACAATTTACAATGCGTCTCCCGACCCAGCAACACCCAATTGCTGATCTGTTTCTCGTATCAGGGCTCGATCGGCGGCTATCTCCTGTGATCGAACCGCCAACCCCGCGATAGTGCCGCAAGGACTGCTTATGTGCGTCCGCGCCTGAAGTCGAGGAAGCGATTGAGCAGGACGGCGGCGATGATGATCACGCCGGTGATCGTCATCTGGTAAAATGAGCCGAGGCCGAGAAGGTTGAAGATGTTGCGCAGAACCTGCAGCAGCATGACGGCAAACAGCGTTCCGACGACGCTGCCCCGGCCACCGAACAGGCTGGTGCCGCCAAGCACGACCGCCGCGATCGCATCAAGCTCCAGGCCCTGGGCCGCCGTCGGCTGTCCGATGCGCAGGCGCGCGGTCAGCAGGATGCCGCCCAGGGCGGACATCAGGCCCGAGATCGCGAACACCGCAACCACGATCCTTTTCGTCGGCAGGCCGGCCAGGCGTGCCGCTTCGGGATTGCCGCCCGTGGCGTAGACATATTCGCCGAAGACCGTCAGGCGCAGGATCAAGGCGGCGAGCACCGCCGCGACGATGAAGATCAACCCCATGGAGGACAGGTTGAAGCCGGGAAACAGAGGGATCATCGACGAGCTGATCGACGAAAAGCCGGCCGGCAGGCCACTGACCGGCACGCCATCGGTCAGGAGATAGGTCAGCCCTCTAAATGAGACGAGACCGGCCAGGGTGACGATAAAGCTGGGCACCCCGGCAAAGGCGGAAATCGCCCCCATCGACGCCCCGGCAGCGGCCCCAATGACCAGGGTCAGAACGACCGCCAAGACCGGATTGACGCCGGCCGCCAGCAGGAGAGCCACGACCATCCCGGCAAAGGCCACGACGCTGCCGACGGACAGGTCGATGTTGGCGGTCAGGATGACGAAGGTCATGCCGACCGCCACGACACCAACCACCGCCGCCTGCTGAATCAGGTTGGCGATGTTGGTGAAGGTCAGGAAATTCTCGGACAGCAGCGATGCAATGATGACGACGACCAGAAAGATCGCGACGAAATTGTACTGAATAAGAAGATCGAGGGGACGAAACTTCTCAGCAGAGGCCTTCGCCGGGATTTCCCCGGTTCTGCTCTCGCTATCAGGCATGGTTTCTCCCTAGTATCTGGGCGCTCAGCATCGTGTTTTGGTCCGTGGTTGCGGGATCGAAACTGCCCAACAACCGGCCCTCGTACAGGACCCAGACGCGGTCGCAATGGGCGTGAAGTTCGTCGAGTTCGCTGCTTGCCACGATGACCGCGGCGCCGTCCGCGGCCAGTTCGGAAATCAGCTCGTACAGGTCGGCCTTGGCGCCGACATCCAGGCCGCGGCTGGGCTCGTCCAGCAACAACAGCTTGGATCGATTGGCCACCCATTTGGCCAGGACCACCTTTTGCTGGTTGCCGCCGGACAGTTGGATGACCTTCTGCTCGGGTTGACCGTACTTGGTCGAAAGCCTCGCCAATACGGACCTGGCGGCGGCCTTGCGACGGCCGTGCCGGGCCAGGCTGGACTTCCGCATCAGGGGCAGAGTGGCGTTCGTGTAGACCGGCGCATCAAGGATCAGGCCCTCGACCTTCCGGTCTTCCGGCACCATGCCGACGCCCCGGGAGATGGCGGCGATGGGCGTTCGGGGGTGAAACGGTTGCCCGTCGAGGGTGACCGTCCCCGAGAACGGCCGAACGCCGAACAGCGACCGCAACAGGCTGGTCCGGCCGGAACCATTGAGGCCGGTGATCCCGGCTATTTCGCCCCAACGCACCTCGAAATCGGCGATGTCGAGCCCGTCGGCACCCGTCAGCCGCTCTATCCTGAGCGCAGTATCGTCTCGCAGCGGCGGGCGCGCATGCCGTTCAAGAAGGGTCCGGTTCTCACCGATCACCGCGTGTACCAGCGTCCGGTCGTCGGTGTCGGCGACATCGAACGTCTCGATCGTTCTGCCGCCGCGCAGCACCGTGACCCGGTCGCCGATTTCGTGCAGTTCCTCCAACCGGTGGCTGACATAGACAATGGCGACGCCCTGGGCCGTCAACTCGCGGATGATGGCGAACACGCGCTCTAGTTCGGTCTCGTTGAGCGGCCCGGACGGCTCGTCCATGATGATGATCGACGCCTCGCGGGTCAGCGAGCGGGCGATCGCCGTCAGCTGTCTGTTGGCGACCGACAGGCTCTCCACCCTCGCATCGGGATCAAACCCCGCCCCGACACGCCGTAGCGCTTCGACCGCGCGCGCACGCCTTGTCCTTGCGTCGATCAGGCCCAGGCGGGCCGGCACCTGACCGAGGAACAGGTTCTGCTCCACGGTCAGTTGCTGCACGAGGTCAAGTTCCTGATAGATCATCGAGATGCCGCGGCTGGCGGCGTCGGCCGGCGACCGCAGATGCGTTTCTCGGCCGTCGATCCTGATCGTGCCGGCCGTGGGCTTCACGGCGCCCGCGATGATCTTCAGCAAGGTAGACTTGCCGGCGCCGTTCGCGCCGATCAGGCAGTGGACCTCACCCTTCGTCACATGCAGCGATGCCTGCTCAAGGGCCACGATGTTCGGCGGAAAAACCTTGCTGACATTGTCGACCGCCATTGCCTCAGTCATCGGGCGACCCAACCGTGGCGGCCTCAATCGCGTGTCTGGCGGTCGCCTCGTCGGTGACGATGACCGACACATACCCCGCTTTGAGCGCGGCGAGCGCGATGGCCCGCTTGTCCTCACCGGCGACCACGCCGATGGCCCTGTCGACGCTGCGCAGTTTTTCAAGGCGAAGGCCGACGGTGCGGTCATCGAGCGCCTGATCGACGATCCGGCCGTCACCGTCGACGAAGCGCCCCAAAATGTCGCCGACCGCGCCCCGATCGCGAAGCCGGTCGATGTCGCCTTCGTCGAAATAGCCGGAATCGAGAAGGACGGAATGGTGCGTGAGACCGCCCATGCCGAAGCAAATCACCTTGGCCATGGCCGCGAGTTCCAGGACACGCTCGACGATGGGGTCTGCCTCCAGCGCGTCACGGGTGCTGCGCTTGCCGACGATTGCGGGCACCGGAAGCAGGGTGGCCGTGCCGCCGGCGGACTGCGCGAACTCCTCTGCGACCGCGCTGGTCCGCGTTGACGTCAGCCTGAGCGCCGTGGAGCCGTTGACGAGAATGATGTGCACCCCGGGGTTCCATGCGTCCGGCAACGAACGCGCCACGGCGGACATCGTCCGCCCCCATGAAAGGCCGATGAGATCGGGCTTCGGGTTGAGGGACGCGAGATACGTCGCCGCCGCCTGGGCGACCGCCTCCATCAGAAGCGCGGCATCGGACACTTCGCCAACCGGAACGACGACCGCATCCCTCAGGCCGTAATGCTCCTGAAGCTGGACTTCCAGCGACGCGCGGCGGTTGACCCTCGGCCTGATCTCGACCCGCACGATGCCGACACGCTTGGCCTCGGCCAACAGCCGCCCCACCTGCCACCGGGTCAGTCCAAGTTCCTGCGCGATCTCGGCCTGGGTGCGCTCAAGGTCGTAATAGGACTTGGCCACCTGCACCATGAGATGCTCACGCGGTTCGTCCGACGGCAGCCGGACGGACGTCGCCCGCGTCGCGTCCGTCATGGCCCTGCCCCCGAACGCTGTCTGTCGGAAAGCGCGTGCATGACCGGCGTCAGCACCTCCGTGGCTTGGCGATAGAGCGCCAGCGACGACCGGTACCAATCCGTCCGCGACGGACGCGGTTCGACGCGTCTGGTCGGTGCCTCAAGGGCGTTCGCGGCCGTGGCGAGATCGTCGAACAGTCCAAGCGCGGTCGCTGAACATACCGCACATCCAAGCAGTGAGAGATTGTCTTCCTGGGCCACCCCCACCGGCCGGCCAAGCGCATCGATCGTTGCCTGCAGCCAGAGCGGATTGCGGCATATGCCGCCCGCCATCACGATGCGGTCAGGCTCAATGCCCCGTTCGGCCAGAACGGCGACGACATTTGCCGATCCCAGCGCAACGGCATCGACGGCCGAGGCGTAGATATCGGCGCGTGAATGACCAAGCGACAAGCCGAGCAGCGCGCCTCGCAGATCGGCGTCGCGGTACGGCGTCCGGTTGCCCATCCAATAGTCGAGCGTCAGGAGGCCGTGCTCAGGACTGTCGGCTGCCAGCACGTCCTCCATGAGCTGTCGGTGGCCATCGTCGTCGAGGCCGAAGACCGTTTCGGCCAGCCAGGAGAGAACGGACCCGGTCGAGACCTGGCCCGCTTCGACCAGCCACAGCCCGTCCATCAGGGCGTTTGGGTAGGGACCCCAAAAACCGCTCATGTCCGACATCGCGGACAGTTGGGCGAGATGGACGTTAGAGGTCCCGCCAATGATCAGCATGCTGCCCGGGTTGACCGTGTTTGCGCCCAGCATGCCGATATGCGCGTCGATCCCACCCTGGGCAACCAACGGCTGGCCGGAGATACCCATGCGAGAAAGCAGGGGACCGGACGCCTGCGCAATGGGTGCGCCAACCGCAACGATGCGTCTCGGCAGCTTCTCGGAGAGCTCCGCGATGCCGAGGCTGGCGTAAATCTCTGGCACGAACGCACCGACAAGCGAATCGTAGTTCCACTTGCAGGCCGCGTTCATCCGCGAGCCCACCCATTGGCCGGTGAGGTGATAGTTGACGAAGTCCAGCGCCTCGCAAATGACATCCGCCTGGCGATAGCAATCGGGCTCGTGGCGCGCCAGCCACATCGCCTTGGGCACCAGCCATTCCGCCGCGTCCCCGCCGCCGCAATAGGCCATCACCGGATGATCGATCGCCTCGGTCGCGCGCGCTTCCGCGCTTGCGCGCGCATCCATCCACAAGACGGCCGGCCTGACGGGTTGGCCGTCCTGGCGGCAAAAGGCCACGGTGGACGCCGTCGTCGCCACGCAAATCGCCGCGATGTCCGGGGATTTGGCTGTTGCAACGGCCGAACGTCCGGCCTCCACCATCGCCGCAAGCCATTGGCTGCAATCCTGCTCGGCCCAGCCCTTCCTTGGATAATGCGTGTCGTAGGTGGCTTCGGCCGAAGAAACCATCCGAAGCGCTTGGGTACAATAGACCCCGGCGCGAACACCGCCCGTCCCGAAATCGAAACTCAACAAGCGCGCCATTGCACCAATCCCTTTCCGTCCAACCAGCCTTTCAGCACGTGGGCTGGACGTCGTCCGACCGCCTTGCCCGCCGTATCGCCAATCGGCGGTCGCCCAGACCTAGGGGCGAAACATGATCTTGCTGTAGCGAAACGAGCGATCCTCGCGCAGTCGGCCAAAGATGTCGGGCAGTTCCCCCAATGAAAGCTCGTGACTGATCATGAATTGCCAGTTCAACGCGCCCGACGACAGCTTATCAATCGTCGCCTTCCACTGTGAACCGGGGAACGGGGCGGTGAATGAATTCCACGCCCCGCACAAGCTGATCTCCTCGCGCAGCAAGTGCTGAAACGTGGCGTTTTCAAGCGGGATATCGCCGACCGGAATGCCAATGGCCGCGACCCGGCCGCCCGGTACGGCCATCTTGATCGCGAAGTTGATCGAACTCGGATGCCCGGCCGCCTCGACGATCAGGTTGCAACGGGGCAAATCAGCCGGCGCCTCGTTGCTCAGCACCGCATGGGTTGCCCCCGCCTGGCGCGCCAGGTCCAGCTTCTCGGGCACCACATCGACCGCCACGACGGTGTCCGCCCCCATCAGTCGCAGCCACTGGATGGCGAACAGACCGATCGGCCCGCAGCCCACGACACCGCCGACCTGGCCGGGTTCCAGACCGCCACCCTTGGAGATCGCGTAAAGCGCGATCGACGCCGGGTCGGCCATGGCCAGCGCACGTGGATCGAGGCCGTCGGACACTCGGATTAGATTCCCCTGCGGGACCGAAACGAACTGCGCGTAGGCGCCATCACGGCGAGAGCCGAAATAATCGTAGTTGCGGCAGCGCGAAAAGGCGCCGCTGCGGCACTGATCACACACCCCGCAAGGAATCATCGGCGTAATCGCGACCCGTTCGCCCGCGTCGAACCCGGTGACGTCGGGGGCCAGAGACGCAATCGTACCGGAGAACTCGTGACCGCAGATCAGAGGCATTGCGTGGGCGCCTTTGACCAGCATGCGCGGCAGATCGGATCCGCAAACGCCGACCGCCTCGACACGAACGATCACGTGGCCGGGCTTCGGCTCCGGATCGGCGACCTCTTCGATGCGGATGTCACCGGGGGCATGGAGTACGGCCGCCTGCATGTGCGTCTCTCAGCTTACTTGGAAATCTGAAGTCGCCTGCACCGCGCGATCCGATATCGACGGTGCAGGCGGCTTTGGCAGGGCAAGCCCGGCCCGGAGCGGAAACCGCGCTATTCGGAGAAGATCTCCGGCCGGTATTCGGCGAACAGCCCGTCGCGCGGAAACTGGTCGACATTGTCGACCGTTACGGCGAGCGAACCGGCGTCCACGAAGTCCGGCACGTCGTCGCCTGCGACCAGTTCGCGAGCGACCTGGATGGTCACGTCGCCGAGATATTGCGGATCGTTCAAGGATGTCGCGACAAAGGCGCCGCCCGTCGCCATGACCTCCAGGGCCTCCGACAACCCATCGACGCCGGCGACAAGCACATCGTCCCGTCCGCTTTCCTGAAGCACCTGCAGGGCACCGAGCGCCATGTCGTCATTGTGCGCGTAAACCAGGTTCACCTCGGGGTGGGCCTGCAAGAGGTCCTGCATCGCGACCACGGCGTTCGCGCGGATGTATTCGGCGAAGGGGCCTTGGACAATGGTGTGGTCCGAACCCTCGATGGCGCTGTGAAAGCCGTCTCGCCGGTCCATCATCACCGCGCCGCCAGCATCGCCCTGGATCTCGATGATCGTGGCCCCGTCGATGCCATCGGCGGCAAGCCGGGCCATGACCGCCTCGCCGACCATGCGGCCCATGGCGACATTGTCGCGGCCGATATGGGCCGCCACTTCGCCTTCGTTCACGCTGCGGTCGACCGTAATCACCGGAATGCCGGCGGCGGCAGCGGCCTCCAGCGACGGGGCCACGGCGACCGGATTGACGGGATTGACGATGATCGCATCGACGCCGCGGGTGATCAGGTCCTGAATGTCGTTGTTCTGCCGGCTGACATCGCCGTTGGCGTCCAAGAACACCAGGGTATCGCCCCCGGCCTCGGCTGCGGCCTGCGCCCCATCCCGTAACTGCACATAAAAGGGCGACTGCAGCGTCACCTGGCTGAAGCCGATGGTAAGCCCCTCGGCGTGCGCCAGATTCGCAGTGGAACCGGCTGCCAAGGCAAGCAACGCCGTGGAACCGACCGTTGCCAACATTTTTAGGACTGAGCGACGCATCGTCATTGTTTCCTCCCGTGGGTTGCGCGCAAGCAGGCGAGACTGGAGTCTCGCGAATGCTCTTGTGAGCAAGAATTGCTCTTTTGCAGATACAGGGGATCGGATCACACGACAATTGTCAAGGCAGCCTCTGGATGAGCAAACATGTTTCCAAGATGCGCGCGAGAATATCATTTAGTAACAATAATCTAGACCGGCCTGCTCAAGGCCGATGCGGACACCTCACGGGTGTTGGAAGTAGTCCTGGATCATTGGGTGGCCACCAAAGCGGCGTGCGCAATTGAGCAATTTCGGCCATGTCCCGCGCACCCCGTGACCTCGACAGCGCTTTGCGGAGGATTGCGGATCGAAGTCCAGGGACCCGATGTGGTCCGCTTTGTTTGTCAGGACCGCCGGAGGCTGGAGTTTTCCGGCTATCGCAAGGGTGACGGGCTGGACGCGTCTCGTGGTTTTGTCAGCAGATCGGGACTTTGGTGCCGATCGTGCCATGAGGCCGTGCCTCAGTGTTGTCTCGGCACCAACCTGCCCGTGCGACGGCTAAGATTGAACTGCCTTATTTGACCAAAGCGCGTGCCAAATCGAAATCTCAACCAAGGTCGGGACGAACCGCACAGCGTTTCGAAGGCCGGCGGAAGACGCCATGTCGCTGGCGCGGGCGGCGCAATTCGATCAGCAAACAGATAAGCACCGACAAGGATCATGGTTGCCACGTGAACAGACTGGACGGCAATCGGCACCAGCATCCACGGCCAACAGGCCGCGATGCAGCTTGCACCGACGCTCAGTCCCCGTTGTGCGCTGTCTATCAGGACACCGGGACCAAAGGCCCGGATCGGTCGGGTCCGATGGCAAAGGTTCCTCGCGCGCTGCGCTAAAGGCGACGCGCTCCATACCAAGGCGACCGCAAGTGCCGCCACTAGATCCAAATCAGGTCCGAAAACCCAGGTGACAAACATCGCCGCGGGGAACAGCACGACTATCGTCAGGAACCAGATCGCCCAGTAGCCAAGCAGGAAGATAGCGGCGGCGATGAGCTGCCGCTCACGGCGGCTTGCCCACACGATCCGGGCGACCTGAGGGGCGACCAGCGGTGTCATCATCGCCACGATCATCAAGCCCCAATCGGCCGCCAGCGGTCCGACCGCCCAGGACCAGGGAACCGCCGAGATATAGAACCAGACCGCGCCGATAGTTAAGTTTCCACACAAGCTCGCGACGAAGCCGCCTTCCGGCAGCAACGACAAAAGGGCGTACGCAAGCACGCTGATCGCGAGAAGCGCCGGCAGCGGGCCGGATTGACCCTGGACGGCGAACGCGACGAACCGGCGCATTTTACTGGTCTCGTCGGGCGTAGATGCTTATCCGCTCAATTGTGATCTCGCTGTCGCCCCCACCCTCCGGCAAGGCGACATGCGCTTCCAGCTCGTCCGGGTTTGCGGTCTGGAGGTTTCGCACGATGTCCGTGATCTCGATCGTCGCCGAGAGGCCACTGCCTCCGTGCGGGCCTTCGGCGCTCGTTGCATTGGCAAGACCAAAAAGCGCGACGGTACGGGTGGCGTCAGGCCCTGCCGCGTTCGGGTCGGCGCCCGGTGCCGTGAGGATGACGTTCACCACGCCACTTGGCGACTTGCCCTTGACGCCTTCGAGGTTGAGGTAAAGCCGTCCGGTTGCAGGCCCCGCGGCAGACGCGGCCACACCCAGGGCTGACGGGCTCAAGTCCGTCATCCTGATGCTGGTGTGGACCGGCGACCGGGTTACCGTGAGCGCAGCGCTGCTGGCGCCCACAAGGGCCGCGCGGCCACCCCCGGCTGGCGGGGATGTTGTGGTTACCATGACGATCGTTCCCGAAGCCGCCGCCGGCGCAATGCCGGTGCCACTCGTGAGACTATCATATGTTGGCGCCAGAGGGGCGCCCGGCAATGTCTCGTCGGGCACGAAGACCCACAACGATCCGGCCGGATCCGGCATGGTGAACTGCGTCGGGAACGGGCCGTTTCGCCACGCCGCGCCAATCTCTTGAACGTGCGTGGGATCGCTCATCCAAGCCTCCCAAAGCCGATCGACGTTGCAGTGGTGAAGCCAGAAGATAGGATCCAGCGCCGCGAAATTCGGATCGTACATCCAGCCTTGCGGTGCAGACGAGTTGTCGCCGCCTATCATGACATGCACGAGGTTGTGGGGATTGGACTCGTTAGCGCCATATCCGTTCCCGAACTGGGAATAGCCACTGATCGGCCCGCCATAGCCAAGTGTGCCTGGGATGGCGGTGTAGACTGTTTCGCTCGTTTGCGCCGAGAGCGTGATGTCGGCTGGTATCCAGCTTTGCGGGCCAAGCCGCGTGGCCGGCCCGCGCAGCGCATCGGCAAGCGGGTTGGCGCTGCCGTCCGGCATCGTAGGGTCAAGGAATTCTTGGGGGATGTCTCTGGCGTCCGGATTGGTGTCGTCGAGATAGTTCCAATAGGGCAGAGCCCAATCTTCCGGCCCGCCCTCCCGGGCAATCCAATCGGCAAGAATCGCCTCCAGCGCGAAGAGGTAGCCGCGGTGCCAAGGCAGGAAAAACCAGCCTGCGTGCTGGCACTGGTTGTACCTGTCGCTCAGCGGGCCTGGTACCGGCCACGGGATGGTCGAAGGCACGATGCCTTGGGCGATCCAACCCGGCCGGTCGATTCCGTGAAGCGCACCGATGTAAACCCAGCTCGTTCGGTCATCGAATGGTCGCGACCGAAGCTCGCCCACCGCGCGAGCGTACCATTCCATCGTATCGGACCATGGGCCGCCCAGCGCCGCAATGTCCATCCTGGTTCGTGTCATCTCGCTCCTCCCAAAGAGCTGGCCAAAAAAAGCTGGCCAAAATGGCTGGCCCAAAAGCCGGAGTAAAACTGGCCGTCGAAGGTTTTGCACTTCGAGCGTGAAGACGTCAGAGCCGAGATAGCGAGGCCAGGCCAAACCCTCGCCTTCGCTCGCGGTCCCGGCAAACACAACCACTGAAAGGTGTGCAGTTGCACGGTTGGTGTTGCGCCAGTGATCAACGCAGCTGTTCAACGCCAGGCTGGGGTGCCTTCAGACGGCGAAGCGCCACCCATGCCAGGATCTATTAAATAGCATAACATAATTTTTGTTTTTCTAAAAGCCGGCAGGCGGGCTGGATGTAGCTGAGGTGATGCTCCGATCAGTGTCTTGATATCGATTGGCCTGCGCCCCGTTTGATCCCTCAGGCAAAAGGGGAGTCCGTCAATTGAGAGGAGACGAACGATGCGCAGGAGCAGGTTCATCGCCTGACGGCGCAAGGCAGGGTTTGGGAGGCCAGATGTGACACGTGGGAAAAGCTTGCCTTTGAATGGCTAAGCCAGCGCGCTTCTGCACAGTTCACGACCTGGCAGACATGCAGGCCACTGACGAGGCGACGTTGCGCAAGGTCCATCGCAAGCTTGACCCGGACTATCTGGCACCGGCCGTCGCGGCCCTTGATTTTTATGGTTCAAATGAACCACTACGCTAAAGGATCCGATCGGTAAGCTGTTGAAAAGATTGGCGTCCCCTAGGGGATTCGAACCCCTGTTGCCGCCGTGAGAGGGCGGTGTCCTAGGCCTCTAGACGAAGGGGACGCTGGAATGCGCGGCGCGCCATAGGTGGCACCGAGGCCAGATCCGATGACTTAGTCTAGGCAAGGCCCGGATGCAAGGCCCGCGATGGCTTGCGCGGCCTCTTTCGCGAGCGCGAGCGCGCGGTCGACGTCCGCCGGGTCGGTATCGAAGGCGGTGACCAGGCGGCAGCACCCATCTGGCCAGTGATTCATGCCGATACCCTTTTCGGCGAGCGTCTCGGCAAGGCCCGGCGCCATGTCGATGAAGATTTCGTTGCCGTTGACCGGATAGAGCAGATCGATGCCCGGCAGGCGTGACAGGCCCTCGGCCAGTCGGGCGGCCTGGCGGTTGGCGTGGCGTGCCAGGTCAAGCCACAGGCCGTCGGTCAGATAGGCGCGCAGTTGCAGGGCCAGAAACCGGTGCTTGGATACCAGTTGGCCGGCCCGTTTGCGCCGATAGGCCAGGTCGCGCCGCACCGCATCCGTCGGCTTAAAAGCGATCACAGCCTCGGCCATGAGGCAGCCATTCTTGGTCGCGCCGAAGCTGAGCATGTCAACACCGGCGCGCCAGGTCAGGTCGGCGGGATCGGCGGCCAGGCCGGCGACCGCATTGGCGAAGCGCGCGCCGTCCATGTGCACCGCCATGCCGTGGCTCTTCGCTATGGCGGTGAGCGCGCCGATCTCGGCCGCCGAATAGGCGGTGCCGTATTCGGTGAGCTGGGTCAGGCTCAAGGCCGCCGGCTTGACCCCGTGCAGGCCGCGATGGCCGGTCCGTTCGATCGCGGCCTCAAACGCCGCCGGATCGATCTTGCCGCCAGCACCGGGCAGCAGGATCAGCTTGGCGCCGGCCGTGAAGAACTCCGGCGCGCCGCATTCGTCCACGGCGATGTGTGCCTCTTCATGGCAGAAGATACCGCCATAGGGCGGCGACAGGGCCGACAGGGCGAGCCCGTTTGCCGCACCGCCGGTGACCACGGGCAGGACCGCGACCGGGCAGCCGAAAAGGTCGGCGAACAAAGGCTCCAGCGCGCCGGTCACCGGGTCGGCGCCGTAGGCCGGGGCCGCGCCGGCCATGCCTTCGGCCAACGCATTCAGAATAGGCGCTGCCACGCCGCGCACATTGTCGCTGGAGAAGTTCATGGTGCCGACCGTGCCGGATTGACAGTGCGGCCCCTTGGCAAGCGTGTAGCCATACCCCTATCTATCCGCGTCGCCATCGCCCAAGAGCCGATCGGGGTCGACCGTGAGCAGCCTTTGTTCGCCCGCCGCCGTTTCCAACAACAGGATCAGCCTGCCGTCCAAGGCGGTGAGCGAGACGATTCGGGAAGATGGGTCCAGATCCAGGCTGGCCAGCGGCACGTCGACCAGCGGTTGCCCCGCGTCGGGTCCAGGCCCCAGCAGTTGCACAACGCCGAAGACGAGCACGACGAAACCGGCAACCAGCAAGACGCCCATGGCGATGACGACGAATTTCAGGGCGCGCAATGGGTGACCTCGAAAACGGGACGGGTACGGTTGGCGCCAGCGCTGATCGGGTTCTCTCGGCCACCGCCGAGACCACGGGTCGTTTGGACAAGGTGCTGGCTGACGCCCTGCCCGACTTGACGCGATCGCGCCTGAAGGCCCTGATCGAGGACGGCCGGGCGACGATCGACGGCGGCACGGTACGGGACCCGTCGGCGCGGGTCAAACCCGGCCAAAGCCTGACGGTCGCGGTGCCCCCGGCCGCGCCGGCCAAGGCCGAGCCCCAAGCCATCCCGCTGGACATCGTCTATGAAGATGACTGGCTGCTGGTGGTCAACAAGCCGGCGGGGCTGGTGGTCCATCCCGCGCCCGGCAACCGCGACGGAACCTTGGTCAACGCCCTGTTGGCCCATTGCGGCGCCAGCCTGTCGGGCATCGGCGGTGTCGCCCGGCCGGGCATCGTTCACCGCCTGGACAAGGACACCAGCGGCCTGATGGTGGTGGCCAAGACCGATGCGGCGCATGTGGCACTGAAGGCTCAGTTCCTCGATCGCAGCCTGACGCGGACCTATTGGGCACTGGCCCATGGCGTGCCGTGGCCACGGCAAGGAAGCATCGATGCGCCGATCGGCCGCAGCCCGCGCAATCGCAAAAAAATGGCCGCCGTCGCTGGCGGCCGCTCCGCCTTGACAAACTACCAGACAATTACCACTTTTAGTAGGTGCGCCAGCCTGTTGGAATGCCGCCTACAAACCGGGCGAACCCATCAGATTCGGGTTCATCTGGCATCGATTGGACATCCGGTGATCGGCGACCCGCTCTATGGTCGTACAAACAAGCGGGCGGGTGCTGAGACTCTGACGCTGGAACGCCAGGCGCTGCACGCCAAGATCCTCTCCTTCATCCACCCGAGCACGCAACAACGCATGAGATTCGAGGTCGACATTCCTAATGATATGAAAGCTTTGGTCACGAAATTGGAATTAATCCAGTAATTTGGCAGGCGCGCCAGAAAAGCGCTATACTGTGTAAACGGTCACTGAGGTTGATGGCCTGACGGCATAGCTTCAAACCGTCCGGGGCTGCCGCATGAGCGGGGCCCGTCGAGACATTCGGAACTGAAGGATCCCCGATATGGCATCCACACCCAGCGTTCCCGTGGTTGGCTCTGAGAGCAACCTGACGCGTTATCTTCAAGAAATCCGTACCTTCCCCATGCTGGAGCCGCAGCAGGAATACATGCTGGCGAAGGCCTGGCGTGAACATGAAGACACCGATTCCGCCCATCAGCTCGTAACCAGCCACCTTCGTCTGGTGGCGAAAATCGCCATGGGCTATCGCGGCTATGGCCTGCCGGTGTCGGAGCTGATCTCCGAAGGCAATGTCGGCATGATGCAGGCGGTCAAGCGCTTCGATCCGGAGCGCGGCTTTCGGCTGGCCACCTATGCGATGTGGTGGATCCGCGCCGCGATCCAGGAATACATCCTGCACAGCTGGTCGCTGGTCAAAATGGGCACGACGGCGGCGCAGAAGAAGCTGTTCTTCAACCTGCGCAAGCTGAAGGGCCAGTTGCAGGCCATCGACGAGGGCGATCTGCAGCCCGAAACCGTCACCGAAATCGCCACCCGCCTGGATGTGCCGGAGCAGGACGTCATCAACATGAACCGGCGCCTGGCCAGCCCCGACCATTCCCTGAACGCGCCGTTGCGCGCCGATTCAGAGGGTGAATGGCAGGACTGGCTGGTCGATGACGCCGAAAGCCAGGAAATCCGGCTGGCCGATCAGGAAGAGCTGACCAAGCGCCGCGCATTGCTGCGGGACGCGATGAAGGGTCTGAATGATCGCGAGCGGCATATCCTGACTGAACGCCGGCTGCGCGACAATCCGACCACCCTGGAGGAGTTGAGCCAGCACTACAACATCAGCCGCGAGCGTGTGCGGCAGATCGAGGTGCGGGCGTTCGAAAAGCTGCAAAAGGCGATTCGCAACGCGGCAATTCAGGAAAGGCTGGCCACGGCAGACGCCTGATCAGCCGTTGATGCGACGGTTCCGGGCCGAAACCTGCAATGGTGGGGCCCGAACCGGCAAAAGAATCGGGTTCGCAACAGTTTCCTGGCAACTCTGAAGGTTCCAGGTTACTGTGCGCCCAAAGGGCCAGGTCACTGAGGTTTCGGCTGTCTGGCCCGAAGGAGTACGAGATAGATGCGAACATCGGTGCTGCTCTTTGCCTCGGCGGCGGCCTTGGGACTGACCCTGGGACCGATGGCGACCGCGTTGGCGCAACAGCCAGAAGGCTGGTACGTCGAGGGTGCGGGCGGCGTCAACTGGATGGAGGACATGGACTTCGCGATCGAGGATCCCGGAGATCCTGACGAAGTCTTCTCAACCGAGTATGATACCGGTTTTGCCGTGTCAGGGCGCGTCGGCTACGCGTTCGGAAACGGCTTTCGCGTCGACGGCGAGGTCGCCTACCGCCAAAACGATTTTGACACCATCAACATTGATGGCGAGTCGGTGGGCTCTCCGGCGTACGATGGCGATGTCTCGTCCTGGGCGTTCATGCTGAACGGGCTTTACGACATTTCAACTGGGACGTCTCTGACCCCCTATGTCGGTGTCGGCGTCGGCGCAGTGATCGTCGACTTCGACGGCAATCTGGAAGGTACGTCTTTGAGCGGCGACGACACCGTGTTCGCTGCACAAGGTATCGCCGGACTGGCCTATGAGTTCTCGCCGAACCTCAGTGCGATTGTCGACTATCGGTACCTGCGTGGCTTTGACGTAGATGCCCAGGTGGCGCAGGACGGCGGCGAAACAGGGTTTTACCGCGACGATTATGCCAACCACACGGTGATGGCCGGCTTGCGGTACACGTTCGTGCCGCCACCAGCGCCGCCGCCCGCGCCGGTTGTCGTGGCGCCTGTGGCCGAGACGGCGTTCATCGTCTTCTTCGATTGGGACCGCGCGGATCTGACACCCGAGGCCAACCTGGTGCTGGACGATGTCGTCGTGGTGGCCAACCAGTCAGGCTACGCCTCGGTCCGGTTGGACGGCTACACCGACCTTTCTGGATCGGCCCAGTACAATTTGGGCCTGTCGGAGCGGCGTGCCAACTCGGTTGCCAACGGCCTGATCGCGCGCGGCATAGCGCCGGACGAGATCGTGATCCGCGCCTTCGGTGAAGAGAACCCGCTGGTGCCGACGCCCGACGGCGTTCGCGAGCCCCAAAATCGCCGCGTCGAGATCTTCCTGATCTGAGCCCGTTGGGCTGTTTCGTCCCGGTTTGCCTTCGAAACTCGCTTGAGGCCCGCTTGTCGGTGATGGGACCGTGGCGACAGAGGCTTGGAACAGGCGCCTACCTGTTGCAGGAATGCCGCACCTTGCAGAAAAGCAACAACTGAGTACGGGCCGCTTCTTGAGATGCCGCGGCCCGGGCGCTAGTTTGCGGCCACGAGCTAGTCTTGCGGAGCTTAGTATGCGCCTCGGTTCCTTGGCGTTTGTGTCGACCCTACTGGTGTCCGTGGCCTCCCCCACGATGGCGCAGATGGACCCGTGGTATCTTGACGACGCCGGTGATGTCAGCTGGGTGCAGGAGGTCGCGTTTTCGTTTGCGGGCCTCGATGCCGGCGCGGAGACCACTGATCTCGCGATGGCAGTGGTCTCGGGATCCGACGCGACGTTGGAACCGATCACCCAGACCAGCTTCACGATCTTTTTTGATTGGGACAGTGCGGCCCTGACGCCGGAGGCCAATCAGGTTCTGGATGATGTGGTCATGGCGGCCGACGGCACCGGGTCCGCCTCGCTCATCTTGGGCGGATATGCGGATCTGGCAGGCGCGCAAGGGTACAATCTGGGCCTTTCCGAACAGCGCGCCAATGCCGCCACCGATGGGCTGATCGCTCGCGGCATCGCACCGGAGGAAATCGTGATCCGGTCGTTCGGCGGCGACAGCCTCGAGATATCCGCACCGGAACCGGTGCCGGAACCCCAGCAGCGGCTGATCGAAATCTTCTTAAGTTAATCCGCGACGGTTCGACGGAACCGTTGACCGCAGCCGACGTAGCCCAGATGCGCTAACCCGCGAACGGGTCCGTTACGAGGATGGTATCCTCGCGCTCCGGGCTGGTCGACAGCAGCGCCACCGGCGCTTCGATCAGCTCCTCGATACGGCGAATGTACTTGATCGCCGTCGCCGGCAATTCCGCCCAGCTGCGCGCGCCCATCGTACTGTCCGACCACCCATCCAGCGTTTCATAGACGGGCTTGATGCGCGCCTGGGCGCCCTCCCCGGCCGGCAAATGGTCGACCGGCTGGCCGTCAAGTTCGTAGCCGACGCAGACATCCAACGATTCGAAACCGTCCAGCACATCCAGCTTGGTCAGCGCGATGCCCGTGATGCCGCCGGTCTTGATCGCCTGGCGCACCATGACCGCATCGAACCAGCCGCAACGCCGCCGACGGCCGGTGACGGTGCCAAATTCACGCCCCCGCTCGCCGAGCTGTTCGCCGATATCGTTATCCTGTTCCGTCGGGAAAGGACCGGCGCCAACACGGGTCGTGTAGGCCTTGGTGATGCCGAGTACGTAGCCGATCGAGCCCGGACCAAGGCCACTGCCGGCTGCCGCGTTGCCGGCGACCGTATTGGATGACGTAACGTAGGGATAGGTGCCGTGATCGACGTCCAGCATGGCCCCCTGGGCGCCTTCGAACAGAATGCGCTTGCCCTGGTTCCTCAGCGCGTCAAGCCGCTGCCACGCCACGCCAGCAAAAGGCATGATCTTCGGCGCCACGTCCGAAATCTGCTGCAACAGCCAGTCCCGATCAATCTCCTCGGCGTCCAAGCCGCGCAGCAAGGCATTGTGATGGGCCAGCAGGGCATCGACCTTGCGCGACAGCACGTCCGGCTCGTTCAGGTCGCACAGGCGGATGGCGCGCCGCGCGATCTTGTCGCCATAGGCCGGCCCGATGCCGCGCCCCGTCGTCCCCAGCCGTTTGGCCTCGCGCGCCCGGTCGACGGCGCCGTGCACCGGCAGGATCAGCGGCACGTTCTCCGCAATCAACAGGGTCTCGGGCGTGATCTCCACGCCCTGGCTTCGAATCGCTTCGATCTCGTCGATCAGCGCCCAGGGATCGACCACGACGCCATTGCCGATGACCGACAGTTTGCCGGGCCGAACGACCCCCGACGGCAGCAGGCTGAGCTTGAAGACCTTGTTGCCGATGACGAGCGTATGTCCGGCATTGTGGCCGCCCTGAAAGCGTACCACCACGTCGGCGCGATTGGACAGCCAGTCCACGACCTTGCCCTTGCCCTCGTCACCCCATTGCGAGCCGACGACCACGACGTTGCTCATGGCTTGGTTGCCTCTTCCTGACCCTTGGTAAGCGGCTCGACGACCCCGTCGCGCCAAATGTGCGAACAGCCGAGGCGCTTTGCCTCAGCGGCGCCGTCCGCCGCCTCCGTCAACCCCACGATGGCCGCCCAGCCATCCGCGCGCAGCCCCGGCGCTGCGCCGCGATCCGCCAGGGCGACATAGACGAGGGGCTCCGGGGCGGGAGCGGGCACCGCGCGCAGGACGCTGTCGAGATAGAGCGTGAAGCCGGTCGCCGGTTCGCGATCGGCGAGATAGCGGCCGCCGCCGCCCAGCTCTCCGCGAATGCCGCGCGCAAAAGCGGTGAAGCCGACGCCTGTATGGTATTCAAAGCCGCGATGCTCGACCCAGTCGATCGTCAGGGCCAGGTCCGGCAGGTCCCGGCGCAACAGATCGACCACCTGCCTTAAGCGGTCGCGCAGAGCCGCAGCCGTGTCCGGCAGTTCGATGGCTTCGATCGCGGCCAGGGCTTGATCCGCCGGCCCCGCCGCGCGCAACAGTGTCAGCAGAATGGGCGCGGCGGCGCCGTCGATCTCCGCCAGCCGAGCCGCGTCCTTGCGGTCGAGCGCGGACCGCAACGCGATCGCTTCGTCGGCTTCGACTTGCAAGGCCGTCAACAGGTCGGGCACCAGCGCCGCGATCGTCAGGTCGATCGACAACCGGCCGACGCCAATCGACGTCAGGGCACGGGCCGCCAGGCCGACAATCTCGGCATCGGCCGTCGCCGCGTCGGCGCCGATCAGTTCCGCCCCCACCTGGGGAAACTGGCGTTCGGTGCGCAGTTGGGTCCCTTTGACCCGCAGCACCTGGCCGGCGTAGCTGAGCCGCAGCGGACGGGGCGCACGCCCAAGCCTGGAACGGGCGATGCGCGCGACCTGCACCGTCATGTCGGCCCGCAGCCCCATCATGCGCTGGCTGACCGGGTCCATCAGGCGGAAGGTCTCGGTCGCGAGGCCGCTGCCGGCACCGGCCAGCAGGGAATCCTCGAACTCCAAGAGCGGCGGCTTTACCCGCCGGTAGCCGTCGGCGGCCAGGATCCCCATCAGCCGCTCGATCATGGCGGCCTCATGGGCCGCCTCCGGGGGCAGCAGATCATAGAGGCCCGCAGGCAGCAGGGCGTCGGCAGGGTCGGTCCGGCTCATGTCGGCCAAACGCTAGAGGGCGTCACGGGGGCACGCAACCGACATGCCGTCACGAGGTTTGTCCACCGGCGTGTCAAAACCGTAGGGCCTTGACCCGCTGAACGCCGGGAAAGCTGCAGACCGTATCGATCAATGCGTCCTCCACCGGTTGGTCGACCGACAAGAGCGCGATCGCATCGCCGCCGTTTTCCTCGTGCCGTCCGAGATGGAAATTGGCGATGTTGATGCCGGCATCGCCCAAGGTCGTGCCCAACCGGCCGATCAGGCCCGGCTTGTCGTCGTTGCGCATGAACAGCATGTTGGGGCTCAACTCCGCCTCCAGCGGTATCTCCTCCACCGCCACGATGCGTGGCTTGCTGCCGCCGAAGAGCGAGCCGGCGATCGACCGTGTTCGGCGATCGGTCGTTACCGTCAGGCGGATCAGCGTGGCGTAGTCGGTCGCGGTTTCGGTCTTGGTTTCGCGCAAGACGATGTCCCGCTCGCGCGCGATCACGGGCGCGGAGACTTGGTTGACCGTGTCGATGAACGGCCGCAGCAAGCCGGTCAGGACCGTCGACGTGATCGGCTGCGTGTTCAACGCGGCGATCTCGCCCTCGAACTCGACCTCGACCTCCTTGATGCCCGATTCGGTGATCTGGCCCGCGAAACTGCCCAACTGTTCGGCGAGTTTCAGGTAGGGGCCGAGGCGCGGCGCGTCCTCCGCGCTGATCGACGGCATGTTCAGCGCGTTGGTCACGGCGCCGGTCAGCAGATAGTCGGACATCTGCTGGGCGACCTGCAGGGCGACGTTTTCCTGCGCCTCCGTCGTCGAGGCGCCGAGATGGGGCGTGCAAATGACATTCGGCATGCCGAACAGCGGATTGTCGCGCGCCGGTTCCTGGACAAAGACGTCGAGCGCCGCACTGGCCACCTTGCCGGATTCAAGGGCCGCCTTCAGCGCAGTCTCGTCGACCAACCCGCCGCGCGCGCAATTGACGATACGCACGCCGTCCTTCATCTGGGCGAAGGCGCGGGCGTTGATGATGTCGCGGGTTTGGTCCGTCAAGGGCGTGTGCAGGGTGATGATGTCGGCGCGTTGGAACAGGGCGTCCAAATCGACCTTTTCGACCCCCAGATCGATGGCCCTTTCCTCCGACAGAAACGGGTCGTAGGCGATCACCCGCATGCGCAGACCGAGCGCTCGATCGGCGACGATGCTGCCGATATTGCCGGCGCCGATGATGCCCAGCGTCTTGCCCGTGAGCTCCGCCCCCATGAAGCGGGACTTTTCCCATTTGCCGTCATGGGTCGACCGATCAGCCTGAGGGATCTGCCGTGCCAGGGCGAAGATCATGGCAATTGCGTGCTCGGCGGTGGTGATGGAATTGCCGAAGGGCGTGTTCATGACGACGACGCCTTTGGCCGTGGCCGCCGGTATGTCGACATTGTCGACGCCGATGCCGGCGCGCCCGACCACCTTCAAGCCGTTGGCGGCCTCCAGCACCGGCTTTGTCACCTTCGTGCCGGACCGGATCGCCAGGCCGTCATAGGACCCGATCACGTCGATCAGTTCGTCCTGAGAAAGACCGGTGTTCACGTCGGTTTCGATGCCGCGCTGGTTGAAGATCGCAACGGCGGCGGGGCTGAGCTTGTCGGAAATCAGAACCTTGGGCATGGGGGATGTTCCTGAAAGAAGAATGGGCCGGCGGCACTTGGCTGGCTGGTCGGATATCGGTCGGCTGGCAGGTCTAGGCGGCTTCCGCCTGGTCGAGCCGGACGTTGGAGAACGCCCAGTCGAGCCAAGGCAGCAGCGCCTCGATGTCGGCGGTCTCCACCGTACCGCCGCCCCAGATCCTGAGGCCGGGCGGTGCATCGCGATAGCCGTTGATGTCGAAGGCCACGCCCTCGGCCTCAAGCAGCGCGGCGATGCGTTTTGGCACGGCGGCCTGCACCTCAGGGTCTAGCGCGGCGAACCACGGATCGACGATCTTGAGGCAGATGGAGGTCGGCGACCGGTGCGCCGGGTCCTCGGCCAGAAAGTCGATCCAGGGCCGCTGTTCGGCCCAAAGTGCGATGGCATCGAGATTGGCCTGCGATCTGGCCGTCAGCGCCGGCAGGCCACCGATCGCCTCCGCCCACCAGAGCCCATCCAGCGCATCCTCCGCCGCCAGCATGGACGGCGTGTTGATGGTCTCGCCCTTGAAGATGCCTTCGATCAGCTTGCCGCCCTTGGTCAGGCGGAACACTTTCGGCAGCGGGCGGTCGGGGCTGTAGGTCTCCAGCCTCTCGACGGCGCGCGGGCTCAAGGCCAGCATGCCGTGGCCGCCCTCGCCGCCCAGCACCTTCTGCCAGGACCAGGTCACCACGTCGAGTTTCCGCCACGGCAGATCCATGGCGAAGACGGCCGAGGTCGCGTCGCAAAAGGTCAGGCCGGCGCGATCGTCCGCGATCCAGTTCCCGTCGGGCACGCGCACGCCGGAGGTCGTGCCGTTCCAGGTGAAGACCGCGTCGCGGTCGGCGTCTACGGCCGCGAGGTCCGGCAAGCGCCCATAGGGTGCTTCCAGGACCCTTGAGTCGTCCGGCTTCAGCTGCTTGACGATGTCGGTCACCCAGCCGGCGCCGAAGCTCTCCCAAGCCAACGCGTCGACGCCGCGTGCGCCAAGCATCGACCACAGCGCCATCTCGAACGCGCCGGTGTCGGACCCTGGCACGATGCCAAGGCGGTAGTCGTCGGGAATGCCAAGCACGGATCTGGAGCGCTCGATGATCTCGGCGAGTTTGGCCTTCGCGCCCTTGGCACGATGGGATCGCCCGAAGGCACCGTCGCGCAAGGCGTCAAGTGACCAGCCAGGTCGTTTGGCGCAGGGTCCGGATGAGAAATGCGGATTGTTGGGGCGCACGTCCGGCTGTTCGGCCGGCGTCGCGGGGACGGAGGTCGTCATGTGACTATTCCTTCCAGAATAGTTGCACCCCGTTGGGGGGGTGTGGCCCGCGGCGGAGAATAGTCGCCGACGGCCGCAGGTCAACGAGGCAATCGCGACCGCCCCATGCGTCTGGCGCAAGGCGCGCATGGGTATAGCGCAGGGCACGCTGTTGTCGGAGCCGACCTCTAGGCCGGAATGGCCCGGCAGGCGATGATGTGAATGCCCAGATAGGACAGCACCAGCCGGCCATGCTGATCATGCATCCTGTGGCGGATCTTGACCAGGCCGCGATCCGGTTTCGATCGGGACGCCCGCACCTCCTCGACCTCTGCCGTGACCGTCAGCGTGTCGTCCGGGCGCACGGGCGAATGCCAGCGCAATTCGTCACAGCCCGGGCTGCCGAGGGAGGCGTCGCCGATCACACCAGCCATGTGGAACAGCCGGAAGGCTGTCGCGAAGGTCTGAAAGCCGGACGCGATCAGGCCGCCGAAAGCGCCGTCGCGGGCAGCCTCGCGGTCGATATGAAAGGGCTGAGGGTCGTAGGTCATGGCGAACTGGATGATTTCGCCCTCGGTGATGGTCTTGCCCGGCGTCGAGAATTGCTGACCGACCGAGAAGTCTTCGAAATAGAGGCCCTGCGCCATCGTCGTGCCGGTACTCAGCGCGCCAGACTGCATTCGAAATAGTGCATCCCGTCCAGCCGATGGTCGTTGTAGGCCGGGATCGGCACGAAGCCGAGATCGCGATAAAGGGCAATGGCGGCCGCCATGCTGTCATGGGTGTCCAGCCGCATGGCATCGTAGCCGGCCGCCTTTGCCCAGTCGATAGCCCGACGACTCAGGTCCCGGCCCAGCCCTTGCCCGCGCCCCTCCGGCGTGACGTAGAGGCGCTTCAACTCGCAGATCTTCGGCTCAAGCGGCCGCACCGCGACGACGCCGATGGTGCGGAGGTTCTGAACCGCGAGGAAGGCAGCCCCGTTCGGGGCACCATAGTCGCCCGGCAGACCTTCGACTTCCTGGCCAAAGCATTGGAATTCCAAAGAGAAGTCGAGGCTGTCTGCATAGGCGCGAAACAGCTTGGCAACATCCAACCAGTCACGGTCGGACGCTGCCGGCGCGATGGTGAGGTCGGGCGCTGGCACGGCCATCGCCGGCTCAAATGTGGATCGTGCCGCTGAGATAAGGGATCACCTGGCCGGTGAGATAGACCCGATCGTCGCCCAGGCGGCAGCCCAGCCGGCCGCCGCGCGCGGACATCTGCCACGCCGACAGGTTCGTGCGGCCGAGCCGCGCCACCCAGTACGGTGTCAGGGCGCAATGGGCGGCGCCGGTCACCGGATCCTCGGCGATCCCAACCGACGGCGCAAAGACGCGGGACACGAAGTCCACACCCATGCCGTCACCGGCCGCCGTCACGATGAAGGCGTGCTTGTCGAAGGCCTTCAGACGCGCGATGTCCGGCTTCAAATCACGAACGGCGGCAGCGTTTGCAAGCGGCACCAAAACCATGCCGTCGCTGACCGCATTCAAGGCACCGAACGGGGCGCCCAGCGCCTCTTCCAACCCGTCGATCTTCGGCTGGGTGGTCATGGTGTGGGCCGGCAGGTCCATCGTCAGCCCCTCGACACCGCGTGTGATCGTCAAGAGACCGGACCGGCGGGTGTCGAAGCGCACACGCTCCGCCTCCGGCCGAAAATGCTCGAACACGACATAGGCACTGGCCAGAGTGGCGTGGCCGCAAAGCGGCACCTCCGTGGTCGGCGTGAACCAGCGCAGGCGGTAGCCGGTGCCTTCCGGGACCAGGAACGCGGTTTCCGACAGGTTGTTTTCCGCCGCGATGGACTGCAGCACCGAATCGTCCAGCCAGCTTTCGAGAATGCAGACACCCGCCGGGTTGCCCTTGAACACGGCATCGGCAAACGCATCGACCTGGAAGAACGGAATGTCCATGAAAATGGACTAACCCTCGAATGCCTCCCGGGTCAAGCGGGCCATTGTTGGCAGACAATGGGTGCGGTCAGGGACCGGCGGCGTGCGCCACCTCTTGCTCGACGGCTGCGACCTTGTCGCAGACGGCATCGACCACCGAAGCGACCAGCGCCTCGTCGTCGCCCTCGGCCATGACCCGGATCAACGGTTCGGTCCCGGACTTGCGGATCACCAGCCGGCCGGTTTGGCTCAGCCGGCGTTCCGCCTCGCCGATCGCCAGCTTGACGCTGTCGACCTCCAACGGGTTTGACCCACCTGTCACCGAATAGCGCACATTGCGCAGAATCTGGGGCACAGGCGTGAAGGCGCGGCAGATCTCGCTGGCCGGGCCGCCACGCTGCTGAATGACGGCGAGCACCTGAAGGGCTGCGGCCGTGCCGTCGCCCGTGGTGGCATAGTCCGACAGGACGATGTGGCCGGACTGTTCGCCGCCAAGATTGAAACCATTGCCGCGCATATGCTCGACCACATAGCGGTCGCCAACGGCCGTGCGGGCCAAGGACAGGCCCAAGCGGTCCAGGTGGCGTTCCAAGCCGAGGTTGGACATGACGGTCGCGACGATGCCGCCCCCGTTTAGGCGGCCACTGGCGGCCCAGCTTTCGGCGATCACGCCCATCAACTGGTCGCCGTCGATCTGCCGGCCATGTTCGTCGGCCATGATCAGCCGGTCGGCGTCGCCGTCCAGCGCAATGCCCAAATCGGCGTTGTGCACGACGACCGCCTCGCGCATCGCCGAGGTATCGGTGGCGCCGCAACCGCGATTGATGTTCAGACCGTCGGGATCGACGCCGATCTTGATCACCTCGGCCCCAAGCTCCCACAAGATCTGCGGGGCGACGCGATAGGCGGCACCATTCGCGCAGTCGACGACGATCTTCAAGCCGTCGAGGCGCAGCCCCCTCGGAAAGCTGGACTTGACGAATTCGATATAGCGGCCTTGCGCGTCATCCAGGCGCCGGGCGCGGCCCAGGGCCGCCGGCGCGGCCAGATCGTCCGCCGTGGGCTGTGCCATGCGCCGTTCGATCGCGGCCTCGACCTCGTCCGACAGCTTGTAGCCGTCGGGCCCGAACAGCTTGATGCCGTTGTCCTGATAGGGGTTGTGGGAGGCAGAGATCATGACGCCGAGATCGGCGCGCATGGACCGGGTCAGCATGGCCACCGCCGGGGTCGGCATCGGGCCGACCAGAACGACGTCCATGCCCATGGAGATGAAACCCGCCGTCAGCGCCGGTTCCAGCAGATAGCCGGACAGGCGCGTGTCCTTGCCGATGATCACCGTGTGGCGATGATCGCCGTTGCGGAAATGGCGGCCGGCGGCCGAG
Source organism: Alphaproteobacteria bacterium (assembly GCA_028277405.1). Lineage (GTDB taxonomy): Bacteria > Pseudomonadota > Alphaproteobacteria > DSM-16000 > Inquilinaceae > JANQGH01. The sequence goes on along the minus strand of JANQGH010000022.1, from coordinate 14,192 downwards.
GCGACCTTCAAGGCCGTTTCCGCCGTCATCGGTTCGGCATTGGCCGTGCCGCGAATCCCGTCTGTGCCAAAAAGCTTTCTGGTCATGAGGATAGTTTACTCCCCGGAAAAAGGGGCGACAATCAGGCGTCGAGCGCCTGCGAAATCGCGAGCGCCTGTCGGGTTTCAGCGACATCGTGGACCCGCAGCAACCGGGCGCCGTTCGCCGCGGCAAAGAGGGCGGCGGCGAGCGAGCCGCCCAAACGGTCGGTCGCGGGCGCGTCGGTGCTCAGTTTGCCGATGAAGCTTTTGCGGCTGGCGCCGACCAGAAGCGGCCGGCCCAGCGTTGCCAGAGCAGGCAAGCCGCGCAGCAGTTCGAGATTATGCGCCACGGTTTTACCGAAGCCGATACCCGGGTCCAGGGCGATGGCGTCCTCGGCGATGCCAGCCGCCAAACAGGCCGCCAGGCGTTTCGCCAAATAGGCACGAATGTCGGCGACCGCATCGTCGTAGTGCGGCCGTGCCTGCATGGTGCGCGGCTCGCCCCGCATGTGCATCAAGACGACCGGCACACGTCGCCCCGCAACGACAGCGGTGCTATTAGGGTCTCCGGTCAGCGCCGTCACATCGTTGACGATCGTCGCTCCGGCGTCGATGGCGGCCGCCATGGTCACGGCGTGCCTGGTATCGATCGAGACGCGGGCGCCCGCCTTGGCAAGCGCGCCGACAACCGGGATCGTACGGTCGATCTCCTCGGCGACTGAGACCGGTACCGCGCCGGGCCGGGTCGATTCGCCACCGACATCGATGATGTCGGCCCCCTCTTCGACGAGCCGCAGTCCATGGTCAATCGCGGCGGAGGTTTCGGCGAACTGGCCACCATCGGAGAAACTGTCGGGCGTGACGTTCACGATGCCCATGAGGCGCGGCCTGTCCAGGCTCAAGCCCGCCCAGGTGTTAGGCCCCGATGGCGAAAAGCCCCGGCTTGCGCCAGGGCTTTCAACGTCGCTTGCCGCCGATCCGTCGGCCATCAGGTGCCTTGGGGTTCGGGGCCCAAGCCGCTCTTTGTGCCGCCGGTCGGCACGGAGGCGCGGGCGCCCGGCTTCTTCGGCGGTGGCGGCGGGGCGGGCTCGTCCGGCTCCGGACGGTCGATGTCCTCGCCGCGGATCACCGCGCGCACCTCGTCGCCGCTCAAGGTCTCGTATTCCAGCAGCGCCTGGGCGATGCGGTGCAGTTCCTCGATATGCTCGGTCAGGATCGTGCGGGCGTTCTGCTCGCCCTCCTCGATGATGCGCCGGACCTCTTCGTCGATGACGTTGGCGGTCGCCTCGGACACGTTCCGGCTTTGGGTCACCGAATGGCCGAGGAAGACCTCCTGCTCGTTGTGGTCGTAGCGCACGCGGCCCAGCTTCTCGCTCATGCCGTATTGGGTGACCATGGCACGCGCCCGCTGGGTCGCCATCTGGATGTCGCCCGCAGCGCCGGTCGTGACATTCTCTTCGCCGAAGATCAGCTCCTCGGCGATCCGGCCGCCGAAGGCCATGGCCATCCAGCTTTCCAGCTCGATCTTGGCCATGTTGAACTTGTCGCGCTCCGGCAACTGCACCGTCACGCCCAGCGCTCGCCCACGCGGAATGATCGTTACCTTGTGCAGCGGGTCCGACGCCGGCATGTAGAGCCCGACCAGGGCGTGGCCGGCCTCGTGATAGGCGGTCAGGCGCTTGTCGTCCTCGGTCATGACCATGGACCGCCGCTCGGCCCCCATCATGACCTTGTCCTTGGCCATCTCGAACTCGTGCTGACCGACGACGCGCTTGCCGGCACGCGCCGCCAGCAAGGCGGCCTCGTTCACCAAATTGGCGAGATCGGCGCCGGAGAAGCCCGGCGTGCCGCGCGCCACCACCTTGGCGTCGACGTCCGGCGCCAGCGGCACCTTGCGCATGTGCACCTTCAGGATCTTCTCGCGGCCGAGAATGTCCGGGTTGGGCACGACGACCTGGCGGTCGAAGCGGCCAGGGCGCAGCAGCGCGGGGTCGAGCACGTCCGGTCGGTTGGTCGCGGCGATCAGGATGACGCCTTCATTGGCCTCAAAGCCGTCCATCTCGACCAACAACTGGTTCAGGGTCTGCTCGCGTTCGTCATTGCCGCCGCCGAGGCCGGCGCCGCGATGGCGGCCGACCGCGTCGATCTCGTCGATGAAGATGATGCAGGGCGCGTTCTTCTTGCCCTGTTCGAACATGTCACGCACGCGGCTGGCGCCGACGCCGACAAACATCTCGACAAAGTCGGAACCGGAGATGGTGAAGAAGGGCACGTTGGCCTCGCCGGCCACGGCCCGCGCGATCAGCGTCTTACCCGTGCCCGGCGGACCGACCAACAGCACGCCCTTGGGGATCTTGCCGCCGAGGCGCTGGAACTTCTGCGGGTCCTTCAGGAACTCGACGACCTCTTCCAGTTCCTGCTTGGCCTCATCCACGCCGGCGACGTCATCGAAGGTGACGCGGCCCGTTCGTTCCGTCAGCAGGCGCGCGCGAGACTTGCCGAAGCCCATGGCCCGGCTGCCGCCGCCCTGCATCTGGCGCATGAAGAAGATCCAGACACCGATCAGCAACAGCATCGGGAACCAGCTGATCAGGATCTGCTGCAAAATGCTGCTGCGTTCCTGCGGCGCAACGCTGAAGCGCACGTTGGCCGCCTCAAGCCGGCCAATTAGGCTGCTGTCGTTCGGCGCCACGGTCGTGAAGTTCTGGCCGCTGCCATACCGGCCGGAAATCTCGTCGCCGGAGATCGTCACTTCAGCGACGCGGCCTTCATCGATCGCGCCCAGAAATTCGGAATAGGCAATAGACGAGCCGCTGCCGGAACTGTTGCTGTTCTGGAACAGGTTAAACAGCGCCACGAGCAGCAGGCCAATAATGACCCAAAGCGCAAGATTCTTGCCAAAACTATTCACGCCGTTTTACCCTTCTTTCAACCGCCGGACCTGACGAATAGGCCCAGGGCCTTCATTCACCGACTTCCTAAATAGGCGGCCAAACCGCTCAAACAACTCCAAACATGCGCGCAAACGCCGCCCCTGCAAGCGGCACCGATGGCCGGAAACCTACCTGAAACGAGGCCGGCGCGCCAGTTTCACGGTGACGCATCCAATGCGCGACTTCCGGCAGCCTGACCACCGCACCGTCGCGCCACAGCGCCGGCAGCCCCTGACGAGCAATCGCTGGCAGCCGACTCAGCGCGTCATTGGCCGCCCTATCACCGAGGGCGGCGATATAGCCGTCCTCCGGCGCCGAGACAATGAAACGATCGTCCCAGCGGACGGTTTGGCCCGCCTTCACGCTTTGGTGAGCCGAGATGCGCGCCGCCTCGCGGGCGATCAACAGCGACCCTGACGGCGATCCCGGCGCCACGATGCGGCAGCCGCCAATCGTCCGCCCCGCCGCGCCCGCCCGAAGCGCATCACAGACCCGCGTCAAGCGCGATGGCGATGGCGCGTAGGCCGTACCCCGAACCGTCCGAACGGTGTGGCCCAGCAACGAAGCCGCCCGCCGATGGCCCAAAACCGCCCAGTCCACGATCGCGTATCCCGCTGGCCGGATCGCGACCCAACGGGCAAGCGCCGCACCAAGTTTAAGCTCGGTGGCTTCGCGGCGAGCGCCTTCACGCTCGGCCCGTCGAAACCACAGACCGGGGGCAGACGGCCGCCTGGCAAGGCGCCGGCGCAACCGGACCCGGGCGTAACGGGCGTCCAGGTTCGAGGGGTCGTCGATCCAAGGCTGGCCGAAAGCGGACAGGGTTGCGCGCACGGCGTCACGGGGGACGGTCAATAGGGGCCGTAACAGCCGGACGTGGTTGAGCTCGCGAACGGCCGCGATGCCTGACATCCCCTCCGGCCCACTGCCGCGCAGATGCCGAAACGCGACGGTCTCGGCCTGATCGTCCGCCGTGTGCCCGACGAGAAGATGCAGGATGCCTTCGCGGCGGCAGTCGTCTTGCAGGAGGCGGTAGCGTCCTCCGCGCGCGGCCCGTTGGCTGGCCTTGTCCGGTTGCCACGCCAGGATGCGGTGGTCGATCCCTCGGTCCGACAACCAGCCGGCCACACGGGCGGCCTCTTCGCCCGAGCCCGGCCGCAAATTGTGATCGACGGTCAGCGCCAGCACCTCGCCGCGACGCTGGCGCGCCCAGGCATCGGAGAGCAGGCAAAGCCCCAGACTGTCCGACCCGCCGGAAACGGCCACTGCAAGGCGCGGCCCGGCCTCGAAAGGCCCGAACGGCGCCATCAGACAATCGAAAGCGGCCGCAGTGAGTGGTTTTTCGGAAATGGCAGCCTCAGCGGCCGGCTAGAACAGGGCTTCTAGCCGCATTGCAGGCGCGCCAGCTCACCACGGGCGCGCTCGGCCATCGTTTGCGGCGCGGCCGGGTAGCGGATCAAGAACTGTTGGTAGGCGTTGCAGGCATCCGATATGCGCCCAAGCGCCGACAGGGAAACGCCGAGATTGAACAGGCTGTCCATGGCCTTGCTGCCCGTGGGAAAGCGCTGATAACCCTGGGCAAAGGCGTTGGCCGCTGCCTCGAACTGGCCTTGGGCGAAGTGGGTCTCGCCCAGCCAATACTGCGCATTGCTGGCCAAGGGGTGCGTCGAGTACTGGTTGACGAAACTCGTCAGGCTGCGTTGGGCAGCGACATAATCCCCGGCCTCGACCAAGGCGAATGCCGCGTTGTAGGCCCGGGACGCATCATCGGAACCCGGCACGGCGCCGTCCGTGCCCGGTGCCACCGACAACGAGCCCAGCGTGCCGCCGGCCGTCGCGGGCGCCGAAGGACCGACATTGGGCGAGGCACCGCCCGCGTCGGCCAATGGCGTTGGGGCCGGCTGCGTCGGAGACGGCGCGGGCGCGGGCGCTGGCGCGGACGTGCCACCGCCTAGGACCGACGTGTCGCCGCCTTCGAGCTCCGTCAAGCGGAATTCAATGTCGTTGAGGGCCCGCTGAAGCTGGTCCGACAAGCTGCGCTGCTGGAACTGCAACTGCTCCACCTGACCCAGCAGTTGGCGCAGCGACTGTTCCAACTGGCCCAGCCGCAACTCCACCTGGGCGGCGTAGTTTTCCGGCACGGCTTGGGCGAGCTGGATCGGCACGCCCAGCATGTCGCCCAACTGTTCGACCTGCGCCTCGGCGGCCGCCAGCCGGCTCTCAATGTCGATCGTGCCGGCGTCGAGCGCCTGGGCCGTGGCCGACACGGGGCCGATCAGCGCCGCTCCGCCAAAGAGGCAGCAGATACCCAGTAGCTTCAACCGGTTCGCAGCCATTCTCACTATCCTGTATTGCCCCGCCGCCATGCCCGCAGAATCGGCTGACAGCGGTCCGAAATCAAGGCACAGCGGGTGGTCAGGTCTTTGACGCCAGGGTGGCGCTAGTTCACCACCGAAACGCCGCGACGGTTCTGGGCCCAGGCACTATCGTTACTGCCGACGACGGCCGGACGCTCCTTGCCATAGGACACGGTGGTCAACCGCGTTGGGCTGACCCCCAGCGCAATCAGATAGTTGCGTACGGCGACCGCGCGCCGTTCACCCAGGGCCAGGTTGTATTCCCGCGTTCCGCGCTCGTCGGCGTGCCCTTCGATGATCAAGGACACGTTGGGGTATTGCTGCAGCCAAGCGGCCTGGGCCTGAAGCGTGGCCTGCCCTTGCGGGGTCAGGTCGAAGCGGTCGAAATCGAAGAACACGCGGTCGCCGACATTGACCACCAGGTCTTCCTGCGACCCGGGCACCGCCGCGCCGCCGGCGCCAGCGCCGCCCGCCGTCGGCGAGGTCGCAGAGGTCGAGCTGCAGGCGACGAGCAGAAACGCCGCCGCGATGAGTGTGAGTAGTTTGGTGCCCATATTGGAACCCCCGATCAGGATGGTGTGCCGGTTAGCGGCGAGGACGCCCCGGTAGGGCCGTCCATACGATGGGTTGTCGGCCACGCTTGGTCGGCCGCCGATGTTACGAAGCCCTGCCCCATACGGGCGATGCGCGTTGGCATAAGATCCGTCGCCTAGGGCAAAAGCGGGGACCAGGCCGGGTCCGAGCCGCCGATTGGGGTCGGCACGGACCAGGACTGTCCGGTGGTCAAGTCAACGGCAAACAGGCGCGACACGCTGCCGGCGCCACTTGGCGTCGTGGAAAAGTACATCAGCACCCGCCCGTTGGGCGCCCATGTCGGCCCCTCGACATTGAAGCCCTCGGCCAAGAGCCGCTCGCCGCTGCCGTCGGTGCGCATCACGCCGATGAAAAAGCGGCCGCCCAGAATCTTGGTGAAAGCAATGAGGTCGCCGCGCGGCGACCACACCGGGCTGGCGTAGCGACCCTCCCCAAAGCTGATCCGGCGGACGTTGGAGCCGCTGGCGCTCATCACATAGAGCTGCTGGGACCCGCCGCGATCGGATTCGAAGACGATCTCGCTGCCGTCGGGCGAGAACGAGCCGCCGGTGTCGATGCCCGGATCGTTGGTCAGCCGCGTACGCTGGCGGGTGCGCAGGTCGAGCACGTAGAGATCGGAGTTGCCGTTTTCGGCGAAGCTGAAGATCACGCGGTTGCCGTCGGGCGAAAAGCGCGGGGCGAAAGTCATGCCGGGGAAATCGCCCAGCAATTCCTGCCGGCCGGTATCGATGTTGAACAGATAGACCCGCGGCTGGTTGTTCAGATACGACAGATAGGTGATTTCCTGGGTCGACGGCGAGAAGCGCGGCGTCAGCACCAGGGTTTCGCCACCGGTCAGGTAGCGATGGTTCTCGCCGTCCTGGTCCATGATCGCCAGGCGCTTGACCCGCGCGTTGGCCGGGCCGCTTTCGGCGATGTAGACGATGCGGGTGTCGAAATAGCCGTCATCGCCGGTCACCCGGCTGTAGACCGCGTCGGAAATCTGATGGGCGATCCGCCGCCAGCTCTCAGGCTCGGCGGCATAGGCAAAGCCGATAAGCTGGCTTTCCGCGACCACGTCCCACAAGCGGAACTCGACATTCAGCCGACCATCGGCCAGCAACTGCACGCGCCCGGCGACCAGCACTTGAGCGTTGATGATGCGCCAGTCGGCGAACCGGACATTGTCGGGCAAGTCCGCCGATGACTGGATGAAGGCCGCCGCATCGATGGGCGCGAAGATGCCGGAACGGCCGAGATTCGCGGTGATGACCGCCGCGATGTCGCGCCCGTACTGGCTGGCCGAATCACTGTCGCCGACAAAGTCGACGATCGCGACCGGCACCGGATCGAACACACCCTCGGTCACGTCGACGACGACTTGGGCGGAACCCGTTCGGCCGAGCATTGCGAAGAAAATCAATGCTGTAAACACGATCAGCCCTGGCGCCGATCGATGTCCGCGGATCATCTGCAATTCCCCCTGTTTGTCACCGAAGCCGACATGCGCAAGGCCGGAAACAAATCGAGCGGTCGGGACTGTCCAGACAAAAAGGGGCAAGTCCAAGGCAGATCCCGGCGTGCGCGGCCACAATAACGGATCATTAGACCGCGCTGCTTTGATAGGCAATCGCACATCGTGATCAGAACATGTCCCTCGGGTTAAAGTTGAACTCATAGACCTCGCCATTGCCAAAGCCGCGCGACGGCGCCGGCAAGGGCTGGCAATTCGGGTTCAACACCGCCCGTCGCGCTGCTTCGGCCCATGAGCGCACCTGCGCGTCGCTGGCCTGGCCGCTGAAGCTCACGATCTCCGCATCCTGAACGAATCCCGTCGACTGCATCCGCGCGCGGATTGTAACACGAAGCGTCTCGATGAAGGGCGCACCGCGATCAACATTCCAGCAATTGCGTAATGCCTGCGCGATCGCCTGCTCTTCATTGGCCGGCAGGCGGGTCGGCGTCGACGGTGGCGTCGGGTCCGTGCCGGCGATCTGGTCAAGCAGGTTGCCCTGATCGGCGACTTCCGTCTGCGGCTGCTCGGCGGGCTCGGGTTCCGGTGAAGGCGGTGGCGCGATAGTGGCCGGCGTTGGCGGGCGCTGACCGGGTACCGGCGGCGCGAAGGGCGCGTCCACGGCGTCCTCCTCTTCGATCGTCTCGATCAATCCCGCGATGTCCGTCACCGCGTCCTCTTCCTCCGGCTCGGGCTCGGGCTCTGGTTCAGGTTCGGGTTCGGGGATCGGCTCCGGTTCGGGAATGGGTTCAGGTTCTGGCGTTGGCGCCGGTTCTGGGGTTGGTTCCGGTTCCGGCGTCGGCGGTTCGGGAACCGGCTCGGGCTCCGGTGCTGGTGGTGGTGTCGGGGGCGCCGGCGGCGGAGGCTCGGGCGCGGCGGTGACGTCCGGCGACGGCTCTGGCGTGCGGATATCCGGGACCTGGGCGACCTGCGGTTCCTCCAGGCTGTCCGGCTCCAGGGTTGGCGGCGCCTCCGGCTCGTCTGACTCGGCGGGCTCCACACTGGGCGCCGGCTCCGCCTCCAGCCGGTCGACTTCGAAGCTCTCGTCCGGTTCCGGCACGCCGAAATCGCCCAGGCTGGGCAGCTCGTTGGGTCGCACGATGGCCACCGGCACCGACGCGGTTGCACCGAGATCCGGCGGTGGCGGGTTGAGAAACGGCAGGCCGAAGATCAAAAGCAGGATGATCAGCGCATGCAGTACCGCCGATATGGCAAAGCTGCCGCGCATGGGTCTACGAGGCCGGCTCCTGCGGTAGCTCAGCGACCAGGGACACCCGCTGGAAACCGGCGGCGTTGATCGCGCCCATCACCTCCATGATGCGGCCGTACAACAGCGCGCGGTCGCCACGGATGAAGATCTGCGCCTCGGGGTTCGCGTCCGTGATCGCGATCAGGAGGGGCACCAGATTGGCCATCTCCACCTCCGATTCCTGGACAAAGATCACACCCGTCTCGGTGACGGAGACCACGAGGGGCTCGTCCTGTTCGGAAATGTTCTGCGCCTCGGTGCGCGGCAGATCGACGGGCACGCCGACCGTCAGCAAGGGAGCCGTCACCATGAAGACGATCAGCAACACCAGCATGACGTCGACGAACGGCGTGACGTTGATCTCAGCCATCGGGCGGTAGCCGCGCCGGCCGTTGCCGCCGCGCAGGCCGCCATTGTTCATGCCGGCCATGGCCTAGCCCCGCTCTTCCAGATAGCGGCCCAGAATGGCGCTGAACTCTCCAGCGAAGGATTCCAGCCGTTCGGCGAACTTCGACAGATCGTTGGTGAATTTGTTGTAGGCCGCACTTGCCGGAATGGCGGCGAACAGGCCGAGCGCGGTAGCAAACAACGCCTCGGCAATGCCCGGTGCGACCACCGCGAGGCTGGTATTCGCCGTCGCCGCGATGGCGACAAAGGCGTTCATGATGCCCCAGACCGTGCCGAACAGGCCGATGAACGGCGCCGTTGAGCCGACGGAGGCCAGGAACGTCATGCCCTTCTCCATCGACGCCATCTCGCGCGCGACGGTGACATCCATGACCTTGTCGATGCGCTGTTGAATGCTGGCGCGCAGCGGCTGGTTGGAGGCGAGGCCGCGATCTGTCGCATGGCGCCATTCCTTCATCGCCGAGGCGAACACCGCCGACATGGCATCCGGCGGATTGGCGCCGACCCGGTCGTAGAGATCCTCAAGCGAGCCGCCGGACCAGAACTCGTCCTCAAAGCCGTCGGCGTCCCGGTTGACCCGGCGCATGAGCGTCAACTTGTTGAAGATGATGGCCCAGCACCAGACCGACGCCAGCAGCAACAGCAGCATGACGATCTTCACCACGAGGTCGGCCTGCAGGAACAGGCCCCACAGCGTGACGTCGACCCCGGCATGCGCGGTTTCGAGGCTGCCGCTTAGCTCCGTTATCTCCGTAGCCTCGACGGGTACGGGCGTCGGCGCGGGGATGGGGTCCTGGGCCAGCGTCAGCCGCGGCAGCATCACGCCGGCGAGCAATACCGAAACACCAAGCGCCGCTTGCCGGGGCCAGTCGAGGGCCCTTTTCCAAACCTTCAACACCGGTGGAACCATCCCTTTCGACCCCTTCTTCACACTACGCGTCGGCCAGCGCCGGCTTGGCGCCGATCGCCCGGTCGATCGCGGTTTTCACCGCCGCCGGCAAGCGCACCGGCCGCCCCGCGCGGTTGATGCAGACCAGTTGGACGGCGATGACCGTCAGGCACTGCCGGTCGCGCCAGATCTCCTGTTCCATCTCCAAGGTCACGGCGCTGAGCCGCGTCGCGCGCGTACGGACCTCCAGGAGATCATCGAGCCGCGCCGGTGCCCTGTAGTCGGCCGTCAATCGCCGCAAAACGAACGAGATGCCCGTGTCCTGCAGCATGTCTTGTTGTTGGATGCCCAACTGACGCAAGACTTCAGTCCGCGCCCGTTCCGCGAAGTGTAGGAAGCGGGCGTGATAAACGATGCCCGACCCGTCGGTGTCTTCCCAATAGATCCGAACCGGCAGGCGATGCTCTTGACCGACGAAATGGCCTGACAGCTCATTCATCCGTCGGCCTCGTCATCGTCGTCGGGCGTATCCGCCAACAGGTCGAACTGCACATCGTCGCGGCGCGGCGGCATCAGGCCCAGATGGCGATAGCCGTCGTCCGCCAGCACCCGCCCGCGCGGCGTGCGCAGCAACAGGCCTTGCTGGATCAAAAAGGGCTCGATGACCTCTTCGATGGTATCGCGCTGTTCGGACAGTGCGGCCGCCAGGGTTTCGACGCCGACCGGGCCGCCATTGTACTTGTCCGCGATCATGCCGAGATAGCGCCGGTCCATCTTGTCGAGGCCGCGCTTGTCGACATCGAGGCGTTCAAGGGCGGCATCCGCCTCGACCGAGCCGATCTGCGAGGTGCCGGCCACCGATGCGAAGTCCCGCACGCGGCGCAGCAGCCGGCCGGCGACACGCGGCGTACCCCGGGCGCGGCGCGCGATCTCGGCGGCGCCGGGCGGCGTCAGCGGACATTCCAGCAAGGCGGCACCGCGCGTCACGATCAGCTCCATCTCCTCAGCGGTGTAGAAATCGAGCCTGAGTGGAATGCCGAACCGTTCCCGCAACGGCGTGGTGATCAGGCCCGACCGCGTCGTCGCCCCGACCAAGGTAAAGGGCGGCAGATCGATCCGCACCGATCGCGCCGCCGGCCCCTCGCCGATGATCAGGTCGAGTTGAAAATCCTCCATTGCGGGATAGAGGATTTCCTCGACGGCGGGATTAAGGCGATGAATTTCGTCAATAAAAAGGACGTCCCGGGGCTGAAGATTGGTCAGGATCGCGGCCAGATCGCCGGCCCGCGCGATCACCGGTCCGGAGGTGGCGCGGAAGCCGACGCCGAGTTCCCGCGAGACGATCTGGCTGAGCGTCGTCTTGCCCAAACCGGGTGGGCCAAATAGCAAGACATGGTCCAGCGCATCGCCACGTTTGCGCGCGGCCTGGACGAACACGGCCAGATTCTCGCGCACCTTTTGCTGGCCGATGAACTCTTTCAGGGTCTGCGGCCTGAGAGAGGCCTCGGCGGCATCCCCTTCGAGATAGCCACTGCCGACAGTGCGGTCCGGTGCCTGGTCGGCGGTCACGGCGCCAAATCCTTCAAGGCCGCCGGGATCAGCGCCTCGACACCAGCGTCGTCACCCAGCGACTGGGCGGCGCGGGTAACGGCGCCGAACGCCTCGCTGCGGCCGTAGCCGAGATTGACCAGCGCCGACACCGCTTCCTCGCGCGGTCCGGAAACAACACTTGTCGCTTCCGTGGCTGCGGAACCGCCGGACGGCCCCAGGCTGATGCCGCCGACCTTGTCCTTCAGTTCCGACAGAATGCGGCCGGCCAGCTTAGGCCCGACACCGTCGGCGCGGGTCAGGGCCGCCTTGTCCTGGGCGGCGATGGCGGTGGTGAGCTGATCCGGCGATGCCACGCCCAGGATCGACAGCGCGTGACGGCCGCCGACGCCCTGGACCGTGGTCAACAGCCGGTACCAGGCCCGCTCCGCCTCGTCGGCAAAACCGTAGAGATGGAAATGATCTTCACGCACATGGGTTTCGATCAGCGCAACGACCTGATCGCCCGGCATGCCCCAGCGGTCCAGCGACCGCCGCGAGCAGAAAACGAGGTAGCCCACGCCCTGAACGTCGATCACGGCCTGCCCGTCGCCGACGCTGTCCAGGACGCCGGTAAGCTTGGCGATCATCAAGCGCTGGCCCGGATCGGCTGGCCGCGCACACGGGCCGAGGTCTGGCTGTGGTGCGCGTGACAGATCGCCACCGCCAGCGCATCGGCCGCGTCGGCGGAGGATATCGCGATGCCCGGCAACAGGCGGGCAACCATCGTCTGCACCTGCACCTTGTCCGCATGGCCGACGCCAACCACGGACTTCTTGATGTGGTTGGCGCCGTATTCCGTCACCGCCAGGCCTGCACGCGCGGGCGCCAGCATCACCACGCCGCGCGCCATGCCCAGCTTCAGGGTCGAGGTCGGGTTCTTATTGACGAAGGTTTCCTCGATGGCCGCCGTGTCCGGCCGATGGAACTCGATGATCTCAGCCAGTCCATCCTGCAGCGCCAGCAGGCGCACCGAGAGGTCGTCCTTCTCGGAGGTGTCGACCCTGCCATCCGCGACGTGGCGCAAATGGCTGCCATCGATGTCGAGGATGCCCCAGCCGGTATGGCGCAGACCTGGATCAAGGCCGAGAATGCGCATCCGGGCCGAAACCTCCGTTAGCTCAAGCGGTGAGCTTGGCCAAGACCTCGTCCGAGATCTCGAAATTGGCTGAGACGCGCTGGACGTCGTCGCTGTCGTCCAGCGCCTCGATCAGGTTCATGACGCTTTGCGCCTGGCCCTCGTCGATTGGCGTGGTGGTGTTCGGGCGCCAGACGAGGCCGGCCTGTTCGGGCTCGCCGAGCGAGGCCTCAAGCGCGTCGCGAACGTTGGAGAAATCGTCCGGTTCGGTGGTGATCGTGTGGCCGGAGGCGCTGCTTTCGCAGTCCCTGGCGCCGGCGTCCAAGGCGGCCTCGAACACCGTGTCGGCGTCGCCCGCCGAGGCCGGATAGGCGATTTCGCCGACACGTTCGAACATGAAGCTGACAGAGTTGGTCTCGCCCAGATTGCCGCCATGCTTGTTGAAGATCGAGCGCACCTCGGCCGCGGTGCGGTTACGGTTGTCGGTCAGCGCCTCGACGATCACCGCAATGCCGGCGGGGCCATAGCCCTCATAGCGCATCTCGACGAAGTCCGCATCGCCCTCGCCGCCCGTGGCCTTCTTGATCGCGCGCTCGATATTGTCCTTCGGCATCGATTCCTTGCGCGCGGCCGCGATGGCCGAACGCAGGCGCGGGTTCATCGCCGGATCGGGCAGCCCCAGCTTGGCGGAAACCGTGATTTCGCGCGCCAGCTTGGTGAAGACCTTGGCGCGCTTGGCATCCTGCGCGCCCTTGCGATACATGATGTTCTTGAATTGGGAATGTCCGGCCATGGGCCCGGTCTCGTCTCGTCCATTGATCTGGGTACCGACGCCCCAAGGGCGCCGAAGGGCCGCACTATCGCTGTTTTGCCCGCCTTGTCAAAGACTGCAAATCAACCCAAACGCATACAGTATATAGCGGGTTGGCGGAATTCCGATGCCCTATCTTGAGGTTTTTTCGGATAGAACGATCAAGGTGTCGTCGGGCGACGCACGCTGCAGTTGCCCTCCCCCGCGCCGCAGCGGCTTAATGTTGACAGCCAAACCTGACTTGGGATCGGTGTCGACCACAAGGCCGCAAATCGTGGCCGGCCCTTCGGCCGGCGTCATGCGTTCGCCTGGCAGCTTTGACGTGAAGCGAGCCAGCACCGGCTCCTTTTTCATGCCAATGACGCTGTCATAGTCGCCGCACATGCCGGCGTCCGTCTGATACCCCGTGCCGCCCGGCAGGATCTGAAGATCGGCGGTGGGCACATGGGTGTGCGTCCCGACGACCAGACTGACACGACCGTCGAGATAATGCCCCATGGCCATCTTCTCACTGGTCGCCTCGCCATGGAAATCGACAACGATGGCGTCGGCATCCCGCGGCATTTGCATGTCGGCCAAAAGTCTATCGGCACAAGCGAACGGATCGTCCAGCGGGTCCATGAATACCCGGCCCATGATATTGGCGACCAAAACGCTGTGGCCGTTCCAGCCGGTCAACAAGGTCGCACCACGGCCCGGCGTGCCATCGGGATAGTTTGCCGGCCGTAGCAATCGCGGGTCACTGTCGATGGCGGTCAGGATCTCGCGCTGGGCCCA
>JANQGH010000076.1 GCA_028277405.1 Alphaproteobacteria bacterium | reverse complement strand
CGCGACCGGGCCTGCCGACGCGACCGGGCCTGCCGACGCGACCGGGCCTGCCGACGCGACCGGGCCTGCCGACGCGACCGGGCCTGCCGACGCGGGCGTAGCAAAACGGGCACGTATCCGCCCCTGCAGGTTCCTGGACCCTGCCCCCTCATCTAAGGGTGAGGAAACGGGTTGGCCTTGGTCTATACAGTTGCCCTCAACTGCAAACAATTGAGCCTACATCCAGGAGCTTGAAATGGCGGCGCTTGACCAGTCGACGGACGTTTTGCTGGTGGTCGACGTACAGAACGATTTCTGCCCCGGCGGCAGCATGGCGGTCGCGCATGGGGATGAGGTCGTCCCCGTGATCAACCGCTTGGCTCAGGCATTCGACCACGTCATCCTGACCCAGGACTGGCATCCCGCCGGCCATTCGTCCTTCGCCTCATACCACCCCGAACGAGACGTGCACGAGGTGGTGGAAATGACCTACGGCAACCAAGTGCTGTGGCCGGATCATTGCGTCCAGGAATCCTGGGGTGCCGAACTGCACAAGGATCTGGCGATCCCGCATGCGGAACTCGTCATGCGCAAGGGCTTTCGTGCCCATATCGACAGCTATTCGGCGTTCTTCGAGAACGATCACGAAACGCCCACCGGCCTTAAAGGCTATTTGGCCGAGCGGGGGCTTCGGCGGGTTTTCCTCGTCGGCCTGGCGTACGATTTCTGCGTCCGCTACTCGGCCGAGGACGCGGTGGCCAACGGGTTCTCGGCGGTCGTGATCGAGGACGCCTGCCGCTCGATCGCATTGCCGGGCACCGTGGAGGACACGGAAGCGTCTTTCGCCCGGCTCGGCATCGCCAAGATCCAATCGGCAGCGCTGAACGGAGACATCGCCGCATAGGCGCAAACGCCCGATTGTCGCTGGTTGGAAGACAATCGGTTGCCAATGTCGGACTTGGTGCCGCGACCCTCGATGCCAATCTGGATCGTAAGAACGGTTGACGGGACGGAAAGGCGACAAGGTCATGGCAGCGAACGGCAACAACCGACGTGTTGTCCGAACAATAGAAGGCACACCGGCAACGGACGGCGCGGGCGTGAAGCTGAACCGGCTGATCGGCATGCAAGCATTGCCGGATCTCGACCCATTCCTGATGCTTGACGAATTTCGCTCGGACGACCCTGACGCCTATATCGCCGGCTTTCCCAATCACCCCCATCGCGGCTTCGAAACCGTCACCTATATGCTGGCCGGCCGCATGCGGCATGGCGACAACCAAGGCAATTCCGGCCTGCTGGTGGCAGGCAGCCTGCAGTGGATGACCGCCGGCCGGGGCATCGTGCATTCCGAGATGCCTGAACAGGAAGACGGGCTGATGTGGGGCTTTCAGCTTTGGATCAACCTGCCGGCGGCGGAGAAGATGACGGCGCCGAGATATCAGGACGTGCCGCCGGATGACATCCAGACGGTGACCACCGACAGCGGTGCATCCGTGAAGATCTTGGCCGGCAGTTTCGGCGGCATCACCGGCGCGGCACGATCGGGCACCACCGATCCCCTGTATCTCGACGTTGCGCTGGCGGCCAACGGCACCGTATCGGTCCCCGTCTCTGCCGGCTACACGGCTGTTGTCTATGTCTTCGAGGGAACCATCGACATCGACAGCGCCGACCCGGTCAGACGGGGTCAACTGGCAGTCCTCTCCGACGGCCGTCGGATTGCCCTCACGGCCGGTGATGCCGGCGCCCGGGCCCTGGTGCTTGCCGGCCGGCCGCTAAACGAGCCGATCGCCAAATACGGGCCCTTCGTCATGAACACCGAGGCCGAACTTCACCAGGCGGTCGCCGATTTTCAGGCTGGCCGTTTCTGACCCGTTATGTCACCTTCGAGACGGTGAAAGCCTCCCGGGCGGCGTCGCAAGGTGATCAGTTTTACCTTGTGCCGACAGGTTTTTGGCCTACCTTCAGGGCGTCATTCTGTCTTGGACTGCCGGCCCGCTGCGCCTCTGGGCCCTCGAACGCTGCCAATCCGAACCACAGTCTGATGCGTCGTACGTGAGTCGCGGCGCCATCGAAGATACGAGAGGAGAGAGGCGATGCCCGTTGGCACCGTTAAATGGTTCAACTCCACCAAGGGTTACGGTTTCATTCAGCCGGACAGCGGCAGCAAGGATGTCTTCGTGCACATCTCGGCCGTTGAGCGCGCCGGCCTGAGCGGCCTGGCCGAAGGCCAGAAGATCGAGTACGAGGAGCAGGTCGATCCCCGGCGCGGCAAGTCGTCGGCGGAGAACTTGAAGGCGGTGTAACCGTCTGAGATCAAGTCGATCGAGGGGGCGCCAGGCGATTGGCGCCCCCTTTTCCTTGGCCCGCGATCAGCGGACGAGAGCGGGTCATCGAGACCGTTCATGGCAAGTTGTGGCGCAAGTAGATGTCGATGCGAATGCGCTCTTGCGCGTCGGAGATGGGAACGCCGTCTAGCGCCGCGACCAGCCGACGAAACGCGCTGCGCACCTCGTGCCCGGCATCCTGGTTGATGATCGCATCGATCGACCCATCGATCACGGCCGGCCGCGACGCGTCCGTCAACTCATGGGCAACGAACACGACCCGGTCGGCGACGCCGAAATTGGTCATGACCGTAATCGCCCCTTCATTGCCGGCACCGACATTGTAGAGGCCGATCAAGTCGTCGGTGGTCTTCAGGATCTCGCGGGTCTTCTCGGCGACCCGGTGCCGGTCGTCCATGCCCTCTCGCGCCGGCAAGACGGACAGGTGCGGAAACTCATCCTGCATGACCTGCTGAAAGCCCAGTTGGCGCTCCGCATGGTCGCGCAACAGCAGCGACCCGGCGATGACGCCGACGGTTCCCTCTCGACCGCCTAGAAACCGGCCAAGAATGGCGGCGGCGGTGCGACCGGCGGCGACATTGTCGATGCCGACATAGTGCTGGCGCAGCGATCGCGGCGCGTCCGAAACCAAGGTGGCAACCTGCTTGCCCCGCCGAACTAGGGCGTTGATCGCCTCATTCACCGCCGGGTGATCCAGGGCGACGGCGGCGACCGCATCGGCTGTGCCGGCGGCACTTTCCAGCGCCGCTGCCAAGTCGGGACCACTGAACACGTCGGTCTTGGCGATGTCGATCTGGACGCGCTCGGAGGCAAAGTGGTCGGCGGCGGCCCGCGCCTCTTGCTCCAGCCGGGTCATAAAGGGGTTAGTCCCGGTCGGCAGCACCAAGCAAATCCGCCACCCCTTGGCGCGCGCCAGACGGGATGCGTGAACGTTGGGGCGATAGTCCAACCGCTGCATCGCCGCCTCGACCTTGGCGCGGGCGCGGGCGCTGATGCCCGAGCGGCCATTGATCGCGCGATCGACCGTCGCTGGGCTTACACCGGCCTCCCTCGCCACATCCTGCAGGGTTGGCAGCCGCCGCGACCGATCAGGCATCGGCTTTCTGCGCCGCGCCTTCGGGCATCTTGCCCAGGATGATCATGCCGAGCACCTCATCCTGGGTGACGTCTTGTGTCCGCACCGTGCCGACCAGCTTGCCGTTCTTCATGACCGTCAAACGGTCTGCCAGGTCGAAGACGTCATGGATGTCGTGGCTGATCAGAAAGATGCCGATGCCTTCCCGCTTCAACTGCTGGATCAGGTCGGCGACCATGCGGGTCTCTTCAACGCCCAAAGCCGCCGTCGGCTCGTCCATGATCAGGATCTTGGCCTCGAAATAGACCGCCCGTGCGATCGCGACCGCCTGACGCTGGCCGCCCGACAGAGAGGCGACCGGTTGATGAAACTTGGTGAAGTTGGGGTTGAGACGTTTCAGGATCTGGCGGGCCTCCGCCTCCATCCTGACCTCGTCCAACAAACCGTTGCGTTGTCTGATTTCGCGGCCGAGAAACAGGTTGGCGGCAGCGTCAAGATTGTCGGCCAGCGCCAGCGTCTGATAGATCGTTTCGATGTTGTACTTCCGGGCGTCGCGCGGATTGTGGATCTCCGCCTTGCGGCCCTGGACGTAGATCTCGCCGGATCGGGACTGGTAGGCGCCGGACAACACCTTGATGAGCGTCGACTTGCCGGCGCCGTTGTGCCCCAGCAGCCCGACCACCTCGCCGGGATAAAGGTCGATCGAAACCCCGTCGACGGCCTGCACGCCGCCAAAGGCGACATGGATGTCGCGCATTTCGACCAGCGGATCGGCACCGTTCATCGCCCGCTCCTAATCCTCGGTTCGGCGCCGGTAGAGCTGGTCGACATAGACCGCCAGCACCAGCACGATGCCGATGACGATGTTCTGCATGGGCGCGTCGACGCCGACCATGGCCATGCCGCTTTGCAGGCTCTGCATGACCAGCGCGCCCAGAATGGCGCCGAAGATCGTGCCCCGGCCGCCGGAGAGCGACGTGCCGCCAATCACCGCCGCCGCAATTACGCGCAGCTCGTCCAGGGTACCAACGGCATTGTCGGCCGAGGCCAGCCGGGCCGACGCGATCGCCGCGCTGATCGCACACAGGACGCCCATGATCACGAAGATCCACAAGGTCATGCGTTTGGTGTTGATGCCAGCGAGCTGGGCCGCATCGGGATTGCCGCCCATGGCGAAGACGTACCGGCCGAACCGCGTGCGGCGAGCCAGGATGGTCATCACGACAGCGATGATGCCCAAGATCAGAACCGGAATGGCGATGCCGAAAACCAAATGCACGCCGTCCTCAGGGACCTCCCAGCCGCGAAGGGCATATACCCGTTCGGCCGCACGGCTCGGAACCTGATAGGAGGTCATGGTGGCAACGAAGGCGATGACCAAGGCCGAGAGCGTGGCAGCGATCGTGTATTCGGCCCAAAGCGGCTTCTGGGGGAAGTCGAAGCGCCGACGCTCGCGCCGCGCCCACCAGATGGAAAAGCAGATCGCGGCGCAGGTGAAAATGCCGACGATCCATGACGGCCACAGATACAGGCTGCCTTCCGCGCCTCCGCCCAGCCATCGGAAGTTGGCATCGAGCGGGGAAATGGTCTGGCCGGTGGTTATCCACCAGGCAGCGCCGCGCCAAACCAGCAGGCCGCCCAGCGTGACGATGAAGGCGGGTACGGCCAGAAACCCGATGATGTAGCCCTGAAGGGCGCCGATCAACGCGCCCATTGCAATGCCCGCCAAAAGGGTCACTACCCAGATCCAGGCATGGCCAAAGGCTGGGCCTTCGGCGCCGCCGAACAGATCGGGCAACCATTCGGTCTGTACCACGCCCATGAACATGGCCAAAAAACCGAGCAGCGAGCCGACCGACAGATCGATGTGCCGCGCGACGATGATCAACACCATGCTGCAGGCCATGACCGCGACAGAGGCCGTCTGGACGGACAGGTTGAACAGGTTGCGCGGGGTGATGAACAGCCCGCCCGTCCAAATGTGAAACGCGAGCCAGATGACCAGAAGAGCGCCGACCATGCCCAGAATCCGGGTGTCGACCTCCATGGCCTTCAGCGTTCTGCCGACGACCGTCAAGACGGGCCCTCCGCTAGTCGCATGCGGCTGTCAGGATGCGCAGCCCTCCGCCAAAGGGAAGGCCGCGCTTCAGCGTTGTGCTACCTCAGTCGCAGACGTCGACCGTGCCGGCGGGAACGCCCTGGCACAGTTCTTCTACCGAAATCCAACCGGCATCGACGACGACATTGAGATTGTCGCGCGTGATCGGCACCGGCGTCAGGAAGATCGATGTCATCGTAACGCCGTCCGGGCTGGTCCACGACACGGTGTTCGGAATGCCGGTCGGGTCTTCGCCCGCAGCCATCGCCACTGCGATTTCACCCGCAGCCGCGCCAAGATCGCGCGCATCCTTCCAGACCGAAACAGTCTGGGTGCCCAGTGCCACGCGGTTCAGCGCTGCCCGGTCGCCATCCTGGCCGGACACCGGAATGCCTTCCATGCCCTGGGCCGTCAGGGCAGCGACCACGCCGCCGGCGGTGCCGTCATTGGAGGCCACAACCGCGTCCACGTTGTTGTCATTCGCGGTCAGAATCTGCTCCATGTTGCGCTGGGCGTTGGCCGGCACCCAGCCATCCGTATAGGCCTCGCCCACAACGGTGATGTCGCCGGCCTCGATGGCCTCACCCAGAATCTCGATCTGACCGCCGTGCAGGAAGTCCGAGTTGGGATCGGCCGGCGAGCCCTTGATGAACACGTAATTGCCGGTCGGCTGCGCTTCAAAGACGGCGCGCGCCTGCATCCGGCCAACCTCGACATTGTCAAAGGTCAGGTAGAACGCTTCCGGGTGGGAAATCAGCCGGTCATACGCCACGACCGGAATGCCCTCGTCCAAGGCGGCCTCGACCGCTGGTCCAATCGACTCGGCGTCCTGGGCCAGGATGATGAGCGCATCGGCACCGCGGGCAATCAGGCTCTCGACATCCGTCAACTGCTTGGCCGGCGAGCTTTGCGCGTCGGCGCTGATGTAGGTCGCCCCGGCGGCCTCAAGCGCGGCGACGATCGCCGCCTCGTCGGTCAACCAGCGTTCCTCCTGGAAGTTCGACCAGCTGACGCCGACAATCAACTCGTCCTGCGCGACGGCGGAACCCCCGATGGTTCCAGCCATCGCAACAACCGCTGCGGTCGTCAGAAGCTTTTTCAGCATTTTCAAGTTCCTCCCTGTCGTGGTTGCGCGAAACACGCGCTTGGAACATTCTTGCACGCGGAAGACGAAATCAGGAGATCACGATCCTGTCAATCCATGCTGAGGTAATTTGATGTACGCACCTCATACTCTGCCTTCAATTCAGGGGAACCCATGATTTCCCTGCGCAGTTTCGCGGTGGCAGGCCTGATCGCGACGATGGGCCTCCCGGCATCGGCCCAGATCCGTTTTGAACACTTGCCCGACGCCTTGACGGTCGACCATGTCTATGGCGGCAACACCGATTTCGTGGTCGGCGGAGGTGCTGCCGTGTTCGACTGCTCCGGAGACGGTTTGTCGGATCTGTTCCTGGCCGGCGGCGAAAACCAGGCGGGCCTGTTCGTCAATCGCAGCAATCCAGCCGGCGCGGTGAGCTTCAGGCCGGCGCCCCTGCCCGAGGGTCTGGACGGCGCGCTGTCGCAGAACGTGACGGGCGCTTATCCGCTCGATTTCGACGGCGACGGGATCACGGACCTCTTCGTCATGCGGTTCGGCCAGAACGTCTTGCTCCGCGGGCTGGACGATTGCCGTTTCACCGCCGCGAACGCCGATGTCGGCCTGCCCGATCGCGCGGATTGGACGACGGCTTTCGCCGCCTCATGGGAAGAGGGGCAGCGCCTACCGACGCTGGCCATCGGCAATTATGTCGACCGCTCTCGTCCACTTCAGCGAGATGGCAATTGCGATGAGAGCTATCTGCTGCGCCCAAGCGCCGACGATCCCTCGCGCTACGGCGCACCGATACCATTCCCCGAAAGTCACTGCCCGCTGGCCCTGATGTTCGTCGATTGGTCGGGCAGCGGCACGCCGGATTTGCGCGCGACAAACGACCGGCAGTACTACGACCCGGATGGAGGCGAGCAGCTCTTTGCGCTAACGCTGGACGGCCTCATACCCTATGGCGCCGAGGATGGCTGGCAGGACGTCCAGATCTGGGGGATGAGCCTGGCGGCCCACGATGTCGTCGGCAACGGTCTGCCGGATTTGTCGATCAGCAACATGATGGACCAAAGGCTTGAAACCCTGGGCGACGATCGTGCCCAGGCGGCGTACTTCGTCGACATCGCCTTCGACACGGGAAGCACGGCGCACCGGCCTTACGCGGGCGGCGACGTGCGGCCGTCGACCGGCTGGCACACCCAGTTCGCCGATTTCGATCAGGACGGTCTGGCGGACTTGCTGATCATCAAGGGCAATGTCGACGAGATGGCGGAGTTTGCCGCGTTCGACCCGGACAACCTACTGCTCCGCCAGGCGGACGGCACCTTTGTCGAGGCCGGCGAGGCAGCCGGCCTGGCGCTGGATCGGCGCGGTCGCGGGGCGGCGGTCGCCGACTTCAATCGCGATGGCTGCCTGGACCTGGCGATCGTCAACCGCAACCAGCCGGCGACAATCCTGCAAAACACGGCGTGTGACGCGCTGGGCGGTGCGATGATGCTGACGCTGCAAGACAGCGCGCCGAACAGCAACGCCATCGGGTCGACGGTTCGGGTGCGTCTGCCCGACAGGTCGGAAAGCTACTTCACTTACGCCGGTGGCGGGCATGCCGGCGGAGGGTTGGTGCCACTCCATATCGGCATGGGCGATCAGGACATGATCGATGTTTCGATCACCTGGCCGGACGGGCGGGTCAATCGCATCACCGGCCTGATGCGCGGCACCTTCTACACCGTCGAACGGTCGGCCAGTGGGATGGTTTCAGTCGCGGCGACCGGTCAGTTCGCTACGTCCGAATAGTCGACGTTGGCCCAGGCGCCGGTCTTTTCGGAGTCGAACAGCGCGTCGAGAACAGCCATGTTGGCCAGCGCGTCCTCAATGCCGTAAGGCAAGGGCTCGTCGCCTCTGACGGCCCGAGCGAAGGCGTCGACCTGCCGCTCATACTGGTCCGCTGCCTCGATCGTCAGCCTCTCGGCCGCCGCGTCGCCAAGCACCTCGCCCCGATCCAACAGCAAGGTCGATTGCGCGTTGGGGATGGCGTTGAACGGGATCATGACATCAAGGCGTCCCGTGGTGCCAACGACGCTGACACGCTGATGCGGGGCGGCCTGTGTCGACACGGTGAAGCCGAGCTGTCGTCCGGCGCCAAAGTCCAAGATGCCGGTGGCCAGACGGTCTGTTCCGAACGAAGGATCACGATCGACCAGCGCGACCGCGCGGACCGGGTCGGCATCAAACAGAAAGCGGCCGATGACCATCGGATAACAGCCGATATCCATGATGCCGCCGCCACCGATATCCAACTGATTGCGAACGTTCGACGGGTCGTCATTGTAGTAGGAGAAGAACGCCTGAATGGCGCGCACTTCGCCGAGATCGCCCGCGCGAACCCGCCGGCGCACCTCCAGCCATTGGGGGTGAAAGCGCACCATGAACGCCTCCATCACCAGGACGCCCGGCGGCACGGACTTCAAGGCGGCCGCATCGGCGCGGTTCAGCCCGATCGGCTTCTCGCACAAGACATGCTTGCCGCGCCGCGCCGCCTCCAGCGTCAGCGGCACGTGCAAATGATTGGGCAGCGGGTTGTAGACGGCGTCGATCTCCGGATCGTCCAGCATGGCCTCATAGCTGCCGAAGGCGCGCACATCGGCGCCGATGTCAGCGGCGAAAGCGCGGGCGCGCGCCAAGTCGCGCGAACCGACCGCGACGATCCGGTTCAGAGTACTTGCCTGTAGCGCTGGAATGAGTGACTTGCGCGCAATACCTGCGGTGCCGAGAAGGCCCCAACGAACGGGTTCGGACATGGCTGCTGCCTACTAGGGGATCAATGACGACGATTGGCGACCGTGGCACCGCCAATCGATGCTGTCTACCCCGTAGCCTTATGCAGCTTGGGCACGGGCGGCGCCCGAATGGGAGACCAGCCTGAACAAGGGCTGAAAGCGTTTGCGATAGGCAGAGGGGGCAATGCCGACGCTTCGCCGGAACAGCCGGCGAAAGCTCGCCGGTTCCTCGTAGCCCACCTCGCCCCCGACGTCGTCGATCGCCATGTCGGTGGTCTCAAGCAGATGCTTGGCCTCTTCAATGCGCAACGCCTGGACATAGGCCATCGGCGACTGCCCCGTCACCTTGCGAAAGCGGCGGTGGAATGTCCGCTCCGACAGCCCGCAAAGACCCGACATGGCGGCCACAGGATTCTCGGTGGCGTAATTGTCGGCGATCCAGAGCTGGCACTGCTCGATCAGCCGGTCGTCATGTTGGCGGCCCATGGACAGCGCCGCGTAGGGAAGCTGCCCGTCGCTGTGCCATTGCAAGAGATAGAGTTTGGCGATCCGCAAGGCTTCCTCCGGACCCGCGAGACGGCCTATCAGATACAGCAGCAGATCGTCCCACGCCGAAGCGCCACCCGCCGTTATGACGCGGTGGCCGGCACCGCTGGAAATCAGAATGCGGGCGCCGCAGACGTTCACTTTCGGAAAGTGGCTGGACAGCGTGTCGCAATAACTCCAGTGCGTGGTCGCCTCCTCCCCGTCCAACAACCCGCTGGCGGCAAGCAGCAAGGCACCGGAACAGACCGACGCGACAATGGCCCCGGCGCGGTGGGCTTCGCGAACCCACTCGGCGATCGCCAGATAGTCGCCCGCCAACCTGGTTCCCGGTGCGACCAGGAAGTCCGGGATCAGCACCAGGTCTGGCGTCGGATAGTCCTGGAGCGTGCCGTGGGGCGCGATCTTGACCTCGTTCGGACCAAAGAACTCCGTGCCATCGACCGAGACGATCCGCGGCAGAAACCGGGGCGGCTTTGGGGGCTGACCGTGAACCAGTTCCCAATCGCGCCCTACCGACGACAAGACGTCGACCATGGTGAACAGACACGAGGCGCCGGCGTCAGGCGTCGCGACGATCGCCGTGACCAATGGCTGCTGGTTGTCTTCGTTCATGGCACGCGCCTCCGCATACATGTCCGATTTGGACCGGTTCGTTCCGAAACCGGTCTAACTAGCTTGGCACGATGCGTCTAGATTCAAGCCTTCACGCGTGGTTGACGTTTCCGCGCCACCCTGCCGGTCGGTGAAGGCTGGGCGACCTGTTGGGGCGCCCGGATGGATCGGCGTCACCTAAGGATCGGCGAGATGGAGCCGATGTTGAGGAGATCGCAGATGGATACCGCACGCGATCCGTCGCCGAGATTTGACGACGCGAAAGCTGAACAGTTCGCCGAGCGCATGATGACGGCCCTGAACGACGCGGCACTGGTCATGATGACATCGATCGGCCACCGCACCCGCCTGTTCGACAGCATGGCGGGCCGGCCGCCCTCGTCGCTGAAGGAGATCGCGGCCAAAGTCGGACTTTCGGACCGCTATGTGCGCGAATGGCTCGCGGTCATGGTCACGTCGCGGGTGGTCGACTACGACGCCGTTAACGAGACCTACCATCTTCCGGCCGAACACGCCGCCTTCACCACCAGAGCCGCGACGCCAGACAACTTTGCCGTGGCGGCACAGTACATACCGCTGGCGGCAGGCATCGAGGACATCATCGTCGATCGGTTTCGCACCGGCGAGGGTGTCCACTATCACGACTACGCCCGGTTCCACGAGGTCATGGCCGAGGACAGCGGCCAGACCGTGGTGGCCGCGCTGTTCGATCATATCCTGCCACTGGTGCCGGGCCTGACCGGGCACCTGAAGCGGGGCATCGATGTCCTGGATGTCGGTTGCGGGCGCGGCAGGGCGATGCTGAAGCTGGCCGAAACGTTCCCCGCCAGCCGCTTCCAGGGCATCGACCTGTCGGAGGACGCAGCCGACTACGCCAACGCTTCAGCGGCAGAGGCCGGCCTGTCGAACATCCGGTTCACGGCCGCCGATCTGTCGACACGGGAACGCTTTGGCACATTCGACCTGGTCACTGCGTTCGACGCCGTGCATGACCAGAAGGATCCGCAGGGCCTGCTAGACTCGGTCGCCCGATCCCTGAACCCAGACGGCCTGTTCCTGATGCAGGATATCGGCGGCTCCAGCCATCTGGAGCGCAATGCGGATCATCCGCTCGGGCCGTTCCTGTACGCCATTTCGACCTTGCACTGCATGCCGGTTTCGTTGGCACAAGGCGGGCCCGGGCTGGGTACGATGTGGGGCGAGGAACTGGCCTTGGACATGCTTGAGCAAGCGGGCTTTGGCAATGTGACTGTCGAGCGCCTGCCGCACGACCCGATCAACGTCTATTACCTGGCACGCGCCTGACGTGCCGTGGGGGTGGAGGTTCGCGCCGAGCGACCCTCCGTCGCCGTCAGCAAAGGAACAGCATCATGGTAGCCGCACCAGCAATTGAAGTTCAGGAGGCCGCGATCCGCCCGGCCTTGTCAAGCGACGCGGAGGCAATGGCCCGGCTGATCGAAATCGCCGGCGCGGGCATCCCCTCCTATCTTTGGTCGACCATGGCCGAGCCGGGGGAAACACCGCTCGACGTCGGCATCAAACGGGCCCTGCGACAGAGCGGCAGCTTCTCCTACACCAACGGCTTGATGGCGACCGTCAACGGCAAGGTCGTAGGCATGGTACTGGCCTATCCGCTCAACGCGCCAACACCGTCAGACTTGGCCGCTCTCGGCGACATTCCGCTGCTGTTCCGCCCGTTCATCGAGCTGGAATATGAGGCGCCGGGCAGCTTTTACATCAATGCGCTGGCTGTGTTCCTGGGCTGGCGCGATCGTGGCTTGGGCAGCCTCTTGTTGGAGGCGGCTGAAGACCGCGCGCGGCAGCTGGGTTGTCGGACCATCAGTGTTCAGGCGTTCTCACAGAACCCGGGCGCGGTGCGGCTGTATCAGCGGCATGGTTTCAAGCTTGTCGACGAGCGGCCCCTTTTCCCTCATCCCTGCTATCCCTACGACGAGAGCACGGTGTTGCTTGTTCGGGACCTGCCGGAACAGCGGGTCAGCGCTCGATCACCTCGACCTTGACGACCTCTTGCAACGCCGCCGGGTCCTCGCCGGCCAAAAGCCGCAACAGGAACGATGCCAAACGTTCACCGGCAAGGCTGAGCGGGTAATAGCATGTGCTGACCCGCCAGGGCAGGTAGGCGCTCAGCCTCGTGCCCTCGCGGCTGACCACATCGACGCCGTCGCCAGCTTGGAAGCCGGCCGTCGACAGGCCGTAGAGGATGCCCAGCGTCACCACCTCGTTCACACAGACATAGCCGGTGGGCGGCCGATCGAACGCCAGCATGTGCTGGACGGTCTGGGCGCTGCGATCGGCATCGCGGTCGGCGTGGCTGGTCAGGCCCTTATGGAACGGCAAGCCCGCCTCTGCCAATGCGCGGCGATAGCCGGCCAGGCGTTGCTGGCAGAACAGATACTCCAACTCGCCATCGATCAGGGCGATCCGTCGATGGCCGCGGCGGATCAACAACGCCGTGGCCTGATAGGCCGCGTCCTCATTGTCGATATCGAAATAGGCGTGCGGTGTGTAAAGCTCGGTCCGGCCAAAGGTGACGAACGGCACGTCGCGTTCCAACAGGTAGCGTGCGCGGGGGTCTTGCGGACGGGTCAAATCCATGATCATGCCGTCGGTCAGCTGCGCCTCGTCGATCCGCTGCACCGCCGCCAAGGCGTCGGAACCCGGCGACAGCGGCACCTGGATCAGGCTGTACGAGGTGTCCGCCAGCGAGCGGTGCATGCCCTGGGTCAGGGCGACCGAGCCCGCATCGCCGACCTCGTCGGCCTTCGGCGCCGCCAGAAAGGCATGGATCGTGAAGGTCTGCCCGGTCCGCAGCTTTACACCGCGCAGATCCGGCACGTAGCCGAGCTCCGCCGCGGCCCGTTTCACCCGGGCAATGGTCTCCGGCTTGACCTCGGGGCCGTCTTTCAGCGCGCGGGAGACCGTCGAGACCGACAGTTCCAAATGCGATGACAGCGTCTTTAGCGTCGCGCGCTTCATAGGCCCCGGGTGCTGCTATTCGGCCGCCGCAGGTATCGGCGACAATCGGTTTTCGGCGATGACACGCCTCAGCCAACGATATGAGGCCTTGGGCGTTCGCCGTTGGGTTTCGTAGTCGACCCGTACGATGCCGAATCGTTTCGCGTAGCCCTCCGCCCATTCGAAGTTATCAAGCAAGGACCAGATGAAGTAGCCGCGAATGTCGATGCCTTCCTCAACCCCTCCGAGAACCGCACCAAGGTAGCCGTTGAAGTATGC
Source organism: Alphaproteobacteria bacterium (assembly GCA_028277405.1). Classification (GTDB taxonomy): domain Bacteria; phylum Pseudomonadota; class Alphaproteobacteria; order DSM-16000; family Inquilinaceae; genus JANQGH01. The sequence goes on along the minus strand of JANQGH010000076.1, from coordinate 926 downwards.
GATGCGATCATCGTCCTGCACCTGGCCGGACGCGTCGGCCTTGTCGGGAAACGCGCCGCCATTTTCGGTGATGAAGATCGGCGGCGCGTTGTAGCGCGCGGTCACGTCGCGCAGCTGTTCAAGCAGGCCCGAGGGATCGATCTGCCAACCGACATCGGTCAGCGGTACGCCGGCGGGCGGGGCCACGTCGGCAACACCAAATGTGCGGGTCGGGTCGGGTGCCGCGTACATGCGGTTGTAGTGGTTCAGCCCGAAGAAATCGAGCGGCTGTGAGATGATCTCCAGGTCGCCCGGCTTGACCAGCGGGGCCACCTCACGCGCCAGCGGCTCCGGATAGGTGCCGAGCCAGATCGGATCGCACATCACCCGGCGCCAGAAACAGTCCACAAGCTCTGCCGCCTGACGATGGGCATCATCGTCACGGGCCGGATGGACGGGCCCCAGCGATATGATCGAGCCGGCCTTGACCGCCGGCGCCTCCGACCGGATGGCGGATATCGCCAGTCCATGCGCGAGATTGACGTGATGGATCGCCTTGATGACGTCCTCACGCGGCTGCTGCCCGGGCGCATGCACGCCCAGATCGTAGGCCACCCACGGAATGACGTTGGGCTCGTTGATCGGCGCGGCATAACGCACCCGGTCGCCCAGGCGGCGCATCACGACCGCGCCATACTCGGCGAACCAGGCGGCCGTGTCGCGCGTCCGCCAGCCGCCGGCATCCTCGATCGGCTGGGGCATGTCCCAATGGTGCAGGCAGAGCCAGGGCTGGATGTTCCGGGCGAGCAGCGCGTCGACAACGCGGTCGTAAAAATCGAGGCCCCTTGCATTCGCCTCACCGCGCCCCTGCGGCAGCACGCGCGGCCAGGCGACGGAAAAGCGATAGGCGCCGACACCCAGATCAGCCATCAGGTCGATGTCGTCGC
>JANQGH010000041.1 GCA_028277405.1 Alphaproteobacteria bacterium | reverse complement strand
GTCAGGTCGCCGGAAAGTGGCAGGCGGCGTGGTGATCGGGCCCCAGTTCACGCAACGACGGCCGTTCTGCTCGGCATCGCGGCCGAACGATCGGGCACCGGGTCGAGAACGGACAGCCAGGCGGCGGGTCGGCCGGCGATGGCACCTGGCCCTCAAGCGGCTCGTGCCGGCGCGCCCGCTCTACCGCAGGGTCGGGGATAGGGATCGCCGCCAGCAGCGCCCTTGTATAGGGATGCGCGGCGTTGTCATAAAGTGCCTCGACGCCTGCGACCTCCATCGTGTGGCCGAGATACATGACCATGACCCGCCGACACAGCCGCTCCACCACGGCCAGGTCGTGGGCGATGAAGACCAGTGCCATACCGGTCTCGCGCCGAAGCTGCGTCAGCAGGTCGACGATCTGGGCTTGCACCGAGACATCCAGCGCGCTGGTCGCCTCGTCGCAGATCAGAACCTTCGGTTCCAGGATTACCGCGCGGGCGATGGCGATGCGCTGGCGCTGACCGCCGGAAAACTGGTGGGGGTAGCGTGCGGCGTCCCTTGCCTGAAGGCCGACCCGCTCCAGTGCCGCGCCGATACGTGCCGCGTGGTCCCCGGGAACCCGGTGCAGGCGCAAGGGCTGGCCCAGAATGCGGCCGACCGTCAGCTTGCTGTCGAGGCTGGCATAGGGGTTCTGGAAGACGATCTGCACGGCGCGACGAAAGGCCATGTCGCCGGTGCGGTCGAGGCCCTGTGTGCTCCGTCCGGCGTAGAGCAGGTCGCCGCCCGTGGGCGCCAGCAGTCTGACCAGCAGGCGGCCGAGCGTGGACTTGCCGCAGCCAGACTCGCCCACGATGCCCAGCGTCTCGCCCGGCATCAGCGTCAGATCGACCCCGTCGACGGCGCGGACATGTCCGATTGTCCGGCCCAGGATTTTTGACCGGATCGGGAAATGCTTCGCCAGCGATACGGCCTCGATCACCGGCTGGGTCATACCGGTATTCCCGCCGGGCTCACGGCCTCCACAAACTCATTGGGCTGCAGATGACAGCGCGCCCAATGGCCGTCGACCTTCTCTTCCAAGACCGGTTTGGTCAGATGGCAGATCTCGCGCGCCGAGCGGCAGCGCGGCGCGAACGGGCAGCCGCGGGGCGGGTTGATCAGGTCGGGCATCGCACCCGGGATCGGCCGCAAAGGCTGGGCGCGATCGCCAGGACGCGGCGTAGCCGCCAGCAGGTCGACCGTGTAGGGCATCCGCGGCGCGCGATAGACCGCCTCGGCGGCGCCCAGCTCGACTGCGTGGCCGGCATACATCACCAGCACGCGATCCGCCAGCCGGGCGAGCGCGCCGAGATCATGGGTGATGAACAGGACCGTCATGTCGTGACGGCGGCGCAGATCGTCCAGCAGGGTCAAGACCTGTGCCTGGATGGTGACGTCCAGCGCGGTCGTCGGCTCGTCCGCGATCAGCAAGGTCGGTCGCATCACCAGGGCCATGGCGATCATGACCCGCTGCTGCATGCCGCCGGACAGCTCGTGCGGGTATTTGTCCAGCAGGCTTTCCGGGTCCGGCAGACCGGTCTCGGCCAGGGCATCGATCGTCCGTCGCCGTGCACCCGCCTTGCCATCACGCCCATGGGTCAGCACGGCTTCGGCCACCTGATCGCCGATGGTGAAGACCGGGTTCAGGCTGGCCATCGGGTCCTGGAAGATCATGGCGATGTCAGCGCCCCGTACGGCGCGCATGTCTCGTTCGTCGAGCCGAAGCAGGTCGTGCCCGTCGAAGATCACCTCACCGGACGGGTAGGTCGCCGGCGGCGTGTCGTGCAAGCGCATCACGGCATGGGCCAGCGCCGTCTTGCCGGATCCCGACTCACCGACAATGCCGACGGTCTCGCCGCGTCCGACGGAAAAGGAAACCGCGTTCACCGCCGTCAGCGGGCCGAAGCGGACCGTCAGGTCACGCACCTCCAGCAACGGCCGCCCAGCCGATGCGGCCGTCACGAGGCCTGCTCCCGATCCGACAGCTTGGTGTCGAGCGCGTCACGGAGCGCATCGCCGCAGAAATTCAGCAGCAGCACCGTGATGAACAGCGCCATGCCCGGGATGAAGGCGAGCCACCAGGTCCGGTTCATCTGGGCCAGGCCCGTGGCGATCATGCCGCCCCAGGTCGGCGTCGGCGGTTGCGCGCCGAGCCCTAGGAAGCTCAACGACGCCTCTGTGATAATGGCGACGGATGCCTTCAGCGTCGCATAGACCAGCACCGTTGCGGTAAGATGCCGGCGGATGGGTCCCAGCAGGATTTGCCAGGTCGGCATGCCGATCGCGCGCGAGGCCTGCACGAACTCCGCCTTGCGCAGCACCATCGCCTCGCCCCGCGCCAGCCTGGCGAAGTTGGGCACGTTGATGATGGCGATCGCGATCAGCGCGTTCCAAAGGGAGGGGCCAAGCGCCGCGACGATGCCGAGCGCCAGGATCAAGGTCGGAAAGGCCAGCAGCCCGTCGGTGATGCGCATGATCACGCTGTCGACCCAGCCGCCGACATAGCCGGAGATCATGCCGATCAGCGTGCCGATCACGATCGAAACGCCGATCGAGATCACCACCACCAGGACCGCGACCCGCGTGGCATAGATCAGGCGGGACAGCATGTCCCGGCCAATTTCGTCCGTGCCCAGCCAGTGCGCGGCCGAGGGTGGCTGCAGGATGGCGCGCAGATTGATCGCGGTCGGGTCGTAAGGCGCCAGGATCGGCGCGAACAGGGCCGCCAGAAGGAGGATGCCGAGGCCAATCACGGAGATCAGCCCGAACGGATTGGCCATCAGCCGGCGCCAGGCGCGCCAGGCCTCCGATCGGCCGCCTGCCGTCGGCTCGATGCTGGCTGTATCGGTCACGGCCGCACCTTCGGGTTTACGTAGGCGTAGGCGATGTCGGTCAAGAGATTGACCAGCAGCACGGCGAGCACGATGACCACGATCGCACCCTGGATCAGGGGAATGTCGCGGGTGAAGATCGCGTCTGCCGCCATGCGGCCGACCCCGGGCAGGGAGAACACCACTTCGGTGATCACCGCGCCATTCATCAGCGCGCCGATCTGCAGGCCGGTGACGGTGACAACGGGGATCAGCCCGTTACGCAGGGCGTGCTTGTAGACGATCTTCGACCTTGGCAGGCCCTTGGCCTTGGCCGTGCGGACATAATCCTGGGTCATGACCTCCAGCAGCGAGGCCCGTGTCTGGCGCATGATCACGGCGGCCAGGCCCGTGCCCATGGTCAGGGCCGGCAGGATCATCAGCCGCAGGCTGTCCAACGGCGCCTCAAAGAACGGCCGATAGCCGGAGGGCGGCAGCCAGCCGAGCCAGAGCGAGAACAGGATGATCAGCAGGATGCCGAGCCAGAAGTTCGGCACCGCCACGCCGGCCAGGGCCAAGGTGCGCAGCGAGGCGTCGGCCATCGTATTGCGGTGCATCGCGGCGTAGACGCCGGTCGGGATGCCGATCGCCAGCGCCACCAGGATTGACAGGATGGCCAGTTCGATCGTGACCGGCGCGCGCTGCAGAATGATGTCGAAAACGGGCTCGTTGCTGCGCAGCGAATGGCCCAGGTCCCCGGTCGCGGCGCTGGCCAGCCAGCGCAGATATTGCACCGGCAGCGGATCGTCGAGGCCCAGCCGTTCGCGCGTCTGGGCGCGCTGTTCGGCGGTCGCGTCCTCGCCGAGGATGGCGGTGGTGACGTCACCGGGCAGGATCGCCGTGATGAAGAAGATCACCAGGCTCATGACAATGACCACGGGGACCATCTCCATGAGCCGGCGAATGATGAACGGTACCATTACACTCCGCGATCGGCATCCCTTGCCAGGATCGGATCCGGCCGGGACCGGGCACCGCTCAGGAGCGGCACCCTGACTCCGACGGTTCCGGACTCAGTAGGCGGTCAGTCGGCCAGCCACCAGTTCCCGATCCGCCAGTTGCCGTCCGCGGCCAGGGGCAGCGCTTCGACGTTGCCGATCTGGCCGGACGCCGCGCTCGGCCGCGGTCGCCAGAACAGGCTGCCGAAATATACCCGATCGATGGCCTGTTGTTGGATCTCTTCATACATGTCGAACCGCGCGTCGCGATCCACCGTCGCAACCGCGTCGGCGATCAGCGCATCGGTGTCTTCGTACGAGATGCCCGACCTGTTGCGCGAGCCGCCGGTGCCGTAGGCCGCACCGATCGTGCCATGAGGGTCCAGCGAGGTGGAGTATTGGCCAAGCGCGAACTGGTGCTGCAGGTTGACCATGGCGTCGACGACCGTGGTGCGCTCCTGCACGGCGATGGTGGCATCGAAGCAGGCCATGTTCAGCTGCGCCTGCAGGATCTCGGCGATCTGCGTGTCCGGCTCGCGCCTGATGATCATCAGATCGACCGGGAACGGCGTTTCGACGCCGGCCTCGGCGAGCAGGGCGCAAGACTGCTCGGGATCGTAGCCGGGCACGTCCAGATTGTCGGTGTAGGCCCACTCCGCCGTGCCCAACAGCCCCGGCACCACCGCGCAATAGGCGCCCAGCACCGCCTCGCAGGTGGCCGCCCGATCGATGGCATGCTGTACGGCGCGCCGGATCAGCACATCGTTGAATGGGGGCTGGCTGTGGTTGAAATTGATGTGTGAGGCGGCGCCCTTGCCCGTGTCGATCAGATGGATGCCGTCTTCATTGTCGACCACCGCGAAGTCGTTCGGCGAGACATCCTGGATGGCCGCCACACCGCCGGCCCTCAGTTCCAACAGGGCGACCGACGATTGCGGGATGAAGCGCACGGTCACCGCATCCAGATAGGGCAGGGGGTCGCCGTCGGCGTCCGTCTCCCAATAGTCCGGGTTGCGGCTGGCGTCGACCCCGACACCGTCCTGGATGTCGTCAAACACGAACGGCCCGGTGCCCACGGCCCGGCGGCCCAAGGCCTCCGCCCCTTCGTTTTCGATGAAGGTCGGCGACACCATCATGCCGGCGCTGGAGGCGAGCGTGAACAGGACGAAGGGCGATGGGTTTTCCAGGGTCACCTCCAGGTCCATCGGTCCGACCACGGAGATTTCCGAGATCGGCGCCAGCGCGTCGACCCAGCGCCCGCCGGCGTCCGGATCGGCGGCCCGGCGCAGATTGTAGGCCGCGGCCTCCGCATCGAAAGGGGTGCCGTCATGGAAGGTGACGCCGTCCCGCAAGCTGAAGCGCATGCTTCCGGTCTCGGCGTCGACCTCGAAGGACTCCGCCAAGGCCGGCGAATAGGTGCCGTCGCGGTTCAGCCTGACCAACGTGTCGTAGAAAAGGTTCATGTAGGCGCCTTCGGTCGTTGGCCGGCTGCCGAACAGAGGATCGAAGGTGTCGATGGTCTCGCCCGTGATGGCGACGGTCAGCTCACCGCCGTGATTGTCGGCGGCCAGGGCCGGGGTGGTGGCCAACAGCGCGCCCAGGGCGCATGCCGTAAGCCAAGATGTTCTGCGCGATGTCATTGATCTGGTCCTCCCTCCAAGGTGCTGATCGTTGGGCCCGCGCCGCTGCACCGATGGTCGCGGGCCTTCACCGCAATCAAAACATCCAAGGCCACATTCGGTCAAGTGGTAAGGCCAATATACGGCTTTCGACGATGTTTGATGAATTCAGAATTCGTCAGAACCTTCGGCTTTGACCAGTGCATACAGTTAAATTAATTATTAGTTATCAGTTTTCTAAGGCAGGACGAATGACGTCAATCTCGCCCGACAACGCTTCGGCCGGCTACATTTTGGCCTGACCACTTGACCCTTCGAACGCGCGCGGTATGCTGAACGCGGTATCGACGATCAGTCGCCAACACGCGCCAATGAGGGCCTTCATGAAGATCACGGATGTCTCGGTTCACCTCGTGTCCTACAAGCTGCCGGTGGTTTGGACCAACGGCATGGGCACGACCACGAAGAAGGACGAGGTGCTGGTCTTCGTGCACACCGATGAAGGTGTCACCGGCATCGGTGTCTCCTATCACGGTTACGCGGCCAAGACGATCAAGGCGTTGATCCTGAACGATCTGAAGCCCTTGGTGGTCGGCGCAGATCCCTTGGAAATTCAGGCGCTGTGGGAGCGCATGTTTGCCGTGACGGTGCATCTGGGCTCCGCTGCCGTGCTGGCCATGTCGGGCATCGACACGGCGCTTTGGGACATTCTGGGCAAGGTCTCCAACCAGCCGCTCTACAAGCTGCTGGGCGGTGGCGGTACGGCAAAGGTGCCGGCCTATGTCGGCTGCATGACGCTGGGCGTTCAGGACATCGGTTTGCTGGTCGACGAGGCGGTCAAGTGGACCGATCAGGGCTTTCGCAGCCTGAAGCTGCGCGGGGGTGCCGGGCTGGAACGCGATGTCGCGGCGGTCAAAGCGGTCCGCGAGGCGGTGGGCAGCGGCGTCGACATTTCGATCGACATCAACGCCCGCTATTCCTGGCCCGAGGCGGTACGGATCTGCCGCCGGCTGGAGCCGTACGACGTCTACTGGGTCGAGGACCCGTTCGACTATACCATCGCCTGGCATCAGGCCGACCTCGCCAAGCTGGCCAAGCTGGACCTGACCCCGATCGCGTCGGGCGGCAACATCTTCACGGCCATGGGTTTTCGCAATCTCTTGGAGCTTGGCGGCGTCCACTACATCCAGCCCGACGTGGTGAAGTGCGGCGGCATCACGCCGGCGATCCAGATCGCTCATATGGCCAGTGCGCAGAACATCCAGGTGGCGCCGCACACGCTGGCGGGGCTCGGCCAGATGGCCAATCTGCACTTCTCGGCCGCCATTCCAGCGAATGTCCGCAACTATCTGGAATGGGAGCCGACGACGCCCAACCCGATGCGCGAGACGATGCTGACCAATCCGATCAAGGTCGAGAATGGCGACCTGCTGTTGCCGGACGGGCCGGGTCTGGGCACCGACTTGGACATGGATGTGGTCGCGGAGTTGAGCTTCATCGAGGGTCTGCCGTCGCGTTCGTCCGCGCGCGGGCGCCAGCTTTACGCCGCGCCGATCTCGGCCGCAGCGCAGTAGGCATCTGATGACCGAGGTGAGTGTCAGCGACCCGGGCGCTTCGGCCAGCCGGCTTGTGACGCCGGCCGCTCTGAAGATCGTCGATGTCCGGGCCCGGACCATATCGCACCGGCTGGATGGCCAAGGCGTGCGCTTTGGCATCGGGCGGGCGATCAAGCGCGATGCGGTGATCGTGCGGGTCGAGGCGGATAACGGCCTGGTCGGCTTTGGCGAGGCCCATCACGCACTGTCGCCGACGACGGTGGCTGAACTGGTCAATACCAGCCTGCGCGAAATCGCCCTCGGCTGCGATCCGACCCTGATCGAGGATCTCTGGCACAGGGTCTATCGTTATCAGATCCGCAGCCATGGCATGGGCGAGGGGGTCTATATCGCGCTCAGCGGTCTCGACATGGCGCTGTGGGACCTGACGGGCAAGGCGCTGGGCCTGCCGGTCTGTCGACTGTTGGGCGCCGCGCCCAAGCGGTTCCCGGCTTACGCCGGCGGCATCACGCTGGGCTATCAGGAGCCGTCGGCGCTGTCGGACGAACTGGCCGGCTATGTCCAGCGCTTTGGCTTCAAGGCGGCCAAGCTGCGCCTCGGCGACACGGCCGAGCGCGACATTGCCCGGGTGCGCCGCATCCGCGAGGATTTCGGGCCGGACTTCGCCATCATGGTCGACGTGAACACGGCCTATGACTGGGTGGATCTGCTTCGTCTGCTGCCGGCCTTGGAGGAGCTCGACGTCGCCTGGCTGGAGGAGCCGTTTCCCCGCCGCGAACTCGATGCGCTGGCGGAGCTGCGCCGGCGCAGCAAGGTGCCGATCGCGGCCGGGGAAAACCACTACGGGCGCGACGATATGCGAGAGCTTCTGGGTCGTCGCTGTATCGACGTGGTCCAGGGCGACGCCAGCAAGACCGGCGGTATCAGCGAGTTGAAGAAGATCAGCGATCTGGCGACGCTTCACCGTCTGCGCTTCGCTCCCCATACCAGCCACACCAATCTCAATTACGCCGCCACCCTGCACGTCATGTCGGCCAGCCCCGTCGCCTATTTCTTCGAGGCCGCCGGCATCCGCGACAATAGCTTTAGCGAGGCCGCGATCACCGCGCCGCTTGGTATCCGAGACGGTTACGTCGAGACGCCAGATCTGCCGGGGCTTGGCGTCGCGGTCGACGAGGCGGCGCTGGATGGCTTTGCCGCGTTGCCCGGCGCCCAAAACGCGGGGTGAGTGTCGGTGACGGACCGCGCCACAATCATCGTCGCCCAGCCGATCGATCCTGTCGCGATGGCGGACCTTCGGCGCCGATGGACCGTCATCAATCATGCGTGGTGGCGCGATGAGATCGGCAGCGCGGATGCCCTGATCGTACGCAATGCTCCGGTCGATGCGGACCTGCTCAGCCGGGCCCGGCGGCTTCGGGTGATCGCCAGGATCGGCGTCGGGACCGACAGTATCGACGTGCAGGCGGCGACGGGGCGCGGCATCGCGGTCGCGATTACGCCGGACGGCAACAGCCAGGCGGTGGCCGAGCATGTCTTCGCTCTGATCCTGGCGCTGCTCCGGCGTGTTACGGTGGGCGATCGGGCGGTCCGCGACGGACGTTTTCAGGACCGGGAACACTTGCTGGGCCACACGCTGGCCGGCCGCACGCTCGGCATTGTCGGCTATGGCCGTATTGGGCGGGCTGTGGCCAGGATCGCGCAAGGCGGCTTCGGGCTACAGGTGGCCGTCCTCGCGCGTCGCCCAAGCGAGGTCGCGGACACGGGCGTCGTTCTCGCCGAGTCCCTTGATGCGTTGCTGGCTGCCTCGGATATCGTCTCGCTTCACGTTCCACTGACCTCTCAAACGGCGGGGATGATCAATGCCAACGCCCTCACACAGATGCGGGACGGCGCCTATCTCATTAACACCGCGCGTGCCGCGTTAGTCGACCATTCTGCCCTGATCGCGGCGCTCGATAGTGGCCGGCTGGCGGGCGCCGGCATCGACGTGTTCGACGGCCCGCCGGCGGCCGGCAACCCGCTGCTGGGCCGCGACGACGTCGTGTTGACCCCCCATGTGGCGGCCATGACCAAGGAGGCGTTCGCCTCGATGAGCCGGCAGGCGGTCGAGGCGATTGGCGATACCTTGGGGGGCCGGGTGCCGGCCAACATCGTCAACCCGACCGCGGTTCAGGCCCGGTCAAGCGTTTCTTGACGGCGAGGTTACGGAGAGGCATGAGCAGCGGCATGGATGACCCGAGCACCCCCCGCTTCGAAGCGATCCTGACGCCCCGGCGGTATCAGCAGGTGGCCGACAAGATCTCCGAAGAGATCGATGCCGGCCGGCTTGCCGCCGGCTCGCGCCTGCCGCCGGAACGCGAACTGGCCGTCCAGTTCGGCGTCAGCCGGCCCACGATCCGCGAAGCCCTGATCGCGCTGGAAATCATGGACCTGATCGAAATCAGGCCGGGTGCGGGCATCTTCGTCAAGGCGTCGCCCCCGGCGCGTTCGGGCGTGCAGCCTGTTACCGGCCCGGGCCCGTTCGAGATCCTGGAGGCACGGCGCATCGTCGAGGGCGAAATCGCCGCCCTGGTCGCCCCCCAGATCTCCGAACGGACAATCGCCCGGCTGGAAGACTGCATCGCGCTGATGGTCGAGGAGAATGCGGCGGACTACACCTCCTATGTCGGCGACCGCCGCTTTCACGAGACCATCGCCGCCGAGACCCAGAACAGCGCGCTGGTCGACATCGTGAAATACTTCTGGGAGCAGCGCTCGACGGCCCCCTTGTCGCTGCGCCTGCATGAGCAGGTGGCGCCGGCCGAGATCCGCCTGAAGGCGGTCGACGAGCACCGTCTGATCGTCGATGCCTTCCGCTCGCACTCGGCCGAGGCCGCGCGGCGCGCCATGCAGCGGCACATGACGCGGGTCATGCGCGCGCTGCTGACCCGCTGGCAGGCCCTGACGGCCGAGGAGCCGGAAACGGCAAAGCTCGCCAACGCCACCATCGTCCAGCGCATACCGCGTGAGGAGTTGGGGGCTTAATCCTCCGCGACCGCGCTGAAGGCGCGTTGTCGTTCAAGTCGGCGATCGCGTATCCGGGTGAAACGGCCGGTCGCTCAGTCGTCCTGGCCCTGCAGTTCCCGCTGGATCTTCAGGCGGCGGACGATTTCCGCGTCCCGCTGGCGCTTGAAAGCGTCCGGGTCGCGTTTGGTCCAATCATAGAACCCCTGGCCGGAGCGCATGCCGGTATCGCCTTGGGCGAACAGCGCGCCCACAGGTGTCTCGGCGGGGTCGGAAACGGTCGACAGGTCGGCCCAGACCGCCTTGGCCGCCGCCCCGTTCATCAGGTCGAGCCCGGCGAGATCCGCATGCTCGAAGGCGCCCATGGCCGGTAGCCGCACGGCATAGCCTTCCTTCAGGATCGTATCGCAGGTCTCCGCGTCGACCAGGCCCTGGCCGACGAGGCTGGCGAACTCGCGCAAGACGGCGTGCTGAATACGAGCCCACAGGAAGCCCGGAATGTCCGGGCAAAGGGCCGGCGTTTTGCCCGTGGCACGCAGCAGGGCCATCACGGTCTCGGTGGTCTCCGGCGCCGTCTGGCGGCCCGGCACGACCTCGACCAGCTTCACCAGGTGGGCCGGCTGGGCATAGTGGGCGACGACAAATCGGTCGGGCCGGCTCAAACCGTCCTGAATGGCGGTGGCGCTCAGCGCGGACGTGGTCGACGATAGGATCGCATCTGGCGCCGCCATGTCCTCGGCGGATTTCAGCACCGACTGTTTGACCGCGAGGTCTTCGGCCACGGCCTCGATGACGAAGCCGCTATCGCCCACAGCGTCGGCCATGGTCGCTTTGGTCTGGAGGCGGGCCTGCACGCTCGTGCGCTCATCCCGATCAACCAGCCCCGCCTCGATCAGGCAATCCAATGCCGAAGAGATCCTGTCCTCGGCGTTCCGAAGGGTTTCCTCGCGACGGGCCCACAGGGTCGTCCGCACGCCGCCCAGCGCCAGGGCGAGGGCGATTTGCGCACCCATTACGCCGCCGCCGAGAACGGCGGCCGACGCGATGGGCGGATCAGCCGGCATCGGCCCAGCCGTCGCCCTGGCGGCGGATCAGGCCGCGACGTTCGAAGTCTCTCAGGCTGGCGTCGATCGAGACCAGGGCGCGCCACTCCCGCACCTTCTCGAACTCATCGCAGATCTGATCGCGCAACTCGGCGAAACCGATGCCCGGCGAGGCCTTGATGCGCCGCCGCAGGGACGCCTCGATGGCATCGACCCGGGCCCGGCAGTCCTCCGCCTTGGCGATCGCTTCCTCGGGCCCGCATGGGTCCTCATGGGCGAACATCACCGTTTCCACGCCGCGCTCGCGGATGAAATCGATGATCTTCTGGAACGTCGCCCGCATCACATGGGCGTCTTCGTAAAGGTAGAGCACAGGGTTGAAGGCGGGCAGTAGCGGATCGGCGATGATCAGGGTCTTGCTGGCGGGATCGAAAAAGCCGACTTCGCCCATCGAATGGCCCATGACCTCGACGACCTCCAAGGTGACGCCGCCCAGATCGATCGTGTCGCCCTCCTTGTAGAACCGCTCGACCGGGACCGCGTCGGGCCCCATCCAATCCAGATACTCCTCCGCCAGGTCGAAATGCTCGCCCTCCGGAAAGGCGTGCACGATGGTCTTGGCGTTCAGCATGTTGTCGGCGATGCGGTCGGCGCGCGCCGGATGGGCGAAGATGGTGCAGTCGGAATCGCGCTTCAGCGCGGCGTTGTTGCCGACATGGTCCATATGCTCGTGGGTGAGCAGCAGATAGTCGAGGTCCGACACCTGCTTACCCAGCCCCTCAAAGGCCTGCTTGAGCTGGCCATAGCCGACATGGATGCCGCTGTCGATCAGGGCCGTCTTGTCGCTGCCCTCGACGAGAAAGATGCGAACCGCCGACTTGCCGGCATGGTCGCCCGGCAGGCCCATGGAAATGGCCGAAAACGGCCCGTGTTTGAAGGCGATGACGTCGCTCATAATGCGCTCTTAGGCTCCTTTGAAATTCGGATCGCGCTTTTCGATGAAGGCGGCGATGCCTTCCTTGCCGTCCTCGGTCGCGAACAGGGCGCCAAGCACCCGCTGTTCCAGCGTCAGCCCGGCCGACAGGGCCGTATCGAGCCCGTCATCAATCACCTGCTTGCCTTCCGCCAGCGCGATCGGCGGTTTGCTCGCGAGGTCGTCTGCCAGGGCCAGGGCCTCGTCCATCAGGGCATCCGGTGCGCAAATCTTCAGCGCCAGGCCCCATTCGACGGCCTCCGGTGCGGTCAACATGCGGCCGGTCAGGATCAGGTCCTTGGCGCGCATGGGGCCGACCAGGCGCGGCAGGCGCTGCGTACCGCCGCCGCCCGGCATCAGGCCCAGCTTGATCTCAGGCAGGCCGACCTTGGCCGTTTCCGACACGAGGATGAAATCGCAACACAGGGCCAGTTCCAGGCCGCCGCCCAGGGCGTATCCGTTGACCGCGCAAATCGTGATCTGGGGCAACGCGGCGATCGTGTCATGGGTCTGTCGGGATCGGCGCTGGAACCGGTCGAAAACCGTCTGCGCCGCATTGTGATAGCCGCCGATATCCGCACCGGCGACGAAGCCGCGCCCGGTGCCCGTGATCACCAGAACCCGCACGGTCGGATCGGCGGCCAGCGACATTGCATAGTCGCCCAGGGCGGTCATGATCTCGAAATTCAGCGCGCCGAGCGCCTTTTTGCGATCGATGCGCAGGACGTGGATCGGCCCTTTTCGGTCGAGCACGAGATTGTCGTGCAGCCGCGTTTCGGCCATCAGATCGCTCCCTCGCGCCGCAGGGTGCCCAGCCGGTCCGCGCCCAGATGTGCGGTCAGCACCTCGTCGGTATGTTCGCCGACCAGGGGCGCGGCGTTCTTGGCGACCGCCGGCGTCTCGCTCAGCGTGATCGGGCAGGCGATCATCTTCAACGGGCCGCCTTTTGGGTGGTCCAGCGTGATCAGCCGGTCCGAGCCCATCGCGATCAACTCGTCCATCGCCTCGCGCGAGGTGCGGACCGGGGCGGCCCAGACATCGGCGGCCTCGAACACGGCCATCCAGTCGGCGGTGGTACGCCCACGCGTTTGGGCTTCGATCCGGCGCTTGACCTCGTCGCGCTCGGTCCACGCGTCCAGCGAGCCCAAATCATCGTCGCCGATGAGCGGGCCGAGCTTGTCCAGCGGGCACATGGCGATCGCCATCCAGCCATCGGCGCTGGGGTAGGTGCCGTACGGCGCATCGTTCCAGCAGGACGCCACGCCGGCGGCGGAGCGCTTCAGATCGATCCCCTGATTGAGCACAGCGAAGTTCTCCTGCGCCTGCAGGTTCAAGGTGGCGGAATAAAGGTCGACCTCCACCCGCTGGCCGATGCCGTGCCGGTCGCGCGCGATCAGGGCGGCGAGAATGCCGCTGACCATGGCCTGCGCGGCGGCGAAGTCGGCCACCGGCGTGCCCGCCGCCGTCGGCGGGTCGGTGGCGCGACCGGTATTGTACATCAGGCCGCACATGGCCTGGATCAGAAGGTCCTGACCCGGCCGGTTCTGTTTGGCCATCTCCGTGCGCTGGCCCCAGCCGGAGCCGGAGGCGTAGATGATATCCGGCTTCGCGGCCTTGAAGTCTTCGTAACCGAGGCCGAGCCGGTCCATCACACCGGCGCGAAAGTTCTCGGTCACGACGTCACAATCCTTGGCCAGTTCCAACAGCGCCTCGCGCGCTTTGGGATGCTTAAGGTCGGCGGTGATCGCGCGCTTGTTTCGGTTGAAGGCGTGAAAGGCGGCCGAGTCGCCGCCGACGAACTCGCCGATCATCGGCATATCGCGCATCCATTCGCCCTTGCCCGGCCGTTCGACCTTGATGACGTCGGCGCCCAGATCGGCGAGCGTCTGGGTGCACAGCGGACCCAGCATCATCTGGGTGAAATCCAGGACCCGGATGCCGTCCAGCGCGGCTGGTTGTTCGGTAGCGGCCACCGTCAGGCCCCTTTCTCGCCCGGCGGGCGTCTGTCGGCATAGATATGTTCGAGGCCATCAACGATCGACGAGGACGATTCGCCGGATCGCAGGCCTTGAACCAAGCGTTGACCGGCCGCCGTCTGCACGCCCGGCCACCAAGGCGCGCGGGGACGCACATAGGCGCGCGACTGAACCTCGATCGTGTCGGAAAAGAAGTGCCCAACTGCTTCGTCCGCCTCGGCACTGGTCCAGGCGGCCCGGCTGGCCGGCTGGCCGCCGTTCAAGGCGGCAAACACCTGGCCTTCGTCGCCGCAATACCAGGCGACGAAGGCCGCGGCCTGGGCCGGGTCGGATGCCTGCGACGACACGGCCATGCCCGCGCCGCCTAGTAGGCTGCCGCAGCCGGCCGGCGGAGCGCCGAAGCGCCAGCCGCCGCCTTCCTCGGGTCTGGTCAGGCGGGTGTAACCGAAGGTCAGCGGGATGTAGCCGATGGTTCGTCCCTTGTTGGCCTCGGCGTAAAGCATCGGCGGCGTACAGGACCAGCAGACATCGTCGACGATCGCCGCGATCCGTTTCAACGTGTCGATCGCGTCCTCCGCGACCGCCCTGTCCGGGAACATCCGGTCGCCCCCGTTCGGCGGCGCGCCGGCGCCGGCGGTGAGGCTGAGGATGCAGGAAATCGCATCGGTATGGTGCAGCGGCAAGGCGACCGAGCCCGGATGGCGGGCCGCCAGATCAACAACCGCGTCCCAGGTATCGGGAACCGTTGCGCCGAGATCGTCAAGGATCGCGGGGCGATAGGCCGCCACCTGACAGGCGGCGTCGGCCGCAAGGGCGACAGGCGTTCCGTTCACGACGAACGAGTCCTGCGCCGCCCCAACCGCGCCCGCACGACACCGCGTGACGATCGCGGGATCGAGAAGGTCCGCGATCGGCGTCACGGCACCTTCGGCCCAAGCTTGCGGGATGTGAGGATAGTCGATGATCATCACGTCGCACTGACCGGACAGTTCGCTCAACGGCTGGTCATTGAACGCGGTCAACGGTCGGCGCGCGATGTCGATCGTCTCGCCCGACCGGTCCAGCCAGGGCTGGCGCGCTGCCTTCAGGGGCTCGGTGCATCTCGGATCGTCCCAGGCAACCACCCGCAACATTTAGGCCTAACCTCTCGTCCGGCGCCGGCCAGCGGGACGGGCGCATTGATAATTCGATTAACCTAAATCAGAATAGGCGGAGCTGATTTGGTAAATCGTGTTACCATTCTTTCGCAGCTTGTCGATGGGGAGTCAAGCGTGACCGCGACCGTCTTTTGCTTGGGCTGGAGGTCAAAGAATTGGCGACCCTGAAAGAGGTTGCCAAGGCGGCCGGCGTCTCGACGGCGGTGGTTTCACGCCTGCTGAGCGGCGACAAAACTCTGCGCGTCGGGGCCGCGACGCGGGAACGCATCCTGCGCATCGTAGAGGCGCTGGATTACACACCGAACATTGCTGCGCAGTCGCTTCGGTTGGCCCGGTCGCGCCTGATCGCCCTGATCGTTCACAACGTGTCGAACCCGGTCTATGCCGAAATCGTCAGTGGCGCGGAAGCCGCCGCTGCCGCCCGTGACAGCGCCTTGCTGCTCGGCGAGGCCGCGTCGCTTGAGACCGGGTCCAACCGCCTGATCGACTTGATTGGCGCCGGCGCGATCGACGGGTTGGTCCTGCAAGGGGCAGGGGCCGCGACCGACCGGGCGCTGGCCAAGGCCGTACGGAAACGCGTTCGCACCGTCATGCTGCAGGTCGAGACGGATGCGGACAGCGCGTTGATCAGCCTGCCGGACCAGGATGCCGCCGCGATTGCGACGGACCATCTGCTGGCCTTGGGCCATGAGCGGATTGGCTGCCTCGCCACCGCGCCGGGGCTTCGGTTTTCGCTAGCGCGGGTCGCCGGGTGGCGGTCGGAAATGGCGCGGCACGGCCTGGAGGCGCCCGATAGTCGCCTGGTATGGGCCGGTTCCGACCTTGCGCTTGGTCGCGGCGGGGTCAAGCGGCTGATCGACCAGGCGCCCGAGATTACCGGCATCGTTGCCTGCAACGCCGTGGCCGCGATTGGTGCGCTTGCCGGGCTTGGCGATCTGGAAATCGACGTGCCTGGCGAGGTGTCGGTCATTGCCCTGCACGATTTTCCACTGGCGGATTACGTCACGCCGGCCCTGACGACGGTCCGCATGCCGCTTGCCGAAATGGGCGCTGCGGCGGTTAATCTGATCTGCGGTGATGCCGATCTGGCCAAGCATCATGTGACCATCGATCGCCCGGCCCCCCGTATCATCCTGCGTCGGTCGACAGCACGGGCGCGCGGCTAACACGCTGCCCATCTCGGGCGACTGACAGGCGTTCGAGAATGGTAATCCGCAATCTGGACCCTCTTGACACCCCGGTCATCCAGTTGCCAGTTTGGCATATGAATTCGAATGCATTTCGGCTCTCTCTATTGGGCTGCGATGCAGGTATCGGTCCGTCTTGCAAGAGGTCAAAGTGAGCCGTGAACCCTACAGACGCGCCGTTGTGACGGGCGCCACGAGCGGAATTGGCGCCGCGACGGTCCATGCCCTGTGTGCCGGGGGCTTCGATGTCCTGGCGGTCGCCCGCAGGGCCGACAGGCTTCAATCCCTGGCGGATAGCGTCGGCTGCCAGACGCTGACCGCGGACATCCGAGATACCCCGCGGATGCGTGCGGAAATCGCACAATTCGCGCCGGATGTCGTGGTCAACAATGCCGGCGTGGGCCACGGGATCACCGGTCTGGCTGGCCTGCCGCCCGAGCACGTCGTCGAAGCCATCGAAATCAACGTGATCGCGCCGATCCAGATCACCGCCGCGGCGATCGAGGGCATGAAGCACCGCGGCCACGGGCACATCGTCAATATCGGATCGATCTCGGGCCTGCACACGCTGGTTTCCGCCGTTTATGGCGCGTCGAAGGCGGCCCTGCACCAGTTCAGCCAGAACCTGCGTTATGAGTTGGCCGGCACGGGCTTGCGGGTCACGGAGATCTGCCCCGGGCGGGTGGCGTCGGAGTTTTATGAGCACGCTGTTGGCGACGCCTCACGGCTGGAGATGACGAAAACCAGCGGCATCACGGAGCTGCAGCCCGAGGACATCGCCAGCGCGATTCTGTTTGCGGTCAATGCCCCCGCTCACGTGAACATCGCGACCATTGAGCTGTTGCCGACTGAGCAAGCGGTCGGCGGCATCAGCGTTCAACCCGCCGCGACCATCAGCAACAAGGCCCAGAACGATGCCCCGACTTGATACGAAGACAGCTCTGATAACCGGCGGCGGCAATGGGATCGGCCGGGCGGCATCGCTGCTCTTTGCCGAGGAAGGTGCCGCGGTCGCGGTTGCGGACTTCAATGTCGAGGCGGCGAACGGCACCGTCGATCTCATCAAGCAAGTCGGCGGGACCGCGACGGCCTTGGCTTGCGACGTCAGCGACGAAGCAAGCGTTGCCAAGATGGTCGCGGGCACACTGGGCGCCTTTGGCTCGCTTGACGTTCTGTTCAATTGCGCCGGCGGCGGGTCGACCAAGGACGGGCCGGTCACCGACCTTGACCTTGACGAATTCTGGCGCACGATCCGGGTCGATCTCTTTGGCACCTTGCTGTGCTGTCGCCATGCGATCCCCGCCATGGTCCGCACGGGCGGTGGCTCGATCATCAATATCGCCTCGCTGCGCGCCGTGATCGGAACCGAAGGGGCCGACGCCTACACGGCCTCCAAGGGCGGGGTTTTGGCGCTGACGCGGGCCATGGCCATGCAGTGGGCGGAACACAAGGTTCGGGTCAACGTTCTGGCCCCGGGCGTGGTGCTGACCGAACGCGTCGCAGCCTTCATCAAGGAAGACAACCCGATCTACCAAAAGTCCTTGCTGGGGCCTTGCGAGCCGCATGACGTGGCGGAACTGGCGCTCTATCTGGCCAGCGACGCGTCGCGCAGGGTGACCGGCGCGGTCATGCGGCTCGACGGTGGCGCATCCGTCTACTGAATGCCCATCAAGGCCGTCTGAACACACCCAACAGCATGCCGGCACGCCAAGCCTTGACAATCGGCGTCGCATGAATTCGAATGCATGCGCGTATGAATTAGAATTCACAAGCGGCCGAACGAGGCCGCGGCAACCGGGAGGAGCGAGATGAAAACCCAAATCACAGTCCTTGCAGCCGCCATTCTGATGACGACCGGCCTGTCGGCGCCGGCGACGGCCCAGTACCCCGATCAAACCATCAACGTCATGATCCCGTTCAGCGCGGGCGGCGGAACCGACGTCCCCGGTCGCTTCTTCGCGCAGGAGATGGAAGAGATCCTGGGCACCGACATCATCGTCACGAACGTCGAGGGCGCCGGCGGCGTCATCGGCGCCACCCAGCTGTCGCAGGCCGATCCGGACGGATACAGCCTCGGTTTCATGCCGGTCGGCACCACAACGACCCAGCCCCATATGCGCGAGACGGAGTATGGCGCGGATTCCTGGGAGCCGATCTGTCTGGTCGCCCAGGGCCCGATGTATGTGACAGTGCCTGCCGACTCCGACATCCAGTCGATCGACGACCTGGTGCAGCAGGCGCAGGACTCAAACGTCGTCACGGCCGGCCCACCGCCGGGGTCTCTGCCGCATATCGGCCAGGCCGCGCTTGCCCAGATGCTGGGTGTCGATTTCAACTACATCCCCCATGAGGGCATCAACGCCGTCGCACAGTCGATGCTGGGCGGGCGGGTTCACATGACCGTCTGGTTCGCCGACGCGGGCGAGCGCTTTGGCCTGCGCCCGTTGGCCATTCTCGACAGCACGCGCAGCGAGGAACTGCCCGACATCCCGACCCTTGCAGAACTCGGTTACGAGAACATCGAGAACTATGTCTGGTTCGGTTTCTTCGCCCCTGCCGGCACGCCGGCCGAGATCGTGACGACGTTGGCCGAAGCCTGCGATCAGGCGGTCCACAGCGAAGGTTTCACCTCCAACATGGATGCCGCCAATCGCCAGGTCCGCTACATGCCGACGGATGAGTTTGCCGAGTTCTTCGCCTCGCAATTCGCCGCCAACGGCGAACGGCTGCGCAGCTTGGGCCTGGCGAACTAGCCGGCGCGATTGCGGTAAATCCTCTAAGGTCCGGTGGTGTTCGGGCTTAGCGGGGACGAAGCATGTCGATGAATCCGGTGCGGATCGGCGCCCTGGCGCTGTTTCTGATCGCGGCTCTCCTGTTCGCGTCGAGCTTCGCCATGGATGTCGGCGAGCCGATGTTCGGCGACGTCTCGACCGTCTTCGTCCCCCGCATCTTCCTGATCGCCTGGATGGTGCTTGCCGCCTTGATCGCGATTGTCGCCGGCGGGGATAGGGAGGCCGACGGCGTATTCGCCGGGGTCGCCTGGCGTCGCTTGTGGATCATCATCGCCATCGTCGCGGTCGCGGCCGTGGCGATGATGGAGGTTGGCTTCGTCTTTGCCTGCCTGCCGGCCTTCATCGTCTTCGTCGCGGTCTTTGGCTATCGGCGGTACGGCGTGACGATCGTGGTCGGGGCGCTTTTCGTCTTCGCGCTGTGGGCGCTGTTCTTGGAGGTCTTCCGCCTGCCGCTGCCGATCTCGCCCTGGTTCGGAACCCTCTAAGCCATGGAAAACCTCGCGGCCGCCGTCTCGCAACTGGCCTCTTTCGAGGTGCTGCTGGCAATCCTGATCGGCACCACCTTCGGCACCATCGTCGGCGCCTTGCCGGGCATGGGCACGGTGCTGGCGCTGGTCGTCGCGCTGCCCTTCACCTATTCCATGTCCAGCATCGCGGCCATCACGCTGTTGCTGTGCATTTATGCCAGTTCGGTCTATGGCGGCTCGATCTCGGCAATCCTGATCAACACGCCCGGTACGCCCCAATCCGCCGCGACGGTGCTGGACGGCTACCCCATGGCCCAGCGGGGCGAGGCCAACCTGGCGCTCGGCTGGTGCACCGCGGCGTCGACCTTCGGGGGGCTGTTCTCCCTCGTCATCCTGATCATCGCGGCACCGCAACTGGCGCGGTTCAGCCTTCGCTTCGGCCCGGCGGAAACCTTTGCGCTTATCCTGTTCGCGCTTACCTGCATCGCCTGGGTGTCGCGCGGCTCGATGCTGAAGGGTCTCTTGGCCGGCGTCATCGGCCTGTTCCTGGCGATGATCGGCACGGACAACATGACCGGCATGCCGCGCTTCGATTACGACATCGGCGTGCTGTCGGGCGGGCTGGCGCTGATCAGCTTGCTGATCGGCCTGTTCGCCTTGTCGGAAGTGTTCATGCGGGCGGCGAAATACGTGCCGGAAAAGCGTGAGAGCAAGGTCGCCAATGTCGGGTTCCGTTTGGCGCCCTGGCGCGAATGGCGCATCCGGATCAAGGCGCTGGTCCAGTCCAGCCTGATCGGCACGCTGATCGGCATCCTGCCAGGCACCGGTGCCACGGCGGCGACCTTCGTCAGCTATGCGGAAGTCCGGCGCACCTCGCGCCGATCGGAGAATTTCGGCAAGGGCGAGCCGGACGGCATCATCGCGTCCGAGGCATCGAACAACGCCGTAACGGGCGGGGCGCTGGTGCCGACCCTGGCGCTGGGTATTCCCGGCGACGGGGGCACGGCGGTGATGCTGGGCGCGCTGTTGATCCACGGCATCATCCCGGGCGTGCAACTGTTGAACAACAGCCCGGAGGTTCTGACCGGCATCTTCATCGTGCTGGCGATTGCCAACGTGCTGATGTTCGTCGTCGGCGCCCTCGGTGCCCAGGTCTTCACCCGCGTCCTGCGCATGCCAGAACCGTTGCTGATGGGCATGGTCCTGGTCATGTCGCTGGTCGGCGCCTACACCGTGCGGGGCAACCCGCTGGATGTGATGGTGGCGGTCATTGCCGGCGTGGCGGGCGTCTTCATGCGGTTTCTCGGCGTGCCGATGGCGCCGATCGTCATCGGCATGGCCCTAGGCCTGAATTTCGAGGAATCCTTGCGCCAGGGATTGATGTTCAGCGGTGGTGACTTCCTGTCGTTTTTCCAGCAGCCCATCGCGCTGGTCCTCTTCATCATCACGGCCGTCATCATCGCGTGGCCGATCGTCAAGGCATTTCGAGCTAGGAAGAAGTGAGCAAGGGCAAGAAAGAACCGGAACGCACCAAGCGGCCGACATCCTACGATGTCGCGCGGCGGGCCGGTGTCTCGCAGGCCGCCGTGTCGCGGGCATTTTCCAAACGCGGCTATGTCGGCGCCGAAGCCAGGGCCAAGATCGAGGCCGCCGCCAAGGAGCTGGGGTTTCGCCCCAACGCGCTGGCGCGCAGCCTGATCGACAAGCGATCGCGGATCGTCGCCGTGGTCATCGCCGACATGTATTACTCGTTCTATGTGGCCATCCTGCACCAGATCAACGGTGCGCTGCGCCAGGCGGGCTATCAAACGCTTTTGTTTTCAATCCCGTCCAGCCAGGATCTGGACACGATCGTCGACGATGTCGGCGATTACCGCGTCGACGGCATCATCATGGTCTCCGCCCGTCTGACGACCGATGTGGCCCGCATGTCGGAAGCCCTGGGTGTGCCCATCGTGTTGATGAACCGCTATGCCGACCAGCCGTCGGTCAACTTCGTCGTTCCCGACGACCACCAAGGCGGGCGTTTGGTCGCCGAATTCATGCTGGCGGCGGGTCATCACCGGTTCGCTTACATCGCCGGGATCGAGGGGGCATCGACCAGCCGCGATCGCGGTGACGGGTTCCGCGCCGCCTTGCCGTCCAGCCCGCAGGTGAAGGCCGGCGATTTCAGCTATGAAGGCGGCTTTGCCGCGACCGAGGCCCTGATGCGCGGCCCGGCACCGCCGGATGCGATCTTTTGTGCCTCGGACATCATGGCCTGGGCGGCGATCGACGCGCTGCGCCACGAGTTTGGCCTGCGCGCCGGCCGCGACGTTTCGGTTATCGGCTACAACGACGCAGCGGAATCCCGCTGGCGCAACTACGACCTGACGACGGTCGTATCCAGCCCGGATTCCATGAGCCATCGCGCCGTCGAGATCCTCTCCGCGCTCTTGGACCGCGAGGCGACGCCGCCGGTGCAGGAACGACTGAGAGTCCACCTCAAGGTGCGCGGCTCCGCCCGCGTGCCGTCCGATTATGAAGCAGAGAACGTTGAAATGGAGACCGGCAGATGACCAGGCCCAACGTCTTGATGATTGTCGTCGACCACTGGTCCGCGACCCTGCTGGGCTGCGCTGGGCATCCGGCGATCCAGACGCCGTCGCTGGACGGCCTGGCACGCAACGGCGTTCGCTTTTCGAACTGCTATTCCGAACATCCCGTCTGCATTCCAGCACGGCGGACCTTGATGACTGGAACCCCCGCAAAGACCCATGGCGACCGGCGGTTCCAGGCCACGCTTGAGATGCCGGACCTGCCGACCCTGCCGCAGACCTTCCGCGATGCCGGCTATCAGGCCCAGGCCGTCGGCAAGATCCATGTCTTTCCGCAGCGCGACCGGATCGGCTTTGACGACGTGCTCGTCGACGACGAAGGGCGCGCCTTCTATGGCGTGACCGACGATTACGAGATCTTCCTTGGCGACAAGGGCCATCCCGGACGGCAGTTCGACCATGGGATGAGCAACAATGGCTATGCCACAACGACCTGGCACCTGCCCGACGAGCTGCACGCGACCAACTGGGCCGCTTACAACACGGCCCGCATGATCAAGCGGCGCGATCCGACGCGCCCGGGCTTTTGGTACTGTGGCTTCCGACATCCCCATCCGCCCCTGGTGCCGCTGAAACGCTATTGGGATCTCTATCGCGACATCGAGATCGACAGGCCGGTCATCGGCGACTGGGCGAGGGATCGGGCGGATTTGCCGTTCAACGCCCAGGCGGTCCAGACACGCGGCGACCGCTACAATGACCAGCAGATCGAAATGGGGCGCCGCGCCTTCTACGCCCTGTGCACCCACATCGATCACCAGGTGGCCTACCTGGTCGGGACCCTGCGCGACGAGGGCATTCTGGACGACACGATCATCCTGTTCACCTCCGATCATGGCGACATGCTGGGCAATCACGGCATGTGGGCGAAGCAGGTGTTCTACGAGCCGTCCTGCGGCATTCCGATGATCCTGGTCGGCACGAAGAACGACAGCCGGGTCGGCTTCAGGCGGGTGGACGACCGTCTGGTCTGCCTGCAAGACGTCATGCCCACCTTGCTTGATCTTTGCGGCATCGACATCCCGGCATCGGTGGAAGGCCATTCGATGGTCGGCGACACGACGCGGGACCAGCTCTATGGCGAGTTCGGCGAAGGGCCGCATTCGTCACGCATGATCCGCGACAAGCGCTACAAGCTGATCTGGTACCCGGTCGGAAACCATCGTCAGCTTTTCGACCTCGATCAGGATCCGGACGAGGCAGAGGATTTGGCGGGCGATCCGGTCCATGCGCAGACCTTGCAAAGGCTGACGGACGCGCTGGTCGGTCAGCTTTACGGCACGGACGAAGCGTGGCTGGACGGCACGCGATTGGTCGGCGAGCCCGCGAGGACGTTCCGACCGGGGCCGGACCGATCCCTGTCGGCCACGCGCGGCGACCAATGGCCGGTGCCGCCCCGGCACACCAAAGGCTTCATGGAGTTCTTTCCGGAAGCCCCGTCGGCCGACTGACCCCGAGGCGCCGACCGGTCAAGCGTCGTAAGCGATCCGAAAGCCGGAGTTGGAGGCCGCGCTGTCCGGCGGCAGGCCGATGCGGGCGGCAATGCGATAGCGATAGCAATAGCTGATGTGGCAGAGGAACGAACCGCCCTTGACCACCTTCAGCCGTTCGTCCGTGGCCCGGCGGTTCGTGCTTCGCGCCTCGCGCGACAGCGAGCGCACCCGAAAGGCGTCGGCTGTCCATTCCCAGACATTGCCGGCCATGTTGAACAGCCCGGCGGAATTGGGCGGGAAGGCGTCGACCGGGCAGGTCCCGTAATAGCCGTCCGCCAGGGTGTTTTCTGTGGGAAAGCGGCCTTGCCAGATGTTGCAGAAGATCTCGGTGTCCGTCGGCTCCGCGTCGCCCCAGGGAAAACGCCGGTCGCCGGCGCCGTCGCGCGCGGCATGCTCCCACTCCGCCTCCGTCGGCAACCGTCCGCCGGCCCAGTCGGCGAAGGCCGATGCGTCGGCCCATGAGATGTGCGTCGCCGGATGATAGGCCCGGTCCTCGATCGTCGAGCCCGGACCTTCCGGGTGGCGCCAGCAGGCGCCGTCGACCGGCCGCCACCAGTCGCTCGACGTTCTGGGTCGCCCCGGCCCGAATCCATCGGTCAGGAACCCGGCAAAGACCGCTGACCAGCCAAGTCGCTCGGCCTCGGAAACGTACCCCGTTTCGGTGACGAAGGCGGCAAATCGTTCAACGGTCACGGTGCAGGTTTCCAGCCGGAACGGCTTCAGCCGAACCGCCCGGCGCGGGCCTTCGCCGTCCTGTGGCAGTTCGGGCCGGTCGGTCCCGACAAAGCTGTTACCGCCTGCGAAAGATGCAAGGGCGTTCATTCAGGTGGGCTCTTCCAGGACAGGTCGCCAAATGGCATGGCTGGCCCCTACCGGACCGAGCGAAGCCGCTTCCCCTTAACCTACAACAGGTGCCGCGATGGAGCTTCGCTGTTTTCAGAGGGCACACACGCAGGCTCCAAACTCCGTTCGTCGGCGTTCCAATAAATCCCTCTTGGGGTAAGGCTCTGTATCGGTCCCGCCCAACAGCGATCGGAAGGCGAACGAACGACCGCGCCCTTTTTGTTGGCCCCGCCATGCCAAATGGCGTTATGTCATCAGCGTCTTCGCGAGCCAGCAAAAACAATCTTGAATTGTATTCCATGGCGGCGGATTGTGCAGCTGATTTTCGTTTGTGTGTTCGAGGCTGGCGGGCTTGTCATGGCATGGATCGTTGTCGGATCGCTCATCATCTGGCTGTTGGCGATCGCCTTCGCCGGCCTGAAACTCATAGGCTATATCGACTGGTCGTGGTGGACCGTGACCCTTCCGCTATGGGCACCAATGCTCGTGGCCGTTCTGGTGGCGGTGGTGCTGATTCCGATCCACGGATACCGACGAACGTCGCGGTCGGCGCGCGGCTTCTTGAAGACCACCGATCGGTCGCTGCGGCATCGAGGACCACCGCGCAATCCTCGCTGACCCCGGACGCCGATGGTGCGACGGATGGCCTGGGCAGTGGCGGAAAGACGGCTTTCCAGGCTGGTTGTCGCAAGGGCGACGAATGGTGGCCCTAACTGTTGAATCGGTCGCGCGAATGAGCTATCTATGGGTTAGTTCACCCAGAGAGGTACCACCATGAAGCGCAAATCGATGGGTTTCGCAGCGGCCCTTGCAGCAAGTCTTGCGTTTACATCGCCCGCCATATCTCAGGTTCCTGACTATAGCGACATCGTCGTTGCCTGCTCAACAGGCGGAGAGTGCGAGGTTCTGGTCGCGGCCGCCATCGACCAGCTGCGGATCGGTGGTTTTGCTGGTCCGGCCTTTGAAGATCAGTTGGGTTTGCTCGCCGGTGCTATCGTTGAAGGGTCCGATGGTCTTCCACTGGTGGACCGCTTCAACATAGCGCGTGGGCTAAGGGTCATTGCGCAGGCTTCTTCGGACTCAGCGCAAACGGGGTCTATCGTCGCGCTGGCGGATCGGCTGGAGCAGCGAACGGGCCGTGCCGGTTCATCATCTGTCGGGGAATTCGGATCTGCCAGCGAGGCATAGCTCGCGCGCGATCGACCCCGCCAGACACGCCGATCTGAAGATGCGTTGAGGGGCGCAGGTGATCGGGCCGAGCGCCTCGGCCAAAGCTCCGGTTTTTGATAGGCCCAACGTTCCTAGCTGTTGCGGCCACTCAGGCCATTTGGAACGCTAAGCCCCTGCCTCGGCAGGGGCGGGTCCTGCCGGTGCTGCACGACCGGCCCGTTGAGTGATCGGGCCGGAGCCTTTTTCGGCCAGCACCAAGAAGACCAAGGCCATGGTCACGCCAACCGAGGAGTAGTTCCAGACGTTGGAAAAAAACATCCACACGGTGCAGGCCACCAGCATCCCGAACGCCACGCGATAGTACAGCAGAGCCTTCCCCGTGCTGCGGAGCACCCCACGCACGCTCCAGACGAGGGTCGATATGATCGCCAGTGCGAACAGGGCAAAGCCGACGTAACCGGCCTCGAAGAAGATCATCAGAATGTCATTGTGTAGTTCATAGTGGGACAGGCCCAGGCTCTGCCCGAGCAGCGTGGGCACACTGCCCATGCCGATCCCGAAGGTCGAGGGGGGAGACATGGCAAACAGTATGCGGATCCAATCCAAACGGCCCCGATCGCGCAACAAATCAGGATTGAGATTGCCGTCCATCAACTGCTGCCAGATCACCTCCGGAGAGATATGGGCGTAAAAGGCGTATGTGATGAACCGCTCAGAGGTCGTCAGCAGCGCGAGCGCAACGACAAGCAGGACGAGCAGAAGCAATCGCTTGGCGTGCTCGCCCCTGGACCGTGCGACGAGCAGCACGGCCAGGCAGCCCGCAAAGCCCGCGAGCAGCACGCCTCGCTGAAGAATCAGGGCAATCGAAACGAGGCAGACAAGCAGCAATATCCATGACCTTCGTGACATCCGGCCGCTGAACATTTCGGAAAACGCGATGATCAGACCTGCCAGGGCAACGAACTTGGAATAGTGCCGCCCGGAAAAGCCTTCGAGGAACGGGGTGCCCTGGACCGCGTAGAGTAGGATCGATCCGACCAGATAGGCGAGAATGCCGGCGCGGATCGCCCGGAACGCCCGGTCGGGACAAAGGTCTCGCAACTGGATGAGAAAAAGAAAAACGACCAGGGGCAGGACGAGCTTAGGCGCGTATCGCAAGCCGTTGGCGACGCTTAGTGAGTCAACCAACGTGGCGCAGTAGTAGATCACGAAAAGTGCCCAGAACAGAACAGGCAGCCTTGCATTTCCAGGCAGCGCGAGAACGAAACCGCGCGAGGACACAAGGATCAGCAAACCGGCCAGACAGCCTGCAATGATCAGGACTTCCCGCAGATACCGTGGCGAAACCGGCCCCAACGATCCACCGCCGACGATTGGCACCGTGAAGGGTGCAAGAAACAGCATCAAAAGGATCAATCGGTGGCCGAGCGTCATCCTGCCGTTCGGCTGCGACAAAGAAGGGGCGGTCGTGCCGATCATGACGCGCCTTTTTGGATCGACAACGGCATGACGTCAGTCCCCAGGCCTGTGTCGCAAAAACCCATACCCCAGGATTGCGAAGAAAACGCCGGCTGATACGTAGAGCGTCAGCGGCACGCCCAACGCACCCAGTCCAAGCACGAGGCCGGGCGCGGCGCCAATGCCCAAGGCCGTGGACCAGCCGCGCGCCTGCAGCATTATCGTGCCGCGGCCCAGGACCTGGAAGTAGCTGCGGAACGCCACGGCGGTACCGACAAGCACCTGATACGCCGCGAAATAGACGACGAGGTAGCCGTACGGTCCGAACTCGGCACCGTAGAACTGTGACATCAGCCAACTGCCGAGCACCAGGAAACCGGCAAAGATCACCGCTTGAACGGCGGCGAACACCCCCGCCATGTGCCAAGCGCTGTGCCACAGCCGCGACCGATCGCTGCGTTGTTGCGCAAGCCGTGGGGGCAGCCAGTTTTCCGCCGCCTGAATGGTCACGCTTGACAGCCGAGCCACATTGTAGGCTGCCCGCGTTCCCCCAAGCGCCGCAGGACCCAGAACCACGCCTATGATGAAGAACTGGGTGTTGCCGGCAAGGAAGCCGAGCAAGCGCTCTGCCGCCATGGTCGCAGCAAAACGCGTCTGTCGACGGAACAGGACCGCGCGCAGTGCGGCATCCGGCCGGCCCCATCCGCTCAAGATCAGGCCGGTCGCGATCGACACCGTGCTCGCCAAGGTGACAAGCTGAAAGGCCGTTTCGGTGCGCTGCGGTAACTCGAACGTGCCGGCTAGCACCAAAAGCCCGGTTGCACAGAGCACCGCATACCTCAGCCCATCTTGGATCAGTGCCAAGGACACGCGTCTCACGCCAAAGGCTCGCCGCCGCAGGTACTCCGCCAGGCTGACCGAGAAGATGCAGGCCATGGCCCAGAGATCGCTTCCCCACAACGCCGACGATGGAGACAGCAGCCGCAGGCCCGATGCGACCAGTCCGAACAACACGGCAAACAACACGGATAAAGCAATAGCTTGTTCAAGTAGGACCCTGTCATGCGCGGCATGACGCCAGCGGCCAAGCCGCGCGCGGTCATTTATCATGGGCGCGATCAAGATTGCGTTCACCAGCATCTGCGCCAGATTGGCCAATAGCCAAACGACGACGAACGCGCCGAACGCCTCTATTCCGATGATCCTTGCAACGATCGCGATGCCGACGAAGTTACCGAGACTAGTGACGGCCTGATCGCCGAGAACCAAAAACAGACCGGTTCGGCCTTGGCCACTGCGTTCGCCCAGACTGCTCGACAGCGACATTCGGCCGGCCTTTCTCACCTCGGAATCGCGGAGTTTCCAATTAGCGCTTCCAGACATCCATCTTACCGCTTAGATAGTAGTGGTGCCATAAATCTGCGCGCAAAGCGAGCTATTAGAGAGCGCTTCCGGCCTGCAAAATGGGGAGTATATGTCGCAGCCTGCCTCCAGTTTTGCCGTTCTGGGCATACCGATCTCGGTAACGACGATCGATCAGTCACAGAGCCGAATCACCGCGTGGTCGGGGGACAATATCGGGCGCTTCGTTTGTGTCCGCGAGGTGGCCAGCTTGATGGCCTCGATCAACGACCCAAACCTGACCGCGCTGCATTTCGACGCGGCGATGGTGCTTCCCGATGGCATGCCATTGGTGTGGATCGGCAAGCGCCGCGGCCTGCCCGTGGAACGCACATGCGGCCCCGATCTCATGCAGGCGGTACTGGCCGCCTCGCCGCAGACCGGGCTGAAGCACTATCTTTATGGCGGCAAGCCGGGCGTGGCCGAGATGCTGGGCCAACGGTTCACTCAAAAGTATCCCGGCCTTCAAATCGTCGGTACCGAATGCCCACCATTCCGCCCGCTAACGCGTCCGGAAATCCTTCAAGTGCGGGCGCGCATTCGTCGAAGCGGTGCCGATGTGGTGTGGGTCGGCATCTCTTCGCCCAAGCAGGACGTCTGGATGCATGACAATTACCGGCATTTGACCCAGACGCTGATTGGCGTGGGGGCCGCGTTTGATTTCCATTCGGGCACCGTCAAACGTGCGCCCGTCTGGATGCGCAACAGTGGCTTGGAATGGCTGCACCGCCTGGTCAGCGAACCACGCCGGCTATGGCGTCGTTATCTGATTCTGGGCCCCCGTTTTGTCTTTCTGGTCGCGCGGCAAAGGCTTCTGTCGCCCAAGCCATAGGGAAAACCGTCCCAGATCCATGCCTTTCGAGACCGTCGAGATTATGACGTCGCCCAGTGTCCGGCGGACTCATGTCCGAGAACGAGGAGCCATCTGATGTCAGGTGCCGATTTCGGTCGTTGTTGTGATGCGTGACACGGCGGTGAGGCCGCCGGTCGTCGTTGCCATTGGCGGATACGGGCGGTCTGGATCTACTCTCTTGCAGGGTCTGCTGGCCGAACGGTTGGGTGGTGTCGCACTCGGCGAGGTGAAGTATCTCTGGTCGCGTGGATTTGCGCGGCGAGAAAAGTGCTCCTGCGGAGAGACAGCACCAGACTGTCCGTTCTGGCGGCCCGTTTTGGAAGCGTTGTTGGAAAAGACCGGTCTGTCGAGCGCCACGGAGATTGAGCGGCTGCGCAAGTCCGTGGAGCGCAACCGCATCTTTTTGAGACATGAGGTCTTGCGCTTGCCTTCGCGTTCCTACGCACGCCGAAGACAGCGCTATGCTGACATTCTGGGGGATTTGCTGATCCTGTGCGGCCGGCACGCCGGGCGGGACTATCTGATCGACAGCAGCAAGGACGTTGCCCATTTGGCGCTGTTGTCTGGGATCACGCGCATTCGCCCGAAGTTTATCCATCTCGTCCGCGACAGTCGTGCCGTGGCCTTCTCGCAGAAGACGCCCAAAAAGAAGGCCGAGGTCTGGTGGGATACCGAATACATGGCCGCCCGCGGGATCTGGAGTTCGTCTGGCTATTGGATCTATCTGAACGCGCTGATGCGTCGGCTCGACGCGCGGGGTGACTACCGTGTCGTGCGATACGAAGACCTTGTGGCCGCGCCAGACGCCACGTTGACGGCACTTGTTGATTGGCTCCGACATGGTACCCACGCGCGTGTCCATGACGCTGCCCTGATGCATGCGATCTCCGGCAATCCGGGACGCTTTTCGACGGAGGCATTGGCCCTGAGGCCCGACACGCGTTGGCACAAGGCCATGTCCCCCTTTGATCGCAGGGCGGTCACGGTGATGACCGCACCCTGGCTGCACGCCTACGGGTACAGCCTTATGGGAAAGCAATGTGCGCCGTCCGCCGCCCCCTCTGATGAGAGGCCTTGATGCATGCGCATACTGATGCTTCACAACCGTTATCAGCAGCTAGGTGGCGAAGACATCTCGACGCGCAATGAGGCGGCCTTGCTGCGCGATGGGGGGCATGAGGTCGAACTGGTCGAGTATGACAATGAAGAGGTTGATCGCATCGGATCGTTGCGCGCGGCGGCGCGGGCCATTTGGTCCGCGCCGGCGGTCGCCGACGTCTCGGCCCGCCTTCGAGGTAAAGATTTTGATGTGCTGCATGTTCAAAACTATCTGCCCTTAATCTCTCCGGCAGTGCATCACGCGGCCAAGAGGTTGGGCGTAACCACCGTCCAGGCTTTGCGCAACTATCGGCTGACCTGTTCGGGAGCACAGCTCTATCGCGACGACAAACCCTGCTTCACCTGTGTCGGCAAGTTCGCACCGTGGGACGGTATCCGGCACCGATGCTACCGCAACAGCCGTGCCGGCAGCGCAACCATCACAGGCATGATCGCCGTCCACAAGATGCTGGGCACCTGGACGCGCAAGGTGGATGCCCTGATTGCGGTCTCGGACTATGTGCGCGGTATCTACGAGAAGGCCGGTTTTCCGGCAGATCGGCTGTATGCCAAGCCCAATGTCGTCGCTGCCGCCGACGCGCCGCCCGCCCCTGTCCGGGCCCGCCAAATCGCCTATGTGGGGCGGCTGTCCCATGAAAAGGGCTGCGATACGCTGATCGATGCGTGGAAGGCGGCGGGTATAGATCGGGCCGAACTCGTCATGGTCGGCGATGGACCCTCGATGTCGGACTTGAGGGCGCGCGCCGAAGGCACGCCCGGCATCCTGTTCACAGGCCGGCTGCCGCCGCACCGAGCGCTCGACGTGATGCGTGCCTCCATGGCGCTGGTCATACCGTCGAAATGGGGCGAGCCCTTTCCTCGCACCGGGGTCGAGGCCTACGCCTGCGGCACGCCGGTTTTCGGCGCTGACAGTGGCGGCATCGGAGAGCTGTTTCACAAGGGCCAGGGCGGCGCCCTGTTCCCGGCCGGCGATACGGCCGCCCTGGCACGGCTGATTGCCCGGCTTTTTGCCGACGAGACCTGGGCGCGGGGCCTCCGGGATGAGGCCACCGCGCTGTTCCAGACAAGGTTCTCTCCGCCGGCGGTACTTGCCTTGACAGAAGAAATCTATGGCAAGGCGCGTGCCATGACCAAGATGCGGCCCTGACTACGCCGCGCCCCGACGGCCGCTGTCCAACCAGTCGGCGTAGGTATGGGCTATCCCCTCGGCCAAATCACGGGCGTTGTTCCAGCCGATCTGGTGCAGCCGTGAGCTGTCCATCAGCTTGCGCGGCGTCCCGTCGGGTTTGGTTGCATCGAAGATCAGTTCGGCGTCATGGCCGACGACCCGGCCGATGGTTTCCGCCAGTTCGCGGATGCTCACCTCGACGCCGGATCCGACGTTCAGCGGCAAGCTGTCCGAGTAGTGCTTCAGCAAGAAGACCAGGGCATCGGCAAGATCGTCCACATGCAGGAACTCGCGCAGGGGCGTGCCTGAGCCCCAGACCGTCACGCTTGTCTCGCCCGCCAGCTTTGCCTCGTGAAACTTGCGCAGCAGCGCTGGCAGCACATGGGACGTCTCCAGGTCATAGTTGTCTCCCGGCCCGTAGAGGTTCGTCGGCTGTGCGGAGATGAAATCGGCGCCATATTGCCGACGGTAGGCCTGGCAGAGCTTAATCCCGGCGATTTTCGCGACCGCATACCATTCGTTGGTCGGTTCCAATGGGCCCGAGAGCAGGGCGTCCTCAAGGATCGGTTGCTCGGCGAACTTCGGATAGATGCAGGAGGACCCAAGGAACAACAGCTTCTCGACCCCGTTGGCATGGGCCGAGCGAATGACGTTCGCTTCGATCATCAGATTGTCGTAGAGAAAGTCGACCGGATACTGGTTGTTGGCGGCAATGCCGCCGACACGCGCGGCGGCCAGGACAACGGCGTCGGGCCTGGTTTGGGCCATCCAGTCGCGCACGGCACGCTGGTCGACCAGATCCACCACGCCGCGATCCGCGACAATAATCTCGCAAGGCTCACGGGCGAGCCGGCGTACGACAGCGCCACCTACCATACCGCGATGGCCGGCCACCCAGACGCGCTTGCCATGCAATGCATAGCTCATCCGTGGCGGTCCATCCGGCCTCTCTCGCGCTGCACCGTCTCAAGATCGCTGGCGACCATCTCGCCGATCATCTCGGTGAGTGTCGTCGTGTGGCTCCAGCCAAGTTTCGCCTGGGCCTTGCTCGCATCCCCGACCAGCAGATCCACCTCGGTAGGGCGGTAGTAGCGTGGGTCGATCTCGATCAGGCAGCGGTTCGCGCCCGCCTGAATGCCCTTCTCATCGATGCCTTCGCCGCGCCAGTCGATTTCGAGATCCACGGCCGCGAAGGCGGCCTCGGCGAAATGGCGCACGCTGTAAGTACTGCCCGTGGCGAGCACATAGTCGTCGGGCGCGTCGGCCTGAACGATCCGCCAGATGCCATCGACGTAATCGCGGGCGTGGCCCCAGTCGCGCCGCGCATCGAGATTGCCCAGATAGAGCCGGTCTTGCAGCCCCAGGCTGATTGCCGCCGCAGCCCGCGTGATCTTACGGGTCACGAAGGTCTCGCCGCGGACAGGGCTTTCGTGATTGAAGAGGATGCCGTTTGAGGCGTGCATGCCGTACGCCTCGCGATAGTTCACCGTGATCCAGTAGGCGTAAAGCTTGGCCGCCGCATAAGGCGACCGCGGGTAGAACGGCGTGTCTTCCTTCTGCGGCACTGCTTGGACCAGTCCGTACAGCTCGGACGTTGACGCCTGATAGAAGCGACAGGTTTTCTCCAATCCGAGAATCCGCATCGCCTCGAGGATGCGCAGCGTGCCGATCCCGTCTGCGTTGGCGGTGTATTCAGGCGTTTCGAAGCTGACCTGCACGTGGGACTGGGCGGCCAGGTTGTAGATCTCGTCCGGTTGCACCTCTTGAATCAGACGGATCAGATTGGTCGCGTCGGTCATGTCGCCGTAGTGCAGGCGAAATCGGACGTCGCCCTCGTGCGGGTCCTGATACAGATGATCGATGCGCGCCGTGTTGAAGGACGAGGATCGCCGCTTCACGCCATGCACTTCATAGCCCTTGGCAAGCAGAAGATCGGCCAAATAGGCGCCGTCCTGGCCCGTGACGCCGGTAATAAGTGCCTTCTTCACGGTGAAATGATCGAGCGAGTTGGAGATGCTGGGTTGTTCATTTTACTTTCCCGTGGCGTTGACAATAACCAATGTGGTGATTGCCTTTATTTTCAGGTCGGTCAGCAGACTTGCCGATGCGGCGTATCTTCGGTCGTAGTCGACACGCTCTTGAAAACTGACCTCGTTCCGCTGGCTGATCTGCCAGGGGCCGGTAACGCCCGGTCGCATCTGGTAGTAGACCGCGCTCATCGGCATGCTGTCGTAGAGTTCCTGCTGGCTCGGCATGAACGGGCGTGGCCCGACAAAACTCATTTCGCCTTTGAGGATGTTCCAGATCTGGGGCAACTCGTCCAGGCTGGTTTTCCGCAGGAAGCCGCCGATCCGGGTTATGCGCGGATCGCGTGCCAGCTTTTGATACCGGTGCCACTCGCGGGCGATTTGGGGGTCGGATCGGACCAGCTCGCTCAGGACGGCATCAGCGTCGACAACCATCGTGCGGATCTTCCAGAACGTGAAATGCCTGCCGCCATGACCCACCCGAGGTTGGCCATGAAAGCCGGGACCACCGTCTAGCCGGACGAGCGTCCAGATGATCGTAATGACGGGTGCAATGAGGGGGAGCAGCAGAACCGCCAGCCCAATATCGAAGGCGCGTTTGCCGGCGCTGTTGAGCCACGGCGAAATGCGATGACAGTCGGAGGCGGCAGATTCATTGTCGGCATTGGCAACTCGCACCTGCGTCACGGGCGTGAGGCTCCTTCCCGAAGGGTGGACACGTCAGTAGGCAAACGTCGCACCGGCCGAAGCGATCAGCCGCGTCCAGCGGCCACGGCCGGTAATTCAGGACGGAAAAGGGGGCTGGAAGACAGATCCAACCGCCGGTTGCGCTCCGCCGGCCCCTTTGTGAGCGGCTGGACCGGCTGTCTGACGCCGGTCTTTTTCCCGGACACGCCGCGCCGTTTTTCGGCGGACGAGAGGGGCAGCAAGGCACAACAGTGACGCATCGACTGAAGCTCCATCCATCGGACAAGACTCGGCGAACAGCTTTTAGAACCAACGCGAATGCGCCGGATCGGTTGAGTAGTATGATTTCCTTTCTAGGATAGGAGTTGTCTCTTACAGTTGCAAGTAGCCCCATAAACGCACCAATCTTGAGTATTTTATGGCGGACGGGTCTTGCTCCGGCTCTTTGGGGTCGGTGCGAGGGCATGCAATCCCAGGCTGGGCCTGGCTTACATGCGCGTCTTCTCTTGCCTCGCCGACGAAGATGCCGATCGCCGCTGAACCCTATCGGGATAGGGAATAAGAAGCGGCCGATTGTCGCGGCCGACCAGCCATCGCGGCGCCACGGGGGCAAGTGTCACCAACGCTTGGTCGCGGTCCCGGAAGGCTTGGCCAAGGACCAAACCGCGACTGGTCGGCACGTCCGTTGACAAGGATTTATGCGGGCCGGAGAGGCCGAAGCAACGGCTTCAGGCTCAGACGCGCTTGGTCGCCCCTGTTGGAGGGTGGGGAGACACCCTCGCTTAAGGCTCAAAGCACATTGCCCCAAAACTGACGGATTGATTGAAAAAGATTTGATGGCATCTCCAGTGGGTGATAGTGGGAGCGCCTATGAGAACCGGAAAGATTCTTGGCATTGTCGCGTGTCTGGCTTTGACCGGTGTCTCATCGGTCTTTTTCGCCGAGGAGTATCAAGCCTTCCGCCTGTCGCGCGAGACGGACCGTGGTCAGTACGAGCGCCTGGCGTTGGGAGAGGCCTCCATCGCGGGCTCGGTTCGCGGGCGATACGCGGTTTTGCGGGCCTGCGACGAAGGGCAGCGCAGCCTGTTTGCCGAGGTTCAGTCGACGCCGTCGCGGCGCATGGTAGCGGCGGAGTGTTTGTCGTTGGCGCGGCAGGCGCTTGCCCAGGCGCCGACACTCTCCCTCGCACATTACGTCGTTGCGCGATCGCACCTGCACCTCGGCGACTTCGACGCGTTCAATCGGGCGCTTGGCCTGTCACAGCAGATGGGGGCCACGGAGGGGTGGATTGCACAGCGCCGATTCGATCTGGCGGTCGGCGCCAACGAACATCTGGATGCCTTGGGGCGACGGACCCTCGGTCGGGACACCGGGCTGCTGCTGAGAAGCATCGACGGCGTGGATTTGGTCGCCGACAGGTATGTGCAATTCGAAACCGCCCGGGAGGCGATCCTACGCGAGGCGGAAAACCTGTCGGCAGGTGATCAGCGGCGGTTCCTGTCGCGTGTCCGCGATGCACAGCAATGGTTGGGTGGCGAGTAGGCGGATGTCACCTCCCGAACCGAGTGCGACTGCTGACACCGACGCAGGCGGCCGGCCCAGCTTCGAGGCCGAAGCCGTCCAACTAGGCCGCGCGGGTGTCAGGAGCCGTGGTCGCGGCACGCTCCAGGCTCGGCGCTATCGTCGGCTAAACGATGCGACGGCGGCCCTACTCGTGCTGATCGTCCTTGTCGCGCCGATCCCTGTGGCTAGCAATCGGCCGGCGCTCTGGATGCTCTGGGCGGCAATCCTCGGGCTGGTGGCCGCACTCTATCTCGCCGCAAGCCTGCTGATCGATCCCGACCGTGGCCTGCGTTCGCGTGGGCATGCCAGGCTGTTTTGGCTGGCTGGCCTGGTGCCGGCATTCGCCCTTGTCCAAATCCTGCCCATCGCGGACTACCTTCCGGCCATTCTGACGACCCTACCGGCCATCGGTACACATGACCCCGAAAGCGTAAGTCTGATACCCAGCGCGACCATTCTCGGCGCTGTCAGGTTCATCTCGTACATCGTTTTCTTCGCGCTGATGCTGGAGGTCGCCAGCCGGCCCAGCCGCGCGATCTGGATGGCATGGGCGCTTTTCTTCGGCGTTACCGCCCACGCGCTTTGGGCGATGGTCTCGCTGAACGTTCTGGGGGACGATTTCTTCTGGGGCGAGAAGCTGGCCTACAGGGGGACGGCCACGGGAACGTTCATCAACCGGAACTCCTTCGCGACCTTCTTGTCGATGGGCTTGGTGCTAGGCGTTGCATTGCTGTTCGGCCGCGGCGAGCCAGGGCGAAATCGCGCGCCGGTCCGGGCAAACCCGTTCAGCGCAGATGCCATGGAAGCTGTTTTCCTGTGGCTGCTCATCGGGCTGATTGTGATTACGCTGCTGGCGACGCAGTCTCGCATGGGCCTTTTTGCCGGTGCCATCGGGGCGCTCTTCTGTCTTGCCATCATGATCCGCAAGAGCGGGCGTGTGGGCGGGGGCTCTTTGCTCGGCGTCGTGACTGTCGCCGGTGGCGGCGTGCTCGCGCTGACTCTGTTTTTGGGCCAGGACCTGATCGAGCGCTTCATCTTCGTCGGCTCCGACGGTCTGACGCGCGGTGAACTCTATCGTCAAGTCGTCGGCATGATCGGCCAGCGGCCATGGCTGGGGTATGGCCTTGACTCCTTCCCGGTCGCATTTGAGCTGTTTCACCGGCTGCCCTTGTCGTCCGATAGTGTCTGGGACAATGCACACTCGAGCTACCTGGCGCTTTGGGCCGAACTCGGGATTGTCGTTGGCAGCATTCCTGTTCTTCTCGCCCTCATGGTGGGCGTGAGACTTGTTCAGATCATCCGGAACCGCGAAAAGGACTACGCGCTGTCGGTTGCAGCCTTGGCCGCCCTTGTAACGGCGGCCATCCATTCGTTGATCGATTTCAGTCTGGAGATCCAGGCCAACGTCCTTCTGCTGCTGGCCTTGACGGCGTTGGGCATCGCGCGGCGCCGGTCGGCCAGACCCAATAGCGAAGCCACATGATCGCATGCCGACGCTAATGGGTCTGCTGAAGCTCCTGCGGCCGGCGCGCGCCGAATCGGACTTCGATTGGGGGTCTGAGGGGCTGGCGCTGACGGAGATGCCGGCGGCCACCTATGCCGTTGGGGATGTGCACGGCTGCCTGTCTCTCTACCGCCTGCTCGAAGACAGGCTGGTCCGGGATGGGCGCGATCTGGATGGCGAGAAACTGATCGTGTTGCTTGGCGACGTGATCGATCGCGGGCCGGATTCTGCCGGCATGATCGACCATCTCACCTCGGCGCCGCCGGAGGGTTTTCGACGCATCTGCCTGCTCGGCAATCACGAGGACACCATGCTGCGGTTCCTTGATGACCCGTCCAGGCATCGCGGGTGGCTCGAGTTTGGCGGGCGTGAGACCCTGGCCTCTTACGGCGTTCGACCGGATCCGGTTCGCGGCTGGGACATGAAGCCGCGAGAGATGCGGTTCCTGATGCAGGCCCATATTCCGGCCGAGCACATCCGGTTCCTGCAAGCCTTGCCCCTGTATTTGTCGGTCGGCGACTACTTCCTGGTCCATGCCGGTATCGATCCGCAAAGACCACTCGACCGTCAGGCCAGGGACGACCTGCTGTGGATCCGGCCGGGGGCAACCACCGATACGTCCCATGTGAGAAAAAAAGTCGTCCATGGCCACACCCCGGTCGAAATTGCCGGCCAGATAGGCTGGCGTATCCAGATCGATACCGGCGCCGTCTTCACGGGGCGGTTAAGCGCCGCAAAGCTGACCCCCGGCGCGCCGGCATCCTTCCTAACGGTTTCGCATTGATGCCAGACATCGACGATCGGCCAAACGCCCAGCCAATGAATCTGAGTCGCCGTCAAAGCCGGCAAGACGTTGGACGTTGCCGCGACCGGCAGGCCGTCGACACGGCAACCCGTCCCGAAAAACAGGATCGCGGTTATGGATAGCTCCCATAACGAACTGGACCTTAAGGCCATTGTCGCGCTGTTACGGCGGCAGATGAGGCTGATCGTCCTGACCATCGCCGTCTTCGTTGGGGCCGCGCTGATCTATCTGTTTTCGGTCACGCCGGTCTTTACTGCGTCGACCCTGATCCTCGTCGATCCTGCACAGAGGAACCTGCTTGATCCGTCCGAACAGCTGGCCTCGCCGGCCTCAGCCGCCAACGCGCGTGTCGACAGCGAGGTGGAGATTCTGCGATCGGACGCAGTTGCGCTCGGTGTGTTGGATGATCACGGCCTGGTTCGCGATCCGGAGTTTGGGCCGCAAATCAGCCTGATGGACAGGGTTTTGCGCGCGATAGGCTTTGAGATTGAAGCTGTGGCCTCGGGCGAGGTTCTGGTCCAGGGCGTCCTTCAACGTTTTCGGAACGCGGTCAGCGTTCGGCGCGTCGGTCTGACATACATCATCTCGGTATCGGTGGATTCCGAGGACCCGGATAGGGCCGCCGGCTTGGCGAATGCCCTCGCCGAAACCTACATCGCGGCCCAAGTCGACGCAAAAGTCGCTGTCTCGCTGAGGGCGCGCGATGCGCTGTTGGGCCAGAGCGATGCCGCGCGCCAGGCCCTGGCCGATTCCGAGGATGCCCTCGACGCGTTTGTCGACCTTAATCTGGCCGAGATCGAGGCGGAAAGCGGCGCGTCGGAGGTCGCCGAAATGCGCCGCCTTATCGACCAAATCGACGATCAGCGGCTGGGTGTCGAGGCCATGACCATCGCTGCCCAACAGGCTCTCGACGAGCGCGACTGGGCGACATTGTCGAGCCGGCTGGGCGATGAGGCCCTTCAGGAGTTGGATCGGCAGCGCGAACGGCTTGAGCGCCGGCTCAGCGTCGCGGCGGTGGGCTCGCTGGAAGAAATCGATCTGCGACGAGCGTTGGCACAGGTGGAGGCCGATACCATCAACCGCGCCGACCTCGCCATCGCCGGTTTGCGGTCGGAAATCGCCGACCTGGAGGCGACCGCACGAGACTACCGCAGCCAGATCCCGGAGGTGATGCTGCAGGGCGAGCTTTCGTCGGCGTTTCTGACCACCCTGTACCAGTTGCAGCAAGAAGCGAGCATCGCGCGTCGCCAATACCAGACGCTGTTGTCGAGGCTCCGTGATCTCGAAACCCAAGCCAATATCCAGATCGCCGACAGCAGGATCGTGGCGCCCGCACTGCCGCCGAGCGAGCCGACATTCCCGAACCGAAGGCTTATCCTCGGTGTTGCCCTTGTGCTGGCGGTCGGGTCCGGTGTCGGACTGGCGTTCCTGCGGGAATACTATGTCGGTGGCATCAGTTCCGCCGACCAGTTGCGCGACGTTTTGCATGCCAAGGTCGCCACGACCATCCCAAGATCCGCCCAAGAAGGTACCCAACTGTCGCTGGCGGATAGCGTTGTTCAATCGCCTTTGTCACACTACGCCGAAGCGGTCCGCCGTCTAAGGGCGGCCGTCGATCAGAGCTTTCGGGCACGCCAACGGTCGATGGCGGACGCCGGCTTAGATGACCAGGGCCGGGTCATCCTGGTCACATCGAGCATTCCCTATGAGGGCAAGACGACCACGGCGCTTGCGCTTGCGCGCACTTACGCCATGGCCGGCGGCAAGGTGCTTCTGATCGATGCGGACTTGCGCAAACCCACATTGCACAAGCAGTTGGGCCTGATGCCCGAGGAGGGTTTCTCCGACTATCTGAATGACCCGGGCAGTGGGGAGTTGTCGAAGTCCCTGTATGTGCGCGATGCGATGTCGGGCCTGTCCATGGTGTTGGGCGCGCGCCATAGCGAGACGCCGACCGATCAACTATTGAACTCCCCCACGTTCGATGCCCTGGTTCAACGGGCGCGCGGCGACTTCGACACCGTCATTCTGGACACGCCGCCGCTCATCCCCGTGGTGGATGCGCGTTACATCGCCCATCACGCCGATGCCGTGTTGATGATGGTCCGGCACTCGGTCGTCCATCAGCGCGACATTCGCGCGGCCGCGCTACAGATCCAAGAGGCCATGCGAAGCGATGCGGCGTTCTTCGCCGTGCTAAACCAGGAACCGGAGAGGCGACGCCAATACGAGTATTATGGATATTACGCCGACCCTAATGCGGAAAAACAATAATCGGCGGAGGTCCCGTTACACGATCTCGCGTTTGGTTTCCTTTGGGAGCGTTTCAGGCCGATCGATCCTTGGTGTTAGCCGGCAATCAGTCTGAGCGTGACGATCTCGTAAGGTTTCAGGGTCAGCGAAACGAGACTTCCGTCGACGGTCAACTCTGTCTCGTTGCTTTCCAGCAGGTTGCATCGATAAGCGGCGGCCGGTTCGAAGCCGAGATTGAGTCTGACCGGTCCGCGCGAGCCTTCACCTTCGTAGAGGCGGACAATCATGCCGTTGCCGTCCTCCGCCCATTTGACGGTTTCGATAATCGCGTTGGGACTGTCGGCAGTCACCAGCCCGAGCGCTGACTGCGAACCGGCCGCATCGGCAACGGGTCGCATGATCACCGGATCGTTGAGCGCATAGGCCGCCTCAGGCACGCCATTGCGCCAATTGCCGGTGTGCGGCAGCAGGCTGTAAAGCATCCGATGTTCGCCCTGGTCGGCGACCGGGTCTGGCATGGTGGCGCTTTTCAGCAAGGTCAGGCGTAGGACATTGTCGCGCACGTCGTAGCCGTACTTGCAATCGTTCAGCAGCGCGACGCCGTAATTGCCTTCGCTGAGGTCGGCCCATTTCTGGGCTGCGGTCTCGAACCGTGCCCAATCCATCGAGGTGTTTCGGTGCGTCGGCCTGGTGACGTTGCCCCACTGGATGTCGAACGTGGCGGATGGGCTCAAAATGTCCACCGGGAACGCCGCCTTTAGGAGGAAGTGGCTTTCGTGCCAGTCGATCACCGTGTCGAAATCGATGCGCTTGCTGTCGTGGTAGACC
Organism: Alphaproteobacteria bacterium; assembly: GCA_028277405.1. Classification (GTDB taxonomy): domain Bacteria; phylum Pseudomonadota; class Alphaproteobacteria; order DSM-16000; family Inquilinaceae; genus JANQGH01. The sequence continues at coordinate 2,892 of JANQGH010000041.1, read as the reverse complement.
CGGATGTGCTGGGTGATCCGGCTGTCGCGAAAGCGGCGATGAACGGCCAGGCTGGTGCGCAGCGGGCCGCGCTCGACGATCTCGATTGCCTCCACGCCGTCGACCCTTTCCTCGCGGTCCTCATAGAAGATGTCGATGTCCCAGGCGTCCCAGGTCATCGGCCGGTCCTCGAAGACCAGAAGCTGATTGCCGGTTTCGCCCGGCGCCAGCACCTCGCGGTCCGCTTGCTTGTCGCGAATGCTCGTTAGGTTGCCGGCTCGGTCGAGTTCGACCCGAATGAGGGGGTTCTCCATAGTGAATCCGCTTCCTCTCGCCTCGATCGAAACCGCCGTTTCCGGCGCCGTCGCTTCGCCTTGCGCCAGGCCGATCAGGCCATAGGAAGGCAGGTTTGATAGGGCGACCAAAGTGCCGCCCTCTACCTGCTGGGTTGCCAAGGCTTCGGACGCGCGCAGGTCCGTCAGCCCGTCGACCGGCGTGCCGGGCAGAAAGGCGATCCGATTGCCGCCGAAAGAGGTCGGGTTGGCCGCCAAGGCAACGGCATTGGCCGGCAGCAGTTCCGACAGGGCATCAAGCGCCGCGTCTCGCGCATCCTCCGCCAATGATCGTATGCGCGCATAGTCTTTGTCGGCGTCCTCATAGACCTCGGTGATCGACGAGCCTGGCAGGATGTCATGGAACTGGTTCAGACAGACCAGTTCCCACGCCGCATTGAACGCCTCGTGCGGATAGGGGTGATCGGCGAACTGCGCGGCCATGGCCGCCAGGAACTCCGCGTCGTGCAGCAGAAACTCGCTCTTGCGGTTGTTGCGCTTGGTGCGGGCCTGGCTGGTCAAAGTGCCGCGATGCAGTTCCAGGTAGAACTCACCGTTCCAGACCGGCAAATCCTGCGCCTCGGCCTCGACACGCTCGAAGAACTCCCGCACCGTGCCCGGCCGCACGCGGGGACAGCCCGGCATGTCGGCCATCAGGGCGGCGTTGTCCAGCATCTCGCGGGTCGGCCCGCCGCCGCCATCGCCATGGCCGTAGGCGGTGATGAGCTCGCTGTGTGTCTCCTTCTGGTCGAAGTTGCGCCAGGTGCCCAGCACCTCCTCCGGCGTCATCATGCCGTTGTAGGTCGTGCCGTGAGGCAGATGGCCGATTTCGTGCGGCGTGGTCATGAAGTGGGTCAGCACCCGTGTGCCGTCGATGCCCTGCCACCAGAACAGCTGGTAGGGCAGGCGGTTATACTGGTTCCAACTGATCTTCGAGGTGACGAACCAGTTCAGGCCGGCCTGTCGGATCAATTGCGGCAGCGAGCCGGCGAAGCCGAACGTGTCGGGCAGCCACATCACCGGCGTCTCGGCCTCGCCGAATTTGTCGCGAAAATACTGCCGGCCGAGCAGGAACTGGCGCGCCAGAGATTCCGCGCCCGTTGTGTTGCAATCGGGCTCGACCCAGGTGCCGCCCATCACCTCCCAGCGCCCGTCCTTTACGCGCTGTTTGATACCGTCAAAGATCTCCGGATAATCCTCTTCGGTGTATTTGTAGAGCTGGGGCTGGCTCTGGGAGAAGAGGTAGTCCGGGTAGTCGTCCATCATGCGCAGCACGTTGCTGAACGACCGGCCGCATTTGCGGCGCGTCTGCGCCAGCGTCCACAGCCAGGCCACGTCGATATGGGCATGACCAATCCCGACGATATCGACATCGATCGGCGAGCCTGCATCGGCGACACCCAGCTTTAGCGCGTCAAGGGCCTTGGGTACGCTGTCATAGAAGGCGTCGCGACCGATGGGGTCGCGTGTATCCAGGATCGTGAATACGTCGTCTAGCACGTTCAGCAGCCGGGCGCGCTCCGGTGCGCCTTCGTCCAACTGTTCCGTGACTTGCAGCGTGGTGCGGGCCAGACGGATGAAGGCCTCCGTGGCACGATCGATTTCGACCACCGCGCATTCGCGCATGAACAGCTTGGTCTTGGCATCCAGGTTTGCCGGCCAGTCGTCATGGCCTGTCCAGCCGTGCAGCGCCAGCGCGTGCGGCTTGCCATCCAGAAACCGATCCGGCAGATGGATCTCGTGGTGGTAGCGGTCTGCCGAGGCGTAGGGCGCGCCGTCCAGGTAGGCCAGCGCCTCCGGATGGCAGAAGAAGTCACCGGCGACGCCTAGGGGCAGGTGCAGCGTGACGGGGCCGTGGCTTCCCCAATCGGCAGGCGCCTGAAAGCGCGTGCGCAGCATGAAGTTGGTTCGCCAGGCGCCCCAATAGCTGTCTGGCTCGATAACCGTCCAGGAACTGTCGTCGAAACAGGGGTCAACGATCGGGGCGGTCTCGGCATCTGCGAGGGCGGCGTACCGAAACGGTGCGATCGGCTGGCGGCGGCGATAGACCAGCGGCTCGATCAGGTCCAGGCGCGTCAGGATTTTGCGCGGTGTCCAATAAATCGTGTGTTTCACGCGTCGGGGCTTTCAATGCGGCGGATTTGGTCGGCGCGGCCGCGCCGTTGGCTGGCGCGGCCTATGCAACCGCCACTTGCTGGGTGTCGTAAAGGAAGCAGGAAGCACGGTGCCCGGGTCCGCCGACATCATAAAGCGGTGGCAACTCGGCCAGGCAGCGGTCCATCCGGTTCGGGCAGCGCTGGTAGAAGCGACAGCCCTTGGCGGCGGCGGTGCGAAACTCCTCCTCCGCCGGCAGTTCAACCTCGCCTTGCCAGCGGATGTTCGGGTCCGGCTTCGGCACGCTGTCGATCAGAAGCTGAACGTAGGGGTGCTTGGGCTCGGAGATGACCTCGGCGACGTTGCCTTCCTCGGCCAGGGTGCCCTGGTAGAACAGAATGATCTTGTCGCCGATCTGGTAGGCGGTTGACAGATCGTGGGTGATGTAAAGGAACGAGATGCCTTGCTCGTCGCGCAGCTTCATCAT
>JANQGH010000014.1 GCA_028277405.1 Alphaproteobacteria bacterium | reverse complement strand
CATACAGGCTGGCCTCCTTCACCAGCCTGCATCTTGAATCAGATTTCCAGAACCTTGGGAATCCCCCTCGATTCTCAACGGTCAGAATTTGCTCTAGGTCGAGGCTGCCCCACCTCAGAAACAGGATCTTGTTCGGCTGATTGGGCCGGGATAGGGTCTGGCGCATCTCTTTCGGCACGCACTTACCGCCTGGGTCGCTCAATGGCCAACTTCAACGTGGAAAAGGGCCCAGGCAACTATCTCTTGCTTCGGTCCGTCTTCACTGACGGAGCCGGGGCGCCCGCCTTTAAGCTCGTACTGCCGCCTGGTTTTGAGAAGGATCCGGGTGGGCGCGCCTTGGCTTTGCGAGAGCAAAGCGAGGGTGGTTACGAAGTCGCCTTGCGGCGCGTCGTGCTCAAGGCTTTGGCCCCGGGTGACGCGTTCATCGATATCGGGGCCCATTGGGGCATCTATTCGCTGACCGTCTCAACGGTTGGGCCTCGCGATGTCTACGTCGTGCCTCTAGAGCCACATCCTCAGAACCTCACGGTGCTGATGACGGCCATCGAGGTCAATCGCCTGCATCGGCACGTCACACCGATCGCGGCTGCTGCAGGCAACGGGATCGGCCTGGCGCCGTTGATGGGCGGCATGGGCACGATGGGCCACAGCGTTCTGGGCCGCAACTCGCCGGACCAAGCTAAGCGACCACCGGAACTGCTGGTGCCGACACTGTCGCTGGATGTGCTGCCCAGGCTGCGGCCAAAGCTGAAAGGCCGGCCCCTTGTCATCAAGATCGATGTCGAAGGGCTGGAACCCGAGGTGGTGGCCGGCGGCAGGGAGATCATTGCGTCCGGTGTCGTGAAGATGCTGATTGCCGAAAAGGGCCATGTGACGAAGACGCCGGAAGGGCGCGCACGCTTTCTGGAGATGACGAGGTATCTCGAAACGCAGGGTTTTCGGCTGTTTCGCCTCTCGGGCCGCCAGCCGGACGCCGAATTGACACCGTTTCGGATGTCGGAGGACTTCTTCGACGTCGTGGCAATCAACCCAAAGCGATTGCCTGTTCCGGCTTGAGCGCCCGTCAAACAACCGCGTGCGGCTGACTTCGCGTCGGTGCGATTTCACGGCACGCTGACGTCATGCGTGTAAATGTCGGTCATACCCACGACTTGGCCGGTATTCGATTGCGTGGATATCGTGGATATACTGCGCGACCGGTCGGCCAAAAGATGACATGATGAAGCCGATGCATGTCTTCTTGAGCTATAATAATCGCGATCGCCGGATCGCCGAGCGCATCTGCGAAGCGCTGAAGCAGGCACGCCCTGATCTTGACATCTACTTCGCGCCGGAACGCAATCAGGTCGGCGCCTATTGGATGGATCTGCTGGGCCAGGAACTGGCCCAGGCCGACGCGGTCGTGCTGCTGCTGGGCGAGCGGGTCGGCGACTGGCAGGAAATCGAGTATTACGACGCGCTGAAGCGCAACCGCAAGGCGGGGCGACCGCTGATCGCGCCCATCGCGCTGGCCGAGCGGTTGCCCGGCCTGCCGTTCCTCGACCATTTTCATCGGCTGATTTTCGAGCGGCATCCGTTTGAGGAACTGATCGGCCAGATCCTGTCCGCCATGGACGGTGCCGGCATTCCGGCGGGCGCCGAGGTGGAACCGTTGTGGCGGCAGGTCAATCCCTATGCCGGCCTGCCGGCGATGAAGACCGAAGACTCGGCTTTTTTCGTCGGCCGCGAGGCATTGACCGGCGAGATCCTGGAGGCACTCAGGCAGCGGCCGGACCGTATCCACACGCTGATCGGCAGCTCGGGCGTCGGCAAGTCCTCGGTCGCCTTTGCCGGCGTGCTGGCGGCATTGCGCAGCCGCATGTGGCCGGGTGACCTTGACCGGGAGTGGCCGGCCGACATGGAAACCAGCCCCGGCTGGCTGCCGATCGTCGTGACTCCGGGCGTCAAACCGTGCAAGGAACTCGCACGGTCGATCGCGCGCACCTGGCTGGACTCGCCCAGCGCCATCGAGCGCGAAGCCAGTGCCTGGGCAAAGCTGTTTCGTGAGGGCTCCGACCTGACGGAGCTGGCGCGGGCGGCGCGCGAGGAAATCGCCCGCCGGACAGGTGCCGAGCCCCCGACTAAGGCCATTCTTTATGTCGACCAGGGCGAGGAGCTCTACACGAGGGCCGAGCCGGACGACGCCGCCGTTTTTTCCCGGCTGATCGGCGGCGCCGTCAGCCATCCGGACATCATGGTGATGGCCAGCCTGCGCGCCGACTATTACGGCCAGTGGCAAGCCGACGAGCCGTTCTTCGCCAACGGGGACCGCATCGACGTGCCGCCGCTGACCAAGCAGCAGATCGAGCGGGTCGTGCGCGAACCAGCCGAACGGCTGGGCGTGCGGTTCGAAAACCCGGACATCGTGTCGGTGATCGCCGAGGCGACCTATAAGGAGCCGGGTGGCCTGCCCATGCTGTCCTATCTGATGCAGGACGCGTGGGAGGAGATGCGCCGGGATGACGCGTCGACCGGGACGCTGCATTTTCCGTTCCGGGTTGTGGACGTCAGCCGGCCCTTGGTCGACCGGGCCGAACGTTTCCTGGAGCTGCACCCCGACGATACCGACACGCTGCGTCGCCTGTTGACGCTGCGCTTGGCCCATGTGCCGCGCGAGGGCCAGCCGGTGCGACGGCGCGCCCAGCGATCGGATTGCACCGACGCGGAATGGGCCCTGGCGGACGAGCTGGCTGGCAGCGACTGGCGACTGTTGACCACCAGCGATGCAGATGAAGAACCCGTCGCCGAAGTGGCTCATGAGGCGCTCTTGCGTCATTGGCCGCGCCTGTCCCAATGGCTGGACGCGGAACGGGAGTTCCTGATCTGGAAGGGCCAACTGGAAACCGCGCGTCTGGCTTGGGAAGGCGCCGACAAGGACCAGAAGGACAACGCGCTGCTGATGGGTCTGGCCTTGACGACGGCGCGAGAGTGGCGCGCCCAACGCGGCGACGAGCTGTCGGACGCAAATCGCGGCTTTATCGATCGCAGCATCGATCAGGCGGACAGGGCTCTGAAGAAGCGGCAGCGCCAGCGCATGTGGATCCGCTGGTCGGCGGTTGCGGCCATTCTCCTGCTGGCGGTTTTTTCCGCCGCGGCCGCCTGGCAGGCGGTGGTGGCCGAACAGCAGCGCGATTCGGCCGAAGTGGCTTTGTATCAGTCTCAGGTCGAACAAGCCCGGTCGCGCGCGATCCTGGCCGAAATGCTGTTCAAGGATGGCGACATCGGCGAGGCGATCGACGTCGCCTTGAGGGCCATGCCGCAGGCCAACCCCGATGGCTGGCCCGACATCGCCGAGATTATGGAGGTGCCGCGCGTGCTCGCCGCGGCCTTGCTGGATCGCCGTGAGACCATGGTGCTGCGTGGTCACGAGGATTTCGTTACGTCAGCACGGTTTTCGCCGGACGGCAGCCGGATTCTGACGGCGTCTTGGGATGGCACGGCGCGCTTGTGGGACGCCGACAGCGGCGCGCAACTGGCCGTGCTGGGCGACCACGACCTGCCGATGAGCTGGGTGGGCTTTTCCGCCGATGGCGCGGAGATCATCACCGCCGCCGATGACGGCACCGTGCAAACCTGGACCGCGGACGGCTCGGCGGTGACCACGTCCCTGGAGGTACCTGCCGATCAAGGCTTTATGGCGTATGCACCCGCCGAGTCGATTGCCGCCAGCGCCGCAACGGATGGCTCGGTGAGTCTTTGGGATATGGAAACCGGCGATGAGGCGAACCGGCTTGAGGGCCACAACGGCTCGGTCACGTTTGCCGCGTTTTCGCCCGACGGTTCGCGGCTTGTCACCACCTCAAAGGACGAGACGGCGCGGGTGTGGGCGGCCGACGATGGCGAGGAGATCGCCATGCTCGGCGGCCATCGCGCCAGCCTGACGCAAGCCGCCTTCTCGCCGGACGGGACAAGGATCATCACGGTCGCCTCGGACAACACGGCGCGCCTGTGGGACGCGCGGGATGCCGGGCTGATCGCCGTGCTGCGCGGCCATGAGGCCGACATCCTCGCGGTGCGGTTCTCGCCCGGCGGGCGCCTTGTCGCGACCGTTTCCGCCGACGACACCGCGCGCATTTGGGATGCGGTCACGGGCGCGTCCCAGGCCGTCTTGCGTGGCCATTCGGACATCGTCTCCAACGCAGCATTCTCGACCGACGAGGCCTGGGTGGTAACCAGCTCATGGGACGATACGGCGCGGGTCTGGAACGCGCGGACCGGATTGCAGATCGCCGTCTTGCGCGGCCATGACGACGATGTGGTTACGGCTGCGTTTTCGCCCGACGGCAGCCGTGTCGTCACCGCCGGCCTCGACAACGCGGCCAGGCTCTGGGACGCGGCGGACGGGACGGAGGTGACGCTGATCGACGATTTCGTTGGCACAGCGTCGGCCGTCTCTCTGTCGCCGGATGGGCGGCACATCATCACCGCGCTGCCGGACAATGCCGCGCGGGTCTGGAACATCGCCGAGCAGCGCACCTTGGCCGATCTCGATGGCCACGCAGAACCGCTGACGACCGCGCTGTTCTCGCCGGACGGCACGACCATCGTTACCGCGTCTCAGGACGACACCGCGCGGCTTTGGCACGCCGAGACCGGAGAGCCGATTGCCACCCTCGAAGGCCATGGCGCAGACATTTCCAACGCGGTCTTCTCGCCTGATGGCGAGCAATTGGTCACGACCTCCCGCGACCGTTCCGCGCGGCTGTGGCGCGTCGCGACCGGAGAGGAGATCGCCGCGCTTAATGGCCACGAAGCCGCCATAAACCGCGCCGCCTTCTCGCCGGACGGCAGCCAAATCGTGACCGGCGCGCAGGATGGCAGCGCCCGGCTTTGGGATGCGGCCGACGGCAGCGAACGCGCGCTGCTGGACGGCCACGGGGATCAGGTCACCTCGGTGTCGTTTTCGCCAGACGGCGACCGGGTCCTGACGACCTCGTCCGACAACACTGCAAGGCTGTGGGACGCCGACGACGGGTCGGAGATCCTGCAACTGGAAGGTCATGCTGGGGCGGTAACCACCGCCGCCTTCTCGCCGGAGGGCAGCCGGATCGCCACGGCCTCGACTGATGGCACGGCCCGGCTGTGGGACGCCGACACGGGTGTCGAAGAGCAGGTTTTGTCCGACCATGACTCGGCCGTTCATTCGGTCGCGTTCTCGCCCGACGGCGATCGCCTCGTCACCGCCTCGACGGATGAGACCGTGCGGCTATGGGATGTTGAAAGCGGCGATCTGATCGCAGTCATGGCGGGGCATAGCGGTCCGGTCCTATCGGCGACGTTTTCCGGTGACGGCGCGTTGATCGTGACCGCGTCGCGCGACCGTACGGCCAGGATTTGGCGGCATTTCCAGTCGATGGACGAGCTTTGGGATTATGCCGTCTCCGTCGTGGACGTGCTGGACCCGCTCTCGCCCGCGGAAGAATGTGAGTACAATCTGCGCGTCGAAGGCTGCGAGGACACTGAATGAGCGACGGTGAACAAGCGGCGGAAGAGGCGCCGATGGCGGTCGAGAAGTTCCCGGATGCCGACGGGTCGATGCTGATGAAGCTCTACCTGTATTATGCCGGCCAGACCGAAGCCTTGATCAATCGGCGCGGTGCCAACAGCCGCTATTTCCTGACCGTGAATGCCGGTATTTCCAGCATCACAGGCGCGCTGTTGGAACTGCAGCCCGGCGGCAATTTCTGGCTGGTGGCGCTGCCGATCGCCGGCATTATCGTCTGCGCCGTCTGGTGGCTGCTGACCCGGTCCTATCGCATCTTGACCAAGGCCCGCTTCGACGTGATCACCGAGATGGAGGCGCGCTTTCCCGTCGCGCCCTATACGGACGAATGGCGGATGATCAAGAAGGGGCCGGCCTACAGCGAGTACAAATCCATCGCCCGCCAAGAGGCGATCGTGCCGATGGTTTTCGTCGGCCTTTACGTGATCTTTCTGTTGGCGATCATTCTGTTCTGACGGGCTGTTCGGGCCTCGTCGTCACATGGCAAAGAACGGCGCGCCCTGCGGCTCGTTCCAAAGGGCGATCATCGATGGCTCCACCCGGCACAGGGACAGGGAGAAGCCGCCCATTTCCTGGGTCGTGACATAGGTGCCGATCAACGGGTCGGCGGCCAGTTCGACGCCGCGCTCGCCAAGGCATTCCGCGAACTTGCGGTAAATCACCAGCAGTTCCATCAAGGTCGTGCCGCCCATGCCGTTGACCATGGCGAGCACGGCATCGCCCTGGCGGAATGGCAGATCGTCCAGGATCTTGCCGGCCATGAAGGCGACGATGTCGTCGGCGACGCCGGCCGGCATGCTGGCAACGCCCGGCTCGCCATGGACGCCCATGCCGACGAAGACCTCGTTCTCCGGCAGGGTGAACATCGGCAGGCGGGTCAGCGGCGACACGCCGGGTGTCAGCGACGCGGCCAGCGTGCAGGTGGCGTCGCGCACGCTCTCCCCAAGGGTCTTCAGTTCTTGCAGGCCGGCGCCCTGTTCGGCCCGGGCGCCGACGATCTTGTAAATGAAGGTCGTGCCGGGCCCGCCGCGCCGCCGGTCCAACTGATCGCGCGGGGCGGAGGAGATGTCGTCATACATCCACAGCGTCTCGACCTCGATGCCGGCTTCTCGGGCCAGGTCCGCCCCAGCCTCGCCATTCATGACGTCGCCGGCATGGTTGGAGATCAAGAGCAGAACGCCGGCGCCGGTATCGGCGGCCCGAATGGCATCGCAAATCAGCTCGGGCGGCGGTGCGGCAAAAATGTCGCCGACCGCATTGGCGTCCAGCATGCCGTCGCCGACCCAGCCGACGGCGATCGGCTCGTGGCCGGAGCCGTTGCCGATCACCAGCCCGACCTTGCCCGGCCCCTTCTGGTTGGCGCGCACCACGACGCGCGGATTACCGGCCCAGCGCTTGACGTGATCGGGCCGGGCCTTGACGAAACCGTCGATCATCTCGTCGACGGCTTCCTCGACCTTGTTCAGCATCTTCTTCATGAGTTTCCCCCTACGCCGCCTGTTGGGTCCTGGTGCTATACGGCCGCCAGCGTTTCGACGATCAGCGCCACCGACTGGGCGCCCGGATCGATGTGGCCGCGCCCGCCATCCGCGACGAAACGCGCCCGGCCTTGCGTAGCGGCCATGTCACGCGTCGCTGCCGCACCGTTCGCAGCGCTTGCCGCCGCCTTTGCCAGGTCGCCGCCATTGGCCAGGGTATCAGCCGCCGGTCCCAAGGCATCCAGCATGGTCTTGTCGCCCCGCTGGGCGCGGCCGAAACGCGCGACCATCGCTTTGGCGCCGGCCAGCCCTTTGGCGAGATCGCCGGGGGCGACATCGCCATCCCCCGCGGCCTGGCCGATGGATTTGAAGATCTGCGCGAACAGCAGGCCGCCCGCGCCGCCGGAGGCCCTTTGAAACCCGTCGCCGGCCACCTTGAACACCGCGCCGGCGGACGCGCAATCAGCCGCTTGGACGGCATGTAAAGCCGCTGCCATACCCCGCTGGATCGTCGTGCCGTGATCGCCATCGCCGACAGCGGCATCGAGCGCGTTCAGGTCGTCCTTGGCCTCGGCAAAGCGCCGGTCGAGGCGCACCATGAGATCGACCGCCCGGTCGCGGTCCATCGTGCCCGTCATCCAAAGGTCTTTCGCATGTGGGACAAGGCTGCCCGCGCGGCTTCGTCCGGGCCAGGTTCGATCGCGCGCCAGATCGTCAGGTCCGCGCTGACATTCACATCCGGCAGAATGAACATCTCGGTCGTGACCCAGCCGTCATAGCCGATCTCGGCAAGGGCCTTCGCCTGTGCCGCAAAGTCGATCAGCCCGCCGCCGGGCGCGCCGCGATCATTGTCCGAAACATGGAAGTGCCGCAACCACCGCCCCGTCCGCCGGATCGCGTCGGCGGGCAGCACCTCTTCGATGTTCATGTGATAGCTGTCGAGCAGGACGCCAACATGGCTGGAGCCGACCGCCTCGGCCAGACCGACGGCCTGGTCGGCCGTGTTCACCAGATCGGTCTCGTAGCGGTTGATGGCCTCGATGCCGAGCTGGACATTGGCGGCCTCGGCATCGCCGGCCACTGCGGCCAGCCCGTCGCGCGCCCAGGCCAGGCGATCACGACGTTTACCCGGCGCAACAACGCCCCAGGCCCCGTAGATGACGCCGGTCAGCTGCGGGCTGCCGAGCCGCGCGGTCACATCGATCGAGGATCGCAGGGCGTCTACCCCGGCTGCCCGGACGGTCGGGTCTTCGCTGGCGAGATCCGTGCTCGGGCCGAGACCGGTCGTGCAGGTGGCCTCCAGCCCCATTGCGCGGATGGCCTCACCCGTCGCCTCCGGTGCTGCCGCTACATCGCCGAGCAGTGAGATTTCGACGCCGTCAAAGCCAATCGACTTTGCCGTTTCGGCATAAGGCAGGATGTCGTCGGACCAGTCGCGGGTCCAAAGCGCCAGATGAACGCCCAGCTTCGCCATGTCAGTACGACCTCTCCTCATAGTCCTCGGCGACCAGATAGGGTGCGTAGGGCACCCGCCGAAACAGCCGCTGCCCGGCCCACGAGGCGAACTCGATCAAGGCAGCGGCGTGGTGCCCCGGCACCAGGACGAAATGGTGTTCCAGGCCATGGGCCATGGTGGTCTGGACCACGTCCAAGAGCGAGGCGGCTTCGCCCGCGATCTCGAAATCGCGCAGCCAGCCGCGACAGCCGGTGAAACCGGACGGTGATCGGCCCTCGACCCGCGCCTGCATGGCAAAGAGCGCGCCGGCGTCCTCGCCGACCCGAAAGGCGGTCACTGGGCCGTCGCTGAAGACCAGGTCCGCGATGGCGCCGAAGCGCGCCCCTTCGGGGTCGCTGCGCCCCAGCATCGGGTGGTTGATCCAGCGGGCGCCGCCCTCGTCGGCCAGGTAGAGCGGCCCACCGCCGCCATGCCACATCAGCAGCGCCTCGGCCTCCACGTCCGGGTCGGTCATGTCCAGCAAGTAGCCGGGTCGCCCGGTGATCGAGCGCGCGACGAGCTGACTGATGGCACCCAAAACGTCACCCTCGCTGGCGACCGGCAGGCCGTCCTTCTCTTCCAGCCAGGTGAACGCGGCGCCCGGATGCAGGCCGGGATATTCCTGAAGCCTTGGCCAATCGCTGACCGTAAGCGCGGCATGTCCATGCTCTTGCGCCATGTCGCGCAGCGCCAGCGTCATGCGTGCCGACATCTCCATCGCCTCATCGCTGACGCCGTCGGCGGGGGCGGCCGCCAGCATGGCATCTCGCTCCGCCGCCGCGCGGGCCGCGTCGATCCCGGCCAGCCGACCGGTGAACTCGTCCAGATCGTGGTAGACCACATCGACGCCAAGCCGTCGATGCAGCGCGTTGGTTGCAACCTCCATGTTGTAGAAGGTCGGGGCCAGGCCCCCGATCATGCCGATGCGGGCTTGGCTCAGGGCTTTGATCGCCTTCAAGGCGGTCACGGTCGCCTTGAACCGGTCGGCGAACAGGTCGGAGTCCGGGGCGCCGTAATACCATTGCACCGGCGCTTGAGAGAGGTCCCGCAGCCGCCGGGCGATCGACAGGCTCATGTTCAGCGAGACATAGTTGTTCAGCTTGATGTCGCCCTCGCGCACCGGCTCCGGCGTCGCCCAGAAGCCGGCCCGCAGGCCGGATGCCGCTACCGCCCTGGCGACATCGCCCATGGTGAAGCCGCCATGCAGCAGCAGGATGAAATCGGCGCCCGCCGCCCGGCACCGGTCGAGGCAGGCGTCGGTCTGCCGCCCATCCATGGGGACCTCCGCCTCGACGTGAAGCTGGAAGCCTTCGCTGTCCGCCAGCGAGGCCAAAGCGCGTTCGGCGGCGTCGAAAACGCCATAGTCGACCGGGAAATAGGTCGGCAGGGACGCCTTGATCAGCGCGATGGTCGGTTGGGTATCGGTCATTGGCCGACCGCCTCTTGCATCGGTGTCTGTGTCAGGACTTCGCGCCGCACGGGCCGCAGTTCGAAGCTGACCTTGTCCTTTCGGAACAGTTCTTCATGGAACACGATCGCCTCATCCGCATCAAAGGCCGTGCAGGCCTGATTCAAGATCGGGGTGCCGACATCAATCGACAACAGATCAGCGACGGGTTTGGGGGCCGCCAGGGAGCTGATTTCCTCACACGCCCAAGCCCAGTCGAGGCCGAAGCGCTCCTTGAGGATGCGCAGCATGGACTGTTCAGGCCCGTCTTCGGGAAAGTCCGACGGTTCGGCAGAGGCCGCAAGGGTGGCGGGCATCCAGGTGCGCACGAGCATGGCCGGCCGTTGATCGATGCAGCGCAGCCGCTCGATCCTCAGCAGGCTGCCCGCCGACCGCAACCCGGCCGGTGCATCCTGGCTGTCCGCGCCCTCGATCCGCGCCAGCCCGACCAGACGCGAGGAGGGCGTCTTGCCGGCCTTATAGACCGCGTCGGTGAAGGATGAGAGGCAGTTGTGCTGGGGCGGCGACTGAGCGACGACGGTGTAGCCGCTGCCTTGGCGACGGTCCAGAAAGCCCTCCGTGACCAGCTTTTCCAAGGCGTGGCGCACGGTGATCCGGCTGACGGCGAAACCGATCGTCAACTGGCCCTCGCTGGGCAGCCGGCTGCCGACCGTATAGCGGCCGCCTTCGATCATGCGCCGCAGATCCTGATAGACGGCCAGATATTTGGGCGTGGCGGGCCGCATGGACGGGCCTTAGAAGCTGACCGTCTCGCGCACACGCCGCGCGATTCGCTCCGCCGAGGGGATGAAATAGTCCTCCATCGGCGGGCTGAACGGCACCGGCGTGTGCGGTGCCGTGACCCGCGCGACCGGTGCCTTCAGCGATCCAAACGCCCGTTCGGCGGCCAGGGCGGCGATATCGGCAGCCAGCGAGCAGCGGGGGTAGCTTTCATCGACCACGACAAGTCGGCCGGTCTTGGCGACCGAGCCGAGGATCAGATCCTCGTCCAGCGGCGAATAGGTGCGCGGATCGATGATCTCCGCGTCGATACCGTCCTGGGCCAACGCCTCGGCCGCTTGAAGGGCGAACAGGTTCATGCGCTGAACCGCCACGATGGTAATGTCCTTGCCCTCCCGCCGGACCACGCCCTGGCCCAGCGGCAACGGCGTCATCGCCTCGTCGACCGGTTCCTTTTCCATGTAGAGCCGCTTGTGCTCCAGAAAGACGACCGGGTCGTCATCCTGGATGGCGGCGATGATCAGCGCCTTGGCGTCGGCCGCGCTGTAGGGCGCCACCACCTTCAGCCCGGGAATATGGGCGAACAGGGAATAGAGCGTCTGGGAATGCTCCGCCGCCGCCCGGAACCCGGCGCCGACCACCGTGCGCATGACCATCGGCACCCGCTGCTTGCCGCCGAACATGTAACGCATCTTGGCGGCCTGGTTCATCATCTGGTCGAAGCAGACACCGGCGAAATCGGCATACATCAGCTCGCAGACCGGGCGCATGCCGACCATGGCGGCGCCGACGGCGGCACCGAAAAAGCCGGCCTCCGCGATCGTCGTGTCGCGCACCCGTTCGCGGCCGAACTGGGTGCATAAGCCCTGGGTGACGCCGAACGGCCCGCCCCAGGCATCCATGGCGCCGGGATGGTCGTCGCGGCCCTGTCCGCCGGCGATGTCCTCGCCGAACAGCACGACGTTGGGGTCCGCCTCCATGCACTGGCGCAGACCCTCGTTGATGGCGTCCTTGACGGTAAGCTCACGCATAGCGGATCTGCCCCTCCGGATAGTCGACATAGACGTCCTTCAAGGCGTCCTCGGGTTCGGGCCACGGGTCCTTTTCAGCGGCCGCGAAGGCGTCGTCGACCTCCTGGTGCACCTCGGCCTCGATCTTGGCCAAGGCCTCCGCGTTCAGCCCCATCTGCGCAGCCCGTTCCCGCGCCAGCAGCACCGGGTCACGCTTTTTGGCCTCGGCGATTTCTTCCGGTGGCTGATAGGCCTGATTGTCGCCCTCATACTGGCCGGAGAAACGGTAGGACAGGAACTCGATCAGCTCCGGGCCGCCGCCGGCGCGCATCCGGTTCACGGCCGGCTTGGCCGCCGCATATACCGTGAACATGTCCATGCCGTCGACCGTCTCGGCCGGGATGGCATAGGCGGACATCATGTCGGCCACCGTGTCGGTGTTGAGGTGCCAGTCGGTCGCCGTCGCCTCGGCATAGCCGTTGTTCTCGCAGACCAGAAGGACCGGCGCCTCCCACTGCTTGGCCAGGCCGGCGGCCTCATGGAACACACCGTTATGGGGGGCGCCATCGCCGAAGAACGAGGCGGCGATCCGGTCGCTGCCGGACCGGCGTTCCTGCAACGCCGCGCCCAGCGCCAGCGGCGGGCCGGCCGCGACAATGCCCAGCGCGCCCAGCATGCCCTTGTCGAAGTCGGAGATGTGCATGCTGCCGCCGCGGCCCTGGCAGGTGCCGGTAGTGCGGCCGTGGATCTCTGCGGCGATGGAGTAGAGCGAAACGTTCTTGGCGATCGCGTGGCCGTGGCTGCGATAGGTCGAGGTTATCCAGTCGTCCTGGCGCAGCGCGGCCATTACGCCGACGGCGATCGCCTCCGACCCCAGATAGGTGTGCAGATAGCCGGGCACGGCGTTGGTGCGCGCCAGCTCCTGCACCCGGTCTTCGAAAAAGCGGATGCGGAACAAGGTCCGATACATCCACTCAACGGGCGCATCGTCCAACATGATCTCCCCCTTTGCTGGCCGCTAACGACCGTCCCGGCATCAGGAACCCGATGTCCGATACCGAATTGTTTGTATTGAATTGATTATAACAGATTTCCCTGGTCGCTCAATCGGGACGTGGTGGCGGCTGCCTACTCAGCGACCGTGATCACCAGCCCGTCATGGGCGAGGGTCAGGCGTCCGTCATAGGTCTCGCGGATACGGCGTTCATAGGTCGCCCAGAAATCAGGGCCCGGTTGAGTATCGCCATAATAGGTGCGGGACATGGCGAAGGCCGCCGGCACGGACCGGAACGGGCCGAGATGGGTTGGCACCAGATGCTTGACCTTGGCATCGCGCGCGACCCGGCCCAACCAGGTCGGCGTCGTGTGGGGGCCGGACGGGGTATCGGTCGCCTTGGACCGGGCCAGCTTGCCGCCGGTGACCATATCCGCGTCCGGCTTGGCGCATTCATGGACCAGAACGTCGGCGCCTTGGGCCAGCTCGATCATCGCGTCGGACGGCCTGCCATCGCCGGTGATGACGACCGAGCCGTGCGCGCTGTCGACGCGATAGCCGAGGCTTTGGACGCCCAGATCCTGAAAATGCGGCACGGCGACCGCCGTTACGGTCACTTTGTCTGTCTTCAGCACGATGCCGGGGCCGATTTCCCGAACCTCGATCGGCGGTTCGTCGCGCGGCCGGCCGGGAACATCCTCCGGCCATGTCGCGACCAGGCCGCGGGCGAACCGGACATCGACGAAATGGCCGTCGAAGACCAGCGTCTCCGCCATTTCGCGCGTATCCGCCGGTCCATAGACCGGCAGCGTTTGCTGGCGGCCGGCAATCCAGGTGGAAATCACGAAATAGCCGAACGACGCGATGTGATCGAAGTGCAGGTGGGTGAAAAACAGATGGTCGATGTCGACCGGATTGATGCCAGCCCGTGTCAGGTTTTCCATGACGCCGCGGCCGCAATCGAACTGCAGGATCGCGCCATCGACGATCACCGCCGCACTGGCGCCGCCCCTTTCCGGATCGATCAGCGCGGAGCCGGTGATGACGACATGCATGCCGGACCGAAAGTCGTACGCCAGGTCGGCTGAGCTGGGGTGGAACATGGCCTAACCGGCCCAGCATTCATGCAGATGGTGCCATCGCCATGCGCCTGTCGACGATCGGCTGAGAAGCGCGGACGACCAGCGATCGGTGTCCCTGGAACCGCCGCGCTGAACCTCGCGATAGCTGACCAAGGCGTACCCGCCGCCGAGCGTCCGCGCCCTCGCCTCCTTGATCTCGATGACGAAGGTGGGGCCGGCAATGCTCTTCAAGCCGGCGACGAGATCGAGCACCGTGGCGCGGTCGCGGGCAATACCATCGGGGCCGATCTGAACGAAATCGTCGGCCAGCGCGGACTCGAACGTGGGCCAGCGCGAGACGTCCCCCCGGCCGATCCAGGCCTGAAGGTCGTCGTGCAGCCGCTTGACCTCATCCTCCGGCGACGTGCTTTCGGCCATCACTCCCTCTCCTGCCTAGCCAACCCAGATGGTCTGCGTTTCGCGCACAAGGGCGGCGATGATCGAGGCCGACACTGGATTGTGGTCGCCGGTGGCGAGATCCGGCGGAATGTCGATATCCACGGTCAAACGACCGTAGGAACCCTCTGCCCGGACGCCGAGATGATGCCCTTGTCCCTCGCTACCGCCCGTCACCGTGACCGATGTCGCGTCCAGGCCGAGGCCGGCGAGGGCGGCCGCAGCGGCAACATTCACCATGTTGGGAAACCGTGCCGACGCCTCCCGCGCCGATCCGGAGAATGCATTGGCCGGCGCATCGATCGACTCCGGACCCTTGGCGTGGATGCCAAGCCGCATCGACGGGTCGCGCGCCAAGGCCGACACCGCGTCCAGGCCGCCGATCGCGCCGGGCAGGATGCGCAGGCGGTGGCCGGTCGCCTCTCCGGTTTTCGCCAAGTGCCGCATCAGGTCGGGGTCCGAAAGGGCCGTACCGCTGATCGTCCAGACGTCGGCCAGGGACAGCGCCCGCTCACCGTGGGCGCGCAGCGCCTCCGGCCCGGCAGTATCGATAATGAGATCGGTCTCGCGGTCAAAAAAGCGATCGGCATCCGAGGTGATCTCGGGCTCGGCGAAGGCGCGGTTTCTGCGCACCAGCACGGCGGTTAGCCGCCAAGGGTCGCCATCGCGCACGAAGTTCATCACCGGTCTGCCGATGCGACCCGCGCCCATGATGCTCACGCGTTTCATTTCAGGCCGCGGCGCGGTGCTTTGTATTGGTGCGCCATGTCTAGCTTACCGCCATCCAGGATCGCAGCGTTTGGACCCAGCGGTTGCTTTCATCGGCCATGTCCAGATTGACGGAAAAGTGGTTCTTGTCCTCAAAGACGTGCCACGCGACCCGCCCCGGCTGTTGTGACAGGGCCTCGACCATTCTCGGGCCGGTGACCGTGGCATAGATGCCGTCGCCGTCGGCCCAGGTGATGTAGAACGGCGTTCGATTGCCCTCGATATGGGCGATCGGGCTGGCCGCCTTCGCATCGTCGCGGCTGCGCAGCATGACGCTGCCCGGCCCCTCGGCCCATTCCTTCAAGTCGGCGTCTTCAAAGTCGATCTCGTAGACCCCGCTGACCGGAAAGCAGCCCTTGATCACGCCGTCCGGCAGGCCGAAATCGGCGGCCATGTCTCGACGCAATGTCGCCAGGCTGGACAGGTGGCCGCCGGCCGAATGGCCGCCGATGAAAATCCGGTTCGGGTCGCCCCCATGGCCCGCGATATGGTCGACGGTCCATTTCAACGCCCGGAAGGTGTCTTCCAACGGGGTCGGATACAGATGATCCGGCGCCAGCCGGTATGAGGCGGAGACATAGATCGCGGGCAGGCTGACGATGGGCGGGGCCTGGAAGCCCAGCCATTCCTTATAGCCGTGGGTCCAGCCCCCGCCATGCAGGTTCATGAAGACCGGCAGCCCGGTCGCCGACGGATCGTCCGGCAGGTAGATGTCGACCTTCTGCCAATAGTCGTCGCCGTAGGGCACGTCCAGCACGCAACGGCATCTGGCGGCCGCTTCCTTTGACAGGGTCAACGCCGTCTCGGCATAGGCGTCCGCGCGCGGGTTGATCGGCGATTGCGGGGGCAGCGAGTCGAAAGCCATGGTGCCTTGTCTCATGTCATCAGGGAGGCCAGGGTGAGAGCCACAGTGTGACCATGTGCGGCGATTTGTACAGGGAGGCCGGTTGATCGCCTTCACCGACCGTCTACCCTGATCTGGACATGGAAAGCGACCATATCGACGTCTATTGCGAACGGGTCGGCCCGGATTTCTGGGCCGAGCCGATCAACGCCGTCACCAATCTCGCCTTCATCATCGCCGCTTTGGTGTTGGCGGTTGAGCTCAACCGCGCGCGTCGCCAGCCCAACCATGACCCGGCGAACTGGATCCTGGTGCTGCTGGTCCTCGCCATCGGCATCGGCAGTTTTCTGTTTCACACGCTGGCCGTGTTCTGGGCGGCGCTAGCGGACGTCATTCCGATCGGCCTGTTCATCCTGGCGGCGACCTACCTGGCGGTCACGCGGTTGGTGGGCCTGCCCTATTGGGGCGGACTGATCGCAGTTCTGGTCGTGCTGGTGCTGGCCATCGTGCCGCCGGCGCTGATCGGGGTGCCCGGCGGGCCTTACATCGCAGCGCTGATCACCATGGCCGCGATCGGTCTGTTCTTGGTCGTCGCACGGCGGCATGCGGCCGGACCGGCGGTGCTCGTGGCCGCGGGCTTGTTCGCGGTTTCCCTAACCCTGCGGATGATCGATGAACCCTTGTGCAGTATCTATCCCCTCGGCACCCATTTCTTCTGGCATGTGCTGAACGCGATCGTGCTTTATCTCGTTACCCACGCGATAATCCGTTACGGCACATCGGCAAGAAACCAAGGAGCGTAGAGATGGAGGTTCGATCGCCCGCCGAGGAACCGACCCGGCGCGGACCCGCAGACTGGTTCACCGGGACCGTCTGGCTGGACCCGATTCTGGAGGCGCCGGAGCCGGCGAGGGTTAGATCCTATCGGGTGAATTTCGAACCGGGCGCGCGCACCGCCTGGCACACGCACCCGCTGGGCCAGACGCTGCACGTCTTGTCCGGCGTCGGTCGGGTGCAGGCGTGGGACGGCCCGCTGCGCGAGATCCGTGCCGGTGACACGGTCTGGATTCCGCCGGGCGAGAAGCATTGGCACGGCGCCTCACCGACGATCGGCATGATCCATGTCGCCATTCAGGAAAGCGCCGACGGCAGCCATACCGACTGGCTGGAGCATGTGCCGGACGATATCTATGGCCAGACGCCTGGTTAGAAACCGTTGGCGGCAGGGCCGATTCATCCACAGCCGATGAGGCCCTAATGCCCAATTACGGCGAACCTCTGCCGGGGCCGGTTGAGCTCTCGCAAATCCTGCGCCCTGGCTTGGACAGGACACCGGACGAAACAGGTCTGGCGACCATCGAGGGCGCTTGGTCGTGGCGCCAGCTGGACGCTCTCAGCACCTTGTATGCACGCAATCTCTTGCGCCTGGGCCTAAAGATCGGGGACCGGGTGGCGTCCCTGTTGCCCAACGGTCATGCGCTCGTCATTCACTATCTGGCCACGTTGAAGGCCGGCCTTGTCGCCGTGCCGCTGAACTATCGCTATACCGCGCCGGAGCTCGATCACGCGCTTGAGGTCAGCGGCGCGGCCGCCCTCGTCTACCACGCCGAACGCCGCGCCGACATTGGTGCCAGCGCGCGCGCCCGGGACTTGCCTCTGAAGATCGAAGCCGGCGAGGGCGCGCATGGGTCGACTGTGGAAAGCCTGTTTCTGCCATCGGAAGACCCGGCTTCGTTCGGGCAACACGCGCCGTCGACGCCGTGCTTCATCTTCTTCACTTCTGGCAGCACCGGCCCGGCCAAGGGAGTGACTCACACATTCGGAAATCTGGGCTGGATGCTGGCCAATCAGGCGTACGCCTATCAGGTCAGCGCGGACGATATCGTTTTGCCGGCGTCATCGGCGTCCCATATCGGCGCGTTCCTGATGATGCTAGCCGGCTTGAGCCGCGGTGCCGCCATCCTGCTTCCCCGGGTTGGACAGATGGCCGAGACGCTCGACCTCATGCGACGATGGCGGCCGACCATTTTTCAGATGCCGCCCGCACTGCTGTTCCAAATGGAGCGGGAGAACCAAACGACGGCCGCCGACTTCGATTCCGTCCGGCTGGTGCTCGCCGGCGGCGATAAGGTGCCTGGCCCCTTAGCAGACGAATTCGCGACCAAGACCGGCCTGTCGATTACCGAGATCTATGGCATGACAGAAAACGGCCTGTCGCACATCAACATCTCGTCGAACCGCTCAAAGCGCGGCGCAGTCGGACGTACGGCGCCCGGCTTCACCGCCTCGATCCGCGATGACGATTTCCATGAGGTCCAGCCCGGCACCGAAGGTCGGCTGTGGGTGACGTTCAAAGGCATTTCGCCCTATTACTGGCGCGATGAAAAGGCGACCAATGAAGTCCGGCGCGATGGCTGGTTCGATACCGGCGACGTTCTGCGTACCGACGATCAGGGCTATTACTGGTTCTGCGGCCGGCGCAAGCAACTGATCGTGCACGACAGTTCGAACATCTTTCCGCAGGAGGTCGAGGACGCGTTGTTGGCCCATGACAGTGTCGCGTTGGCGGGCGTCGTCGGCGTTCGGGATCTCGTTCATGGCGAGAACGTCCGCGCGTACGTGACCATAAAGCCAGGCATTGACCGGCCGTCCGCGGTGGAGTTGATTGCGTTTGCGCGTCAGCGCGTCGGCTACAAGGCGCCGGAGGAGATCGTCTTCCTCGACACCATGCCCCTGACGCCGTCCAGCAAGGTGGACCGGATGGCGCTGAAGCGTCTGGCGGAGGCCGATCACGCGACGGCCTTGCCGGAATCGTCCCCGTGATAAAGACTGGCTCATGACCGCGATTCAGCGCACAGACCTGTGGCCCGACTACAGCATTTCACGATTGATCAAGGGGGGCTGGCATCTCGCCGGCGGCCATGGGGAGGTCGATCAGACCCAAGCGATCGACGACATGGCCCAATTCGTCGAGGCCGGCATTACCACCTTCGACTGCGCCGATCATTACACCGGCGTCGAGGAACTGATCGGTGATTTCCGGGCGGCCTACCCGGACTTGGCGCCCAGGATCCAGATTCACACGAAATTCGTTCCTGACCTCGGTGCGCTGGACACGTGCGACGGGGCGTATGTCGAGCGGATCATCGATCGCTCGCTGAAGCGGCTCCGTGCCGAACGGTTGGACCTCGTCCAGTTCCACTGGTGGGACTTTGCCGTCGCCCGCCATGTCGAAATCGCGCTTCATCTCGAAGGCCTGCGCCAGCGCGGCAAGATCGATCGCATCGGCGTCACCAATTACGACATGGCCCATCTCGGCCAGCTGCTCGATGCCGGGGTGCCCGTCGCCGTGCATCAGCTTCAATACTCGCTGATCGACGACCGGCCGGAGCATGGCATGGTCGCCTTTTGCAAGGATCATGGCATCGCGCTTCTGTGCTACGGCACGCTGGCCGGCGGGTTTTTTGCGCCGCGCTGGTTGGGCGCGGCGGAACCGCAAACGCCCTTCACCAACCGCTCGCTGACCAAATACAAGCTGATCATCGACGAGTTCGGCGGCTGGGACCTGTTTCAGCAGCTCTTGTCGGCGCTCGACACGGTCGCGAAGCGGCATGGCGTTTCGATCGGTCAGGTGGCCGTGCGCTGGCTGCTCGATCGGCCGTGGGCGGCCGCGGCCATCGTCGGCGCGACCTCGACACGGCACCTGGCGGCCAACCAGGCCATCTTTGGCCTCGCCCTCGATCAGGAGGACCGCGACAGGATCGAGGATGTTCTGGCGCTGCGCGAGGGGCCGCCGGGGGACTGTTACGGGTTGGAGCGGGACCGGGAGGGGCCGCATGGGCGCATCATGCGCTACAACCTCAATGAGCGGTAGGTTGGCCGAGATGTGCCGCCACGATCGGCAGGAACATGTCGGCGTAGCGGTCCAGTTTGGCCTGACCGACACCATGGACGTCGGCGAAGGCCGACTTGTCGGTCGGCTTCTTCATGGCGATGTCGATCAGCGTCCGGTCCGGGAAGACGACATAGGCCGGCACCTCCTCCGCCTCGGCCACCTCACGGCGCTTGGCGCGCAAGGCGTCGAACAGGGCCTGGCCGGCTTCGTCTAGGTCTGACAGGGCCGCCTTGGTTGCCGGCGGTGCCTTTTGCTTGGCGCGTGCCTGGAACACATCGGCGCGGACGGAAAAGGGAACCTCGCCTTTCAACAGCGGCCGCGCCTCCGGCGCCATTTGCCAAGTGCCGTGGCCGTCCCTGTCCGTGGCAATCATGCCGGCGGCATAGAGCTGTCGGAAGATACCGCGCCACACGGGCCGCGTCCGTTCCTTGCCGACACCGAAGGTCGGCAGGCCGGCATGGCCGAACCGCTGGACCTTGTCCGTCTCTTCGCCCAGCAGGACGTCGATCAGATGTTCCGTGCCGAAGCGCTGGCCCGTGCGCAACAGGGCGGACAAGGCCATGCGCGCCTCGGTCGTCGCGTCCGCCTCGACGATGCCGTCGCGGCAGACGTCGCAGCGGCCGCACGGTTCCGACGGCTCGCCGAAATACGATCGCAGCATGCGCCAGCGGCAGGCGGGCGATTCCAAGAGTGCCAGCAGGGCCGACAGCCGCTGATGCTCCGCCCGCTTGACCTGGTCCGGCGCCTCGGACTGGTCGATCTGCAGGCGCCGCAGCCGCATGTCGTCCAGCCCGTAGAGGGTCAGCGTGTCGGCCGGCAGACCGTCGCGGCCGGCGCGGCCGATCTCCTGATAATAGGCCTCGATGGTCTTGGGCATGTCGGCATGGGCGACGAAGCGCACGTCGGGCTTGTCGATGCCCATGCCGAACGCGACGGTGGCGACGATGACCAGGCCATCCTCGCGCTGAAACCGGTCCTGGCGTGCCGTGCGCTCCGCGCCGTCCAGGCCGGCGTGATAGGAGATCGCCGGAATGTTGGCTTTCACCAGGCCGTCGGCAAGCTGGTCGGCCTTGCGCCGGGTCGAGACATAGACGATGCCGCTGGCGCCCGGACGTTGACGGATGAACGCGATGATCTGTCGGCGCGGGTCGGATTTGGGCTCCATGGCGATGGACAGGTTCGGCCGGTCGAAGCCGTGGACGATGATCTTGGGTTTGCGCCGGAACATGGCCCGGGCGATTTCGTCGCGGGTGCCCGGATCGGCGGTGGCGGTGAAGGCGGCGATGGGCAGGTCGTGGCCGATCGCGTCGGCCGCCTCGCGGATCTTCAGATATTCGGGCCGAAAGTCATGGCCCCATTGGGAAACGCAATGCGCCTCGTCCACCGCGATGCGCGCGATCTTGCCTTTCAGGAGACCGATCGTACCGTTCGCCGCCAACCGTTCCGGTGCCATGTAGAGCAGTTTCAGGCTGCCGTCCGCGAGGCCGTCCAGCGCCGACCGTGCCTCTTGCGGCGGCGTTGCCGATGACAGCGAGCCCGCTTCGATGCCGGCCCTGCGCAGGGCGGCGACCTGGTCGCGCATCAGGGCCAGCAAGGGTGATACGACCAGCGTCGTGCCGGGTGAGATCACGGCCGGCAACTGGTAACAGAGGCTCTTGCCCGACCCCGTCGGCATTACCGCGAGCACGTTCTCGCCGCCGATCAGCGCCTCGACGATGGTGCGCTGGCCGGGTCGAAAATCGGTGAAGCCAAAGGTGGTGGCGAGGGTTTGATCGATGTCGGGAAGCGTCGACGCCATCGGGCCATCATGGCCGCTGGGTGCGTTCGCCGCGACCCCCATTCCGTCAGAGCCGCTCAGCCAAAAACGCACCGGTCTTGTTGTAGTGCTCGACCAGCTTGGCAACCGCGAGATCCGCATCGCGATCGAGGGTCGCCTGCATGATGGCGGCGTGTTCGTCGGCGACATTTCGGCTGGGATAGGCAGCCGGACCCGACAGCATGCGATAGCGGATGTTCTGATCGTAAAGCTGGTCGCAAATGCGCAACAGGATCGACGAGCCGCAGGCCGAGATCAGGGCCGTGTGAAACTCCTTATGCCGGACTTCCCACGCCTCGTTGGCAAGGAAGGCGCCGCCGTCGTTCCGGCTGCGCGGTTCGCGCGACAACCAGTGCTGGGCCAGGATGACGCGTTCCTCCCACTCCTTGCCGCCATTGGCGATGGATTCGCGCAAAGCCCGCTCTTCAAGCCAACAACGGGTCTTCAGGAGTTCGCTGAACTCGCGACGGCTGACTTCGGCGACGTTGAAGCCGCGCTGCTCGAATCGCGAAACGAGACCGTCCGACGTCAGCAGGCTCAACGCCTCGCGAATCGGGCTGCCGCCATAGCCGTATAGTTGCCGCAGCTCGTCGATCTTAAGCTTTCGCCCCGGTTCCAAATCGCCCGCAATAATTGCTGCGCGCAGCTGGGCATAGGCTCTACTGGTCAAGGACTCTGCAGTCGAAGCGGCTTCCATTATGTCACCGTCCAGTTACTTGAAAGAAGTCAGTCAAGAGTCCGGCATCCACCTATTCGAATTCGCGAGCATTAAACCGTTGCGCCTTGTCCTATTCAATGAACTATTGTGCATAGGTGTTCCAAAAACGGTCTCGCAGCACGTTTTTCTGAACCTTTCCCATCGCGTTGATCGGCAGCTCATCGACGAACAGGACCTTCTTGGGCTGTTTGAAACGGGCCAGTCTGCCGTCGAGTTGGGCCAGAATTTCGGTGTCGGAAACGGCGTGATCGGGCGCGCGGACAATCACCGCCGTGACGCCTTCACCGAAGTCGGGATGCGGCACACCGATCACGGCCGACTCCGCCACGCCGGCGACCCTGTTAATCTCGCCCTCGATTTCCTTGGGGTAGACATTGAAGCCGCCGGAGATGATGAGGTCCTTGGCCCGACCGACGATCGACACATAGCCGTCCGCGTCGATGGCCCCCAAATCGCCGGTGATGAAGTACCCGTCGGGCCGGAACTCGGCCGCCGTTTTCTCCGGCATGCGCCAGTAACCTTGAAAGACGTTGGGGCCCTTGACCTCGATGACGCCGACCTCACCAGTGTCGAGGCGCTGTCCGCTCTCGGGGTCGACGATGCGCAGCGCAACGTCGTCCAGCGAAAAGCCGACCGTGCCGGCGCGCCTGTCACCGTCATAGGGGTTGGACGTGTTCATGTTGGTTTCGGTCATGCCGTAGCGTTCCAGGATTGCGTGACCCGTGCGGTCCCGGAACTGGGCGTGGGTTTCGGCCAGAAGTGGCGCGGAACCGGACACGAACAGGCGCATGCCGCCGGCCGCTTCGCGCGTCAGGCCGGGATGGGCCAACAGCCTGGTGTAGAAGGTCGGCACGCCCATCATGGCAGTCGCCCGCGGCATCACCGACAACACGCGGTCAGGGTCGAACTTCGGCAGAAAGATCATCGAGCCGCCGGCGATCAGGGTGATGTTCGTGGCGACGAACAGGCCGTGGGTATGAAAGATCGGCAGGGCATGGATCAGGACGTCGTCCGCCGTGAACCGCCAAGCCCGACGCAGGGTATGGGCGTTCGACGCCAGGTTGTCGTGGGACAGCATGGCGCCCTTCGACAGGCCCGTCGTGCCCGAGGTGTAGAGGATGGCGGCCAGATCCTCAGGCCCGCGCGGCACGTCGTCGAACTCTGCGGGCTCTCGCGACCAGCGTTCCGCCAGTGATCCCTTGCCTTCGGCGTCGAGGGTTTCCAGATGCGGCACGCCCGCCGTCGATGCCACCGCGGCCAGATCATGCTGTTTGGCGGGGTCGCAGACAAACAGCGTCGGTTCCGCGTTTTGCAGGAAATAGCCGACCTCGGACGCGGTGTAGCCGGTGTTCAGCGGCAGGAAGACGGCGCCGGCGCGCACAGCGCCCAGGTACAGCATCAACGCCGCGACCGACTTTTCCACCTGGACCGCGACGCGGTCGCCGGGCATTAGCCCCATGCCTTTAAGGGCCCGGGCGATGCGGGCGGATTCAGCCAGCATGTCGCCATAGGTGATGCGCGCGCCGTTCTCGGTCTCGATGAAGACAGCGTCTGGCCGGTCGATTGCCGCTCGGAACTGGGCGAAAAGATGGTTCTCGGTCACGGCCCTGCGGCCTCCGCTGGTACTGGCGACGTCTGTGGTCGTTCGGCCGAACGCCGGGATCTCAACAATCGGCGGACCGACGACGAGACCGCGACGGCGTCGTGCTTGGCAAAGGCCTCGTGATTGGCCTCGATCTCGTCGGCCAGGTAATGATAGTTCACCATCAGACCGTGCGATTCGGCGAGACCCTTGGCGCTGGTATCGGCCAGCCAGTTGATTCGTTCAAGCCGGGCGCCGTTGCCCAAATGAAACCGGGCAACCGGATCAACGGGTCGGCCGTCTTTGGCCTTTTCGCGGACCAGATACTGGCCGGCCAGGCTGATCATGGCTTTCCTAACCTCCGTGTCCTGCGCGCGATCGATCAGGCCTTCGCCGCCGGTCAGGCCATCGATGATTTGCCGATCCCGATCCGTCAAGACATTCGATTGCAATATGGCTTCTTCTCGCAACCAGTGGCTTAACCCGGGTATTGGTGACAGTGTGGCGAACGTGTGCAGCTGGGACAATTCGCCGCGCAACTCGTCGACGACCTGCTTGATCAGAAAGTTGCCGAACGAGACGCCGCGCAAGCCGCGCTGGCAGTTGGAGATCGAGTAGAAGACCGCTGTCGAAACGTCTTCAGCCGGTATCGGTTCGCGGTCCTCTGCCAGGATCTGCTGTATGCTCGTCGGGGTGTCGCGGGTCAGGGCAACCTCGACAAAAATCAAGGGGCGGTCCGACAGGGCGGGGTGGAAAAAGGCGTAGAGGCGGCGGTCCGGCGCATCGACGCGCCGCCTCAGATCATCCCAGTCCTCGATCGCGTGGACCGCCTCGTACTCTATGATCTTCTCCAGGATGGCGGCCGGCGTCTGCCAATCGATGCGCGCCAACGTCAGAAAGCCGCGATTGAACCAGGACCTGAACAGATGCTCGAAGTCGGCATCGACCACGGCTAGATCCGGGTCGGAGGCCATGGCGTCCAGCAGGTTGGAGCGCATGGCGACCAGCGCGGTGATGCCGCCCGGCGCCAGATTGATGCACCGCAGCAGCTCTTGTCGCTTCGGCTCCGCCGCGTAATGCAGTCGCGACAAGGCGGCCGCGTCGTCGGGATTGGTTTCAAGAGCGGCCAGGGCCTGCCTCGACGCCTCCCGATCCGGCCCGAATTCGTCCAGGAGCAGTCGAAAGAACGCCCGCTTGTCCGACGTTTCCAAAGCGTCATAGCGCTCGATGAGCAAGGCGGCGAGGGCGACGCCGGAGGCCTCGCCCTTTTCCGAGACCAGCGCCCGGGCCAGCCTGTCGATTGAGGCATTCTTGACGCTGCCGCCGTCGCCCAAGCGGATCAGCCGCCGTCCTTGATCGGAAACCGATTCAATGACTTTCCAGAAAATCGATGTTTCGGCCATTATCTGGTTATATCGATCATTTTCTCGCATTCAACAGGGTGTGTCGGCAACATCCGCGTTTCGACTCCCATGTGGGACCCTGGTCGGATGCTTTCAGCCTCCTTCTGCATGCCAGGTTGACATTTTCCTAAATCATCGATTTTATTTAGATTATAGAAAATTTATCGAGAGATAGGTATGCGTTTCGTCTCCTATGTTCAAGACGGCGCCCCTGCCCTGGGGGCTCATCTCCCGGGCGGTGTCGTGCGGCTTGCCGATCTCGGGCCCGGCTGGCCCGGCCGATTGGACGATCTGATCGGTGAAGGCGGCGAGCGGCTTGCCGAAGCATGGACCGCAGCGTCGGTATCGAATGCACCGCGAACGCCCATGGGCGAGCTTGATCTCCTGACGCCCGTGGTCAGCCCCGGAAAGGTCTTGTGCCTCGGCCTCAACTACGTTGACCATGCCGACGAAGGGGGCTTTGAGAAGCCTGACTATCCGGTACTGTTCATGCGCGGCCGGACATCGCTTGTGGCACATGGCAAACCGATGATCCGGCCACGATGTTCCGAGCGGCTGGATTACGAGGCGGAACTGGCGGTGATAATCGGCACCACGGCCCGGCATTTAACCCCAGGCGAGGCGTTGAGCTGCGTCGCCGGCTACGCGGTCTTCGATGATGGGTCTGTGCGGGACTATCAGCGCAAGACTCATCAATGGACGATGGGCAAGAATTTCGATGCAACGGGTGGGTTCGGGCCCGAATTTGTCTCCGCCGACGAACTGCCGCCGGGCGCGGCGGGCTTGCGCATTCAGTCGCGCCTGAACGGGCAGGTCATGCAAGACGCCAACACCTCTGACATGGTTTTCAGCGTCGTCGACACGCTTTGCTATCTGACCGAGGTGATGACGCTGGAACCCGGCGACATCATCGCCATGGGCACGCCGGCCGGCGTCGGCCATGCACGCAGACCGCCGGTTTGGATGAAGGCCGGGGACGTCTGCGAAATAGAGATCGAAGGTATCGGGGTGTTGCGAAATCCGATTGCCGACGAGGTGGTCTGAACCAGACCCAATAAGGGAGGGATCCATGAAGACAAAGAAACGATATGGAGCGACCGGGCTGACGGCGTTGGTGGCCGCAAGCGTGCTGGGCGCATCGCCCGCGACCTTCGGCCAGGAAACCATCGCGCTGACGGCAATCGATGGCTATCCGCCGCGATCGCTGTGGGTGCAGGAGTTCATCGCGTATTTCATTCCGGAGGTCGATCGTAGGCTGGCGGAGGCCGGCAATTACGAGATCGACTGGAACCAGGCCTGGGGCGGCCAGATCGTGCGTCCGCGCGGCGTGCTTGAGGGGTTGGAACTCGGTCTCGGCGATATCGGCGTCGTGACCACCGTGTTCCACCCCGACCGCCTGCCGTTGGTCCAGATCGCGTATGTGACACCGTTCGTGACCACCGACCCTGAGCTTGTCACCCGCGCGATCGACGCGTTGGCGGACCAGTTCCCGGAGGTGACCGAGGCCTATCTCGATGCCAACCAGGTCTATCTGACCAACGGCGTCGTGCTCGATTCCTATCAGGTGTTTTCGACCGATCCGATCGAGGGCCTCGCCGATTTGGACGGCCTGCGCGTCGGCGGTGCGGGGACGAACCTGCGCTACATCGAAAACCTCGGCGCGGCAGGTGTTTCGGGCCCGCTGGTCGAATACTACAACAACCTCCAAACGGGGGTGATCGACGCAACCATGCTGTGGCCGGAGGCGGCGGTCACCTTCTCGCTGGTCGAGGTCGCGCCTTACATGCTGGACGCCGATATAGGCTCGATGAATTCCAAGGCGATCACGGTCAACCGCGACGTTTGGGTGGGCCTGCCGGAAGAAGTCCAGCAAGTGCTGCAGGAGGTGGCGATCGACTATCGCGACCATCTGGCGGGCATGACGGCGAACCTTGGAGCGGGCAGCCAGCAGGCTTACGTCGACTCCGGTGGCACGGTGCATGAGCTGTCGCCGGAGCAACGTGAAGCCTGGGCCGCGAGCATGCCCAACCTGGCGCTTGAATGGGCGGCAAACCTGGACGAACAGGGCTTGCCGGGGACCGAAATGCTGCAGGCTTACATGGATATGATGCGCGAGGCCGATCAGCCGATCGCGCGGCAATGGGACCAGGAATAGGCCAGGGCTGACGGCGCGAGACCAAGATGCCGTCTGACATGCGCACCGAAGGGCCGGCCGCGGCATCGATGTCCGGTCGGCTCGACGGCGCATTGAACCGGCTTCTCGCCGGCATGAACGCCATCGGGTCCATCTGGATCCTGATCCTGTTGGTCATCATCAACACCGATTCCTTCGGCCGCACTCTGTTCAACGAACCGTTTACTGGTGTCGCTGAACTGGTCGAATTGTCGCTGGTGGCCATCGTGTTCCTGCAACTCGGCGACACGATCCGGCTGGGACGGTTGACCCGGTCCGACGGCTTGCTGACGATCCTGGCGCGGCGCCATCCGAACGTGGAGCGGGTGATGCGCATCTGCTTCGATCTCGCCGGGGCCGCGCTGATGGCGCTGATCCTGATCGGCGCGTGGTCGACCATGATTCATGCGATCGAGCGGGGTGAGTATTTCGGCAATGAGGGCCTGTTCGTCGTGCCGGAATGGCCGGTCCGGGTGATCGTCGTCATCGGCACGACGGTGTGTCTGGCGAAATTCGTGCTGTCCGCCTGGCTGTTGATCACCGGCAGGCCGACGGGGCCCGCGCGCGGGGCCGTCGCCGCAGGGTTCGAGGCCGATTGATGGGCCCTCTGGAACTCGGCCTGATTTCGCTCGGCGTCATCGTTCTCTTGATCTATGCCGGGCTTTACATCCCGGTTGTGCTGGCTTTGGTGTCGTTCGTCAGCGTCTGGCTGATGCGCGGCAACATCGATATCGCCATCAATTTGCTGACCATCTCCGTCAAGGACACCGTCTCGGACTATAATTTCGCGACCGTGCCTCTGTTCACCATGATGGGGCTGATTGTTTCCAAGGCCGGCTTGGGCCGTGACGTCTACGAGGTGGCCAACCAGATCTTCCGGGCAATCCGGGGCGGGCTGGGCATCGCCACGGTGGCCGCCAACGCCATCTTCGCCTCCGTCACCGGCTCGTCGATCGCCTCGGCCTCAGTGTTCACCAAGGTCTCGGTGCCGGAAATGCGGCGCTTTCACTATGGCAAGCGCTTCGCGGTCGGGGTCGTCGCCGGCTCGTCGGTGCTGGGCATGCTGATCCCGCCCAGCGTCATGCTGATCATCTACGCCGTCGTCGCCGAACAGTCGATCGGCGCTATGTTCCTGGCCGGCGTGGTGCCCGGGCTGCTGCTCGCGACCGTGTTCGGCTTTGCCATCCTGATCATGGCCTGGCTGGCCCCACGTTTCGTCGGCGGGCGCTATGGCGAGGGGGCTGAGCGTACCGAACCGCTGATCAGCTTTCGCGAGATCATGGTCAAGCTGGTGCCGGTGGTGCTGCTGATCCTGGTGGTTCTGGGCGGCATCTATGGCGGCGTGTTCACGCCGACCGAGGCGGGCGCGGCCGGCGGCCTGATGGCCATCCTGATCGCGGCGGCGCGGCGGCGGCTCACACTGCGCAGCGTTTGGGAGGCGCTGGTCGAGACCGGGCACATCACCGCGACGATCCTGTTCCTGATCATCGCCGCGTCGACCTACAGCCGCATGCTGGGCATCGCCGGCCTGCCGACCCTGTTCGGCGAGTGGATGCAAAGCATGGATCTGAACCTGGCCATGATGATGGCGATTTACGTCCTGCTGCTGATCGTACTCGGGACGATCCTCGACACCGCCTCGATCATTCTGGTCGTCGTGCCGCTGTTCTTAACGGCGGTCGAGGCGTTCGGCGCGGATCTGGTCTGGTTCGGCATCGTCACCGTGATCGGCGCGGAGATCGGCCTTTTGACCCCGCCCCTTGGGCTTTCCTGCTTCGTCATCAAAAGCACGATCGACGACCCGTCGATCAGCCTGGCGGACGTGTTTCTCGGCGCCCTGCCGTTTGCCGCGGTCATGCTCGTGGTTTTGATCTTCGTGATCGCCTTTCCCCAGATTAGCCTGGTTCTCGTCCGCTAAGGAAGTATCGCGATGCGTTCCGTTTCGCTCGACACAATTACCGAGGTGGTCACCAAGACCGTCGAAGGCGCCGGCGATGCGCGCCTGAAAGAGATCCTGTCGGTGCTCGTCCGGCATCTGCACCAGATCGTCGAGGAAGCGCGGCTGACCCATCAGGAATGGGAGTATGCCGTTAACTTTCTGTGGCGCGCCGGCCAGATCTCCGACGATAGCCGGCAGGAGTTCATCCTGCTGTCGGACGTGCTGGGCGTTTCTTCGACCGTCGACCTGGTCAACAGCGCCAACAACGCCTCGGAAAGTAGCGTGCTGGGGCCGTTCTACGTCACTGATCCGCCCGGACTGCCCGTCGGCGGCGACATGATCCAAGGCCAGCCCGGCCAGCCGGTGCTGGTCGAAGGCGTCATTCGCGCGCCGGACGGAACGCCCTTGCCGGGCGCCGTCCTGGACATCTGGCAGAATGCCGACAACGGCCTTTATGACGTCCAGGAAGCCGATCGCGACGGCTACAATCTGCGCTGTCGTATGATCACGGATGACAGGGGCGCGTACCGCTTCACCACCGTGCGCGCCAAGCCCTACACGGTACCGGATGACGGGCCGGTCGGCGACCTGCTGCGCGCCACCGGGCGCCATCCCTGGCGCCCGGCGCATATCCATTTCCGCATTTCCAAGGACGGCTATCGCGAGTTGATCACGGAGCTGTTCGATAGCGAGGATCGCTATGTCGACGAGGATGCGGTGTTCGGCGTGCGTGAAAGCCTGGTGGCGGATTACACTCTGACCAACGACGCCGACGAGGCCGCGCGCCACGGCCTGCCGACGCCCTATTTGAAGGTGGTTCACGACTTTATGCTGGCGCCGAAAGGCTAGGTTTTTCAGAGCGGCTGTGCGTGCCTGGCGCCGTTCTTGCCCGTTTGCTTAGTCGAACGTCAGCTTCTGGGTCGACAGCGAGAGCGAGAGGTTCAGCGACCCCTCGTTCAACAGCCAGGCCCGCAGTTCGTAGGTGCGCAGGCCCTTGGCGTGCATCGGATCTCCGTCTGCTATGCGCCGCGCCTCATCGATTGAGCCGGCGCGATAGATGATCAAGCCCTCGCCGGACCATTCCTGGCCGCTGGTATCGGAGAGTGGCCCCGCGAAGACCAGTATGCCCTCGTCCTCAAGCTTCTTTTGGTAGGCCAGGTGCGGCGGTAACTGCTCCGCCAATTCGTTCAGGGGAACGGCGGGGGTCGAGCGTACCATGAACTGTTGCTTGGCCAGCACGCCTTTTGATCTGGCGTGGTTGCTGTAGTCTTCCCACTTGGACATCGATGTTCGCCCTTGCAGTGCCCTGCGACAGCACACTCCGATTGAAGCCTAGATTTCTTGAGAAATCCATAAAAAATCGGTAAAAATGGGACAAAGGCGAATAAATGGACAAATATGACGCGATGCCTTTAGCGGCAACCGAGTGGCAACGAGATGACTGACCAGAACAACGTGACCTCCACACCGCCAAGCGGCGACAATGACAATGACGTGCGCGCGGCCGCGCATGAGGCCATTCGCGCAATGCGCCAGCGGCTGACCAAGCTGGGCGATGACGGGCTGGACCTGCTCTTCCGCGACGCACGGTCCCACTATGGCTGGCAGGACCGTCCGGTGACGGATGATGAAATCCGCGAGCTCTACGACGTCGTGAAATGGGGGCCGACCAGCGCCAACGGTAACCCGGCGCGCTTCGTCTTCGTCAGGTCACCCGAGGCCAAGCAGAGACTGTCCGAATGCGTGAAGCCCGGTAACGTGCCGAAGGTTCTGGCCGCGCCGGTTACCGCGATTATCGCCTACGATACGGACTTCTGGACCGAACTGCCGCGGCTGCACCCGCACAAGGACATGACGCCGATGTTTCGCGACAAGCAGGCGCACGCGGAAAAGACGGCGTTCAGAAACTCAAGCCTGCAAGGCGCCTATTTCATGATCGCCGCGCGGGCCATGGGGTTCGATGTCGGCCCGAAATCCGGCTTCGACCATGACAAGGTGGACGCGGCCTTCTTCGCCGGCACCAGCCTGAAGACGAACTTTCTGTGCAGCTTCGGCTATGCCGACGAGACGGCCATCTTTCAGCGTCTGCCTAGGTTCGATTTCGACGAGGTCTGCAAGATCGTCTAGCAGGCGCTGGGTGCCGCCTAGGAGTCCGACGATTTCGCCCAGAGATTGACCTTTTCCTCCGATGCGTAGCGGTCGATCTCCGCCAACTCCTCGGCTGTGAAGTCGAGATTGTCGATGGCCCCGACACTGTCGATGACCTGCGATGGCCGCGAGGCGCCGATCAGGGCGGTGGTAATGCCGTTGTCGCGCAGGACCCAGGCCAGGGCCATCTGGGCCAGGGACTGACCCCGGCCGGCGGCGATCTCGTTCAGCTTGGATAGGTTCTCGATCGCTTGGGGCGAAAGCAGGTTCGGGTTCAGGGACTTGTCTTGGGCCGCGCGACTGTCGGCGGGCACACCCTTCAGATACTTGTTGGTCAGCATGCCCTGGGCCAGCGGCGTAAACGCGATCGAGCCGACGCCGAGTTCCTGCAGCGTGTCCTTCAGGCCGTCGCGTTCGACCCAACGGTTCAGCATGTTGTAGCTGGGCTGATGGATCAGGCAGGGCGTGCCGAGAGCCTTCAGGATCGCGACTGCCTCGCGCGTGCGCTCCGAATTGTAGGACGAGATGCCGGCGTAAAGCGCCTTGCCCGATCGGACGATCTGGTCCAACGCGCCCATGGTCTCCTCAAGTGGCGTGTCCGGATCGAAGCGGTGGGAATAGAAGATGTCAAAATAGTCGAGGCCGGTGCGCGCCAGGCTCTGGTCGCACGACGCGATCAGGTATTTCCGGCTGCCCCATTCGCCATACGGCCCCGGCCACATCAGGTAGCCGGCCTTGGACGAGATGATCAACTCGTCCCGATAGCCCGCCAAGTCGGTGCGCAGGATCTGGCCAAAAGCCTCCTCGGCCGAACCCGGCGGCGGCCCGTAATTGTTGGCCAGATCGAAATGGGTGACGCCGTGATCGAACGCGGTCTGGCAGATCGCGCGCATGGTCTCGAACGGCGCGTCATGGCCGAAATTGTGCCACAGGCCCAGCGAGATCGCCGGCAGCCTCAGCCCCGACCGGCCGCATCTGCGGTAAGCCATTTTCTCATAACGGTCGTCGGCGGGGAGGTAGGTCATGAACGTCCTCAAGGATTGAAGGCGGGCCACCATAGCGGGCGGCCGCGTGTTTCGAAAAGCCAAGTCGCTGCATGGCGGGCCCGAAACGATTCGTGCCCGGCGGTTGCCAATTACAGTGATCTACGCCCCGGCGAAACCCATGAGCGCCAGCGCGGCGGTGTTCAGATCGCTGTCGGGTCTGGCGAAATGGTCGAGAACGATCGTGATGTGGTTGGCTCCCGGCACGACCAGCAGATCGGCCCGGTTTCCCTCGGCGCGCAACCTGTCGGCATAATCGCCTGACTGATCCAGAAACTCCCGCGTCTCCGAGCCGCCGACGGCGACCAGAGTTGGCGGGAACCCGGGCGTAACGTGTCGCTGCGGGCTGAAGCGCTCGACGTCCGCTTGCATCAGGTCCAGCGTCTCGTTTTGAAACGACAGGCGCACCGGCGCCAACTCGAACAGGCCGCTGATGGCGCAGACGCTCTTAATCGTCCCCGCCGGCAGCCCGCTGGCGCGCACGCGGTCCGGATGCGCAAGTTCGGCCACCAGATGGCCGCCGGCGGAGTTGCCGGAGATGTGCACGTTGTCCGGATCGCCGCCATGGTCCGCGATACTCCCGCGCACCCAGGCGAGCGCCCGAGAGCATGACGCGATAATGCCGGCGAGGTCGGTTTGCGGGATCAGCGGATAGTCGATCACGACCGTCACGATGTCGGCCGGCACGAACCCGTCGGCGACGAAGGCGAAGTCGGCGGCGGCCAGCGATCGCCAGAACCCGCCATGAATGAACAGCAGAACCGGTGCGCCGTCGGCACAATCGGGCATGTAAACATCCAGCGTCTCGCCGGGCAGCCCGCCATACGCCAAGCCGCACGCCGACCGGTGCCGGTTTCGCGCGGCCTCGGCCGCCCGTTGCCGGCGCGCGAACAAGGCATCGAGATCGTCGGCGCCGGAGAGGACGAATTGCGCATCCAGGCCTGCCTGATCGTACCCTTTATAAAGGTTCGTCACGCCAGTCTCTTCGACATCAGGGTTCCCCAACCAGCCGGCATGGGTGCCCTGGCCATCTGGCTCAACGCCCAATAGCCTGCCTGATTGCTGGTGATGACCGGCTTGCCGAGGCCGGCCTCCAGTTCGGCGATTGCGCCGATGGCGGCCAGGTCGGTGCAGCTGATGAACAGGGCGTCCGCGTCCGGGCGGTCGATGGCCTCTGCCGCCGTCACGACCGCCTCAAGCGGCACGGCGTTGATATCGGCGGCGCGCTCAAGCTGCATGCCGCTGATCGCGGCCACGCGGACGCCCGCAGCCTCCAGGAACTCGGTCTCAGCCTCGACCACCCAGTCGACATAGGGCGTCGCGACCGCCACGGACCTGGCGCCGATGGCAGTCAGTGCTCGCAAGACGGCCGTGGAGGTCGTGACGCATGGGGTGCCGGAGGCCTCTGCCATGCGCGCGGCAACCGCCGTGTCGCTGCCCGGCCCGTGAAGGAAGCTGGCGCTGGTACAGGCAAAGCAGATCGCCCGGACATCGGCCTTGGCAAGCACGCGGGCGGCGTCAGGGCCAGAAGCGATCATGCCCTCCAGTTGGCCGCGCAGCGGCAGGCCGTAATCGATATCCGCCCGTGCGAAGTGAACGGAAGCGCCCTCTGGGCACATGGCCACGAAGTCCCGCTCCACCATCACATTGTGGGCGGGCACGACGCAGCCCAGACGGACCGGCGCTGACATCGCGAACGTTGAGACCCGGGAGACGCCTGTGCTCTCCCGGGTCTCGGCCGACGCTATTGAGCCAGCTCGTCGAACAGCGCGTTGACCTCGTCGACGGTGATGACGCGGTCCTCGGCCAGGGCGCCGTTCGTTACGGTCCAGATCAGAACCGGCCCGGCAACATCGCCGTTCTCATCGAAACTGATCGGGCCGGAGGCGCCGACATAACGGATCGGCTCGCCCGCCTCGATCAGCTCAAGCGCGCGGCTGAAGCCGTCGACACCAGGATAGACCTCTTCGCCCTCCGGGTTGGTCACCACGCGGATGTGATCGCGGATCGCCGGGCCGGTCGCCTCTGGTGCTGCCGCCATGGCCAGCAAGGTGACAGCGGCGGCGTCATAGTTGATGTGGATGCCCGGCCGGTTCGGGTCAGCATCGAAGGCCGCCTGATAGTCGGCATTGAAGGCTTCGACCGACGGGCCGGAAACCTGGGCATTGTCGACACCAAGCGCGCCGTCCAGGAACTGGGCGCCGACGGCCTCGAGCACGTCGTCGGAGCGCAGCGCGTTCGACAGCACGAACTCTTGCGGTCCGCCGAACGAAATCCATTCGCGCAGGATGGTCGACCCGTCGACCGGGAACGCGATCAGCACCAGCGCGTCCGGCTCCGCCGCCAGCGCGCTGTTCACCTCCGGCCGATAGCTGGCCTGTTCCTGGTTGTAGGCGACCGATTCCAGAATGGTGCCGCCCCAGGCCTCGTACGCCTCCTGGAACTCCTGGGCCAGGTTCACGCCATAGTCGGTGTTGATGTAGATGACCGACACCTCGTCGTAATTCTGGCTGGCGATGTTGCCCAGCACGACACCCTGTGCCCGGCTGGTCGGCAGGGTGCGGAAGAAGAAGCCGCCGCTCTCGCCGGATTCCGCCAGTTCCGTGAAGCTGGGCGAGGACGAGCAGCAGGAAACCTGCACGACCTCAGACGGGGCCGTCACCGAGGTCAGGATCGGCAGGCTGACGCCGCTGGAAATGGCGCCTAGCAGGGCCGGTACGCCCTGAACATCGACCAGGTTGCGCGCGGCGTCGACGCCGACGGCCGACTGGCCCTGCGTGTCGCGCAGCAGGTATTCGACCTCGCAGCCTTGCACGCCACCGGCCTCATTCATCTGCTCCACGGCCCAGCGTCCGGTCTCCGCGATCGGCTCGCCAATGGGACCGTTGGACCCGGTCAGCGGGAACACGGCCCCCAGCGGGATCGTGCAATCCTGGGCCTGCGCACCCGTGGTGCCGGTGGCCAGCGCGGCTATCGCGACCGTTGCGGCCAGCGCCCATGTGCGTGTCGTCATGATCTGTCTCCTTTGTTCCCCGTTGCCATGAGATGCGTGTCTGTTCATTGACCCCTCCTTGTTCTGTCCCTCGATTATCGGTCGTTCAGCTTGGCACCGCTAGACACCGTAACGCGCTCGCCGATCAGGCCGCGCGGCCGGTACAGCAATGTCAGCACCAGGATAAGACCAATCAGGATGACCTGGCTGGCGGCCCCCCGCACTTGCCAGGCTGGCGGCAGGACGGTGGAGATCAGCCAGCCGCTGGATGTCCAGACGCCCCAGACGACGATCGCGCCCAGGATGGCGCCGCGATTGTTGCCGCTGCCGCCCAGGATCAGCATGGTCCAGATCTGGAACGTCACGATGGGCAAAAAGTCGAACGGGCTGATATAGCCGATCGAGCCGACATAAAAGGCGCCGGCAAGGCCCATCAGCGAACAGCCGATCACGAAAGCCTCCAGCCGAAAACGGCTGACATTCTTGCCCAGCGAGATCGCCGCCTCCTCATCCTCGCGGATCGCCCGTAGGACGCGGCCCCACGGCGAATGCAGGATCAATTGCAGCGCGCCATAGACGACCAGCGTCGCGACCACCATGAGGCCGAGATAAAACAGGTTGAAGCCGAGCGGCGTGTCGAAGGCGTCCTCCAGCGGTCGGCCCAGGCCGATCAGGCCGAGATTGCCGGCAGTCAAGCTTTCGAAATTCAGCGCGACCAGTTGGATGGTCAGCGCGATGCCGAAGGTCGAAATCGCCAGATAGTGCGAGCGCAGGCGCATGGTCGCCAAACCGACGATCAGCGCCGCCAAGGCGGAGAATGCCAAGGCGCCCAGCAGCCCGATGACAAAGGGCAGTTCGAACCCGCCCACCAGGTCCGGACGGTCGGGACCGATCACGATCGCGTAGGCATAGCCGCCGATGGCGAAAAAGCCGACGACCCCGGCGTTGAACAGGCCGGTGAAACCCCACTGCATGTTCAGCCCCATCGTGGCGATGCCGTAGATCAGGGCCAAGGTCAGAAAGAAGCTGAGATAGGAGACATAGCCCATCATTTGGCGACATCCCCGAACAGGCCGCGCGGCCGCAAATAGAGGATTAGCAGCAGGATCAGGAACGGCACGGCCTGCTTGTAGCCAGTCGGGATGATCAGGACCGACAGGCTTTCCGACAGGCCGATGATCAGGCCGCCGATGACGGCGCCATAGACGCTGCCACTGCCGCCCAGCAGTGCGGCGGTGAACAGCGGCAGCAGCAAGGCAAACCCGATCTCGGGCCGCAGCTGCACGGTCAGGCCGTAGAACACGCCGGCCGCCG
Organism: Alphaproteobacteria bacterium; assembly: GCA_028277405.1. Lineage (GTDB taxonomy): Bacteria > Pseudomonadota > Alphaproteobacteria > DSM-16000 > Inquilinaceae > JANQGH01. The sequence continues at coordinate 28,605 of JANQGH010000014.1, read as the reverse complement.
CCGCGAGGCCACCGCCGATGGCCCAGGTCCAGCGGATGACGACCCGCACATCGACGCCGTGGACGCGGGCGAGATCAGGGCTCTCCGCGCTGGCCCGCATGGCAATGCCAAGGCGCGAAAACTTCAGCGTCAAGTGTAGGCCCAGGACGAACAGCAGCGTCAGGACCAGGACCAGAATCTGGTCCGGCATGACCCGCACACCGGGCAGCACCTCGACCGCGAACTGCAAGGTGCCGGTGTAATAGACGGCATGCGGCCCGAAGATCAGCACGATGATGTGGCGCAGCAGCAGCGCGACACCGAACGAGGCGAAGACCAACGTCATCTCCGCCGCGCGCCGCTTGCGCAACCGCGAAAACACCAGCGCGTCAACGAGCAGGGCCAGGCCAGCGGTCGCGATGCCGGCGATGATGATCGCGCCGACGAAGGACCAGCCGAACGACAGCGGCCCGAAGGTCTCGGCGCTGGTGCCGGCGAAGGCGATGAAGGTCAGGGCGAAATAGCCGCCCCAGGTGACCAGTTCGGAATGGGAGAAGTTGGCGAAGCGCAGAATGCCCAGCGTCAGGGTGACGCCGATGGCGCCCAGCGACAGGACCGCGCCGGTCAGGATGCCGTCTGCGATAAGCTGGCCCATCAGCTTGCCCGTCTGGTGCCGAGATAGATCTCGGCCACCTTGGGGTCGGCCAACAGATCGTTCGCCGGTCCCTCGATCTTGGCCGCGCCCTCGGCCATGACATAGCCGCGATCGGAAAGCTGCAGGGCCGCGCGCGCGTTTTGCTCCACCATCAACAGGGCGAGGCCTGAATCGGCGAGCGCACGCAGACGGCTGAAGACGTCCTGCACGATCGCAGGCGCCAGCCCGGCCGACGGTTCGTCCAGCAAGATCACGCGCGGCCGGCAGACCAGCGCCATGCCCAGGGCCAGCATCTGCCGCTGCCCGCCGGACAGGACGCGCCCCTTCTGGTCGCGATAGCGTTTCAGGTCGGGGAACATCTCGTAGGCGTCGGCCAGGCGCTCGGCCCGCTCCGCCCCCAGGGTGTGGCTGGCGACTCTCAGATTCTCATGCACCGTCAGGCTGGTGAAGACGTTGCTGGATTGCGCGACATAGCCGACGCCGGACCGGGGCAGGCGGTGGGTCTGGATGCCCGTGATGTCGTTGCCCTCCAACCGGACCCGGCCGCCCATGACCGTGACCAGGCCGGCGATGGCCTTGACCAGCGTGGACTTGCCGGCCCCGTTGGGGCCGATGATAGTGACCAGCTCGCCCGGCGACAGGGTCATCGAGACCCCGGTGACGATCGGCAGATCGGCCACATAGCCCGCGACCAGATCGTCGACGGCGAGAACTGCACTCATGGCGCTTCGCCCAGATAGACCGCCAGCACGCGCGGATCGTTGCGTACGGTCTCGGCATCGCCGACGCACAGCATGGCGCCCTGGGCCATGACCATGACCGGGTCGCAGACGCTCATGACCAGGTCCATATTGTGCTCGATCAGCAGAAAGGTGATGCCCTGCCGGTTCAGGCTGACGATCTTGTCGACCAAGACCTCCATCAGCGCGGGATTGACGCCGGCCGCCGGCTCGTCCAGCAGGATGATCTTAGGCTCGGCGATCAGCACGCGCGCCAGTTCCAACAGCTTTTTCTGGCCGCCGGACAGTGACCTGGCGGGTTCACCGGCGAGATGCGCCAGCGTGGTAAACTCCAGCACCTCCATTGCCCGTTCGCGGATCCGTCTCTCGGCCGAAGCGACGGTGCCGCGCCGGAACCAGGCGTTCCAGAATGTCTCGCCCGGCTGGTTCAGCGGGGCGATCATGACGTTCTCCAGGACGGTCATTTCCGGAAACGGGCGGGGGATCTGAAACGTGCGGGCCAGGCCCGCATGCAAGATCCTGTGCGCCGGCAACCGGTCCAGCCTGGTGCCGTCCAGCTCGACCTCGCCGCCATCGGCCTGGATCGTGCCGCACAGCGTGTTGAACAGGGTCGTCTTGCCGGCGCCGTTGGGGCCGATCAGCCCGGTGATGCCGCCCTTCGCCAGTTCGAAGGAGACACCGTCGACCGCGCGCAGCTCGCCAAAGCGCTTGTGCAAATCGCGTACACTCAGCATCGCCGGTTTGGCAGCCCCCCAATGACAACTCGGCTCCGACGGCATTGCACGACACATTCGCGATGTGTTTCTTTGCCGGCGGCGCTTGGGTCCAAGCACGAGTCACCCGCCGAGCATTTGCCGTCTCGCAATCGAAGGATTGCATTGTGTGATCGTTTGATCAACGATGTTTAATCATCTTCGATCCGGGGTCGCCATCATTTCAAGTTCAACCAAAACCAGCACGCCTTTTCCGTTCGAACCCGTGCGCGGCCGATCCACGGTGCAGGACGTGGTCTATCGCGCGTTGAACGACGCCTTGGTCGTCGGCCGTTTTGAGCCTGGCCAGGTCTTGACCTTGGATGCCTTGGCGAAGTCCTTCGGCACCAGCCACATGCCCGTTCGCGAGGCGCTGCGCCGGCTGGCGGCGGAGAGCGCCCTGGAACTGACGGCGGGTGGTTCCTGCCGTGTCCCAACCGTTTCGCGCGAGCGCCTGGATCATCTGTTCGACGCCCGTTACGCGCTGGAAGTCTTGGCGGTGGAACGCGCGGTGCCGTTCGTGAAGGGTGACCTGTTGCGCAGCGTCAGGCAGGCCTGCGCGGCCCATCAGGAGATCAGCCGGGACGATGGGGTGGAGGCGCTGCTGCGCTGCAATCGTGAGTTCCATTTCCTGATCTATGGCGCCTCGGGGTCGGAGGTCCTGACCCAGTTGATCGGGTTGCTGTGGCTCCGGTTCGGACCCTATCTGCGCATGCTGTCCCGCGCCCTGGAGGCGCGTATCGGCACGGCGGAATTCGACAATGGCGCCGTTCATCATCTCGATTTGATCGCCGCGTTCGAAAGCCAGGACGTGGCCGCCGCCGCGGCGGCGATCCGGGGTGACACCGGCGCTACGTATGACATGCTCGTCGCCCTGATCGACGGCGAAGCCACCTAGCCCTGACCAAAACCAGCCGAAGGAAACCCATGTCGCGCTACGCCATTACCAGCGGGTCGAAGTTCGAAAAGATGGCCGGCTACAGCCGGGCGGTCGTCGACGGCGAATGGATCTTCGTCTCCGGCACCGCCGGCTACAACTTCGCCGACCACAGCATCTCCGACGACCCGGCTGAGCAGGCACGGCAATGCCTGAAGACGATCGGCGATGCGCTGGCCCAGGCGGACGCCGCGATGAAGGACATCGTTCGGGTCCGCGTCTTCCTGGCCGATCGCAGCTATGTCGAGCCGGTCTCCCTGGTGCTTGGCCAGACCTTTTCCGAGCCGCGCCCGACCAACACGACCATCATCTGCGGCTTTGCCGAAGAGGCGATGAAGGTCGAGATTGAGGTCACCGCCCTGAAGCGCGCGGAGGCCTGACCCCATGGATTGGCGGGTCGGCATCGATATCGGGGGGACGTTCACCGATTTTGCCGCCCTTGACCCGCGTTCCGGGCGGCTGGTCGTGCACAAGCAACTGACGACGCCGCACGACCCGTCGGCCGCCGTGATCGCCGGCCTGCCCGTTCTGATGCAAAAGGCGGGTGCGGAGATCAGCGATGTCGGGACGATCGTGCATGGCACGACGCTGGTCACCAACGCGCTGATCGAGCGGCGGGGTGCGAAGACCGCCATGATCTGCACCGAGGGTTTCGCGGACGTTCTCGATATCGCCAAGGAGCGGCGATACGATATGTACGATCTGCGCATCAGTTACCCCGAACCGCTGATCGAACGTCCCATGCGCATTGAGGTGTCGGAACGGATCGGGCCGTCGGGCGAGGTCGTCGAGACGCTGGACCACGATCAGGTCCGGGACCGGCTTCAGCGGCTTGCCCAAGCGCGCGAGATCGAGGCGATCGCGGTTTGTCTGTTGAACGCGTACGTCGACGATACCCATGAACGGGATGTCGCCGCGATCGTCGCCGAGGTTCTGCCCGACGTCTCCATCAGCCGGTCGGCCGACATCTTCCCGTTCATGCGCGAGTACGAGCGCTGGACGACGACGACGATGAACGCGTTCACCCAGCCGATGTTGAGCCGCTATCTGGACCGGCTGGAGACGGGCCTGGGCGAACTTGGCTTTGCCGGCGGCCTGTTCATCATGACCTCCAGCGGCGGCACGGTGACGGTGGAGACCGCCCGGCGCTATCCGGTGCGCCTGCTGGAATCGGGGCCGGCCGCCGGCGTGCATTTTGCCGCCAGGTTGGGCGAAACGTCGGGTATCGCGGACCTGCTGGCCTACGATATGGGCGGCACCACGGCCAAGGGCGCGCTGGTGCGCGACATGACGCCCTTGCACCGCTATGAGATGGAGGTCGCGCGGGTTCACGAATTCAAGCTCGGCAGCGGCCTGCCGGCCAAGATCCCGGTGATCGACCTGATCGAGATCGGCGCCGGCGGCGGCAGCCTGGCGGAGATCGACGCGCGCGGCGTGGTCAAGGTCGGCCCGCGCAGTGCGGGGGCCGATCCCGGCCCGGCCTGCTACGGGCTTGGCGGTTCGGCACCGACCTTGACCGACGCCAACCTCTCGCTCGGCTATCTGAGTGCGGATTTTTTCCTCGGCGGCGAGATGGCGCTGGACGGCGGTGCTGCGACCGAGGCCATCGGCAGAGAGATCGCCGCCCCGCTGGATGTCGACGCTCTGCGCGCGGCCTGGGGCATTCACGAGACGATCAACGAGGATGTCGCGCGCGCATTTCGCAATCACGCGTCCGAGCGCGGCTTCGACTATCGCCGCTCGACCATGGTGGCGTTCGGTGGCTCCGGCCCGATCCACGCGCTGCGCGTGGCGCACAAGCTGTTGGTGCCGCGCGTGGTGTTCCCGGCGGGCGCGGGCGTTGCCTCGGCCATCGGCATGCTGATCAGCCCGCTGTCGTTCGAGGTGCTGCGGTCGGATCTGGTCGAGTTGGAAGGCTTGCAACCGGCGGCGATCGACCAGGGTTTCGCCAATCTGGTCGACGAGGCGGCGGACGCGTTCAGCGGCACGGACGTACGGCGCACCGACCTGACCGTCGTACGCGCTCTTGACATGCGGTATCGGGGCCAAGGGTACGATATCGAGGTGACGATGCCGGCGAACCTCGCCGGTGCCGCGCTGATCGAGGCGCTGCCGCGCCTGTTTGCCGACGCGTATGAGGGTGTCTTCTCCAAGTCCTTTCCCGACCGGCCGATCGACATCATCGCGTGGAAGGCAACCGTCAGCGGGCCTCGACCGACCGATAGTACGGATTTCGCGTTCGATCGCGGTGCCGCCGATCAGGCCCGCAAAGGGGTGCGGGCGGCCTATTTCCCCGATGCTGGCGGCTTTGTCGAAACGCCCGTCTACGACCGTCTGGCCCTGAAACCGGGCGACAGCTTTGCCGGGCCGGCCCTGGTTGAGGAGCGGGAATCCACCTGCGTGATCGGGGTCGGCGACCGGGTCGAGATCGACAGCCACGGCAATCTGATCGCGTCCATCGCCGCCGCCGAAGGAACACTGGCCGCATGAGCAAGGCGCCGATCGACGCCGTCAGCCTGGGCATCATGTGGGATCGTCTGATCGCCATCACGGACGAGATCCTGACCGCGATCGTACGTACGGCATTTTCGGTCGGCGTGCGCGAGGCGTGGGACCTGGCCTGCGTCATGTTCGACGCCAAGGGCCGCTCGATCGCCCAGGCCAGCCTCAGCATGCCGGCCTTCATCGGCACCGCGCCCTTGACCATGCGGCACATGCTGGCGCGTTATCCGGTCGAAAGCCTGAAGCCGGGCGACGTGTTGGTGACCAACGATCCGTGGCTGGGCACGGGGCATACGCCCGACATTTGCGTCGCGCGGCCGGTGTTTCGCGGCGACCGGGTGGTCGGTTTCGTCATGACCATCACTCACTTGCCGGACATCGGCGGGGCGGGCCTCGCGATCGGCAATCCGGACCTCTATCACGAGGGGCTGATCCTGCCGGTCTGCAAGCTGGTCGAGGCCGGTACGTTCAACCCGCTGCTGCGCGACATTCTGGCCAACAATGTGCGCGTCGTCGACGAGGTGTTCGGCGACATTGACGCCAACGTCGCCGGCACGGAGGTGGGCGCCCGCCTCGTCGGCGAATTCATGGACGAATACGGCATCGACGATCTACAGCCCTTGGCCGACGCCATCATTGCCCAGTCCGAAGGCGCGATGCGGCGCGAGCTGGCGGCGATCCCGGACGGCACCTATCGCCGCGAGATGGCGATCGAGACCGTGACGGAGGCCCTGGATCTGGCCTGCGCGGTCACGGTCGAGGGCGATCGGATCGCGCTTGACTTCGCGGGCACGGGGCCGGCTGCGCCGGTCGCGATCAATGTGCCGTTTTGTTACACGCGCTCGTTTGCCAGCTATGCGGTGAAGTGCCTGACCACGCCGTCGATCCCCAACAATGACGGCACGCTTTTGCCCATCTCGATCAGCGCGCCAGAAGGCTGCATCCTGGCCGCGACCAAGCCGTCGCCCACGGGTGGGCGCCACACGGTCGGCTGGTTCATCGTGCCCTTGGTGATGAGTTGCCTGGCCGACGTCCTGCCCGGCCGGGTGCAGGCCGACAGCGGCATGGCGACCCTGATGCTGGTCACGGCCAGACGGTCGGACGGCAGGGAGATGGCGACACAATACTTCCTGGCCGGCGGCCTCGGCGCCATGGACGGGCATGACGGCCGCGCCGCCGTGCCGTTCCCTACCAACAACGCCGTCGTGCCGTCCGAGGTGTGGGAGCGGGAGACGGGCATGCGTGTCCTCTATCGCCGCATGCTGCCGGACACCGGTGGCCCGGGCCGGTTTCGCGGCGGTACGGGCCAGGAGGCCGCCCTCGTGAACACGTCTGGTATGCCGGTTGATGTCTCGATCTTCGGTCTGCGCACCAAGTTTCCGGCGCGCGGCTTCCTTGGCGGTGCCCCTGGGGCCGCGCGCGAATTTGCCATCAATGGCAGCGCCATTCCGCCGAAGGGGCGGCACGCCCTGGCCCCAGGCGACACGCTGACCATCCGCGAGGCGGGCGGCGGCGGCTATGGCGATCCCAAGCTGCGCGCGGTCGAGGCCGTGGCGGCCGACGTTGCCGCAGGCGCCGTTTCGGTCGCCGGGGCGCTGTCGGACTATGATGTTACGGTCGACCCAGCGACCGGCCTGGGCACCCGTGCCTGAGCGGCTGGCGTCAGCCGGCCAGGTCTTGCGACAGGCTCGCCATCTCGGTCAAGAGGCGGCGGATCTCGTCGGCGGTGTTGTAGTGGCAGAGCGCCACGCGTACGCAGTCCGGCAGGTCCAGCGCCGCCAGGATGTGGCCCGAATAACCATCGTCGATCCGGGCGTGAACACGGATGCCGCGCGCCGCCAACTGGCGCACGATCTCCGGCGAGGGCACGCCGCGCAAGGTGAACGAGACGATGCCCGCCCGCTCATCGAGCGCGCGGGGGCCGATGACCGCGATGCCGGGAATGTCGAAAAGGCCGGGCAGCCCATCTTCGCCGTCGAGCAGCAGGGAGACCAGCGCCTGTTCCTGGCCCGCCATGGCTGCCGCGCCGGCGCGGACAAGGTCGCCCCGATCATCACCGTCGACATGCCGGCCACCGAGCCAGGCGAGGTAGTCCGTGACCGCCGTTTGCGCCGCATAGATACCAGGATCGCGCGAGCCCAACTCCCACAGCCTTGGGTTCTTCGACAGCATGTGGTCGTGGCGCACATCGGACAGCCGATCGCCGACCCAGCCGAAGCCGACGGCCAGCCGCGAGAACGCCTTGTACGGCGAGAACACGTACGCGTCCGCGCCGTACGCCAGCACGTCGATATCGCCGTGCGGCGCCTGCTGAATGCCGTCGACGATCACGAAACACTCCGGCGCGATCGCCCGGATCGCCTTCACGATGCCGACGAGATCGACACGAAAGCCGGTCAGTTGGCTGGTATGGATCACCGTGGCGATGCGCGTATCCGGCGTCACCGTACGGGCATAGTCTTCCGGCTGGACGGTGCCCGACAGGGCATCGAATTCGACCTCGTTCCAGGCGCGCCCGGTATAGTTGGCCCATTGGCGCGCCGCGTCGAAGGTCGCCGGATGTTCCAGATTGCACGAAACCACCGGCCCCGGCGGCGCGGTCAGCGCAACGGCGCGGATGAACTTGTACAGAAGCTCAGTCCCGGTCTCGCCCGAAACCACCTGGCCCGTGTCGCCGCAGCCGAACAGCAAGCGCAGATCGTCGCGCCCCTTGTTGATGACCGAGGACAGAAAGCGAGAGGCGTCATTGTCGCGCCCCTCCTGGTCCGGCAGGCCGGAGATATCCGCCGCGGCCTCGATCGCCGTCTTCAGCTTCAGCGAGCCGCCGCCGCTCTCCAGAAACACGCGCGGTTCATCGATGATCGGGCAATGGTCGACATGCAGGAACCGGGCGCGGATTTCGTCCAGCAGATCCTTGTCAAAGGCACGGTTGGTGGCGGCTTGATGGGGCATCGTTCGACTTGTCGGAGGCGGTTCGGGAAGGTCGGGCGATCCTATAGGGGCGCCGGGTCCGCCGACCAGCGCTTTTGCCGTCCTCGTCGGCATGGCTGCCAGTCGAAGGTTGGTCGGGGCGGCCGGTCGTGACCGCCGGGCCGGACGACATCGCCGCCAGTCTTTGGCACGCGACCGCGAAGGAGCGCTTCGAGGCACCGGCGGCAACCGGTGATATCACGGCCGACCTGGCGATTATCGGCGGCGGCTTTCTGGGGCTGTCGACCGCGCTGCACGCGGCCGAAGCGGGGCTGACGACCGTGCTGGTCGAGGCGGGCCGTATCGGTGACGGCGCGTCCGGCCGGAATGGCGGATTGGTCGTGCCCAGCCTGCCGCGCGTTGGCCCGTCTCAGGCGATCGCCACCCTGGGCGACCGGGGCAGGCACCTGGTGTCCCTGGTCGCCGGTGGTGCGCGGGGTGTCTTTGATCTGATCGCCAAGCACCACATCGCCTGCGACGCGTTTCCATCCGGCTGGCTGCACCCGGCCCATGCGGCGTCCCTGGTTCCGAAGCTGCGGGCACGCATGGAGGATTGGCACGCGGCGGGGGCCAGCGTGACCTGGCTGGAGGCGGCGGAGGCGCGCGACCGCATCGGCAGCCGGCGGTTTCATGGCGCGATGTTCGATTCGACGGGTGGCCATCTGAACCCGCTGGCGTACGCGCGCGGGTTGGCCCGTGCAGCGTCCACGGCGGGCGCGCAAATCCACGAGCGGTCGCCGGCGCGATCGGTCCGGCGGGACAAGGATCAATGGCTGATCGAAACCGACGCGGCGACCATCCGCGCCCCGCTCGTGATCCAGGCGACCAACGCCCAGATGCCGGACCTGCGTGCGGGGGCGAAGGTGCGGCGGTCCACCGTGCCGTTGATCGTTTATCAGATGGCGACGCCCGTCTTGCCCGAGGCGGTGCGCGCGGACCTTTTGCCCGACCGCGAATCCCTGTCAGACAGCCGCAACAACCTGTTCGCCGTCCGCTGGACCGCCGACCATCGCATCGTCATCGGGGGCATGGCGCCGATCAGCCAGGCCGCCGGGACGATGCGCGTTCCCCGCCGGGCCGTCCAGCGGCTGAACGCAACGTTCCCGCAGCTTTCGCTTGACCGCATGGACTATGTCTGGCGCGCTCGCGCGACCCTGACCGGTGATTTCCTGCCACGCCTATTCCAGCCTGCCCCCGGCTGGCTGGCGCCGATCGCCTGCAATGGCCGGGGCATCGTCCTGACCACCTTGCTGGGCCGCGCGCTCGCCCGTTTCGCGATCGATGGTGACGAACAAGCCCTCCCCCTGCCCATGGTCGCACCGAAGCCGATCAAGGCCCAGGCCTTGGCAAGGCTGATACCGCAACTGCTGCTGCCGCTCGGCATGATTGCCGACCGGCGGGCGGAGTCGAGACAGCCGGAGCGCGGTTAGTCCAACCGTCCTTCCTCTACCGCGTGACAGGCGACATTGCCGCCGTCTGGCAGGGCGATAGGCTCCGGTCGCTCGCGGCGACAGCGGTCGTTCGCCAGCGGGCAGCGCGGGTGAAAGGCGCAGCCGGGCGGCGGTGCGAGGGGGCTGGGCACTTCGCCGCGGACTGCCGACCTTTGCTGGTTCGACCGTCGCAGGCGGGGGGCGGTTTCGATCAGCATGCGCGTGTACGGGTGCAGCGGCCGTTCGAACAGGTCTTCCTTGCCGCGCAGCTCGACCAGCCGGCCCAGATACATGACGCCGACCGTATCGGCCATGTGATCGACCACGCCGAGATCGTGGCTGATGAATAGGCAGGTCAGGCCGCGCGCCGCCTGCAGGTCCCGCAGCAGGTTCAGGATCTGGGCTTGTACCGACACGTCGAGCGCCGAGGTCGGCTCATCGGCGATCAGGATCGACGGTTCCGACGCGATCGCGCGCGCGATGGCCACGCGTTGCCGCTGGCCGCCTGAGAACTCGTGCGGGTAGTGCGCGCCGTCTTCCGGCGCCAGACCAACGTCAATGAGCAGCTTGGCGACCTGTTCGCCCATCTGCGACCGGTTGCTCGCCAGCCCGAACGCCAGCAGGGAATCGCCGACGGCCTCGCGCACCCGCCAGCGCGGGTTCAGGCTGGAATAGGGGTCCTGAAACACCATCTGGATCTCGCCGCGCGCCGGCGTGCCGCTGGCGGTTGCGCCGGCGATGCGAATCGATCCCGCGTCCGGCGAGAGCAAGCCGGCAAGGCAGCGCGCGACGGTCGACTTACCGCAGCCCGATTCGCCGACCAGCCCCAGCGTTTTGCCCCGCGCGATCGAAAAGCTGAGATCGTCGACGGCCCGCACGATCCGCCTTCCCTGCCGGCCGATCACGCGCACCAGCCACGGCTGGGACGCATCGAAGGTGCGCACAAGCCCACTGACAATGACGTGTTGATCGTGTCCGCTGTCGGACGCGGCTTGGGGGACGGTCATCGACGTCACAATCCTACACCGCCCAGCAGGCGACCCGCACGCCATCCTTGGTTTCGAGATCGGGACGGTCCTGATCGCACCGGTCCAGGCGGCTGGGACAGCGCGGGTGGAAGGCACAGCCGGGTGGCCTTGCACCCACGCGGGGCATGGCGCCCTGGATCTGCGGCAGCCGCTCACGCCGGTCGCCGACCAGGGGGATCGAGCGCATCAACGCCTTGGTATAGGGGTGGCGGGGCGCATCCAGGATGTCGGCCATCGGCGCGATTTCAACGATGCGGCCGGCATACATCACCGCGACCCGGTCGGCAATCTCCGCGATCACGCCCAGATCATGGGTGATCAACAGCACACCGGCCCCCCGCTCGGCCGCCACGTCCTTCAACAGCGTGATGATCTGCGCCTGGATGGAGACGTCGAGCGCCGTGGTCGGCTCATCAGCGATGATCAGGTCGGGATTGCCCGCCAAGGCCAAGGCGATGACCACCCGTTGGCGCATGCCGCCGGAAAACTCGTGCGGATAGCTGCCCAGCCGTTCGGCCGGCGATGGGATGCCGACGTCGGCTAGAAGGTCGACGGCCTTGTCGTGGGCCTGCCGACGGTCCAGGTCGGCGTGCTGGCGGATGGTTTCGGTCAACTGGTGGCCGATCGTCAGCACCGGGTTCAGCGAGGTTGCCGGGTCCTGAAAAATCATGCCGATCTTGGCGCCGCGCAGTTTGCGTTTCGCGCTTTCCGGCAAATCGTCGATGCGGTCGCCATTCAGCCAGATCTCGCCGCCCGTCTTGGTCAGCGGCGCTTCCAGCAGGTCGATGATCGCCGCCCCCGTCATGGATTTGCCGGCGCCCGATTCGCCGACCAGGCCCATGATCTCGCCGGCCTGGAGCGACAGCGTTATCTGGTCGAGCACCGACGGCGATCGGTCCGAACGCCCCAACCGGACGGTCAGGGCGCGAAGGTCCAAGAGCGGTGCGGCCGGTCGATCCATCTTCGGCCGGCGGCTGGATTAGTGGGCCGCGGAGGCGGGCGCGCTCGTCGCGGTCGAAACCTCCCGCGCCGGCAGCCGGTTTTTATAGAGCCGCCCGTCCTGCATGATCACGGACAGGTTCTCGCCCTGGCCGTCGAGCAGCGCGATGTCGTCCAGCGGGTTGCCGTCGACCACCACCATGTCGGCCAGCGCGCCGGGTGCGACGCAGCCAAGCTCGCCGCTCCGGTTCAGGATTTCCGCGTTGATCGAGGTGGCCGAGCGCAGCACGTCGATGGGCTTTTGCACCTGGGCGCGGATGACGAACTCGTGCGCCTGGGCAAACTCCATCTCACCCATCAGGTCGCTGCCGAAGCCCATGTTCGTACCGGACCGGGCGCAGTATTCCAGCATCCTCAGGCCGCCCTCGATGACGTAGCGCAGCTTTTCCATCACCACGGGCGACAGGCCCATATCGTCGCCGTGCCGCTCGGTGACCTCATAGCAGACCATGGTCGGCACGACGAAGGCGTTGTGGTCGCGCACGAAGATGGCGGTTTCCTCGTCGATCAGGTTGCAGTGCTCGACCGTACGGATGCCGTTGCCGACCGCCCGCTGTACCGCCTTACTGCCATAGGTGTGGGCCGCGACGTACGTGCCGCGCAGCGCCGTTTCCTCCGCCGCGATCCGCAGTTCCTCTTCGGAAAACTGGCAGTCATCGATCGCGTCATGGGGCGAGCCAACGCCGCCGCTGGCCATGACCTTGATGTGGTCGGCACCCTTGCGCAGCTCGTCGCGGACCGCCAGGCGCATCTGGTCCGGGCCGTCGACCAGGCGGCGGGTGAAATCCAAACCGTTGGCGCAGCCGCACAGATCGTCGCTGCTGTCGGTCCGGCTGCGATGGTCGCCATGGCCGCCGGTCTGGGTCAAGCCGGGGCCGCCGACAAAGGCGCGGGGTCCGGGGATCAGGTTCCGCGCCAGCGCATCCTTGATACCGAAATCCCCGCCGGCGACATCCCGCACGGTGGTGAACCCCCGGTCCAGCATGGCCTTGATCCTGGGCAGCGCCAGCACGGTCAGATAGGTCAGCGGATAGTCCTTGGTCCTGTACGCGTTCAGGTGCACGGCGAACACGTGCACATGCGCGTCGATCAGGCCGGGCAGCACGGTCCGGCCCTCGACGTCGATCTCGGTCGCGTTGCCGACCGATGCGCGCCCGTCGACGATCTCGCGCACGCGATTGTCCTCGACCACGATGTCGACATCGTCTTGCAGATCGTCCGACCGTCCGTCGAACAACAGCGCATTTCTGAGAACGATGATTGACATAGGCTCTACCTCCCCATCACCCGCAAACGGGCCGCCTGGCGCTCCAGGCGGACCCAAGCCCCCAATCGGATACCCCTTAATGATGTCTTACCCGACGCAGGGCGTAAAGCGGCTTGATCAAATGATAGAACGATGGGAACATTCCCGTACAGGGCCCGAAAAGCGCGGTGGTAACGCGTTTGCCCGTTGTGGGACAGATGGCGATAGCAAGGGGGACTTCCACGATGCTCAAGCACACGATTATGGCCACGGCGACGGCCGTCGCATTGGCAATGGCGGCGCCCGCGAGCGCGGAGACCCTGCGCTTTGCCGGGACCACGCCGGCACTGACCATGGACCCGCACGCGACCAACGACTTTGTCACCACGGCGATCTTTCGACAGGTCTATGACAGCGTGGTCGGCCTGTCGCTGGACATGGAACTGGTGCCCAGCATCGCGACCAGTTGGGAATATCTCGGTGACAACACCTGGCGTTTTCACATCCGCGAGGGCGTGACCTTTCACGACGGCCAGCCGCTGACGGCCGAGGACGTCGCGTTTTCGATCATGCGCCAGAAGGACAGCCGGTTCTACACCTCGCTGTTCGGCGATGTTGCGGAGGCAACCGCTGTCGATGACCTGACCGTCGACGTGGTCTCCAACAATCCCGACCCGATCCTGCCACGCAAGATGAGCCGGATGTTCGTCATGTCCCGGGCCTGGCTGGAGGCCAACGATTCGCTGGAGATCCCCGATCTCGGTGCCGAGGGCGCGGAGGGCTTTACCGTGCGCAACGCCAACGGCACCGGGCCGATGGCGTTGACCGAGCATGACCCCAGCGTGCGCACCTCGTTCGTCCGCAACGAGGACTATTGGGGCGACTTCCCCGGCAATGTTGACGAGGCCGTCTACTCGCCCATCGGCTCCGGCCCGACCCGCGTTGCCGCCTTGCTGTCCGGCGAGGTCCAACTGATCATCGACCTGCCGCTACAGGATGTCGAACGGCTGGAGAACACCGACGGCTTCCATGTCGAACAGGAACCGCAACTGCTGTTCATGCAGCTTGAGATGGACGGCACCCGTGACGTGGCGCTGGACACTTGGACCAACGATGGCGAGCCGATCACGGACAATCCGTTCCGCGATGTGCGCGTGCGCCAGGCGATTGCCCATGCCGTCGATGCCGACCTGATCGTCGACCGGGTGATGCGCGGCGATGCCCGCGTGGTCGGTATTCCGTCCGTGCCCGGCTTCGGCGGCTATCAGGCCGATCTCGACCAGCCCTGGGGTTACGACGCCGACGCGGCCCGCGCCCTCTTGGCCGAGGCCGGCTATCCGGACGGCTTCATCACCCAGCTGAACTGCCCGCTGGAACGGTATGTCAACACCGAGGAGATCTGCCGCGCGGTGGCCGGCATGCTGGACCGTGTCGGCATCGAGGTCCGGGTGAACGGCATGGTCTGGCCGGAGTTCGCCCGCATGCTGGTCAACGGACCGACCTCAAGCTTTCATCTGATCGGCAACGGCGCCAACAGCTTCGACAGCCAGGACACCTTTACCGCGACCATGATGACCCGCGACGCCGACGCCAATGAAGGCTTCTTCAACTGGGCGCTCTATTCCAATGAAACCGTCGACCAGGTGTCGCGCGAATTGCCGGTCACCTTCGACGAAGCGCGGCGCGAGGAGCTGTATCGCATGGGCATGGAGGCGGCGCGTGACACGATCAGTGCCGTCTACCTGCACCAGCCGATGATCACCTGGGGCATGCAGGACACTGTCGAGGCGCCGATCCGGGGCGATGCGACCTTGACCCTGCAAAACGTGACGATCGGCGAGTAACAGCCAACGCGAGACGCTGACATGACCTCACGGCCAGAGGCGCGTGCGTGCTGAGCATACTGGTCCAGCGCAGCCTGCACGCGGTTCTGGTCATCCTGGTTGTCAGCGTTCTCGCCTTTCTGCTGACGTCGTTGGTTGGTGACCCGGTCGCCAGTATTCTGGGCATTCAGGCGACGCCGGAAGACCGGGCGATCCTGGCCGAACGGCTGCGGCTGGATGAACCCTGGATCGTCCGCTACCTGTCATTTCTTGGTGGTGCCATCCAGGGCGAGTTCGGCATTTCCTATTCCGCGCAGCGCCCGGTCGGCGACCTGTTGCTGGAACGCATCCCGGCGACCATGGAACTGGCCTTTTCCGCCCTAATCCTGTCGCTTGCCATCGGCATTCCGCTCGGCGTCTTTGCCGCCGTTTATCGTGATAGCTGGGTGTCGTCGGCGCTGATGGTCGGGTCGATCGTCGGCGTCTCGCTGCCGACCTTCGTCGTGGGCATTCTGCTGATCTTCCTGTTCTCCGTCCATCTTGGCTGGCTGCCGTCCTTCGGGCGCGGCGAGACGGTCGATATCGGCTGGTGGTCCACCGGGCTTTTGACCTGGTCGGGCCTGAAGGCGCTGATCATGCCGGCCCTGTCGCTGGCGATCAGCCAGGTGGCCTTGATCGCACGGCTGGTGCGGGCGGAGATGCTGGAGGTCCTGCAGACCGACTATGTCCGTTTCGCTCGCGCACGCGGCCTGGCGCCACGCAAGATCAATCTGTCGCACGCGTTGCGCAACACGCTGATCCCGATCATCACGGTCAGCGGCATCCAACTCGGCTTCCTGGTCGCCTTCGCGATCGTCGCCGAGGCCGTGTTTCAATGGCCGGGGCTCGGCCTCTTGTTCCTCCAGGCCCTGGGTAACACCGATCTGCCGGTGATCGCGGCGTTCCTGATGCTGGCGGCCTTCTTCTTCTCGGCCATCAACATCATCGTCGACATGCTGTACGCCGTGGCCGATCCGCGCCTGCGGGTCAAGGTCGCGCTGGGAAGCACCTAGATGTCGACCGTCGATCCCACCGTCGCCACTAACCCGCGCCGGGCGCCTGGCCGTTGGCAACGGTTTTGGCGGTCGCGCCTCGTGCGCAGCTTTCGCCGATCCAAGACGGCCCTCATCGGTGCCGTGATCTTTCTCTTGCTGACGCTGTCGGCGCTGTTCGCACCGCTGATTGCCGTCACCGATCCGTACGATCTGGCGACGCTCGACCTGTTCAACTCCCATCTGCCGCCGATTTGGGAAGAGTATGGCACCGCGCCGTTCCTGCTTGGCACCGACAGCCAGGGCGGCGACATGCTGTCGTTGATGCTCTACGGCATGCGCTCATCGCTGACCGTCGCCTTTCTGGCCGTGGCCACATCAAGCATTCTGGGCACGGCACTGGGCCTGATCGCCGGCTATTTCGGCCGTCGGGTCGATGGCGTGATCATGCGCATCGCCGACATCCAGTTCACCTTCCCGGCCATACTGCTGGCCCTGTTGATTGGCGGCATTTCGCAGTCGCTGCTGTCGAATTCGGCGCGGGCGGAGCTGGCCATGCCGATCGTTGTTCTGGCGCTAGGCCTGTCCCACTGGCCCCATTTCGCCCGGCTGGTGCGCGGCGCGGTCCTGGTGGAGAAGAACAAGGATTATGTCGCGGCGGCCAAGCTGGCGGGACGTGGCCCTTGGACCATCATGCGCCGCCAACTGCTGCCCAACGTCTTGAACCCGATCTTCGTGCTCGCCACGCTCGACATTGCTTTCGCGGTCATGGGCGAGGCGACCTTGTCGTTCCTCGGCTTCGGCCTGCCGCCGACCGAGCCGTCGCTCGGCACGCTGATTCGCACGGGGTACAACTACCTTTATTCCGGCGAATGGTGGCTGATTGTCTTTCCCGCCCTGTGGCTGGTGCTGCTGGTCGTCTCGATCAATCTGGTCGGCGACTGGCTGCGCGACGCCCTCAATCCGAAACTTCACCAGGGGTCCTAATCCGTGTCAGCACATTGCCGGGTCGGTATCGACGTAGGCGGCACCTTTACCGACTTTGTCCTGGCCGACGAGCACGGTGAAAGGCTGCTGAACTTCAAGGTTCCCAGCAGCCCTTCGGACCCGTCAGCCTCCGTCACCGACGGGCTGGACGGTCTGCTCACCACCGCCGAGCTTAAGCCCGACGCGATCTCCTTGCTGGTTCACGGCACCACGATCGCGCTTAACGCCGTTGTGCAACGGCGTGGCGCCAAGATCGGCCTCGTCATCTCCAGGGGTTTTGGCGACACCATACTGTTGGCGCGCGGCGGCTTGCCGAACACGTTTTCCTACAAGTACCCCAAGCCGGTCCCCTTGATTGCTCGCGATCATGTCTTCGAGATCGACGCCAGGTTGGGGCCGGACGGTGCAGTTCGGGCGGAACCGAGCGGGGACGATCTAGCTGCACTGGCCGAAAGCATCGCCAAGGCCGACTTGGATGCCGTCGGCGTCTTGATCCTGAACTCCTACGCCCATCCGGACCTGGAAATCCGGATCGCCAATCGTCTGCGCGACCTGTTGCCGGACATTCTGGTCACCGCGTCGGCCGAACTGTGGCCGGAGGTGCGTGAGTATGAACGGGCGCTGGTAACCTCGCTGAACTGCTTCGTCCAGCCGTTGATGGACCGCTATTTCGCCCGTCTAACGGACCGGCTGAACGGAATGGGCGCACGCGCGCCTCTGTTCGTCACCACGTCCAACGGCGGCACGGTTTCCGTGGCCTCCGCACGTGCCGAGCCGATCCAGACCCTGCTGTCGGGGCCGGCCGCGGGGGTGGTTGCCGCCGCCGATCTGGCGACGCGGCTGGCTCTGCCCAAGCTGGTCACCATCGATATGGGCGGCACCTCGTCGGACATGGCGATCATCGAGGATGGCGCGCCCGCGACCGCCATGGAAACCAAGCTGGGCGATCTGCCGATCATCATGCCCGTGGTCGATGTCTGGGCCATCGGTGCCGGCGGCGGCTCGGTGATCTGGATCGATGCCCAGGGGGTCGTGAAGGTTGGCCCGGAAAGCGCCGGCGCTGATCCGGGGCCGATCTGCTACGGCAAGGGCGGCGACCGGCCGACGATCACGGACTGTTATGTCGCGCTGGGCCTGCTCGATCCGGTCTATTTTCTGGGCGGGCGCATGACGATCGACCGCCAGGCGGCGATCGACGCGTTGGCGAAGCTCGGCGCCAAGATCGGCCTTGAGGGGCCGGCCGCGGGGGCGGAAACGGCGCGCGCGGCCTTGCGCATCGCCACCGCCAAAATGGCGACGGAGGTCTCCAAGGGCATGGCGCAACGCGGCCTGGACCCGGCCGACTTCGCGCTCGTTGCCTATGGCGGCGCCGGCCCGACCCATGCGGCGATGCTGGCGGAAGAAGCACGGCTGAGCCACATCGTGATCCCGCCCTCGCCCGGCACTTTCTGCGCCTTCGGGGCCCTGGTCGCGGACATCAGGCGCGACTTCGTGCGCTCCCGGCGCCTGACCTTGGGCGAAGACCCGAACGCCGGCGCCGAGGTGACGCGGATTCTCGCCGATCTTGAGGCCCAGGCCCAGGCCTGGATTGGCCAAGAGGGAGGCCTGGCCAATACGGTCGCGGTCGAGGTCACGGCCGACATGCAGTATCCGCGCACCGCCTTCGTGCTGACCGTGCCGATCGCGGACGCGGCCTGGCGGTCCGGCGACGTGGCGGCGATCAAGGAGGCGTTCCATCGGGAACATGAGCGGCTGTACGCCTTTCGCCATGCCGACAGCCCGGTCGACATCACCACCTTGCGCGTACGTGTGAACGGCGCCGTTCCGCCTGTGCAACTGGCCGCGAGCCAGGATGGCGACGCGCCGGTGCAGGCCGATATGCGGCCGGTCTATGTCGGTGACGGTGTCTGGGTCGACGCGGCCGTTCGCATGCGCGCCGATCTTACGACCGCGCATGCGGTTGCCGGCCCCGCGATCATCGAACAGGACGACACAACCATCTGGGTGCCGCCCGGCTGGGCGGCGTCGACCGACCCGACCGGTTGCCTGCATCTGCGCCCCACCGACGTTTCGGGGAAAGGCCAAGCGACATGAAGATCGATCCGGTAAGCCTGGAAATCCTGAACACCAAGGTCGCTGCCGCGGCGGAGGAAATGGCCCTGACGCTGAAGCGCACGGCCCGCTCGCTCTATGTGAAGGAGGCGGTGGATTTCGCCGTCGGCCTGGTCACCCGATCTGGCCGTTTCTTCGGCAATCCGCGCGATTTCGGTTCCGCGCTGTTGGACTACGACATCAAGCCGACGCTGGACGCCTTGGGCGAGCCCTTGGGCGAGGGCGACGTTCTCTTGACCAACCACCCCTATATGAGCGCCGGCCTCGTCAGCCATACGCCGGACCTGACCTTGATTCGGCCGTACTTCCACGGCGGAGAACTGGTCTGCTACGGCTACAACTTCATCCATTCCACTGATATCGGCGGCAAGGTGCCGTCCAGCATCTCGCCCAGCAATTCGGAAATCTTCCAGGAAGGGCTGTTGATCCCGCCCTTGAAGCTGGTGCGCGGCGGCGAGATGAATCGGGACGTGCTGGCGATCTACCGCGCCAACGTACGTACGCCTGACCTGAACGTGCAGGACCTCACGGCCATGCTCGCGGCGCTGGAGACGGGGGCCAGACGGATCGCCGAGATGGTCGCGGGCCATGGTTTCGAAACCATGATCCAGGCCCAGGACGATCTGTTGGAGTATGCCGCCTTGAAGGCCCGCGAGGTGCTGCGCCGCATCCCCGACGGCACCTACGATTTCTGGGACTACATGGATGATGACGGGGTGACGCCGGTGCCGGTGCGCTTTCGTGTCGCCATGACGGTGACGGACGGGCGCATCCATCTCGATTTCGACGGCACCGACCCGCAGGTCGCCAGCGCCTATAACGTGCCGACCCTGGGCACGCGCCATGCCTGGCTGACCGTTCGGGTGCTGCACTTCGTCACCACCCACGATCCGACCGTGCCGTTCAACGGCGGTCTGTTCGAACCGATCACGGTCTCCACCCGCAAGGGCTCGATCCTGGACCCGGAATTTCCAGCCGCCACCGGCGTGCGCGCCGCCTCGGCCTATCGCCTGAACGATGCGGTGACTGGCGCCTTCGCCCGCGCCGTGCCCAAGGACGTGCCGACCCCCTCGGGCGGCGCCATGGTGCCGGTGGTGCTGGCCGAATACGACAAACGCTCCGGCGCGCGCAACGTGCTGGTGGTGAACTCGATCATCGTCGGGTCCGGCGCGCGCTACGGTTCCGACGGCTATGACGGTGTCGACGGCTCGCTGTCGACCATCCGCAACACGCCGGCGGAAAAGAGTGAGCTGGAGGCCGGCATCGACGTGCTGCATTACGGCCTGAACCGGGACTCCGCCGGCGCCGGCCGCTGGCGCGGCGGCTTGGGTCTGGCCTTCACCTTCCGCGTCACCCAGGGCGGCAGCGCAGTGCTCGGTCGCGGATTGGAGCGCTTCTATTTCCGCCCCTGGGGCATGGCGGGCGGCAAACCCGGCGCCAACATGCGCGTGGTCCGCAACATCGGTACCGAAGCGGAAGAGGATCTCGGCAAGATCGATATGGTCGCCATGGAAGAGGGCGACACCATCACCTTCCTCACCCCCGGCGGTGGCGGCTATGGCGATCCGTTCCTGCGTCCGCCTGAGGCGGTGCTGGAGGACGTGCGCTACGGCTTCGTCAGCGTCGAGGCGGCGGAACGGGATTACGGTGTCGCGATCGCCGACGGTGCGGTGGATAAAGACCGCACGGAATGGCTGCGTGCCCAACGCCCGGTCATCGAGCAGCCGAACGAAATCACCTTCGATTTCGGCCCGGAAAGGGACGCATGGGACAGGGTTTTCACCGACGATGCGGTGTCCAGGCTGAACGATGCCCTGATGCGCCTGCCGCTTGCCGTGCGCCAGGAAAAACGCCAGGCCCTCTTTCGCCATGTCGTCCCGACGCTGTTTGATCCCGCGGCCAACCGCCGTTCGCTTGGCAATGAAGACGAGCTTCAACGCAAGCTGGCACAGGAGATCGCGGGCATAGGGTAGTGGCGCGCGGAGCGAACGGCGTTTAGAAAGCGGTTGTCGAAGGACGTCAACGGCCCGCCCTCCTAGAAGGTCAGGCCCCGTTACCCCCCATCGCAAGAGGAACGACCGTGAAACAGCGCCAGCTACTGCGTGACGGCAAGATGGTTTCCGAGGTCGGGCTCGGCTGTATGAGCTTTGCTGGCTTCTATGGGCCGACGACGGAGGAAGAGGCGCATAAGACGTTGGCGGCGGCGTTGGATCTCGGCGTCGATTTTCTCGACACGGCCAACGTCTACGGCATGGGCGTGTCGGAGCGGATGATCGGGTCGTTTCTGAACGGAGACGACACCAAGTTCACGATCGCCACCAAGGTCGGTATCTGCCGCGACCCTGAGACCGGCCGACGGACTTACAACAACACGCCCGAACATCTGCGCGACGAGCTTGAAAAGTCGTTGAAGCGGTTGGGGCTCGATCGGGTCGATCTCTATTACATCCACCGGCGAGACCCCGACGTCCCGATCGAGGACGTCACGGGCGCACTGCTGGCGCTGAAGGCGGAAGGCAAGATCGGCGGCATCGGGTTTTCGGAGATATCGCCGGCCTCGCTGCGCAGGGCCTGTGCGGTCGGGCCGGTCGACGCGGTGCAGAGCGAATACTCGCTTTGGACCCGACTGCCGGAACTGGGCATGATCCAGGCCTGCGCGGAACTGGGCGTCGCCTTCGTGCCGTTCTCCCCGGTCGGTCGCGGTATGTTCGGTGCGGTGACGCCGGACCCGGGCAAGTTCGCCGACACCGACTTTCGGCGCAACAATCCGCGCTTTGTCGAACCCAACTTCAGCCTCAACGCCAAGGCGTTCGAGCCGTTCAAGACGTTCGCCCGGGACCAAGGCACGACGCCGGTTGCCTTGGCGATCGCCTGGTGCCTGGCGCGCGGTGACCATCTGATCCCGATCCCAGGCACGCGTTCGGCCACCCACTTGGCCGATTGCGCCGCCGGCAGCGCGTTTCAGATGACCGATGAGATCATGGCCGAGATCGAGCGTATCCTGCCGGTTGGCTGGGCCCATGGCGACCGCTACACGCGGCAGCAATGGGTCGGGCCTGAAGGATACTGTTGACGCCGACCGCTGTTTTCGGCCGACGGCGAGGGCTAAGAGGCGTTACCCTCGTCAAAAATGGACAGGTTCAGATCCGGCATGCCGCCCATCCAGATCGCGTGCCGTGTGTGGTCGGCCAAATGGTCGCCGGTTCCGGGATGGATGAACACGATCAGCCCGTTCCGGTTCAGCGCCAGCCACGGCACCACCGCGGCGAACTGGTCCGGCGGAAAGGCGAGCTGACAGCTCCACATCGGGTGCGGCCCGACCGGCCGCTCATGCATCCGCCCCATCTCGACATCGAACTGGTCCCGCGCTGCCTCGCACAAGCGCCGCGCCTGCGCGATGGTGTCGGCAGCGTAGTAGACATGAGCGTGGAAGTCGGTGATCTCAGGCAAGGCGGCGCTCCGGGTCCTTGAGGGTTGCCGGGCCAGGCTAGCGGCTTTTCCAATCGCTCGATAGGTTTGTCAGGCAACGCCAGAGATGGGACGCGGTTGCCGATGCGCACGATCAAGCTCGACGGCATCGATACACCGGCGTCGGTGATCGCTCTAGAAGTCGAACTTTGGATGGGGATTCGGACCCGTTGTATAGAGTCCCCAATGAGGTCCTTGAGGACCCTCGTCGGTCTTCCATTCCTCGTCGAACATCTCGAACCAGAAGGTATCGAGGTTCCACTTCTTGTCCGTCTCGCCAGACAAGAACCGCTTTGTGGTCTCGTAATTGATCTTCTCGTTCTCGGGTGTCGCATCCTTCCGCCCCGCGCTTGGCCAGCCGATTTCCGCGATCACGATCGTCTTGCCCAGTCTGACCACCTGTTTCAGGCCATGGCTCCATGACCACTCCATGTTGGGACCGATGTTTCCGGGAGAGCTGTGGTCTGGATCTT
Organism: Alphaproteobacteria bacterium; assembly: GCA_028277405.1. Lineage (GTDB taxonomy): Bacteria > Pseudomonadota > Alphaproteobacteria > DSM-16000 > Inquilinaceae > JANQGH01. Next base: position 5,473 of record JANQGH010000014.1, on the reverse strand, counting down.
GGCCGTACCAAGGATAGACCGTCAGGTACACGACATCTTCACAGGCCTTGATAACGTCGACCCAGGGCGAATTCGACTTTTCCAGGACCGTGCCGCTAAAGCAGCTCGTCACGCGGGGCTTGATGTCGGACAGCTTTGAGGCCGCGTTCTTGGCATAGTTGATGTATGAGAGAATCTGGCCAGGATTGTATTTGTGGTGATCTTCCCGATCCAACTCATTGCCGATTACGAGATCGATGACGGGCTTGCCGCCATACTGTTTCGCGGCATCTTGCGCCTGATCTACGGCGGCATCGATACTTGCTTCGTTTTCACCGGGAGGTAAGCCGGGGTTAATCCAAACGCCAAGGCCGACCGTCAAACCGTGCTTTGCCGCTTTGTCTACATTCCATTTTTGATAGCCTATGGAGTCGTAGGTGCGAATGTGCGTGAACTTCTGCGCGATCAGCGCCATGTCCGTTTCCACTTCCTCCTCGGTAACCGTGAGAGCCTTGCGCCAGTGGAAAGGCGAGTAGCAAACGCCGAAGAACGACATTGATTTCTCCCATTTTGGATGGCCTCAGAGGTCTCTGGCAGTTCAACCGACGCTTTTATCGCCAAGAATTCCTACCACTCCTAAACTATGATGATGGTGCGCGTGATGCAACCTTTGATTCTTTAATGCGCTGCTTTATTTCTACTAAATAGATAAGACGCCATGGCATCGAACGGTGGCCGGACATGGCCCTTTAGGGATGTCGCGGCGAGCCGGGCCCGCTCTCGATGCCGTCCGTTGTGACGATGTGACGATGCGCGCATCCGAATTGCCAAACGCAATCGGCTTCCAGACGTCGCCCTCAGAGGCTGCGCCGCGCCCGAAAGCAGCGATCGTGCGTCGGTGGCCAAGCATCTCCAATGTGCGACTTTCGCGACAAGCCGTGCCCGACCATCGCCCTATGCGGTGCCCGAACGGTCGACCAGGTTACCGACGCGGTCCGGGCCGGCGATCTCGTCCTGCCGTGCGAGCAAAGGGACTGGCTCGACCTCTCAACCAATGACCAACCAATCTGACGTCGGGGTTGGTCCGTGCCGTCTCAGCCGCCCGTCAGCGACGCCAGATAGGCCATCATGTCGCCGGCATGGTTCCATTCCTCCGGCCCCTCGGCCCGGACATAAGCCGTGAAAAGCGGCACGATCTGGTCGGCGCCGACATCTTCGGGAACACAGGTGACGAATCCGCCATAGGTCGCGCCGTAAAGAAACCCGTTAAACAGCCCCATGACCAGGGCCTGGCAGGCCTGGTTTTCCCTCGCGTCATCCGCCAACGCGCCATCGTCGCCGCAGAGGTCCATAACCGTGGCGCCGGTGACAAAGACGGAGCCGACCAGGGCAAGGCCGTCGGCGGCGGCGTTCGCCTGGTCTTCCGGCATAGTGTCCGCCGTCTGTGCCGTGGCGAGTGCGGGCGCCAGCATCAGCAACGCCCCAAGGGTCCGCGGAGGCACCATCAATCAGCCTTGTAACTGCGCGTTCGGCCTCGGCGGCCATCGCCGAAGGTCTGACACGTCCTCACTAGCGAAGGCGGTGATGGCGATCAATCCGTAAGCGACCTCTCAATCGGACGGTGGCGGCGAACCTGGCGTGGGGAGCGTCGGGACGTCGGTATTGTCCATCCCACTCTGGTGTGGATCGGTGAATCCTGGGCGGTGCTTAAGGCACGCCTACTGAACGCAGCTTATGTCAAAGCTGGCCACGCGCCGGCCTTGCGCATCATTGGACCAGGTCAGCGTGCCGTTGGCGCCGGCGAAGTCACCGGTGCCGCCGATGACCGAAACGACGACATCGTCCGCCGGCGGGCCCTGCGTCGACGGATCGGCGAACGTGAAGCTTCCGCTCCAAGTGATCGTTCCGTTCGCATAAACCTCATCGCCATGACCGACCAGCATATGAATGCCGTCACCCCCGCCGGGGATCACCGTGGCTTGAAAATGCTGCCGGCCGACCTCGGCGCCGGTGTCGTCGAGCAGGCGGACTTCGCCGACCCGCATGTCACCGATGCTCATGCCGGGTTCGCCGAGATCCACGAGCCGAACGTCGACATAATCGGGATAGACCTCGAACGCGACGCAGGCGGAGTTGTCCTGGGCCTGTAGAGGAGGCGCCGAACCGGCGAGGATGATCGTGGCAAGCGAGGCCAGAGCGGCGCGTAAGGCGATCATGATGGCCCTATCTCCATTTGGTCAGAAGTGAATCCGAACGGCAATTAAAAGACTAAGGGCGGGAATTTCTAGCACTATTGATCGAGTGACAAAGAGCTTTTTGGGAGTCTTTGGGCGTGATCTCTTGTTCTTCCAGAAATCCTCTGCGCGTCTATGGCGACGCAACTCCAGGTTCTGACTGCCACGGCGGCCATGCCCGATCATCGCCATGCGTCAGTTCACATCCTGGGGGTCGACCCAGAACGTATCGGTACGATAGCGCCCGAAATGGGCGCCGGGATTCCAGCTATAGACCGCTTCCAACGGGACATTGTGCAGCCGGTCGGCGACGACGATCGGCTGCGGCAGGCCCTGAACCAGACCGATCGACGTCACCTGGTCAGCATGAATCGCCAGCATCCGGGTGACGATCTCGATCTTGCGATCGCGGTCCGTCGTGATCAGCCATTCGCTGTAAAGGTCGACCAGGTCTTGCGCCCAGGGCAGGTCCGGCGCCTGGCCCGACACACCGGCGGTTTGCCAGTATTGGCCCCAGGCCGGGTATTGCAGCCAGTTCTGGTCGACAGGCGCCAGTTCCGTCGGCACGGTGGTCGGCGTGATCAGGCCGTTGTCGAGGCCGAACCAGACCGACATGATGGTCTCGCCGGCGAAGATGCGGTTGCGGAAAAGGTCGCGCTGCGAGTTGCTGATGGACATGGCGACCCCGATGCTGCGCCAGCCATCGGCGATTAGCTGCAGGGCGTCGACCTCCTCGCGGCGCTCGCCCGAGGTCTCCACGGTAATCTCCAGCCGCCGGCCGTCGGGTAGCAGCCGGATGCCCCGGTGATAGTCGGTCAAGCCGATCTCATCGAGCAGTTCGTTGGCCTGGTCCAGGTCGTATTGCGTCCATGCCGTCGCCAACTCTTCGGTCCAAAACGGTGAGGCGGGCACGACCGTGTTGTTCGACAGCTCACCCAGCCCGAAATAGATGATCTCGTTGATCTCCTCGCGATAGACGGCCAGCGACAGGGCGCGCCGAAAGCGGACATCCTGCAGCAGTTCGCGCCAGACCGGGTCGGCGGCCGTCAGGTTCGGGTAGATCGCGATTTCCGAGCCCCGCACCGTCTCCCACAGATCGATATAGTACTGGTTCGTGTCCTCGGCCTGGGCCAGGAAGGCATAGTCCTCGATGCGAATATGGCGGGCCTGCAGATCGCTGGCCCCGGTTCCGGTCTGGACGGCGATCAGCGACGGGTCGGAGACGTTTACATAGACGTTGTCGAGATAGGGAAGCTGCTGCCCTTGATCGTCCACCCGGTGGTAATAGGGGTTGCGCACGAAGCGAAAGCGCTGGCTCGGCGCCGGTGTTGCCACCACCCAGGGCTGCAGCACGGGCAGGTCCGGGTTGTGCGCCTCGTAAAGGTTGCCCCGCCTGATGTGCAAAACCGTCCAGTCGCGAAGCTGGGCGGCGGCGACCTCGGCCGCGAGCTCATCGGGGTCGGCATAGTTCTTGTGAAACTGCCGCAGATAATGGGCCGGCGCGTAAAGATAGAGCGGCAGGGCGCCCGCTAGGGCCGGGATCAGTCGCGGGTTGGGTTCGGACCAGCTATAGCGAACGGTGTAATCGTCAATGATCTCGACCTCCGGCCGCTCGCCGTCGATCAGGAGCCGAGGGTCGGGGCCGAAAGGGCGCAGATCCGTGTTCAGCTGGACGTCGAACCATTCGTAGCGAAAATCCTCGGTCGTGAATGGTTCGCCGTCCGACCAGCGCAGGCCCGGCCTCAAATGGAAGGTGAAGATGCGCCCTTCCTCGACCTCGTAGCTCTCCAAGATGTCGGCCACGAGGTTAAGGTCAGCGTCGAAGCCCACCAGGCGGGCATAGCCGTAGGCGTTCATGATCCGAATGTCGCGGGCGCGCCCGGCCAGCCATTCGATTTCGCCGCCATAGGTGCCGGCGCTCAGCGGCACGATCGTGGCGGGCGTCTCCGGCAGCCGCTCAGCGACCGGCGGCAGCGTGCCGGCCGCGACCTGCTCGGCCAGCATCGGCGCTTCCTGATAGGTCTGCGCCGTACCGGCGCCAGCCCACAGGATCGCCCATGGGATCACGAGGGCCGCGACGAACATGGCCGGTCCAAACAGTCTCATAACGCCTATTCCTATCTCGTCCCGGGACCTCACGGTCGTGTCGAAAAGAGGTAACGATAAGACGGACCCGTCTCAAGCCCGCGCCGAGCTTTGTGAGTGGCACGGCAGGCCGGCGCCCGACGGCCGTTTTCGCCTGACTGGACCCTGGAAATGGGCGGCGGACACGCTAACTGTATGGACACATAGTCATTTGAATTTAGAAAGAAAAACAATGGTGTCAGGCAGATTGATTGCACTGTTCCTGGTCGCGCCGATGGCGGTTGCCTTGGCGGCACCGCAACCCGCCTTCGCCACGTCTCGGGAAGACAATGTCTATCAGGCGTTGGCGGAACGAGGGATCGCCAGGGACCAGGTGAGTGAGATGAACATCTATTCGAACGAGGGGTCCGATGGCCGCGCCCGCAGCAGCACGGCGTGGATACGGGTCGACCAGTGCCCGGAAGGTTGGGTCGTCGCCTCTCTCAGCCGCTCCGGCAACGTGACCCAGGTGTACACTCGCGACGGCTGCGAGATACCGGGCCTTTGATGGCCGCGCCGTTTGGGTCGCGTTGGCGTAGCGCCATCCCCAGTCCCTCTCGGAGTGACGGCAGGACGAACATCTCTCATCCGCAAGTCCAGGGCTTAGTCGGCTGACAACGGTGTCTCTTGAAACTGGCGCTGCACCCAGGCGCCACCCTCACGCACCCAGACCTCGGTGACGTAAACCCGTTCCGACAGCGGGGCGCCGTCGTACGACCCCTGATAGCTGTTCTCGTAGGTGACCATCGCGGCGTCTGGCCCAAGCGCGACCATCGTGGGGGCCGAGCGGTCGACCTCTGTTATGATCAGGCTGTCCAGGACCGCGAACTGCTGCGGGATCGTTAAGGGCCGGCCATAGAAGGGCGTCATGGCGACATGGTCGTCGGTTGTCAGCGCCTCGATCGCCGCCCTGTCATGATCGACAAACGCCTGGTCCAGCGCGGCGCTCGCCTGGCTAAGCTCGGCGGCCAGGTCGGTATCCTCTGCGCCGGCGGAAAGGACCGGCAGCCAGAGCATGGCAACAAACAGCGAGACGAATTACGGTGACAGTTTACAAAATCCCTATTTAGGCTACGCCGATTGCCGCGCTGGGTCACGTGGTGCGGCAGTCCGGGAACAACGGGGCGGGCAAGTCG
>JANQGH010000087.1 GCA_028277405.1 Alphaproteobacteria bacterium | reverse complement strand
TGCTGGACCCGTACGCGCGCAGTCTCGCGGGCACGTTCCGCTGGATCGACGCGCATCATGGCTATCGCGTGGGTTCCAGCAGGGGCGACCTGTCGTTTGACCGGAGGGACAACGCACGCTCCATGCTCAAGGGCAGGGTGGTGGACCCGGCCTTTAGCTGGGGCCGGGACCGGCGGCCAAGGCGGTCGCTGGCCGACAGCATTATCTATGAGGCTCACGTAAAGGGCCTGACCGCCCGCCACCAGGACGTGCCCGAGGGCATGCGTGGAACGTTTGCCGGCCTGGCACAACAGCCGGTCATCGATCACTTGCTGGAGCTCGGCGTCACGGCGATCGAGCTGTTGCCGATCCACGCCTTTCTCGACGACCGCTTCCTGGTGGAAAAGGGCCTTCGGCAGTATTGGGGCTACAACACCCTGTCGTTTTTTGCGCCGGAACCGCGCTTTCTGTCGGGCGCCGGCATCGACGAGGTCAAGACCGTCATCTCGCGGCTGCACGAGGTCGGCATCGAGGTCATCTTGGACGTCGTCTACAACCACACCTGCGAGGGTGACGAGCGCGGCCCGACCCTGTCCTTTCGCGGCATCGACAACGCGTCCTACTACCGGCTGACGCCAGACAACAGGCGGCACTACGTCAATCACACGGGCACCGGAAACGCGCTGAACACGGCCCATCCCAGGGTGCTGCAGATGATCATGGACAGCCTGCGCTATTGGGTCGAAGACATGCGCGTCGACGGCTTTCGGTTCGACCTGGCGACGACATTGGGCCGTCGGGCCGAGGGGCCGCCCTGGAACGGCGCCTTCAGTCCCGACGCCGCGTTTTTCGCTGCCGTCCGACAGGAACCCGCCTTCGCGCACATCAAGCTGATCGCCGAACCATGGGACGTTGGGCCGGACGGGTATCGGGTGGGCCAGTACCCGCCCGGCTGGTCTGAGTGGAACGATCAGTTTCGGGATACTGCGCGCGCCTATTGGCGCGGCGACGAAGGCCAGCTTCCGGGGTTGGGGGCCGTCGTGGCTGGCTCTGCGGGACTGTTTGACCATCGCGGCCGGCGCCCGACGGCGTCGATCAACCTGGTCACGGCCCATGACGGCTTCACGCTGGCCGACCTGACCGCTTACGACCAGAAGCACAATGAGGCCAACGGCGAGACCAACCATGATGGCCATGACCACAATCTGTCATCCAATCATGGTGTCGAGGGCCCGACGGATGATGTGGGCATCAACGACGCCCGCGCGCAGACCCGCCGCAATCTTCTGGCGACCCTCATGCTCAGCCAGGGCGTGCCCATGCTGCTGGCCGGCGACGAGATCGCCAACAGCCAGTTCGGCAACAACAACGCTTACTGCCAGGACAACGAGATCGGTTGGATCGACTGGTCCGGCCGGGATCAAGACCTTCTGGCCTTCGTCCGGCGGCTGATTGCGCTGCGCAAGGCGCATCCGGTCCTGCGCCGCCGCCGGTTCCTGCATGGCGACCTGGTGTCCGACACCGGCGTTCCCGATGTCATGTGGCTGACGCCCTACGGTTTGGAGAAGCAATCGGACCAATGGCAGGACCCCATCGCCCGCTCGGTCGGCCTGCTGCTGGGCGGTGCGACGGGCCGGGATGTCACCGATGACGGCAAGCCCGCCGATGACGCGGTACTGCTGATCCTGTTTAACGCGCATGATGACGTCGTGCCGTTCTCGTTGCCGGTTGTGCGCGGAGGACAGCAATGGTCCCGGGTCCTTGATACGTCGAGCCCGAATGCCCGCGAGGGCGATGTTGCCATCGAGATGGGCGACAGCTTCGATCTTCAGGCCCGATCGCTGGCCGTCTTCACCCTGACCTGAGGCCTTGGGCGCAAAGTGGACGATCCAAACGCGACGCTGTTCCAGCTTGCGGCCGAAGCGGGCATCGAAGCCGGATTCCACGACGCCTTCGGGAACCATCACGCGTTGCAGGCGGAAACCGCCATCCGCGTCCTGGGCGCCCTTGGCCTCCCGGCTGAAACCGACAGCCAGCAACAATCGAGCTTGGCCAGACTACAAGAGCGTCCTTGGCGCCGTGGACTACCGGGGTCGCTGGTCGTGCCGGCTGAACAGCAGCCGGCGGAGATCCCGCTGCATGCCCGCGCCGAGTGCGCAATCGCGCATTGGCAGATCGTGGAGGAGGGCAGGCAAAGGCATGAAGGCCGCCTGGACCTGCTCGACTGCCCAGTCGACGACGAACGCGAAGTCGATGGGCGGCGCATGGTCCGGCGCGCGTGTCGGCTCGATGTCGCCTTGCCGGAAGGCTATCACCGCCTGACCATCACGCTCGGCGAAAGCACGTTGGACTGCGTCCTCATCGTCGCGCCGAAGCTGTGCTGGCTTCCGGAAGATGCGGCACCCGGCCGCCGTTTGTGGGGCGTGGCCTGCCAGCTCTATTCCCTGCGTGGGCCGCATTCGAACGGGATCGGCAATCTCGATGATCTTGCAGCGTTGGCCGGGTATGCGGCCGGCTGCGGCGCGGATCTTGTCGGCCTCAATCCGCTGCATGCGCTGAGCCCGGCGGACCCTGAACGCCGCAGCCCCTATTCGCCGGCCAGCCGCGACTTTCTGAACGTTCTCTACATCGATCCGCGGTCAGTGCCCGAGGTCGCTGCCAGCACAACGGCCCAGGCGTTGCTGTCGGGTCAACGGCACGCGGCGCTCGCGCAACTGGATCTGATCGATTATCCGGCCGTCACCCGCCTATTGCTCGACGTCATGCGCGCCGCCTTTGAGAGCTGGCCGCTGGCGTCCGCCGAACGCCATGCCTCGTTCGCTGCGTTTCGTGCCGAGGGCGGCACCGTGTTGGAGGCCTTCGCCCGCTTCATGGCGATCCAGGAACAGTTGTCGGCCGACAGCCCCGCGATGATCGACTGGCGCAATTGGCCCGAAGACTTGCGGCGGCCGGATGGCCCCTCTGTCGACGACTTCGCGGCCCAGCACGCGGATGCGGTCACCTTTCATGCCTGGCTGCAATGGCTGGCGGACGAACAGTTGGCGAAGGCTGCTGGCAGTGCCGACGGCATGGCTGTCGGCCTTTACCGGGATCTGGCTGTCGGCGTCGGCCCCGACAGCGCGGCGGCTTGGGCGGCCGGTGACTGGTTCGTGGCTGGCGTCTCCGTTGGGGCGCCGCCCGACCTGTTGAACCGGCTGGGACAGAATTGGGGCCTGGTGCCGTTCAACCCGTTGGGCCTTGCTGATGACGGCTATGCGCCTTGGATCGAGTCGTTGCGCGCCAACATGCGTCACGCCGGCGCCCTGCGCATCGATCACGCGATGGCGATGTTGCATGGCTATTGGACTCCGGACGGGCTCGACGCGACGCGCGGCGCCTACGTTGCCTTTCCGCTGGAACCGCTCACGCGGATCCTGGCCCTAGAATCCCGGCGTCACCGTTGCATCGTGGTCGGCGAAGACCTTGGCACGGTTCCGTCGGGTTTCCGCGAAAAGATGGCGGAAGGTGGTGTCCTGTCGTATCGGCTGATGCTGTTCGAGCGCGTCGGTGAGGGCTTGTTCGCCCGGCCCGAAACCTATCCGGAGAACGCGCTGGTGATGTTCGCGACGCACGATCTGCCGACCCTCGCCGGGTTCTGGTCGGGCGAGGACTTGGACCTTCGCCAAGAGCTTCGGCAGTATCCGTCAGACGAGGTCAGGGACGCCGATGTGGCCGGTCGTGCCGCGGACAGGCGGCGCCTGATCGACGCCCTGATCGATGCGGGCCTTTGGTCCCGCGACGCCCCGGTTCTTGACGAGACGGGAACCCTGTCGCCTGAACTGGCAAAGGCCGTTCAGCTCTATCTGGCAAAGACGCCATCCCGGCTGATGATGGTTCAACTGGAGGATTTGCTGCGCTTGCCGGAGATGATGAACTTGCCTGGCACGGTGGACGAGCATCCCAACTGGCGCCGACGGCTTCCGGTCGACCTGGCGACCCTGTTTTCGATGCCCGAGGTGACGGATCAGCTCCACGCCGTCGACGCGGAGCGGGGGAGAAACTCAAACGATAATGGTTCTCAATAACGCTTTGATAATAAATGAAGAATCGGTTTAAAAACCCGATTCGGACGCTATATTCACTGAAACCAGCAAAAAGGGGGACCCACCATGCGGGGCGAAGTCGCCGTCATCAAGCAGCTTAACGGCATTCTCAAGAACGAACTGACGGCCATCAACCAGTACTTTCTGCATGCCCGCATGTTGAAAAACTGGGGCCTGCTGAAGCTGGCCGACAAGGTTTATGAGGAATCGATCGGCGAGATGAAGCATGCCGACCTGCTGATCGAACGCATTCTGATGCTGGACGGCCTGCCGAACCTGCAGGATCTGGGCCGGCTGAAGATCGGCGAAACCGTGCCGGAGATGTTCGAGGCGGACATGGGCTCGGAAACTGCCAACCAGACCGCCTTGAAGAAGGCGATCACCGTCTGCGAGGAACTGCACGACTTCGTCAGCCGCCAGATCCTCACCGGCATCCTCGACGATACCGAGGAGCATATTGACTGGCTGGAAACCCAACAGGATCTGATCGGCACGGTCGGCCTTCAGAACTACCTGCAAGAGCAGATGTTCGGCGGCGACGAGGAGGGCTGACCAAGCCTTGCGGTTCGCGCGCCGTTATCCGGCGGCCCTGGCCGGGATCATCGCCGCCCTGTTGGCGCTGGCCGACAGTGTCTATCGACGAGGGCTGCCAGCGTTTATCGCCGACTGGGCCGCCCTCGTGATGGCCCTCGTGGCGGTCGGCCTGGCGGCGGCGATTGTCTTTACCTGGGGGCGCGGCAGGCTTCGTCGCGCACGCGCCTGACAATCAAGGCTGGTTCAGCTTCTTCAGCTGTGCCTGAAGATCGTCCAGCTTGCTTTGCAGGGCCTCGATATCTTCCGCCGCGCTGGTGCCGGGCGCGTCCTTCTTGACGTCCGCGCTGTCCGACGCACCGCCCGTGAATGGCGAGAACATGCGCATCGTGCGTTCGAACAGCGCCAGGTTCTGCTTGCCCATCTCCTCCAGGCTGGCAAATGGGAAGACGCCGCCCATCGTTTCCTGGAAGTAGTTCCGGACACGGTCCTGGTTCTCCGCGAACGACCGCATCGTGTATTCCAGATAGTTCGGAACGATCAGTTCCATGTTCGAGCCATAGAGGCTGATCAACTGCCGCAAGAAGCCGATCGGCAGCAGGTTTTCGCCCTTGGCTTCCTCTTCGACGATGATTTGGGTGAGAACGGACCGGGTGATGTCCTCCCCGGTCTTGGCGTCGGCGACCTCGAACTCTTTACCCTCTTTGACCATTTGGCACAGCGTGTCGAGGGTCACATAGCTGCTGGTCGCAGTGTTGTAGAGCCGCCGGTTAGCGTACTTCTTGATCTTGATCGGGCTGGCGGCATCCGCCGCCGCATCCGTTTCGGTGACCTGTTTGCCGCTGCTGCTTGCTCTGCTGGCCATGGCCGGTACCCTGAACCCCTTAGGTTGCGGCAGAATACCGCAACGCCTAAACGCCCAAGTGGTACAAGACGTTATCAGCCATGGCAAGACCGGCTGTGCGCCGCAACATGGCCGGCGGGTCTGCCGCGTGCGATGCCTGGTGTCGTTCGACCACGACCCGCTATACTGGCGCCATGTCGTCGCGACGTGGCACCAAACAGGCCGAAAGGCCTGCCGAGCATCAGCCGGAACAGCCGCCGGAAATGGCGGAACTTGCGCGTCGTTACCTCGATCTTTGGCAGGAGGAGTTCGCGGCCATCGCCTCGGATCCCGCCGCGTCGGACGCGCTCGGTCGCTGGTTTGCATCGTTTGGCCAGCAATGGGCCGATCCGGCGGCCTGGGTGGCGGCCTTCGGCGGCATGAACGTGAACCCGGATGGACAGGATGACCGCAACAGCACAGGCGCCGCGACGCGGGCCCCGTCCGCTGGGTCTGCATCTGGCGACGGCCCAGGCGATGTGGCTCGGCTCACTGAACGCATTGCCGCTCTTGAACGGCAAATGGCCGACCTGGCTGGCGACAAGCCAGCCGGAAGCGTGGCAAGCGCTCGAACGAGACGTCGCCGGACTGCCCGCTGAGGACTGGTTTTCGGCGGTCGAATGGGCGGTAAGGCAGCGGGCCGACCGGTTTCTGACCGGTCTGGAACGCTATCGGCATCACGCCTATCGCCGGGAACTGGCCGAACCGCCGGTCCTGTGGCACGAAGGCCAAACCCGTATCCTTGATTATGGTCCCAAGGGCGGCCGGCCAGTGCTCGTTGTGCCGTCACTGATCAATCGCGGCTACGTTCTCGACCTCTCCGCGCGCCGCAGCTTTCTCAGATGGCTCGCTGGACAAGGGGTCCGGCCCCTGCTCGTCGATTGGGGCTCGCCCGATGCCAGCGAGCGCGGCTTCGATCTGACCGACTACATCGCGGGACGGTTGGAACGCGCGCTGAACGCCGTGCTTGAGGCGGCGGACGGCCCTGTCCCTGTGCTTGGCTATTGCATGGGCGGTAACTTGGTGACCGCCTTGGCTTCTCGGAGGGCGCCGGACTTGTCGGGGCTGGTGCTGATGGCCACGCCGTGGGATTTTCACGCCGACGACCCGGAGAGTGCAAAGCGGGTGGCTGCCCTTTACGCGGTCTGGCGCGTTTGGGTCCAAGGGTTAGGCGTATTGCCGGTCGACGCCATTCAGACCCTGTTCATGGCCCTGGACCCGTTGCTGGCGATCAAGAAATTCTCGCACTTCGCCGACATGGACCCGGATGGCCCCGACGCCGAGGCCTTCGTGGCGCTGGAGGACTGGCTGAACGATGGCGTCCCGCTGGCCTCCCGCGTCGCGGAAACCTGCTTGAGCGACTGGTATGGCCTAAACAGCCCGGCCATGGGCACGTGGCGGGTTGCCGGTCTGCCGGTCGACCCCAATTCACTGGATCTTCCCAGCCTCCATCTAATACCTGCGCGGGATCGTATTGTGCCGCCGGCCAGCGCCAGGGCCTTGGCGGAGGCAATGCCGGGATCCGACATCGTAGAACCGCCGCTCGGGCATATCGGCATGGTTGTATCGGGTGCGGCGAAACCCCACGTCTGGTCGGTCGTCGCCGAGTGGCTGAATAACCTGCCCGCTCGATAGTCCCACGCCTTGTGCTCGGTACAACCGGTGTTATCGTTGCCGAGCCAGAAATCGAAACGCGCGCCCGATTGGCCGCGCTGATGCGATGGTCCGGTGCGGTCCGGATCATCGACCGTCACCAGAGGAGAAGTGATTAATGACCGACGTTGTCATCGCCAGCGCCGCCCGAACCCCGATCGGCACGTTCAACGGTGCGCTCAGCACCCTGCCGGCGCACGAGCTGGGCGTGGTCGTGATCAAGGAGGTGCTGCAGCGCGCCGGCGTGGCCGCCGAGGAGGTGGACGAGGTTGTCCTGGGGCAGATCCTCACCGCCGCCGCCGGCCAGAACCCGGCCCGCCAGGCGGCGATCGGCGCGGGCATTCCGGTGGAACGCACGGCTTATGGCGTCAACCAGCTCTGCGGTTCCGGCCTGCGCACCATTGCCCTTGCCAGCCAGGCGATCCAGTTGGGCGACAGCGACGTCGTGGTCGCGGGCGGTCAGGAGAGCATGAGCCAGGCGCCGCACGCGATGCATATGCGCACCGGCAAGAAGATGGGCGATGCCCAACTGGTCGACACCATGATCCGCGATGGCCTGTGGGATGCCTTCAACGGCTATCACATGGGCAACACGGCGGAGAACGTGGCCCAGAAATGGCAGCTCACCCGCGATGAACAGGACGCCTTTGCCGCCGGCAGCCAGGCGAAGGCGGGCGCGGCCATGGACGCCGGCCGGTTCAAGGACGAGATCGTCTCGGTGACGGTGCCGAACCGCAAGGGCGACATCATCGTCGATACCGACGAACACCCGAAACCAGATTCTACGGTGGAGAAGCTGGCGCGGTTGCGGCCCGCCTTTGCCAAGGATGGCACGGTGACTGCCGGCAACGCCTCGGGCATCAATGACGGTGCGGCCGCCGTGGTGCTGATGAGCGCCGAAAATGCCGCCAAGCGCGGCATTACGCCGATGGCCCGGATCGTCAGTTGGGCGACGGCCGGTGTCGATCCCGCCTACATGGGCACGGGCCCGATTCCCGCCAGCCGCATGGCCTTGGAGAAGGCCGGCTGGTCGCCCGGCGACCTCGATCTGATCGAGGCCAACGAGGCCTTTGCCGCCCAGGCCTGCGCGGTCAACAAGGATCTCGGCTGGGATACCTCGAACGTGAACGTGAATGGCGGGGCCATTGCGCTCGGCCATCCGATCGGCGCCTCGGGTGCGCGGGTGTTCGTCACCTTGCTGCACGAGATGCAGAAGCGCGACGCCAAGAAGGGCCTGGCCACGCTGTGCATCGGCGGTGGCATGGGCATTGCCATGTGCGTCGAGCGCGACTGAACGAATAGGTAATCCCGGGGGCAGGGTAAAACGCCCCCGGGGTCATAACGTAATCAACAGGGTGGGGAGTTTGAGATGGGGAGAGTTGCGATCGTAACTGGGGGGACGCGTGGCCTTGGCGAGGCGATCTCCACGGATTTGAAGGACGCCGGATACGATGTCGCCGCCATCTATGGCGGCAATGACGAGGCGGCAGCCAAGTTCAAGGAGGCCACGGGCATCCCGGTTTACAAATGCGATGTCAGCGATTTCGACGCCTGCAAGGCGACGGTCGAGAAGATCGAGGAGGATCTCGGGCCGATCGAGGTTCTGGTCAACAATGCCGGCATCACCCGCGACGGCACGCTGCACAAGATGAGCCACGACAAGTGGCAGGCGGTGATCGACACCAATCTCGGCTCCTGCTTCAACATGTGCCGGTGCGTCATCGACGATATGCGCGAGCGCAAGTTTGGCCGCATCGTCAATATCGGCTCGATCAACGGCCAGGCGGGCCAGTACGGCCAGGTCAACTACGCCGCCGCCAAGTCCGGCATGCACGGCTTCACCAAGGCCCTGGCGCAGGAAGGTGCGGGCCAGGGCATCACCGTGAACGCGATCGCGCCTGGTTACATGGACACCGAAATGGTGCGTGCCGTGCCGCCGAACATCCTGGAAAAGATCGTCGCCAAGATCCCTGTCGGCCGCCTGGGCCACGCCCATGAGGTGGCGCGCGGCGTGCTGTTCCTGGTCGATGACGAGGCCGGCTTCATCACCGGCTCAACCATCTCGATCAATGGCGGCCAGCACATGTACTGATCCGCCAGCACGATTGTTGGTAGCGGGCGCGGTCCTCGGGGCCGCGCCTTTTTCTTACAGGAACGCCCGGTCGATGAAGAAGATCACCGAGCCGATGGCGGCGGCGACCAACGTGCCGGAGATGCGGACATATTGCAGGTCGGGCCCGACCGCCAGTTCCAGCCGCCCGACCACGGTTGCGGTATCCCAGCCCTTCACGACATCGGCGACGAAGCGGCCGATCGCCGCGCGGGACGGCACCACCATGGCCTCGACCAGGGCCACGGCGATGTCGTTGACCTCGCGTCTGGCGTCCTCGTCGCGTTGCAGCGCCGTGGCTAGGCCTTTCAGGGCCGTGCGGATCGCGGCCTTCGTGGCGGAGTCGCGATCGGCCAGGTCCGACACGACGGCCCGGCGCAAGCCGTCCCAGAGGTCGCCGAGGACCGCCTTGATTTCGGGCTGATCGAGCAGGCGGTCCTTCGCCGCCTCGACATCCTCCTGCGCCGACGGATTCGCCGGGGCGGACTGGCGCAGATCGTAGGCGTATCGGCGCAGCGCCTCCTCAAGCCGGCCGCGCGTGACGCTGCCGGGCTGCGCCAGCTCGTTCAGCCAGTCGCGCAGCGCCTGGGTGATGCCACGCGCCATGCGCCGGTCGATCTGGCGCGGCATCCACCAGGCGGTGCGCTTTTCCACCGCCTGCTCGATGTCCTGCTCATGCCGGTCGAGATAGCGATGCCCGGCCTCGGTCAAGCGGTCGATCAGAACCGCGTGGTGGTCGCCCGACAGCACGACATCCAACGTGCGCCCCAACAGCAGGCTGAACCTGGCGCGGCGTAACTGTTCGCCCAGGGTTCGGGCGAACAGCCCGCGCATCTCGTCGCTGTCCAGGCCAGCGACCATCGGCGTGATCCCGTCCGCGATACGGTCGGCTACGAGGCTGGCGTTGGCGTCGTCGCTGAGAAAGCGGGCCAGGCGGCTCGCCGGGTCGGCGGCCTTCAGCCTGGCGGCGATCAGGGCTGGGTCCAGAAAGTTCTTCTCGATGAACCCGCCCAGGCCCTCGGCGATGCGGTCTTTGTGCCGGGGCACGATGGCGGTGTGCGGTATCGGCAGCCCCATGGGCCGGCGGAACAGGGCGGTCACCGCGAACCAGTCCGCCAGCGCCCCGATCATCGCCGCCTCGGTTGCCGCACGGCCCCAGGCGATCCAAAAGCTGTCCGGATCGTACCAGACGCTGAGCGCGATGTAGGCCAGCGCGGCGGCGATCAGCAGGCCCGTTGCCAGCAGGCGATTGCGGGTCAGCAGGCGACGCTGCGGGCTGTCGGTTTCGGCGATGGGTTCCATGGCTCGGGGATACCGGCTATGCCCGGCCCAGTAAAGCCATCCTCTTGCGTGCGCCCCGCAACGGCGCCAGTCTGCCGAAATGTCGCAGAATCAGAGCGCTATTCCTACTTTCGATCGCCCGCGCGTCGGCGTCGGCGTGGTGGTTTGGCACCGGGAACGTGTGCTGCTCGTCCAGCGCGACAAGGCGCCGGGAGAGGGGCAATGGAGCCTGCCGGGCGGTGGCCAGGAACTCGGCGAAACCCTGTTCGAGGCGGCCGAGCGCGAGGTGCTCGAGGAAACCGGATTGCGGGTGCGTTCGACGGCTGTTCTGACCGCCGTCGACAACATCGTTCGCAGTCATGACGGCGCCATCGCGTTTCACTACACGATCGTGGATGTCCTGGCAGACTATCTGGGCGGCACGCTGGTGCCGGGCGACGATGCGCGCGATGTGTGCTGGGCGACCTTGGATGAGGTATCGACGCTCGTGGCCTGGGCGTCGACCCGCGATGTCATCGAACGATCGCTCCAAGACCCGGGGGCCATGCTGGCGCTGCCCCGGTCGGCCGAGTCCGAAACACTCTGACGTCCATGTCGGGAACCGAGGGCCATAGTCCCGCCGTGCGACGCGCGACGCTTGTCGGCGGCATCGCGGTCTTGAACTGGGCGACGCTGGCCCTGTTCACCAAACTCGCCGGTCCAGTGCCGCCCTTCCAACTGGTGGCTATGGCATTCGGTATCGCCTTCCTGGTGGGGCTGGCCTGGACGATTGGGTCCGGCCGATCGCCGCTGCGTTACCTGCGTCAACCCGCTCGCGTCTGGGCGCTGGGGATTGGCGGCCTGTTTGGCTTCCACTTCTGCTACTTCGTCGCGCTGCGCTTGGCACCGCCGGTCGAGGCCAATCTGATCAACTACACCTGGCCGCTGTTGATCGTGGTCTTCTCCGCGTTGCTGCCCGGCGAGCGGCTGCGCTGGTTCCATCTCGCAGGGGTTCTCATGGGCCTCGTAGGCGCCGTGCTGCTGATCGGTCGCGAAGGGCTGTCCCATTCCAGCGCCCACATGTTGGGTTATGGCGTCGCGTTTCTCTCGGCGCTGATCTGGTCCAGCTACTCGGTGCTAAGCCGCCGCGTCGGCCATGTGCCGACCGACACGGTCGCCTGGTTCTGCGGCGGTACGGCTCTCTTGGCGCTCGTTTGCCATATGGTCTTGGAAGCCACCGTCTGGCCCGTTGGCGTGGGCTGGATTGGTGTGCTCTGCCTGGGCCTCGGGCCGGTCGGGTCGGCCTTCTTCTTCTGGGATTACGGCGTGAAGCGCGGCGACATCAGGGCTTTGGGAGCCATGGCCTATGGCGCGCCCTTGTTATCGACATTGCTGTTGATCGGCTTCGGCTTCGGACGGCTGGATGTCGCCGTCGGGTTGGCTTGCGTGCTGATCGTCGGCGGCGCGGTGCTTGCGGGGCGCGAGGTCTGGCGTCGGCGGCCGGCGATGGTTTCGCGGTAGAACACGAACAGGCCACTGGCGATCACGATCGCGGCGCCAACCAGCGTCAACTCCTCCGGCCAGTCGCCAAACAGGATCAGGCCGAAGATCAGCCCCCAGATCATCTGGGTGTAGATGAAGGGCGCCACGACCCCGGCCGGCGCTAGGCGAAACGCCAGCACCGTGAAGATGTTGGCGCAGCCCGCAAAGGTGCCGGAGACGCACATCAACAGGATGGCGCGCAGGTGCAGCGGCTCCCACCCGATGATGGCAAAGGGCAGGGTGAAGATCTCGGTGACCACCAGCAAGGTGATCAACAGAGCGGAGATCGACTCCGTATTGCCGATATGGCGCAGGATCAGGCTGGAGGCGGCAAAGGTGAACGCCGCGCCGAGGGCCAGAACATGGCCCAAACCGATGGGCGTCAGGCCGGGCCGCAGGATCAGCAGCACGCCGGCAAATCCCACCAGCACCGCACCCCAGCGGTACCACCCGACATGTTCGCCGAGCACAGGCCCCGCCAAAGCGGTGACGATCAGCGGGCCGGTGAACAGCAGGGCGTAGGCCTCCGCCAACGGCATCAAGGTAACGGCCGATACGATGCAGGCGGCGGAGGTGGTGAGCGTCAACGCGCGCAGCAGGGTCAAGGCCGGCCGCTTCGGCCAGGTCAGAACCCGACCCTCCGAGATCTTCAGAAAGATGCAGATCGGCACGAAGGCGGCCAGCGTGCCGATAAACAGCGAGTGCAGCGCGGCAAACTCGTCGCTCAGCCACTTGATCGTGGCGTCGGCGCTGGCGAAACCGCCAAAGGCCGCGACGGCGGCGGCAATGCCCCAGCCGATGCTGCGGCTGCTGGCCGCGCCTGGCGCCATGCGTTAGGTGCTTCCCGGCGGGCGGGTCTCCGCAATCGACGGGCGCTGCTCCATCGTCGCCTGCCAGGCGGCCAGCTTCGGGTGCCCATCGCGCCAGGACAGATCGGCCCCCCTCAGATCGATGTATCCGAGCGCCACCGAGATCGCCAGCGTGCCAATCGTCAGCGGTCCCTCCAACTGGCTGACATTGCGCTCCAGATGATCCAGGCAGCGCTCCAGCGTTGCCATTTGTCGCGCCTGCCAGTCGGCCGACTGCAATTCCTGCGGCCGCCGCGTGTCCATGACCTTGTTGATCAGCGAGTCGCACATGCCGTCGCCGAGCGCCAGCAAACTCAGGGCCTTGGTCCGGTCCGGCCCCTCCGCTGGATAGAGCCGGTCGCCGTCATGCATGCCGTCCAGCACCTCGCAGATCACGCGGCTGTCATACAAGCTGCTGCCATCGTCCATGATCAGGGTCGGCACCCGGCCTAACGGGTTGTCGCTGGGCAGGTCGGTGTCCGGTGCCCAGGGGTCGGTGTCGACGATCTCGACCGACGTGTCCAAGCCGGTCTCGATCAGCACGGCCCGCACCTTGCGGGCATAGGGTGATGTGTGGCTGGCGCGCAGCTTCATGCTCATGGGCGGGTGTCCTCGGCCTCGGCGTTAGGGTGGAATCGTAAAGTTGGCTTATGCCGTGTCCTTGCGTGCCCTGACCTCGGCGAAAACCTCGATGGGGCCGGCATCGGACATGTTCAACGCCGCCGCAAGTCGCGGATCGTCGGCGCGCAAGAACGGGTTGGTCTGTTTCTCGGCCGCTAGATCGGCCGGAATGGTCGGCCTGCCCGCCGCGCGGGTCGCCTCGATGTGGCGCAGCCGGTCGGCGACTTCCGCATTGTCGGGTTCGACACCGGCCGCAAAACGGGCGTTCGACAGCGTGTATTCATGGCCGCAATAGACCTTGGCGGCGTCGGGCAGGGTCCGCAGCTTGGACAGGCTCTGCCACATTTGCGCCGGCGTTCCCTCGAACAGCCGTCCGCACCCCATCGAAAACAGCGTGTCGCCGCAAAACAGGGCGTCATCGTCGCCAAACCAAAAGGTGATATGGCCACTGGTATGGCCGGGCGTTTCAATGACCGTTGCTTTTGCCTCCCCGACACTGACCGCATCGCCCTCGGACACCGCTTGATCCAGGTTGGGGATGCGGTGGGCGTCGGCGGCGGGGCCGATGAGCCGGGCGCCGTAGCGCTTCACCAGCTCCGCATTGCCGCCGATATGGTCGGCGTGGTGGTGGGTGTTCAAAATGATGTTGAGCGGCAGGCCGTCCCGTTCCAGCCGCTCGATCACGGGTGTTGCGTCACCCGGATCGACCACGGCAACCGTACCGGTCGCGCCGTCCCGCAGCAGATAGATGTAGTTGTCGCTGAAGGCCGGGATCAGCTCTACGTCAAGCCGGCTCATGGATCGCTCTCCGCTTGCTCGGGACCGGGATGGCCAAATCTGATAGACTAAGGGTGCTATGTACAGCGACGTTGTCGATCTACGCCAGTTTTATGATGCCCCGCTAGGCCACATCGCCCAGCGCATGGTGCGCCGGCGGCTGCGCGACGTCTGGCCGGACGTTCATGGTCAGTCGGTGCTCGGTGTCGGCTACCCGATCCCGTATCTGCGCGGACTGCTCGACGAGGCGGAACGCGCCGTCGCCATCATGCCCGCGCGCCAGGGCGTGGTCCGCTGGCCGGAAGGCCAGCGCAACCTGGTTGCCCTGGCCGAGGATGTGGATCTGCCGTTTGCCGACATGACCTTCGATCGCGTCATGCTGGTGCACGCGCTGGAGGTAACGGAGTCCTGGGGCGACCTGTTGCGCGAATGCTGGCGGGTTTTGGCCGGCGGCGGACGGCTGCTGGTTATCGTACCCGGCCGTCGCGGCCTGTGGTCGCGCGTCGACCGCACGCCGTTTGGCCACGGCCATCCGTACAGCGCGGCGCAACTGCAACGCCTGCTGCGGGACCACAACTTCGTGCCGGAACAGGTGGCCCGGGCACTCTATGTGCCGCCTTTCCGCTCACGCATGTTGATCCGCGGCGCGGCCGCATGGGAACGGCTGGGCCGGCGCTGGTTTCCGCGCTTTGCCGGTGTCGTCATGATCGAAGCCAGCAAGCAGCTTTACCAGCGTGCGCTACCCGGGCGCGTCAGGCGCCATCGGCCGCTCCTGGTGCCGGTCCCCGGGGGCGCCGTCGCACGCTCGGTCAAGCGTGATCCCGCCTAGCCGGCGATCTGCGGCAGATCGATGTCCAGGATGGCCATCTGAAACGCGTAGGACGTCTCGCCGTCCTCCTCGTCCTTGAAGATGACGCCGATGAACTCCTCGCCGAGCGTGACCTCGACCGAATCATCCTTCGACGCTCGTGCGTGGACATGCAGGTTCGTGTTGCCGAAGGTGGCGCGCAAATAGGCTTGCAGGCGGGCGATTTCGGTCTTGCTCACAGGCTCTTGCCCCCGTTTCTTGAGTTAAGTCTAGCCGACGATCACTGTTCTGGCGGCTCTAGTCCTTATGTAGCAGGAAAATCCCCTGCTCGCCGGTCCAATTGGCCCAGCCGTTGGCCGGCCGATCCTGAACCTTGCCACCGCGATTGACGATCAGGCTGCGGGTGATCTCGATCTTCAACTCGCGGCACAGCTCGACAAAGTCGGTGATGGTACAGAAATGGATGTTCGGCGTTTCATACCAGCTATAGGGCAGGCTTGCGCTGACCGGCATCCGGCCCCGGACCAATAGCCACAGGCGGGTTCGCCAGTGGCCGAAATTCGGAAAGCTGACGACCGCGTGCCGGCTGATTCGCACGAGGTTGGCCAGCACGCCTTTGGGGTCGCGCGTCGCCTGCAAGGTTAGGCTGAGGATGGCATAGTCGAACGCCTTGTCGGGATAGCCGTCCAGATCCACGTCGGCGTCGCCCTGGATAACCGACAGGCCCCGGCTGACACAGGCATGCACGCCGTCCTGGCTGATTTCCAGCCCGCGCGCGTCGACATTCTTCTGGTGCCAAAGATAGGCCAGCAGATCGCCGGTCTCGCAGCCGATATCCAATACCCGGCTGTCCGGCTCCACCATGTCGGCGATGCGCTGAAGATCGGCGCGCAGGACAGGGGAGATGTTGACCGGATCCAACGGCATCAATCCATCCCGGACGTGGGCAGGCCGCGATGGGAGGCCGCCCCGTCGAGAAAGCCACGCAACACTCGATGAAACTCCGGCTCGTCCAGCAGGAACGCGTCGTGCCCCTTGTCGCTTTCGATCTCGACGAAGCTGACATTGGCGGCCACCGCGTTCAGCGCGTGGACAAGATCGCGGCTTTCGGAGGTCGGGAACAGCCAGTCGGACGTGAAGGACATGACGCAAAACCGCACCTTCGTGGCACGGAAGGCCTCCGCCAGCACCCCGCCATGGTCCTTGGCGAGGTCGAAATAGTCCATCGCCCTGGTGATGTAGAGATAGGAATTGGCATCGAACCGGTCGACGAAGGTGATGCCCTGGTGGCGCAGATAGCTCTCAACCTGAAAATCGGCATCGAAGCCGAAGCTGAGCGCCGTGCGGTCCTGTAACTGGCGGCCGAACTTGCGGTGCAGCGCCGGTTCCGACAGGTAGGTGATGTGCGCTGCCATGCGCGCGACGGCCAGGCCCCGCGTTGGTTTCGCAGCGCCGTCGAAATACGCGCCACCCTGCCAGTCAGGGTCGGCCATGATCGCCTGCCGCCCGACCTCGTGAAACGCGATGTTCTGGGCCGAGTGTCGTGCCGACGCCGCGATCGGCAGGGCCGCGTACACGCGTTCGGGATAGGCCGACGCCCATTGCAAGGCCTGCATGCCGCCCATCGAGCCGCCTATGACCGCAAACAGTTGCTCGATGCCCAACTGGTCGATCAGCAGCTTTTGCGCCCGCACCATGTCGCCGACGGTGATGACCGGAAAATCGAGACCGAAGGGCCGGCCGGTGTCGGACCGCACCTCCATCGGGCCGGTGCTGCCCATACATCCGCCCAGCACGTTGGCGCAGATGATGAAATAGCGATTGGTGTCGAGAGGTTTTCCGGCCCCCACGACCATCGACCACCAGCCCGCCTTGCCGGTGATCGGGTGCCGATCGGCGACGAACTGGTCGCCGGTCAGGGCGTGACAGACCAGAATCGCATTGGTCTTATCGGCATTGAGCTGGCCATAGGTCTGATAGGCGATCGTGATGGGCCCCAGTGTCGCACCGCTGTCCAAGATCATGGGCTGGTCGACGGCCACGCGCACGCGTCGGCCCGGCAGTGTTGTCGGGTCGATCGGGGCTGTTTTGAGCACGCTGTTTTCCAGGCCCATACCTTGGCTAAGACCTCTCTGGCGCGGGGCTGCGCACGTTGCGCAAGCCGATGCCCAGTGTCAACGCCAAAGCGGCGGCAAAGCTGGGTTGCAGCCCGACCGCGCATTGCAGGCCCGCAGGCGCCAAGGCCCAGGTTTTCTTTGATTTTGGGGCTGCCGACCGGTATTGCTAGGCGCCCTCGCCGAAACCCCTGACACAGATGACATCCGACGTTCGAACCGATTTGACCGTGCTCCAACAAGAGATCGATCAGATCGACACCCAGATCCACGATCTCTTGATGGACCGTAGCCGGATCGCGGCGGAGATCGCCGCGTCGGAGCGGAACCTCGCGCTGCCGATCCGCCCGGCGCGTGAGGCGGCCCTGTTGAGGCGCTTGATCGATCGCCATCGTGGGCACTTGCCCTTGATCACGGTTTTTCGCATTTGGCGCGAGATGGTCGTCGGTTGCGCCGTTCAGCGGCAGCCGATCACGGTTGCCGTGTCGATCGAGGACGCGAACGACCCGCTTTGGGATCTGGCACGTGACCATTTCGGCGGTGCGGTGACCTATCGGGCGACGGGCCTGCCCAACCAGACCGTCAGGGCCCTGGCCGATGGCAGTGCCGGCATCGGCGTGGTGCCGTGGCCGGAATCGGCGCCGTCGGAGCCCTGGTGGCTGCCGCTGCTGACCCGGGATGATGATCCGCTGCGCGTGGTCGCGGCGTTGCCCGCCTTGGCGTCTTCGGACCCGACCGAGGCCGGTGCCTTAATGGTCGCGCGACATCGGCATTCGAAGACCGGCGATGATCGAACACTGCTTGCCATCGAGCTGGCGGCCGATGTCAGCCGGGGCCGCCTGCGCGAGCTGTTGGAGGGTGTCGGCCTGCAGCCTGTGAATTTCTGGAGTTGGGACGCGGAAGGAAACCTCTCCCACACCATGCAACTGTTCGAGATCGACGACTACGTCGCCAATGATGATGAGCGCTTGCAACAGCTGTCCCTGTCGCTGGGCTCGGACCTCATTCGCGCTCAGAGCATCGGCGGCTTTGCCGTTCAAATGCGGCGGGAGGGCTGAGCCATGAGCATGCCTAAACCACAGCCGGGGATCATGGACATCTCGCCCTATATCGGTGGTGAGTCCGAGGCGGTACCCAATGGCAAGCTCGGCCACGTGATCCGGCTGGCGTCCAACGAAGGGGCGCTGGGCCCAAGCGCGGCCGCCATCGCCGCGTTCCACAACCATGCCGGCGAGATCTTCCGCTATCCGGACGGCGGTTCGACGGCGCTGCGTCAGTCGCTTGGGCGCCATCACGGCATCGATCCTGGGCGGATCGTTTGCGGCGCCGGCTCTGATGAGTTGATCAGCCTGCTGGTCGGTGCCTATGCCGGACATGGCGACGAGGTTCTGTACAGCCAGCACGGCTTTTTGATGTATGCACTGGCGGCCCAGGCGGTCGGCGCGCGGCCGGTCGCAGCGCCGGAGCAAGACCTTCGCGCCGACGTCGATGCTCTTCTGGCCGCCGTCACCAATCGGACGAAGCTGGTCTTCATCGCCAACCCGAACAACCCGACCGGCAGCTACCTGACGGTCCAGGAGATCGCGCGCCTGCAGGCCGGGCTGCCCCGGGATGTCGTGCTGGTGATCGACGCGGCCTATGCCGAATATGTCCTGCGCAACGACTACTCCAGCGGCATGGAACTGGTCGACCGCTGTACCAACGTCGTCATGATACGAACCTTCTCGAAGATGTTCGCGTTGGGCGGCCTTCGACTGGGGTGGGCCTACTGTCCGGCCGCTGTTGCCGACGTGCTGAACCGGATTCGCGGCCCGTTCAACGTAAACTCGGCGGCCCAGGCGGCGGCGCTCGCGGCCTTGGATGACATCGCGTTTCAGGACGCCAGTCGAACCCACAACACGATCTGGCGCGACTGGGCGGCGGAGCGGCTGATCGCCCTTGGGCTCACCGTGTATCCGACCATCACGAACTTCCTGCTGGTCGATTTTGCCGGTCTGGAGGGCAAGGATGCGGAGAGCGCGCGCCAGCATCTGAAGGCGGACGGCATTCTGGTCCGCCAAATGGGCGCGTACGGGCTGCCGACCTGCCTGCGCATTTCGGTGGGAACAGAGGATGAGATGCGGGTTCTTGTCGACTCGCTGGCCGACTATCTGACATAAGCCCGAAATGACTGAACTGCCGCATTTTCAGCGCCTGGCGCTGATTGGCCTCGGCCTGATCGGCTCGTCGATTGCCCGCGCGTGCAAATCGGCGTCGCTGGTCGGCGAGGTCGTTGGCTATGCGCGCAGTGCTGAAACCAGGGTGGCCGCCGAAAGGCTGGGCTTTGTCGATCGCACGACGGAAACGGCGGCCGAGGCCGTCGCGGGTGCGGATTGCATCATCCTCTGTTCGCCCGTCGGCACCTACAAGGCTTTGGGCGCGGAGATCGCGCCGGCGCTGGAGGCCGGTGCCGTGTTGAGCGACGTGGGCTCGGTCAAGGGCTGCGTGTTACGCGACTTGCAACCGGTGATCCCGGAAGGCGTCCATCTGGTGCCCGGCCACCCGCTTGCCGGCACCGAGCATTCAGGGCCGGAAGCCGGCTTCGCGGAGCTGTTCAGCGGCCGCTATGTCATCCTGACGCCGCCCGAAGGCGCAGACCTCGACGCGGTCGACCGGCTGGGTGGGTTCTGGCAGGCCATGGGGGCGATGGTCGAGATCATGGCGGCTGACCGCCACGACAAGGTCTTGGCCATCACGTCGCACTTGCCCCATCTGATTGCCTTCACCATCGTCGGCACGGCGGTCGATCTGGCCGAGGACATCAAGGGCGATGTCATTCGCTTCGCGGCGTCCGGCTTTCGCGACTTCACCCGCATTGCGGCGTCCGATCCGGTAATGTGGCGCGATGTGTTCTTGAACAACAAAGACGCGACGTTGGAGATCATCCAGCGTTTCAATGAAGACCTCACGGCACTGCAGCGCGCCATTCGACGCGGCCAGGGCGACGTCTTGGAGCACCGCTTCGCGGAAACCAGGGCAATCCGGCGCGGCGTCATCGAGGCGAAGCAAGACGACATGCCGGCACCGCCGGCCGAAACCGACGAGCAACCGTGACCATCCAAGCGTTACCCGACGCGGCGCCCGCCGTCGATCCCACGCCGCCAGTCAAGTACTTCGTGCCGCCCGGGCGCGAGCTGTGGGTGTTCGGGTACGGTTCCCTCATGTGGAAGCCGGGTTTCGATTTTGTCGAAAAGGCCGAGGCGCGGCTTTTCGGCTATCACCGTCGTTTGTGCATCTACTCGTTTCGCCATCGCGGCACGCCGGAACGGCCGGGGCTGGTGCTCGGCCTTGATCGCGGCGGCTCGTGCCACGGCATGGCTTTCCGCGTTGCGGCGGACAAGGTTGCCGAGGTGACGGAGTATCTGTGGCATCGCGAGATGATCAGTGGCGTGTACCAGCCGATCATGGCGCGGGTTCGAATTGGCGGCCGATCGGTTGCCGCCGGCACGTTCGTCGCGAACCCGGCCCATCGGCAGTACTGCGCCGGGCGCGATCCGGGGTTCATGGCGGACCTGATCTTGCAGGGCGTCGGACAGTCCGGCGCCAATCCGGATTATCTCTTCAGCACCGTGGCGCATCTGGACACGCTGGGCCTGCGCGACCACACGTTGCATGATCTGGCTGAGTTGGTCCGCGCACGCATGGTGCAGCCGTAGGTATCCGGGACGGGCTGGCAGCGGCCGAAAGCCGGCGGCCAGCCGGCGAGGCAATCGCGGCTGTTAGACGTTGGCCGTCAGGTCAAACAGCTGCTTGCGTACCCAGGCTTGCAGTGGATCCTCGTCGGCGCGCTTGGACCAGATCATTTCGACCGTCCAGTCAGGGACGTCGAATGGCAGTTCGGTCCACTGGCAGGCTCCGGATGCGGTAAGCGCCGCTCGGCTTGTTGCTGGAACCGCGGCGAGGTAGTCCGTTGCCGCCAGGATGTCGGGCACTGACAGGAAATGACCAACCGTCGCGGCGACCCGCCGCGACAGGCCGAGCCTTGAAATGGCCTCGTCCACGGCGCCGACACTGTCTGCCTTCAGCGACACCAGTACATGTGGATAGGCAAGAAACCGCTCAACCGTTAAGCCGTGTTCAAAAGCCGGATGGCCCTGACGGCCGATACAGATGAAGCGATCACGCATAAGCGGGGTCGTCAAAAACTCGTCCGATCGTTCGAACGCCACGGTTAGCGCCAGGTCAACGCGGTCGGCCTCCAGGTCTCGGTAGACAAGACGTTTGTCGAGGCTGAAGACCTGCAGCCCCACGTTGGGCGCGGAATTCTGCAAGACGCGCATTAGGACGGGCAGGACCTGCACTTCCAGCAGATCGGAGGTCGAGATGCGGATCCTACCGGCAGCCGATGCGAGGTCGAATGCCGCGGGATCTGCCATGGCGCTCCGCAACTCTGACAGGGACAGGCGAATGGGCCCCTCCAGCCGTAGGGCGCGCGGTGTCGGTACCATGCCTGCCGGGGTGCGAACGAAGAGATCGTCGGCGAAAACCGATCGCAGCCGCCCCAAGGCGTTGGAGACCGAAGACTGCGTCAGGCCAAGACGTTCGCCAGCGCGGGTCACGCTGCGCTCCTCCGCCAGCGCCTCGAAGACCTTAAGAAGATTCAAGTCCAGTGTCTGGATATTCACAGGATCAATTTACCTTGTGCGCAATATCAATTTCAACAATCACGTGGTTTGGTCAATATGAGTTGCGTTGAGCTTCTTGCGGAGGCTGAAACCGGGTGTGTCGCTCGGAGGGGGGCGGATCTAGGCTGTGTCGAATTGGCGGCTTGGCTGAGAAAATGACTCCGATGCAATCCGGGGCCGGGTCCGTGCTGTTACCGACGGTGCCGAAATGAGTGGTCTTGAGTGCCGAAACGTCGTTGTCGATGGTCGCCGAACGAGCGTCAAATTGGACAGTTTCACGTGGCGCTGTCTCAATGAAATCTGTGACCATCGCAACCTCACCGTGCATGACTTTTGCACCGAGGTTAAGCGTGCGATGGCCGATTACACGGGCTTCACCAGCGCGCTTCGCATCGCCATTCTACGGCACTACCGCAATCTGGCCGCGGCCGTTAGCGACAATTCCGCAGTCGCGCCAAACGTCGGGGCCGTGCGTTTGAATGCGACCGGTCAGTTGATCCACCCCGCCTCGTTGCGTGCGTGATCGCCGTGTTTCCCGAGACCAGGTTTTGCAAATGGCGGCGAAGCAGCACCGGCAGTTGCGTTCGCTAGGGCATCGTTCGATCGATTGGAATCGCTTCGCGATCCAAACGATCGAACAAAGATGCCCTATCTTATTCAAAAATAGAGCAATTTTGACCGACCA
>JANQGH010000066.1 GCA_028277405.1 Alphaproteobacteria bacterium | reverse complement strand
GCACCGCGATAGAGCTCAGTGTGACCCTTCTGGCGGCCGAAACCCTTGGCTTCGGTGACCGTGATGCCCTTGATGCCGACGTCGTGCAAGGCTTCTTTCACCTCGTCCAGCTTGAACGGCTTGATGATGGCTTCGAGCTTTTTCATGGGTGGTCGCTGAACTCCGTAATCGTGCCGGCCGCCGCCGGATTGGGCCGGATCGGGCCGGATTGGGTTGTCATCCCGCACGCGCCGCCGCCCGATCGGGCTTTGGCGCACGCGGTACTCTCGCTAAAGCACGGGGCGTGCCAAACGGCGGCTGCTGGCCTTTTTGACCGTTTCCGCTTCCAGCAGACTGCCAAAAATGCCTAAGAGGTGTGCAATATGCCCATGAAATAGGCACGCGCTCAAGAAACGCCGTTCTCCTTTAAGAAGTCGGCAATGCGATCCAGCGCCGCCGCGATGGATGACAGGTCGCTGGCGTAGGAGAAGCGGATGAAGCCCTCGCCGTTTTGGCCGAAGCTGGTACCGGCGATGGTCGCGACGCCGGCCTCTTCCAACAGGCGCCGCTGCAGGCTCTGGGCGTCCATGCCGGTGCCTTCGATGTTGGGGAAGGCATAGAAGGCACCGCCGGGTTCGACGCAACGAACGCCGGGCAAGTCGTTCAGCCCGTCCACGATCAGCCGCCGTCGTTCCGCGAACGCCCGGTTCATGCGATCGACCGAGTCCTGCGGCCCGGTCAGCGCGGCCAGGCCTGCATACTGGGCGGCCGAGTTGACGCAGGAATGGCTGTTCACCGCCAGTTTTTCGGCATGGTTGATCAGCTCGCCCGGCCAGACGGAAAAGCCGAGGCGCCAGCCGGTCATGGCGTAGGTCTTGGACCAGCCGTCCAGCAGGATCACCCGATCGGCGATCTCCGGATAGGACAGGAGGCAGACATGCTCCCGCCCGTCATAGAGCATGCGGCTGTAGATCTCGTCGCTCAGGATCGCGACGTGCGGATGGTCGGCCAGGCCGGCCGCCAGCCGGTCGAACACCTCGCGCGGGACGGCGCCGCCGGTCGGGTTGGCCGGGCTGTTCAGAATGATCAGGCGCGTGCGGCCGGTGATCCGATCCAGCACCTCGTCCGGATCGAAGGCAAAGCCGTTTTCCTCGCGCAAGGGAATGGGCACGGGCTTAGCGCCGGAGAAGGCAATGGCCGAGCCGTAGATCGGAAAGCCAGGGTCGGGGTAGAGGATCTCGGTGCCCGGCGCGCCGAACATCAGGATGGCGAACCACATGGTCACCTTGCCGCCCGGGACGATCAGCACGGTCGCGGGATCGACCGAGACGGCGTAGCGATCCGCCAGATAGTCCGCCACCGCCCCGCGCAGTCCGGGAATGCCGGCCGCCTGGGTATAGCCGTGATGGCCGTCGTGCAGCGCCTTGATCGCCGCCTCGACGACATGGTCAGGGGTTTTGAAATCGGGCTGGCCGATCCCCAGATTGATGATGTCGCGGCCCGAGGCGGCCAAGGCGTTGGCCCTGGCCAACACCTCAAAGGCGGTTTCGGTGCCAAGTCGCGACATGGCGTCGACGGGCTGAAGCATGGTCTTTTCCGGGTGTGTTCGGTCTTGAGGACGCCGCCAATGAAGCGTGAAACAGGCCAATGCCGCAAGGCTTGACCCTCACGCGCGAATGGCCCATACAGCGGCCTTCATGGCGGCCGTAGCTCAGTTGGTAGAGCGCTCGGTTGTGGTCCGAGTGGTCGTGGGTTCAAATCCCATCGGTCGCCCCATTCCCCTAGATGGTCCGATCCGCCGACGCGAACCGAGGTCGCGGTCGTCGCGCTGTCTGTTTGCGCGTGGGCATGCAACCAGGCGCTGTGGGTCAGTGGGTGAGAAAGACCGGCACGTCCGAGGTCTTCACCAGATCGAGCGCGGTTCTGCCCAGTCGGTGACTTAGCAACACCTTGCGATAGCTGCTGCCGACCACGATCAGGTCGGC
This sequence comes from Alphaproteobacteria bacterium, assembly GCA_028277405.1. Classification (GTDB taxonomy): domain Bacteria; phylum Pseudomonadota; class Alphaproteobacteria; order DSM-16000; family Inquilinaceae; genus JANQGH01. The sequence continues at coordinate 198,866 of JANQGH010000066.1, read as the reverse complement.
CTCCGTTTCGGCTACCTTGGCGAGCAATGCGCTCGACGCGCCGCCTTGGGCATGCGCGGTGTCGATATGGCTGATTTCCGGATCGTGGCCATAGAGCCGGCAATACTCCGCGGCGTGGTCCAGCAGATGCGCCGGCTTTTCGTGCGATTTCGGTTCGCCGACGCAGGTGATATGCAACTGCGTGCCTGGCCACAGCGACATCTGAACGAAACGCTTCATCGCCTTCGCTGACTGCAGCGACCCGTTGTAGGCGATCAACGCCCGGCGTATGGGCCGAAACTGCTCCGGAAGACCGAGAATGGGTCGGACGCCGCTGGCGACCAGGTTGAGCAGATGCTCCTGCGGTTGCGGAAACACGTCGTACTCAAACCAGCCGCGCGCACCGAGCAGGCACAGATCATGATAGCGCCAGGCCGCCGTCAGCTTTTCCACCGGCGGGAAATCGTCCGGAACATGGTCGACCGTGATGCCTGCTTTGGTACAGGCCGCTTCGATCTTGGCGACGGCATCCTTATCCAGCTCGCGGCTCCGCTTGACCCGCTTCTCGCGCAGTTCTTGCGCATGCTGTCCAGCGCCGAGCGGCACCGAGCCGACGAAAGCGAGCCGCCGAACGTCCAGGACCGAGACGATGCCGACTTCCGCGTCGTGGCGTTTGGCCAAATCCACCAGATAGTCGATTTTCGTTTGGAAGGTCGGTGTGCCGGCGACGCCGATCAAAATCCGTCTGATCAATCTCTTCCTCCCGGAGCAAGCAGCAGGTCCAAATATAGGGTAAACGGCAGTCGCATCCACTCGGCTGTCAATGACGAGCGGAAGCCGCGATCGCGCCATGCGGCCTTTGGTGTCAAAACGGCTGGTCATCTCGCTGCCATTGCGTGTTAGGTAATTCGGCGATCGGTGGTGTAGGTGGACCGCCGCTGCATACGCGCTTTAGAGGTAGAAACAGATGGTGCGACCCAATGCCTTGCGGGCACGGCTGAACGAGGGTCGGCCTGCCATCGGCTGTTGGCATTCAATTCCGAACCCAATGGTGGCGGAGATGCTGGCGCTGTGTGGCTTCGACGCCATCCTGATCGACCACGAACACGGTGTTGGCGACACGGTGTCGGCGGTCAACAGCCTGATCGCCGTGCAATCGACGCCGACGACCGCGCTGATGCGCGTGCCGGACGACAGCCCGGCGATCATCAAGCGCGCCTTGGATATCGGGCTTGAAGGTCTGATGATCCCCAGCATCGAAACGCCGGAGCAGGCCGAGCGGGCCGTGGCCGCCTGCAAATACCCGCCGCGCGGCAATCGGGGCGCCGCGCTTGGGGGCATTCGCGCCACGCAGTACGGCTTGGCCCAGGACGCGTACGAGCCCTGGTCGGAACGCGAACTCTTGATCATCCTGCAGATCGAGAGCCTCGCGGGGGTCGATGCGATCCCGGAAATCGCGGCGATTGACGGTGTCGACATGCTGTTCATCGGACCGCAGGACTTGTCCGGCAGCGCGGGCCGGCTGTGCGGCTATGACGAGCCCACCTTTGTGAACGCAATGAAGCGGGCGGAGAAAGCGATCCTGGACAGCGATGTTTGGTACGGCTCCGTGCCCTCGATGGGGCGGGATGTCGCCGAGATGATCGCGTCGGGCGCGCAGTTCTTATGCCCGACATCCGACCAGCGGTTCCTGATTGGCGGGGGACAGGCGGCGGTGGCCGCCTTCCGAGACGTCTGATGGTCGGCGCATCTATGCCGTCCTCGACGACGCTCCTGCAGGTCGCGGAAATGGGCCGGGCCGACCGGCTGACCATCGAGGCCGGTACGCCTGGCATCGAACTGATGGAGGTGGCGGGCCGGTCGGTGGCCGAGGCGGCGCTGGTCCGCTGGTCTGCGCGGCCGGTGCTGGTCGCTTGCGGACCGGGCAACAATGGCGGCGACGGATTTGTGGCCGCTCGTCATCTCGCCGAGGCGGGCTGGCCGGTCACCGTCGCGCTGCTGGGTGACCTGTCCGCCCTGAAGGGCGATGCGGCCATAGCCGCCCAACGCTGGTCTGGCACGGTCCAGCCATTGTCGACCGAGCCGTTGTCCGAAAGCCCGTTGATCATCGATGCCATCTTCGGTGCCGGGCTGGCGCGGGCGATCGACGGTCTGCCGGCCGACTTTTTGAACGCCGCTCACGGGCTCAACTCGATCGCCGTCGACATGCCGTCGGGCGTGCATGGCGATACCGGGGCCGTGTTGGGAACCGCGCTGCCCGCAGTTGCGACTGTGACGTTCTTTCGCAAGAAGCCCGGCCACCTGCTGCTTCCGGGGCGGGAACTCTGTGGCGACCTGACCGTCGCCGATATCGGTATTCCAGACAGTGTCTTGCCCGAGATCGGGCCACGTCAGGCGGAGAACGGACCGGAACTGTGGGGCGAGATCCTGCCCTGGCCGCAACCAGCGGGGCACAAATACAGCCGCGGTCACGCGGTCGTCTTCGGCGGTGCGGAGATGACGGGTGCGGCGCGCCTCGCCTCCGGTTCGGCCCGGCGCATCGGCGCGGGCCTGGTCACGGTGGCCTGTCCCGATGCGGTGCGTGCCATCTATGCGGCCGATGCTCCCGGTCTCCTGATCTCGGATATCGGCGATTGGCAACGGCTGCTCAACGACCCGCGCATGAACGCCTACCTTGTCGGCCCGGGGGCAGGGGTGGGCGCCGAGACACGATTGAGCGCCCTGTCCGTCTTGTCTGCCGGCCGGTCCCTCGTTCTGGACGCCGATGGCCTGACCAGTTTCGCCGAGGCCGATGACGGGCTGTTCGACGCGCTGGACGAGGGCTGCGTCCTGACCCCTCACGGCGGCGAGTTTGCCCGCCTGTTCGACACCGAGGGCGGCAAGCTCGATCGGGTGCGGCGCGCCGCCCAAACCGCCGGTGCGGTTGTCCTGTTGAAGGGCGCCGACACTGTGATTGCCGCACCCGATGGGCGCGCGGTCATCAATAGTGATGCGCCGCCGGATCTCGCCACGGCCGGCAGCGGCGACGTCCTGGCGGGCATGGTTCTCGGCCTGCGCACGCAGGGCATGCCGGCGTTCGAGGCCGCCTGTGCGGCGGTCTGGATGCACGGGGCGGCGGCGGCCGCATTCGGCCCCGGTTTGATCGCAGAGGATTTGATCGGCGAACTGCCCGGCGTGCTTCGAAGACTGCACCCGTAACGGTCGCCTTAGCCGGTCGTGGCCGAAGTTGTGACCGTGACCGGCAATAATGGGGAAATTTCCCTTCTCCGGCGTCGCACTTGTGCTATAGAGCCCCGCTTCGCGGCAATGACGGTTTGTTTGGACGGCGCCGTGCCGTTTGGCATGCCGGCCGATCCGCGATTTGGAATTGCGGGCGGGCGTGGCGAAATTGGTAGACGCGCCAGATTTAGGATCTGGTTCCGCAAGGAGTGGGGGTTCGAGTCCCTTCGCCCGCACCAAGCGCTGACGCTGCCCCAAGGGCTCAAGAACGCCGACGCCTTGTAAGGCGTCGCTGGAAGTTGAGGAAGACAGGTTGGACGCATGACGCAGGTTACCGAAACCAACGCCGAGGGATTGCGGCGCTCGTTCAAGATCGTGGTGCCCGCGACCGATATGGAGGCCCGCATTTCGGCCGAGCTGAAAGATGCCGGCAAGAAGGTGCGGCTTCCGGGGTTCCGCCCCGGCAAGGTGCCGGTATCGATCCTGAAGCGGCGCTATGGCCCGCAGATCACCGGCAAGGTGCTGGAAGAGGCCGTTCAGGAAACCGTGCAGCAGACCCTGACCGATCGCGGTCTGCGCCCGGCCATCCAGCCGAAGCCCGAGATCACGTCCTATGAGGACGGCAAGGATCTCGAATACACCTTCGACCTGGAAGTGCTGCCCGAGATCGGCGCCATCGATATCGACGATCTGGAGTTGACCCGGCCCACGTCCGACGTCACCGACGAGGTGGTCCAGCAGGGGCTGGAACGTCTGGCGGCCCAGCGCAAGAGCTACAAGGCGCCGTCCCGTGCCCGTGCCGCCAAGGCCGAAGACCGCGTGACGCTCGCGTTCACCGGCAAGCTGGACGGCGAAGAGCGGGCGGAGATGAGCAGCGAGAACCAGCAGCTTGTCCTGGGCTCGAACCAGTTCATCCCCGGTTTCGAAGATCAAATCGTCGGCGCGAAGAAGGGCGAAAAGCGCGCCGTGTCGGTGACCTTCCCGGACGACTATCCCAGCGAAGAGCATCGCGGCAAGGAAGCCGCGTTCGATGTCGAGGTGCTGGACATCGAGGGGCCGGTCGAGACCAAGGTCGACGATCAGATGGCCAAGGATATGGGCCTGGATGATCTCGACGTCCTGCGCAACGCCATCCGCGAGCGGACCGAGGCCGAATATGGCCAGGCATCCCGCATGAAGGTGAAGCGTGAACTGCTCGACAAGCTGGCCGACCGCTTCAGCTTCGACGTGCCCTCCGGCATGGTCGATGCCGAATTCGACACCATCTGGCCGCAGGTCGAAGAGGCCTTGAAGCACGCGCGCGAACATGCCGACGACCCGGATCACGAGCATGAGCACGATCCGGACCTGGACCGGCCGGAAGACGAGTTGAAGGCGGAGTATCGCCAGATCGCCGAGCGGCGCGTGCGCCTGGGTCTGCTCTTGTCCGAGATCGGCCAGCGCAACAACATCCAGGTGACGCAGGAGGAGTTGAACCGGGGCCTGATCGCCGAGGCGCGGCGCTATCCCGGCCAGGAACAGCAGGTCATCGACTTCTTCCAGAAGAACCCGCAAGCGATCGACAGTGTTCGGGCGCCGTTGTTCGAGGACAAGGTGGTCGACTACATCATCGACCTGGCGAAGGTCACCGACGAAACGGTGACGCCGGAAGAGTTGCTGGCCGACCCGGACGAGGAGCCGGCGAAGGAAGAGAAGCCAAAGAAGGCCCCGGCCAAGAAGCCGGCCGCCAAGAAGGCCGCTGCGAAGACATCCGCTGCGAGCAAGACCGCCGCCAAGAAACCCGCCGCGAAAAAGGCGACAACGGCCAAGGCCGCCTCGACGAAGGCTGCCGCCAAAACGGCCCAGACCGAGGACGCCGACGACAAGCCTGCAGAGGCCAAGGCACGCAAACCGGCTGCCAAGAAGCCTGCCGCCAAGAAAGCGCCGGCGAAAAAGCCGGCGGCCAAGTCTGCCGCCGCCAAGTCCGAGGCCGCCAAATCCGAGGACGAATCGGCGGACGGCGGAGCCTGAAACACTTTTGCCCTTGGCGAACCGCCCGAGGGGACCTAGCTGCTAAGGAGCGATCGGCGCGTCACGTGCTATGGTGACCGGATCGTTCCCAGCAGCCGGCGAACCGCCGGCGACGATAGTTGAGGATTGGTTATGGATTTCGGCGATCCGCGCATGAATGCCTTGGTGCCGATGGTGGTCGAACAGACCAACCGCGGCGAACGCGCCTACGACATCTATTCGCGCCTGCTCAAGGACCGCATCATCTTTCTGACCGGGCCGGTCTATGACGAGGTCGGCAGCCTGATCTCGGCCCAGCTTCTGTATCTTGAGTCGGAAAACCCGACCAAGGAGATCTCGTTCTACATCAACTCGCCGGGGGGCCTGATCACGGCGGGCATGGCGATCTACGACACCATGCAGTACATCCGGCCGGAGATTTCCACCGTCTGCATCGGCCAAGCCGCCTCGATGGCGTCTCTCTTGTTGGCTGCCGGCGCGCCCGGCAAGCGCAGCGCGCTGCCGAACAGCCGTATCATGCTGCATCAGCCGTCCGGGGGTGCCCGGGGACAGGCCGCCGATATCGAGATCCACGCGCGCGAAATCATGCGCATTCGCCAGCGCATGAACGAGATTTATGTCAAGCACACCGGCCAGTCTCTCGACGCGATGGAGGATGTTATCGAGCGCGACCGGTTCATGACGGCGGAGGAGGCCCAAAGCTTCGGGATCGTCGATATCGTCGTCGAAAACCGGCCGACCACAGGGCCAAGCCAAGTGGCGGCCTGACACGACCAATATCGGATATCGCACGGCGGTGTTGATCGCCGGCCACCAAACATGTTGAATAATCAAGCGGTGGTCCATCACCGGTTGGTGAGTCGGGATTGTTTCCCGGCCTGGGCCATCAAACATTTAGGGAGTCGGGGTCAGGTGACGCCGGTTGTCACGACGGTCTATTGAGCCCGCACAAGAGGGCAGGGCCGTCGCACGCTGCGAATTTGGGGCGCCTATGAGCAAATCCTCAGGCGGTGAAGGCAAGAACACGCTGTACTGCTCTTTCTGTGGAAAGAGCCAGCACGAGGTGCGCAAGCTGATCGCGGGGCCGACCGTATTCATCTGCGATGAATGCGTCGAGTTGTGCATGGATATCATCCGGGAGGAGAACAAGACCTCGCTGGTCAAGAACCGCGACGGCGTTCCCACCCCGCGCGACATCCACACGGTCCTGGACGATTACGTGATCGGTCAGCCCCATGCCAAGCGCGTGCTGTCCGTCGCCGTGCACAATCACTACAAGCGCCTGGCCAACGGCCAGAAGTCCGGCGATGTCGAGCTTGCCAAGTCGAACATTCTGCTGATCGGGCCGACCGGTTGCGGCAAGACCCTGCTGGCCCAGACGCTGGCGCGCATCATCGACGTGCCCTTCACCATGGCCGACGCCACGACCTTGACCGAGGCGGGCTATGTCGGTGAGGACGTCGAGAACATCATTCTGAAGCTGCTGCAGTCGGCCGACTACAACGTCGAGCGGGCCCAGCGTGGCATCGTCTATATCGACGAGGTCGACAAGATCAGCCGCAAATCCGACAACCCGTCGATCACACGCGACGTTTCCGGCGAGGGTGTTCAGCAGGCGCTGTTGAAGATCATGGAGGGCACGGTGGCGTCCGTGCCGCCGCAGGGCGGCCGCAAGCACCCGCAGCAAGAGTTCCTGCAGGTCGACACCACCAACATCCTGTTCATCTGCGGCGGCGCGTTCGCCGGGCTGGAGCGGATCATCGGCGAGCGGGGCAAGGGCACCACGATCGGCTTTGGCGCCGACATCCAAGCGCCCGAGGAACGCCAGACCGGCGAGCTGTTAATGGAACTGGAGCCGGAAGACCTGTTGCGCTTCGGCCTGATCCCGGAATTCGTCGGCCGCCTGCCGGTGGTCGCGACCTTGAGCGATCTGGATGATGCGGCCCTGGTCGAAATCCTGACCAAGCCGAAGAACGCGCTCGTGAAGCAGTATCAACGCCTGTTCGAGATGGAAGACGTGAAGCTGACCTTCACGGAAGACGCGTTGAACGCCATCGCCCGCAAGGCGATCAAGCGCAAGACCGGCGCGCGCGGCCTGCGGTCGATCATGGAGGGTATTCTGCTGGAGCCCATGTTCGATCTGCCGGGCATGGAAGGGGTCGAGGAAATCGTGATTGGCGGCGAAGTGGTTGAGGGGCGCTCAAAGCCGCTGATGACCTACGCCAAGAAACGCGAGGACATGGCGCCCAGCGCCTGACGTCTTCCGTCCATCATCGCGACGAACCAGCTTCGTTCCGCGCAAACCGTATTCGAGTCGCATGTTGTCAACGCCTTGAACGGCAGGGCATGCGCGCCACCTTTGTCCCATGGCCCCGGGGTCGGTTGCCCGACCGATGCCCATTTCAAGGGCCGACAACTGTAAGACAGGAACCATTCGATGTTGGAATTGGATAGGGGAACGATCTACCCGGTGTTGCCGTTGCGGGACATCGTGGTCTTCCCCCACATGATCGTGCCTTTGTTCGTCGGACGCGAAAAATCGGTCCGGGCGCTCGAAGACGTGATGAAGGACGACAAGCAGATCCTGATCGTCACGCAGAAGAGTGCGTCTCAGGACAATCCGTCCGCCGCCGACCTCTATTCGGTTGGCACCATCGGTACCGTTTTGCAGCTGCTGAAGCTGCCCGATGGCACGGTCAAGGTGCTGGTCGAGGGCGGCCAGCGCATGAAGATTCTGCGCTACACCGACCGGGAGGATTTCTTCCAGGTCTATGCCGAACCGCTGGCGGACGAGGATGACCCCGGCCAGGAACTGACGGCGCTGAGCCGCGCTGCCGTCTCGCAGTTCGAGCAGTACATCAAGCTGAACAAGAAGATCCCGCCGGAGGTGCTGGTCTCGGTCAACCAGATCGACGATCCGGCCAAGCTGGCCGACACGATCGCGTCGCACCTGTCGCTGAAGATCTCGGAAAAGCAGGAGCTGTTGGAGACCCGCGCCACGTCTGAACGGCTGGAGCGCGTGTTCAGCTTCATGGAGAGCGAGATCGGCGTGCTGCAGGTCGAAAAGCGCATCCGCAGCCGCGTGAAGCGCCAGATGGAGAAGACCCAGCGCGAGTATTATCTGAACGAACAGCTTAAGGCCATTCAGCGTGAGCTGGGCGAGGGCGAGGACGGCCGTGACGAGCTGGCCGAGATCGAAGAGAAGATCGCCAAGACCAAGCTGACCGCCGAGGCGCGCGAGAAGGTCGTGGGCGAGCTGAAAAAGCTGCGCAACATGAGCCCGATGTCGGCCGAGGCGACGGTCGTGCGCAACTATCTGGACTGGATGTTGAGCATCCCGTGGAAGAAGCGCACCCGGATCAAGAAGGACATCAAGCTCGCCGAACGGGTGTTGGACGAGGACCATTACGGGCTGGACAAGGTCAAGGAACGCATCCTCGAATACCTCGCCGTCCAGCAGCGGATGAAGAAGATCAAGGGCCCGATCCTGTGCCTGGTCGGCCCCCCCGGCGTTGGCAAGACCTCGCTGGGCAAGTCGATCGCGCGAGCCACGGGCCGGAACTTCCTGCGCATGTCGCTGGGCGGCGTGCGTGACGAGGCGGAGATCCGCGGCCACCGGCGCACCTATATCGGCTCCATGCCGGGCAAGGTGATCCAGGGCATGAAGAAGGCCAAGTCGTCCAACCCGCTGTTTCTGCTGGACGAGGTCGACAAGCTGGGCGCCGACTATCGCGGCGACCCGTCGTCGGCGCTGCTGGAAGTGCTGGACCCGGAACAGAACAACACCTTCAACGACCATTATCTGGAGGTCGATTACGACCTGTCGGAGGTGATGTTCATCTGCACGGCCAATAGCCTGCGCATGCCGCAGCCGCTGATGGACCGGATGGAGATCATCCGCATCCCGGGCTACACGGAAGACGAAAAGGTCGAGATCGCCAAGCGTCACCTGATCGAAAAGCAGGTCAAGGGCAATGGCTTGAAGAAGGGCGAATGGTCGATCTCCGACGATGCCTTGCGTGACATCATCCGCTACTACACCCGCGAGGCGGGGGTGCGTGGCCTTGAGCGCGAGATCGCCCGTTTGACGCGCAAGGCGGTCAAGGAGATCCTGATCGGCAAGACCGAGTCGGTCGCCATCACGCGCCGCAATCTCGGCAAGTATGCCGGCGTCCGCCGCTTCCGCTATGGCGAAGTGGAGGCCGAGGATCTGGTTGGCGTCAGCACCGGTCTGGCTTGGACCGAGGTCGGCGGCGAACTCCTGTCGATCGAATCGGTCACGGTCCCGGGCAAGGGCAAGGTGACGACGACCGGTAAGCTTGGCGACGTGATGCGCGAATCGATTCAGGCCGCGGAGAGCTATGTGAAGTCCCGATCGGCGGATTTCGGCATTCAGCCGTCGGTTTTTGGGCGCAAGGACATTCACGTGCACGTGCCCGAGGGCGCCACGCCCAAGGACGGCCCGAGCGCCGGCGTCGGCATGGTCACCTCGATCGTTTCGGTGCTGACCGGCATCCCTGTGCGCAAGGACATCGCCATGACCGGCGAGATCAGCTTGCGCGGCCGTGTGCTGCCGATCGGCGGGCTAAAGGAGAAGTTGCTGGCCGCCCATCGAGGGGGACTTAAGAAGGTGTTGATTCCAAAGGATAATGAGAAGGATCTCGCCGATATCCCCGACAACGTTAAGAAGAAGCTGGACATCGTGCCCGTCGTGACGGTGGACGATGTTCTCGCCCACGCCTTAACGTTGCCGTTGCAACCCGTTGAGTGGAAAGAGCCTTCCGCGTCGGAAACCATTGCCGCCGTGCATGCCGATTCGGAGGACGACGCGGTCATCCGTCATTGACCAACAACAGGAAAACTGCAGTTTGAGGGCCGATATCGACCATTGTCCAATTGACCTATCGGAAAGCGGGCAATAGGTTGTGGCCTTCAAATTGCGAGTCTCAAAGGCGCCCATCGAATCGTGAGTGAAGGCAGGCGCGGCCCAATCGGGCGATAGCTGATCCAATCTTTTTCTTGGTCTAGAAATGGGGAGTACAAAAGTGAACAAGAACGACTTGATTGCGCATGTTGCCGAAGCGTCGGATTTGTCGAAGGCGGACGCCGGCAAGGCGGTTGATGCGGTTCTTGACGGGATCACGGGTGCCCTTCAAGCCGGTGACGAGGTTCGCCTGGTCGGCTTTGGCACGTTCTCCGTCGCCAATCGTGCCGCCTCCGAAGGTCGCAACCCCCGGACCGGTGAAAAAATCCAGATCCCCGCGTCCAAGCAGCCGAAGTTCAAGGTCGGCAAGGCGTTGAAAGACGCAGTGAACTGACCGGGGCCTGGATCGGCAGTTGAGCGGCCGGCCCTTGTATGGGCCGGCCGACTTCGTATCTGAGGTCCGGTGCGGGCGGTTAGCTCAGCTGGGAGAGCATCTCGTTTACACCGAGAGGGTCGGCGGTTCGATCCCGTCACCGCCCACCAGTCTTTCTTGTTCGCGCGGCATGGGTTGGCGCCCTCGAAAAGGCGTGTCTGCAGGCGCTTGCCGGTGATCACAAAAAACACGATCCCGCTTGCTTGACAGACAAGAGGGCAAGGCGTATCCAAGCGCCTCTGCCGCGCCGGGGGCCCCGGTCGCAGCGGATCATGCGGGTGTAGCTCAGTTGGTTAGAGCGCCGGCCTGTCACGCCGGAGGCCGCGGGTTCAAGTCCCGTCACTCGCGCCACTTACCTTTGCAATTCACCAGTGTGAAACCGGCCCCTCATACCGCTGCGGGGCTGCGGAATCGCTTGGCCTGGCGGGCCGCCGCAGCGCTGTGACCAAGCGGCGCATTTTGGCCGAATTTCCTTTTACCCGGCGGGGCGACCGCCTATAACTCCGCTGAATTGATTGTCGCGGGGGCTGGCCAAAAACTGCGGCCGGCGCAGGTTGATTGCAGCCATCCGCGAAAGCCGAAGGCGGTCCCTGAAGTAGGTGCAAGGGCACATGGACAGCGAACTGCTCAGCGAATATCTGCCGATCTTGCTGTTTCTGGGCGTGGCGATCGCCATCGCCTGCGCGGCGGTCGGCGCCTCGCTGATCGTCGGCAAGCAGAACCCGGACAGCGAGAAACTGTCGGCCTATGAGTGCGGCTTTGACGCGTTCGACGATGCCCGCTCGAAGTTCGATGTGCGCTACTATTTGGTCGCTATCCTGTTCATCATCTTCGACCTTGAGGTGGCGTTCCTATTCCCCTGGGCCGTGTCGCTCAGCGAGATCGGCATGCTTGGTTTTTGGTCGATGGTGGTCTTCCTGGGCATCCTGACCGTCGGCTTCATCTATGAATGGAAGAAGGGCGCGCTGGAATGGGAGTGACCAAACCGACCGACAGGCCCTATCCGGCAGAATACGGCACGCCGATCCCGCCGGGGCCTGCGCAAGATGCCCTCATCGCCGAGGCGACGCGGGATCTTAAGGACAAGGGCTTTCTGGTCACGCGCATGGATGCGTTGCTGGACTGGGCGCGCACCGGATCGCTGTGGCCGATGTCCTTTGGCCTGGCCTGCTGCGCGGTGGAGATGATCCAGGCCTACATGCCGCGCTACGACCTCGACCGGCTGGGCGTCATTCCGCGCCCGAGCCCGCGCCAGTCCGACGTGATGATCGTCGCCGGCACGCTGACCAACAAGATGGCGCCGGCCCTGCGCAAGGTATACGACCAGATGCCGGAACCGCGCTGGGTGATCTCCATGGGCTCGTGCGCCAACGGCGGCGGGTACTATCACTATTCCTATTCCGTCGTGCGCGGCTGCGATCGTGTCGTTCCGGTTGACATCTATGTGCCCGGCTGCCCGCCGACGGCCGAGGCGCTGGTCTACGGCATCATGCAGTTGCAAAAAAAGATCCGGCGTGGCACCCGCATCGCCCGCTGATCCCCTTCGTTCTTGAGTCCAATTGAGCGGCCATGTCCGATTCTGCTTTGATCGATTTAGGCCAGTCCATCACGGCGGCACTGGACCCCGACGTATCGGGGTATGAGGTCGTCGTCGGCCAACTGACCGTGCACGCAAGACGCGGCGCGATCATCAAGGTGCTGACCTTCCTGCGCGACGAAAGCGACTGCCTGTTCCATCAGTTGATCGATATCACCGCCGTCGACCACCCGGAGCGGGAGGAACGCTTCGACGTCGTCTACAACCTGCTCAGCATGAAGCAGAACCAGCGCGTGCGGGTGAAGGTGACGACGGACGAGGAACAGCCCGTGCCGTCGATCGCGGATCTGTTCCCGTGCGCGACCTGGTTCGAGCGCGAGGTCTGGGACATGTTCGGCATCTTCTTCTCCGACAACCCGGACCTGCGCCGCATCCTGACCGACTATGGCTTCGAGGGGCATCCGCTGCGCAAGGACTTCCCGATGACCGGCTATGTCGAGGTTCGCTATGACGAGCAGCAGAAGCGGGTGATCTACGAGCCGGTCAAGCTGAACCAGGATTTCCGCACCTTCGACTTTTTGAGCCCGTGGGAGGGCATGACCCCCAATCTGCCGGGCGACGAGAAGGCCGGCGGCGACGGGCCGGCGGAAGAGGGTGCGGCGTCATGAGCGCGGTTGAAACCAACATCAAGCCGATGACCATGAATTTCGGGCCGCAGCATCCGGCGGCCCACGGGGTTCTGCGTCTCGTGCTGGAGATGGACGGCGAGATCATCGAGCGGGCCGACCCGCATATCGGCCTGTTGCATCGCGGCACCGAAAAGCTGATCGAATACCGCACCTATCTGCAGGCGGTGCCCTATTTCGACCGGCTCGACTATGTCTCGCCGATGTGTCAGGAGCATGCCTATGCCCTGGCCGTGGAGCGGCTGCTGGGCATCGAGGTGCCGGAGCGTGGGCAGTATATCCGCGTCCTGTTCAGCGAGATTACGCGCGTTCTCAACCACTTACTAAACCTGACGACGTTCGCCCTCGACGTCGGCGCCATCACGCCGCCGCTCTGGGGCTTTGAAGAGCGCGAAGTGCTGATGGAGTTCTACGAGCGTGTCTCCGGCGCCCGGCTGCATTCGGCCTATTTCCGGCCGGGCGGGGTGCATCAGGACATGCCGGCCGGCCTTGCCGATGACATTTGGGCCTATACCGAACGGCTGCCCAAATTCATCGACGACATGGAAAACCTGCTGACCGAGAACCGCGTGTTCAAGCAGCGCACCGTCGATATCGGCGCGGTCAGTTCGGCCGACGCGATTGCCTGGGGCTTCACCGGCCCGATGTTGCGCGCCGCCAACGTGCCGTGGGATTTGCGCAGGGCGCAGCCCTACGACGTCTACGATCGCATGGATTTCGAGGTGCCCGTCGGCCTGACTGGCGACTGCTACGCCCGCTACCTGGTTCGGGTCGAGGAGATGCGGCAGTCGAACGCTATCATCCGGCAGTGTATTGAAAAGATGCCGAAGGACGGGCCGGTCAAGGTCGACGACCACAAGATCTCGCCGCCGAAGCGGGCGGACATGAAGCGCTCGATGGAGGCGCTGATCCATCACTTCAAGCTCTATACCGAGGGTTATCACGTACCGGCCGGCGAGGTATACGCGGCGGTCGAGGCGCCGAAGGGCGAGTTCGGCGTCTATCTGGTGGCCGACGGCACCAACAAACCCTATCGCTGCCGCATCCGCGCGCCCGGCTTCCCGCATCTGCAGGCCATGGAGTTCATGTGCAAGGGGCACATGCTGGCCGACAGCGTCGCCATCATCGGTGCCATGGATATCGTGTTCGGTGAGATTGATCGATGAGCTTCGGAACCCCCGCGCCTGAAGACCAGCAGCCGGACCATTTCGAGTTTACGGCGGAGAATCTGGAACGCGCGCGCAAGATCATCGCGAAGTACCCGGAGGGCAGGCAGCAGAGCGCGGTCTTGCCGCTGTTGGACATCGCCCAGCGTCAGAACGACAATTGGCTGCCGCGTGCGGCCATGGATTATGTGGCGGACTTGTTGGAGATTCCGCGCATCCGCGCCTACGAGGTCGCCAGCTTCTACACCATGTTCAACAAGGCGCCGGTCGGCCGCCACCTGATCATGGTCTGCACCACCACGCCCTGCTGGCTGTGCGGTTCGGACGATGTCTTGCGGGCGATCGAGGACAAGACCGGGCTAAGGCCCGGCCAGAACGGCGACGACGGCATGTTCTCCGTGGTCGAGGTCGAGTGCGCGGGCGCGTGCGTCAACGCCCCGATGGTGCAGATCAACGACGACTATTATGAAGACCTGAACTATGACCGCATGGTCACGCTGATCGACGAGTTGAAGGACGGCAAGACACCGACCGTCGGGTCGCAGACCGGCCGTCACGGCAGCCAGGCGCAGGCCGGGCCGACCAGCCTGTTGGACCGGCGGCCGCCCGATGTCGTCGCGGCGGCGAGCGAGGACTGAGCGATGCTGCGTGACGAAGATCGCGTCTTCACCAATCTCTACGGCTGGGAGGATTGGGGCCTGGCCGGGGCGCGGGCCAGGGGCGTTTGGTCCAACACCAAGGACCTGGTCGCCATGGGCCGCGAGAAGATCATCTCGGAGGTCAAGGAGTCGGGCCTGCGCGGCCGGGGCGGGGCGGGCTTCCCGACCGGCATCAAATGGTCGTTCATGCCCAAGGAGACGGACCCGGATCGGCCCAGCTATCTGGTCATCAACGCCGACGAATCGGAGCCGGGTGCCTGCAAGGACCGGGACATCATGCGCTTCGATCCGCACCGGCTGATCGAAGGTGCGCTGGTCTCGTCCTTCGCGCTGGGTGCGCATGCTTGCTACATCTACATCCGTGGCGAGTTCTACAACGAGGCCTCGCACATCCAAGTCGCCATCGACGAGGCCTACGAGGCCGGGCTGCTCGGCAAGAACGCGGCTGACAGCGGTTGGGACTTCGACCTCTATCTCCACCGGGGCGCCGGCGCCTATATCTGCGGCGAAGAGACGGCGCTGCTTGAGAGCCTGGAGGGCAAAAAAGGCCAGCCGCGCAACAAGCCGCCCTTTCCGGCGGGTGCGGGCCTCTATAGCTGTCCGACGACGGTGAACAATGTCGAAACCATCGCGGTGGTGCCCGAGATCCTGCGGCGCGGCGGCCTGTGGTTTTCCAGCTTTGGCCGGCCGAAGAACGAGGGCATCAAGCTTTACAGCATCTCCGGCCATGTCGCGCAGCCCTGCAACATCGAAGAGGCGATGGGGATTCCGCTGCGCGAGCTGATCGACAGGCATGCCGGCGGCGTGCGCGGCGGCTGGGACAATCTGAAAGCGGTGATCCCGGGCGGCGCGTCGACGCCGATGATCCCGCGCGACGCCTGCGAGACCGCGCTCATGGACTTCGACGGGCTGAAGGAGCTGCAGTCGGGCCTGGGCACCGGCAGCGTCATCGTCATGGACCAGTCCACCGACGTGATCTACGCCATCGCGCGCCTGTCCTACTTCTACATGGACGAGAGCTGCGGCCAGTGCACGCCGTGTCGCGAGGGCACGGGCTGGATGTGGCGGGTGATGCAGCGCATGGTCAAGGGCAACGCGGAGGTCGAGGAGATCGACATGCTGCTGGAGGTGACCAAGGAGGTCGAGGGCCATACGATCTGTGCCCATGGCGACGCGGCGGCCTGGCCGATCCAAGGGTTGATCCGCCATTTCCGGCCGGAGATGGAGCAGCGCATTCGCGATTATCGCGACCGGGTCCATGCCAGAGGGGCACAGCCAATTGCCGCGGAATAAGTTTCATAGTCAACGCGCTGGCGGAGATTCTTAATGCCGAAGCTCACCATTGACGGCATCGAGATCGAGGTCGAGAAGGGCACGTCCGTCCTGCAGGCCTGCGAGCAGCTGGGCATCGAGATCCCGCGCTTCTGTTTCCACGACCGGCTGTCGGTACCCGCCAATTGCCGCATGTGCCTGGTCGAGATGGAGCGCTCGCCCAAACCGATCGCGTCCTGCGCCATGCCGGCGGGTGACGGCATGGTCATCCACACCAACAGCGACGTCGTCCACAAGGCCCGCAAGGGCGTGATGGAATTCCTGCTGATCAACCATCCGCTCGACTGCCCGATCTGCGACCAGGGCGGCGAGTGCGACCTGCAGGACCAAGCCATGGCCTATGGCTTTGACCGCAGCCGCTTTGCCGAGAACAAGCGTGCGGTGAAGGAGAAGTATCTCGGCCCCCTGATCAAGACCTTCATGACCAGGTGCATCCATTGCACCCGCTGTATCCGCTTTGCCGATGAGATCGCCGGTGTGCCGGAACTGGGCGCGACCGGCCGCAGCGAGCACATGGAGATCGGCACTTACATCGAAAAGGCGATCACGACCGAGCTGTCGGGCAATATGATCGACATCTGCCCGGTCGGCGCGCTGACTTCGAAGCCGTATGCGTTTTCCGCCCGCCCGTGGGAGCTGAAGCGCACCGAGACGATCGACGTCATGGACGCGGTCGGCAGCAACATCCGCGTCGACAGCCGGGGCGGCGAGGTCATGCGTACGCTGCCGCGCCTGCACGAAGCCATCAACGAGGAATGGATCAGCGACAAGACCCGCTTCGCCTATGACGGCCTGCGCCGCCAGCGGCTCGACCGGCCCTATGTCCGCCGGGACGGCAAGCTGGAACAGGCCACCTGGCCCGAGGCGTTCGGCGCCATCGCCGAGGCCATGGAGGGCTTGGAAGGCTCGGCCATGGCAGCGATCGCCGGTGATCTCTGCGACGTCGAGGCGATGTACGCGCTGAAGGGGTTGATGGCCTCCGTGGGCTCGCCCAACATCGATTGCCGCCAGGATGGCGCAAAGCTGCAGCCCGATGTCCGGGCCAGCTATCTCTTCAACACCGGCATCGCCGGCATCGAAGAGGCGGACGCGATCCTGATCGTCGGCTCGAACCCGCGCTGGGAGGCGGCGATGGTCAACGCCCGCATCCGCAAGCGCTGGCTGCAAGGCGGGCTGAAGGTCGGCGTTATCGGCCCGCAGGTCGACCTGACCTATCGCTATGACTATCTGGGCGCCGGCCCTGACACTCTGAAGGCGCTGGCCGACGGCTCGATCGAGTTCGCCGAAACCCTGAAATCGGCGAAGAAGCCGATGCTGATCTTGGGCCAGGGCGCCTTGACGCGGGACGATGGCGGCCAGGTTCTCGCTGCGACCCGGGCCGTTGCCGATGGGTTCGGCATGGTCAAGGACGGCTGGAACGGGTTCAACGTGCTGCATACCGCTGCGGCGCGAGTCGGCGGTCTCGACATCGGCTTCGTGCCGGGCGAGGGCGGCCGTGACGTGGCCGGCATCCTGGCAGGCGCCGGGGAGGGCGCGATCAAGCTGGTCTGGCTGCTTGGCGCGGACGAGATCGACAGTTCCGCACTCAGCAATGCCTTCGTGATCTATCAAGGCCACCATGGCGATCGCGGCGCCCACGCCGCCGACGTGATTCTGCCGGGCGCGGCCTATCCGGAGAAGAACGGCACCTACGTGAACACCGAGGGCCGCGTGCAGCACGCCAAGATGGCCGTGTTCCCGCCGGGCGATGCCCGCGAGGACTGGACGATCCTGCGCGCCTTCAGCCAACAGATCGGCAAAGCGCTGCCGTTCGACGATCTGCACCAGCTGCGCCGCAAGCTGGCCGAGGACCATCCGGTCTTCGCCGAGATCGACAGGCTTCATCCGGCCGAATGGCAGCCATTCGGAAACGACGGCGAGATGGGCAGCGCAGTCTTTGCCTCGCCGATCGAAACCTTCTATATGACCGACCCCATTAGCCGGGCTTCGATCACCATGGCGAAATGCCTGGATGAGATCGAAGGCCGGGCGGCGGCGGAGTAGGGGGCGGACGATGGACGGCGGATTCTGGGGCGGCTACGTCTGGCCCGGCATCATCATCATCCTGCAGATCATCGCGATCATCGTGCCGCTGATCGTGGCCGTCGCCTATTTGACCTATGCCGAACGCAAGGTGCTGGGCGCCATGCAGTTGCGACAGGGCCCGATGGTGGTCGGCCCCTGGGGCCTGCTGCAGCCGATCGCCGACGGCATCAAGATGATCGGCAAGGAAACCATCATTCCGTCGGGCGCCAACCGCGTCGTCTTCATGATCGCGCCGATGCTGACGTTCCTGCTCAGCCTGGTGGCCTGGGCGGTGATCCCGTTCGATTACGGCCTGGTGCTGGCCGACATCAATGTCGGCATCCTGTACCTGTTCGCGATCTCGTCGCTCGGCGTCTACGGCATCATCATGGCGGGCTGGGCCTCCAACTCGAAATACGCCTTCCTGGGCGCTATGCGTTCCGCGGCGCAGATGGTGTCTTACGAGGTCTCGATCGGCTTCGTGATCATCACGGTCCTGATCTGCGTCGGCTCGCTGAACCTCACCGACATCGTCATGGCGCAGGAAGGGCTGTGGTTCGCCATCCCGCTGTTCCCGATGTTCGTGGTGTTCTTCATCTCCGCCCTGGCCGAGACCAACCGGTCGCCGTTCGACCTGCCGGAGGGCGAATCGGAGATCACCGGCGGCTTCATGGTCGAATACTCGTCCATGACCTATGCCCTGTTCTTCCTGGGCGAATACGCCAACATGATCTTGATGAGCGGGATGACCACCATCCTGTTCCTCGGCGGCTGGCTGCCCCCATTCGATTTCGCACCCTTTACCTGGATCCCGGGCCCGATCTGGTTCGCGCTGAAGGTGGCCGTGCTGCTGTTCATCTTCATCTGGGTACGCGGAACGATGCCGCGTTTCCGCTATGACCAGTTGATGCGGCTGGGCTGGAAGATCTTCCTGCCGTTTTCGCTGATCTGGGTCGTACTCACCGCCGGCGCCGTGGTCGCATTCGACTGGCTGCCGAACTAGGGCCGAAAGGAAAGCAAGCTAGCCATGGCTTTCATCGATCGCCAAGCCCGCAACTTCCTGCTTCTGGAACTGCTCGGCGGCATGTGGCTGACGTTCCGCTATTTGTTCAAGCCGAAGGCGACCCTGAACTATCCGAACGAAAAGGGGCCGATCAGCCCCCGGTTTCGGGGCGAGCACGCGCTGCGCCGCTATCCCAATGGCGAGGAACGCTGCATCGCGTGCAAGCTGTGCGAGGCGATCTGTCCGGCCCAGGCGATCACGATCGAGGCCGAACCCCGCGACGATGGCAGCCGGCGCACGACGCGGTACGACATCGACATGACCAAATGCATCTATTGCGGCATGTGCCAGGAGGCCTGCCCGGTGGATGCGATTGTCGAAGGCCCGAACTTCGAGTACGCAACGGAAACCCGTGAGGAGCTGTTCTACAACAAGGAAAAGCTGTTGCAGAACGGTGATCGTTGGGAGGCACAGCTGGCGGCAAACATTGCCGCCGACGCGCCGTATCGCTAGAACGACGCCGGCGATGCCGCTCGGGCATCGCCGGGTTGAGATGAGGATCAAAAGGGGCGTTCGCCCCGAACCCAGAGTATCGGTTTCGATCGCCGGTTCGATCGAACACCAACCAGTCTGTTTGAGGAGCCGTCCGATGGTGGCCCGTGAGATCAAATCATATCGTCTTGAAGTGGACGACCGGGCTGGCGCATCCGACCGGGGCGGGCGGCCATGATCATCGAGACGATCGCCTTTTACCTGTTCGCGTTCATCACCATCGCCTCGGCGGTGATGGTGATCTCGTCGAAGAATCCCGTGCACTCGGTGCTGTTCCTGATCCTGGCCTTCTTCAACTCCGCCGGCCTGTTCATTCTGATGGGGGCGGAGTTCCTGGCCATGATCCTGATCGTGGTCTATGTCGGCGCGGTGGCGGTGCTGTTCCTGTTCGTCGTCATGATGCTGGACGTGAACTTCGCCGAGCTGCGCGCCGGATTTCTGCAATATCTGCCCATCGGCGGCCTGATCGGGCTGATCCTGTTGATCGAGTTGATCTTCATCCTCAGCGCGTGGGTGCTGGCACCTGAAGCCGAGACGGTAGCCCGGGCGCCGGTGCCCGGCGGCGATATCTCCAATACCGACGCCCTGGGCCGGCTGATCTACACCGATTACGCCTATCTGTTCCAAGCGGCCGGCCTGATCCTTCTGGTCGCGATGATCGGCGCCATCGTGCTGACGCTGCGCGAGCGGGTCGGGGTGCGCAAACAGAAGATTGCCGACCAGATCGCCCGCAAGCGCGAGGAAGCGGTGGCCGTGCGCAAGGTCGGCACGGGCGAGGGGATCTGAGCCATGGGCGTCGGTCTTGAGCACTTCCTCGTCGTCGCGGCAATCCTGTTCACGCTGGGCATTTTCGGCATCTTCCTGAACCGGAAGAACGTCATCATCATCCTGATGTCGATCGAGCTGATGCTGCTGGCGGTCAACATCAATCTGGTCGCCTTTGCGACCCATCTGAACGACCTGGTCGGCCAGGTCTTCGCGCTGTTCGTCCTGACGGTGGCGGCCGCCGAGGCGGCGATCGGCCTAGCGATCCTGGTGGTCTATTTCCGTAACCGCGGCTCGATCCAGGTCGATGACGTCAACCTGATGAAGGGCTAAGCGACCATGGACACCTTAGCCTTTTTCGCCATCTTCCTGCCGATCATCGGTGCCGCGCTGGCGATGCCGTTCGGCCGCGCCTGGGGCGATCATGCCGCCATGGCCGTGTCGATCGCTTGCATCTGTCTGGCGGCGATCTTCTCGATCATCCTGTTCTTCAACATCGTCGGCGGCGAAGACCGCATCGTGACGCTGTTCACCTGGATGGCGGTCGGCGATCTTCAGTTTTCATGGGCGCTGCGCTTCGACAGTTTGACGGCCGTGATGCTGATCGTCGTGAACGGCGTGTCGTCGATGGTGCACATCTATTCCGTCGGCTACATGCACAGCGACCCGCACCGGCCGCGCTTCTTCGCCTATCTCAGCATGTTCACCTTCATGATGCTGATGCTGGTGACGGCCGACAATCTGATCCAGCTGTTCTTCGGCTGGGAGGGCGTCGGCTTGGCGTCCTATCTGCTGATCGGATTCTGGTACGACAAGGACAGCGCCAACAAGGCGTCGATTAAGGCGTTCATCGTCAACCGGGTTGGCGATTTCGGCTTCATGCTCGGCATCCTGGCGATCTTCCTGATCTTCGGCTCTGTCGAGTTCTCGGTCATCTTCGAGAATGCCGCGAGCATGGCGGACGCCACCTTCCACTTCCTGGGCTGGGAAGTGCACGCCCTGACCACGGCCTGTCTGCTGCTGTTCGTCGGTGCCATGGGCAAATCGGCTCAGCTTGGCCTGCATACCTGGTTGCCGGACGCGATGGAGGGCCCGACCCCGGTCTCCGCGCTGATCCATGCCGCGACCATGGTGACCGCCGGCGTGTTCATGCTGGCACGCATGTCGCCGGTGTTCGAGTACGCGCCCTGGGCGCTTTTGGTGGTCTGCATTGTCGGCGCCTTGACCGCCTTCATCGGCGCCACGATCGGCATGACCCAGTGGGACATCAAGCGGGTCATCGCCTATTCGACGATGAGCCAGCTTGGCTACATGTTCTTTGCCATCGGCGTGTCGGCCTATCAGGCGGCGATCTTCCACCTGATGACGCACGCCTTCTTCAAGTCCCTGCTGTTCCTGAGCGCCGGTTCGGTCATTCACGCCATGTCTGACGAGCAGGACATGCGCAAGATGGGCGGCCTGGCCCGCCACATCCCGTGGACCTACGCGATGATGTGGATCGGCAGCTTGGCGCTTGCCGGCATCGGTATTCCGATGACCTTCGGCATCGGCTTCCTGTCAGACCTTCCCGGCATCGGCTTTGCCGGCTTCTATTCGAAGGATTTGATCATCGAAGCGGCCTTCGCCGACCATACCTGGTTCGGCATCCTCGCCTACTGGCTGGGCACGCTCGCCGCCTTCATGACCGCCTTCTACAGCGGCCGCCTGATCTTCCTCACCTTCCACGGCAAGTCGCGGGTGGAAGAGAAGGTCATGGCGCATGTGCACGAGTCGCCCTGGGTGATGCTGGGTCCGCTGTGCGTGCTGGGCTTCGGCGCGACCTTCGCAGGGGCCATCGGCTACTACTGGCTCGTCGGCTACGGCATGGAGGGCTTCTGGGGCCACAGCGTTCTGGTTCTGCCCGGCAACGACACGATCGAGGCGGCCCACCATGTCGCGCTTTGGGTCAAGCTGATGCCGCTTGGGCTGGCGGTGTCAGGCCTGGTCATCGCCTGGCTCTACTACATCGTCATCCCGTCGCTGCCGGCGACGACGGTCCGCGCCTTCCGGCCGATCTACTATCTGTTCTTCCACAAATGGTACTTCGACGAGCTCTACGACTACACCTTCGTGCGCGGGGCCATGAAGGGCGGCGACGAGTTGTGGAAGGTGGGTGACCAGACGATCATCGACGGGCTGGGCCCGAACGGGTTCGCCAGCGCCTCGCGCGCGCTCGGCGGCCGGTTCAGCCGGCTGCAGTCCGGCTACATCTACCATTACGCCTTTGCCATGCTGATCGGCGTGGTGGTGTTCGTTTCCTGGTACTTCTGGGGCCTCGGTGGCTGACGCGAGATCACGAGCGGATTGATGAACAACTTCCCCGTCCTGTCTCTGATCACGTTCCTGCCGCTGGTGGGCGCGGCCATGATCTTCGTCATGGTCCAGGGCAAGGATCCCGAGGACATCGCCCGACGGTCGCGCTGGATGGCGCTGTTCACGTCGGGCATCACGTTCCTGATCAGCCTGGTTCTGTGGATCGATTTCGACCGCAGCACGGCCGACTTCCAGTTCGTCGAGACGATGACCTGGTTTCCGGGTCTGAACATCTCCTACCACATGGGCGTCGACGGTATCTCGGTGCTGTTCGTCCTCTTGTCGACCTTCCTGACGCCGATCTGCATCTTGGCGAGTTGGGAGTCGATCAAGGACCGGGTCAAGGAATACATGATCGCGTTCCTGATCCTGGAAACCATGATGGTCGGGATGTTCTCCGCGCTCGACTTCGTGCTGTTCTACGTCTTCTTCGAGGGCGTGCTGATCCCGATGTTCATCATCATCGGCGTCTGGGGCCACGGCGAGCGGCGGGTCTACGCCGCGTTCAAGTTCTTCCTCTACACGCTGTTGGGCTCGGTCCTGATGCTGTTGGCCCTGCTGGTGCTCTATCTGCAGGCCGGCACGACCGACATCCCGACCCTGATGCAGACACCATTGGCCAGCAGCCTGCAGATCTGGCTGTGGCTGGCGATGTTCGCCTCGTTCGCGGTCAAGATCCCGATGTGGCCGGTGCATACCTGGCTGCCCGATGCCCACGTGCAGGCACCGACCGCCGGCTCGGTCATTCTGGCCGGCGTGCTGCTGAAAATGGGCGGCTACGGGTTCTTGAGGTTCTCGATCCCGATTCTGCCCGAGGCGACGGAGACACTGACGCCGCTGATCTATGTCTTGAGCGCGGTGGCGATCGTCTACACCTCGCTGGTGGCCTTAGCCCAGCCCAACATGAAGAAGCTGATCGCCTATTCGTCGATCGCACATATGGGTTTCGTGACCATCGGCATGTTCACCTTGACGATGGCAGGCGTGACGGGGTCGATCGTCCAGATGCTCAGCCACGGCATCGTGTCTGCCGCTCTCTTCCTGTGTGTCGGTGTGGTCTATGACCGGCTGCACACGCTGGAGATCTCGCGCTATGGCGGCTTGGTCCACAACATGCCGAAATACGCCGCCGTGTTCATGGTGTTCATGCTGGCCTCCGTCGGTCTGCCCGGCACCAGCGGTTTCGTCGGCGAGTTCATGATCTTGATCGGCACCTTCCAGGTGAACACCTGGGTGGCCGTGTTCGCGGCCACGGGCTTGATCCTCGGCGCCGCCTACATGCTCTATCTCTACCGGCGGGTCGTCTTCGGCAAGCTGACCAAGGATGACGTGAAGGCGATGCCCGACCTGAACGCGCGTGAGCTGGCGATCTTCGTGCCGATGATTCTGATCGTCATTTGGCTCGGCATCTATCCGTCCAGCTTCACGGACATCACAGATGCCTCGGTCATCAATCTGATCGAGAACTATCAGCAAGCGCTGGCCGACGCCGATGGCGTCGACGTGGCGGCGCAGTAGGCGAGGGGCGGTTCGATGACCAGCACCGATTTGATCGTCGCCTTGCCGGAGATCTTCCTGGCCGTCATGGGCATGGCCTTGCTGATGGTCGGCGTGTTCGCGCGCGGCAATCCCTCGCGGCTGGTCAACTATCTGGCCGTGATCAGCTTCGCCATCGCCGGCATTCTGGCGGTCGCTACCTTCGATGGATCGCAAAGCGCGTTCGGCGGCCTGTTCCGGGTCGACAGCTTCGGCCTGTTTATGAAGCTGCTCGTTCTGCTGGGCTCGGCCCTCACCTTGATCGTCAGCCAGGACTTTATCGAACGCGAGCAGATGGCGCGCTTCGAATACGGTGTCCTGTTCGTCTTCGCCACGCTGGGCATGATGATGATGATCAGCGCCGGCGACCTGATCTCGCTCTATCTCGGCCTGGAACTGCAAAGCCTGTGCCTCTACGTGATCGCGGCCTTCCGGCGCGACACGGCGCGCTCGTCGGAGGCGGGGTTGAAGTACTTCGTGCTCGGCGCGCTGAGTTCCGGCCTGTTCCTGTATGGGGCCTCGATGGTCTACGGCTTTGCCGGCACGACCAGCTTCGCCGGGCTGGCAACGGAGTTTGCCGGCGAGGGCGGGCCGGCCGTCGGCCTGATCGTCGGTATCGTCTTCATCGCCGCCGCGCTGGCCTTTAAGGTCTCGGCTGTGCCCTTCCACATGTGGACACCGGACGTTTACGAGGGGGCGCCGACACCGGTCACGGCCTTCTTCGCCGTCGCGCCCAAGATCGCGGCGATCGCGCTGTTCACCCGTGTGCTGATCGAGCCCTTCGGCGATCTGGTCGCCCAGTGGCAGCAGATCATCGTCGTCACCTCGATCCTGTCGATGGCACTGGGTGCCTTCGCGGCCCTGGTGCAGACCAACATCAAGCGGCTGATGGCCTATTCGTCGATCGGCCATGTCGGCTATGCGCTGGTGGGCCTTGCTGCCGGATCGCAGGACGGTGTGCGCGGGCTGATCGTCTACATGTCGATCTACCTGGCCATGAATGTGGGCACCTTCGCCTGCATCCTGTGCATGCGCGTCAATGGCCGCGCGGTCGAAGGCATCCGCGACTTGGCGGGCTTGAGCAAGACCAACCCGATGATGGCCCTGGTGCTGGCCATCTTCATGTTCTCGATGGCCGGCATCCCGCCGCTGGCCGGCTTTTTCGGCAAGCTGTTCGTATTCCAGGCGGCGCTTGAGGCAGAGCTGTACACGCTTGCCGTCATCGGCGTGCTGACCAGCGTCGTGGCGGCCTTCTACTACCTGCGCATCATCAAGCTGATGTACTTCGACGATCCGGTCGAAAAGCTGGACCGTCCGATCGGCCGCGACATGGTCGTCGTGCTGGGCGCCACCGGCCTGTTCACCACGCTGTTCTTCGTTTTCCCGGCCCTGATCCTGGATCCGGCCGCCCAGGCGGCGCGCTCGCTGTTCGCCGGATGACGGCCGGGTTGGCCGGCGGAACCGACCGCGATATCGCGCTGCCGCCCGGTTGGGTGCTCCACCGACATGGCAGCGTCACCAGCACCAACGACATCGCCAAGGATCTCGCCCAGCAGGGCGCGGCCCATGGCACCGTCGTACTGGCGGAACAGCAAGAGGCCGGGCGTGGCCGTCAAGGCCGGGCATGGTCGTCACCGCCGGGTAATCTTTACGTCAGCGTCCTTCTACGACCCACGGTGCTGCCGGCGCTGGTTGCCCAGCTCTCGCTGGTCGCGGCCCTTGCCATGGCGGAGGCGCTGGCGGGTTTCGTTCCGGGCGGCGCCGTTCGGGTCAAATGGCCCAACGACGTCCTGGTCGACGACGCCAAAATCTCCGGCCTGCTCTTGGAGTCGGCCGGGGCCGACCGCGAACGGGTGGAGTGGGTCGTGATCGGCAGCGGCGTGAACATCGTCAGCCATCCGTCCCTGGCGGAACGTCCGACGGTTGCGCTGGCCGATCTCGGCGCGCGGGATGCGACCCCCGCCAGCGTTCTGGAAGGCTACCTGGCACGGCTCAACATCCTGGTGGATCGCTGGGCCAGTGATGGCTTTGACGCGATCCGGCCCCACTGGCTCGATTGGGCGGCCGGCGTGGGCAGCCCTGTTCGCGTCGGCCATGGCGAGCAATCGATCGCCGGCCGCTTCCTCGATCTGGATGGCAACGGTGCCTTGATCCTCGGCTTGCCCGACGGTGGTCGGCGCACGATTGCTGCAGGCGACCTCGTATTGGCTGGCGGCTAGACTATGTTGCTAACCCCATGCTTCTGACCATAGACGCCGGCAACACCAACACCGTCTTCGCGCTGTTCGACGACGAGCGCAAGATGCGCGGCCACTGGCGCATCTCCACCGATGCGCGGCGCACGTCGGACGAATATGCGGTCTGGCTGAACCAGTTGATGGCCTTGAGCCGGATCCGACCGATCGAGATCAGCGGTGCCATCATCGCCAGTGTCGTGCCGTCCGCGACGTTCAACCTCTTGGGTCTGTGCCGCCACCACTATAGCTGCGAAGCCCTGATCGTCGGCGCCGAGGGCGTCGAGCTCGGCGTTGAGGCGAAGATCAAGAACCCGTCGGAAGCGGGTGCGGACCGGCTGGTTAACACGGTCGGTGCCCGCATGAGTTTCGAGCCGCCCTTGATCGTGCTCGATATCGGGACCGCGACGACCTTCGACGTGGTCGACGAGGACGGCAATTACGCGGGCGGCGCCATCGCGCCCGGCCCCAACCCGTCTTTGGATGCCTTGCATCAGGTCGCGGCGAAGCTGCCTCGGATCGAGATCATGGAACCGGAGGCCGCGATCGGCAAATCCACGATCGAATGTATGCGCTCGGGCATCTTCTGGGGCTATGTCGGCTTGATCGAGGGCATGGTCGCCCGTATCAAGCGGGAGTATGGCCGGCCGATGCTGGTCATCGGCACGGGCGGCCTGTCCAAGCTGTTCATCCGGTCGACGGACGTCATCGACCATATCGATGACCAGCTGACGGTGCGCGGGCTGATTCACATTTATGACCTGAACCGAAAGGCGTGACCATTTCCACGTCCCTAGAACCCGATTCCGAGCTGATTTTCCTGCCTTTGGGCGGATCCGGCGAAATCGGCATGAACATGAACCTGTACGGGTATGCCGGCAAATGGCTGATGGTGGATTGCGGCATCGCCTTTGGCGACGAACGCCACCCCGGCATCGACATATTGATGGCCGACCCCGGCTTCATAGAGGAACGGCGCGACGATCTCGTCGGGCTGGTCCTGACCCATGCCCATGAGGACCATCTCGGCGCGCTGCCTTACCTGTGGCCGCGGCTGGGCTGCCCGATCTACGCCACGCCGTTCACGGCGGCCTTCCTGCGCCTGAAACTGCGCGAGAGTGACTTCGCTGACAGGGTCGAGATCATCGAACTGCCTCTGTCGGGTACGGTCGATCTCGACCCGTTCTCGGTCGAACTGGTCTCCATGACCCATTCGGTTCCTGAACCAAGCGCGCTTGCTATCCGAACCCCCGCCGGGCTGGTGGTGCATAGCGGCGACTGGAAGCTCGATCCCGATCCGCTGCTTGGCGACGTCGCTGACGAGGGCGCCCTGCGCCGCCTGGGCGATGAGGGAGTGTTGGCCCTGATCGGCGACAGCACCAACGCGCTGGAACCCGGCGTGTCCGGGTCGGAGGCGGACGTGCGGCGTGCCCTGACCGAGTTGATCGGGCAAAAGACGGGCCGGGTCGCCGTGACCTGCTTTTCCTCCAACGTCGTCCGGCTGAATTCGGTCGCTCACGCGGCCCACGCCAATGGCCGCCACTGCGCCCTGGTTGGCCGGTCCTTGTGGCGCATCCACGCCGCGGCGACCGAAACGGGCTACATCGACGTGCCCGAGCCTTTTCTCAACGAGCACGACGCCGGCTTCATGCCCAACGACAAGGTCGTGCTGGTCGTCGCCGGCAGCCAGGGCGAGCCGCGCTCGGCCATGACGCGCATCGCCCATGGCGATCATCCCGACGTGGTGTTGGAGCCAGGGGACTGCGTGATTTATTCCGCGCGGGACATTCCCGGCAACGAGAAGGCGATCGGCAGGGTTCAAAACGCGCTGGCGGCGCAGGGTGTCGAGGTCATCACGCCGGACGAGTCGCCGGTCAAGCCGATCCACGTCTCGGGCCACCCCGCAATCGATGAGCTGACGCAGCTTTATCAATGGCTGCGGCCGAGTATCTCCATCCCGGTCCATGGCGAGATGCGCCACATGAAGGCCCATGCCGCCTTGGCGAAATCATGTCAGGTGCCTGAAACGCTTATTCCGGGGGATGGAGCGATCATACGTCTGGCGCCCGGCCCGGTTGCGGCGGTCGATCACGTGCCGGCGGACCGTCTCGGATATGACGGCGGTCGGTTGATCGCGCTGACCGGCGATACCTTGCGTACCCGCCATCGTTTGTCCTTCAACGGCGCGATCATGGCCAGCCTGGTGATCGACCCGCGTGGCCGGTTGGCGGCCGACCCGGGCGTCACCATGCTGGGCCTGGAGGACGAGCAGGCGGTGGAGGAGGCCCAGGCCGACTTGAGCGACGTCGCGGCCGAGGCCTTCAACGATCTGCCCAGGAACGGCCGGCTCGATGTCGAGACGGTGCGCGAGGCGGTGCGCCGGTCTCTGCGCCGGGCGGTGAAGCGCTGGTACGGCAAGAAGCCGGTCACTGAAGTCCACGTGGTGGCGCTGTGATCGGCCGGTTGAACCATGTCGCCATCGCGGTGCCGGATCTCGACGCGGCGGCCGCGCGTTATCGCGATCTGCTTGGGGCTGAGGTGTCCGAGCCCGTTGACCTGCCGGAGCACGGGGTCACGACGATCTTCGTAACCGTGCCCAACACCAAAATCGAGTTGCTGCATCCGCTTGGCAACGCGTCACCGATTGCAGGGTTTTTGGAACGCCATCAAGCCGGCGGCATTCATCATCTGTGCTACGAGGTCGACGACATTCGCGGCGCGCGCGACCGGCTGGTGGCCGAAGGCTTGCGCGTGCTGGGCGACGGCGAACCCAAGATCGGCGCGCACGGCAAGCCGGTTCTGTTTCTGCACCCCAAGGACATGGATGGCGTCCTGACCGAGCTTGAAGAGGCGTGAGCGATGGGGTGGGTGTCCGGCATCGCGGTCTTCGTCATGGTCTGGTGGGTGGTTCTGTTCGCGGTGCTGCCTTGGGGCATCAGGCTGGAGACCGAGCCGGAGAAGGGGCATGCATACGGCGCGCCTAAGCGGACGCGTCTGGCGCTGAAGCTGGTGGTCACGACGGCGATCTCGATCGTCGTTTGGCTGGCCATTTTCCTGGTGATCGAGGCCGAACTGTTCTCCTTCCGCGATTGGGCGGCGGAGATGTAGCTCGGCGACCCTCGCCACAGATGCCTCCACGGCCGTTCCTGCTGGCTCGCGCGATTGTCGGCTGTTTGCCGGATATTGACACCCAGGCCCAACCGTGCCCGCAGTGGAAGGTCCGTAGTAAGGGGGGAACCATGCAGATCAAAGACCTTGAGGCTTTCGAACACGTGCCCTTTCTCGTCTGGGTCAAGGACGAGGACTGGCGCTATCTCTGGGGCAATCGCGCCATTTGCGACCTTGCCGGCGAGAATGTCGTCGGCAAGCTGGACAGCGAGCTGGTTTGGAAGGCGAACGCCGAGGCCCTGGTCAAGAACGACCGCGAGGTCTTGGAGACGGGCAAGACCGATTTCGTGCATGAAGTCGTCGATCACTCAGAACACGGCAAAGCGACACTGAGCGTTTGCAAATGGGTCGACGAGCTCGACGGCAAGAAGCTGGTCTTCGGCATCTCGTTCGTCATCCCGGGCTGAACGCCGACCGCCGATCGCGCGCACTCGGTCGGCGGCTGCATTCGGCTAAACCTCTACGTGGCCCTTTGCGCGAGTGGGCGGGCGCCGAGATGCGCTCTCGCCCAACTTCGCGGTGTACGCATTTGCTCATTTGATCGAGCGGCTTGACACGCCGATGGTGCCCCCGCATGCTTGATCCATAATCTGGCAATTGTTCCAAATATGGAACGTAGGGGGATGCTGGATATGAGCACAGTGCCATCGTTGGAAGAGGCGTGCGCGCAGGCGGTTGCCGCGGTTGATGGCGACCGGGTGATCGATCTTGTTCGCGGCGCGCTCAAGATTCCCAGCCTGTCGGGCCAGGAGCACGATGTCGCGGCGTATTTCGTCGCCCGCATGACCGACCTCGACATCGACAGTGAACTCCAGGCCGTGCCACACGACCCCTTGATGCCAGGGCCCAGCGTCAACGCGCTTGGCCGGCTTGCCGGCAGTGGCGGCGGGACCAGCCTGCTGTTCAACGGCCACACGGACCACAACCCGGTCTCCGACGGCTGGACGAAAGACCCGTTCGGGGCCGAGATCGAAGACGGCTATCTCTACGGCTTCGTCCATATGAAAGCGGCGGACGCCTGTTACATCGCCGCGTTGGACGCCGTCAAGCGGGCCGGCATTCCGTTGCGCGGCGACGTCGGCATCGCCCTGGTCTGCGGGGAGCTGCGGGGCGGCGCCGGCACCAAGCATGCGCTCGCCAACGGCCTTACCGCGGACTACTTCGTGCTGGGCGAGCCCACCGAACTGGAACTGGCGACCAAGCACACCGCATCGCTGGTCGCCGACATCCACGTGCTGGGCCGGACGAAGCATTTCGCCACCCAGGACGCGGCCGGCAAGCGCGGCGTCAACGCGGTGGAGCAGGTCGCCAAGGTCATTCCCTTGCTCGGGCACAGCCATCAGCCGCTGCCGTCGCGGGCCGATGGCGGTTGGCTGAGCTTTGAGCCGAGGGCCGGCTTTGAAGGTCTGCCTCAGATCAATATCGGCAGCATTCAGGCCGGCATCTCCCGCGCCTTCGACCGCACGCGTCCCGCCCTGATGCCGGACCGCGCGGCCCTGACCGTCGATTTTCGGATCGTGCCCGGCATGTCGAAGCAAAGCATCGAGGCGGATCTGCGCCGGCTTCTGGACGGGCTGGCCGAGGATGATCCGGACTTCGCCTACGAGATTACGTTTCACGGCGAGACCTTTCCCTATCCCTATGACAGCCCGGACGACACGCCGGTGGTCAAGGCCGTTGAGCGGGCGCACGAGACCGTCATGGGCACGCCGCCGGGCTGGTCGAAGATCCTGAAGTTCGCCGCCTCGGACGCAAGCTGGATGGCCCGGGCCGGCATTCCCGGCGTGGTCTATGGCCCGACCGGCAAATACCTCAGCCGGCCGGACGAACGCGGCCGGGTCGACGACTTCATTGCCGTTACGAAGATCTATGCCTCAACCATCGTGCGGCTGTGTTCCTAGCGCCGATTGGGCGGCGCCAACATCAATCAGAAGGGGGAGATTTCAGACATGCGAGCAAGAACAGCGATCATTGCGTCGATTGCGGCCGGGCTGTCCTGGCCGGCGGCCGCTCAGACGGACATCACCTTCCATCTCGATTTCCTGGTCAACGGCTATCACGCGCCGTTCTACATCGCCGAGGCGAACGGCTTTTATGAACAGGCCGGGCTCGACGTCACCATCAATCCCGGTCGCGGTTCCACAGACGCCGTCGCGACCGTCGCCTCGGGTAATGCCCAGATCGGCTTCGCCGATGCCGGCGCCGTAGCCCAGGCCGTCGCCAACGGTGCCCCGGTCACGGTCGTCGCGGTGATCCTGCAGGAGGCGCCTTACGGCATCATCAGCTATGCCGAGGAAGGCATCGACGAGCCCACGGACCTCGAAGGCCACAGCCTGGCCGTCGTGCCGGCCGGCGCGACCACCCAGGCCCTGCCGGCCTTTTTCGCCTTGAATGACGTGAACACCGACGAGGTGGAGGCAATCACCTACAATTTCGGCGCCACCGTGCCCAGCTTCCTGTCGGGCCAGGTCGACGCCACGATCGGCTATCTGTTCGGCGAATATCTGGCCGCGCGCAACCAGGCCGACCGCGATGTGCAGATCATGCGCTTTTACGATTGGGGCTTCGACGTCTATTCCAACTCCCTCATCGTCAACAACGATTTCCTGGCGGACAACCCCGAGGCCGTGCGCGCCTTCGTCGCCGCGACGATCGAGGGGGTCGAATACGCCATGGCGAACCCGGAAGAGGCGGTTCAGGCCGCGGCCGACAACACCGAAACGCCGTTCGAGACGCTGTTGGAGCAGTTCCAGGTGGCCCTGCCGCTGATCTACAACGCCGATGCCGAGGCCAACGGCATCGGCTCGATGGATGCGGAGAAATGGGACCGGACCCAGCGCGTCAATGTCGATTATGGCGAGCAGGCGGAAATGGTGCCGACGGACACTCTGTACACCACCGAGTTTCTGCCGCAAGGAGCCGGGCGCCCGCCGCCGGGCGCGGCGGTGGGCGATCCGCGGGGCGCGCGACGCAGACAGGCTGTTAGATGCGCTGGCTCGGATCGCGCTGGAAGTCGATCGCCTTCTTTCTGGCACTTCTTGTCCTCTGGCAGGTCGCCGTCGATAGCGGCCTGCTGTTGCGCTTTATCGTGCCGTCACCGACGGACGTCATCGGCGAAATCGTCGACCGCTGGAACCGCCTGCTGCTGCACACGGGCTATACGCTGATGATCGCCGTCTCGGGCTTCGTCATCGCGCTCACGGTCGGCGTTTTGATGGCGGTTCTGATCGCCCATTCGCGCTTCTTGGCTGAAAGCCTCTATCCCTTGCTGGTCCTCTCGCAGGTCGTGCCGACGATCGCCATCGCGCCGATCCTGTCGATCTGGTTCGGGCCGGGCGAGGTCACCAAGCTGATCGTGGTTTTCCTGATCTCGGTTTTTCCGATCGTGGTCAACACCACTGCCGGCCTGCTGCATGTGGATGAGGATCTGCTCTATGTCGCGCGCGGCCTGAAGGCCAGCCGCTGGAAGATCTTTGCGCTGATCCGCATGCCGAATGCCTTGCCCAACGTGTTCGCCGCCATGCGCATTTCGATCACGCTGGCGGTGATCGGGGCGGTGGTGGCGGAGTTCGTCGCCGGCAGCGTCGGGCTCGGCTATGTCGTCTTCACCGGCGCCGCCAACGTCAATACGCGTCTGGTCTTCGCGGCCGTGGTGCTGTTGGGGGTCATGGGCATCGCCCTCTTCACCGCCGTCAAAGGCCTGCAGCGGCTGGCGATGCCGTGGGCGCGGGTTGCGAAAGAGGGCGAGGCATGAGCGCGGTTGAGGCCTCCGCGGCCGGGGGCGGGCGCCCGCATCTGGCCATCGAACACCTGTCGAAGGTCTATGAGACCGGCACGGGACCGGTCGAGGCCCTGCACGACATCTCGACCACCGTGGGCAATGGCGCGTTTGTTTCCATCATCGGCCCGTCCGGCTGCGGCAAGTCGACCCTGTTGAAAATCATCCTGGGCGTGATCGGCCATGAAGGCGGCCGCGCCTATCTGCGCGACACGCCGATCGATGGCCCGCAGGTCGGCGCCGGCATGGTCTTTCAACAGCCGGCACTGCCGCCCTGGCGCAAGGTGCTGGCCAATATCCTGCTGCCTGTCGATGTGCTGGGTCTGCCGCGCCGCGACTATCGGGAACGGGCCTTGCATCTGCTCGATCTGGTCGGCCTGCGCGGCTTTGAGGACAAGTATCCGCGCGAGCTGTCCGGTGGCATGCAGCAACGCGTCTCGATTTGCCGGGCGTTGATCCACGACCCGGACCTGCTGCTGATGGACGAGCCGTTCGGCGCCCTCGACGCCATGACGCGTGAGATCATGCAGGCCGAAATCCTGCGCATCTGGCGCGACAGCGGCAAGACGATCCTGTTCGTCACGCACAGCATCGACGAGGCGGTGCTGCTGTCCGACCGGGTCATCGTGATGTCGCCGCGACCCGGCCGTATCCTGCGCGACATCGCCATCGACCTGCCCAGGCCGCGCGGCGGGGAATTGCGTCAAACCGCGCGCTTTCAGGCCTATGCCGGGCAGCTGCGCGAACTGCTGGGCCTGATCGATCACAACGCGCAACCGCCGGAGCCAGAAGACCATGGTTGATATCGTCATCAAGCACGGGACCGTCGTGACCATGGATCCCAGCCGCCGGGTGATCGCCGACGGCGCGTTGGCCATCGAGGGCGACAGCATCGTCGCCGTGGGCAAGACGCAGGACATCGCGGCGTCGCACAGTGCCGCGCTGACGATCGACGCCACCGACCGGCTGGTGATCCCGGGCCTGATCGATGGCCACAATCACCCGTTTCAATACCTGTCCAAAGGCATCGGCGACGACGTCGACATCATGACCTGGCTTTATCGCCGGGTGTATCCGTTTGAGGCGGCCGTGTCGGCGGAGGAGGCCTATATCGGCGCGCTGGGCAACTTCGCCCAGATGATCCGGTCCGGCACGACCTGCTTCAACGATCCGGGCGGCTATCACGCCGACAGCCTGGCCCAGGCCGCGCTCGACATCGGCATGCGCGGCATCGTCAACCGGTCGACGCGCGATCTGGCCGACGACGACGTGCCCATTCCGGAGAAGCATTTCGAGGATACCGACACCGCGCTCGCCCGGTCCGAGGCGCTGATCGACCGTTGGCACGGTGCGGCGGACGGCAGGCTGCGCGCCTGGACCAGCCTGCGCTACATCCCGAACTGCAGCGACGATCTCTGTCGGCGGGTCAAGGATCTCGCCGATCGGCACGGTGTCGGCATTCACACCCATGTCGCCGCCGTGTTCGGCGAGAACGAGCTGATCACCAAGAAGTTCGGCAAACGCTCGCTGGAGCGCTATCACGATCTCGGCCTGTTCGGCCCCAATCTCTACTGCGTCCATATGGGCTATCCCAACGAGCGCGAGGTCGGCTGGCTGAAACAGCACGACGTCAAGGTCGCCCATTGCCCGTCGGCCTCGATGCACGGTTCCTACGGCGTGATCCATAATCGCATGATGCCGGCGATGGCGGAGGCGGGCATCACCATCTCGCTGGGCACCGACTCCGCCACGGCCGGGCGCTTTCTCGACATGGTCCGGGTCATGTATCTCGCCGCCTGCGCGCACAAAGACGCCTATGTCGACCCGTTGAAAATGGGCGCGCACAAGGCGCTGGAGATGGCGACCATCGACGGTGCCCGGGCCTGTCTTTGGGACGACCAGATCGGCTCCATCGAGGTCGGCAAGAAGGCCGACATCGTCCTGGTCGACATGACGGGCCTGCACTGGGCGCCGACGATCGATCCGGTCAACACGTTGGTCTATGCCGCGAACGGGACGGATGTGGAGACCGTGATCATCAATGGCAGGGTGATCATGCGCGATCGGACATTGCTGACCGTCGATCTGGCCAGCTTGCGCCGCGACATCGATGCCGCCGCCAAGGCGATCTGGCGCCGCTCGGACCTGTCGCTGGCGCCGCGCTGGCCGGCGGCGTAAGGAGCGTTGCCCGTCTGCCTAAAGGGCAGGACGCGTCAGAACTGCTCCTCCATCCAGGGCGTTGGCCCAGTGAACAGAAGGTCGGCCGTATCGATGGCTTCGCGCGGCCCGTCGAGGCGGCCCATGGCCGCGAGCCGGCTGGCGCTGACCAGGCCGGTGAACAGCGGCACCAGGCTTTGCACGGTGAGGTACAGGGCGCCGTCCGGATCTCCGTCGGTCTCGACCGACGCCGTGCCATTCGCGACCTCGACACCGAACGTGCCGTTGTTCTGGGCCAGGACCGGGTCTTCGACGGACAGCGCGACGCGGCCGCCGACGCCCTTGGCATAGCCGCGCTGGGCCAAGGCCTTGCGCACATCCACGATGCGGCTGAACCAGTGTTCGTGCTGTGCCGTTTCCCACCACCGGTCGTTCATGGCCATGATCAGCGGGTCGACCAGCGCGCCGCGCCAGGTGACGTCGCTATAGATCGCCCTGAAGCCGCCGAGGAAGCCCAGCATCGCCGATGCCGCCTCGCCGGTCGGGACACAATAGTCCGCGACCTCGAACTTGCCCGGCGTGTGGTGCAGGATTGCATAGGCCCCGGGTGCGTCGTCATCGTCATGCCACACGAAGACATCCGTGTGCTTGTCGTAGGGCTGCAGCAGACACGTCCAAACCGTGTCGCGGCGTTCGAACGGCCCCGATGTCAGCGGCAGCCAGCGCTTGTGCAGCTCGATAAGCTGGGCCCGCGTTTCCGGCGCCATCGGATCGACGGCGCGAAAGCTGCCGGTCGGTGATCCGGACGACGCCATCTGGGCCGTCCTGCCCTTGTAGGCGATGAACTTGCCGGCGCGCTCGAAGCCGATCTTGCGATAGACGGCTGGCGCCGAGGCGTAGAGCGTCAGCATGGCCGGGCCGGCGGCGGCAGCCTCCTTGATGCTGTTGTCCAGCAGTATGCCGCTCAGGCCACGGCCCCTTGTGCCGGGATCGACGCCCACGGCCGTAACGCCCCAGGTCGAGACGGCGCCACCGGCGAAATGATGGGCATCGTCGAAGAACCCGATGGAGGCCACCATCCGGTCGCCGTCGAACAGGCCTCGGTACCCTTCGATGCCCAGCAGGTCCGTGTAGTGCTCGGTCATCGCGGCCGGGTCGCCAAAGGCAAGCCTCATCAGGCGCGCGAAGTCCTTCACCTCGTCAGCGGTGATGGGGCGATACTGCATGACGGCCTCATTGTTCCGAATTCGGATGTGTTCCTAATTGGGACGCATGGCCATGGCAAGCAGAATCTAGTCGGAAAGGCGCTCCGCCATCAGCTTGCGGATCACGTTATGCCGGCCATCGGCGGCGCTTTGCAGATGCGCTCGGCTGGTGCGATAGCTCTCTGCGTCCCGCTCGTCGCGGATGCTGCCGAGATTAATGTCGACATTGTACAGAACGGCGGTCAGCGCGCCGTGCAGGATGGCGCCGCCGGCACCGGCATCGCTGACGATGGATTTGTGGGCGACATCCATGGCCTGGCGGGCAAGGTCCAGCGCCTCGAGTGTCGATTGGGCGGCGTTCAAGGGCACTTCGGTCGCCGCGACCGCCGCTTCGGCAAGCCTTTGGCGGCGCACCTCCTTTTCCGCCTCGCTGTCCCGGGGCAGCTTAAGAGCGTCCATATAGGCCTCGAAGACGGCGATATCCGCGTCCGCGTGTTCGCTCAACTCGTTCAACAGCCGCTCGCCCTTGTCGATCAGCGGCGCGAGGGGCTCGGGCTGCTCCGCGCGCCGGGCCGAGACCCGCAAGGCCATGATGACGAGGCCCAGTCCGATGGTCGCCGAGACCATCGCGGCCGAACCGCCGCCCGGGGTCGGCGCGTCGCTGGCCGTGCGGTCGCGAAACTCCGCCAGGCCGATTTGCCACAGGCTGCTCATGACGGGGCGTGAACTCCTTGCAAGGACATGGCCTTCAGAAGATTGGCGAAGATCAGGGTTGAGGTGAGGGGGCCGACGCCGCCCGGCACCGGCGACAGGGCGGCGACTTTCTCGGCCGCCTCCGGGGCCACATCGCCGACGATGCCGTCTTCCGCCGGATTGACGCCCGCGTCGATGACGATGTGTTCGGGCCGCAGATGGTTGTGACCGATCAGCCCGGCTCGCCCGGCGGCGACGAAGACCAGATCGCATGGCGCGATGGCTTCGGTCAGGTCGGGTGTCTTGGTGTGGCAGACAGTGACCGTGGCGTCGCGGTTGATCAGCATGGAGGCCAGCGCGCGGCCCACGGTACGGCCACGGCCGATCACGGCGGCACGCTTGCCCCTCACAGGCGTCACCTCTTCGGCCAAGCGGATGCAGGCTTGCGGCGTGGCCGGTGCCAGCGCGGCGGCTTCGTTGCCGGCGGCGATCAGCCCCAGATTGGCCGCCGTCATGCCGTCCACGTCCTTTTCCGGGTCGATCCGGGCGATCGCTGCCCGCTCGTCGAGACCCTCGGCGACGGGCAGTTCCAGCAGGATGCCGTGCACCGTTCTATCGCTCGACAGATCGTCGATCAGCGTTTCCAGCGCCCCTTGGCCGACATGCGCGTGCATGGTCTCAAGCCGTATATCGATGCCCAGCTTGGCGGCCGAGCGCTGCTTGGCTTCGGCGTAGGAGCGCACGGCACCATCGTCGCTGGCGATAATGACGGCCAGCGTCGGGGTGGTGCCGGCATTGCGAAGCGCAGCGATTTTGGTCGTCAGCGTCTCGCGGATCGAGGCGGCGATCGGGCCGCCGCGCAGCAGGCGGGGTTGAGAGTCGGACATCGGGCAGGCTTGTGTCGGGTCAGGTAGCCGGGCGGCCCTGCATACACCTCGACTTTCCCTTGGCACAAGGTCATAAAGGCCGTTGGCATTGCCACAAAGAGTTCACATCAATGCGGGATCGACTGGCCGTCCCGCACCTGGCGCTCCGACAGAAGGGTGTTGCTTTGACCAGTCATTCCGTTTTGTTCAGTCTCGGCACGAATCTCGGCGATCGGCGCGCCAATCTGCGCGGCGCGCTGGCCGGTCTCGGACGGTTTCTGCACGTCGTGCAGACCTCTCCGGTCTATGAGACGACGCCGATGTATGTCGTGGATCAGGCGCCCTTCCTGAACATGGCGGCGGTGGCGGAAACCGTGCTTTCGCCGGAGGCCTTGCTGGGTGCCATCCAACAGGTCGAACGCCGGCTGGGGCGGGTGCGCGAGCGGCGCAATGGCCCGCGCGTCATCGATATCGACATCGTCCTGTTCGGCGACCGGACGATCACGACCGACGCCCTGACCGTGCCTCACGCCGCAATGGCCGAGCGGGCCTTCGTGCTGGTGCCGGCTGCCGACATCGCGGGCGACTGGGTGCACCCGCTCAACCATCGGACGGTTGCCGACATGCTGGCCGATCTGGGGCCGGTCCACGATCTGGTGCGGCGCGAGGCGCTCGCTGCCTGACCGGATGATGGGGCTGGTGCGATCCGCGCTTGCGCTCGTCGTCGCGAGCCTGGGCTTCACTGGCCCCGCCCTCGGCGAACCCGTGTTACTTGACGGGATCACGTTTAGTGACAGCGCGGGCGGTTTTGAAATCGTCGATGCTTGGGGAACGGGCACCCTTGAGGACCCGTTCACGCTGGTCGAACGGGTCACGGGTTCCGGCGACGCGATCCTGCTGGTCGAAGGCATGACGCGGGAGTTCGGCAACCGCGCCGATTCCAACCATTTTACCGGCTTCGCCCTGGTCAAGATCGTGATCAACGAGACGTCGCAGACCTGGCGGCAATACCGCATCGAGCTTCAGGAGAACCCCGGCGACGGCAGCACCTATTATGACGGGCTCTCCTTCGCGCAAGAACAGGGCGGCGACGCCCGACCCATCGTTTCCGACAGCTTTTCGCAATCCCGCGTGGTCGACGAACCGGCCGACGGGCTCGTCTTCACAGGTGGCGCCGTGCCGCCGGGCGACAGCGTCACCTTCTCGCTGGTGGTCACCGACAATTCGCCGGTCGACCGCTTCTACATTGTCCAAAGACGCGAGACCCCGCTTTCGATGCTGGTGCAGCCGTGAGCGCCAACGGCCTGAACCCGCTTACGGAAATGACGGCCATTGAGGCGTCAACTGCACTGGCGCGCGGCCAGGTTCGGCCGACCGAACTCATCGACGCCGCCGCACAACGGATCGAGCAGGTCGACCCTGTCCTGAACGCGCTGCCGACGCTGTGTCTTGATCGTGCCTACGACCATGCCAGGCGGATCGAGGCGGAGCAGGGGTTGACCTGGCTGGGCGGATTGCCGCTGGCGATCAAGGATTTGAACGAGGTGGCCGGCGTTCGGACAACCTTCGGGTCGCCGATCTATGCCGATCACGTGCCGACCAGTTCCCAAAACGAGGTGGAGCGGCTGGAGCGGCATGGCGGTATCGTGATCGCCAAGTCGAACACGCCGGAATTCGGGGCCGGCGCGCAGACCTTTAACGATGTGTTCGGCCGGACCCACAACCCGTGGAACACCGCCAAGACCTGCGGTGGTTCGTCGGGCGGCGCGGCGGTGGCGCTGGCGACGGGCATGGTCTGGCTGGCCCAGGGCTCCGACCTCGGCGGATCGCTCAGGACACCGGCATCGTTCTGCTCCGTCGTCGGTCTGCGGCCGACACCGGGCCTGGTGCCGTTCGGGCCGTCGCCGCTGCCGTTCGACACGCTCGCGGTCGAAGGTCCCATGGCACGCAACGTGGCCGATCTGGCCTTCATGCTGGATGCGATGGTGCTCGACCGCGATCGCGGCTACCTGGCGGCCGTGAACGGTGCCGATACCACGACCGCTCTCACACATCGACGCATCGCCTATTCCCCCAATCTCGGTGTCGGCCCGGTCGATCCCGTCGTGGCTGCGGTGACACGGTCGGCGGCGGAGCGTGTGGCGGATCTCGGCGCCGAACTGACCGACACCGTTCCCAGCTTTGCCGAGGCGCGCGATGCGTTTCATATCCTACGGGCGGTCCGTTTTGCGACGGCGCTGGGCGATACGCTTGAAAAGCATCGCGACAGGCTGAAACCCGACGTCGTGTGGAACATCGAGGCCGGGCTCGATCTGTCTGCGGCCGAAATCGCGCGCGCGGAACTTGCGCGCGGCCGTCTCTATCATCGCCTGATGCGGTTCTTCGACCGCCATGACCTGCTGGTTTGCCCGACGGCGATCGTGCCGCCGTTCGATGTGGAGCAGCGCACGGTCGAACGGCTGGGCGACCACGTTTTCGAAACCTACATTGACTGGATCGCGATCACCTTTGCCTTCACATTGACGGGCTGTCCCGCCCTGTCGCTGCCCTGCGGCTTCACCCCGGACGGCCTGCCGGTGGGTTTGCAAATTGTTGCGCCGCCGTTCGCCGAGTCGCGCTTGCTCGCGTTCGCAAAACTGTTGGAAACCGCGCTGGATATTCATCCAAAGACGCCGATTGATCCGATTGCCATTTGATTTTCAACAATTTTTTCTGGGTGCGAACCTTGGGTTGTCCATTGCTGAGTGGCACTCTATATTGCATTGCGAAATGCTGCAGATGCGAACAAAACGAAAGGCATTCGGGGGCAGATGGATGACGTTCGATCGTATGATGACGGGATTGTCGGTTACTTTATCGAGGATCTTTCGGTCGGCATGTCCGCCAGCTTTCAAAAGACCGTAACCGAGGCCGATATCGTTCTGTTCGCGGGTGTGTCCGGTGACACCAACCCGGTCCACATCAACGAGGAATATGCCAGGAAGACCTTCTTCAAGGGTCGGATCGCCCACGGCATGTTGGGGGCTGCGTACATCTCGACCGTTTTGGGCACGCGCATGCCGGGGCCCGGTGCCGTCTACGTGTCACAGAATTTGCGCTTTCGGGCACCGGTTCGCGCCGGCGACACGGTCACCGCACGGGTCACAGTTGCCGAGATCATCCTGGAAAAACGCAGGGCGCTGATGAACACGATGGTGACCGTCGGCGAAACGGTGGTCATCGAGGGCGACGCCACGGTGAGTTTGCCGACACGGGGCGACTAAGGTCGCCGGCTTCCCGCCGGTCATGGTTCGGGCCGGCAACCACGTTTATAGTCATCCGAACCGCCTGAACCATCACCAACCGGTCCCAATGCAGCTGTTCCGACATCTTGACGGCCTGCCCGATGCGCTGAAGGGCGGTGTCGTGGCCATCGGCAACTTCGACGGCGTGCATCTCGGCCACCGCATCGTGTTGGACGAGGCCAAGGAGGCCGCCCGGCAACTCCATGCGCCCGTCGGCGTGCTGTCCTTCGAGCCGCATCCCCGCAGCCTCTTTCGCCCCGACGACCCGCCCTTTCGGCTGACCCCGTTTCGTGCCCGGGCGCACCTGCTGCAGGCGCTGGGGGTGGAGTTCCACATCGTCCTGACCTTCGACCAGGCGTTTTCGGAACATTCGGCCGAGGATTTCGTCCGCGACGTGCTGGTCGATGCCCTGTCCGTGCGGCATGTCGTGATCGGCTACGACTTTCATTTCGGTCATCGGCGCCGCGGCAATGCAGACCTCCTGCGCGCCATGGGGGCGGAGCTTGGATTCGGCGTCAGCGTCGTGACGCAGGCCGGCGATGAAACGGGCGATGTCTATTCGTCGAGCCGGGTGCGCGAGCTGCTGCGCCAAGGCGATGCCCCCGGTGCCGCCGGGTTGCTCGGCCGAAACTGGGCGATCGAAGGCAGGGTCGAGCACGGGGACCGCCGGGGCCGAGAACTGGGCTACCCGACCGCCAATGTCGGCCTGGGCGACCATCTGTGGCCGGCCTTTGGGGTCTACGCCGTGCGTTGCGCCATCGAGCCGGCCGATGGCGCGCCCGCGAACTGGTGCGATGGCGTGGCCAATCTCGGCATCCGGCCGATGTGGCGTACGGACGAGCCGATGCTGGAGGTCCATCTGTTCGATTTCGACGCTGACCTTTATGGCAAACATGTCATCGTGGAACTGGTCGAACGCCTGCGCGACGAGGCGCGGTTCGATACCGTCGAGGCCCTGGTCTCGCAAATGGACCAGGATGCCGCCGCGGCGCGACGCACCCTGTCGCAACCAAGCCATGACCAGCGTTCGGCTTGACCGACAGGTGGCTTCCACTATGCTCCCGGCCATTATGGACCAGACGGCGCGCAGGCGAGCCGGGCTGCCGATAGCCCGGCGAATTATCGCCCCGGTCTCCTGAGGCAACGGGGGCCGGGAAACGTTGCGTCGCCATGGCGACCGAAGGTGCCAAGCAAGCAGACATTTGAACAAGCCTCTTGCCGCCCGCTGATTGGAGGCGGGGCAACGAGGTCGCATTTTGAGGACCATGATGAGCGATACCGTCGTCGCGGACGTCGACTATAAATCCACCGTCTTCCTGCCGAAGACGGACTTCCCCATGCGTGCCGGCCTGCCGAAGAAAGAGCCGGAGATCCTGTCCTGGTGGCAGGAAATCGACCTGTATCGCCGGCTGCGCGCCCAATCGAAGGGCCGTGAAAAGTTCATCCTTCACGACGGGCCGCCCTACGCCAACGGCAACCTGCACACCGGCCATGCCCTGAACAAGATTCTGAAGGACATCGTTGCCCGCTCGCAGCAGATGATGGGCCGTGATTCCAACTACGTTCCCGGCTGGGACTGCCACGGCCTGCCGATCGAGTGGAAGATCGAGGAGCGCTATCGTGCCGAGGGTCTGGACAAGAACGAGGTGCCGATCCTGAAGTTCCGCCAGGAATGCCGCGACTTCGCCGA
The DNA here is from genome assembly GCA_028277405.1 of Alphaproteobacteria bacterium. GTDB lineage: Bacteria > Pseudomonadota > Alphaproteobacteria > DSM-16000 > Inquilinaceae > JANQGH01. Next base: position 155,574 of record JANQGH010000066.1, on the reverse strand, counting down.
GCATTGGGTCGGCGTGCAGTCGGACGAGTTCCAGCGTCTTGGCGTGGTCGGCGATTGGCTGGACCCCTACCTGACCATGTCAAAGGGTGCCGAGGCCCAGATCGTCAGGGAGATCCACAAGTTCGTCACAAATGGTGGGCTTTACAAAGGGTTGCGGCCCGTTCTTTGGTCGGTCGTTGAGAAAACGGCGTTGGCCGATGCCGAGGTCGAGTACAAGGAACACACCTCGACCACCGTCCATGTGCGCTTCCCGATCGTCAGTGCGGACCGGCCGTCCCTGGTCGGCGCCAGCATCGTGGCCTGGACGACCACGCCCTGGACCTTGCCGGGCAACCGGGCGCTCGCCATGGGCCATGCGATTCCGTACAGCGTGATCACCGTCGAGGGCGTCGCGGAGGACAGCTTGGCGCGCCCCGAGGAACGTCTGGTGGTGGCATCGGAACTGGTGGAGGCCTTCGCCCAGGAGGCCGGCATCACGGCCAAGCGGGTGGAAGAGATCGGCTTCGGCGACCCGGCGCTGGTGAACGTCATCTGCGCCCACCCGCTGCATGGCCGCGGCTACGACTTTGACGTGCCGGTGTTTTCCGGCGACTTCGTGACCACGGAACAGGGCACCGGCATTGTGCATATCGCGCCGGGGCACGGCGAGGACGACTTTGACCTGGGCCAGGCCAACGGCATTCAGGTACCCCCGGTGGTTGACGAGGACGGCAGCTACTACAAGCACGTGCCGTTGTTCGCCGGGAAGGTCATCTACACCGAAGAGGGCAAGCCCGGCGATGCCAACGCCGCGGTCGTCTCGGCGATCGAGGGTGCGGGCGGCCTGCTGTCGCGCAGCCGGCTGAGGCACAGCTATCCCCATTCCTGGCGGTCGAAGGCGCCGCTGATCTTCCGCGCCACCTCGCAATGGTTCATCTCGATGGACAAGAACGGCCTGCGAGAGACCGCGCTGAAGGCGCTTGGCGAAACGCGGTTCGTACCGCCGTCAGGCTATAACCGGCTTTCGTCAATGATCCAGACACGGCCGGACTGGTGCATCAGCCGCCAGCGCGCCTGGGGCGTGCCGATCGCCATCTTCGTCAACAAGGAATCCGGCGAGGTCTTGAAGGACGAGGCGGTCCTGAAACGCATTGCCGACACCTTCCAGGAGGAGGGCTCCGACGCCTGGTTCGATCGCGAGCCGCAATACTTCTTGGGCAACGATTATGCGGCGGAGGACTGGACGCCGGTCTACGATATCGTCGATGTCTGGTTCGAAAGCGGCAGCAGCCACGCCTACGTGCTGGAGCAGCGCGACGATCTGAAATGGCCGGCCTCGCTCTATCTGGAGGGGTCCGATCAGCATCGCGGCTGGTTCCATTCCTCGCTGTTGGAAAGCTGCGGCACGCGCGGCCGAGCGCCTTACGACGCGGTGCTGACCCACGGTTTCATTCTGGACGAGCAGGGTCGCAAGATGTCGAAGTCGGCCGGCGACGCGTTGACGCCGCAGACGGTGGTCGACCGGTCGGGCGCCGACATCCTGCGCCTCTGGGTCGTCGCCATGGATTATTCGGAGGATCTTCGGTTCGGGCCGGAGATCCTGAAGTATCAATCCGATGCTTACCGCCGTCTGCGCAACACGCTGCGCTATCTGCTGGGGGCGCTGACGGATTTCGACGAAGGCCGCCGGGTCGACGAAGCCGACATGCCGGAACTGGAACGCTGGGTCCTGCACCGCATGGCGGAGATGGATGAGCGCGTGCGCACGGCGGTCGACGATTTCGACTTCCATACGCTGTACACGGCGCTCTTCAGCTTCTGCAACGAGGAGCTATCGGCGTTCTATTTCGATGTCCGCAAGGACGCGCTTTATTGCGACCCAAGGGACAGCCTGACGCGCCGCGCGGCGTTGACCGTGATGGATCTGCTGTTCCGCCGTTTGACCGTTTGGCTGGCGCCGATCCTGTGCTTCACTGCGGAGGAGGCGTGGCTGACCCGGTTTGGCAAAGAGGCCGGCTCGGTCCACGAACAGGTATTCCCGGAACCGCAGCCGGCTTGGCTGGACCCGGCACTGGCGGCCAAATGGCAGGCGATTCGCAAGGTTCGCCGCGTGGTGACCGGTGCCTTGGAACTGGAGCGGGCGGAAAAGCGCATCGGCTCGTCGCTGCAGGCCCATCCCACGGTCTTCGTGACGGACGTGCTGGCCAAGGAGCTTGATGGCGTCGACATGGCCGAAATCGCGATCGCGTCGGCGGCAACCGTGACGGTGGGCGAGGGGCCCGAGGATGCGTTTCGTTTGCCGGAGGTGGCGGGCGTTGCCGTCGTGTCTGGATTGGCCAAGGGCGAAAAGTGCGAGCGCTGTTGGCGAGTCCTGCCGGATGTCGGCTTGGTGCCGGCCCATCCGGCGATTTGTCGCCGGTGCGCGGACGCCGTCGATCGCCTGGCCGGGGCCGCCGCATGAGCCAGGGCGGCCTGCGTGCCCTGGGCCTGGTGATCGTTGCGGTCATTCTGATCGCCGATCAGCTGGTCAAATGGTGGATGCTGAGCGACGTTTTCGGCCTGACCGGGCCGATCGTCGCGGGCATGACCGCGCCGCGGGTCGAGGTAACGTCCTTCTTCAACCTTACGCTGGTGTGGAACTACGGCATCAGCTTCGGTCTGTTCGGCGGGGAAAACGGCGCCTGGATTTGGTCCACCGTCGCTGTCCTGGTTTCGATCGCGCTTCTGGTCTGGCTTTGGCGTGCCAATGGCAGACTGTTGGCGGTATCGTTGGGCCTGGTCATCGGCGGCGCGCTGGGCAATGTGATCGACCGGCTGCGATTCGGAGCAGTGGCGGACTTTCTCGACTTCCATCTGATGGGGTATCATTTCTTTGTGTTTAACGTGGCCGACGCCGCCATCAGCATCGGCGTCGTGCTGATCGTCATTGACAGTTTCTTTGCCGGCGCGCGTACTGACCGCGACGCAGGGCAAACCGTTGCGGGGACAAAATCGGTGGAGGGGGAACGTGACTAGTCGGCGTTGGCTTGCGATCGGGCTGTTGACCACGGTCGCCGGCTTTACCGCTGCATGCAGCAGCGATGGCTTTAACCAGACCTTTGGCTTTGGGCGGAACGCGCCGGACGAATTCGCGGTCGTGCCCCGGGCGCCGCTTACCGTGCCGCCGGGCATCAGCCTGCCCCCGCCGACGGCCGGCGTTTCCGAGTTCGGGATCGGCACGGCGGCGGAACGTGGTGAGGCGGTGATTTTCGGCGCCGAGACGGACGGTGTCGAGGTCGTGGAGGAGGTTACGTTCCAGGAAGAGGTGGTGAGCATCTCGCCCGGCGAATCGGCGCTCTTGTCCCAGGCCGGGGCCGGCAACATCCAACCCGGTATCCGAGTCGTCGTGGAGGAAGAGACGCGAGACCTGATCGTCGCCGACGACCGGTTTATCGACAGCATCATCTTCTGGCAGCCGCAGCCTGAGCCGGGAACAGTGATCGACCCTGAGGCGGAGGCGCGCCGCCTGGCGGCGAACCAGGCTCTCGGCCAGCCCCTAACCCAGGGCGAGGTGCCGGTGATCCAGCGCCGGCGCCGGGCACCGCTTGAAGGTGTATTTGACGGCCTGTTCTAGCCACAGAGACGTAAGTCACGACGCAAGTCACAAAGATTTGGCGAGGATATCGGGGCGTTCCCCGCGGTTCGCCCTGCCAATTCGCTTAACATCACCTAAATAGTCGGGTGGCTGGCGGTCGCGCTTCAGCGACTTCCGGCATGTTGGCGAGTGATTTGACGAAAGCGAATTTGGCATGACTCGTATTGGTTGGGCTTTGGCCGGCGCCATTGCCTTGAGCCCGATGATCCCTCTCAGCGCCTCGGCGACGGTCGATCAACTGTTCGATCTTCACGGCTTCACGCTCGACAACGGCCTGGAGGTCGTCGTTATCGAAAACCACACCGCCCCGATCGTGACCCATATGGTCTGGTATCGCGTCGGCGCGGCCGATGAACCGCCGGGTCAATCGGGCATCGCGCACTTCCTCGAACACATGATGTTCAAGGGCACGACGACCGATCCGGACCGCGATTTTAGCGAGGAGATTTCGCGCCAAGGCGGCAACGACAATGCCTTCACCTCATGGGATTACACCGGCTACTTCCAAACCGTCGCGGTTGACCGTTTGCCCATGGTCTTGGAACTTGAGGCCGACCGCATGGTCAATTTGGCCTTCGACCCCGAAGAGGTCCTGACCGAGCGCGACGTCATCATCGAGGAGCGGCGCCAGCGCATTGACAGCAACCCCGGGGCCCGCCTGGGTGAGCAGATGGCCGCGGCACGCTATCGCAACCATCCGTACGGCATCCCCATCATCGGTTGGGAGCATGAGATGGCCGAGCTGTCGATCGACGACCTGGCCGACTTCTACGCGACCTGGTACGCGCCCAACAACGCGATCGTCGTGATCTCGGGCGATGTGACGGCCGACGAGATCAGGCCGCTGATTGAGGAGACCTATGGCGCCATCGAGGCGCGGCCGGTGCCTGAAAGGGTGCGACCGGCCGAACCGCCGGTCGATGCGGTGGCCACGGTGACCCTGACCGATCCGACGGTGACGCAGCCGCAATGGCGCAGAGTGTATCGCGCCCCATCCTACACCAGTGCCGACGGCAACGAGGCTTATGCCCTTCAGGTCATGTCGCAGATCCTGGGTGGCAGCACGACCAGCGAGCTGTACCAGGAACTGGTGCTCGACCAGCAACTCGCGACGTCGGCCGGTGCCTTTTACAGCGGCGACAACCGCGACTACGGCCAGTTTTTCGTCTACGCCACACCTCGCCCGGAAACGGACATGGCCGAGTTGGAGAGCGCGATAGACGACGTGATCGCCGCTTTCCTGGCCAGCGACCTTGATGAGAACGAGGTTGCCGCCGCCCAGCAGCGTCTGACCACGGCGGCCGTCTATGCGCGGGACGGTTTCTTCGAACCGGCCCGGATCGTCGGCGCTGCCGTTGCCAACGGCGAAAGCCTGGAGGCGATCGAGGCCTGGCCGCAGCGGATTGCCGAGGTGACGGCCGACGACGCGATCGCGGCGGCACGAGCCTTCTTGACGCCTGAAAACGGCCTGACGGGATACCTTTTGCCCGAGCCTGCAACGGAGACGAACTGATGCGCGCCGCATTCATCTGGCTGCGGTCGCCCGTGGCCGCCGTTGTTTCCATCGCTCTCCTGGCGGCGTTCAGCCTGCCGGCCCGTGCTGTCGAGATCCAGCGCGTCGTCAGCCCCTTGGGCATCGAGGCCTGGCTGGTGGAGGCCAGCGAGATCCCTGTCATCTCCATGGCCTTCGCCTTTCGCGGCGGCACGACGCAGGATGATCCCGGCCTTGAGGGCACGGCCTTCCTGACGTCGTACCTGCTCGATGAAGGGGCGGGCGAGCGCGATTCGCAAGCCTTCCAAGGACTGCTGAACGATGCGGCGATCGAGCTGCGTTTCCGCACCGGCTATGACACCTTCACCGGCTCATTGAGGACCACGGTCGACAATGCCGATCTGGCCTTCGAGCTGTTAGGCGATGCCCTTAACGAGCCCCGCTTCGATGAAGACGCCATCGATCGGATGCGCGCGGCACTGACCTCGGAGATCCAACGGCGCGTTTCGCGAACGGGCTGGTTGAGCACGCGTGCCTATTTCGACCTGGCGTTTGGCGACCATCCCTATGGCCGCTCGTCTCGCGGCACGCCTGCGACCTTGATGGACGTGGATGCGGCCGCCCTGCAAAGCTTTGTCGACCGCACATTCGCGCGCGACAATTTGGTGGTCGCGGTCGCCGGCGATATCGATGCCGAACGGCTGGGCGCGGTGCTCGACAGCGTTTTCGGGTCGTTACCGGCGGAGGCCGAGCTTCGATCCGTGCCCGAACTGCCGCTTGCCGGCGCGGGCCAGACGATCGTCGTGTCACGCGACGGTCCGCAAAGCACCCTGTTCATGGCGCAACCGGGCTTGGAGCGATCGGACCCGGACATCTATGCCGCGTCGGTGATGAACTACATCCTTGGCGCCGGCAGTTTTGGATCACGCCTGACCGACGAGGTGCGGGTCAATCGCGGCCTGACCTACGGCATCTCGACCAGCATGAACCACCTGCAACAGGTCGATTTCTACACGGTCGATTCGGATCTCTCGAACGACAATGTGGCCGAGGCCATAGGGGTCATCCGCGACGAATGGCGATCGATGGCCGAACACGGGCCGACGCAGCAAGAGGTCGACGACGCGATCACCTATCTGACCGGCTCGTTCCCGCTGCAGTTTTCGTCCACGGAGAACGTCGCAGGCATCTTGCGCGCGATGCAGCTTTACGATCTCGGCATCGACTATTTGGACCGTTATCAGGACCGGATTGCGGCCGTCACCCGCGAGGACGTGGCCCGCGTCGCGGCCGAATTGCTGGACGAGCCGGCCCTGACCACGGTGGTCGTGGGGGCGCCCGACATCGACGCACTAGCACCGGACACGATCATCCCCTATGACACGCTCGTCAATCGCGAGTTGTCCGTTAACTGACGCGGCCAACGAACGCGGCGTTCGTTCCGCATTTTTGGGGGAGATCATGGCCAATGTGACCGCGCTGCCGGAATGGCAGGCGCTTGAACAGCACCAGCGCGCCGTCGAGCCGCTGCACATGCGCGACCTGTTCGAGGCGGACCCGGATCGGTTCGACCGGTTCTCGCTGCGTCTGGGCGACCTGCTGTTCGACTATTCGAAGAACCGGATCACGGCGGAGACGGTCAAGCTGTTGCTTGCCTTGGCCGAGGCGGTGGACGTGCCGCGCTGGCGCGACGCGATGTTCCGGGGCGAGCGCATCAATACCACCGAAAACCGGCCGGTTCTGCACACCGCCCTGCGCAACCGATCCGACAAGCCGGTTCTGGTGGACGGCGTCGACGTGATGCCGGATGTGCGCCGGGTGCTCGGCCAGATGCGGGACTTTTGCCATGCCGTCCGCTCCGGCGACTGGACAGGCCATACCGGCAAGCCGATCACCGACATCGTCAATATCGGCATCGGCGGGTCCGACCTGGGGCCGGCCATGGCGACGCGGGCGCTGGCGCCCTACATCCACGAGCGGCTGTCGATGCATTTCGTCTCAAACGTCGACGGCACGGACATCGCTGAGGTGCTGAAGCGGGCCAAGCCCGAGACGACCCTGTTCATCATCGCCTCGAAAACGTTCACGACCCAGGAAACGCTGACCAACGCGCATACCGCGCGGCAATGGTTCCTCGACAGCGGCGCCGGAGAACCGGATATCGCCAAGCATTTCGTGGCGCTGTCGACGAACACGGAGGGCGTGACCGCGTTCGGCATCGATCCCGCCAACATGTTCGTCTTCTGGGAATGGGTCGGCGGCCGCTATTCGCTCTGGTCGGCCATCGGCCTCTCGATCGCGCTTGCCATCGGTTTTGATCGCTTCGAGGAGATGCTGGAGGGCGGCTACGCCATGGACCAGCATTTCCAGACCGCTCCCTTGGCGGAAAACATGCCGGCGATCATGGGCCTGATCGGCGTCTGGTACGACAATTTCTTCGGCGCCTCGACCCAGGCCGTGCTGCCCTATGACCAGTATCTGGCGCGCCTGCCGGCCTATCTGCAGCAGGCGGAGATGGAGAGCAACGGCAAGACCGCGGGCCGCGACGGCAAGCCGGTCGACCACACGACGGGGCCGATCATCTTCGGCGAGCCCGGCACCAACGGCCAGCACGCCTTCTATCAGCTCATTCATCAGGGCACGCACCTGATCCCGTGCGATTTCATCGCGCCGGCCCAAACCCACAATCCGGTCGGCGAGCACCACAAGATCCTGCTGTCGAACTTCTTCGCCCAGACCGAGGCGTTGATGCATGGCAAGGACGCCGCCACGGTTCGGGCGGAACTTGTCGACCAGGGCCTCGACGAGGACGCGATCGAAAAGCTGTTGCCGCACAAGCTTTTCTCCGGCAACCGGCCGACGAATTCGATCATGGTGCGCCAGATCGATCCCTACAGCCTCGGCATGCTGATCGCGCTGTACGAGCACAAGATCTTCGTTCAGGGCATCGTCTGGAACATCAACAGCTTCGACCAGTGGGGCGTCGAACTGGGCAAGCAGCTTGCCAAGACCATCCTGCCGGAACTGGACGGCGACGCCCCGGTCAAGACCCACGATTCCTCCACCAACGGCCTCGCGAACCACTACAAGAGCCTGCGCTGAAGCTCTGCGCGGCCTGGGCTGCGGGCGGTGTAACCTTCCCGGGTGCTCAAGCATCAAAGGGGTGACGGGCCGATCCTCCCGGGGGGGGGGGGCGGCCCCGTCATTATGCGTGTCCGGCCTCCCGATGGTATCATGTCGGTCAGGCACCATGACCAGACCCGCAAGCTGAGCTGGAGGCCCGACCATGCCTGCGACATTCGACGCCATCATCATCGGGGCAGGGCAGGCCGGGCCGCCCTTGGCCGAGCGGCTGACGGCCAGCGGCATGAAGACGGCGATCGTCGAACGCAAGCTGTTCGGCGGCACTTGCGTGAATGTCGGCTGCATCCCAACCAAGACGCTCGTCGCCAGCGCGCGTGCCGCCCATGTTGCTCGGCGTGGCGCCGAATACGGCGTGATGATCGATGGCCCTATCGGCGTTGACATGAAGCAGGTTAAGGCCCGCAAGGACGAGGTCGTCCGCCAATCCAACCAAGGTGTCACCAACTGGTTGGAAAACATGGATAATCTGACCGTTTACCGAGGCCATGCCCGGCTGGAAAGCGCGACATCCGTCAACGTCGAAGGCGAAATCCTGCAGGCCGAAAGGATCTTCCTGAATGTCGGCGCCAGGGCCGCGGTGCCTGACATGCCGGGCATCGACGCCGTCGATTATCTGACCAATTCCAGCATGATGGCGGTCGACTTTCTGCCGGAGCATCTGGTGATCGTCGGCGGCAGCTATATCGGGTTGGAGTTCGCCCAGATGTATCGCCGCTTCGGCGCCCAGGTGACGGTGATCGAGATGGCCGATCGGCTGATCGCCCGCGAGGACGAGGATGTTTCTGCCGCCATTCTGGACATCCTGGCAGGCGAGGGGATCGAGGTGCGCCTCCAGGCCGAGTGCATCGCCTTTGAACAGCGCGGCGACCGGGTTTGCGTGAACGTCGAATGTGAGGACGGCCCGCCGGAGGTCTTCGGCAGTCACGTCCTGCTTGCGGTCGGGCGACGCCCCAACACGGGCGATCTGGGTCTCGACAAGGCCGGCGTAAGAACCAACGAACGGGGCTTTATCGAAGTCGACGACCAGTTGCGTACAAACGTTCCCGGCATTTGGGCAATCGGCGAGTGCAACGGGCGCGGGGCCTTCACGCATACTTCGTACAACGATTTCGAGATCGTCGCCGCCAATCTGCTCGACGACGATCCGCGCAAGATCACCGACCGGATCGTCTGTTACGGCCTGTTCGTCGACCCGCCCTTGGGCCGTGTCGGCATGACCGAGGGCCAGGCGCGGGCCTCAGGGCGCGAGGTGCTGGTCGGCCAATGGCCGATGGCGCGCGTGGGTCGGGCGCGCGAGCGCGGCGAAACCCAGGGCTTCATGAAGATCCTGATCGATGCCGCGAGTGAACGCATTCTCGGCGCCTCGATCCTGGGCATTGGCGGCGACGAGGTCGTGCAGGGCATCCTGAACACCATGTACGCCGGCGCGGCCTACACCACGATCAAGCGGTCGGTCTACATCCACCCGACCGTGACCGAACTGGTGCCGTCCATGTTCAATGATCTGAAGCCGCTTCGCTAGCGCGGCCCGCCGGTTCAGGTTCCGGGGGCAGGGGTCGGCTGAGGGGGCGTCGGGGCCTGGGCGGCGGCCTGCGCCGCCGGCCGCCGCTTCGCCAGGTCTTCCAGCACCTGGGCCGTGCGCTTGGTCTGGGCCCGGATATCGATCAGCAGAAATACGACGCCGAACGTAATGACGGCCGCCACAAGGCCGCCGACTGCTCCGATCACGGCCCCCAGAACAGGATCGATCGCCACGCCCGCAATGTTCTGTGCGGCTACCAGCTGCTCGTAGGCGTAGCCCATGTAGGCGCCCATGACGATCATCAGGATGAAGCCGACGATCGCGACGATCTGCAAGAGACCGATGATCAAGGTGCGCATGCTGTCCTCTTGAACGCGGTTCCGATGACGGCGGATCATGGCTTTGCGCTGTCGCGGGGCCAAGTTCTTTTTCCGCCGATCTCGATCCCGGGCGCAGCTATCGGGTGGTTCGCGACCGCTCGATCGGCTACATTATTTAGATGTTGGCCGCACCCCAAACCTCAACATCGTCCAATCCGACCCTGATTCGGCGCTTGCCGTCGGTTCTGGTCAACCAGATCGCCGCCGGCGAGGTGGTCGAAAGGCCGGCGGCGGCGGTGAAGGAGTTGGTCGAAAACGCGCTGGATGCCGGTGCGGCCCGAATCGATGTCACGATCCGTGACGGCGGCCGCAGCTTCATAGCGGTCGCCGATGACGGGCACGGGATGGACCCGGACGCGCTGGTTCTGGCCATGGAACGGCACGCCACCTCCAAGCTGCCCGACGATGATCTGCAGGCGATCCAGAGCCTCGGCTTTCGCGGTGAGGCGCTGCCCTCGATCGGTGCCGTCAGCCGCCTGACCCTGATCTCCCGCGCCGAAGGGGCGGGGGAGGCCTGGCAGTTGGCGGTCGATAGCGGCGTCGTCGGCACGCCTAAACCGGCGGCGCTGGCGAAGGGCACGCGGGTCGAGATCCGCGACCTGTTCTATGCCACGCCGGCCCGGCTGAAGTTTCTCAAGAGTGTCCGCAGCGAACTGGCGGCCTGTATCGACGTGGTGAACCGCCTCGCCATGGCCCATCCACATGTCGCCTTCAGCCTGCAGGACGACCAGCGCCGGCCGATCCAGCTCAACGCTGGCCAGGGCGAGCTTTTGGATGCGCGGCTGGCGCGTTTGGCCGCCATTCTGGGCCGTGATTTCGCCGACAACGCGCTGCCGGTGGCTGCCGAGCGCCAGGGTATCCGGCTGGACGGTTATGCCGCGCTGCCGACCCTGAACCGGGCCAACAGCCTGTCGCAATATCTGTTCGTGAACGGCCGCCCCGTGCGCGACAAGGTGCTGATCGGCGCCTTGCGCGGTGCCTATGCCGACTTCCTGGCCCGCGACCGTTACCCCATGGTGGCGCTGTTCCTGACCGTTCCGGAAGACCAGGTCGACGTGAACGTGCATCCCGCCAAGTCAGAGGTTCGCTTTCGCGATCCCGGCGTCGTGCGCGGGTTGATCGTCGGTGCCTTGCGTCAGGTGCTTGCGGAAGCCGGCCATCGGGCGTCGTCCACTGTCGGCGGGGCGGCCTTGGGCGCCATGCGGCCGGGCGGCGCGCCGCCATCCTCATGGCCGACGGGCCCAAGCCGGCCGTCGCTGGCGCTGGCCGAAGCCGGCCGCGCCTGGCAGGCGCCGATCGAAGATCCGCGCGCGCCTGGCGCGACGTTACCGATGGCTGATCAGCCATCGGCCCGGGCGGAGATTTCGACGGACGAAACGGCCGTTGCCCATCCGCTGGGCGCCGCGCGCGCCCAGATCCACGAAACCTACATCCTGGCGCAGACCCAAGACGGCATGGTCATCGTCGACCAGCACGCGGCCCATGAGCGGCTGGTCTATGAGCGGTTCAAGCAGGCGCTGATCGATGGCGGCGTGGCCTCGCAAGGGCTGCTGCTGCCGGAAGTGATCGAACTGGCGGAAGCGGACGCCGATCGGCTCGCAGCCAGGCAAGCGGAGCTTGCCGAGTTGGGCCTTGAGATCGAGGCCTTCGGTCCCGGCGCCATCGTCGTGCGCGCCGTGCCGGCCCTGCTGGGTCAGACCGATACGGCTGGCTTGATCCGCGATCTGGCAGACCAGTTGGCGGAGCTGGACCAGGCCACCGCGCTCAGAGAGCGGCTGGATCAGGTCGCCTCGACCATGGCCTGCCATGGCAGCGTGCGCGCCGGTCGCCGCCTGACCGCCGAGGAGATGAATGCCCTGCTGCGCCAGATGGAGGCCACGCCCCATTCCGGCCAGTGCAATCATGGCCGGCCGACGTATGTGAGTTTGGGCTTGGCCGATATCGAGAGGCTGTTCGGCCGGCGTTAGGCGGCCGCGCGCCAGAAGCCCACGCGTGTGCTGGCGTAGACCCGGCTGTCCAGCGGCTCGTAACGGTCAACCAGTACGATCTCCTCATCGGCGGCGCATTCGGTGACGATGATCGTTCCGTCGGCGATCCAGCCCGCCGCGTCCAAGGCGTCGACGGCGCCCTCGACGAGGCTCCTGCCATAGGGCGGATCGAGAAAGACGAGAGTCGCGGCTTCGCTGCTTGGCGGCGGTCGCAAGGCGTCCGCGCGATGGACCGTCAGCCGGTTCGCCTCGCCGATGGCGGCGGCATTTTTGCGCGCCACGGCAAGGGCCTTCGACGAGGCGTCGAAGCCGGTTGCCCGCTCAGCACCGCGCGACAGGGCCTCCAACGCCAAGGCGCCGCTGCCCAGAAAGGCGTCGAGCACAATCGCGCCGTCAAGCACGCTCGATCCGTCTTCGCCCCACGGCCGGTGCGCGAGGATGTTGAACATCGCCTCACGCGTCCGGTCGGTCGTCGGCCGGACCGATCGGTCCGGCAGCGGGGTCAGGGACCGGTTGCGATGGCGTCCGCCGATGATCCTCAAGGGCGGCCACCGTCTTCAAGAAAGCCGCCAAGCTGGTCGCGCAGAACCGACGCCTTGACCTCCTCGACCGCGCCGGGCGCCAGCTTGCCCAGATGAAACGGCCCGTAGGAGACGCGGATCAGGCGGTTCACGACCAGGTCGATCGCCTCCAGCACCTTGCGGACTTCGCGATTTTTGCCCTCGTGCAGGGACATGGTCAGCCAGGCGTTGGCGCCCTGCTGGCGTTCCAAGGCGGCGTCGATCGGGCCGTATCGAACCCCGTCGACCGTGATGCCGTATTTGAGGCTCGCCAGCCTTTTCGGATCGACCCGACCGTGCGCGCGCACCCGATAACGCCGAGGCCAGCCGGTTGCGGGCAGTTCCAAATGGCGGGCCAAGGCCCCGTCGTTGGTCAACAGCAACAGGCCCTCGCTGTTCAGGTCCAGCCGGCCGACCGAGACCACCCGGGGCAGATCGGCGGGCAGTTGTGAGAAGACAGTTGTCCGCCCCTCGGGGTCACGCGCGGTCGTTACCAGGCCGGTGGGCTTGTGATAGCGCCACAAGCGGCTTTGCTCGGCCTCCGGCAAGGGGTGACCATCGACCAGCACCCGGTCGCGCGCTGTGACCAGCGTCACGGGGGTCGTCACCGTCTCGCCGTTCACCATGACGCGGCCGTCTGCGATCCAGCGTTCGGCGTCCCGGCGGGAACACAGGCCGGCCCGCGCCATCACCTTGGCCAGCCGGTCGCCGGGGCGGGTTGCGGCATTCGCTTGAGGGGGGTTCGTCATCGCGGCGACGCTACTCTGGCGGTCTGGGGCGGGCAAGGTCGCCATTGTCGCTGGAAATGTCGCTAGACAAGGGCAAGGGCACGGTGGTGGGGTATCTGGGTGGAGACAGACACTGATATCGCCCGCTACATGGCGGCTGCGTTTGAGGAGGCGGAGGCCGCCGCGGCGCGCGAGGAAGTGCCGGTCGGCGCCGTGCTCGTGGACGTCGGTTCCGGCGCGATCCTCGCCCGCGACGGCAATCGAACGCGCGGCAACGCCGACCCGACCGCCCATGCCGAAGTGCTGGTTATCCGCGCCGTGGCGGCCCAACGAGGCGTGCCCCGTTTGCCGGACTGCGATCTCTACGTCACCTTGGAACCGTGCGCCCTATGTGCTGCGGCGATTTCGTTTGCCCGGCTGCGTCGCGTCACCTTCGGGGCGTTCGACGAAAAGATGGGTGCCATCGTAAACGGCCCGCGCTTTTTCGAACAAGCGACCTGCCACCACCGGCCGGAGGTTCAGGGCGGCGTCATGGCCGACCGTTCGGCCGACCTGCTGCGTGGCTTCTTCCGGGCGCGCCGCGCCTCAGGCTGAACCCGCGATGTCCTTCCGGCAGTAGCCCTCCGGCCAATCGATCTGGTCGACCGCCTGATAGGCCAGATCGCGCGCCGTGGCCAGGTCGTCGCCATGGGCGGTGACGCCCAGTACACGGCCGCCATGGGCTTCGATACGGTGGTCTTCGCCCTGGCGCGTTGCGGCGTGGAAGACGGTAACCACGTCACTACCATCTGCAGCGCTTAGTCCCTTGATGATCGAGCCCTTCTCGTAAGGGCCGGGATAGCCGTTGGTGGCCATGACCACGCAGACGGCGCTGTCGTCGTACCATCTGAGGTCGATTTTCTTCAGTTGACCGTCACAGGCCGCCAGCAGGGCGGGCACCAGGTCGCTTTTCAGGCGCATCATCAGCACCTGGCATTCCGGATCGCCGAAACGAACATTGTATTCCAGCAGTTTGGGGCCGTCCGCTGTCAGCACCAAGCCGGCATAGAGCACGCCCAGGAAGGGCACATCCTGTTCGGCGAGGCCTTCGACGGTGGGCTTGATGATGTCCTTCAGGATGCGCCGCTCGAGGTCGGTGTCGACCAGCGGAGATGGCGAAAACGCGCCCATACCGCCGGTGTTTGGCCCCTCGTCATTGTCCAGTGCGCGTTTGTAGTCCTGGGCGCTGGCCAGCGGCAGAATGGTCTTGCCGTCTGCCAGGGCGAAATAGCTGATCTCCGGGCCCTCCAAGAACTCCTCGATCACAAGCACGGAACCGGCATCGCCGAAGACCTGGTCCGTCAGCGCCTGGTCGATGGCCGCTTCGGCTTGCTCGACCGTGCTGGCCACCGTGACGCCCTTGCCGGTCGCCAAACCATCGGCCTTGATGACGATGGGCGCGCCCTTGGCCCGCACATACGCCTTGGCTGCATCGACCTCGGTAAATGTCCGGTACGCGGCCGTCGGAATGTCTTTGGCATCGCACAGTGCCTTCATGAAGGCCTTCGAGCCCTCCAGTTCGGCCGCCTTCTGGCTGGGGCCGAAGGCCTTGATGCCGGCCTCGGCCAGCCGGTCTGCAAGGCCCAAAACCAGCGGCGCCTCCGGGCCGACGACCACCAGGTCGATCGATTCGCGCTTCGCGAACGCCACCAGACCGTCGACATCCTCGGCCGCGATGTCGACCAGGGTCGCCTCCTGCGCGATGCCGGCATTGCCCGGCGCGCAGAAAAGCGCGTCACAGAGGGGGGAGGCGGCGATGCTCCAACACAGGGCGTGCTCCCGCCCGCCAGAGCCGACCACGAGAATGCGCATAAACCAGGATCCTTGATGACCAACCGCAAGCACTCGGGCTTGAGCGCCCGTGGCGGACTTGTATCATGCCGCCACTGCCATGACGCAAGATCTGAACACGGGCGCAGCGCCCGGCAACATCCCTGAGTTCTCCGTCAGCGAGATCTCCGTCGCCCTGAAGCGCACGGTCGAGGAGCGCTTCGACCATGTGCGCGTGCGCGGCGAGGTCTCCAGGCCGTCGCGGCCGAAGTCGGGGCACCTCTACTTCACGCTGAAGGACGAGCGCTCGGTGCTCGACGCGGTGTGCTGGCGCGGCACGGTCAGCTGCCTGTCGATCCAGCCGGAAGAGGGCATGGAGGTCGTGGTCACGGGCCGACTGACCACCTACGCCGGCAGTTCCAAGTATCAGATCGTCGTCGAACAGCTCGACCTCGCCGGCGAGGGCGCGCTGCTGAAACTGCTGGAGGAGCGGCGCAAGCGGTTGGCCGCCGAGGGCCTGTTCGCGCCCGAACGCAAGCGCAAGCTGCCTTTCCTGCCCACCGTGATCGGGGTCGTGACCTCGCCAACGGGAGCGGTGATTCGCGATATCCTGCACCGCCTGGCTGACCGCTTTCCGCGCCACGTTCTGCTCTGGCCCGTGTCTGTCCAGGGCGAACAAGCGGCTGCACAGATCACCGCCGCCATCAATGGCTTCAATACGCTGCCGCCCGACGGCGCCATTACCCGGCCCGATCTGCTGATCGTCGCGCGGGGCGGCGGCAGCCTCGAAGACCTCATGGCCTTCAACGAGGAAAGCGTGGTCCGTGCGGTCGTGGCCAGCGAGATCCCGCTGATCTCCGCCGTGGGGCACGAGACCGACACCACCCTGATCGACTTTGCGGCTGATGTCCGGGCGCCGACGCCGACAGCCGCAGCGGAGATGGCCGTGCCCGTCCGCGCCGACCTGATGGCCGAACTGGCGGAAAAGGACCGGCGGCGACAGGCCGGCCTGTCCAGGGCGCTGCGCGACCGCCGGGTCCAGCTTGACGGCCTGGCTAGGGCCATCGCGCGGCCGCGGCAAGTTCTGGAGGCGCCGGCGCAGCGGCTGGACAATGCCGCGGGGCGCTTTGATCGGGCCTTCGTCGGGCGTCTCGACCGCCTGCGGTCGCGACTGGCCGAGCAGTCGGCGCGCCTGGTGCATCCTCGGCAGCGGTTGGCGGAGCGCGAACGCGTGCTGCGCATGGTCGTCGGCAGGCTGGACGCCCGTGTCGTGACGCGTCGACTGGCGGACGCCGAGGGTCGATTGAAAGATCAGGGGGATCGGCTCGGGCGTGGCGCCGGCAGGCGTCTGGTCCAAATCGGCGACCGCTTTGACCGCGCGGAGAGGCTGTTGGAGAGCTATTCCTATCGCCGCGTGCTCGATCGCGGCTTTGCCGTTGTCCGGGCGGAGGACGGGGCGGCGATAACCCGGGCCGCGGCGCTGCAAACCAATGGCGCGGTCCGGCTGGAACTGGCCGATGGCCAGCGCACCGCCGTGATTACCGGCGCGGCGAGCACGCCTCGGCGCAAGGCGGCGCCGGACGGCAAGCAGGGCAAGCTGCTATAGCGGGACGCGGACGATCACGCCCGCATTCACCAGAACGCAGGGCCTGCCGCTTGTTTCATCGACGACGTCCAGCCCTCCCTTGACCGCCTTCGCGTCGACATTTCCAAACGGCACGAGTTCCGTGACCGAGGCTAAGTCGACCTTCTCCGGCTGCTGCGCGGCCACAATGAGTTCCACCTGCATCGTTTCCGGATCGATGTTCATGGACCGAAACAGGGTGATGGACGAATGGTGCATGGCGTCCAGGACGGCCCGTTTCGCAGCCTTGGTGTAGTCGCCGCTGTGCAGGGCGTTGCCGGTGCCCATCTCCAGGATGATGCGTTTGAGCGCTGCTCTTGCGCTGTCCATCAGGCTGCTCCCTGGGTTCGGTCTTCCGGAACGTCGAGATAGACCGTGACCACCGCATTGGCCAAGGCGGTAACGTCGGTGCCGGCCTCGTTGGGCACGTCCATGCCGCCCTGATCGACCGTCACCTCCGCCTGGCCGTAGGGCAACACCGAAGCCACAGCGGTTCGGTCGACCTGGTCCGGCTTGGCGACCCCGATGGCGATCTTCACCTGCATCTTGTCGAGGGGGACATCGAACGCTTGGGCGAAGGTGATGCTGTTGTGTCTCAGGGCATTCTCAAGCGCGCGGACGGCGGCTTTGGTGTGGTCGCCACCACGAATGTCCGTGCCGGTGCCGAATTCCATGACCATGCTTTTCAGCGCCATGATGCCTCCTAGGCTTGCCGGTCAAGCAGTATATCCCCAACGGGCAACCGACTGCTCGGCAAAGAGTCGGCGCTTCTATCGGTTTTCACTCAGCAGCGCGGACAGCAGGGCATCCAGCCGTTCGGGCTCCGACCAGGCGACCTCGACCTCGACGAGTTCGACCATCTGGCGCGCCTCGATCGGCAGGCGGGCGAAGTCCTTCGTGGTTGTCACCAGCGTCGCCTCGGCCGCGGCCGCCATTTCCGCAAGCCGCATGATGTCATCGGCGTCGTACCGGTGGTGGTCTGGGAAGGCGAACCGGCTGACGATGTCGGCGCCCAGACGGCTCAGCATATTGAAGAACTTCTGCGGACGACCGATGCCGGCAAAGGCCACGATGGTTTGGCCGCGCAACCATTCGGCATCGCGGCTGGGCTCAAGCCGGGCACCCAGAATGGGCAGGCCGGTTGCCGAAATCAGTTGCGAGAGGTGCGGTGCCGGGGCTCGGTCGCCCATCAGAACGATCGCATCGGCTCGGCGGAACCCGTCTTGCGGATACTCGCGCAACGGGCCCGCCGGAATGATCTGGCCGTTGCCGATGCCGGTTTGGGCATCGATGACCAGAAACGACAGGTCCTTGTGCAGGAAAGGGTTCTGAAACCCGTCATCCATGATCAGCAAGCCGACACCGTCGGCCATTGCCAAGCGGGCGCCGGCGATCCGGTCGCGCGAGACATAGACGGCGCCATGGGCCGCGAGCAGCAGGGGTTCATCGCCGACATCGGCAGCGGTATGGCGGCTGGGGTCCACACGCACCGGGCCGGTCAATCGGCCGCCATATCCGCGTGACAGGAACGCGGCCACCGTTCCAAGTTCGGCCGCGCGCTTTGCCAGGCCGATGGCGGTGGGTGTTTTGCCGGTGCCGCCGGCCACCAGATTGCCGACGCAGATGACCTTGGGGCCGACCTTGGTCGGCGCGACCCGGCGCATACGCCGGCGCCCGACCGCGCCGTAGATCGCGCCCAGCGGCGCCAGCAACCTGGCACGCAGTCCTGGCGAACCGTACCAGAAGCTGGGCGCTTTCACGACGAGGCCTTGGCCAGCAGCGGCGACAGCGTCGCCATGACGGTGTCGAGCATGCCGCTGTTTTGCTCCGCCACCGTTCGCGCCGCTTGGGTCATCGTGGTTCGCGCCGAGGGGTCGGACAGCAAATGATCGACCTTGGCGGCCAGATCGTCCGCGCCATCGACCCAGGCAAGCCCGCCGGCGGCCGCCATGTCGGCCATGACGTCAGAGAAATTCTCTACCTGTCGACCCGTCAGGACGGCAGCGTCCAGCTGCGCGGGTTCGATCGGGTTGTGGCCACCGACGGGGACCAGCGATCCGCCGACGAAGGCAATCGGCGCCAGACGCAGCAGCACGCCCATCTCGCCCAGAGTGTCGGCCAGATAGACCGGGTCGCCGGGCGCGGGCAGGGCGCCTTCGGACCGGCGGGCGGCGCGCCATCCGGCCGCGTCGATCATCTGCGCGATCTCGGGCCCGCGTGGAGGATGACGCGGGGCCAGCACCAGCAGCAGATCGGGGCGATCGGTGAGCAGGCGGCGGTGGGCGGCGAAGCAGATCTCCTCCTCGCCCTCATGCGTGCTGGCCGCCAGCCAAAGCGGCCGGTCGCCGACGGCGTTCGCGAGCGCCTCGACGGCGTCGGCTTTGGCCGGAGGCGGTGGGGCGGCATATTTGATGTTGCCCGCCGGGCCTAACTGGCGGATGCCGAGCGACGTCAGCTTCTCGGCCTCTGCCTTGCTGGCCGGAAGCACCGCTTGGAACACCGTCATCATGGATTGCAGCGCGCCTTGCGCCCGCGCCCAGCGTGCCGCCGACCGGCCGCTCATGCGGGCGTTCAGCATGATCGCCGGAACCGAGCGCTTGGCGATGCCATCCAGCAGATTTGGCCACAGCTCCGATTCCAGCCAGATGGCGAGGTCGGGCCGCCAATGGTCCATAAACCGATCGACATAGGCGATGCGGTCGAGCGGGATGTACTGATGAAACGCCCGGTCCGGCAGCCGGCTTTCGAGCAGCCGCGCGGCCGTAACCGTGTGGGTGGTCAGCAGCACGTGCAAGTCCGGCGCGGTCTGCAGCAGCCGATCGATCAGCGACAGCACCGACAGGGCCTCGCCAACGCTGGCGCCATGAATCCAGACCAGGCGGCTCTTGGGCCGTGGGCGGCCGGCGATGCCCAAACGCTCGCCGCGCCGCGCAGGGTCTTCCTTGCCGCGCGCCGTGCGGCGGTTCAGCAGCAGGGGCACCAGCGGGCCGGCCAGCGTGGTCGCGCCGCGATACAGGGTTCGGAACATCAGGCCGGTTTAGACCGGAGGACCGATATCGTCCATCCCGATCACCGCCCGCCGGCGATTGCGTTAGCCGAACGGCGCCAGATTGCCCAGAAACTGTTGTGTTGCATTTGGCCAGCTCCGCTCAAGCGCGAAGGCCCGGCAGGCCTCCGGCGGCAGGTGCAAGGCGCAATCGACGGCCTCGGCCAGATCCTCGCTGAGGCAGCCGACGCCGGTGCCGTCGATCACGTCGAGCGGGCCTTGAACCGGATAGGCGGCGACCGGCACGCCGCTGGCCAAGGCCTCCAGCATCACCAGGCCGAACGTGTCGGTGCGGGACGGAAACACGAAGACATCCCCCGCCGCGTAATAGCTCGCAAGTTCCTCACCCTGCTTCGGGCCGACGAACCGCACCTCGGGGTACCGCTTGACGAAGCCGTGCAGTTGCGGGCCGCCGCCAACCACGACCTTGCTGCCCGGCAGTTCCAGCCGTAGGAAATCGTCCAGATTCTTCTCCACCGCCACCCGGCCGACAAACATCGACACGGGGCGGGGCAGGTCGAGGAAGTCTTTGTCGCGGGGGTGGAACAGGTCCGTGTCGACACCCCGGGTCCAGCGCACCAGGCTTTGAAATCCGCGCTCGCGCAGGCGGTTCTCCAGGGTCGGCGTAGCGACCATGGTCCTGGCTGCCGCATGGTGAAAGCGGCGCATCAACCCGTAGGTCCAAGCCATCGGCACACGCGTCCGCAGCCAGACATACTCGGGAAACTGGGTGTGAAAGCTGGTGGTGAACGGCCAGCCGTGCCGGTGGCAGATCGACCGCATGGCCCAGCCCAGGGGGCCCTCTGTGGCGATGTGCACGGCGTCCGGCTTGAAGGCGTCGACAAGCGATTGCAGCCGGTGCTTGGGCTTCACGGCCAACTCGATCTCACGATAGGTCGGTAGGGGCACGGTGCGGAACCGATCGGGGCCGATGACCTCGACCTCATGGCCATCCCGGCGCAGATGCTGGGCCGTGGTATCGAGCGTGCGCACCACACCGTTCACCTGGGGATACCAGGCGTCGCTCACGATCAGGAGTCGCATAGGGGAATGGCCGCCCAGTCAGGCGGCGACCTGCTCCGGCTCGGCAGGAATCTGGCCGTCGCGGCGGGCCGCTTCTTCCACCGGCGCCGTCCAATGCACAATCTCAAGGCGGCCGTCGCTATGCTCGACCAGGGCCGTACAGCTCTCGACCCAATCGCCGTCATTGCAATAGGTCAGCCCGTCGATCTCCTTGAATTCGGCGGTGTGGATGTGGCCGCAGATGACGCCGTCGAGCCCGCGCCGCTTGGCCTCGTCCACCAGCGCGCCTTCGAAGCGGCCGATGAAGTCGACCGCGCGCTTGGCCTTGTGCTTGAGATGGGCCGACAGAGACCAATAGGAAAAGCCCAGCCGGCGGCGCAGCCCATTGACCCAGGTGTTCAGCACCAGAAGCAGGACGTAGATCTTGTCGCCGACATGCGCCAGCCACTTCGCCCGGCGTACCACCACGTCGAACTGGTCGCCATGGATGACCAGGAAGCGGCGGCCGTCCGCCGTTTCGTGCACGGCATCGTCGGCGAGTTTCACGGCGCCGAACTCGCTGCCGAGAAAGCTGCGGGCAAATTCATCGTGGTTGCCCGGGATGTACGTGATCTCCGTGCCCTTGCGGCCCTTGCGCAGCAGCTTCTGGATCACGTCATTGTGGGCTTGCGGCCAGTGCCAGTGTCGTTTCAGGCGCCAGCCATCCACAATGTCGCCAACAAGATACAGCTGGTCACTGCTGGTGTGCTTCAGGAAGTCGAGCAGCAGGTATGCCTGGCAAGCCTTGGTGCCCAGGTGAACGTCGGAGATGAAAATGGTTCGGTAATGCCGCTCCAACGATGCCGTCGCCATTACGCTCTCCAATAGCGTTCATTTTCTGGCGACCTGAGTAATCGTTTGATTTTTTCTTCTCAACGACTTAGGGAGGCATTCGCATGTGTTCTTCAGAAATTTCAGCCAATTGAAATGCGTTTGCCAGAAGACCATAATATTACTGTAACAAAAGCGTCATCTTCTCCGGGGAGCCATGTGAGCGCGCCTGTTTTCGAACTGTCGAGCGTGCTGGTGATTCGAAACCCGGTGGCGGGGCAGCGGCGCGGGCGCCGTTTTCAGGAAGGCCTGGAAAAGCTGCGCCGTATGGTTCCCCGGGTGGAGGTCTGCGACACGTTGGCAAGGGGCGACGCGCTGCAGCGTGCGCGCGACGCCGACGGCGACCTGGACGCGATCATCGCGGCCGGCGGCGACGGGACCATCAACGAGGTCATCACCGGGCTGATGGCGCGGCCGGACGGCCCTTTACCCTTGGGCATCCTGCCGTTGGGGACGGCGAACGTGCTGGCGCACGAACTCGGACTACCGATACCCCCGGACCTTGCCGTCGATGTGATTTGCCGGGGCGTGGTCGGCCAGATCCATCTCGGCCAGGCCAATGGCCATCCCTTCGCGATGATGGCCGGCGCCGGCTTCGACGCCATGGTGGTCGAGGACCTGCCGACCGGCCTGAAACGCTTAGCCGGGAAGGGGGCTTATGTCTGGCAAACGGCGCGCCAGTGGCTGAGGCCCTTGCCAGGGCCGTACCACGTGGCGTTCGGCGACGAGCGGGTGATGGCCAGCGCCGTGATCGCCGCCAACGGCCACTATTACGGCGGCCGCTTCGTGGTGGCGCCGGCCGCACGCCTCACCGAGCCGTCGCTTGAGCTCTGCTTGTTCCTGGGCGCCGGGCGGTGGGCGGCCCTGCGCGCGCTGCTCGGTCTCGTGACCGGCCGCGCCCATAGGCTGAAAGACGTGCGCATCGTCAGCGTCCGTGCGGCACGGATCGAGGGGCTGTCGACCGATCCCGTTCAAGCCGACGGCGATATTGTCACGCGGCTGCCCGTTGATCTCTCGATCATGCCGACGCCGTTGCCCGTGATTCTCCCGAAGGGCGCCGCCGTCTGAGCCAGCGTCCTACTTGCCGGCAACGGTCATGCCGTCGATCCGAACCGTCGGCGAGTCGACGCCATAGTGGAACGACAGATCGTTCGCGGGCGTGAGATTGGCGAACATTTCGGCAAGATTGCCGGCCACCGTAACCTCGTTGACCGGGTAGGTCAGTTCGCCGTTTTCGATCCAAAAGCCGCTGGCGCCCCGGCTGTAGTCACCGGTCACCATATTGACGCCTTGGCCCATCATCTGGGTGACGTAGAGGCCCTTGTCGATGGCGCCGATCAGGTCTTCGCGGCTGGCCGCGCCGGGCTCGAGATAGAAATTCGTAATCGATGGCCTGGGCGGGCTTGACGTGCCGCGCGCCGCGTTGCCGGTGGAGCGCAGGCCCAACTGGCGTGCCGACGCCAGGTCCATCACCCAGCTTGTCAAGCGGCCATCCTCGATGAACGCGCGGCGCTGATTGGCCAGCCCCTCGGCGTCGAAAGGCTTGGACCGCAGGCCGCGCGGGCGATGCGGATCGTCGATGATCGAGACGCCCGACGCAAAGATATTCTGGCCGAGCCTGTCCTTCAGAAAGCTGGTACCGCGCGCAATCGCCGGTCCCGATATGGCGCTGGTAAGGTGCTGGAGAAGGGAGTTGGCGACGCGTGGGTCGAACACCACCGGGATGCGCGCGGTATCCGCCTTGCGCGCGTTCAGGCGGGCCACCGCCCTTTCGCCGGCGCCCCGGCCGACCTTGGCGGCATCTTCCAGGTCCTCGGCAAACACCGCACTGGTAAAGTCGTAGTCGGTCTCCATCCCCGTGCCCTCGCCGGCGACCATCGACGCGACGATGCTGGAACTGGTGCGGGCGTAGCTGCCGGCAAACCCGTTGGAGCCTGCGAGCGAGATCTCGGTTCGTCCCCAGCTCGCATCCGCAGCCTCTGAGTTGGTCACGCCAGGCACCGCCAACGCCGCCTGTTCCGCGTCGCGGGCCCGTGCGATCAGGACCTCCGCCGATGGTTCCTCCTCGTCCACCAGGTCGATGGCGGGCACTTCGCCGACGATGTCTTCAGGCTCCGCCAGCCCGGCATAGGGGTCCTCCGGCACCGCACGGGCCATGGCGACCGCGCGTTCGACCATGGCGTCCAGGGCCGGCTGTCCTTGGTCGGCCGACGAGACGATGGCCATCCGCCGGCCGACGAAGACGCGCAAGCCCAGATCGGCCGACTCCGACCGCTCGACCCGTTCGGTCTGGTCCAGGCGGAGAATCGCGGACAGCGATGTGCTCTTCACCAGGATCGCGTCGGCGGCATCGGCGCCGGCTTTTTTGGCGCTGGCGATCAGGCTGGCCAGTTGCGGCAGATGGGGGGCGGTGTCGTAGGGCATGGATGGGCCTTCGGCTACGGAAACAGTGCGGCGATCGGCTAGGGGTCCAACTCGTCGGTGTCGACTTGGCCGGTCAATCGACGCCTTATATGCGACCACGAGATGCCGATTGCCATAAGCGTTGCCAAGGCGATCAGAATGACCCAACTCATCGTGCCGGTGTTGGCGACGTCGAGGATGCCCAGATCGACGATCAGCCAGACCAGGGCGGCGATGAGGGCAACGACCAGAATGATGCCCCAGATCTTGATCGAGCGCCAGGTCGCGCGGATGAAGATGACGTAACCGATCAGCAGCAGGATGCCTGCCAGGATCTTAAGCGGTACGCTGCCTTGCTGATCCTCGGCGACCCAGTGATAGTAGGACCAGCCCAGCGGGTTGAAGGTCAAGAGGACCAGTGCCAAGGCGGCGACCCAGCGGATCGCGAAATGGGGAAATCCAAAGGGCGCGCGGCGGGTCATCGCCTCCTCCAAGCTTTGCTCATTAGGTGGCCGACATCGGGCCGCTGGGGGGCGTGCATGGGATATCAAGCCGTTCGTCGGCGCAACCGTGCGGTCGCGCGGCAACCGCTGCACGGCCATTCCCCAGACGGGACCCGGTCGATTGCACCTGTCATGCGGCGCCCATACAATTCGCGGAGCAACGATCGATCGGCGATTCGTCAATCGGATGAGGGTTGGTGGCGATGATGAGGGCAGTGCTTGTTCTTGCTTGCGCGATCGCGCTGATGTGGGGCGCCGGGGCCAGCGCTCAATCCGTCACCTTCGCCGACATACCCGGTCCCGCCCCAGGTCCGGCGCAATCGATCGGCACCTATACCAATGGCTGCTTCACCGGTGGTGCGGCGTTGCCGATTGACGGCGTCGGCTATCAGGTCATCCGCACCAGCCGCAATCGCTATTGGGGCCATCCGGCGCTGATCGACTTTTTGGAGGATTTTGGCCAGGGGATGGCGCGCGAGGGGCTGGGCGTCGCCCTGGTGGGCGATCTGAACCAGCCCATGGGCGGGCCGATCAGTGGCCATGCCAGCCACGAACTGGGGCTGGACGCCGATATCTGGCTGCGGCTGGACCTGCCGCGCATGTCCGTCGGACAGCGCGAGAGCTTGAGCGCCATCTCGGTGGTCGATACCAGCACCTATGACTGGCGCGTGACCGACGATTTCGGCCTGGTCCAGGCGGAGATGATCCGGCTGGCGGCCAGCGACCCGCGCGTCGGCCGCATCTTCGTGCATCCGGCCATCAAGCGCGCCATGTGCGAGATCAATTGGCCGGACCGGTCGTTCTTGCGCGTCATCCGGCCCTGGTTTGGCCATGACAGCCATTTTCACATCCGCCTGACATGTCCCGCCGGCAGCCCGGAATGCCGGATTCAATCTGCAGTGCCGCCGGGCGACGGGTGCGGGGCGGAGCTGCAATCCTGGTTCCCCGATCCCAATCGGCCGCCGGCGCCCAGCACCCCGACGACACCGCGCCAGCCGCCGCCCTTGCCAGCCGGATGCCAGGCGCTGCTCAACCAATTCCGGTGATCTTGCGCGTCCTCACGAAGGTGTGAACGGCAAGCGCGCGTCGCGGAAGCCTTTTGCGGCAAGGGCTTAGCTGCTGGGTCAACCGGTTTGCGCCAAAGTGTCACATGCTCGCCATTGTCTTCGACGGGGACGTCGAGGAATATAGTCCGCACCAAACCCCCACGAGACGGAGGACGCAATGTCAGGGCCAGGCAGCTTTATGTGGAACGAACTCAGCAGCACGGATCTCGAGGCCAGCAAGAAATTTCTGGGCGAGGTCGTGGGCTGGAGCTTCGACGAGGTCGATATGGGGTCCGGCACCTACACGATCGCCAAGTCGGGCGACAGCCAGGTCGCCGGGCTGATGAGCACGCAGGCCCCGAACATGCCCAGCGCATGGGTTTCCTACGTGCATGTTGCGGATGTCGACGCGGCGGCGGCGAAGGTGGAGGGCGCGGGCGGCACGGTGATGGTGCCGATGATGGATGTGCCGAACGTCGGCCGCTTTTGCTGGGTGCAGGACCCGACCGGTGCCGTCTTCGCCCTGATGACGCCGGCAGAGTCCATGAACGCGTAATCGGCGACTTGACCGCTTAGTTGACAGCCTGACCGACCACCAGCGCCAGCGTAACCAGCAAGCCAAAGCCGGTGTTGGACTGGAACTTGGCCAGGCTATCGGCAGGCTCGTCCATGCGCCAGGCGGCGACCTGCCAGCAAAGCTGGATCGCCGCCAGGCCGAGGACGGCGAACGCCCAGGGGCTCAACGACGCCCCGGCGATCGCGGCCGCCAGCAGCAGGATGGTGATGGCGTAGAAGCCGGCGATCCATCGTCGGCTGGCGGCGCCGAGTTTCAAAGCGGTCGATTTGACGCCGATCAGCGCATCGTCCTCCTTGTCCTGATGGGCGTAGATCGTGTCATAGCCCAACGTCCAGAAGATGCCGGCAACGTAAAGCAGCCAGGCCGGCCAGTTTTCCGGCCCCAGGATCGAGCCGGTCACCGCCGACCAGCCCATCAGCGCCCCCCAATTGAACGTCAGGCCGAGCCAGAGCTGCGGCCAATAGGTCACGCGCTTCATCAGAGGGTAGGGGAAGACCAGCGCCAGCGACGCTATGCCGAGCCAGACCGTCGTCATGTTGAACTGAAGCAGAATGATCAGCCCGATCAGCATCAGACAGAGGAGAAGAACGAGGGCGCGAAACTTGCTCACCTCGCCCGACGGTATGGGGCGGATGCTGGTTCTTTCGACACGGGCATCGAAGTCGGCATCGACAAGATCGTTGACCGTGCAGCCGGCGCCGCGCATGACGAACGCGCCGACGGCAAACAGCAGCGCCAGCCACAGGCTGGGCCATGCGCCACCATCCGGCCGTTCCGCCAGCGCCAGGCCCCACCAGCACGGCAACAGCAACAGCCAGGTGCCGATCGGTCGGTCCAGCCGCATCAAGCGGCCGTACGGGCGCCAGGGGTCGGGTAGCTGACGATCGATCCAGCCGCCGATGCGGATATCGGTAAACGGGCGCGCCATGCCCTTGCTTTACGCCATTGCCAGGGGCGGGCCAAGGGCGCAGGAATAGCGGCGTATTGCCGCTGAACCGGCCTCGGCATCGGTGATTCTATGGATCAGCCCCTTCCTCGGACCCGCCTCTATTGCGACCAGTCGCTGGTCGCGGATCGACCGGTTCGGCTCGACCCGTCAGCCACGCATCGCCTGAAATCGGTCCTCCGACTGAAGCAGGGCGACGGGCTTCGGGTGTTCAACGCCGAGCACGGTGAATGGCTTTGTCAGCTGGCGGAGCTGGGCAAGAAACACGTGATTGTTATGCCTCGGCGCCAAATTCGTGCGCCGGAACCGGCGGCGGATGCGCTATGGCTGCTTTTTGCGCCGCTGAAGAAGGACGCGATGGATGTGTTGATCGAGAAGGCGGTGGAGTTGGGTGTCGATCGCTTGCTGCCGACGATCACCGCACACACCGACGTGGCACGCGTCAATGCCACCCGGCTGCCGGCGCAGGCGATCGCCGCCGCTGAGCAGAGCGAGCGGCTGAGTGTGCCGCCCATCGAGGCGCCTGCACGGTTGGCCGACCGTACCGAGGGTTGGCCGGCGGATCGCCCGTTGATCGTCTGCGCGGAGGCCGGCCCGGCGAAACCGATCGCCGATCTGGCGCGGGCGTTCGCGGGAGGGCCGGCGGCAATCATGATCGGGCCGGAGGGCGGCCTTGCAAAGTCGGAACTTGACGCCCTTGGAAAACTGCCGTTTTCTCACGCTGCCGGGCTGGGGCCGCGCGTTTTGCGCGCGGAAACAGCGGCGATCGCCGCTCTGGCGATTTGGCAATCCGTGGCTGGCGCCGACCAGTCTTTAGCTGGCGCCGACAAGCAAAGGCCGCCATTTCGGTCCTGAAGGATCAGCACCCGGCCGTTGTGGCCGATCCCCCAAGAGAAATCTGTCATGTCCGGTCCTGAATCACGTACCGCCCCGCCCATTACCGACAAACGACAACTGGTCGAATGGCTGGAACGGGGGGTCAAGCCGAAGTCCGATTGGCGCATCGGGACGGAGCACGAGAAGTTCATCTATCACCTCTCCGACCTGTCCCCCGTCAGCTACGACGAGCCCCAGGGCGTCAATGCGCTGCTGAGCGGCTTGCAGCGCTTCGGCTGGCGGCCGGTGCGCGAAAAGGAGACGCTGATCGGTCTGGTTGACGACACCGGCGCCTCGGTATCACTGGAACCCGGTGGGCAGATCGAGTTGTCGGGCGCGGCGTTGGAGACGATCCATCAGACCTGCGACGAGGTTCACGAGCATCTGCGCCAGGTCAAGGAGATCAACGAGGAACTGGACCTGGGCATGATCGGCCTGGGCTTCCATCCGTTTTGGCGGCGCGGGGACGTGCCGTGGATGCCCAAGGGCCGGTACGGCATCATGTCGGCCTACATGCCGAAGCGTGGCGGTCTGGGCCTCGACATGATGGTGCGCACCTGCACGATCCAGACCAATCTCGACTTCGACAGCGAAGCCGACATGGTGAAGAAGTTTCGGGTGTCGCTGGCGTTGCAGCCCATCGCAACTGCGCTGTTCGCCAACTCGCCGTTCACCGAGGGGCGGCCGAACGGCTTTCAAAGCTACCGCAGCCATATCTGGACCGACACGGACCCGGACCGCACGGGTGACCTGCCCTTCGTCTTCGATGAGGGCTTCGGATTTGAGGCCTATGCCGACTATCTGCTGTCCGTGCCGATGTATTTCGTTTACCGCGACGGCTATATCGACGCCTCCGGCCAGAGCTTTCGCGACTTCATGAACGGAACCTTGCCGGCCTTGCCCGGAGAGGCGCCGACCATGGCCGACTGGGAGGATCACACCACGGTCGTGTTTCCCGAGGTGCGGTTGAAGCGCTATCTGGAGATGCGCGGGGCGGACGGGGGGCCGTGGCGACGCATCTGCGCCCTGCCGGCCCTGTGGGTCGGCTTGTTGTACGACGCGACGGCGCTCGACGCCGCCTGGGACCTGGTCAAGGACTGGACGCAAGAACAGCGGGCGACACTTCGCGCCGAGGTGCCGCGCCGTGGCCTCGCCACACGATTCGGGCAGGGCACGGTGGCCGATCTCGCTGTCCAAGTGCTGAAGATCGCCCGCGGCGGCCTGGAGGCGCGGGCCCGGCGCGACGGTTTCGGCGAGAGCGAGGCGCACTTCCTGAACTCGCTCGACACGGTCCTGGAGACGGGCGAGACACAGGCGCAGGAGATGCTGCGGCGGTACCGTGCGGAGTGGGACGGCTCGGTCGAGCCGATCTTCAAGCACTACGCGTATTAAGTCGCGCCGACGGAAGCCCGTGTTCTCCAAGACAAACTGGCCCTGGGTGCGGCGCTGGACCGGCGCGGTGTTCGCCGCCGCCTTCGCGCTTGGCACGTTCGCCTTTCTCGCCGCCTCGCCGGTTATACGGCCCGGCGGCGTGATGGATACGCTGCCCTCGGCGGTGGCTTGGGCCGCCTTGGCGGCGGCCGTCGTCAGCGGTGTGGGCGCAGTCTTTCTGGCACGATACTCAAACGCCAGGGGCGGCGTGCACGACAGCTAGCGATTAGGCGGCCGTGCCGCCCACCGTCAGGCCGTCGATGCGCAGTGTCGGCTGGCCGACGCCGACCGGCACGCCCTGACCTTCCTTGCCACAGGTGCCGATGCCGGGATCGAGTGCGGTGTCGTTGCCGATCATGGCGACCTTCGTCAGCGCGTCCGGGCCGTTGCCGATCAGGGTCGCCCCTTTGACCGGCGCCGCGATCTTGCCGTTTTCGATCAGAAAGGCCTCCGAGGCCGAAAAGACGAACTTGCCGTTGGTGATGTCGACCTGGCCACCGCCGAAGTTGACCGCGTACAGGCCGTTTTTCACGCTGGCCAGAATCTCGCCCGGGTCGGTGTCGCCGTTGGCCATGATCGTGTTGGTCATGCGCGGCATCGGGTGATAGGCAAAGCTTTCCCGTCGCCCGTTGCCCGTCGGTTTGACGCCCATCAGCCGTGCGTTCAGGCGGTCTTGCATATAGCCCACCAGGATGCCGTCCTCGATCAACGTTGTGGACTGTGTCGGCGTGCCCTCGTCATCGATCGTCAGACTGCCGCGGCGGTCCGCAATCGTGCCGTCATCGATGACGGTGACCCCGGGGGCCGCGATGCGTTCGCCCATCAGGCCGCTGAACGCGGACGTCTTCTTGCGGTTGAAGTCGCCCTCAAGCCCGTGCCCGATCGCCTCGTGCAGCAATATGCCCGGCCAGCCGGGGCCGAGTACGACGGTCATTTCGCCCGCCGGCGCATCGACCGCCTCCAGATTGATCAGAGCCTGGCGCAAGGCCTCGTCGACCGCATGGCGCCACAGGCCCGGATCGAGATAGGCGTCGAAGCTCGTCCGTCCCCCTGTGCCGTAGGCGCCCGACTCCATCCGGTCGCCTTCGCCGCAGACGACGGAGACGTTTAGCCGCACGAGCGGCCTGATGTCGGCGGCTTCGCGTCCGTCGCCCCGCAGGATCCGGACGGCCTGCCAGTTGCCGGCCAGCGACGCGCTGACCTGGCGGACCCGCGGATCCTTCGATCGCGCATAGGCGTCGATCTCCTGCAAGACCTTCACCTTTGCCTCGAAGGGAATTGTCGTCAGCGGGTTGTCCTCGGCGTAGAGGCGCTGGTTGGTCCCGGCCGGCGGCTCGGCGAAATGGCCATCGTGGCCGGCATGAACGGCCCGAACCGTCTCCGACGCGCGTTTGAGCGCCGCGTCGCTTAGCTCGGTGGCGTGAGAATAGCCGGTGGCCTCGCCGGAAATCGCGCGCAGGCCAAAGCCCTGGGTCGTGTCGAAACTGGCACTCTTCAGGCGCCCATCGTCCCAGCTCATCGCCTCAGACTGGCGGTACTCAAGAAAAAGCTCGCCATCATCGGCACCTACGAGGCTTTCTTGCACCAACTTCTCGGTTTTGTGCCGGTCCAAGCCGGCCTGGTCGAAGAACAGATTATCGGTGGTTGTCAGGGCGGTCATCTGGATGCTTTCGAGGAAGGATTGGGCTTGATGCTCTCTGTCAAGATAGTGGTCGCGGTGGTCCGTTGCCACCGGCATTGCCGATGCTTGGTCGGCTTGCCGCCAGCCCTGCGCGCCAGATTGCCGCAATTCCTATCGCTCCCGCAGGCCGGCGCTAAGCCCCACGCCTGTTAAGCGTGGCCGCGAGCGCAAGAAATCGGCTGCGGCGATAACGGCTTTGCACGGCGTGGCGCAGTTGCGTATAAGCCGTCGATGAAATGAGGCGCCGCCGAAGAATCCGGCGGAGAAGGTGGGACGGAGAGTATGCGACGCATTTTGGCGTTTTTGTCGGGGCTGTCGGCGGTTGGCGCGGGCGCATCGGCGTATGCCCAGCAGCCGCGCGAGTGGCAGATCAATCTACAGACGCCGGCGACGCCGTTCGCGGAGGCGGGCCTGGCCTTCAACAACTTGCTGCTGGTCATCATCATCGGGATCTCCGTGTTCGTCCTGGCGCTGCTGGCGATCGTGATTTTCCGGTTCAACGCCAAAAGGAACCCGACCCCGTCCAAGACGACGCACAACACCCTGCTTGAGGTGGTGTGGACGGTTGTGCCGGTACTGATCCTGGTGGTCATCGCGGTGCCGTCCTTCCGGCTGCTGTATCTCGGCGACCGGGTCGAGAACCCGGAGATGACGCTCGAGGTCACCGGTTACCAATGGTATTGGGGCTATGAGTATCCCGATCAGCAGATCGACGAGTTCGCCAGCTACATGATCCCGGACGAGGAGATCGATGAGGAGGCAGGCCAGTTGCGCCTGTTGTCCGTCGACAATCCCGTCGTCCTGCCGGTCGATACCGACATCCAGATCCTGGTCACCGCCGCCGACGTGCTGCACAGCTTTGCCGTCCCTGCCTTCATGATCAAGACGGACGCGGTCACGATGCGCTGGAACGAGACCTGGGCGCGGATTCAAGAGGAAGGTGTTTATTACGGTCAATGCTCCGAGCTTTGCGGCATCGGTCATGGCTACATGCCGATCGAGATCCGCGCCGTAAGCCGGGAGGCCTTCGACCAGTGGACGATCGAGCAGGTTGGCGACGCCGAGATCGATCCCGAAAACCCGCCGGTGCTGC
Organism: Alphaproteobacteria bacterium; assembly: GCA_028277405.1. Classification (GTDB taxonomy): domain Bacteria; phylum Pseudomonadota; class Alphaproteobacteria; order DSM-16000; family Inquilinaceae; genus JANQGH01. The sequence goes on along the minus strand of JANQGH010000066.1, from coordinate 123,219 downwards.
TGACCACGACGTGGGCGGAGGCGATGGCTGAGCGCGACGCGCAGGTGCGTCTGGCCGCGGCAGAGTAGTCAAGAGTAGCCAAGAGTAGCTAAGAGCAAAGAGCCGATAGAAAGAAGGACCCGTCATGGCACAAGCCGGGACCCACAGCGACGACCATCACGATCACAAGCCGGGCTTTGTCCGCCGTTGGCTCTTCTCGACCAACCACAAGGATATCGGCACGCTCTATCTGGCGTTCGCCATCATCGCCGGCCTGATCGGAGGCCTGTTTTCGCTGATCATGCGCATGGAGTTGCAGGACCCCGGCCTGCAGCTCGTCGAGGACGGCCAGCAGTGGAACGTGTTCATCACGGCCCACGGCCTGATCATGGTGTTCTTCGTGGTCATGCCGGCAATGATCGGCGGCTTCGGCAACTGGTTCGTGCCGCTGATGATCGGCGCGCCGGACATGGCGTTTCCGCGCCTGAACAACATCTCCTTCTGGCTTCTGGTGCCGTCATTCTTCCTTCTGATCGGCTCCGCCTTCATCGGCCAGGGGGCCGGCACGGGCTGGACGATCTATCCGCCGCTTTCCGACGTCGTGGGTCAGCCCGGGCCCTCGGTGGACATGGCGATCTTCGCACTGCATTTGGCGGGCGCCTCGTCGATCCTGGGCGCGGCCAACTTCATCACGACCATCTTCAACATGCGCGCGCCGGGCATGACCCTGCACAAGATGCCGCTGTTCGTCTGGTCGATGCTGATCACCGCCTTCCTACTGCTGTTGGCCGTTCCGGTGCTGGGCGGCGCCATCACCATGCTGCTGACCGACCGCAATTTCGGCACGACCTTCTTCGATCCGGCCGGCGGCGGCGACCCGCTGCTGTTCCAGCACCTGTTCTGGTTCTTCGGCCATCCGGAGGTCTACATCATGATCCTGCCGGGTTTCGGCATGATCAGCCAGATCATCTCGACCTTCTCGCGCAAGCCCATCTTCGGCTATCTGGGCATGGCCTACGCCATGGTCGCGATTGGGTTCGTCGGCTTCATCGTCTGGGCGCATCACATGTTCACGGTCGGCCTGAACGTGGACACGCGGGCCTACTTCACGGCGGCGACGATGATTATCGCGGTGCCGACGGGCATTAAGATCTTCAGTTGGATCGCGACGATGTGGGGCGGGTCGATCGAGTTCAAGACGCCCATGTTATGGGCCGTCGGCTTCATCTTCCTGTTCACTGTTGGCGGCGTGACCGGTGTTGTGCTGGCCAATGGCGGTTTGGATATCGTTCTGCACGACACCTATTTCGTGGTCGCGCACTTCCACTATGTGCTCAGCCTGGGCGCGGTGTTCGCGATCTTCGCCGGCTTCTACTACTGGATCGGCAAGATGTCGGGGCGCCAATATCCTGAGTTCTGGGGCAAGGTGCATTTCTGGACCACGTTCGTGGGTGTGAACCTGGCCTTCTTCCCGCAGCACTTCCTGGGTGCCGCCGGCATGCCGCGCCGTATTCCCGACTATCCGGACGCGTTTTCGGCCTGGAACCTGATTTCGTCGATCGGCGCGTACATCTCGTTCGCCTCGACCCTGCTGTTCGTCGGAATTCTCATTTACACGCTGAAATGGGGCAAGCGCGTCTCCGCCAACTATTGGGGTGAGGGGGCCACGACCCTGGAATGGACGGTGTCTTCGCCGCCGCCTTTCCACCAGTTCGAGACATTGCCGCGCATCCGATAGGCGTGTGATCTGGATAGCCGCCGGCCGCATCGCCTTGGTCGGCGTGGCTATCCGCTTAAGAGTTAGAGAAGTTACGGTTCGGACCTGATGACCGATTTGAGTGTCGATACACCAACCAGAGCGTTGGCGAGGCCGGGAGGGGCGACATGGCGTGACTATGTCGCGCTGTTGAAGCCTCGTGTGATGACCCTGGTGGTTTTTTCCGGGGTCGCCGGCCTGTTGGTGGCGCCCGGCGCGCTGCACCCGGTGCTGGCGCTGACCGCGATCCTGTGCATTGCGATCGGGGCCGGGGCGGCCGGCGCGATCAATATGTGGTACGACCGGGATATCGACGCGATCATGGCGCGCACCCGCTCACGGCCGATCGTGCTGGGGCGGATCGCGCCGACGGCAGCGCTGGAGTTCGGGGTGATCCTGGCGGTGTTCGCCGTCATGATCATGGGGCTGGCGGTCAATTGGGTTGCCGCCGCGATCCTGGCGATCGCGACGCTGTTCTACGTCTTCGTCTATACGATCTGGCTGAAGCGGCGCACGCCGCAGAACATCGTGATCGGCGGCGCGGCCGGGGCCTTTCCGCCACTGATCGGCTGGGCCGCCGTGACCGGCGATGTCGGCTGGGGCGGCCTGGTTCTGTTCGCCCTGATCTTCTTCTGGACACCGCCTCATTTCTGGGCCCTGGCGCTTTATCGCAGCGGGGAATACGCCAAGGCGGGTGTGCCGATGCTGCCGGTGGTTGCGGGCGCGCGCGCCACGAAGTGGCAGATGCTGATCTATTCGCTGGTGCTGGTGCCGATTGCGATCCTGCCGATGCTTCTGGGCATTGGCGGCTGGTTCTACGGCGTCGGCGCGGTGCTTTTGAGCCTGGTGTTCGTCCTCTGCTGCATCCGTGTCCTGACGGAGGATGGTAAGGCGACGAACTGGCGGGCCGCCAAGCTGACGTTCGGCTATTCCATTTTCTACCTCTTCGCCCTGTTTGCGCTGTTGATCGTCGATCACGCGCCTGCGGGGGTGGGCATATGATGGCCGGCGAGATGACCGATCAGGAGGTCGCCGAACGCCGGGAGGCGCGGCGGCGCCTGCGCGGCAAGAACCTCGCGATCCTGTTCGTGCTGATCGCCTGGGTGGCGCTGATCTATGTCATCGCCTTTATCAAGTTTCCGACGGGTTGACCCCATGACGGTTGAGCAAGACAGAAGCCAGAAACGCCGCAACGGACGGCTTGCGATCAGCCTGTTCGGGATCGTGCTGGCCATGGGCGGCCTCAGTTTCGCCGCCGTGCCTTTGTACGACCTTTTCTGCCGGGTCACGGGCTTCGGCGGTACGACCCAGGTCGCCGACGGTTTCTCCACCGACATTCTCGACCGCACGATGCGCGTCCGCTTCACGGCAGACGCCAACCGCGACCTGCCGTGGGAGTTCGAGGCCGAACGACGCGAAGTCGAGGTCCGGGTCGGCGAGCCGATGTTGGTCTACTACACCGCCCGCAATCTCAGCGACGAGCCGGTGGCCGGAACGGCGGTCTACAACGTCAATCCGCATCGAACCGGCATCTATTTCAACAAGGTCCAGTGTTTCTGCTTCGACGAGCAGATCATCATGCCGGGCGAAGAGGTGACCTTTCCGGTCTATTTCTTCGTCGACGCCGCCCTCGATGCGGATCGCGCCATGGACGATGTCCGGGCGATCACCCTGTCCTACACCTTCTTTCCGACCCAGTCGGAAGCGCTGGACGAGGCGACCGAACAGTACTACCAGTCGATTGAGCAGTCGAACGGCGCGCCTTCAGCCGAGGTCGCGCCCGCGGGCATGGTCGAGCCGATTGCCGTCGCGGCCCGTCAGTGACGGGGTCGTCAGTAAGGGGAATGTGAGAGAGTTATGACCGATACCACGGCACACGCGCCAGAACCGGCCTCGACGGAAGAGGGCGTTCCGCACCCCTACCATCTGGTTAACCCCAGCCCGTGGCCCCTGGTCGGCGCCCTTGGCGGCGGCGTCATGGCGGCCGGGGCTGTCTGGTTCATGCACGAAGGCGTCTGGTGGCTTTTGGTCGTCGGATTGCTGATCGTTCTGTTCACCATGTTCATGTGGTGGCGGGACGTGCTCGACGAGTCGATCCGCCAGAAGGCCCACACGGCCGTCACCAAGATCGGCCTGCGTTACGGCATGATCCTGTTCATCGCGTCGGAGGTGATGTTCTTCGTTGCCTTCTTCTGGGCCTATTTCGATCCGGCACTGTTCCCCGCCGACGTCGATCAGTTCGGGCGCATGGATTACACCGGTGGTATCTGGCCGCCGGAAGGCTTCACGGTGGTCGACCCGTTCTACTACCCGCTGCTGATGACCATGATCCTGCTGTTGTCGGGCACGACCGTGACCTGGGCACACCACGCGGTCGTCCAGGGCAACAACAAGGAGGCCGCCCAGGCGCTGGGGATCACCGTCTTCCTCGGCCTGTTCTTCGTCCTGATCCAGGCCTACGAATACACCATCATCCCGTTCAGCTTCCGCGAGGGCGTGATGCCGTCGACCTTCTACATGGCGACGGGCTTTCACGGCTTTCACGTCATCATCGGCACGATCTTCCTGGCGGTCTGCTGGTGGCGGGCCGGCCGGCGGCAGTTCAAGAAGGACGCCCATGTCGGCTTTGAATCGGCCGCCTGGTACTGGCACTTCGTCGACGTCGTCTGGCTGTTCCTGTTTGGCGCCGTCTACTGGTGGGGCTTTGGCGACGGGCATTTCGCCCCGCACTAGGCCAATAGACCTCCTGCGTTGATGGAGGGCCATAGCGATGGCACCCGTCGGCTCGTATCCTCCCGTTTCGCCGATCGTAGCGGGCCTGCGCTGCCGCTGTCCGCGCTGTGGCGAAGGGCGTCTCTTCAAGGGCTATCTGACACTGGTCGATGAGTGCGAGCATTGCGGCCTGCATCTGGCGGACAGCGACAGTGGTGACGGCCCTGCCGTGTTCCTGATCTTCATCGTCGGCTTTCTGGCTGTCGGTCTGGCCATCTGGGTCGAGGTGACGTGGGAACCGGCGGTTTGGGTCCACGCGCTGGTCTCCGGCGGTTTCGTGATCGGCCTGTCCCTGCTGCTACTGCGCCCGGCAAAGGCCTATGTGATGGCGCTTCAGTACCGCCATCGGCGCGATGAGTTCGAAGGCTAGCGGCCGTTAGCTTGGCCGCCGGAGGCAGGTTGTCGCGGATACGCCCCAGGCTTTGGCCGACGCTGATCGCGTTGCCGGCCTTCCTCATCCTGATCGGCCTCGGCATCTGGCAGGTGGATCGGCTGGCCTGGAAGACCGAGCTGCTGGCCACCATCGACGCCCGCATGTCGGCCCCGGCCGTTACCTTGCCGACCGCGATCGACGACCCGTCGGCCTGGGATTATCGGCGCGTGACCGTCGACGGCACCTTCGAGCCAGGCCGGGCGCTGCGTCTCGTTAGCCGCGTCCATGGCGGCCAGGCCGGCGAACAGGTCATCGTGCCGTTGGTGCGTGACGACGTCGAACGGCCAGGGCAGATCGTGCTGGTCGATCAGGGTTGGGTGCCGAACGGCTGGCAACCGGATGCCGGAACGGTTGAAGGAACGGTGACCGGCATCTTGCATGTGCCCACCAGGCCGGGATGGCTCCAGCCCGCCAACGATCCGCAAGCGAACACATGGTTTTTTGTCGATCTTGACGCCATGGCGGCGGCGGTGGGGGCGGCCCAGGTTTTCCCCCTGGTGCTGTACCAGGATGCAGGGCCGACCGATGCGCCGCCGATCGGCGGCCAGTTGCGGGTCGACCTGCCCAATAACCATCTGAACTACGCCATCACCTGGTTCAGCCTGGCCTTCGTTCTGCTTGTCATCTACGTGCTGTTTCACCTGCGACGACCATCGGAAAAGACATGACTGCCTATCAAGAGCTGGCCGCGCGGGCCGCGCGCATGACCGCGATCAACAACGCACAAGGCATCTTGGGTTGGGACAATGAAACTGTGATGCCCCACGGTGCGGCCGAGACGCGGGCGGAATCGCTGGCGGCCCTGGCCCTGGTTCACCACGACATGATCTGCGACCCCAAGCTGGGCGATTTGCTGGAGGAAGCGTCGGGCGAAGACGGTCTCGACGCGTGGCAGCGGGCCAACATTCGGGAGTTCCGGCGCAGCTGGCTTTCGGAAACGGCGCTGCCGCCCGATCTGGTCGAGGCCAGCACAAAGGCGGTTGCGCGCTGTGAGCTGCGCTGGCGCCAGGCCCGGCAGGAGGACGATTTTGCCGGCCTGCTGCCCTCCCTGGCCGAAGTCTTGCGGCTGCAGCGCGAGATCGGCAAGGCGAAGGGCGAAAGGCTGGGCCTGTCGACCTACGACGCCTTGCTGGATCAATTCGAGCCCGGATTGACCGCCGAGCGGATAACGGTCCTGTTCGATGATCTCGCCGGCTTTCTGCCGGACTTTATCGGCGCCGTCCTTGACCGTCAGGCCGGCGAGCCCGCCCCGGCCGAGCCGCAGGGCCCATTCCCGATCCCCATTCAGAAGGACCTCGCCAAGGCCTTCATGACCACGGTCGGTTTCGATTTCGAGCGGGGCCGGCTGGACGAATCCACCCACCCGTTCTGCGGTGGCGCCGATAACGACGTCCGCATCACGACCCGCTACGACGAGAATCGCTTCGCCTCCGCCCTGCTGGGCGTGATGCACGAGTCCGGCCATGCGCTGTACGAGCAGGGCCGTCCGAGGGACTGGCTGAACCAGCCGGTCGGCCGGTCGCGCGGCATGGGCGTGCATGAAAGCCAGTCCCTGATCATCGAAATGCAGGCCGCGCGCAGCCATCAGTTTCTGTCCTATGCGGCGCCGATCCTGCGCGAGGCTTTCGGCGGCGAGGGGCCGGCCTGGACAGCGGACAATCTGTACCGACTTTACACCAGGGTCTCACGCAGCCTGATCCGGGTCGATGCCGATGAGGTGACGTATCCGGCCCACATCATCCTGCGCTTCCGCCTGGAAAAGGCGATGATCGAGGACGATCTGCCGCTTGCCGACCTGCCGGCCGCCTGGGCGGAAGCAATGGACGACCTGGTCGGCATCACACCGCCGGACGACCGGCAAGGCTGCCTGCAGGACATCCACTGGCCGGGCGGTGCCTGGGGCTATTTCCCGACCTACACGATCGGCGCTATGACCGCTGCGCAGATGTTCGACGCCGCCAAGCAGGCCAAGCCGACGTTGCCGGACTGTTTGGCTGAGGGGGATTTCGGTCCATTGGTCGGCTGGCTGCGCGAGAACGTGCACGGCCTTGGCTGTCTCTATGAGGCCGACGAGCTGCTGGTCCGCGCCACCGGCCGGCCCCTCGACGCAAGCATCTTCGAAAACCATCTGCGCCAACGCTATCTTGAAGGCATTTAGGTAGTGTTAGGCATCGTCAACCAGAATGGGGCCGAAGATGTCGGTCCGTTTGATCATTACCGCAATGGCAGCGGTCTTCTTGCTTGCCGGGTGTGCCCAACCGCCGCCCTTCGGCATCAGCGAGGCGGAATGGGCGGCGCTGACGCCTGAAGAGCGGCGCGAGCTTTTGGACCTGGACGGCGAACTCGACAACCTCGCCCGAGACCAGCGCGAAGCCCAGATCCAGGCCGAGGAACGGCGCCGCGATCGCTTCTGCGCCTACGGTGTCGGCGTCGATTGCAACCGCTAACCTTGCGCCTTCAAACCGCGCTCTTTAGGGTGCCGCCCCTTCGCTGACGCGCATCGGAAAAGGGACGGGAACTCGGGCCTTGCGGTACATCAGCACACGGGGCGCAGCACCAGCCCTTGCCTTCGACGACGTGCTGCTGGCCGGTCTGGCCAGGGACGGCGGCCTGTACGTGCCGGAGACGTGGCCGCGCTTCTCGGCCGACGACATCCGCGCCTTACGCGGCTTGACCTATGCCGAACTGGCCGTCCGGGTCATGGCGCCGTTTGTCGGGCCGGCAGTAGCGGAGCGCGACTTCGCCGCCCTGGTAGAGGATGCTTATGCCGGCTTCAACCATGCGGCGGTGGCGCCAATGGTCCAGCTCGACGCCAATGATTGGCTGATGGAGCTGTTTCACGGCCCGACCCTGGCGTTCAAGGATTACGCGCTGCAGCTCGTCGGCCGCCTGTTCGATCATGTCCTGGCCGCGAAGGCGGAGCGGATCACCATCGTCGGCGCCACGTCCGGCGACACCGGGTCGGCCGCGATCGAGGCCTGCCGCGACCGCGAGGCGATCGACATCTTCATCCTGCATCCCAAGGGCAGGGTGTCGGAGGTGCAGCGCCGCCAGATGACCAGCGTGCTGTCGCCCAACGTGTTCAACATCGCCGTCGAGGGCTCGTTCGACGACTGCCAGGACTTGGTCAAGGCGATGTTCGGTGACGAGCGGTTCCGCGACCAGGTTAACTTGTCGGCGGTAAACTCAATCAACTGGGCCCGAATCATGGCCCAGATCGTCTATTACGCCTTTGCCGCCACAGCACTTGGCGCGCCCGACCGCGCCCTGTCCTTCGCCGTGCCGACGGGCAATTTCGGCAACGTCTTTGCCGGCTATGCCGCGCGCGCCATGGGTTTCCCGATCGAGCGCCTGGTCGTCGGCAGCAACCGCAACGACATTCTCGATCGTTTCTTCAAGACCGGTGCGATGGAAACGCGCGCCGTCGTACCGACGCTCAGCCCATCCATGGACATCCAGATCTCCAGCAACTTCGAACGCTTGCTGTTCGATCTGTTCGACCGCGACGGTGCGGCCCTGGGCGCCCAAATCGCGGAGTTCAGGCAAACCGGGCGCTTCGATGTCACCGACAACCAGTTGGGCCACGCCCGCGCCGGGTTCGACAGCCACCGGTTGGACGACGACGAGACCGTCGCCGAAATCGCCCGCATTCATGATGAAACAGGGCACACCGTCGACCCCCACACGGCGATCGGCATCGCGTCGGGTCGGGCCCACCGGGGCGATCCGTCCGTGCCGATGGTGGCGCTAGCGACGGCACATCCGGCGAAGTTCGCCGATGCCGTCGAACAGGCGACGGGCGAGCGACCGACGCTGCCAAATCAGCTTGCCGACCTATATGATCGGCCGGAACGCTGTATCGACTTGCCCAATGATCTCGCAACGATACAGAATTACGTCTTAACGCACGCGCGGCGGGCGAGGGAGGTTGCATGACGGTTCGGGTCAGCACGCTGGCCAACGGGTTGCGGGTCGCATCCGATCCGATGGCGTCGGTTGAGAGTGTTTCTCTCGGCGTCTGGGTCGGTGCAGGAACGCGCTACGAAACGCCGGAGGTCAACGGCGTGGCCCATCTGTTGGAGCATATGGTGTTCAAGGGCACAAGGCGCCGCAACGCCCAGCAGATCGCGGAGGAGATCGAGGCCGTCGGCGGGCACCTGAACGCCTATACCAGCCGTGAAACGACGGCCTATTACGCCAAGGTCCTGAAGGACGACGCCGAGCTTGCCTTGGACATGGTCGCCGACCTGCTGCAGTACGCCACGCTGGACGAGACAGAGTTGAAGCGCGAGCGCGAGGTCGTGATCCAGGAGATCGGGCAGGCGCACGATACGCCCGACGACGTCGTGTTCGACCATTTCCAGGCGGCGGCCTTCCCCGATCAACCGATCGGTCGGCCGGTTCTGGGCACGACGGATGTGGTCGGCCACCTCGATCGGGCCGATGTCGCTCGCTATCGCGGCGGCCATTACGGTGCCGATGCCATGGTCCTGGTCGCCGCCGGCAATGTCGATCACGACTGGCTGGTCGAGCGCGCCGACACGCTGTTTGCGGATCTGGAACCGTGCCACCAGCAGGCGACATCGCCGGCAGCCTATGAAGGCGGCGAGTTCCGGCAGGACCGCGACCTGGAACAGTTGCACATGCTGCTCGGTTTCCCGGGCATCAGCTATCACGACCCGGAATTTTACGCGACCTCGGTCCTGTCGATGCTGCTGGGCGGGGGCATGTCGTCGCGACTGTTTCAGGAAATCCGGGAAAAGCGCGGTCTGGTCTATTCCGTCTACAGCTTCACCAGTGCCTACAGCGACGGCGGCCTGTTCGGCATCTATGCCGGTACCGGCGACGACGAGACCGCCGAACTGATCCCGGTCCTGTGCGACGAGATCAGCAAGGTCGCCAACACGGTCTCCGACGAGGAGGTGGCGCGGGCCCGCGCGCAACTGAAGGCCAGTCAGTTGATGGGGCTGGAATCCACCTCCGGCCGCTGCGAACAGCTCGGCAACCAGATGCTGATTTTCAACCGGCCGCTGCCGGTCGCGGAGACCGTCGCCAAGATCGATGCCGTCGACGCGCAAGCGGTTGCAAACGCGGCCCGGCGATTGTTCACTGGTCGTCCGACATTGGCGGCGCTGGGACAAGTTGGAAAGCTGGAATCCTATGATCGGATCGCGGCGCGACTGGGCTGACCTGATAGGACCGGAGGCCACGGACAGGGTCCTTGGCCTGCTGCGGCCGACGCTCGGCCGCAACACCTTTCCGGCCGTCCGGCTGGAAACCAACCGGCTCTACATCCGCCATGCCCGGCCGAAGGACTGGAAGGCCTGGGCCGCGCTGCGCCGCGCCAATCGCGAGTTTCTGACCCCGTGGGAGCCGACCTGGCCGGCCGATGCGTTCAGCCGGCGCACGTTCGTTCGGCGCCTGCGCCGGCAACTGGCCGACTGGAAGGCCGATCGGGGCTATTCGCTGCTGGTATTTTCGCGCGCCGATGATCAGCTCGTCGGCGGCGTGACCTTGAGCGCGGTACGCCGGGGCGTGGCCCAGATGGCCTCGATGGGCTATTGGGTCGGCGAGGCGTTCACCCGGCGCGGATACATGTCGGAGGCGGCGAAATCGGTTCTCGGATTCGGGTTTCGCCAGCTTGGCCTGCATCGGATCGAGGCCGCCTGCCTGCCGAACAATGAGGCCAGCCGGCGGCTGCTGCTGCGGGTTGGCTTCACCGAAGAGGGCTTCGCCAAGGCCTATCTCAGGATCAACGGATCCTGGCGCGACCACATCCTGTTCGGCATGGCCCGCGAGGGTTTCGAGACGCTCTACCCCGAACCGTCAGGCGTGTCCGGCGTCCGTTGACAGCATGTGTGGGCTGAAGCCCAGCTTGGCGATGGCCCGTTCCCATTTGGTCGACAAATCCTCATCGAACAGGATCGCCTGATCGGACGGCACGGACAGCCAGCCATTGTCCTGGATTTCGCCATCCAACTGGCCCGGCCCCCAGCCGGCATAACCGAGTACCAGGATATGCCGGCCTGGCCCATCGCCGCGCGCGATGGCGCGCAGAATGTCGAGTGTGGCGGTCATCGCCACGCCGCCCTCGTCATTGCGGTCGACGACGAGTGTGCCTTCTTCCTCGAAATCGGTCGTGTGCAGAACGAAGCCACGGCCGGACTCGACAGGCCCACCGAACTGAATGCGCAGTGATTCCGGCCTTTCCGACGGCTCGATACCCAACTGGTCCAGCAGTTCGGCAGAATCGACGGAGGGCAGGCCCTTATTGACGACCAGACCCATGGCTCCCTCGGATGAATGCGCGCAAACATAAATCACGGCGCGCGCAAACCGCTGGTCGCCCATGGTCGGCATCGCGATCAATAGCTGGCCGGTAAGATAGCCTTGCTGTTTTTCTTCGTCGGCTTCGGACTCAGCCATGACAACTCCTGATTACGCCGGGGCGCCCGTGCCATAATAGCGCAGGCGGGCACGCCTGGGTGACGCGATTGTGACACGATCATCCTGACGATCTATCTATATAGGGGCTGACAGAGAACAAATCGGCAAGGGTATGAAAATGCTGCGATGGTTTGCCTTGCTGGTGGCGCTTGTGGCGCCCCTTGCGTCGGCGACCGCGGCCGAAGGCGATTGGCAGCGCGCGGAACTCGCGCCCGGCGTCGAGGTCGAAATGCGGCTGATCACGTCCGTCGATGCCACGGGCGATCTGGATCAGGTCCCCGCCGGCCTCCATGTGCGCCTCCCGGATGGCTGGAAGACCTATTGGCGATCGCCGGGTGATGCCGGATTGCCGCCGTCTCTGGACCTAACGCAATCCTACAATCTTGCCGAGACGGAGTTTCTCTATCCCGCCCCGCACCGGTTCTCCCTGTTTGGCCTGGACACGTTCGGCTACGAGACCGAGGTCGTTTACCCGCTTTACTTGCGGCCGGAATATCCAGGTGAGCCGATGCAGGTGCGCGGGCGGGCCGACCTGCTCATCTGTTCCGATCTCTGTGTCCCGGCATCGGCCGACCTGGCCTTGGACCTGCCGTCCGGGGCGGCGGAGACCGACGGCCCCGTCGCCAACCTGATCAGCCGTTTTCAGGCGCTTGTGCCTGACCAGGACGGCGCCAACGGTGTCGTCATCGAACGCCTGGCCCCCGTGGCGGACGCTGAGCGCCCGGCCTTGCGCATCGACGCGACGAGCCCGCTGCCGCTGAACGACCCGGATCTGTTCATCGAGGTGGCGGATTACTGGTCCTTCGGCGCGCCGGACGTTGAGTTCATCGACGGCGGAACCCGCATCATCGCAACCGTGCCGGTCTTGCAGGAACCGTCCGATGCCGCGCCGCTTACCGGTCAAACCGTGATGGTCACGCTGGTCGATGGCGGGCTTGCGGCCGAGCGGGCCCTGACGGTCGATCTGCCGATCCAGCGCGATGCGGCCTCCGACTGGCCTGTCTTCCTATCGATCCTGGGTCTGGCCATTCTGGGCGGCCTGCTGTTGAACCTGATGCCCTGCGTCCTGCCGGTTCTGTCGCTGAAACTGCTGTCGGTGGTGTCCCACGGTGGTGAAACGCCTAGCAGGATACGGCGCGGGTTCCTGGCATCGGCCGCGGGCATTCTGTTCTCGTTTCTGGTCCTGGCCGGCGTGCTGATCGGCATTCAGGCGGCGGGCGGCGCGATCGGCTGGGGCATGCAGTTCCAGCAGCCGGTGTTCCTGGTCTTCATGATCGTGCTGCTGACCCTGTTTGCCGGCAATATGCTCGGGTTTTTCGAGATCGTCCTGCCTGGCCGGGTCAGCGACGCGGCCGGCAAGGTCGGCGGCAACAGCTTGGCTGGCCACTTCGGCACCGGCGCATTCGCCACGCTGCTCGCCACGCCGTGCTCGGCCCCGTTCCTGGGCACGGCGGTCGGTTTTGCCATGACGCGAGGGCCGGTGGAACTCGTCGCCGTCTTCGTCGCGCTGGGGATCGGCCTGGCGCTGCCCTATCTGGCGGTGGCCGCCTATCCGCGTTTAGCCGCGAAGCTGCCCAAGCCCGGACGCTGGATGGTTGTGCTGAAGCGGATCCTGAGCCTGGCCCTGATCGCCACCGCCATCTGGCTCTTGACCGTGCTTTCGGTGCAGACCTCGTCTCTGACGGCGATCATCATTGCCGGAATTATGGTGGCGATTGGCCTGGCCCTGTGGCTGCGCCATCGGCGGCCGGCAGCCTTGGGCCGCACCAGCGTCGGCACCGTCGCGGTGCTGGCGGTCGTCGCCATGCTGCTGCCCGCCCAACTGCCAAGGGCGGCCAGCACGACCGAGTCGTCCACCGAATGGGCCGCCTTCAGCCGCTCGGCCGTCGCCGAACTGGTGGGCGAGGGGCAGATCGTGTTCGTCGACGTGACGGCCGATTGGTGCCTGACCTGCCTGACCAACAAGCTGCTGGTCATCGATCGCGGTGACGTGGCCGAGACCCTGGCCGGGGATGACGTCATCGCCATGCAGGCTGATTGGACCTTGCCGGACGACGCGATCGCCGACTTCCTGGCCAGCTATGGCCGTTACGGCATTCCGTTCAACATCGTCTATGGACCCCAGGCGCCGGGCGGCATTCCGCTGCCCGAACTGCTGACCGAAGGCAGTGTCATGGACGCTCTGCGACAAGCCGGCCTGGAAAGCTAGACGCCACGCCCCTACCTCTGGTCTGTCTCGGCGCCGTCGTTCAGGCGGCGCCAACGCATCTCTCAACTCAAAAAGCGGGACCAGAGAACATGACTATCCAGGTTGGCGACAAGATTCCTGACGTGACGCTGAAGCGTCTCGGCGCGGACGGTATGGAAGAGGTTTCGACCGGCGAACTGTTCGCCGGCAAGAAGGTGGTGATGTTCGCGGTTCCCGGCGCCTTTACGCCGACCTGTTCCGCCAAGCACATGCCCGGTTTCGTCAATCACGCCGAGGAGTTTGCCGCCAAGGGCATCGACAAGCTGGCCTGTATGTCGGTTAACGATCCGTTCGTGATGCAAGCCTGGGAAAAGGACCAGAATTCCGCCGGCATCGTCGAGGTTCTGCCCGACGGCAACGGTGATCTCACCAAAGCCCTGGGCCTGGAAATGGACGGCAGCGGTTTCGGCCTCGGCCCGCGCTCAAAGCGCTTCGCGTTGGTGGCCGACAATGGCGTGGTCACCGAACTGCTGGTCGAAGAGGGCGGTGCCCTCGATGTTTCCAGCGCCGAGAACGTGCTGTCGAAGCTCTGAGTTACGTGCTCTAGGCGGCGGGTCGGCCTGGCCGGTCGACCCGCTTTTCAAACATGGCGCAGCGCGTGTTGCGCAACCTTGTGCATAACCGTCGGCAAGGCCTCATCGCCGAGCCGCTCGATGGGTACCCAGCGACAGTCGGCACCGATCTTCTGTTCGCCCACGCGCCCAGCCGCGACCACCAATTCCAAATGAAAATGGGTGAAGGTGTGGCGGACAACACCCGGCAACGGCGTCATGTCCGCGGCAACCGGCATCTCGTCTACGACGTCCGCCGGCTCGGGCATGGCGCCCGTTTGCCAAGCGCTGCTCGGCACTTCTTGCATGCCGCCCAAAAGCCCCTTGTCCGGCCGCTCGCGCAATAGGACAGCGCCATCAGCCCGCGTCAGCCAGAAGGCCACGCCTCTGCGCGTTGGCTTCGGCGCTTTCTTGGTCTTCACTGGCAGGGACTCGGCGATGCCTAGCTGGCGCCCCCGGCAGAGGCCGGTCAGGGGGCAGGCCAGACATTTGGGCTGGCGCGGCGTGCAGACCGTGGCGCCGAGGTCCATCATGGCCTGAGCGAAGTCGCCCGGTCGTCGGTTCGGCGTGATTGACCCGGTCAGCCGCTTCAGCACCGGCTTCGCCTTCGGCAGCGGCTGGTCCTCGGCGAACAGGCGGGCCACCACCCGTTCGATGTTGCCATCCATGACGACGGCCCTGCGGTCGAACGCGATGGCCGCGATCGCCGCCGCAGTGTAGTCGCCGATGCCAGGAAGCCGCCGCAATTCCTGCTCAGTCTCGGGAAAGCGACCGCCATGGTCGGCCACGATCTTTTGAGCACAGGCATGCAGATTGCGCGCCCTGGCGTAATAGCCCAGCCCGGCCCACGCCCGCAGCACATCCTCACGATCCGCGGCTGCAAGCGCGGCGATCGTGGGCCAACGCTCGACGAACGCCCTGAAATAGCTGCCGACCGTCGCCACCGTCGTCTGTTGAAGCATGATCTCGCTCAGCCAGACATGGTATGGTTCCGCGCGTTCACCGGGTGCTGCGCGCCAGGGCAGGGTTCGCCGATGGCGATCGTACCAGTCAAGCAGCATCGGGCTGACCGCGTCGGCGTCGGTATCGGATTGAGGAACGGCGGTTTGCGGCATTGGCGGTCATCACTGGCAGGCGACACTCATCAGCATAGGCCGGCGGATCGATTCGCCCAGCCCCGGCGGGGCGCCTCATGAGCCGGCCGCGCAGCCTGGCCTCGCTGGTGCGCCCGGTGGCCCGGCGCGCGATCGGCAAGCAGGCCGCCGGCATTGGCCAGCTCATGGCCGACTGGCCAGCCCTTTTCCCGGAAGGTCCGGCCCAGCACGCCTGGCCCGAGGCGCTGAGCTTTCCGCGGGGAAGGGGCGGGGGCGGCACGCTGACGTTGCGGGTCGACCCGGCCGATGCCCTGATCCTGCAACATGATGGCGGGCGTATCATCGCGCGGGTGAACCAGCATCTGGGCCAGGAGGCGGTCACCCGCCTGAAGTTCGTTCAGCGGATCGCCAGATCGAGTGTGACGCGATCGCCGAAGCGGGCGCCGCCGGCCGCCGCGCAAGAGGTCGATGCGGCGCTTTCGAACGTCGAGAGTTCAGAACTTCGTGAACGGCTGCGGCGAATCGGCATCGCGCTCTGGACTCGCGACCAGGGTTCATGAGGCTATCGGAATTCTTGCGCGCGTTCAGCCGCCGCTTGCGATAGCGACGGTTGAGCGCGTATAACGATCAACATCTAGTGTGTGGGAGCCTGAAAGTGCGGCGTAGAACACTACTTATTGGGGCTGGTGTGGCAGCAGCGGGAACCGCGCTTGTCGGTTCGACCAGCCCGTATGCCTGGGCGCAGGACGACAGCCCGACCGAGTTCGACTATGTGCTGGGCGCCGACGACGCGCCCGTCACGGTGATCGAATACGCGTCGTTCACCTGCCCCCACTGCGCGGCGTTCCACGCGGATACGTTGCCGCAGCTCAAGACCAACTACATCGACACCGGCCAGGTGCGCATGGTGTTCCGCCATTTCCCGCTGAATGGGCTTGACCTTCAGGCCGGCATGATGGCGACCTGCCTGGGCGAAGACCTGTACCTCAGAATCGCCGACATTCTGTTCTCGACCCAGCAGGACTGGGTTGGATCGAACGACCAGTTGGGTGCGCTGTCACGCATCGCCCGGCAGGCCGGTCTTTCGGAAGAGGCCTTCAACCAGTGCGTCAACGATCAGGAATTGGCGGAGCGGATCGTGGCCAGCCGCCAGCAGGCGATCGACACCTATGGTGTCCAGTCCACGCCCACCTTCGTCGTCAACGGCGAGGTCTTGGCGGGCAATCGGCCCTATGAATTCTGGGCCGACACGCTGGACCCGCTGGTCGGTTCCTAACCTCAGGACAACGGAACACCCGCCTTGCAGTTCGCCAAGCTTCGTCTGACCGGCTTCAAATCCTTTGTCGACGCGACGGAGCTGGCGATCGTCCCGGGCCTGACCGGCATTGTCGGGCCGAACGGCTGCGGCAAGTCGAACCTGGTCGAGGCGTTGCGCTGGGCCATGGGCGAGAACTCCGCCAAGCGTATGCGCGGGTCGGAGATGGACGACGTCATCTTCGGCGGCACCACTGGCCGTCCATCCCGCAACATCGCCGAGGTGGTGCTGGAGCTGGACAATGGCGACCGCACCGCGCCGGCCGCGTTCAATCAGCACGACAGGCTGGAGATTTCGCGCCGGATCGAACGGGGCAACGGGTCGGATTACCGCATCAACGGCAAGTCCGTGCGCGCCCGCGACGTCCAGCTTCTGTTCCAGGATAATTCCTCCGGCGCCCACTCGCCGGCCCTGGTCAGCCAGGGGCGCGTGGGTGCGCTGGTCAACGCCAAGCCGACCGAACGGCGCCTGTTGCTGGAGGAGGCCGCCGGCATCACCGGATTGCACAGCCGGCGGCACGAGGCGGAGTTGCGTCTGCGGGCGGCCGAGGAAAACCTCACCCGCCTGGACGACGTCATCACGGCGATGGAGGGCCAACTCGCCGGACTGAAGAAGCAGGCGCGCCAGGCGGCCCGCTATCGCAATCTGTCCGACCGCATTCGCAAGGCCGAGGCGGCGGTTTTGCATCTGCGCTGGGTCGCGGCGAAGGCCGCACTGGCGACCGGGCATGGCAGCTTCCAGATGGCCGATGAAGCGGTTCGGGAACGCACCGTCATTGTCGCACGGTGCAGCGAGGTTCAGGCGACCGCTGCCGCCGATCTGCCGCCCTTGAGGCAGGCCGAGGCCGAGGCCGCCGCGCGGTTGCAGCGCCTGACATTGGCCCGCGAGGGGCTGGCCGAAGAAGAACAGCGGCTGCAGCAGGCGACCGAAGAGACCGAGCGCCGCCTGGCCCAGATCGAACGCGACAAGGATCGCGAGCGGTCGTTGGCGGGCGATGCGGACGATGCGCTGAAGCGCCTGGGCGCCGAGGCCGCCGACATCGAAGCGGCGCGGGAAGGCGAAGCGGACGCAGCGGCCGCCGCCCAAGAGGCGGTGGAGACCCAGAAGGTCGTCGTCGACGGGCTTGAGCAGACGCTGGCCACGGAAACCGACCGCGTCGCTACGGTCGAGGCCGAACGCCAGTCGCTGGGCCGTCAGGTCAGCGATCTCGCTGGCAAGCTCGAAGCACTGACCGTTCGCCAACAAAGCGTCCGGGCCGACCGCGACACTTTGGCGGCCGAACTGGCCGACAGTGATGATGCCGGCATAGGCGAGAAAGCGGTCACCGATGCCGAGGCGGCGTTGGCCGCCGCGCGGACGGATGCCGAATCGGCGGAAACGACGCGGCAACAAGCCGACGCAAAAAGGGCCGATGACAGGCGCGCGCTGGAGGCGGATCAGGCCGGCTTGGCCAAGCTGACCGCAGAGGCCGATGCCCTGCAGGCCCTGCTCGGCACCGACGACGGCGAGCTGTTTCCGCCGCTGATCGATGCGGTCCGTGTGGCGAAGGGGTTTGAGACCGCGTTCGCCGCCGCCTTGGGCGAGGCGGTCATGGCGCCGCTGGACGAGGCGGCGCCGGTGCATTGGCGGACCTTGCCGGATCTGCCGTCGACGGCGGAATGGCCTAAGTCGGTGCAGCCATTGGCCGCCAAGGTCAAGGCGCCGGCCGCCCTGTCGCGCTGCCTGGCCCATGTCGGCCTCGTTGGCGATGCGAAGGCCGGCGCGTCTCTGGCGCGGGCACTGGCACCGGGGCAGATCCTAGTCACGAGGGATGGCGGCCTTTGGCGCTGGGATGGGTATTCGGCGGCGGAAGGGGCACCAACCGCCGTTGCGGTGCGTCTGCAGCAGCGCAATCGGCTGGCCGAACTGGATACCGAGCTGTCGGCGGCGAAAAGCAAGGTCGCGGAACGGCAGGCAACCGTGCGCGCGGCAGACGAAGCCCTGACCGCGGCGATCGAGCGCGACCGTCTGGCGCGCCGGGCCGTACAGATCGCTTATGACAGCGTCAGCGTTGCCCGCGATGCCGCGACACGTCTGGCGCGCGAAACCAGCGCCCGGCAAAGCCGGCTGGCGGCGGCGACCGAGCTTCTCGAACGGCTTGGCGAGGAACATGGCGCGCTGACGGCGGAAAGGACGGCGGCGGAAGCCGCGCTGGCGGCGCTTCCCGATGGCGGGCCCGGCCGACAGAAGGTCGCCGAATTGCGGGCCGAACTCGCCGAGGCCCGCGCCCAGCAGGCGAATCGGCAGAGTGCGTTGGACCAGCTCGCACGCGATGCGCGGGTCCGGAAGGACCGTCTGACGTCGATCGAGGCCGAGCGCGGATCGTGGCGGCAGCGGGCGGATGGTGCCGGCGAGCGCATCGCCGAACTTGAGACCCGCGCGGACGAGACCAGAACGACGCTGGATGAGCTACGGTCGCGGCCGGCGGCGTTGGCGGACCGCCGGACCGCCTTGTTCGACGAGATCGGCGTGGCCGAAAAAGCCCGATCCGCCGCCGCTGACGCGCTTGCCGAGGGCGAGGGCAGACTTGCCGAGGCAGATCAAGCCCTAAAGACGGCGGAGACGGCCCTGACGGAGGCGCGCGAGGCCAAGGTCCGGGCCGAGGCCGCCGAGGAAGCGGCGCGGACAGCCCTGAACGGCGTCGTGGAGCGTATCGCGGAACGGCTTCAGGTGCGGCCCGAGGGCGTGGCCCCGTTGGCGGAAATCGACCCCGATGCCGAGCAGCCGGAAGAAGACGTCCTGCAGGCGCGCCTGGATCGGCTGCTGCGCGAACGGGACAATGTCGGGCCGGTCAATCTGCGCGCCGAGGCCGAAGCGGCGGAACTGGACGAGCAGATCGCCGGCATGCTGAGTGAACGCCAGGACCTGGAGGCTGCGATCAGCCGGCTGCGCCAGGGCATCAGCCAACTCAACCGCGAGGCGCGCGAGCGCCTGCTGGGCTCGTTCGAGCAGGTCAACACCCATTTCAGCGAGCTGTTCGTGCGCCTGTTCGGCGGCGGCAAGGCGCATTTGTCGCTGACCGAGGCCGACGACCCGCTCAATGCCGGGTTGGAAATCTTCGCCAGCCCGCCCGGTAAGCGCTTGCAGCATCTTTCGCTGTTGTCTGGCGGCGAACAGGCGCTGACCGCGATCGCCGTCCTGTTCGCCGTGTTTCTGACCAACCCGGCACCCATTTGCGTGCTGGACGAGGTCGACGCGCCGCTCGACGACGCCAATGTCGATCGCTTCTGCACGCTGGTGGAGGAGATGGCCCGCGACGGTACGACGCGGTTCATGATCATCACCCACCATCGGATGACCATGGCGCGGGTCGATCGCCTGTTCGGCGTGACCATGCCCGAGCAGGGCGTGTCCCAGCTTGTCTCGGTCGATCTGCAAGACGCTGTTGCACTGCGAAAGAGCGCTTGAACCTGCGTCAAAATGCCTAGAATCGGGCCGTTCTGATCGATCCTTGACAGGGCAGGGGGGCCTTCTTATGGTGCGCCGCACTTGGCCGGCGGCGGCCGTTCAAACCCCTGGATTCCCTGGGTTGCCGTCTGTCGGGAGAGGTCGCGAAACGGAAGGGGGTCGCGGGTTGAGCGACAGTGATCCGGATCGCGAGCCGTCGTTGGATGCCCTGCGGCACCGGTTATCGGAAGCCAAGGCCAAACATGAGCGGAGCCGTCGAGCCCCAACCGGCTCGATTGAGCGGTCCGAAGGCATGGCGGCTGGTTTCCGCGTCGCGGTCGAGCTGACGGCGGCACTGGTTGTCGGGGGCGGAATCGGCTATGTCCTTGACCAATGGTTGGGGACCCAGCCATGGCTTCTGATCCTGTTCTTTGTGATCGGGGCCGCAGCGGGGTTTTTGACGATCTACCGAACCGGGCAAGAGCTTGACGCCCGGGCGCGGGAGCGAAGAGAGGCCGAAGCGGCCGAACAGAAAGCCAAGACGGATCGGAAAGGTTCCGACCGTTGAACGAGGCAAACGGGTTGCGAGCGAGGATGGTCCATGGCGGCGTCGCCGATTGAACAGTTTGAAGTCTATCCCCTGCTGCCAATCCAGGTCGGCAATCTGGATCTTTCCTTCACCAATTCCTCGCTGTGGATGGTGTTCGCCGTCGCTCTGTCGACCGTCATCCTGGCGATCAGCGCGCGGGGTGGCGCCCTGGTGCCGAGCCGGCTGCAGTCGGTATCGGAGATGATGTACGAACTTGTCGCCAATATGGTGCGCGACAATGTCGGATCGGGCGGCCGCAAATACTTCCCGTTCATCTTCACGCTGTTCGTGTTCGTGCTGTTCGCCAACCTGCTGGGCATGATTCCGCATTCCTTCACGGTCACCAGCCATCTGATCGTCACCTTCGCCCTGGCCGCCGTCATCTTCATTGGCGTCACGATCATCGGCTTTTACCGCCACGGCTTCGGCTATCTGCGCATGTTCTTTCCGCATGGCGCGCCCTTGTGGACGGCCGTCATTCTGGTGCCCGTCGAACTCGTCTCCTACCTGTCGCGCCCGGTCAGCCTGTCGGTGCGGCTGTTCGCCAACATGACCGTCGGCCACGTCCTGTTGAAGGTTATCGCCGGCTTCGTCGTCAGCCTTGGCGTTTTCGGCATCTTTCCGTTCGTGTTTTTGATTGCGCTCAGCGCGCTGGAACTGTTCATTGCCGCGCTGCAAGCCTACGTCTTCGCGATCCTGACCTGCATCTATCTCCACGACGCCCTGCACATGCACTAACGGCGTCCCCACCCCCACATCAGTTGCTCTTAAGTCCAAGAAAGGAAGTTCCCATGGAAGCAGATGCCGCCAGATACATTGGCGCGGGCCTGGCCGCGATCGGCATGATCGGTGCCGGCATCGGTGTCGGCAATGTCTGGGCCAGCTACATTTCGGCTCTGGCGCGGAACCCGGCGGCCAAGGACGATATCGGTGCCAACATCTGGATCGGCTTCGCGGTTACCGAGGCCATCGCCCTGTTTGCACTGATCATCGGCCTGTTGGCCCTGTTCGGATAAGGCACTTCCGGTTCGCCTGACCGGCACCGGCATCATGTTGGTGCCGCGCCGGTCAAGCTTCCCCGTTCATGGAGGAGCGGAAGAATGCCTCAATTCGATCCGACCAGCTTTGCCAGCCAGCTCTTCTGGCTGGCTGTCACCTTCATCGCGCTCTATTTCCTCCTGTCCCGGCTCGTCCTGCCGCGGATCTCCGAGGTGATGGAGAAGCGATCGGAACGCATCGCCAATGATCTTGAGCGGGCCGAGGCGCTGAAGACCGAGACCGAAGCGGTCATCGAGGCCTATGAGGCGGCGCTTGCAAAGGCGCGCAGCGAGGCCTCGGCGGTGATCGCCAAGGCAACCTCGGACATCGCGACCCTGTCGGCCAAACGCCAGGCGGAGTTCGGTGAGGAGCTGGCCATGCGCATGGTGGCGGCGGAGGAACGGATCTCCAAGGCCAAACAGCAGGCTGAGTCTCAGATCCGGGAGATCGCGGTCGACATCGCGGCCGATGTGGCCGAACGCCTGACTGGAAAGGCCATTGATGCCGAAAGCGCCGCACAGGCGGTCGACACCCAAATGAAGGGGAATGGCTGATGGCTGGCCCCGAAACCCAGTGGGAAATGCCGCCGGTCATCTTGGCCCAGGCGTCAGGGACCGCCGACGAACCGTCGACCGACACGGGAGATGGAGCAGGCGACGCGACGGCGTCCGAGACGCCGACAGCCGAGGCTACGGACGAGTCTGGTGCCGACAATGGCGATGACGCTGCCGCTGGCGAGGCCTCCCATGACGGCGCGGTCGAGGCGTTGGAGGCCGTTGAGGGTGCGCCGCCGGAAGATCATGCCTCCGAAGGCTTCTTCCAGGACACCTACACCTATACCGGCCTGGCCCTTCTGCTGTTGATCGTCATCGTCGCGAGGCCTGCGTGGCGCGCGATTTCGGGCATGCTGGATGCCCGCGCCGATCGCATTCGCAACGAGCTCGACGAGGCGCAGAAGCTGCGCGAGGAGGCCCAGTCGGCGCTGGCGACCTTTCAGCGTAAGCAGCGTGATGCTCTGGCCGAGGCGGAAGGCATCATCAGCCACGCCCGCGAGGAGTCCGAGCGTATCCGGCAACGGTCGCTGGAGGCGCTGGAAGCCAGCCTGAAGCGGCGTGAGCAGCAGGCCATGGACCGCATCGCCCAGGCAGAGGCTTCGGCCATGGCTGAGGTTCGCTCGCACGCCGTCGACGTGGCGGTGGCCGCCGCACGCGAGATCGTCGGCCGGCAAAGCGATGCCGCCAGCGATGCCGAGCGCATAAGGGCTGCGATCGAGGAGCTGCCGTCGAAGCTGCACTGACGGCTTGGCGGCAGGGGCGTCAACCCGGATACGGTGCGTCGGCTTGACCGAGGCACCGCCGGGACGCAAGCTGGCGCCGATGGACGACTGGAACACCGACAGCATCGGGCGGGCGTATCGCGAGCACGGATACGTCGCGCCGATCACGGCGATGAGCCCCGCCGAGGCTGCGGACTGCCGTCAGAGGCTTGAAGCCGTCGAGCGGGCGAGCGACCCCGAGTTCATCAAGGGCGTATTGCTGAGCAGCTCGCAGTTCGTGCTGCAGTTCGCCTATGATCTGATCCACAACCGCCAGATTGTCGATGCCGTCCGCGCCGTACTGGGTGATGACGCCATGTGCTGGCGCGCGGGTTTCTTCATCAAGGAACCGGGTGACGCCAAATTCGTCTCCTGGCATCAGGACTTGCACTATTGGGGTCTGGAAGGCGGCGAGGAGGTGACAGCCTGGCTTGCTCTTTCACCCAGCACCCCGGAAAGCGGCTGCATGAGGGTCGTGCCGGGCACGCACCGGGTTAATAGGGCGCAACACCGCGACACGTGGGACGATGACAATCTGTTGTCGCGGGGCCAGGCGATCGAAGCGGTCGATGAGACACAGGCCGTCGATCTGGTGCTGCAGCCGGGCCAGTTCTCGCTTCATCACGGCAAGACGTTCCACGGTTCGCGGCCCAATACCTCAGACGACCGACGCATCGGCTACGCCATCCGCTACATCACCCCCACCATGCGCCAGACCGTCGCGGAGAAGGATTGGGCCTGTCTGGTGGCCGGTCGCGACCGTTTCGGCCACTTCGAAACGTTTCCCCGCCCGGCCGGAAATCTCGATCCGGCCGATATGGCGTTTCGCCAGACGACCCTCGACGTCGAATCGCAAGCGACCTATCGCTGACCGCAGGCAGAGCGCCGGCCGTCGCTATTCGGCGGCCTCTTGCTGCGTCGTTTCCGGCGTCCAGCGCAGGATCGGCTGGCGCGCCGCGGCTGTTTCGTCCAGGCGGCGGCGCGGCGTATGGTGTGGCGCGCTCAAGAACGCCTCTGCACCGTCTTCGTCGTGCGCGCGGTCGGCCAGGTGCCTCAGCGTGGCGATGAACCGGTCCAGGGTCTCGCGCGACTCGCTTTCCGTCGGCTCGATCAGCAAGGCGCCGTGCACGACCAGCGGGAAGTACATGGTCATGGGGTGGAAACCCTCGTCGATCAGGGCCTTGGCCAGATCCAGCGTGCCGACCCCGGTGCCCTTCAGGAACCGGTCGTCGAACAGGGCCTCATGCATGCACGGGCCGGGAAAGGACGCCGTCAGCTTGTCCTGCAGTCCCGCAAGCACGTAGTTGGCGTTGAGCACGGCATCTTCGGAAGCCTGCCGCAGCCCGTCGGCCCCGTGGCTGAGCATATAGGCCAGGGCGCGCACGAACATGCCCATCTGGCCGTGAAACCCCTTCATGCGGCCAAAGCTCTTCTCCGCCTCGCCATCCTGACCGTGATGTTCGACCAGCCGGAAGCCGTCCGGCCCATGCACCACGAACGGCACCGGCGCGAAGGGCGCCAGGGCGTCCGACAGCACGACGGGGCCCGAGCCCGGTCCGCCGCCGCCATGGGGCGTGGAGAACGTCTTGTGCAGGTTGATGTGCATGGCGTCGACGCCCAGGTCGCCAGGCCGCACCTTGCCGACGATGGCGTTGAAGTTGGCGCCATCGCAGTAGAAATAGCCACCGGCCTCGTGCAGGGCATCCGCGATGTCGATGATGTCCCGCTCGAACAGGCCGCAGGTGTTGGGGTTGGTCAGCATGATCGCCGCGACGTCCGGCCCCAAACGATCCTTGAAAGCCGCGAGGTCCACGCGACCGTCATCCGTCGCCTTGATGGTGTCGACGGTGAAGCCCAGCGCGGCGGCCGTGGCGGGGTTCGTACCGTGCGCCGATTCCGGCACCAGCACGCGGGTTCTTGTCTCGCCGCGATCATCGATGGCCGCGCGGATGGCCATCATGCCGCACAGCTCCCCATGGGCGCCGGCACCGGGCGACATGGCGACCGCCGGCATTCCGGTCAACGTCTTCAGCCAGTGGGCCAGGGTGTCGATCAGCTCCAACGCGCCTTGCACGGTCGATAGGGGCTGCAGCGGGTGCAGGTCGGCGAAGCCGGGCAGGCGGGCCAGCTTCTCGTTCAGCCGCGGATTGTGCTTCATGGTGCACGAGCCCAGCGGATACATCTGCCCGTCGATGCTCATGTTCTTCTGGCTCAGCCGCGTGTAATGGCGCACGGCCCTCGGTTCTGCCAGGTCCGGCAGGCCGACATGCGACCGGACCGGCACGTTGCCGAGGCGGGTCGATGCCGGACCGTCGCGGCGCGGCAGATCGACACCACAGGCGCCGGGGCTGTCCTGCTCGAAGATCAGCTTCGCCTCCGCCATCAGGCCGCGATCGCCGGTGAAGGTATCCTCCGGCCCTTTGCCGACATGCGTGTGCGTTGGCCGTCCTTGCCGGTTCATTGCGCCACCTCCCGCCCCAGCGCGATGGCCAGCCGCTCTATATCGTCTTCGGTCGTGGTTTCGGTCACTGCCACCAGCAGCAGTGGGGCCAGATCCGGCCGGTCGCGATAAAGCCGGCTGACCGGCACACCCGCCAAGATCGGCTCTTCTGCCAGGCGATCGACAATGGATGCCGCCGGCCCTGGAAGGCTGATCGTGAACTCGTTGAAGAAGCCGCTGTTCAGCACCGAGACACCGTCGATCGAACTCAACCTGTCGGCGGCGGCAATCGCCAGTTCGTGGTTCAGTTCGGCCAGCCGGTGGAAACCGGTTTCGCCCAGCAAGGTGAGATGAATGGTGAAGGCCAGCGCGCATAGACCACTGTTGGTGCAGATGTTGCTGGTCGCCTTTTCGCGCCGGATGTGCTGTTCGCGCGTCGACAGGGTCAGCACGAAGCCGCGCTTGCCGTCGGCGTCCACCGTCTGGCCGCACAGTCGCCCGGGCATTTGCCGCACAAAGCGCTGGCGGGTCGCGAACAGGCCGACATACGGGCCGCCGAAATTGAGGCTGTTGCCGATCGACTGGCCCTCGGCGACGACAATATCCGCGCCCATATCGCCCGGCGGCGTCATCAGGCCCAGCGACACGACCTCCGTGACCACGACCACCAGCAAGGCGCCCTTGGCATGGCAGGCGTCAGCCAGTTCGGAAAGATCAGCGACTTGGCCGAACAGGGTCGGGTTCTGCACCACGACACAGGCGGTCTGGTCGTCCAAAAGGTCCAGCAGCGTCTCCGTGCCCGTCGGATCGGGATCCGCCTCGACCAGCGTGCCGCCGGTAAAGTCGACAAGGTTGCGCGTGACGTCGCGATAGTGCGGATGGACGCCGCCTGAGAAGACGGTCCGGTCGCGACGGGTCAGCCGCGCGGCCATCATCACCGCTTCGGCACAGGCGGTGGCGCCGTCATACATCGATGCGTTGGCGACCTCCATGCCCGTAATCGCGGCAACCTGGGTCTGGAACTCGAACAGGGTCTGCAGCGTGCCTTGGCTGACCTCGGGCTGGTAGGGCGTGTAGGCGGTCAGGAATTCGCCGCGCTGGATCAGATAATCGACGCTGGCCGGCACGTGGTGGCGATAGGCGCCGGCGCCCAGGAAACTGGGTACGGAGCCAGCCGGCACGTTGCGCGCCGCCATGCGGCCGAGGGCGCGCTCAACCCCCAACTCGCCCTCATGGGGCGGCAGCCCGTCGATCGGGCCCGACAGAAGGGCGCCGGCGGGCACGTCCTTGAACAGATCGTCGATGCTGTCGACCCCGATCGCCGCCAGCATCGCGGTCCGATCCGCCGCCGTATGGGGCAGATAGCGCATCAGCCCAGCCCCTCGACGTAGGCTTTGTACGCTGCCTCGTCCATCAGGGCCTCAAGCTGCGAGGCATCCGTCACCTTGATCTTGAGGAACCAGCCATCGCCCTGGGCGTCGCTGTTGATCAGGCCTGGATTGTCGTTCAGCGCCTCGTTGACTTGCGTCACCTCGCCCTCGACGGGGGCATAGACCTCGCTGGCCGCCTTGACCGATTCCACCACGGCCGCCTCGTCGCCCTTGGCGATGGTCTTGCCGATATCCGGCAACTCCACGAACACGACGTCGCCTAGCTGTTCCTGGGCGTAGTCGCTGATGCCGACGGTGCCGATCTCGCCCTCGACCCGCACCCATTCGTGATCCTCGGTGAACTTCAACATGCTTCCGATCGCCTCCTCACTCTGCTCAACCGCGATAGTATCGTTGGGGCACAAAGGGCAACTTGGCCGTCCGCCCCGGCAAGGCCTTGCCGCGCACCTCCAAGTCGATTTCCGTGTCGGCCGCCGCATGGGCCGTCTCGACATAGCCCATGGCCACGGGGCCGGACACGGTCGGGCCGAACCCGCCGCTGGTGACGGTGCCGATCGCCTGGCCATCCTTCATGATCGGCGTGCCTTCGCGCGCCGGTGCCTTGCCGTCCGGCCTGATACCGACCCGACGTCGCTGCGGCCCATCAGCTAGCTGACGCTGGATGGTCTCGGCCCCCGGGAAACCGCCCTCCGCCCGCCGTCGCTTGGAGATACTCCAGACCAGGGCCGCCTCGACGGGCGTCGTGGCCTCATCGATGTCGTGGCCATAAAGGCACAAGCCGGCTTCCAGACGCAGCGAATCGCGCGCACCCAGGCCGATCGGTGCGACCGCGTCCTGGGCCAGCAAGAGCTTGGCCAAGTCTTCGGCATCGTCGGCTGCGACCGAGATCTCGTACCCGTCCTCGCCGGTATAGCCGGAGCGCGAGACAAGGGCGGGCGTGCCCGCGACATCCAGTTCCGCCATCGTCATGAAGGGCAGGGTGGCGGCATCGGGGGCCAGACGGCTCAGCACATCCGCCGCCTTCGGCCCCTGCAGGGCGAGAAGGGCGCGATCCTCGGCCCGTTCGAGGCTGGCGCGACCGTCGAGGGCGCCTTCGATCAGGGCAAAGTCGTTGACTTTGCAGGCCGCGTTCACCACCAGCCACAACCGGTCGTCGGCCAGCTTGGTGACCATCAGGTCGTCCAGGATGCCGCCGGCCTCGTTGGTCAACTGGGTGTAGCGCATGCGGCCATGGCCCAGGGCTTGAATGTCGCCGGGCACCAGCGTTTCCAAGGCGGCCGCAACGTCCGGCCCGACAAGGGCCGCCTGGCCCATATGCGAGACGTCGAACAGTCCGGCCGCGTCGCGCGTGTGCAGGTGCTCCTTCAGAATGCCGCTTGGATACTGAACGGGCATGTCGTAGCCCGCGAACGGCACCATCTTGCCGCCCAGCGACAGGTGCAGGCCGTGCAGCGGCGTACGCTTCAGATCTTGAACATCGTGGTCTTGCGACACGGTCTCCGGCCCTCCGACAGGGGCGGGACCCGAATGGCCACCGCCGACAGCCCCACTGTCGTAGACCTGAGAGATTCACCCGCACCAACCGCTCTCGCGGCGATTCGGCCCGGGTTTACTCCGTCGGTGAGCCGGATCCTTGGTTCCGGCTGCTTTCCAGAGTGCCTCCCCTTGCGGTCCTTTGTGCCTGAGAGTTTCCGGGGCGGTTGCTCCTTCGGCGACGGCGCGGCCTTTCCAGCCGTCCGCTCTCTCCCGCAAGGGTCATAGGCTTGGTTCTTCTACCCACAAACCTTGACTGGCGCAAAGGCTAACCCGACACAGGCAAATGTCAAATGAAGCTGCCGCGATATCCTAGAGCGCCCGGTTGTATTGCAATTGCTGCGGCGTCAGTTGAAACCCGACCAGGATGGAGTAGCGGTTCCCCGTCGCGGCACCGTTGGGCAGAGGGATCATCTGCTCCAGCTCTTCCAACACCGCGCCGTTGCCTGTGTCGCCAAAGTCGATCGTGGTGACGAAGATTTCCTTGCCCAACAAGCGGTTGGTGGGGCCGAGCACCGCGACGAAGTACTCGTAGGCGGCCGTGGTGCCGCCCGCCGGGCCGGTGGCGCCAATGATAGGCAGATCCAAATCGACCACGACGGAGTTTTCCGCATAGGTGCATTCGCCCACAAAGTCGCCGATCAGCCCGCGCGCCGTAACGTTCGACGGGCCGGTACCGCCGCCCGGCCGGAACTGCGTCACCGACTCAGCACCAGCCAGAACCGAAACGTTCGGGCAGCCGGTCGGCGGTGCCGGCGGCGATTCGAAGACTACCTGCTGTTCGGCCTCGTCGCGACCGCCGCCACAGGCCGCCAAAACGAGGCTGAGCGCGACAAGAAGACCGGACCAGGTTATCCGCGCGGATTTTCGGCCGAAAGAGCCTATATTGTGGTTCTGAGCGTCGGTCATCGCGCGCTGTTCCTATCAAACAAGGGGATCGGAGTTGGAGGAAGACTCTAGGGGATTGATCGGTTCGGGGACAAGGGCCGTGACCGACCCGGTGCCCGCCAGCCGACAGCGCCTGACCATCCTGCTGGCCGCGCCGCGCGGCTTTTGCGCGGGCGTTGACCGGGCCATCCAGATCGTCGAACGGGCGCTGGAGCAGTTCGGGGCGCCGGTCTATGTCCGGCACGAGATCGTGCACAACCGGTTTGTCGTCGAAAACCTGGAGGCCAAGGGCGCCGTCTTCGTCGAGGAACTGGACGAGGTGCCGGCGGACGTGCCCGTCGTGTTTTCCGCCCACGGGGTGCCGAAATCGGTGCCGGCGGAGGCCGAACGGCGCAACCTGTTTTACGTCGATGCGACGTGCCCCCTGGTCAGCAAGGTGCACCGCGAGGCGGAACGCCATCACAAGAATGGCTGTCGCATCATCCTGATCGGCCATGCCGGGCATCCGGAGGTCATCGGCACCATGGGCCAACTGCCGCCCGGCGCGGTTACGCTGGTCGAGACGGTCGAGAATGCCGAGGCGCTAGACGTTCCCTCCGATGGCAGGCTCGCCTATGTCACGCAAACGACCCTGTCGGTCGATGACACCGCCGACATCATTGCCATCCTGCAGCGCCGGTTTCCGAACATCGAGGCACCCCGCAAGGAGGATATCTGCTACGCCACCACCAACCGCCAGGAAGCGGTCAAGGCCATCGCGGCGCGGTGCCAGGCCATGCTGGTGATCGGCGCGGAGAACTCGTCCAACTCCAAACGTCTGGTGGAGGTCGCCTTGCGCCAGGGCTGTGACAAGGCGGCACTGATCGCGCGCGCCAGCGCCATCGATTGGCGTTGGCTCGACGGCGTCGGCACGCTTGGCATAACGGCCGGCGCTTCGGCACCGGAGGTACTGGTCGACGAGGTCGTCCAGGCTTGCAGCGAACGTTACGACGTTTCGATGCAAGAGGTCGAAATCGCGCGCGAGGACGTCGTCTTCAAGCTGCCCAAGGTTCTGGCACAGGCATGAGGCGCACCTTGCGGTCCGCCGACGACTTGGTCGCGGCGGGCCTGGTCTCCAGCGGGCAACGCGCGGACGTGAAGGCGGTTGCCGACCGCTATGCCGTCGCGATCACGCCTGCCGTTGCCGACCTGATCGATCCAACCGACCCGGATGACCCGATCGCGCGCCAGTTCGTGCCGAGCCCGATGGAGCTGACGCGCACGCAAGAGGAGCGTGACGATCCCATCGCCGACCAGGTCCACAGCCCGGTCCCGGGCATCGTCCATCGCTATCCGGATCGGGTCCTCTTGAAGGCGGTGCACGCGTGCCCGGTCTATTGCCGTTTTTGCTTTCGGCGCGAAATGGTCGGCCCCGGTGGCGACAGCCTCGACGATGCTGCCTTGAACACGGCGGTCGGGTACATCGCCGACCGTCCGGACATCTGGGAGGTCATCCTGACCGGCGGCGACCCGCTGATCCTGTCGCCGCGCCGGCTCTCTGCACTGCTGGAACGGTTGGACACGATCGACCATGTCGCTGTCGTTCGGCTCCATACACGCGTGCCGGTGGTCGATCCACGGCGCGTGACGGCTGAAATGATCGGGGCGCTGTCCGTGTCCTCCAAAACCATCTGGACGGCGCTGCACGTCAACCATTCGCGCGAATTGACGGCTGACGCGCTTGCGGCGATCGGCCGCTTCGCCGATGCCGGCCTGCCCCTGGTCAGCCAGACGGTCTTGTTGAAAGGGATCAACGACGACGCGTTGGTGTTGGCCGACCTGTTCCGCGCGCTGGTCAAGGCGCGGGTCAAGCCCTATTACCTGCACCAGGGCGATCTGGCGCCGGGCACGTCCCATTTCCGCACGACCATTGCCGAGGGCCAGCGTTTGATGCGTGCGCTGCGGGGTGCGGTGTCCGGGCTGTGCCAGCCGACCTATGTGGTCGATCCGCCGGACGGCAGCGGCAAGCGGCCGATCGGCCCGTGCTATGACCTCGGCATCGAGCATTCGGCAGAAACCGTGACCCGCGACCGTTGACCGGCGCGGTCGATACCGCCACTGTCGCGCGCCATGGCCGTCTATACCGATGTTTCCGACGAAGAGGTCGCCGAGTTCGCCACCCTTTACGGGTTGGGCGAGGTGCTGTCGTTGAAGGGCATCGCCGAGGGCGTTGAGAACTCCAACTATCTGATGGTCGCCGAGGCCGGCCAGTTCATTCTGACCCTTTACGAGAAGCGGGTGAACGAGGCCGATTTGCCGTTCTTTCTGGGCCTGATGGAACATCTGGCGGCCAAGGGTGTCGCGTGTCCGGTACCCGTGAAGGCGCCCGACGGACAGTCGCTGCATACGCTGGCTGGTCGGCCGGCGGCGATCATCACCTTTCTTTCCGGCATGTGGCCGAAACGCATCCGGCCGCCCCATTGCGCCGAGGTCGGCGCGGCACTGGCGGAAATGCACATTGCCGGCCAGGACTTTCCCATGGCCCGGCCGAACGACCTTTCCGTTGCCGGCTGGCGGCCGCTACTGGACGCCTGCCTGGACCGCGCCGATGAAGTCAAGCCCGATCTGGCTGACGCACTGTCGCGTGAACTGGACTGGATCGAGGCCAATTGGCCCGCCGATCTGCCCGCCGGGGTCATCCACGCGGACCTGTTTCCGGACAATGTCTTCTTTCAGCGCGACCGCCTGACCGGCCTGATCGATTTCTACTTCGCTTGCACGGACGCCTTTGCCTATGACGTTGCCATCTGCCTCAACGCCTGGTGCTTCGAGCCCGACCGCGCCTTCAACGTCACCAAGGCCAAGCTGTTGTTGTCGTCCTATCGGGCGCGCCGGCCGTTCTCGATGACCGAACTGAACGCCCTGCCTCTGTTGGCGCGCGGCAGCGCCCTGCGCTTCTTGCTGACCCGGCTTTACGACTGGCTGAACACGCCGGCGGGCGCCCTGGTAAAGCCGAAAGACCCGCTGGAATACTGGGCCAAGCTTCGGTTCCATCAGGGCGTCTCCAGCCCCGCCGCCTATGGCCTGGAAGCATGACCGACAACGTGGTCGAGATCTTCACCGACGGCGCCTGTTCTGGCAATCCGGGTCCCGGCGGCTGGGGCGCCATCCTGCGCTGGAAGGGCCATGAGAAGGAGCTGAATGGCGGCGAGCCGGAGACGACCAACAACCGCATGGAGTTGATGGCGGCGATCAGCGCGCTGGAAAGCCTGAAACGCCCCATGCGCGTGGTGCTCACGACCGACAGCGCCTATGTCAAAAACGGCATCACCCAATGGCTAGCCGGATGGCGCGCCAATGGCTGGCGGACGGCCGCGAAGAAGCCGGTGAAGAATGTCGATCTCTGGCAGCGGCTGGAACAGGCAATCGGCAAGCACCGGATCGACTGGCGCTGGGTAAAGGGCCATGCGGGCCACGAGGAGAACGAGAGAGCCGACGCTTTGGCCCGCCAGGCAATCGTGGAGATGCGGAGCGCCGGAGCCGGTTAGGCGCTTTGGCGCCGTTCGATCTCGACGCCGACCGATCCGGCATCGTCGAAGACGTCCAGCTTTTCAACCCGCACCCGGGCGGCGAGCACGCGCCGGTCTTGCAGGCAAAACGCCGCCAGCTTT
The DNA here is from genome assembly GCA_028277405.1 of Alphaproteobacteria bacterium. Lineage (GTDB taxonomy): Bacteria > Pseudomonadota > Alphaproteobacteria > DSM-16000 > Inquilinaceae > JANQGH01. The sequence continues at coordinate 90,354 of JANQGH010000066.1, read as the reverse complement.
TCCGCCAAGGTCTCAACCAGCTCGCTATGGGCCTCCAGCGCCAGTTGGCGCGCCGCCGTCACGAAGGGCTCGTAGCTGACCACGGCCTCGATCCGGTCGTCGCCGTTGCCTTCCTCGACCGCCAGATCGAGATTGAGCCGCACCCGCTGGGAGGCGGCCTTTTCATGATCGTAGATGCCGATGCGGGCGGGAACCACGAGGTCGCGCACAAACAAGTGTCGCACGCCCAAACGCGCGACCGGTTCATCAAGACGATGCGGGGCGAACTGATCCATGGCCTAAGCCCTTAACACGAGCGGCGATTCCGCCGCAATGCGACAAGCTCAGTGCAGCTCTGCCCGCAGTTTCTGGCGCAGCACGTCGATCGGTGCCAGTCGACCGCGCGCGGGCTCGAAATGCCAAAAGCTCCAGCCGTTGCAGCTTGGCGCGCCTTGCAAGGCCGCGCCCACCTTGTGGATCGAGCCGCGATGGTTGCCGCCGCGACCGCTGGCCACCAGGGTGCCGTCGGCGCGCACCTTGGCCCGGTAGCGCCGCCGCTGGTCGAACAGGGCCTCGCCAGGCTTCAGCAGCCCGCGTTCGACCACCCAGCCGAACGGAATGCGCGGTTCCTGCCGCTTGGCGATCAGCTTGATGGCCTCCGGATCGGTCGGCCCCGCAATGTCGGCCAGCCTTCGTTCGGCATGGGTGATGTAGGCGGGGTCCCGCTCGATACCGATGTAGTGCCGCCCCAGCTTCTTGGCCGCGGCACCCGTCGTGCCGGTGCCGAAGAACGGATCCAGGATCGTCTCGCCGGGGCGTGTCGAGGCCAGCAAGACCCGATACAAGAGCGCTTCCGGCTTTTGGGTCGGGTGGATCTTTCTGCCGCCCGCGTCGCGCAACCGTTCCGGACCACCGCAGACCGGCAGAACCCAGTCGGAGCGCATCTGCAGTTCCTCATTCAGGTTCTTCATGGCCTCGTAGTTGAAGGTGTACTTCGCCTCTGGCGATCGGGCTGCCCAGATCAGCGTCTCATGGGCGTTGGTAAACCGGGTGCCGCGAAAGTTCGGCATCGGGTTCGATTTGCGCCAGACGATGTCGTTCAAGATCCAAAGCCCCAGATCCTGCAAGATCGCGCCGACCCGAAAGATGTTGTGATAGCTGCCGATCACCCACAGGCTGCCGTCGGGTTTCAGGGCTTCGCGCGCAGCGGCCAGCCAATCACGGGTGAACTGATCATAGGCCGAAAAGTCGGAAAACTTGTCCCAGTCGGCGTCGACTCCGTCCACCCGGCTGTTGTTTGGCCGGTGCAATTCGCCGCCAAGCTGAAGGTTGTAGGGTGGATCAGCGAAGACGCAGTCCACGCTGCCGGCTGGCAGCGCCCGCATCAGCTCGACGCAGTCGCCCCGCAGGATCTGGTCGCGCGGCGGTTCATTGGGGGTAGATCGGCCAGTCATCGGCGCACCATGAGTCATGGCGCGACTCACGTCAATAAATCAATTGTGTCATATGCTTATCTGGCGACTCGAAAGTGATGCATAATCTCATGAAACGTTGGCATGCGAACGCAAGACCTGGTGTTCAGCCATTGAAACGACGCAGCATGTTGCGGTCGAATGGGCAAGCCCGGACATCTCAACTGCGCGCCGAAATCGTGAACGGTTGACCGGCTCCGTCGTGATGAGCAGGGTGGTTTTGCTTGACCCGTCATCACGACGCTGGCGCGAGGACCGACATCGCCATGGCGACGCCTACGGAAACCCGACTGTCCGCTGGCTGGGTTGGCTAGTGCGATGAGTTTGCTGGGCAAACTGCGCGCACGCGACCCGGATCTGCTCAGCTTGCGGAAATCGATGCGCGCCATCCTGGTGGTGCCGGCCTTGTTTGCCGTGTTGCACCTTGCGCTCGGTCTCCAGACCATCGCGACCTACGGCTTCTTCGGCTGCCTGGTGGGGATCATCTTCGCGAACTTCGGCGGGCCGTCGAAGCCGAGGGCGGTCGCTTATGCGGCGATGATCGTCCTTGGCGACGTCCTCATCATCATCGGCTCGCTGTTGTCCGACACCATCGTCGGCGGTGCGGCCGCCATGTTCGTCATCATGTTTCTTGTCTCGTTCGCCGCGGTGTTTGGTGGCTACGCCCCTGTCTTCATGGCGCCGGCCGCGCTGTCCTTTTCGCTCGCCGTCATGGATCCTTTGAGCGCATCGCCGATCGACGTACGCGTCATCGGTTGGACGATCGGCGGAGCCGTCGCGATGATTGCCGGTCTGTTCCTGTGGCCGATCGACAGGCGGCCGAGGTTGCGCAGAAGCCTGGCGGACATCTGCGGCGGCCTGTCGTCGGCACTGGCAAACACGAACGATCGCGAGGCCGCGGAGACAGGGTACAACCGGGCGCAAAAGGGACTGGCGGATGCGCTAAAGGCGATCAGCACGCCCTTGCGACCGGCCGGCCCGACCTCGCGTGACATCGGGCTGCTGCGCATGCTGACCCGGCTTGAACAAGCGGCGGACATGACCCGTCGCTTGCTCGACGGTGACGGGGACCGGCAACTGGAAACGCCCCTCAGGGCCGCTTGCGCCGATGCCTTCAGTCGCACACGGGCCGTTCTCCTGGAGGAGGCCGACCCTGACACCCTGGCTCAGGACATTCCTGAATTGGATCGAGCAAGACTGGCCACCGACCACACCGTCGACCTGGCGGCGATGCAAGCGGCGGAAGAGGAAACGGCCGGGGCCCAAACCGGCGATCCCGCGCTGGCTGCGGTACGGCGCATGTTTCCGATCAAGGCGCTGTCGCACATCGCCATCTGGGTCGAGGCCAACGCCGCCATTGCCATGGGCGCGGGCAGCCTGGTCGCCCCAACCGAAACGGCGCCGGAATTGCGCCCATACTCCGATCGGCCGCTCGCTCTCTTCAGCCGAATTCGCGGCATTTTATCATTCGCCCTGGACCCCGACGGAGTGGTTTTTCGCAATAGCATTCGCGCCGCCGCCGCCCTCAGCCTGGCAGTGGTCGTGGCAAAGGTCGTGCCGGTGGATCATGGCTTCTGGGTGACGCTGGCGGCCTTGCTGGTGCTGCACTCCAGCGCCGCGTCGACCACGGCGACATCCCTTCAGGCCGTTGCGGGCACGCTGATCGGTTTTGTTATCGCGGCATTGGTGTTGCTTGTCTTTGGCAACAGTCCGGTCGCGATGTGGATTCTGTTGCCGATTGCGGTCTTCATGGCCGGCTACATGCCGGGCGTCGTCGGTTTCATGATCGGTCAGACCGCGTTCACCATTTTGGTGATCGTCTTGTACACGCTGATCGATCCCGTGGGCATCACGACGGATATCGCGCGCGTCGAAACCGTGGCCCTGGGGGCGGCGACCGGTGCCGTGATGTCGTTCATCCTTTGGCCCCACGGCGCCCGCGTCGCCCTGGCGCGGGCGCTCGAAACAAGCTATCGGGTCTCCGCCGAAGCCTTGCGGACCGTGCCGTTCGAGCCGATGGAAAACCGCAGCGACGCCATTGCACGCATGCAGGCGGCGCGTCGCCGTCGTGACGAGGCCTTCGTGACTGCGCTGACCGAGCGGGGCCAACGCATCGATGTCCAGGCATGGATGACATTGTTTCGCGCGCCGAACATGGTCCATTCACTGATCATCGGCTATTGGGCTTCGCCGTCGGATTGGCTGAAAGAGCATTGCGCCGACGCCATGAAGGCGACGATCGCCCACCGCGATCGGGTTGAAGCGGCGCTGAAACATGTCGCCGACAGTCTCGGCGCCAAAACCGAGGGCAAGGTCCCGTCGTCGGCTGCTGAGGAACGCGATCGTCGGACGGCGATCTTTGAAGCTGCGATCGCCCGCGCCCGCCCCGAAGGTCCGGACACGGTCAACGATGTTCGGCTTCTTATCTTGTTGAATGAGTGGCTTGCCTACGTCGACCGGTATGTCTTGGCCGCCGAACCGGAACTGGAGCACGCGAAAGACACAAGTCGGCCGTGGGCTTGGCTGCGCTGGTCACAGCCGAAGCTGCGCGAAAGGCCGTCTTGAAGGTGCGCTAAAGCGTCAAGGCCAGTTGCGCGATCGGCGCGAAGCTTCGCCGGTGATGGGGCGTCGGTCCGTGCTTCTTGATCGCGCAGCGGTGCGCCGCCGTGCCATAGCCCATGTTCGTCTCCCAGCCATAGCCCGGATGCATCGACGCCAGGCGGGCCATCTCGGCGTCCCGGCTCTCTTTCGCGACGATTGAGGCGGCCGCGATCGAGAGGCTTTTGCCGTCGCCCTTGACCACGGCCTGCCCGGGGCACGGCAGGTCCGCCGGCAGCCTGTTGCCGTCGACCAGAACGGCATGGACATCGGCCCCCAGGTCGTGAAGCGCCCGGCACATGGCCAGCATGCTGGCCTGCAGGATGTTCAGCGCGTCGATCTCATCCACGCTGGCCCAGCCGATGCCGGTTTGGCACTGCTCCAGGATGACCGGCAGCAGCTCCGCTCGCGCGGCGGCCGTCAGCGCCTTGCTGTCATCCAGCCGCTCCAGATCCGGGGGCAGGGGGTGCGGCAGGATCGCCGCGGCCGCCGTAACCGGCCCGGCTAAAGGACCACGACCGGCCTCGTCGATGCCGGCGATAGAGCGGCCAGGCGCGCCCAACTCAATCTCCAAGGCAAAATCCGGCACGGGCCCAGCCCTTCGAATCGGCGTTACTCGGGGGAGTGTAGCGCCTGATCAACCTTGCTCAGAACAAAGACGGCTGCTCCTCGGTCGCGGCGGGCACGGCGAAACGGCTGTAGTCGAGGTCGAAACGCATGCCGTCCAACCCCAGGCGTCGGCAGGCGGCGTTGAAGCGGCGGTTCAAGAGCTCGGCGATCGGCCCTTCGCCGCGCATGCGTTCGCCGAACCGGCTGTTATAGACGGCGCCGTTGCGGGTCTGGCGTACAAGGCTCATCACACGGTCGGCCCGCAAGGGGGCGTGTTCGCGCAGCCACTCGGTGAACAGGTCGGCGATTTCCAGGGGCAGGCGCAGCATGGTGTAACCCGCGCTGATCGCGCCGGCGTCGGCGGCGGCCTCCAGGATCGCATCCATCTCATGGTCGGTCAGGCCTGGGATCATGGGCGCCGACATCACGGCCGTCGGCACGCCTGCCTCCGACAGTCGCCGGATCGCCTCCAACCGCCGGGTCGGCGTCGCCGCGCGCGGCTCCATGGCCCTGGCCAGATCGCGGTCCAGCGTGGTGATCGAGAGCGAGACCTTGACCTGGTCGCGCGCCGCCATCGGCGCCAGGATGTCCAGGTCGCGCAGGATCAGGGCCGACTTGGTGATGATGCCGACCGGATGGTTGAACCGCGCCAGCACCTCCAGGATCGCGCGGGTGGTGCGGGTCCGCCGTTCGATCGGCTGATAGGGGTCGGTGTTGGCGCCAAGTGCGATGGGTTGGGCGCGATAGCCTTTCGCCCTCAGTGCCTTGTCCAGCAGGGCCCCGGCGTTGGGCTTGTAGAAGATCTTGGTCTCGAAATCCAAGCCCGGCGACAGGCCCAAGAAGGCGTGCGACGGCCTGGCATAACAGTAGATGCAGCCATGCTCGCAGCCCTTGTACGGGTTGATCGACAGGTCGAACGGGATATCGGGGGAGTTGTTGCGGTTCAGAATGGTCCGCGCCCGGTCGACCAGCAGGGTGGTTTCGATGCGGTTCGGCCCACCTGCATCGGGTGCGGTGCCCCAGCCGTCGTCCATCCACTCATGGGAATGAGGCTCAAAACGGCTGTCGCGATTGCTGATTGCCCCGCGCCCGCGCACGGTCTGGTTCGGTGGAAAGGACGGCATTCCTGATCATAGCGCAGACCAGGAACAAAACAAGAACAAATTCCTAGCTGGCCGGCCGCTGATGCTCCTGCAAGCGCGGCATCAGCTCGACGAAGTTGCAAGGCCGGTGCCGGTTGTCCAACTGGTCCTGCAGAATACCGTCCCAGGCGTCCTTGCAGGCGCCGGGCGAGCCGGGCAGGGCGAAGAGGTAAGTGCCGCCGGCGACACCGGCCGTGGCCCGGCTCTGGATCGTCGAGGTGCCGATCTTGTCGTAGGACACCAGCCGGAAGATCTCGCCAAAGCCGGGGATGGCCTTCTCGTAGAGATGCTCGAACGCCTCGGGCGTCACGTCCCGGCCGGTCACGCCGGTGCCGCCGGTCGACAGCACGACATCGATCGACGGGTCGAGGATCCATTGGCGGAGCTGGTCCATTATGGCGTTCAGATCGTCGCGCACGATGGCGCGCGCCGCCAGCCTATGCCCGGCCTTGGTCAGCCGGTCCACCAGCGTGTCGCCGGAGGTGTCGGTCACAGCGTCGCGGCTGTCGGACACGGTCATGACCGCGATGTTGACGGGCAGGAAAGGGCGGCTGTCGTCGATACGGCCCATGGCACAAACCCCGAAAAAAGGACGGTCCACCCTATGTGGCGCGGCGGTTAAGGCGTTTCCAGTCGCTCCTGCACCGCCAACAGGTCGCGCCAGGCCTGCCGCTTTTGCGCCGGTTGCCTCAGCAGATAGGCCGGATGGTAGAGCGGCATGGCCGGCACCGGCGCGTCCAGGCCCGGAACGGTGAGATCGACCCAGCGGCCGCGCAGGCGCGTGATGCCTTGTGAGGTGTCGAGCAGGGTCTTGGCCGAAACACCGCCGGCCAGGATCAGCAGCTTGGGCCGCTTCAGTGCGATGTGGCGATGCATGAACGGCAGGCATACGGCGATCTCACCCGCATTCGGCTGGCGATTCCCGGGCGGCCGCCACGGCAGGATGTTGGTGATGTAGGCGGCCTTGGCCGGGTCTTCCGCATGCCGGTCGAGGCCGATCGCCGCCAGCATGCGATCGAGCAGCCGGCCGGAAACGCCGACGAAGGGCAGGCCCTGGCGGTCCTCGTCGACACCCGGCGCCTCGCCGATCACCATGATTGGCGCCTGCGGATGCCCGTCGCTGAACACCAAATTCGTTGCCGTCGCCTTCAACGAACAGCCTTCGAAGTCGGCCAGCGCCTGCTTCAGGGCCTCCAGCGTGGGTGCAGCCGAGGCCACGGCGATTGCCGACTTGCTGGCATCGGCGGTGCCCAGGGGAGCGTCATTTCGTGCCAGTGACGCGACTGCCGGCGGCGCATCCGGAGCAGGCGCCGCCGCAACCGGCGAGGCGGCCGGCTTGGCCCGCTTGGCGCTGGCCGGCAGGGAGGTGAAATCGACCGGCACATCCCCATGGATCTCATCCACGCCCATGGCTTCATACCATCGCAGCAGTGCGGCCAATGGTTGCGGCCCTGGCTGAGACATGGTTCAAAACCCAACTCAATAGCGGTGCGACGGCGTCTATCCCATCAAGGGATGGGCGTGATGGCAACAGGAAAGCGGTATCCGGGAAGCGGGGGGCATGGAACGGGAATCGATGGAGTTCGACGTGGTGATCGTAGGGGCGGGCCCTTCCGGGCTCAGCGCTGCGATCCGCCTGAAGCAGTTGGCCGCCGAGGCCGACGCCGAGATTTCCGTGACGGTGCTGGAAAAAGGGTCGGAGGTCGGGGCGCACATCCTGTCAGGTGCGGTGCTTGAGCCGCGTGCTCTGAACGAGCTGATCCCCGACTGGCGCGACAAGGGCGCGCCGCTCAACACCCCGGTGACGGGCGACGAGTTTCGCGTCCTGACCGAGAAGGGATCCTTCAAGTTCCCCGGCTTCATGTTGCCGCCGGAGCAGCACAACAAGGGCAACTACATCGTCTCGATGGCCAATGTCTGCCGCTGGCTGGCGGAGCAGGCGGAGGCGTTGGGTGTTGAGGTCTATCCCGGCTTTGCCGCGGCTGAAGTGCTCTATCACGACGACGGCACCGTCAAGGGCGTTGCGACGGGCGACATGGGCATCGGCAAGGATGGCGAGCAGACCGCCAACTACACGCCCGGCATGGAACTGCACGCCAAATACACCCTGTTCGCCGAGGGCGCGCGCGGTTCGCTGACCAAGACGCTGTTCGAACGGTTTGACCTTCGCCGCGACTGCGATCCGCAGACCTTCGGCCTCGGCATCAAGGAGATCTGGGAGGTCGAGCCGGCCAAGCACAAGCAGGGGCTGGTGGTCCACAGTTTCGGCTGGCCCCTGGACCGGTCGACCTATGGCGGTGGCTGGCTCTATCATTTGGAAGACAACCAGGTCTCCGTCGGCTTCGTGGTCGGCCTGGACTACAAGAACCCCTATCTGGCGCCGTTCGAGGAGTTCAATCGCTACAAAACCCACCCTGTGATTCGCACAACGCTAGAGGGCGGCCGCCGGCTGGCCTATGGTGCGCGCGTGATCAACGAGGGCGGGCTGCAATCGATCCCCAAGCTGACCTTTCCGGGTGGCGCGATCATCGGCTGTTCCGCCGGTTTCCTGAACGTGCCCAAGATCAAGGGCAACCACACCGCGATGAAGAGTGGCATGCTGGCGGGCGAGGCCGCGTTCGCGGCCCTGCAGGAGGGCCGGCAGGGCGACGAACTCGTCAGCTACCCGGCCGCGCTGAAGGAAAGCTGGGTCTATAAGGAGCTCAAGACCGTCCGCAATTGCCGGCCGTCCTATCGATGGGGGTTGCTGGGCGGCACGCTTTACAGCGGCATCGAGCTGTGGTCGCGCGGGGTTCTGCCCTGGACCCTTCGTCACCGTCACGCCGACCATGAAGGCATGCAGTCGGCCGATCGCGCGAAAAAGATCGACTATCCAAAGCCGGACGGCGTGATCACGTTCGACCGGCTGTCGTCGGTCTTTCTGTCCAACACCAATCACGAGGAAAACCAGCCCTCGCACCTGAAGCTGTTGGATGAAACGGTCCCGGTGGCGCGCAATTTGCCACAGTTCGACGAGCCGGCACAGCGCTATTGCCCGGCGGCCGTGTACGAAATCGTGCGCGACGATGATGGCGGCAATCCGCGCTTCGTTATCAACGCCCAGAATTGTGTCCACTGCAAAACCTGCGATATTAAGGATCCCGCTCAAAACATCGTGTGGACGGTTCCCGAGGGCGGCGGGGGCCCTAACTATCCGAATATGTGACGGGTGGCGGGGCGCAATCGATGCAGGGGTCTGATGATGCAGGTCAAAAGGCACGCGGAGAGTAGGGCGGAAAGACGGGCGTTCGGCTGGCTTGGTCCCGCCGTTCTGGTCGTGGCGACGGTCGCCGGGACCCATGCCTCCGCCGCCGACCCCATCTCGGTCGATCCGCAGTCTCAGGCGGGCGCCTATCTGGCGGGTACGATTGCCGCGACGCGCGCCGATCTATCGTCTGCGGCGGCGTTTATGCGCGAGGCGCTGGAGCGCGATCCGGACAGCCCGACGATATTACGCAGCGCGCTTGGCTTGTCGCTGGCCGCCAACGGTGTCGCGGATGCGTTGCCGCTGGCCCGACAGGCCACGGAGCGTGCCGAGGACGTCGTCCTGGTCGACACCATCCTGATGGTCGAAGCCATGAACAGCGGCGATTACGACCAGGCGCAATCTCTTGTCGAAGACATGGAACGGGTCGGCGTCACCCGCTTCTCCCTACCGTTCGTCGAGGCTTGGGCCGCGGCTGGGCAGGGCGACATCGTTGCCGCCGACGCCGCACTGGACCTGGTGCGCGGCACGGGCGGTTTTGCCAGCCTGGCGCACCTTCACCTGGCATTGATGTTCGATCTCGCCGATCAGGTCGACGAGGCCGAGACCGAATACCGAATGGCCTTGGAAGGGGCGCAGACCGATCTTCTGATCGAGGCGCTGGCCTCGTTGCTCAGCCGGCATGGCCGCGAGGATGAAGCGCTGACCTTGCTGGCCGATGCCATCGATGGCGGCAACCAGTCGCGATTCCTTGCCGCCGCGCTCGATCGCATCGAGGGCGGTCAGTCGATCCCGCGACCCATACCGGAGCCGGGCAGGGGGCTGGGCGAGGCCTTCTATCAGATCGCCAACGCGCTGACCCTGGAAGACGCCACCCGCGATGCCATGCACTACATCCGGTATGCCCAGTATCTGTGGCCGGAGGCACCGCAGATTCAACTGCTGCTTGGCGACGTCTTCCGCGACGCGGACGCGCACGAGGATGCGTTGTCGGCCTACGCCGAGTTGGAACTGGGAACGCGGCACGGCAATGCCGCTGCCTTGCGCCGGGCGGCGTTATTGGGCGAGCTGGAACGCTACGAACAGGCGCTGACCGAGCTGGAGGTGCTGGCGGAGGCCACGCCGGATTCGGCCGATCCGCTGGTCCAGCGCGGTGACCTACTGCGCGTTCAACACCGCTTTGACGAGGCCGTTATGGCCTATGACGAGGCGGTGGAACGGGTACCCCAACTGGTCGAATCGGACTGGAGCTTTCTGTTTCGGCGGGGCATCGCCCTGGAGCGTTCCGGCACCTGGGACCGAGCGGAGCGGGATTTCATCCAAGCGATCGACATCAACCCCGACAATGGCTTCCTGCTGAACTATCTGGGCTACTCCTGGGCTGATCGTGGCATCAACGTGGACGAGGCCGAGGAGTTGCTGCTGCGCGCCATCGAGCTGGAGCCGGAGAGCGGCTTCATCGCCGACAGCGTCGGCTGGGTCTACTACCGCCAGGGGCGGATGGACGAGGCGATCGAGTGGTTGGAACTGGCCGTGACGCTCGAACCCACCGATCCGGAGATCAACGACCATTTGGGGGACGCCTATTGGGTCGTGGGCAGGTACGCCGAGGCCAGGTTTCAATGGGAGCGTGCCTTGGCCAACGCGACGGACGATGAGCGCATCACCAGTCTGGAAGCAAAGCTGACGGATGGGCTGCTCGAGGACGGCATTCTGGAGGAGTTCCGGCCGGCATCGCTGTCGCCTTGAGCGGCGGTAAGGCGCGGTTGACGGAGCGTGCGCCCGCCAAGCTTAACCTGAGCCTTCACGTCGTTGGCCGTCGGCCGGATGGCTACCATCTGCTCGACAGCCTCGTGGTGTTCGCCGACCTGGCCGATTCGGTCACGTTGCGGCCGGAGGGCACGTTCGGTCTCAGCATTGACGGCCCGTTCGCGGCGGCGACGCCGACGTCGCGCGACAACCTGGTTTTGCGCGCGGCCGAGAGCTTGGGCGAGCGGTTTGGCCGGCCATCGCCCGGCACTTTTCAGCTGACGAAGCGGTTGCCGGTAGAGGCGGGCGTTGGTGGCGGCTCCGCCGACGCGGCGGCGACCCTGCGTCTGCTGTGCCGCCATTGGTCGCTGGATCTGGACGATCCTCAGATTCCTGAAATCGCCTTGTCTCTCGGTGCGGATGTTCCGGTGTGCCTGCGCCCGCGCCGCTGCCATATGTCAGGGATCGGCGAGGTCGTGAACCCCGTCGCGCCGGAAGCGTCGCGTCCCGTGGTGCTGGTGAATCCCGGCGTCGCGCTGTCGACCGCCGAGGTCTTCCAGCAGTTTGCGCGCATGGCGTCGCGCACCGAGAGGGCGGCGGCCAACGACCTTTTGGTGCCGGCCATCGCGCTCGCGCCGCCGATCGGCGATGTCCTGCGGGAACTGGGTGCCACGAAAGGCTGTCGGGTCGCCGCCATGTCTGGCAGCGGCCCGACCTGTTTTGCCCTTTACGACGATCCGGCGGCGGCAAGCGCCGCGGCATCGGCCCTTAGCGAGACACATCCCGCCTGGTGGGTCGCCGCGACGCGCCTGCTGGATTGACGCGGCTTACTGCCAGCCCGCCCGGTCGTAGACGCGCACGGCCTCGGCGGCGTTGGCGCCATAGATTTCCGCGTTGATGCTTTCTTCGTTAAAGTCGCCAAAGTTGGCGATCGGACCGGGGACGGCGGTACCCTCGACCACGGGATACTCGTTGTTGCCCTCGGCGAAGTAGGTCTGGGCCTCATCGCTGGTGAGGTACTCCAGGAACGCGACTGCCGCCTCCGGGTTCGGTGCGTTGGCCAGAACGCCCGCGCCGGAGATGTTCACATGGGTGCCGCGATTATCCTGGTTGGGGAAGATGATGCCCAACTGTTCGCCGACCGCACGGTCGGCGGCATCGTCGGATGCCAAAAGCCGGCCGACATAGTAGGTGTTGGACACACCCAAGGCGCATTCACCGGCGGCCACGGCGCGCAGTTGCGCCGTATCGTTGCCTTCCGGGTCGCGGGCCATGTTGGCGACCACGCCCTCTGCCCAGTCCTGCGCGGCCTCGGCGCCGACGCTTTCGATCAAGGCGGACATCAGCGAGATGTTGTAGATGTTGGACGACGACCGGATGCAGATCATGCCTTCATAGGCCGGATCGGCAAGGTCTTCGTAGTTCTCCAAGCCTTCCGGCGCACCGTCGTCGACGTTATAGACGATCACGCGGGCGCGCTTTGAAAAGCCGAACCAGTGATTGTCGGGGTGTTGCAGGTGTTCCGGGATCCGCTCGTCCAGGATATCGGAGTTGACCGGCTGCAGCAGTCCCGCCTGGTCCGCGCGCCAAAGGCGTCCGGCATCGACCGTGATCAGCAGGTCCGCCGGGCTGTTGGCGCCTTCGGCGACCAAACGCTCGATCAGCTCATCGGCGCCAGCTTCGATCAGGTTGATCGTGATGCCGGTTTCGTCGGTGAAGTTGTCGTACAGTGCTTGATCGGTGTCATAGTGCCGGGAAGAGTAGATGTTGAGCTCTTGGGCCTGCGCCGCGGCTGCCCCCAACACCATGGCGATCGCCAGTGTCGAAACGGCTGTCTTGGTAACGTTCACTCTATAACCTCCATAAGCGTGAAGCCGGCGCATGAGCCGGCTACAGGGTGAGAATGGTTCTCGCTTGCAAGGCTTACCGTGCTGGATCGGCGAACTCAACAGCTAAATGAGATTGGTTCGCACTCTTAACGTGGCAGATCGAAGCAGGCCGGAGAGGCATCCGCCAACAGCAAAGCCGCTTGACGACGAAGGGATGCCTGTATATAGCGGATATGTTATATAATAGCTGTGCTATGTACCAAATGCCCGATCATCTCGACACGACTTTTTCTGCGCTGGCGGATCCGACCCGTCGGGCAATTCTCGCGCGGCTGACCTTGGGCGAGGCGTCGGTCATGGAACTGGCCGAGCCCTTCGACATGAGCCAGCCAGCGGTTTCCCGCCATCTGAAGGTGCTTGAGCAAGCCGGCCTGATCTCTCGCGGCCGCGATGCCCAACGGCGGCCATGCAGGCTGGAAGCGGCGCCATTGGCGGAGGCTAGTGCCTGGCTGGAGCGCTATCGCCAGCTATGGGAGGGGAACTTCCAGCGCCTTGACGCCTTGCTCGACACGCTGCAGAGCCAACCCGATCGCGACCCGAAGGAGGAGTAGACGATGACCGACACCAAGGCCTTGACCATCGCGGCGACCACCGATCGCGAAATCCTCATGTCGCGTCGCTTTCAGGCGCCACCCCAGCTGCTGTTCGACGCCTTCACCAAGCCCGAGCTGGTCAGCCAGTGGCTCTTGGGGCCGCCCGGCTGGACCATGCCGGTCTGTGAGATCGATTTGCGGGTCGGCGGCGCCTATCGGTACGTCTGGCGCGGCACGGACGGCACTGAAATCGGCGTCGGGGGGGTCTTTCGTGAGATAACCCCGCCAGAACGCCTGGTGGCGACCGAGAAGTACGACATGGCCTGGTATCCGGGCGAGGCCGAGGTCACGATGGTCTTCGAGGATGATGACGGCGCGACCTGGATGAAGACCTTCATGAAGTACGAAAGCAAGGCGGCGCGCGACGCCGTGCTGGCCTCGCCCATGGAAAGCGGCGTCAGCGACAGTTACGACCGTCTCGACACGCTGCTGGCCCGCTCCGCGTCGTAGGCACGCGCGACCCTGCACGTCTGCCAAACGTCCGGGATCGAGGCGCCTTGACCATACCGGGCGGCAACAAGCGGATCTGAGAAAGGCGCGCTAGGAGGCGCGACGGCGCATGGGTGCCTGGGCGGTCTCGTCGAACAGTTCGGCCAGCTTGTCGACCATGGTTCCGCCCAGCTGCTCGGCATCCACGATGGTCACCGCACGACGGTAATAGCGGGTGACGTCGTGGCCGATGCCGATGGCGATGATCTCCACCGGCGAGTAGGTCTCGATATAGTCGATCACCTGCTTCAGGTGCCGTTCAAGATAGTTGCCGGGATTGACCGACAGCGTGCTGTCGTCGACCGGGGCGCCGTCTGAGATCACCATCAGGATGCGCCGCTGCTCCTGCCGGGCCAGCAGCCGCTCATGGGCCCACAGCAGGGCCTCGCCGTCGATATTTTCCTTCAAGATGCCTTCGCGCAGCATCAGGCCGAGATTCTTGCGCGCCCGGCGCCAGGGCGCATCGGCCGCCTTGTAGATGATGTGCCGAAGATCGTTCAGCCGTCCGGGCCGTTCCGGCTTGCCGGCCTGAATCCACTTCTCGCGCGACATGCCGCCCTTCCAGGCGCGTGTGGTGAAGCCCAGGATCTCGACCTTCACGCCGCAGCGTTCCAAGGTCCGCGCCAGAATGTCCGCGCTGATCGCCGCGATACCGATCGGCCGGCCGCGCATCGAGCCGGAGTTGTCGATGAGCAGGGTGACCACCGTATCCCGGAAATCGGTGTCCTTCTCGACCTTGAAGGACAGCGACGACATCGGATTGACCACGATGCGTGCCAGCCGGGAGGCGTCCAGAATCCCCTCGTCGAGATCGAATTCCCAGTCCCGTGTCTGGCGGGCCATCAGGCGCCGTTGCAGCCGATTGGCCAGCCGAGCGATCGCGCCCTGCAGATGCTGCAACTGCTGGTCCAGCATCAGGCGCAGCCGGGTCAGCTCGTCCCCGTCGCACAGGTCGGCCGCGTCGGTGATCTCGTCGAACTCGGTGGCGAAGGCCCGATAGCTCATGCGCGACGGGTCGTTGATGTCGCCCTCCGGCCGTTCCCAAGGGCGTCCGGGGGCGTCCGGGTCGTCGTCGCCGGCGGTTTCGGCCAGATCGCCGTCGATGTCCTCGGCCGCCCCTTCGGCCTCCATCTCGTCGCCGTCGGACGGGTCGCCTTCTATGGAGTCCGGGTCCAGCGAGGTTTCCTCGCCCTGGCGTTGTTCGGTATCGGTCTCGTCCTGGTCCGGTTCCTGATCGTCGTCCGCCTGGTCCGGGTCGGCCTCGTCCTCCGCACCGACATCCATGTCCATGTCGGAGAGCATTTGGCGCACCGACTGGGCAAAGGCCTGCTGATCGTCCAACAGGTCGCGCAGACCGGTCAGCTTGTTGCCGATACGCTTTTCGATCCATGGACGCCACAGGCCGGCGGCCTGTTTGGCGACCTCGGGCGGCTGGCTGCCGGTCATCGCTTCACGCGCCAGCAGCCGGATGGCCTCGACCAAGGGCACCTGCTCGCGTTCCGTCATGGCCTCGAAACCCTGCCGGCGGTAGCGATCGTCCATCGCGGCTTCGAGATTGTCCGCGACGCCGGCCATCTGGCGGGCGCCGATTGCTTCGCATCGCGCCTGTTCCAAGGCGTCGAACGTCGCCCGCGCGGTGTCGCCGGAGGGCAGGCGCGCCGCGTGCACGCCGGCGTCGTGATGGCGCAGCCGCAGCGCGACCTGATCGGCCGCGCCCCGAACGCGGGCGGCTTCCTGCCGGTCCATGGTTCGCGGCGGGGCGGGCAGGCGGGCCCTGGTGCCCGCGATGCCAGCGGGCTCGCTGCCAAAGGTTACGGTTACGTCGCCCCGTTCGGCGATTGCCCGAAGGCATGCCGCCGTCGCCTGCTTGAAGGTCTCCGTCGGGTCGTCTTGTCGTTGGGACATGGTCTGATCAGGTTTTCGGCATCTGAGCGGCTAGACTGGCCCGTTGCCGTCCAAGGCGGTCACGACAAGGGCAGTTCGTCGGCCAGTTCCTCACCAAAGCAGCGCTGATAATACTCAGCGACCACGGGCCGCTCGACCTCGTCGCACTTGTTCAAGAACGTGGTCCGGAACGCAAAGGCGCGATCGCCGAAGATCTCCTGGTTCTCTGCCCAGGTGATCACCGTGCGCGGCGACATGACGGTGGAGATGTCGCCCGCCATGAAGCCGGCGCGCGTCAGATCGGCCAGCCGCACCATGGCGCTGACCTCCTCGCGACCACTCTCGGTGTCGTACTGGGGCATCTTCGCCAGGACGATGTTCACCTCGTCGTCATGTTCCAGATAGTTCAAGGTCGCGACGATGTTCCAGCGGTCCATCTGGCCCTGGTTGATTTGCTGGGTGCCGTGATAGAGGCCGGTCGTGTCGCCCAGGCCGACGGTATTGGCCGTCGAGAACAGCCGGAAGGACGGGTGCGGGCGGATGATCTTGTTCTGGTCCAGCAGGGTCAGCCTTCCCTCGACCTCCAGCACGCGCTGGATCACGAACATCACGTCCGGCCGTCCGGCGTCGTATTCGTCGAAGACCAGGGCGGTGGGGTGCTGCAGCGCCCAGGGCAGAATGCCCTCGCGATACTCCGTCACCTGCTTGCCGTCGCGCAGCACGATCGCGTCCTTGCCGATCAGATCGATCCGGCTGATATGGCTGTCGAGGTTGATGCGAATGCACGGCCAGTTCAGCCGGGCGGCCACCTGTTCGATATGGGTCGACTTGCCCGTGCCGTGATAGCCCTGGATCATCACGCGCCGGTTGAACGCGAAGCCTGCGAGGATGGCGAGCGTCGTGTTGCGATCGAAACGATAGGTCTCGTCGATATCCGGCACATACTCACTGCCTTGGCTGAAGGCCGGGACCTCCATATCGCTGTCGATGCCAAAGGATTGGCGGACCGACAGCTTGATGTCGGGCAGGGCGTCCGGGGACATGTCGGAAGGCATGCGTCTTGTCTCTCAGGCTGATGCGGCGGGGAACTTAAACGGAAAGCGCGGCTTTTAAAACGCCGTATGCGTGGTTGATCGCTTTCAGCTTTTCCTCGGCCGCCTTGTCGCCGCCATTGGCGTCGGGATGGTGCCGTTTGACCAGCATCTTGTACTGTGATTTGGCCGTTGCAAGGTCCAGCGGGTAGGCAAGCTCCAGCACCTGCATGGCCTGGTCGATCTCGGAAACCTTGCCGGCGGCCTTTCGATTCGCGCCGGCGTGATCGTTGGCGGTGCTCTGCTGGTCGGCGTAAAAGTCCTGGGCGACCTTCTCCCTCAACCAGTGCTCGCGCGCGCGCCACGAACCCAAGGGCTTCGTCTTGCGCTGCCAGATCGTATCGGCGCGCACCGATTGTTCGACCTCGTCGTCGGACAGGCCCTCATAGTAGTTCCAGGCCTTGTTGTAGGCCCGGACATGGTCCAGGCAGAACCAGTAGTAATCCTTCAGGCGATGCCGTGATTTCGGCGCCCGATAGGTACCGGCCGCCATGCAGTCGGGGTGATCGCAGCCGCGCTCGATGGCCTCCGGCTCGTCGGCCGGCCACGGGTCTTCCAAACTGTCCTTCAAGGCAACCATGGCCCAAGTATGTGGTGCGGTCGGCGTGCTGACAAGGATCGGCAGGGCCGCAAATTGCCGATCAGCTATGATCTTTTGGTTCTTCCGGATAGAGCCGGCGGGCAACGCCCGAAATCGTCAGGCCGAAGCCGACGATCGTGAACAGCACCACGGCATAGGTGGCCGACAGGATCATACCGCGAAACGTTTCGTCCTGGATGGACAGCGCCAAGGCGATCGAGATGCCGCCGCGCACGCCGCCCCAGGTCATCAGGGTCACGCTGGACGCGCGAATCCCGCGCCAATGGCCGGATGCCGGCAAGGCGATCGCGATCGACAGCACCCGGGCGGCGACCGCGATCGGGATCGCCAAAAGCGTCAGGCCGATATGGGCGTAATCGAGATGGATTAGCAGGACTTCCAGCCCGACCAGGAAGAACAGCAGCGAATCGAGGATTTCGCCGACCAGGATCCAAAACGAGTCGACATATCTGCGGGTCTGCTCGCTCATGCCGCGGTTGGCACCGCGATTGCCGATCAGCAGACCGGCGACGACCATGGCGATCGGGCCGCTGACGTGGATGTGATGCGCCAGCGCGTACGCCGCGGAGACCAGCGCGATCGTTAGCAGCACGGTAATGGCATGCTCGTCGATCGCCCGGATGGCCAGGTAGGTGAGATAGCCTGCGGCCGCGCCGAGCGCGATGCCGCCTCCGGTCTCAATCACCATGTCCACCAGGATATGGCCGATGCCGAGGCTGGCATCGCCGTTGGCGATCTGAATGAAGGCTGCGAACAGAACGATGCCGACGCCGTCATTAAACAGGGACTCGCCCTGCATCACGATTTTGATGCGCGACGGCAGCTTGCTGCCTTTCAAGGTGACCAGGACAGCGACGGGGTCCGTGGGGCTGATCAGCGCGGCGAAGACCAGGGCCCAGATCAGCGGCAGGTCGATGCCAAACAGCATCGCCACGCCCCAAAAGGCGGCACCGATGACGGCGACGGAGATCAACGTGCCGGCGACGGCGAGGATGCCGATGGTGATCCGGCGCCCGCGCATCTCGTCAAAGTCGATCTGCATGCCGCCCGCGAACAGCATGAAGGCGAGCATCCCGTCGAGCAAAGCGCGCGAGAAATCAATTTCCTGGATCCCGTTGCGCAGCCCGTCCGCCAAACCGAGCTCGGGAAACGACAGACTGCTTAATAGCAGGACGACCGAGACCGTGAGACCCGCCAGCACCAGCGCGACCGAGTGCGGCAACCGCAAGTACTTGGCGTTCACCCAACTGAAGACGGCCGTCAACGTCAGCAGGATGGCAACCGTGTCCAGAATCTGAGGCGTTGAGTCTTCCATTACGATGCGTGACTAAACCACGCGGGACGCGTGTTGTGAATTTCCTTGCAGGCTCCGTTCGTTATGTGGAAATTTGTACAGGTTCTAGGCAAGGAAACAGCGGGGAGAGTCCATTGGGGCCAGTGGCAACACGAATGCAAAGCAAGCTGACGGACGCGTTGGCGCCGATCGAACTCACCATCGAGGACGACAGTCATCGACATGTCGGGCACGCCGGGCATGATGGACGCGGCGAAAGCCACTTCAACGTTACGGTCGTGAGTGATCGTTTCCAGGGGCGGTCCCGCGTCGATCGCCAACGGCTGGTGTACCGCATCTTGTCCGAAGAGTTGGCCGATCGCGTTCACGCCCTTTCGGTTCGCGCCTTGACTTCTGTCGAAGCCGCACAAAAGTCACTTTGAAAGACATGTGTATCGTTGCAAAACACGCTAAGTTTATCGCCCATGGGGGGTGACATACAATTAGACAATCGTGTTATGTTAATCATCTACTCGCAAACAACAGTGAATGGCTGGTAGTGAGATGAGTGGCCTCGAATGTCGAAACGTCATGGTCGAGGGACGACGAACCAGCGTCAAGCTTGACCCGTTCACTTGGCGCTGCCTGCAGGAAATCTGTCATCATCGTGAGATCAGCATCCACGATTTCTGCACCGAGGTGAAGCGCGCGAAGGCTGAGTATTCCGGCTTCACCAACGCGTTGAGAATAGCCATCCTGCGGCACTATCGCGACCTGGCATCGACCGTCGGTGTCAGTGCAGGCCGTGCGTCGGCTTTTGCGACGGTGGGTCGCGATCCGCTTGGGCGGGCGTTTCAGACGTCGCCGGTATAGAAGTCCGGCCAACGCTTCTTGACCAGCGGTCCATCGCTGGCGAAGGCGTGACAACTGTTCAGCAGGACCGGTTTCTCGGGTTTGCCCGGGTTCGCGGTCGTTGCTGGGCCGTCGCCCGCGACGGCCTTCATCTCCTCCCGCTCGCGCGCTAAGACCGGAAAAATCGTCTGGAATGCGGTCGTGGCGACCGGGCCGAGCAGTTCCGTGAGATGGGTGCAGCCCTTTGCCCCGCCCAGCAAGGCGCGGGTTTTCCGCGTGAAACCGGGGCGGATGGAGAGACCGACCAGCTTCTGGTAATTCGGCGCGGCGCCGGGACAGATCGCGAAGGGGCTGTCGTCGGTACAGACCTCCACCGCCCGGATGGTCAGCGTATCGTCGAGCGTCAGGCGCATCCACATGTCGTGGATCGCCATGCCAGGCTCGATGCGCCCACGGTACTCATTGTCGAAACCGTTCGTCTTCACGTCGGTGACGTGGCCTTCGATATCCCAAAGACCGTCGCGGCGCCGATACCCGCGGCATTCGACCTGCCGTGTGTGCAGATGCTCTCTAGGTTCGGCAGGGGACAGCGGCATGGCTTGGCCTTGCTGAAAGGGGGTTTGCGGGCGGTTGGCAGTGCCGCCCCCTGATGTGCGGTGCGACGGCCGGTTGTCAATGCATGCTAGGCCGTCGTCGCGGCCACATCCCCGGTCTCCGACTTCGCCGGCGGGGTCAGACGCAGCGCGACGATCTGGTTGCGCTGACGTCGCAGGATCTCGAACCGCAGACCATAGAAGGTGAAGATCTGGCCGACTTGCGGTATGCGTTGCGCCTCGTGCAGGACCAGCCCCGCGATCGTCGACGCCTGGTCGTCCGGCAGGTCCCATTCGAACTGGCGGTTCAGGTCGCGGATCGTCACGCTGCCGTCGACGATATAGCTGCCGTTCGGCTGCGGCGTGATGCCGGTGACCGGCTGATCATACTCGTCGTCGATCTCGCCGACGATTTCCTCAAGGATATCCTCAAGCGTCACGACACCCTGCAGGCTGCCATATTCGTCGACCACAAGCGCGAAGTGGCCGCGCCGCGCCCGAAAGGCCTGCAACTGATCACGCAGGGTCGTCGTGTCCGGAATGAACCACGGGGTCTTGATGATTTCCTCGACCACGATCTTGCTGGCCTCGCCGCCGGCGGCGCGAACGGCGCGCAGCACGTCCTTGGCGTGCAGCACGCCGACGATGTTGTCGGTGTCTTCGCGCCAGAGTGGCAGCCGTGTGTAAGGGCTCTCGATCACGTCGGCCACGATGTTTTCCGGCGATTGATCGGCGTCGATGGCAACCACGTTCCTGCGGTGGGTCATGATCTCGGAGACCTCGACCTCGCTGAGTTCGAGGATCGAGCGCAGCATGGCCCGCTCTTCGTCGACCTCAAGTTCCGGGCCGCGATGCAGTTCAATGGCGCCGCGCAGCTCGTCGACATAGTTGGTGACGCCGACATCCCGAATGTCGGTCCCGAACAGCCGCAGCAGGCCGCGGACCACCAGCGTGATGCCCTTGGTGATCGGCGCCAGGATCGCGATGACCACACTCAACACGCGCGCGACGACCAGCGCGGTCGTTTCCGCCCGGTGGATGGCGTAGGTTTTTGGCAGCACCTCGGCGAAGATCAGCACCAGCAGGGTCATGACCAGGGTGGCCAGGACGACCGCCCCTTCGCCGACCAGGGTCAGCAGCAGGCTGGTCGCCATGGCCGAGGCCAGGATGTTGACCAGATTGTTGCCCAGCAAGATGCCGCCGATCAGCCGTTCCTTATGCTCGCGCAAACGGTTGACGATGCGCGCCCTGCGGTCGCCGTCCTTTTCCAGCTGATGCATGCGCGCCCGGCTGGCGGCCGTCAGCGCCGTCTCGGAGCCGGAGAAGAAGCCGGAGATCAGCAGCAAGAGGACGATCGCAACGGCGCTGAGCACGATGTCCCAGGGAAAAGTCCCATCGGCCACGCTTTCGGTCATGCGGCGATGGCCCGGTCCAGTTGGGCGCTAAGGTCGGAAACCGCGACATCGCGGGTCAGAAAGGCCTGGCCGATGCCACGGACCAGCACGAGGGTCAGCCGACCGTCCTTCACCTTCTTGTCCTTGGCCATGTGGGTCAGCAGCCGTTCGACTTGCCAGCCGCCTTCCGGATGGTCCGGCAGCGCGACCGGCAGCCCGACGGCGCTGAGATGACTGCGCAACCTGTCGGCGTCCGCCGGGGGGCACAGGCCCAGGCGAACGGAAAGGTCGAAGGCCATCACCATGCCGACGGCCACCGCCTCGCCGTGCAGCAGCCGGCCGCTATAGGCCAGTTCCGCCTCCAGCGCATGTCCGAAGGTATGGCCCAGGTTCAAGAGGCTGCGGCGACCGGCTTCCAGTTCATCGGCGGCCACGGTTTCGGCCTTGGCCGTACAACTCTCTTTGATGGCGTAGGTCAGCGCCTGTGCATCGCCGGTCAGCGCCTTTTGGCCGTTTGCTTCCAGCCACGTGAAGAAGTCGGGCCGGTCGATCGCGCCGTAT
Organism: Alphaproteobacteria bacterium; assembly: GCA_028277405.1. GTDB lineage: Bacteria > Pseudomonadota > Alphaproteobacteria > DSM-16000 > Inquilinaceae > JANQGH01. Next base: position 68,341 of record JANQGH010000066.1, on the reverse strand, counting down.
TTGACGATTTCGGCATAGCCGGCCAGACGTTCGCGCTGCGGCAAGGTCGTGAGCGTGTCCAGGTCCGCCAGCACCAGGCGGGGCTGATGAAACGCGCCGATCAGGTTTTTGCCGTGCCGGCTGTTGATACCGGTCTTGCCGCCCACGGAGCTGTCGACCTGCGACAGCAAGGTCGTTGGGATCTGCACGAAGTCGATGCCCCGCAAGCCGATCGCGGCGGCGAAACCGGCCAGATCGCCGACCACACCGCCGCCCAATGCGACGAGCATGGTCGAGCGTTCGATACCGGCATCCAGCAGGGCATCCAGCACGCGCTGCAACTGTGTGAAAGACTTTGATCCCTCGCCAGACGGCACCTGGATGACCACCGGTTCGAAGCCCGCGTCGGCCAGGGAAGCGCGGACCGCCGGCGCGTGCAGGGGCACGATCGCCTCGTCCACGATCACCGGCAGGCGCTTCGGAATAGTCCGGCCGTCCAAAGCCCGGATCAGTGCACCGGCCCGGCCCAGCAAGCCTGGGCCGATATGAATGTCATAGCTGCGCGACCCAAGGGCCACGCTTACAATCTCCGTCATGGTCGTGGCTTAGATATTCGCCCAGTTTGCATTTGCAATGGTGCCGTGCCGCGCCGGCGGTCAGCCATTGGCCGGTTGCCTCGCCAAGAAACCCTCCAGCCCGTCGATCGCCCGTTCCACCGTCAGATCGGGCGGCCCGTCCTGGCTGTCGACCGTGACGTCGGCTTCGGCATAGATCGGGTAGCGCTCGTCGATCAGCCGCTCAAGGATCTCGCGCGGATCGCCGTTCTTCAGCAGCGGGCGGTTGTTGCGCCGGCTGGTTCGCGCCAGCATCAGGTCGAGATCGGCCCGCAGCCACAGCGATATGCCCTTTTCCTTTACCAGCTTGCGCGTTTCGGGGTCGATGAAGGCGCCGCCGCCCGTGGACAGGACATGGATGGGTTCGTCCATCAGCCGCGCGACCACCCTTCGTTCGACATCGCGAAACGCCGCTTCGCCATAGGCGTCGAAGATGTCTTCGATCGAACAGCCGGCCGCGGTCTCGATCTCTTGGTCCGCATCGACGAAGCGCCGGCCCAGCCGCGCGGCCAGCCGACGCCCGATGGCACTCTTCCCGGCACCCATCAAGCCGACCAACACCACGGTTTTGGGCAGGCTGCTGCTCAGCGTTAGGTTCATCGTCATGAGGCCCGGTGATTGCGGCCGGGCCGGCCGCGCCTTACACTTACCATCGGGGCTGAATAGCACAAACCCGAGTCCGCCCAAAGACCGGCGGTAAACCGAAACGGCAACATTTACCCGACGGGGTTGACCTTGGCACGATATCGCAACCGCAGCGTCTTTGGCGACCGTCAGTCTTCCGGCGTCGGCAAACGGGCGTTCCAGCTGTTGATCGGCATTATCATTCTGGCCGTCATCGGCCTGGTCGTCTATCTGGGCCTTGGCGATTATCGGCCTGAGCCAGAGCGGATCGAACGGGTCATCGAGGTAGAGACGACACCGCAGTAGCCGAGGCTCTTGTCGTCCAAGAAACGGTCCAAGCCAGGTCGAGAACGTGCCGGCAGATAGATCCACATCGAAGAAGGACCGGGCCGTCCGGCGCGGTCGGCCGCCGAAGGCAAGGGCGCCCCTGCCCGAAACGGTGGTGTCGTTTCTTGACATGCTGGTCGCGGAGCGAGGCGCGTCGGCCAACACGGTCGCCGCCTATCGCCGCGATCTGGAGGATCTGGCGGCGTTCATGGCGACGAAGCGCGCCCGGCCCATTGTCGAGGCATCCGGCGACGATCTGAGGGCCTATCTGGAGCGCTCGAAAACCGGGAAGCATGTCGCTGCCCGCACGCTTGCACGGCGGTTATCGGCCATCAGGCAGTTTTTTGCCTTCGCCCTGTCCGAAGGCTTGCGCCAGGACGATCCGGCCTCGGCGCTTGATGGCCCCAAAATCGGCCGTTCATTGCCCAAGATCCTGACCGAGGACGATGTCGATGCCCTGCTGTCTGCCGCGATGCGGACGGCCGCGGACCCGGATCGCCGGCCGGAGGGGCTGCGCCTGGTGGCGCTGCTGGAGGTCCTTTACGCCACGGGATTGCGGGTGTCGGAACTGGTCGGTCTGCCATTGTCGGCCATTGCGCGCGACGGACGGGTGCTGATGGTGCGCGGCAAGGGCAACAAGGAACGTTTGGTGCCCCTGTCGGACCCGGCGCGCGCTGCCTTGGCGGACTATCTCGGCGTACGCGACCGGTTTCTCGTCGTTGGGCGCGAGGCCGTTCAGGCACCGTTCATGTTTCCGTCCAGAACCGCCCGCGCCGGTCATCTCACCCGCCAGCGTTTCGCCCAGCTTCTGAAGGCGCTGTCGATCGAGGCCGGATTGGACCCGGCCAAGGTCAGCCCGCACGTCCTGCGCCACGCCTTCGCCACCCATCTTTTGAACCATGGCGCGGACCTGCGCTCCGTCCAGAAAATGCTGGGCCATGCGGATATCTCAACCACCCAGATCTACACCCATGTTCAGGGCGAGCGCCTGGCCGCTCTCGTCGAGGCCCACCATCCCCTGGCGAAGCGGGATCGCTAGCAATCCGGCGGCGTTGACTTCGTTTGACGATCGCCGCATACAGCGCATGCTCCGGAACACGAAATCGGTCTTCAAAGTCAAAGGAACCTTCATGAGCTTCACGATCGTCGAACAGGTCACGCCACGCCTGAACCGCAGCGAACTGGCGGTTCCGGCCAGTAACGAGAAGCTCTTCGAAAAGGCGGCAACCTCGGCCGCCGACGTGATCTTCCTGGACCTCGAAGACGCGGTCGCCCCGGACGAAAAGGAACAGGCGCGCAAGAACGCCGTGGCGGCCATTCGTGATATCGACTGGGGCGACAAGACGCTGTCTGTGCGCATTAACGGCCTCGACACGCATTACATGTACCGCGACGTCATCGACCTGATCGAGCAGGCGGGCGACAGGCTGGACCTGATCATGATCCCGAAAGTCGGCACGGCGTCGGACATCTACGCCGTCGACATGCTGGTCACCCAGGCCGAACAGGCCATGGGGCGCACGAAGAAGCTCGGCTTCGAACTGATCATCGAGACGGCGCTCGGCATGGCCAATGTCAACGAGATCGCGGCCGCTTCGCCGCGCATCGAAAGCCTGCATTTCGGCGTCGCGGACTATGCCGCCTCGACACGCGCACGCACGACCGTCATCGGCGGGCCCAATCCGCTGTACGGTGTCCTGACCGACAAGGATGGCGATGCCCCGCGCGACTATCATTGGGGCGACATGTGGCACTATGCCATCGCCCGGATGGTGGTTGCCGCCCGTGCCAACGGGCTGCGTCCCGTCGACGGGCCGTTCGGCGATTTCTCCGACCCCGACGGTTTCAAGGCGCAGGCCAATCGCGCCGCCGTGCTTGGCTGCGAGGGCAAGTGGGCCATCCACCCGTCACAAATCGCCCTGGCCAACGAGGTCTTCAGCCCGTCCGACGCCGAGGTCGAGAAGGCCAAGCGCATCCTGGAGGCAATGGAGCAGGCGACCCGGGAGGGCAAGGGCGCGGTTTCCCTGGACGGCCGGCTGATCGACATTGCCTCCATCAAGCAGGCGGAGAACCTGGTCGAGAAGGCCGAACGGATCGGCTCCGCCTAATCAATCGTGTCCCGACGGGACGGGGTGCCCGCTTGAGACTTTTGTCTCCATCGCGGCATCGGGCTGTGTTATTAGGCGCCGGTGCCGCCACGGAGTGCTTTTCACCGCATGCAGACCTTCCTTGAATTCGAAAAGCCGATTGCCGAGCTTGAGGGCAAGATCGAGGAGTTGCGGCACCTGTCCGACGACGGCGATATCAACATCGCCGACGAGGTCGCGCGCCTGCAGTCCAAGGTCGATCGTCTGCTGCGGCAGACCTATGAGAAGCTAACGCCGGCCCAGAAGGTCCTGGTCGCGCGCCACCCGAACCGCCCGCATTTTCACGACTACGTCAATGAGTTGATCGAGGAATTCACACCGCTGGCCGGCGACCGGGCCTTTGCGGAGGATCGCGCGATCGTCGGCGGCATCGGCCGGTTTCGCGGCCATTCGGTCATGCTGCTGGGCCAGGAAAAGGGCAGCGACACCGAAGAGCGGGTGCGGCACAATTTCGGCATGGCCAAGCCCGAAGGCTACCGCAAGGCGGAACGCCTGATGGTCATGGCCGAACGGTTCAAGCTGCCGATCATCAGCCTGGTCGACACGTCGGGCGCCTATCCCGGCGTGGCGTCGGAAGAGCGCGGGCAGGCGGAGGCGATCGCCCGGTGCATCGAAACCGGCCTGCGCGTCGAGGTTCCGTTCGTCTCAGTGATCATCGGTGAAGGCGGCTCCGGCGGCGCCATCGCCATCGCCACCGCCGACCGCGTCCTGATGATGGAACATGCGGTCTACTCGGTGATTTCGCCGGAAGGCTGTGCCTCGATCCTATGGCGCAGCGCCGATCAGGCGGCCGAGGCGGCCCAGGCCCTGCGGCTGACGGCCCAGGACCTGAAGCAACTCGGCGTCATCGATGCCGAGATTCCGGAGCCGATGGGCGGCGCGCACCGTTACCGCGACGAGGCTGTCGCCTCGGTCGGCGAGGCGATCGATCGCGCGCTGGCCGAGGTACGTCACCTGGACGGCGCGACCTTGCGGTCCCACCGGCGCGACAAGTTCCTGGAAATGGGCCAGCACGGTCTGACCTGAGGCCGGCCGCCGGCGCAATCAGTCCGATATCCGGCCCAACTCCTTGAGGAACCGGTACTGATCCCAGTCGACCCAGGTTTCGGCGATCTTGCCGCCTTCAAAGCGATCGATCAGCACGCCTGTCCAGGTCATCTGCCGGTTGGTTGCCTTGGCCAGGTCGATAAAATCGCTGGTGTTGGTGGCGGTGATTTCCCAGCGTGTGGCGACGAAGTCGCCTTCGGCAATCTGCGTCAGCACCTTGACCTGAGAGTCCGAAAAGGCGGCGTGATAGCTGGCGATCAGATCCTTGAAGGCAGCAAGATCTCGGGGACCCTGCCCCCCGACATCCGACTCCTGATGATTGACGTAGGACGACGTGAAAACGTCTTCCGCGCTGTCGGTACTGCCCGATTGCCACAGCATGATCTGGCGCCGAGACGCCGCTTTGTTGTCCTCGAGCGACATGGCTCCCCCTTTCGCCTTGCGTTGGCATGGTGTCACAACGCCTAAGTTAGCGAAAGCCGTGACTGCCGGTCACTAGGCGCCTGAAGCTGTTTGCTCAGGCCTCGGCGTTTCGGACAGGATCGCTCGGGCCGCCATCTCTGCGATCAGCATCGTCGGCGCTTGCGTGTTTGCGCTGGTGATCGTCGGCATCACCGAGGCGTCGGCGACGCGCAAACCGTCGATGCCGCGGACCCGCAAATCGCCATCGACGACCGCCCCCGGATCAGCGCCCATGCGGCAGGTGCCGACCGGATGGTATTGCGTGCTGGCGGTCTCGGCGATCCAGCCATCGATCTCGTCGTCGGACTGCACCTCGGCGCCCGGCGCCAGCTCGCGGCCCCGATAGGGCTCGAAAGCCGGCTGTGCAAACAGGTGTCGCAGCACGCGCACACCCTGACGCAGCACTTGGCGATCGGCCACGCTGTCCAGATAGTTCGGGAAGATCAGGGGCGCGGTGAGGGGATCGGCCGAGGCGAGCGCAATGCGCCCCCGGCTGTCCGGCCGCATGCGGGCCACATTGGCGAAGAAGCCGTCACGCTCGCCGGCGCCCGGGGGGGCCTTGAACGGGTTGATCCGCACCGTGGCGCTCGTCAACGCGGGCAAAAAGTGGGCCTGTAGATCGGGCTCGTCCAGGGCCGGGTCCGACTTGAAGAACCCACCGACCAGCAGTGGAAACACCGATGCCGGGCCGGTTCCGAACAGCATCGCCCGCGCCACGGCCAAAGCGGCCCGGTCGGCGCGCAGCAATCGCCACAACGGGCCCGGCTTCAGCGCGGCGTGCTCGACCCGGACCAGGACATGGTCCTGCAGGTTCTGCCCAACGGCCGGACGTTCGACGCGCACCGGAACGCCCGCTTGCTGAAGCACATCGCCCGGCCCGATGCCGGACAGCATCAGTATGTGGGGCGAGCCTACCGTGCCGGCGGCCAGCACCAGTTCGGCGCGGGCCGCGATCTTGCCTTCGACGCCGCCGCGACGCAGGCGGATGCCCGTTGCCCGCCCGTCGACGATCTCGATGCCTAAGACGGTGGCGTCGGTCACCAGCGCAAGGCGGCCGGTGGCAAGCGCCGGCTTCAGGAAGGTTCGCGCGGTGTTGGCGCGGTGGCCGCGATGGGTCGTGAAGCGATAGCGGCCGCCGCCTGTCGGCTGGTCGCCGTTGAAATCTTCCGTTTGGCCGAGACCCGCGCTCTTTGCCGCCGCTAGAAAGGCATCGAACAACGGCGTCCACCATTGTGGCGTATCGACGGCGACATGGCCGGTTGGTTCGCCGCTATCCGGTTGCTGCTCAAGGTCTTCGAACACGGGCCGCACACGCTGCCATGACCAGTCGGTCAGTCCCGTTTGTGCCCAGCGGTCATAATCCGACGCCAGCCCGCGCGCATAAACCATGCCGTTGATCGCACCCGAACCGCCGACCACCTTGCCGCGCGGCCAGTCTATCCGACGGTTGTTCAACGCCGGCACCGGCTCGGACTGAAAGTGCCAGTTGTACCTGTTGGAGCGCAGGAAATAGCCGGTGAGGATCGGGACCGACAGCAACGGGTCCCTGGCCTTGGGGCCAGCCTCGATCAGCGCGACACTGTGGCCCGCTTCGGCCAGACGACCGGCGATGACGCATCCGGCCGTGCCGGCGCCGACCACGACGTAGTCGGCTTCACTCGGCAGGCCGGTCAAAGTGCGACCCGGGTCGCGTCCTCGACGGTCTCGCCGGTCTCCCGGTCCCGCAGGCTCAGGCGCACGAAGACCTTGCCGGTGCCGCCATGGTCGATGCCGGTGTCGAAACAGTCGAAGGTCTGAAAGCCGGGGCTGATCGGGTGCAGGCCCGACGCGGCGCGGTCCTGTACCAACAGCAGAGCGGGTTGCAGCTTGGCGACGATGCCGAGGCACAGCCCCGCGCTCGATCGTTCGGGCTGGATGACGCCGGTCAGGTCGAAGACGATCTCCTCGCCCTCGCGCAGGAAGTTGGCGCAATGAAAGGCGCGGGTGACCGTGGCGACGACGTCGAACCGGTCCTGCCACGCAGCGGGGACGGGGCTGGTCATGGCTCGGCCGCCGGGCCGATGATCCGGTCCTCGACCACCTCGTGCGTGTCCGCGCGACGCAGATAGACATAAGTGCGGGCTTTGCTGGCGCCGTGATCGCCGCCCGTATGCGGGCATTCATGATAGCGCCAGATGCAGGTCATCGGGTTCAGCCCCTCGGCGGCCCGGTCGAAGGTCATGTAGAAGATCGACAGGATCGGCGACAGCATATGGACGCACAACGGCGCGTCGGACAGGGCGGTCTTCACCTTGTGGCGCATGTCGAAAACGACACGCTGGCCCGGCGTCACACCGCAGGTGCAGCCGCCGCCGTTCGATGTCACCTCGACCACGACCTCGTAATCGTCCAGCCAGGAATGCCCCAGCTTGCGGCGCGCGGCGAACAGGTTGCGCACCTCGGGCGACAGTTTGGCGAAGTCCTCGTCGCTCATTTCCAGCGCGCGTTTGAGCTGGGGCTGCATGTCCTCCAGTTCGTCGTCCGGCTGGACGTAGTACTTGTCGATCATCGGGTCGTCACGCCGCCATCGACCGGCAGCACCTGACCGGTGACATAGGAGGCCGCGTCGGAGGCCAGAAACAAGAGAACCCGCGCCACCTCGTCGGCCTCGCCGAAGCGGCCGAGAGGGATCTGATCGATCAGCCATTGCCGCCGATCGGGATCGCCGCGCGCGGTTTCGGTCATCGGCGTCGCAATCGGCCCAGGTGCCACGGCATTGGCGCGGCCTCCAAACGGCGCCAGCTCAAGCGCCAGCGCGCGCACCAGCCCGTTGATGCCGGCCTTGGACGCCGCGTAGGCCGCCGCGCGGGGGTGGCCGATAATGCCGACCTGGCTGGAGACCAGAACCAGGCTGCCGCGCCGCTGGCGTTCGAACAGGGACACCGCCACCCGGCTGACCCGATAGGCGGCGCCGAGATTGGTATCGATGATGCGCTGCCAGTCCTCCGGCTGCGTGTCGGTAATGCTGCGATAGTCGAAAATGCCGGCCGTCAGAATGACGGCGTCCAGGCCACCCAGCGTGTCGGCAGCGTCCTCTACGGCTGTTGCCACGGCTTCATCGCGGACATCGACCACACTTGACCAAGCCACGCCGGTTGCATCGATGGTTGCCTGCTGGTCCTCGTCGAAGACGGTCGCGGCGACCTTGGCGCTGCCCACGACGGCCTGGTGGGCGGTGGCCAGGCCGATGCCGCTGCCGGCGCCGACCACCAGTAACTTCTTGCCGGAGAGTTCGTACGGCCCGCTCATTGGAAGACCACGAGATCGCGGTCGACTGGGCGCAGGATGCGGCAGCCATCGGCCTCGACCACGACGCTATCTTCCAGGTGAAAGGCGCCGAGGTCCGGGTCGCGATAGAACACCTCGGTGTTTACCACCATGCCCAGCTCCAGCGGATAGCCCTCGACCAGACTGTTCTCGTGCGGGAACTCGAACACCTCGAAGCCGATGCCGTGGGTGGTGACCGAGACAAGCTCGCGCCTCAGCCCGTGCTTGGCGACGGTGGCGCGCGTCAGCTCGCGCAGATCCTCGGTATGGACGCCCGGGCGCATCGCGTCCTCGACTGCCTCCAACGCGTCGACCACGGCGCGATAGCGCAGTTTCTGATCCGCTGTCGGATCGCCGACAATGGCGGTGCGGGCCAGGTCCATGTGATAGCCCTGATAGGTGCCCAGACAGTCCAGCACCACCGCATCGCCCGGCGTGAGCGTGCGCTCGGCAGACGCCGGCAGGCTGAGGGTCGAGGCATCGCCGGTGCCGAACATCATGCCGCGTTCGCCCAGCCAGCGCGCGTCGTGATCGACCAGCGTCTTGCGATAGACGCGGATCAATTCATCCTCCGGCGTGCCGGCCGCGCCCTCGGCGATCACGGCCGCCAGGGCCTTGGCATTGATGTCGGCGCCCACGGTGATCAGCTTGATCTCGGTCGGCGTCTTCACGATGCGGATGCGCCGCATCAGTTGGACCGCATCGCCGATCGGCGCTTGGCCGATACCGGCCTCTTCGAGCTTGCGCCCAAGCCGCAAATCATCGATGGCCAGCTTGGCCCGTTCCAGCCCCCTGTCGCGCAGAGCCTTGGTCAAGCCATCGAGAAAGCTGCCTTGCTGGCTGGGTCCGAACTTGGCGCGGGCTTCGGCCAGGCCGACGCGCAGATCGTTCGACAGGCCGCGTTCCAGGGTTTCGCCCATGAATACGCCGACGGACGACCACGGGCTGCCGAACAGTTGGACGTCCTCGATCCAGCTCGGCTGCTCGATCAAATAGGGCAGGTCGAATTCCGGGATGATCAGCGCGGGCGCGATGCCAGGATCGCGCGCCAGCACGACGGCCGTGGTCCAGTCCTCGAACCGGCCGAGCAGGAACTCCGACGCCGTGCCGGCGGCATAGGCCGTGTTGATCGGCGTCACCAGGACGAGAGCGTCCAGCCCCTCGCGCGCCATCTGTTCGCGGGCGCGGTCCAGATTGATCAGTTGTGCCATGGTCGTTCAGGCCGCCTTGCGGGAAACGATGATCACCCAGGGGAAGCGCCAATCCGTGTTGCCGGCGTCCAGCGTGCCGGGCATTTCCTCAAACGGGATGATCTCCGGCGGTTCCAGCCCCGCCGCGCGATGGGCCTCATCCAGATCCATCTCGTTCAGGGGCGGCATGAACGGCTCGTTGTTGCGCCTGGCATGGCCGTAATGGATGTAGCGCTTGAAGGGATCGTCCTCCGACAAAAAGTCGAGATGGATCGACAGGCCGCCCGGCGACAGCACGCGCCCTGCTTCCTGCAAAACTGCCCGAATGTGCTTAGGCGGCATCTCGTGCAGCATCATGGTCGAGGTCACGATATCGACGGAGCCGTCGTCGAGGCCGGTATCGGCCGCGTCGGCCTGCCTATAGTGCACGTTGCGTGCCTGGTCTTCGGTCGCGGTCAGGGCGGCCAGCCGCAGGCACGGTTCCGCCAGATCGACACCCGTCACTTCCATGTCCCGCCGCTCGGTATAGAAGGGCCGGGTGCTCTTGCCGAAGCCGCAGCCCATGTCGAGCAGGCGCTTGGCCGCGCCGGCGCGTGCGAAAATCTGATCGGTAAAGCGGTAATGCAGGTCGGCGTCCCGGCCCATCAGCGGCGTCGTTGTCCGGGCGCCGCGCTCATAAACCGCGCCAGCCAGTTCGTCGGACCAAACCCCGCCAGGATGCTGGTGGATATCGACGGCCGTGTAATAGTCCGGCTGTTCGAACCCGTCGGTCAGCTCAAGAACACCGTCCGCGAACGGGCCCTCCAACGCCGCCTCGATGTTGGCACGATCGTGGTCGAAGGCGGGCGCCAGGCCCAGACGGCCGCTGTATTTCATGCGCTGCAAATGGCGCTCCAGCCAGCCAAAATACTGCGCCAGCGGCTCGTCGGCCAGCAGTGCGTCGACGTCCGTCGCGGATTTGGGCGGCGGGCCGTCGACGTTGGCTGCCTTGGCCTCGTAAGTCTGCTCGAGCGCCGGGTACAGTTCGCGCGTCCAATAGCGCTTCATGTCGAGCACCGTGTCCTGATAGGCCTGAAATGGCCGGTAGGGGCGGGGATCAAGCGCCATGACCTGTTTGCCTTCCGTTGGTTGAATGGGCCGCATTCGCTTTCCGCTGGCCAAGCTGTATCATAAACCATACAGCTTAGACCGCAACGCATCCCAACCGCTTTCAGCGCCACGAGAGAAACGATGGATCAAGAAGACCCGGAAACGCCCGAGACGGCACTGGCAAGGCTGGACGCCATCCGAGCCAAGCGCGGCTATCTGCTGCCGCATCATGGGCTGATGGCGATCAGCGCGCCGGACATGCTGACGGCCTACGACGCCGCCTACACGGCGCTGACCCTGACGCCGCGCCGGCTGACCGCGCATGACAAGGAGTTCGTGTGGCTGGCGATTTTGATCGCCACGGACGAGGCACTCGCCACCCATCACATCGCCAAGTTCCGCGACGCCGACGGCACCGACGAAGAGGTCGAGGGCGCGGTCCGGATTGCCGCCTTGGGCTACGGGGCTCGCGCCTTCGATTTCGTGGGCGACCATTGGCAGGACCATCTGCCCGGCTTCGACGCCAGGCGCCTGCGCCAAGAGGCGCGCCAAGCCAGTCTCGCCGGTTTGCAACTGCCGGATCGGCTGGTCCTGATGGCTGAGGCGGCAACGGCCGCCTGCCTGGCCCGCTGGCGCGATCTGGCCTGGACCATCGAGGATGCCTATGGGGCTTCGGTGAACGAACTGGACCTGGCCGAGGCGCTGTCGTTAACGATGTTTCCGGGCAGTGTGCCGCGCTTCGTCGACGCCTGCGGTGTCTGGCGCGAGGTCATTCTGGCCGGCAAGGTGAACGCCTCACCGCTGTTCAAAAGCTGGGCCGAACTGACCGGGCAGGGTGGTTACGACGAGGCATCGGGCAAAGGGGGAGACGCAACGTGACATCATCGGAAACCGAAGCGCTGAAGACCGTGGAGAAGAAGCGCGGCTATCGGCTGTCTTATCACCGCATGCTGGACGCGTCGGACCCGGAGCTGCTGCGTGCCTACGACGCGTTCTACACCAAGCTGACGCTGGACCCGCGCATCCTCTCGGCGGCCGAGCGCGAGACGGTTTGGGTCTCCTTGCTGGTCGCGGCGCGCGAGGAACATGGCACGATCCATCTCCGGCGGGCCGAGGCGGCGGGTCTGACCCATGCGACACTCGCCGAGGCGGTCGCCATCGCCGGTGCGGTCGAGGCCTACGAGGCCATGACCGGTTTCGCCGGCGCCCATTGGGCCGACTGGACGCCGCCGGATGATCTGGATCAGCGCTATTTCGCCCTGGTCGATACGGCACGCGGCAGCATCGACCCGGCGCTGACCGATCTGTGCGCCACCGTCTGTCACGCGGCCCGCCGCAGCCATCGCGGCATGGCGCTGCATATCGAGCGCTTCCTGGGCGCCGGCGGCGCCCGCGATGCCTTGACCGAAGGGTTGAGCTATCTGCTGCTGCCCTGTGGCGGTCCGACCCTTATCGATGCTGTCGAAGCGTGGGCGGTCGCGGCGGAGGAGGGCGGGTTTGCTGGACCTTATTCGGAGTAAGCCCATTCGGCAATGATCGCCCTGGAAATCCCAGGGCCGACGCTGGCTAAGCGCGGTCATTGACAAGAGCAAGACTCTCCGCGGTCTGGCCGTTACTAGCGATGGACGCGCGCGCCATGAAAAACCGCGACGATCTCAATTTCCTGAGCAATCTCGTAGAGCACGATAAAGCGCGAGCGCGGCACCACAAGTTCGTGTGCGCCCGGCACCCGGGAGACTCGACCGGATTCGGGAAACACCGCCAGCCGCTCGACGGAGCGCCGAATGTGAGCGACTACACGCCGCGCAGCCGCTGGATTGTCAGCCGCGATAAAGTCATGAATGGCTTCAAGGTCTGACGCAGCGGAGGCCTGAGCGTACCCGCTTCATGCGAGCTTGCTAAAAAGCGCGGCCTCCTCGGCTTCGGTCAGTGGCGGTTCGGCGCGCTCCATTCGCCGCGTGCCTTCCGCGATTTGCGCGGGCGTGAGTTGGACCGTGGTTTCGTCTTGTTCGAGCACATCTAACAACCATTGCCCGATCTGGTCTTGCCGACGGTCGGGCAGCGTTCTCAGGCGCCTGACGGCTTGTTCCAACAGTTCACTCATGCCTGCAACTTAGCATGCGGGCAAAACGACGCCAATCTTGGGCCAGTTTGGCGCCGGCCAAGGGTTCATCCGACCTGCTCCATCAAATCGTCGGCAGCGCCCTTGGATGCCTGCCGGCGCTTGATGGCTTCGAACAGCGACGCGACGAAGGCCTCTCGGTCGCTGCCGAGTCGTTTGGACTCCTCCTCATCGGGCTCGTAGCCGTCCAGGGCATCGGCGGCGAGAACGCCCTGCTTTTCCAACAGGACCTCCAGCGAACGCAAACGATCGCGCGTGACCTGAAGTTCTGTCGCCAAGGTCATGATCATGGCCACGGCGATATCCAGGGCGGGGTCGTCGAAGAACGTCTGCTCGGGTGCCGGCTCGGTGCTGTTCATTGATTTCCGTCTCATGTCGGGTGAAGGCGGGACGGGAAACGGCCGCCCCGCCTTCTGTAAGGGTTAGGCCCGCTGGATTTCTTCCCAAGCGCCGTCGCCATAGACGTCGTCGGCAAGCGACCGGTTCAGGTCGGCAAAGACGCTGTTCAGGTCCTCGTCCAGCGTGATCACGCTGCCCTCGCCGTTGGCTTCTTCCCACGCCGCCAGATCGTTGGGCTTGGCGGCCACGCCGGCGGCGTAATAGTACTCCTCCTCCAGCTCCGAGAAGCTGGTGGCGAGGACGTTTTGCTGATCTGCCGAGAGGCCGTTCCAGGACGCGTTGGAGATCAGCTGTTTGTCCAGGGCCTGGCCGAAATCGTTGGCCACGACATACTGGCAGACCTCGTAGAACTGGACCGCCACAGCGACATTCAAGGCCGTGACCAGCCCGTCGACGACACCCTGCTGCAGGGCCAGATAGACCTCGTTGAACGCCACCGGCGTCGGATTGGCGCCGAGGGATTCGACCGAGGCGATGCAGCCTTCGATCTGGGGCGTGCGGATCTTGCGGCCCGCGATCTCCTCGATCGAGCTGATCGGCTCTTTGAGCATCAGGTTGTAGGTGCCCAGGCGGCCGACGCCGAGCAGGCGGGCATCATAGCGTTCCTGCAGAACTTGAGAGGCCTGGTCGCCGATCGCGCCGGCCATGACTGCGCCGGCATGGGCGCCGTCACGGAAGAAATACGGGCTGTACAGGATGTCGAACTCGCGGGTGCCCGTATAGGCGCCGTTGTACATATCCAGCGTGCCTAGCGACATGCCTTCGATCAGCGATTGTTCGCCGCCGAGCGTGCCGGCGAAGATCTCCATGCCCAACTCGTCGTTGGTGCGTTCCATCAACGTGTCGGCCAGGCGCAGATTGAACTGGTTCGACAGCGTGTCGATGTTGCCGGCGTTGCCATAGCGCAAGACGGTCGCCTGCGCCTGTGCGGAGCCCAAGGGCAGCATCGCGGCGCCCGCGAGCGCGGCCGAACCGGCCGTGAAGTTCCTGCGAGACAGTTTAAAAGACATGAGGCTCATCCCTTCTTGGTGATTGAAACGGTTGCCCTGCCGATGCCCCCTAGCGCATCAGCCAGATCGGCAAGGCCGTGGTGATCCATGGCACATAGGTGACCAGTGCCAAGGCAACGACGAGGGCAGCCATGAACGGTATGCCCGCGCGGAAGATCTCCATCACGCCGACACCGCCGATGCGCGACATGACGAAGAGGTTGAGCCCAATGGGCGGCGTCACCATGCCGATCATCAGGTTCAGAACGACAACGACGCCGAGATGGATCGGGTCGACCCCCATACCGGCCATCAGCGGGAACAGGATCGGCGCCAGGATCAGCATCACCGGCAGCGGTTCCATGATCATGCCCATGATCAACAGGATGATGTTGATCATCAGCAACAGGACCATCGGGTTTTCCGAGATGGCCAGCATGGCACTGGTCAGGATGGCGCCGAGATGGGCCAGCACCGCCAGCGAGGCAAAGATCTGGCTGGTCGCGACCGTCAGCATCACGACCGACGAGATCAGCGCGGCACGTCCGGCCGCCCGCAGAAAGGTCCGTGGCCCCAGCGTCCGATAGACCACGACGCCGATGATGGCGGTATAGAGCACGATCAGCGAGGCGGCTTCGGTCGGCGTGGCAATGCCCAGAACCTTCGACAGGATAACCAGGATCGGCACCAGCAAGGGCAGGATGCCGCCGGCCAGGGCCAGCCAGCGCTCGCGGCCCATGATCTTCTCTTCGACGGGCAGGCCCATGCGCAAGGCCATGAAGCGGCTTGCGATCAACAGGGAAGCGAACATCAAGATCCCGGGCAGGATGCCGGCCAGGAACAGTTGGCCGACGGAAAGATTGACGATCGCGCCCAGCAGGATGAACGAAATCGAGGGCGGAATGACCGGCCCCATGGTCGCGCCGGCGGCAATCACCGCACAGCTGTAGGCGGGCGGGTAGCCGCGCCGCTTCATTTCGGGGATCAGCACCGACCCGGTCGCGGCGGCGTCCGCCAGGGCCGAGCCCGAAACGCCGGACATCACGAAATTCGACGTGATGCCGACATTGGCAAGTCCGCCCGGTCGATGCCCCACCAGCGTGTAGGCGAACTGGATCAGCCGTTTGGTCACGCCACCGGCAGTCATCAGTTCGCCGGCGAAAATGAACATCGGCACGGCAAGCAATGCGAAGCTGTCGACGCCGTTGGTCATCTGCTGGACGAACAGCACGAAGGCCACCGGCGAATCGCCGAATTGCGACAGCGCGATGAAACCGAGCGCCGCCGTCGCGATCGCCCAGGCAATGTCCATCCCCAAAAAGACAAAGACGAACAGCAGCAGGATCATCGCCGTCAAAAGCATGGGTCAGAAACCGCTTGTGCTTTCGTCGCCCGGCGGGTCGTCGGCACCGCCCCGGGCAAGCTTCACGACGCGCCAGATCTGGTGGACCAGCGTCAGGGCCGCCCCCGTTGGTAAAGCAAGATAGGTCAGCGCGTTTGACCAGCCTGTCGACAGCATCGTGCCGCGACTCGTCAACTCGATGATCGGCACGGAATACCAAAGGATCAGCACCAAGAGAAAACAGACGATGACATGCATCGCGATTTCAACCCGCCGTCGGACCGCCGGCGTCATCTTGTCGACCAGGTAGGTGACCCGGATGTTCATGCCCATCATGCCCGCGAACGCCGCGCCGACGAAGGTCAGCCAGACGAACAAGAGTTTGGGCACGTCTTCGCCCCAGATCGGCGGTGCGTTAAAGAAGTAGCGAGCGATCACGGAGTAGAGCACCAGCCCCGTGAACAGAATCAGGGTCAAACCACACAGGCTGAAGAACAGGCGTCGACCCCAATCGAGCCACAGGCGCGGGCCCGACAAGTCTGGGCTATCGGCTTGGTCCGGGCTGGACATGAATACACTGCCTCCTCGTGTGCCCGCCCTGCCGGTCGTCTGCGCGACCTTTTTCAAGAAAGGGCCATCCGCCGATAATCTGTTATATATTTAATACAATGTCCATCTCGACCGACCTTCTGATCATCGGTGCCGGCACCGCCGGCCTGCCCGCCGCCATCGAGGCGAGCAATGCGGGCGCGCGTGTCGTCCTTGTCGAGCAAACCGACCGGATCGGCGGCACGCTGCACGTTTCGGCGGCGCAGATGTCGGGCGCCGGCACAAGGCTGCAGGCCGCCCGCGGCATCGCGGATTCGCCGCAGGCCCATTACGAAGATGTGATGCGTATCAGCCGGGGCACGGCCCACGCCGACCTGGTGCGCAAGGCCGTCGGGCTCGGCGGTTCCACCATCGACTGGCTGATGGACAATGGCTTCGAAATGGCGCCGGAGTGCCCCGCCATCTTGCATTTCCACGAGGCCTATCGCACGCCGAGGACCTGTTGGGGCGTAGATGGCGGCCGATCGGTCTTGAAGGTCCTGCGGGCGCTGTTCGACGACGCCCTGAGCGATCGCAGGATCGAGTTGATGCTCCATAGCGAAGCGGTGGAACTGCTGTGGAACGCTGAAGGCATTGGGGGCGCGACGATTCGGCGAGGAACAGAAGGCCCATCCGTTGATGTCTCGGCCGGCGCCACCGTGCTCGCCAGCGGTGGCTACGGTGGCAATTGTCAGCGCTTCGCCGACTGGAACGATGGCCTGCCGCTCTACACCGCCGCGCTGCCCACCGCGACCGGTTCGGGCATCGAGCTGGGGCTGAAAGCCGGCGGCCGTTTGGTCAGCGGCCAGCACCATTTGCCGACCTTCGCCGGCATCGTCCGCACGCCCGGCCAGCCTTGGATCGATTGGGACAGCCTGCCGCAACTGACGCCGCAGGTGCGCCCGCCATGGGAGATCTATGTCGGGCGCGATGGCCGCCGTTTCGTGCAAGAGGATGTCGACAGCGTCGACGCGCGGGAGCGGGCGCTGGCGGCCATTCCCGACCTGACCTTCTTCGCGGTCTTTGATGATCGCATCCGGCGCGATGCGCCACCGCTGCTGCCGGGCTGGTCGGCAGACGCTCTTGCAGCTGCATGTAATGGCCACGCCTCGTTCCATGTCGCCAAGACGCTCGGCGAGCTTGCCGGGGCCACGGGCATCGATGGAAGCGGGCTGGCCGACACCATCGAAACATACAACGAGGCCGTTGCCGGAAGGCGGCCCGATCCGCTTGGCCGGCAGCATCTGCCGCTGCCCATTGCCGAGCCTCCGTTCCGGGCGATCATGATGCACGGCATGGTTTTGAAGACGGCGGCCGGACTTGCCGTGGACGAGGCGCTGCGCGTCCTCGATCTCGACGACCGGCCGATCCCCGGGCTCTATGCCCTGGGCGAGGCCATCGGCGGCGGCACCTTGTCCGGCAACGCCTTTGTCGGCGGCATGAGCGTCACACCCGCGCTCGGCTTCGGCCGCTGGCTGGGGCTGAGCCTCGGTCGGGCGGCCGTGGCGGGCAGGGCGGCCGACGCGGTGACGGTATGAGCACGATCGAGCGCGGTTTTGTCAGCCTGCCGCATGGCCAGGTCCACTTTCGGCGGGCGGGCATCGAAGGCGACAGGCCGCCGCTGGTGATGATCCATGCCTCGCCGGGCTCGTCCAAGCAACTCGCCGGCCTGATGCAGGCGCTGGCGGGCGACCGTTTGGTCTTGGCGCCCGATACCGCCGGGAACGGGGATTCCGATCCGCCGGCAGCGCCCCAGCCGTCGATCAATGATCTCGCAGCGCTGGCTTTTGAGGCGATCGACCGGTTGCTCGACGGCCGGTTCCAGCTCTATGGCAGTCACACCGGCGCCTCGATCGCCATGGAAATGGCCATCGCCCATCCCGAAGGGGTCGATGCGCTGATCCTCGACGGCATGGGCCTCTACGCCGCCGGCGAGCAGGCGGAGATTCTGGAGCGTTACGCCCGGGAGATCGGCCCCGATCTGGAAGGCGCGCATCTGATGAAGGTCTGGCATTTCTGCCGCGACCAGTTCCTGTTTTGGCCCTACTACAACCGCACGGCGGCAGGAAGGCTGCCCAACGGGCTGCCCGACGCCGATACCTTGCACGACCTCGTCGTTGAGGTGCTGAAGGCCGTGCGCAGCTATCACAAATCCTACCGCGCTGCCTTCCGGCATCCGAAGCGCGAGCGGCTGCCGCAGCTCACGGTGCCGACGCTGGTCGCCTCGTCACCGTCCGATATGCTGCATGAGTTCGCAGCAGAGGTCGCGGCCCTGGTTCCTGGCGCTCAGCGGACAACCCTGCCGACGTGGGACGATGCGGCCTATGATGCAAAAGCAGCCGATCTCTTTCGCGGCTTCCTTGACGCCGATCATTGAGGTCAGGCCGCCCGCCGTTCGACCCTGATCGGCGAAGGAGGATGGACCGACGGACATGTCCACCTTTGCCAACAGGCAGGATGCCGGCCAACGGCTTGCCGAGGCGGTCGAGAAGCTGGGCCTCGCCGATCCGGTCGTTCTGGCCCTGCCACGCGGCGGGGTGCCCGTCGCGGCCGTGCTCGCGGAAAGGCTGAAGGCACCGCTGGACGTGCTTCTGGCGCGCAAGATCGGCGCGCCGGGAGAGCCCGAATTCGCCATCGGCGCGGTCGTCGACGGCCCGGCGCCCGCGACGGTTCTCCACGACGAGACAATCGACCGGCTCGCCATCTCGAAGGACTACGTTGACGCAGAGACTGCGCGACAGTTGGCAGCGATCGCCGATCGGCGCCGCCTCTATCTCGGCGAGGACGCGCCTGCCGATCTCACTGGCAAGGACGCCGTGATCATCGATGACGGCATCGCCACCGGCGCGACGATCGAGGCCGCCATGAAGGCGGTGCGCCAATCGGCCGCCCGGCAAATCGTTCTGGCCGTTCCGGTCGCGCCGGCAAGCACGATCGAAAGGCTGCGCGGCGTTGCCGACCAGATCGTTTGCCTGTCGGCGCCGCGCCTTTTCGGTGCCGTCGGCGCGCATTACGCTGACTTCCGACAAGTGGCCGACGACGAGGTCAAACGGCTGCTTCGGCAGGCGCGGTCATGACAGCGCCTCGGTCTTTCGGGTGCTCCATTGGATGACGGCGACCACACCGCCAAGGATCACCAGGGCCATGCCGGCAGCTTCCAGCCAGGTCGGCGTGCGAGACCAGACCAGCCAATCGATCAGCGCCGTGAACACGATGACCGAGTAGATCAGCGGCCCGAGTTTCACGGCCGTCGTCTGCCGGTAGGCCAGAATGATGAACACTTGCGAGCCCAGCAGGCACAGGCCGATCGCGCCCATATAGGCCCAGCCGGTCGCCGCGATCGCCGCCCATGAGCCGATTGCGAAGGGCAGGATCATGAGGCTGGAGAACAGGAAGTAGTAGAACAGGATGCGCAGGGTCGGTTCGCTGGTGCTGAGCCAGCGCACGGACATCAGCGCCAGCGCCAGCACGATCGCGGCGCCGACCGCAAACAGCGCACCGATGTTGAAGGCCGTTCCGCTTGGATGCAGCACCAGGACGATGCCGACGAACCCGATGGCCATGCTGAGCCACAGCCGCACCCCAATCTTCTGGCGCATCACGATCCAGCCGATCAGCGGCATCCACAAGGGCGCGCTGTAGGTCAGCAGCACGGCGTTCGACAGTGGCATCAGCGAAAGCGCGTAGAACAGGCCGAACCAGGACGCGCTGCCTGCCGCCGCGCGCAACAGGTGCATCGGGACGCGCTTGGTTTCCAGCGGCTGAAGGCCGTGGCGCAGCGCGATTGGCGCGACGAAGGCCAGACAAATCAGATTCTGGAAAAATACGATGACGATGGTCGGCGCGTAGCCGTCGGCGACCTTGGCAAAGGCGCTCATCACTGCCAGACAGAGAAACGACATCAGCGCGAAAACTGCGCCGAGCGGCACGTTTTCCACTGGCTCGCGCGATGATGCGGGCTCCGCCATCGTGTCAGACTATCGAAACGCGATCGTGCTTGCCAACGGCAACCGCTGGTCCGGGCGCAGCGTGAACACGGCCTGTCGACGATGCGAACAGGGCGTTGGCCTGGCTGCCGCACGGCGACCGGTCACGATGACACCGAAGCGGGCTTTTTGGCGCCCCAATGGACCACGGCGATAACGCCGCCGAGGATCACCAGCGCCATGCCGCCGAACTCCAGCAAGGACGGCCTGTGCGACCAGACCAGCCACTGGATGATCGCGGAGAAGACGATGACCGAATAGACCAGCGGACCCAGCGTCGCGGCCGAGGCGTTTCTAAGGCCGATAACGACAAAGACCTGTGAGCCCAGAAGACTGAGCCCGACGCCGATCATGGTGGCCCAGACGGTCAAGGAAATGGCCGTCCAGGACGCCAAGGCAAACGGCGCCGTCAACAGGCTGGCGAACAGGAAATAGTAGAACAGGATACGCACGGTCGGCTCCGTCGTGCTCATCCAGCGGATCGACAGCAGCGACAGGGCCACCGCGATGGCGGCGCCCAACGCGAACACGGCGCCGATATTGAACGACGCACCGCTGGGATGCAGCGTCAGGACGATGCCGATGAAGCCCAGAACCATGCCGAGCCAGAGCCGGCCGCCGATCCTCTCGCGTGAGACCAACCAGGCGATCAACGGCATCCAAAGGGGGCCGCTGTAGGTCAGCAGAACGGCGTTTGACAGCGGCATGAAGGTGAGCGCCAGGAACTGCCCGTAGGAGACACCCACGCCCGCGATGCCACGCAGAAGCTGCATGCCGATCCGTTTGGTCTTCAGCGGCGCGAACCCGTGGCGCAGTGCAACCGGCGCCACGAAGACCAGACAGATCAGGTTCTGGAAGAAGACGATGACGATGACCGGCACATCCTCGCCTGCGACCTTGGCAAAGGCGCCCATCACCGCCAGGCAGAAAAAAGCCAGCAGCGCGAAGACGGTGCCGAGCGCAACGTTTTCCCTCGGTTGGGCGGGGCTGGATGTTGGCGACTCGGCCATGTGGCAAGCTAGCGCTAAGTGACTCTTTTCGTCACCCACTACCGTCGGTTTTATCGGATGCGGACCGCGAACCGGTTCGTTTGTGACGAAAAGAGACTTCCTCCATTGGCGACCCGGAGTAGGCCCGTGATCGGCCCGCTTGTCGAAGCGCGGGCATCTGCCCTACAGTCAGCGCACTCTCAGCGGAGGCAGGTCAACGATAATTGTGCCGCAGAGGCGCGGGCGGGGGTCCCAAGGGTGGCGACCAGTATCTTCAATCGCTATGGCGGGTTCGCCAATGTCAGTAAGATCGTCATGGAGTTCTACGACCTCGTGCTCGACTCCGAGATCGCTGGCGACTATTTCGTCGACGTCGACATGCCCACCCTGGTCGACCACCAGACCAAGTTCATTGCCTCGATCATGGGTGGCCCGGCCAGTTATAGTAACGAGGCGTTGGAGCGTATCCATGCGCATCTGGACATAACCAAAGAGGCTTTTGACGAGATCGTGTCTCTTTTGCGCATGACGCTGGAAGATTTTGAGCTGGACCCGGCCGACGTCGATCAGGTGATCGATGGCATTCGGGCGCGCGAACGCTACATCGTGAATGCCTAGGCGCATCGGCTGATGAACCTCGAACACTTCAACCGGATGCTGTTGGAGTCGGCGGGGGTCGGCCTGGCCATTCTCGACTCCGGCAGCCTTGAAATTCTGTTCGGCAATCGTCGCTTCATCGAATGGTTCCCGGGCGCCGCCGGTGCCGGCACGCAACTGCGCGACGTCATCGGGGACGTCGATACCGACAAGATGGAGGCACGGTTTGCCAGCGGCCGCAGCTACACGGCGGAAGCGAAGGTCAAGGTCAAACGCCGTGAGGTGACGCTCGCGATCAACATCTCCAAGAGCGAACACAAGGACATGCCGGCCCTGATCATGGAGTGTCAGAACATCTCCAAGATCAAGGAGTTGGAATACATGATCGAGTCCTACTCCAAGATGGTGGAGAAGCAGAACCGCACCTTGCAGGCCGGCAAGGAACGGGTCGAAAAGCTGCTTTTGAACATCATGCCGAAATCGGTCTACGAAGAGCTGAAGACCTTCGGTGTGACCACCCCCCAGCGTTACGACGATGCCTCGGTGCTGATGGTCGACTTCGTTGGCTTCACCGAAATGGCCATTTCGCAAGACCCGGCCGGCATCATCTCCGAATTGAACGACATTTTCACCGCCTTTGACCGCATTGCCGAGCAGTTCGGCTGTGAGCGTCTGAAGACCATCGGCGATGCCTATATGGCCGTGTCCGGCATTCCGGAGCCGACACCCGACCATGCGGTCAATATCGCCAAGCTGGCCGTCCTGATGCTGCGCTATCTGAGGCGCCGCAACGAGGCGCACCGGCAGGAATGGCTGTGCCGTATCGGCATCAATTCCGGGCCCGTGATCGGCTCAATCGTCGGCGTGCAGAAATATGTCTATGACATCTTCGGACCCGGCGTGAACTTGGCCGCGCGCATGGAGGAGATGTCCGATCCGATGCAGATCACCCTGTGCGAGGACATGTACCCGCTGATCCGCCACGAGTTCGAGTTGACGGATCTCGGCGTCGTCGACGTCAAGGGTTTCGGTGAAAAGCGGATCTACTCCCTCGATGGTGGGCGCGGCGTGCTGACGCTCAGATCGCAAGGCCTCGCGGACGCCCTGCCATTTTGACCGGTTGACGGGAATGTCCGGTTAAGTCGGCCATGCCAACGACGGCAATAGGTGCAATTTTATAGGAGGCTGGCGCAAAGAGGCAATTTTTGCTTGAATCATGCCCGGCCTTGGCCTCTATGGCCGGGCCGCGTGCTGGCCAAGAGAGGTTTGTAGCCCTGGCGAAGATGACCTGACTGTTTGCGCGTCGGAGGTGGCTTTGGGGCAGGGGATCCATGAATGTGTCATACATCCGCCTTAAGGTCGGCGTTGCTAACGCCCAGGCTTTTCAGGCCTCGCCTCGACACATGAGCATTGTAGCATTGGCCCTCGGAGCTTATTCATAGTTCGGTTTCTGGCGGTAAAATGCTAGTATCCGTAGGCAATCCGCTGTCGGTTTGACCACATTACTCTGGGAACTGTAGTTCGGGGATTTCCGCATGGCGCGAGCGGCGAAGACTGGCGACAACGAGCAGGCATTCGAGGACGCTGTCCGGCCGCTGAAGCAGGCATTCGTTTGGACGGCCTTTTTCAGCGCGTTCGTGAACCTGCTGATGCTGGTCAGCCCGATCTTCATGATGGTGGTGTTCGACCGGGTCCTGTCCAGCCAACGGGTCGAAACGCTGATTCTGCTAACCGTGATCGCGGTGGTGGCCTTCGTCGCCTACGGCTTCCTGGAATGGGTGCGCGGGCGCATTCTGGCCCGCGCCGGCGCCTGGCTGGAAGACACGTTGGCCAAGCCGACCCTGATGGCCGCGCTGGCCGCACGGTTGCGTGGCACGCCCGGCACGGGGCAGGGGGTGCGCGATCTTCAGCAGGTACGCAATTTCGTTTCCGCACCCACGCTCTTCCCGTTCTTCGACGCGCCCTGGACGCCGATCTTCATCGCCGTGCTGTGGCTGCTGCACCCATGGATCGGCATCTTCGCGACCACGATGGCGGTCATCCTGTTCATCATCGGCCTGATCGGCGAGTTGACCACGCGCAAGCATCAGGCCAAGACGCTGGAACGGGTGATGATCGCCCAACGGCAGGTGGATGCCGCGATCGAACAGTCCGAGGCGGTCACCGCGCTGGGCATGCGCCAGCCGCTGGCCGAGCGCTGGGACCATGCGCGCCACGAGGCGTCGGAGATGCAGCGCGGGCTGAACGAGCGCAGTGCCATGGTCACGGGCACGGCCAAGGGCCTGCGCCAGATGGTGCAGGTCGGCATCCTGGCGCTGGGCGCCTATCTGGTCCTACAGGCGCAACTGACCCCCGGCGGCATGATCGCCGCCAGCATCCTGCTGGGCCGCGCCCTGGCGCCAATCGACCAGTCAATCACCGCCTGGCGTGGTTTCATGACCGCGCGCCTGGCGTGGCGTCGCCTGAAGCCGTTGCTGATCGACGGGCCAAGTGAAGCCCAAAAGCTGCCGCTGCCGGCGCCCAAGGGCCGCATCAATGTCACCCAGCTCGCCTACCGGCCGCCCGGGGCGGCCTCGGTCGACGCATTCTTGCTGCACGGCGTCAATTTCAGCCTCGACCCGGGCGATGCGCTCGGCATTGTAGGCCCGTCCGGCGCTGGCAAGAGCACCCTGTGCCGCATGATCGCCGGTCTTTACGTCCCGACCATGGGTACGGTCAGGCTGGACGGGGCCTCGCTCGATCAATGGGATCCCGATACGCTTGGCGCCCATATCGGCTACCTGCCGCAGGATGTCGGGCTGCCGCCGGCGACCGTGGCCGAGACGATTGCCCGGCTGAGCAAGGCGGAGCCGGAAACGGTGGTTGAAGCGGCCACGAAGGCCGGCGCGCACGAGCTGATCCTGGCGCTGCCGGCCGGCTATGAGACGCCGATCGGTGCCGGGGGCGTGCCGCTGTCGGGCGGCCAGCGCCAGCGTATCGGCCTCGCCCGTGCCCTGTTCGGTGACCCTGCCGTGGTTATCCTGGACGAGGCGGCCGCCCATCTGGACCAGGAAGGCGAACTGGCTCTGCAGCGGGCGATCCAGGGCCTGAAGGAGCGCAACGCGACCGTGCTGTTGATCGCCCACAGGCCATCGCTGGTGCGCCATATGGACAAGCTTCTGGTGCTGCAGCAGGGCCGCATGACCAAGTTCGGCGGCCGCGACGAGGTGCTGGCGGAAATCACGCCGAAGGCGGTGCAGCTGAGGACCGGCACGTGATCGGCGTTGCGAAAAAAAGCATCGGCAGGTCGCTCAGGGCGCCGATCCTGATCGGCCTGGTCGTCCTGTTGCTGTTTTTCGGCGGGCTTGCCTACTGGTCGTGGTCGGCGCCGATCTCCGGCGCCGCCATCGCCACGGGCACGATCAGCCCGGAGGGCTATCGCCGCACCATCCAGCATCTCGAGGGCGGTATCGTCGAGGCCATCGAGGTTCGCGACGGAGACCTGGTTACGGAGGGCGCGCCGCTGATCGTGCTCAGCGCCCTGCAGGCGCGCGCCATGTTCGAACAGCTGCGCGGCCAGGACAACAATCTGCGTGCACTTGAGGCGCGCCTTATTGCCGAACAGACCGGCTTGACGGATTGGGATCCGGCGACGGATTCGACCGATCTGGTCACGGGTGTGCCGGACTCGATTGTCGAGAGCCAGGTACTGATGTTCCAGGTGCGTCGCGACAATCTCGACGAGCAGGAGCGGATCCTGCGCCAGCGCATCGATCAGCTTCATGCCCAGATCGATGGTCTGCGCAACCAGATCGCGGCACAGGACGACCAACTGGCCTTGATCGCCCAGGAGGTCGAGAGTGTGCAATCGCTTCTGGACCGAGGGCTGGAACGCATGCCGCGCCTGCTTGCGCTACAGCGCGAGTCGGCGCAGATCGAGGGCTCCCGCGCGGTCAACGAGGCCTCGATCGCGACGGCCGAGCTGCGCATCGGCGAGACGGAACTGCAGTTGATCAGCCTGGAGACGGATCTTCTGCAAGAGGTCGGCGACCAGTTGGTGCAGGTGCAGGCGGAGCGGGCGACGATCCAGGAGCAACTGACGGCGTCCGGTGACATACTCGATCGAACGCTGATCACGGCGCCGATCACCGGCACCGTCGTCGGGCTTCAGGTGCGCACGACGGGTGGGGTCGTCAGCCCCGGCGAGCCGCTGTTGGATATCGTGCCGCTGCATGAGGATTTACTGGTCGAGGCCCAGGTGCTTCTGACGGACATCGACGACGTTCAGATGGGCCAGCAGGCCAGGGTCGTCCTGACCGCCTATCCGCAGCGCAACCTGCTGCCGCTTGAGGGCGAGGTGGTCGCGCTGTCGGCCGACTCCGTCGCCGGCACCGAAACCCAGCCGCCCTATTATGCCGCCCGCGTACGGGTCACGCCGGAGGACCTGGACACTTTGCCGGACTTTGTCGAGCTGCGTCCCGGCATGCCTGTCGAGGTTTTCATCACGACCGGCGATCGCACGGTGGTGGATTACCTGATCACCCCGCTGATCGACACGTTCAATCGGGCCTTCCGCGAGGGCTGACCGGCCGGGTCGCCACATGTTTCAATCCAAACCCGCAACCGAATTCATCGTAGCAGGGACCGTCGACTTGGTTTACTAACCAAGTGCGTTATCTCGCTCAGATGGTGCCCCCCGACCGAGAGCATGGAGCGGTAGAGTCCCATGGCGCTTAACCTCGTTCGATACTCGCGCGTGCTCGAGATCGTCGGCGACATCATCAAGGTCTATGTACCGGTGCCCGAGCCGGGCGAGCCGCCGCCGGTTCGGCTGCACGATCTGGCCGTGGTGGAGGATGCGCACTCCGCGCCATCGCCGGCCCAGGTCATCGCCGTCGATCACACGGTCGTTTCGCTGCAGGTCTTCACCGGTACCAAGGGCCTGTCGACCCGCGCCTCGGTCCGCTTCCTGGGCCATCCGATGCAGGCGACCTATTCGCAGAACATTCTGGGCCGGGTCTTTCGCGGCGACGGCGAACGGATGGACAGCGGCCCCGACCTGACCATGGACCCGAAGGTCGAGATTGGCGGGCCGTCGGTAAATCCGGTGCGCCGCGTTCTGGCCTCGAAGATGATCCGCACCGACGTGCCGATGATCGACGTCTTCAACTGTTTGGTGGAAAGCCAGAAGATCCCAATCTTCTCGGTCGCCGGCGAGCCCTACAATTCTCTGTTGGCCCGCATCGGCATTCAGGCCGACGCCGACATCGTCGTCTTCGGCGGGTTGGGGCTGATCTTCGACGACTACCACTTCTTCCGCACCCGGTTTGAGGATGCCGGCGTCTTCGCCCGCACGGTCATGTTCGTGAACCAGGCCTCCGACCCGATCGTCGAACGGCTGCTGGTGCCCGATATGGCCCTGGCGGTGGCGGAGCGCTTTGCGGTTGACGAGGGCAAGCGCGTGCTGGTGCTGCTGACCGACATGACCGCCTTTGCCGATGCCTTGAAGGAGATCGGCATCGCCATGGAGCGGGTGCCGTCCAACCGCGGCTATATGGGTGATCTCTATTCCCAGCTCGCGCGGCGCTACGAGAAGGCCTGCGACTTCGCCAGCGGCGGCTCGGTGACGATCCTCAGCGTTACGACCATGCCCGGCAACGACGTCACCCATCCGGTGCCGGACAACACCGGGTACATCACCGAGGGGCAGTTCTACCTGCATGACGGCGCCATTGATCCCTTCGGTTCGCTCTCGCGCCTGAAACAGCACGTGATCGGCAAGGTCACCCGCGAGGATCACGGCCAGGTCATGAACACCATGATCCGGCTCTATTCCGGCGCGCGCGATGCGGAGCAGAAGCAGGCCATGGCCTTCGAACTGTCCGACTATGACCAACAGCTGTTGAAGTTCGGCGTTCTGTTCAGGCAGCGCTTCATGGATATCGACGTTTCGATGCCGCTGGAGCCGGCGTTGGACCTGTGCTGGCAGACCATGGCGGAGTGCTTCCGGCCCGAACAGCTGCTGATGAAGCAGGATCTGGTTCAGAAGTACTTCCCGAGGCAAACGGCGGACGAGGGTACGGCCGCCCCGGCGCCCAACACCCCCGAAGCTTCCGCCCCTGAAACCTCCACGCCTGAAACCTCCGCCGCCTGACGCCACGCACGACGATGGCCCGCCTGCAGCTCAGCAAGACCTCCCTGACGAACGAGAAGCGCCGGCTTGAGGGCTTCGAGCGCTTTCTGCCGTCGCTTGACCTGAAGCGGCGGCAGTTGACCGCGCTGAGGGCCGGCACGGCCGCGACGATTGCCGACCTTGCCAAGCAGGTTGAGGATTTGCGTGCCGAAGTCGCCGATCGCCTGCCCATGCTCGCCAACACTGACATTGATCTCAATGCGTTGGTGCATGTTTCTAATGTTCAGGTTGAGATGGAGAATGTGGTCGGCGTTCGGCTGCCGCGCCTGTCGGGCGCCCAGGTCGATGTCCGCCCATACTCCTACCTCGGCAAACCCCATTGGGTCGACCAGGTCGCCGACGATTTGAAGCGGATGCTGGATCTGCGCCTGCGTTTGCAGGTCGAACAGAGCCGCCTGGAGCTTTTGGCCCAGGCCGTGCGCACGGTGACCCAGCGGGTCAATTTATTCGACAAGGTTCTGATCCCGCGCACAAGGGCGAACATCAAGCGCATCGAGATCTATCTGTCGGACGCGGAACGGGCCGCGGTCGTGCGCGCCAAGATCGCCAAGGCGAAACATCACCGGCAGGCCGCCGCATGACCCTCGTGGCGCTGAAGAAGGTCACGGTCTGCGGCCTGACGACGGAAAAGCAGCGCGTCCTGAACGGCCTGCAGGATCTTGGCTGCCTGCATCTGGTGCCTTTGCGGCCGCCGCCGGCGGAGCCCGAGCGCGCCGCCTCGCCGCACGCCGACGATGTCGTGCAGGCGTTGCGTTTCCTGAGCAGGACCAAGGTCAAGCGCCGTCAGCTGCCGCGCGATCCCTCGTTCGATGTCTCCGCGGTCGCGGCCGAGGCCTTGGAGATCAAGCAGGGCCTGCGCGAGGCGACCGACAAGCGGGACTTTCTGGAACAGCGCATCAAGGATGTGACCCCGTGGGGCGATCTGGTGTTTCCGCCGCACGAGCAATTGGCCGGCTATCGGCTGTGGTTCTATATCCTGCCGGCGGGCCGCACCAAGGCACTGCAGAAGATCGACCTGCCGTGGCAGATCGTGCACCGGGACCAGCGGCGGACCCATGTGGTGCTTATCGCCAGGGACGAGCCACCGTCCGATCTGCTGCCGGTGCCGCGCACCCACACGGGCAGCAAGCCGCTGAACGAGCTTCAATTTGAACTTGAAGAGACCGAGGCGGAGATCGAGGCGCTGATGGCGCGGCGTCTGGCGCTGACCCGCTACATCTATTTGATCAACCTGAACCTGGCGTCGGCGGAAAACGCCGCTTCGCTGGACCACGCGACCCAGCAGACCCGCGACGAAGACGGCGTCTTTGCCGTCCAGGGCTGGGCACCGGTGGCCGATCTCGAACGGCTCGGCGACTTCGCGAACGATCACGGGCTGGCCATGCTGGCCGAGCAACCCGCCGACGACGAGCAACCGCCGACCCTGTTGAAGAACCCGCCGGCTTTGGGCGCCGGCACCGATCTGGCGCTGTTCTATCAGACGCCGGGCTACCGCACCTGGGACCCGTCGCTGGTCGTGTTCTTCTCGTTCACCCTGTTCTTCGCCATGATCCTGTCGGATGCGGGCTACGCGGTCGTGCTGGCCGTGTTCCTGGGTCTGATCTGGCGCAAAATGGGCCGCAGCGACGGCGGCAAGCGCATGCGCAACCTGTTCGCCTGGCTGCTGGGCGGGTCGTTCGTCTGGGGCGTGCTGGTCGGCGGCTATTTCGGCGTCACGCCGGACCCGGGCACCTGGCTTGGGGCCCTGCACGTCATCAACCTGCAGAACTTCAACGCCATGATGGAGCTGTCGATCGCGGTCGGCGTGGCCCATCTGGTGCTGGCCAACCTGATCGTCGCCTACAACAACCGCCGGCATTTGGGGCTCATGGCGTCCAAGGTGGGGTGGAGCCTGTTCCTGATCGGCGGTTTCACCGCCTATGCCGGCGGCGGCGCTGGCGATGCGGCGACGGTCGGTTTCGTCCTGGTGGCGGTCGGCATCGCCTTCGTCTTCCTGTTCACCAGCCAGCGGCCGTTGAAGAAGCCGCTGGATCTGGTCTGGCGGGTGCTGGACGGGCTGCGCGCGGTCACCGACATCACCAAGGCCTTCGGCGATGTCTTGAGCTATATGCGGCTGTTCGCCTTGGGCCTCGCCAGCGCCTCGCTGGCGCTGACCTTCAACCAGCTCGCCGGCGAGGTTTCGGGCGACGTGCCGGGCCTGGGCCTGCTGCTGGAACTTCTGATCCTGCTGATCGGCCACACGCTGAATATCGGCCTGGCGATCATGAGCGGCGTCGTCCACGGGCTGCGGCTCAACTACATCGAGTTCTACAATTGGGGCATGGAGGGCGAGGGCTATCCCTTCAGGGCCTTCGCCCGCAAGGAGGTGCAACGGTGAGCGATTTCGTCATCCTGTTCGGTTGGACCGGCATCTTCGCCCCCATGGCGATCGGGGCGATCGGCAGCATCATCGGCTGTGCGCTGGCCGGCATGGCCGGCATCGGCGCGATGCTGGAAACCGAGGGCGGTTATGGCCGCTATATCGGCCTGTCGGCGCTGCCCTCATCCTTCGTCATTTACGGCATCGTGATCATGTTCACGCTGAACCGGGATGTGACCGCGGACAACGCCGGCGGCCTGTTCGGTGTCGGCCTGCTGGCCGGCATCGCACTGATGATCTGCGGCGTCTGGCAAGGCCGTGCGTGTGCGTCAGCGATCAACGCGGCGAAGGAAAAGCCCGAGATCTTCGGCCTGTCGCTGGCGCCGGCGGCGATCGTGGAGGGTTTCGGCGTCTTCGTATTCATCTTCGCCCTGGTCGTCGCCGGCACGATTCCTGAGGCGGCATCGACCGCCGCATCGACAGCCGCAGGGGCCTCGCAATGAACGACGCGGCCAAGAACCAGACGATCGCGTCGGGTGTCGACGCACTGATCGCCCGGCTGCGCGAGGAAGGCACGACGGCGGGCCGGGAAGAGGCCGACCGCATCATCGACGAGGCAAAGGCCCAGGCCCAAACCATCGTGCAGCAGGCCGAAGCCAAGGCGCAGGAACGGTTGGAAAAGGCGCGCAAGGAGGCCGACGACCTGACCTCCGCCGGCAAGGACGCGCTGAAGGTGGCCATGCGCGACACCGTCCTGGCCCTGAAATCCCAGCTCATGCAGCGCTTTTCCAGCGACGTCGAACGGCTGGTCAGCCACGATCTGCATGACCAAAAGCTGCTGCGCCAGATGATCCTGGAGATCGTTGGCCGGGTCCGCGACGGCGCCAAGATCGAGCCGGACGATAAGCTGGAGGTCGTGCTGCCGGAGGAGGTGATGGGCCTGGACACGCTGCGCCACCAGCCGGACGAGGCGACCCAGGGCAAGCTGGCCGACTTCGTGCTCGCGCTCACCAGCGAGCTGATGCGCGAGGGCGTCAGCTTCTCGCCGGCGGACGATCCGCAAATCGGCATCCGCGTGCGCCTGGTCGACCACGACGTCACACTGGACCTGACCGACGAGGCCGTCGCTGCCCTGTTGCTGCAGCATTTGCAGCCGCGCTTCCGCGCGGTCCTTGACGGCGTTATCCGCTAGGGCAGGGACGCAAGCACCGTGGCCTCGCTCGCTGAATCCATGGCCTATGTCATGCTGATGTCCAGCCTGCCAAGACCGCTCAGCCTGTTCGGCGCGACCCAGACGCCGATCTCGCGGCTGAAACTGGATCGCCGCTTGCGGATTTTGGACGAGGAAGATGCCAAGGATCTGCGGCTGATCGAAGACGCCCTGCAATGGGGCAACATGCCGATCGACCTGACGACAGACCAGGTCATCCAGCGCGTCCGCGTGGCCATGGCCGACACCGAAAACCCGGTTCTGCGCCAGATCATTCGCGACCGGCTGGAGATGCGGACCGTCATGGCCGCCCTGCGTGCCCGCCATCGGGGCGACGGGCCGCCGAAAGGCGCTTGGGGCTACGGACGCTGGACCCAGCACATCGCCCGCAACTGGACCGAGCCGAACTTCAGGCTGGAAGGCGTCTTCCCCTGGATCGCCGAGGCCCAGCGCCTGCTGGCGCTGCCCGATCCCATGGCGCTGGAACGGCTGCTGATGCAGCAGAGTTGGACCGAACTCGGCCGCCTGGCCGGTGCCCACGAGTTCGATTTTGAGGCCGTCGTGATCTACGTGTTGCGCTGGAACATCGTCGACCGCTGGGTCCGCTATGACGGCAAGGCGGCGGCTGAGCGTTTCGACCAGCTCGTCGAAACCGCGCTTCAAGATGTTGAGGAGAACATCATGCCGGAGATGGCCCATGGCTAAGGCAGCGGCGCAAAAAGCCCGGCGGAACACGCCCGCCGCCACCGCGCGCGTGGTGGCCGTGCAGGATGATCTGGTGACCATCGAGGCGCTCGACGACGACAAGGGCAAACCGGCCAGGCTGGTCAAGAACGAGGTCGTCTATGTCCGTCCGTCCAAGCCGGATGACGCGTCTAAGAAATCCGACAAGTCGACCGACGAGCGGCTGAAGGCCGAGATCCTGCGCGTGCATGGCCGCACAGCCGACGCCCAGGTCTATGAGAGCACCGGCGGTGTCGGTGTCGGCGACAGCGTGGAGCAGAGCGGTCAACTGCTCTCCGTCACGCTCGGCCCCGGCCTGCTGGGCCAGATCTATGACGGGCTGCAAAACCCGCTGGAGAAGCTGGCCAGCGCCCATGGCACGTTCCTGCCGCGCGGCGTCGAAGTGCCGGCCCTCGACATGGGCCGCAAATGGGCCTTCACCCCCAGCCTGCGCACGGGCGCCACGGTCAAGGCCGGCGACGTGGTCGGCACGGTGCAGGAAGGCCGCTTCACCCACAAGATCATGGTGCCGTTCGGCTGGCCCGACAGCTATGAGGTCTCCTGGATCCAGGAGGGCGCGTTTGCCGTCGAGGAAACGGTCGCCCGCCTGAAGGATCAAAAGGGCGCCACCCACGATCTCGCGCTAGCCCAGCGCTGGCCGGTGCGCCACGCGCTGGACGAGGGTGTGCTGCGCCAGCGTGCGTCAAAGCGCCTGTACCCGGACGAGCCGCTGGTTACCACCATCCGCCTGATCGACACCTTCTTCCCGATCGCGCGCGGCGGCACCGGCTGTATTCCCGGTCCGTTCGGCGCCGGCAAGACGGTGCTGCAGAACCTGATCTCGCGCTATTCGGCCGTCGATGTCGTGATCGTGGTCGCCTGTGGCGAGCGGGCGGGCGAGGTGGTGGAAACCATCACCGAATTCCCGCACCTGTCGGACCCGCAAGGGTCCGGCAGCCTGATGGACCGCACCATCATCATCTGCAACACCTCCTCCATGCCCGTCGCGGCGCGCGAGGCCTCGGTC
Organism: Alphaproteobacteria bacterium; assembly: GCA_028277405.1. Taxonomy (GTDB): domain Bacteria; phylum Pseudomonadota; class Alphaproteobacteria; order DSM-16000; family Inquilinaceae; genus JANQGH01. Next base: position 35,053 of record JANQGH010000066.1, on the reverse strand, counting down.
TATACCGGCATCACGCTGGGCGAGTATTACCGCCAGATGGGTTTCGAGGTGCTGCTGATCGCGGACTCCACCTCGCGCTGGGCCCAGGCCATGCGCGAGACCTCCGGCCGGTTAGAGGAAATCCCGGGCGAGGAGGCCTTTCCGGCCTATCTCGACAGCTCCATCAAGGGGGTCTACGAGCGCGCCGGCGTCATCCGCACCAATGACGGCAGCGTCGGCAGCCTGACCATGATCGGCACCGTCTCGCCCGCCGGCGGCAATTTCGAAGAACCGGTGACCCAGTCGACCATGGCCACCGTGAAGACCTTTCTCGGCCTGTCGTCGGACCGCGCCTACAAGCGCTTCTACCCCGCCGTCGACCCGCTGATCTCCTGGTCCCGCTACCGCGACCAGCTCAGCGCCTGGTTCGACGCCCATATGGAGGCCGGCTGGACCGCCCGCACCGAGGAACTGCAAGAGCTCCTGCACAAGGGCGACGCGGTCAGCCAGATGATGCAGGTGACGGGCGAGGAAGGCGTCACGCTGGACGATTTCACCACCTTCCAAAAGGCCCTGTTCGTCGACATGGTCTACCTCCAACAAGATGCCTTCGACCCGGTTGACGTCTCGGTCTCCCTAGACCGCCAAAAACTCGCCTTCTCAAAGATCTACCAGATCGTCACCCGCGATTACGACTTCGCGGACAAGGAGGCCATCCGCGACCACTTCACCAAACTGACGGGCCTGTTCAAGAACTTCAATTACGCGACGCCGGACGGGCCGGACTATGAGGGATTGTTGGGGGAGATCGACGACATGGCTGCGGAGAAGCGGACGGTCGGTGCTTACAGGGGTCGGCAGAGTTCAGAGACGGACCGGTCCCACGACTAATGCTGTTCGTATTCATCAGCCGAGGCAACTGCAGTGACCACAACTGCCAAAGCAGTGGCGCAGACCCTACTCTTATTTGAGGCAGACTGCATGGAGGTTAGAGATTAATCTGGTAAGAATCCGGACTAACGACGACCAGTAGATATACAGAGAACGTAACACAGACCGTCAGTAATTCAATTACACGAACTCGGGCAACAACGCCGAACGAAAATCAGAAAGTTCGTAGTACTGGAAACCTTCTTTCACTTGGATCTCGCCTACTTGGATACATATCCGTTGGAAAGTGAACCATACCATCTTCACTTTGAAGTTGCCGGGCCACATCTATGAGATCGAGCGAGGTTCCGCGATCTAACCATCCGCCAAAGTAAACTCCGATGTATCCAGCGGCGTTCTCCCAAGTAATCCGAATAACTTCAGAAATAACAGTATCTTGTTCGTCGAGAATAGCGCGGACTTCTTGCTCTCGATCAGATATTGGTTCATCATAACACTCAAACGGAAAATCTGCATTCAATAGATCATCGCGATGTTCCTCGATCTCTTGGCTCAGTTCATTTAGAATTGGAAGCCACTCACGGAGATATGCCGCGATCGTATTTGCAGACGATGCTGCTATTAAATAGACTCTATAGTCGTTCGATGACGGTGTTTGCAGCGCTCGAATAATATCCGATATAGGGACCAAAGACTCTGAAGACTCTGAGTCTTGTGCAGTGTTCTCTAACTCGCAGGCAACTGCAACGGGATGCAGGTATTGCGAGCCAACTATTGGAAAAGCCCTAATCTCTTCACCTGCACCGACAAGTTGGATAGCCCCCCGATCTATATCCCCAAATCCAGGCAGATATCCCAGATACACATGGTCGATGGCCCTGCCAGTCACCCTAGGAAAAGACACCGAGTATCTTCGAATCTCTGACGACAAATCCGTAATACTGAGGCCGGTAGACCCTGTGGACAACCCGTGAAGTGCACGCGAAAGAAGCGCATAGTAACTCACATCATTTCTCAGTTCCCAAGGAGCACCATAATATGAAATGGCGTCTGTCTCGGATTCCTCTAATCTGTTTTCCTGTAAAATCTCAGAAAATGTTTCTCGAATATACTCAAAACGTTCCAGGGCGATTTCCAGATTGGTCTGCGTACGCGGGTTGTCTAACTGAAGTACACTTCCTGGTTTATCACCGCCGATCATAGCTTCATATAGGCTTGCCCTTAATCGACTAAGCCCGCTTTCAAACACCGCAATTAGCCTATGCCGGCTGTTTTCGGGTAGCACAAACCAACCATCGAGATCAGCTTCTGAACAACTATTGGGATGGTCATATCCTCCAACGCAATCCAAAATTATAGACGCCATCTCCTGTCCATCAGCCGTCTGCTGCTGTGGTTCGGAAGCTAACTGAAGTGCTGAGATCAACCCGTTCGAAACATGTGCAATAGCAGCATCATATACTGCCGCAGATTGATTGTCGGCGGGATTGCTATCCATTGCCAATCCGTAAAGCTCCTCCAGCCTGTTGTAGGCCGCCTCGACTTCATCGCCATCCCACTCAATCTGTGATAGTACAAGTGCTACCGTAATTGTTAGATTTTCGTAGTCGCTTTCTTGTTCAAGATCAATGTCGATCAAAGGTCTTATCATTTCTGAAATCAGATTTCGCACAATGATTCGAGATTGCACTTGCTCCTGCGAAGATAAGTCCTCTTCGTACTGCGAAAGTATCAAAGTCACGAGATGATTTGCAATCTCAGCACGTTCCGCTAATTCGATATCGCCAATTGAGCTCATCACTGATCGCACTTCCTCAACAGCCTCTTGACCCTCTTGAACACTCACCACGCCCTCTACAACTTGGGCAATAGATGATTGGAACAGAGAAAACGCAATGCTGATACATAGAATAGCATTGACGATCAAGTAAGATCGGCAAAAAACACTAGATAAACCGTGAAATTTTTCTACTGCTTTTGCCAGCTTTCCCATAATGAACCTCGCGTTTTCTAGAAGTGTTAACAGGTTAGGTTGCGCATAGACCGACCTCATTAAAAAGGCGATTGTATTGTTCCTGACCAGCAAAAACGACGCGTATTAGTGGTCTATGATCATCAAAAGAAACCGTTAACAGAGGTTGAATTTGATCTTCAGGTATGAAATGAAGGGAGAATCGTTCTGAAACGTAGAAGTTCTCAGATTGAAAATCCTCTACAGAGTCTATCGCTGACCGCGGTGGAATTGGGAGCGTAATGAAATATGTGTTCTGGTCCTCTTGTATAGGCCGTAATGCACCATCGACAAAGGATGCCTCAGCCAGCCTGTCGGAATCGAGCGATGACGGCCGAGTTCCCTGAAATCGTGCGGCCAATGGAATGCCTGCGCCTTGTTCTCCGATTCTGTCGTCATCAAGCGAGCAATAGAAGGCCACCTCGAACGTGCGTTCGCTAAAGAAGGATCCTACTGTTGTCATTACCAAACTGAGTTGGCGTTCTAACTCAGCGATCCGAGACCTATGGTCGACTTCATCTTTGAGGCTATCCTTGATTCCATTGAATGCGACAAAATACAACAATACAAATATGGCGACGGGGCCGGCGCTTCTTACGGTAATTGACTTCCAAGAAAACCACACAGTGCTGATCTGTGTCTTTCCGAGCACGTAGATAAGAAAAATCTCAAATATAACAGAAATAAATACGAAAAATAGTATTAAGGATCCGGTATAATAGCCGATAGAATATAAAAATAGCGCAACCAAAAGTATTGCAATGGCAGAATATATTGGCCATCTAAATTTTGCTTCTTTTTGATCTTTTGTTTCTATATCTCCTCTAGTTTTCCTATCTGGTTCTATTTGGCCCTTTTTCATTTGAAGCTCCATTCTAGAGTGCTGTGTAAATCTGATTTATTTGAGATAGATGGGAGATGTTATTGAAGTTTCTAGCTAGGTGGTGCGAATTGACTTTAGAGCAAACCGTCTCAAGTCCGCGCCCGTACTTGTCAGCAGGTGCAATCGCTAAAGCAGCCATACCGTCCGCAGCAATAGCGCCATACGCATTGTCTTGAGAAGAGAGTTGGTTCTGAATCAAGTGCAGAATAGGTCTGCGGATCGGATCGACTAAGTACGCCGTTTTGAAAGTTTGAGTGCTCGGCTTCGCGGCCCTGCGCGAAGCGAGTGGGGCTGACGTCCGGGGCGTAGCCGGCTCGATCGGCGATGATTTGATGACCGCTGCACAATTGTTGCCCCAAAACTGTTTCAGGAATAGTTATCGGGGACAACAAGGATCCAACTAGCATCATAGTGTAGGCAAATTGGACTAAGCGTTGCATATCGACTACCCTCTCAGCCTAGGCACATTCGAATAATAGCATAGATTGATGTTAATTGCGCGTGAAATCGTGCAGGGCTGAAACCGTTGCTGCCCGGAGCGGAAGGGCTTCAGGGGGCTGGGGACATCCGAATTCAACTAGGATGTTGGTCGGCGCTACGGTGACAGCGCATGAAATCCCTAATTCACAATGTACTAACCCGTTGCCGGTTTTGCCCATCTGGTGTTGCCAGACCGTCGGTTCTCGCATGAACGCGAAGACGTGTAAGCCTTCCGTGGCGGCTTGCGGGCATGTCGCCCATTGTGCCGCCCTTCGTTGTGGCTTTTCGAGTGAGCCTCAGATGCTATCATTGGTGTCAAGTCCGGCGCCGGCTTTGTTTGCCGGCATGCCGGCAATCGGTGGAGAGGGGTTGGGAGATGGTGTTCCCTGCAATGCGCCGGTGCCTGGCACCGATGGCGGCAGCCATTTTGCTGGTCGGTTGTCAGGCCACGGCACCGCAACTCGAGGAGGTTGCCGCCGAGCCCGGCGAGCAGCAGCCCGGGCCGCCGGCCGACACGGCCCAGCAGGACGTGGCTGCCGATTTTCGGTATGGCGGCGAGTTGGAGGTGGTCGGCGTTGCGCTGACCGAGATCGAGCACCCCGTCTTGGAAGAGTTCGGCCCGCTTTACGTGCCGAGCGAGTACGCGGATTTGGCCGTGGTCCCGCGCAGCTTGCGCCAGCCGGTCACCATGTGGCGCGACGCAAATGGCGACGGTGAACCCGAATGGACGGTGAACCACGAGCTTCTGTTCGATGCCTCGTTCCGGAACGCCGACGGCGGCCAGCAATTCTGGACGGGGCTGATCGCCTGCCGTGAGGGGGATTGCGGCTATTTGAGTGAGAACCCCCAGGAATATGCCGGCGTCTTTCTAAGCTACGAAGACAACTTGCTGCGCGGCGACCCCGGGCTCGTCGCGGCGCGCACGGGTAGTCCGTCCTCCCGCTTTCTGCCGAATTCCTGGTTCACCGAACAGAATCTGGTCTGCCTGCAGGCGAACTATCGCCAGGGGGCGGACGGCGGCACCTACACCAGTTGCGGCGCCGGCATCGTTGTCGAGGGCCGGCCCTACATCCTGCTGACCACCAGTGCCGACGGCATGATCGCATCCGACGCGCTGATCATTCAGGCGATCAACGCGGCCGTCATGCAGCGCCTGCCGCCCGCCGGCGCCGGGTGAGCGGGGGTCGGGAGCGTTCCGACCGCCGGTGGCTGCACTTTCGGCGCAATCGTGCGGTCGCGCGACCGGTCGGCACCTGATCGCATAACAGCCGGCCTGACAAATCAGATGCGCGCGGTGGTCGGCGGCCTGTAAGATCGGCGGCGTGCTGAAGAACAGTCCGCAACTCGCCCCGTTTCGAAACCCGACCTTTCGCACCCTGTGGACGGCCACGCTGGCCTCCAACCTGGGAGGGCTGATTCAGGCCGTCGGCGCCGGCTGGATGATGACCACGATCACGGACTCGCGGGACATGGTGGCGCTGGTCCAGGCCTCGTCGACCTTGCCGATCATGCTGTTCTCGCTGATCGCCGGCGCCTTTGCCGACAGTTTCCCACGGCGGCGCATCCTGTTGACGGCTCAGATTTTCATGCTCGTGGTGTCGGCCCTGCTGGCGGTCTTCGCCTTTGCCGGGCTGCTGACGCCCTGGCTGCTGCTCGGTTTCACCTTCGCCATCGGCTGCGGCATCGCGCTGAACAATCCCGCCTGGCAGGCATCCGTCGGCGACATTGTGCCCCGGAAGGACCTGCCGGCCGCCGTGGTGTTGAACAGCATGGGCTTCAACCTCATGCGCAGCATCGGCCCGGCACTCGGCGGCGTGATCGTGCAGATCGGTGGCGCGGCCACCGCCTTCGCCGTTAACGCCCTTAGCTATACGTTCCTGGTCGGCGCGCTGGCGCGCTGGCGTCCGACGGCGGAAGAGTCGGTTCTGCCGCGTGAAGCCATTGGGCCGGCCATCGGCGCCGGGCTGCGCTATGTCTCCATGTCGCCGAACCTGATGAAGGTGATGTTCCGCGGCCTCTTGTTCGGCGGTTCGGCCATCGCGTGCCTGGCGCTGCTGCCCCTTGTGGCCCGCGATTTGGTTCAGGGGGACGCCCTGACCTATGGCTTCCTGCTTGGCGCCTTCGGCTTCGGCGCCATTGGCGGCGCGCTCTTGAACCCGCGATTGCGCCAGCGGTTCAACAACGAGGCCATCGTGAGGGGCGCCCTTATCTTTTTTGCCATGGCAACCCTGGCCTTGGGGCTAAGCCGCGAGATTTGGCTGAGCGCCCTGGTGCTGCTTCCGGCCGGCGCCTGCTGGGTCGTGACCATGTCGCTGTTCAACGTCACCGTGATGCTGTCGACCCCGCGCTGGGTCGTCGGTCGTGCGCTGGCGCTCTACCAGACGGCGACTTTCGGCGGCATGGCCGGCGGCAGTTGGCTGTGGGGATCCGTGGCGCAGTCCTTCGGGTCGGACCAGGCGCTGGTCATGTCGGCCATTGCGCTTGTGCTGGCCGCCGCCGTCGGCCTGCGCTGGGCGCTGCCCGAATTCGGTGCGCTGAACCTAGATCCGCTCGGCCAGTTCCGGGAACCGGTGGTTCGGCTTGATCTCGCGTCGCGCAGTGGTCCCATCGTGGTGATGATCGACTATCAGATTGATCAGGCCGACGTGCCCGCCTTTCTCGCCCTCATGGCCGACCGGCGGCGCATCCGTATTCGCGATGGTGCGCGACAATGGGCCTTGCTGCGCAATCTTCAGGACACGGACATCTGGACCGAGACCTACCACGTGCCGACCCTGGTGGAGTATGAGCGTCACAACAGGCGCCGCACCAAGTCCGATGCCGAAAACATCGAGCGGCTGCGCGCGCTGCATCGCGGTCCGCCCTTGCGGTCCCGTCTGACGATCGAACGCCAGACCGTGCCGAGGCACGACGATACGCCGCTTAAGACACCGCTGGACGTGCATTAAGGGGGCGACGCGGGAAGTCTTTTCGGGACTTCTTCCACTGCCTTCTAACCTCATCTCGGCTGCGATAGGCTAGGCGACCCTCCAGACGGACCAGGGACCATCCAGGCGCCGATGATCGCGCAATACACTCAGCACGCCGCCAACGAACGCACCTTTCTGGCATGGGTTCGGACGGCCATTGCCGTCGTCGGCTTCGGCCTGGCGGCGGCGCGATTGGGCGACATCCATACGCCGGCCTGGTCCGAACTGATGCTGATCGGCTCCGGCGGCCTCGTGGTGCTGGTCGCGTACCTTCGCATGTTGTCCGTACGCCGACGCATCATCAGCCCAAAACAGCAGGATGACGAGCCGCTGGCGGCGGACGTCTTTTTGATCGCGCTGGTCGTTGCCTTGATGGTCATGCTGGCGATGTTTGCCGTGCACGTGACCTGAGACAGCGCCCGCGCGGGCGATGGCCGTTAGACGTGCTGGTCGATCAGGATGGGGTTTCCGTCGGGGTCGATCACAATGCAACTGGCCGGGCCGGTTGTCGCTTCGTCGGCCTCGCTGACCGGCGTGATGCCCTCGGCCTTCAGCCGCCGCTGGATCTCGCGGACATCGGTGAACGCCTCCAGCCTTTGCCCATTCGCGTCCCAGCCCGGATTGAAGGTCAGCGTGTTCTTTTCGAACATGCCTTGAAACAGGCCGATGACGCAGCTCGGGCTCTTCATGATCAGCCAGCCCTGGCCCTGATCGCCGCCGAAAACCTCGAAACCGAGCTTTTCGTAGAAGCTCCGCGACGCCGCCAAATCCTTTACCGTCAGGCTGACCGAAAAGTTCCCTAGCTCCATCGGTGTGCTCCATTCCGCGTACTGTTGCTGATTCCGATCGATCGCAGAAAACGTCTGCGACCTCGGCGCCGCCCTGGGGCAGCGATGACGTTATCTTGGTGGACGTGGTTCGGGCACGCAAGGTAGGGGGCAGCGAACCGCCACGGTCGGTCCAGGGCTGGCCATGACGAGGGGGCGTCCGATGGTGGCGCCCAAGGCATATTCGTAGCTAATTGGGAATAGTGGAAAGTAATACTACCTCTCTGTCGAGTGGGAAGCGGATTTGATCACATTTGACGAGAAATAAACGATTGAACAATATATGATCGATAGGAATCCGTGTAACGATACTGGCTCACTTTAAAGATATCGATTGCTATTGTTGCAATCGGGTGACAATAAGAACTATGGTGTGCACGGCCAATAGAGGGGCCGCTTATGGATTCGTTGAGCGTTTGGATTGGTTTCGCAATTGGTGCCGTTGCCGGCGCGCTGGCCATTGGCCTTGCGTGGTTGAGCTGGGAAAAGCATCACGCCGTGTGCGCACGTCGACGGCGTGAGGTGGAAGGCGAACCGATCGACCAGCGTTCGGCCGCGTCCGAAGTTCCCTACTCGAACTCAGCCGGCGCCTGAAACGAAGCTCCAAGCCTGATGGGCGGAGCGGCGCACATGCTTTTGCTTGGCTGGCTCGTGAACGAACCGGTTCAGGGCGGCCAATGCGGTCGGGACCCAAGGGGCGTCCGGCTGGTGATCGATCTCCGCCCGTAACGCCGACGCCAGCTTCAGCGTGTGGGCCACGAAGATGTAGGTCGGCTGGCCGTGATCCAGCAGCCCCACAAAGATGCCGTCGAACAGGGCATCCGGCTCGTCCACGGCCCAATGGCCGACATCCTGGTCCCAATCAACGAAGGCTGCATTTCGGCCGAGAAAGCATCCGGCCTGCAGCAGCGCGGCGGGCCATAGCTTGGGCTGGCGACCACAGATCATCCGGCTGGCGTTCAATTGGGTGAGGGCATGGCTGAAATCGAGCCAGTCGATGTTGTGGCCGATCGGGCCGTCGAACTGCTCCCGAAAGCGCGCATCATAGTACAGCATGGCGTCTGACGCCGCATGCATCAGCACGTTGTAGAGCGCGTCGACATCGCTGCTGCCGCCCGCGATCAGATCCAGGCACCTGGCCACGCTGGCGCCCCGGAAATCATCGACATTTGGCATATCGGTACCGGTGCCGTCCCAGGCGGCCAGGGCGGGCGCATAGGCGCGAAACTCCGGTATCAGGTCCTCGCGCGTGCCGACGCACAGCGAGCGGACCAACGGCAACAGCAGGGCAGGGGCGGCATCCGGGCCCAGAAGTTCCAACAGCTGGTAGGTCTTGAAAGCGTAGATGACGCTGTGGCCGAAGCCTTGATAGTGGCGCAGCGCTGCCCGCTCCAGCACCGGTCTGAACAAGGCGCCACCGCCTTCGGCCAAGCCGGCCCGTGCCAGGCGAATGGCGGCGTCCTCGTCCTCCGCCTCGATGGCTGCGGTCAGCGCGTCGGCATCGAACGCGTCGGCCTGGCCTGAGGCAAGCGGGAAGGTGCCCGGCTGTTGCAGGGCGTCCCACGACGCGTGTCCCAGGATCTCCACGAGCGGCACAAGGCGGTCGGCCGGTTGAGCTTCCGGCAGGCGCGAGCGGAGGGCAAGCCAATCGGGTGCGGCGGCATGGGCGTGTGTCGTGCCGTCCTCAAGTCCGGCGGCTGCCCAGTCGAACGCCGCGATCAGCAACTCCCGGAAGTCGCCCTCGGCCTGCTCAAACCGCGCCGCCTCGCGTGCCAGGCGTGTGTAGTCATGTTCGTCGAAGGCGGTTCTCAGGCCCGTCAGGGCGGCCTGCCTTGTCTCGGCGGCCGGCGGTTCCGTCAGGTCGACCTCGATCATGCCGTTGGTTCGTCGCACCGGGTATCGGCGCAGCTGGTCGCCGCCCCTGATCGTCTCCCCGGACACCAGATCGAACTTCCAATTGTGCCAGTTGCAGGTCAGCCGACACTCGTCATCGAGCACGCCCTTCGCCAACGGGTGGCCCTCATGCGGGCAGCGATTGTCGCAGGCAAAAACCTGATTTCCATGTTGTAGAACAAGGATCTGGCGCCCTTTAGGCTTCACGACCGCCTGGCGGCGGTCGGCGAGCTCCGACGCCGAAACGGCCTTGTGCCAGTCGGATTGCTCACTGGTTTTCATCGACGAATGTCCAGAGGTTTCGATAGGAAACATTAACCAGGTCGCCGCATTTAATCAAGAACGCGCTTATTAAAATAGGCCTCCTATTGCGAGGAATTCCGATCTCGTGATCCATGAGGCGCCATTTTGGCGAGTAATATTACTGCTATCAACATTCCAGAAATGTCACTTTATTGCCAACTTATCCTCCGGTGATACAATAAAGTACAAGAAGCTCGGAAAGGGAGCGTCCGCGTCCCGGATTTCTAACACCACATTAACGCACCGACGCCAATGTTCTCGACGCCATAGCCATCAGGCTTTTTCCGGTGTCGCAGGCAGCGAGGAGGGGGACGAAGCATGCCGACGTATCTGCATCCAGGGATCTATATCGAAGAGATCCCGAGCGGCCTTATTCCCATCGAGGCGGCCAGCACATCGACCACCGTGTTTCTCGGCTATCTGACACGGGGCACGGTCGGCGAGCCGGAACTGATCTTCAAACAGGATGATTTCGTTCAGAAGTTTGGCCGGATTAACGACCAGTATGGCGGTATCCGCGACACGGCGAAGGCGAAGCTGGGTGACCCGATGGGGCATTCCATCTCCGCCTACTTCCAAAATGGCGGCCGGCAGGCCTACATCGTGCGACTGGCGCGCGACGGCACACCGGCTCTCGCTGCCGCCAGCACCGGCATCACCAACCCCGGCAACGCGGCCGAGATCTTTGAGTTCACCGCCGTCGACGAGGGCAGTTGGGCGAACGATCTGACCATCAGGATGGAGCTGATGGACGCCGGCGATCCGGCACTCGGCTACCTGATTGAGATCGGCCATGGCGTGGGCGACGATTTCACAGCGCTGGAGGCGTTCGATCAGATCAGTCTGGTGTCGACCGACCCGCGCTATTTGGTCGAAGTCATCAACGATGGTTCCGGCCTGGTCAATGTGCAGGACGGCCAGGCGCATGGGGATCTCGGCTACACGCGCCGTGGCACGCTGACCAGCGACGATCTGTCCGGCATCACCAGCGCCGATTTCGACACGCTGGCCGGCAAGACCCTGACGTTGGAACTGGATGCCGGCGGCGTCCCGACACAGACGGCGATCGTCTTCCCGGGGGCCGGTGCCCCGGACAAGAAGACGAACCTGGCGTCCGTCGCCGAGTTTATCCAGGCGACCGTGCGGGCCAATGCCGCCCTTCCGGGCACGTCGGGCAGCGGGTTTACCGCCGAGGTGGCCGATGACCGGCTCGTCTTCACCTCGGGCACCGAGAGCGACGGCACCGCGCCATCGAGCGTCGCCCCCATCGGCGGCGCCGGTGCCGGGACGGCCCGTGCCGTGCTGGGCCTGGGTGCGGCGGCAGTCGCCAACGACATCACGGGCACGGCCGATCTGCCGTACGCGGTGGGCGAGGACGCCGCGCTGTCGGCGGGCAGCGATGGTGAAGAGCCGCAGTTGAGCGACTATCAGGCCGCCTTCGCCAAGCTGGAGAACTTCCGCGACGCCAGCATCATCTGCCTGCCGGGGCGTCAATGGGACCCGGACGGCAGCAGCGATGCGATCGGCCAATCGGTGATCGGCGCGGCCGTCGGCCACGCGGAGAAAATGCGCAACCGCATGGTGATCGTCGACCCTGAAGTGTCGGTTGAGTTGAAGACCCAAAAGCTCGTTAAAGGCCAAGGGTTTACGACGTCATCCTACAGCGCGCTCTATTACCCTTATGTGCGTGTCGCCAACCCGTACTATCACCCGGAAAACGCGCCCAACCGGCCCAAGACCGTGCTGGTGCCGCCCTCCGGATTTGCCGCCGGGATCTGGTCTCGGATCGACGGCAGGCGCGGTGTCTGGAAGGCGCCGGCCGGGCTGGAGGCGGATGTGAAGGGCATGCGCGACACCGAATTCGTCGTCGGCGATCCCGAACAGGATCAGCTCAACGTCTGGGGTGTCAACGCGCTGCGCAACGTCGTCGGCCCGCCCGTCATTTGGGGCGCGCGCACGCTGGCGACCAAGGCGAACCCAGAATACCGCTACGTCCCGGTGCGCCGGACCGCGATCCTGATCGGCGAGAGCCTGTATCAGAGCCTGCAATCGGTGGTCTTTCAGCCGAACACCCATGTGCTGTGGGGCTCGCTGAGGGCCAATATCGGCGGCTTCATGGAAGGGCTGTTCCGCGCCGGCGCGTTCCAGGGCGAGAAATCCTCGGACGCCTATTTCGTGCGCTGCGGCCTGGGCGACACCATGACCCAGACCGACATCGACAGCGGCATCGTCCGCGTCATCGTCGGCTTCGCCCCGGCGAAACCCGCCGAATTCGTCATCATCCAGATTCAGCAGAAGCTGAACCAGCAGTAGGGAGGCAGGACAATGGCCGCACCCATGTTTCCGGTGAATGCGCACCGGTTTGACCCCTACCGCACCTTCAAGTTCCAGGTGGTGATCGACGGCGAAGTCGTTGCCGGCCTGCAGAAGATGGGGGCGTTGAAGAAGACCACCGAGCCGGTCAAATGGCGCGACGCGGGCTCGCCCTCGTTCCAGCGCACCATGCCCGGCGGCACCAGCTATGAGCCGGTGACGTTGGAACAGGGTCTCAGCCACGATCTGGTGTTCGAACGCTGGGCCAACATGGTCAACAGCTTCGACGGCGACGTGGCCACCAGCTTGAAGAACTATCGCAAGAACATCTCGATTAATGTCCTTAATCTTCAGGGTGTTGTGGCGATTAGTTATAAGCTGTTCAGAGCCTGGGTGTCGGACTATCAGGCGCTGCCGGACCTCGACAGCAACTCGATGAACACGGTCGGCATCCAAAGCATCACCTTGCAGCATGAAGGCTGGCAGCGCGACGAGGGTGTCGCGGAGCCCGCGGAAAGCTGATGACCCTGCCCGGCGGCATCATGCGCGACGGGCAGCGGCTGCGGGATTATCGCTTCAAGACGCTGACCGGGGGCGACGAGTTGGCGATTGCCGAGGCTTTCGCCGCCGATGACGGTGTCCCTCAGCGGATCACGGCAATCCTGACCGCTGCGCTCGAGACGCTCGGCGGCGCGCCGGCGACGATCGAGGACGTCCGCGCCCTTGCCGTCGGCGACCGCCAGTTCCTGATGCAGCAGCTTGTCGCTTTGCTCGATACCGAAACTGGCTGGATGACGGCGGATTGCCAGCACTGTGCTGAGCCCTTCGACTTTGCCATGCGGTTCGGCGATTTGCCGTGCAAACCGGCGGGGGAGGGTTTTCCGATCGTGACGGTCGACGGAGCGACCTTCCGTGCGCCTGTCGGTGGCGACCAAGAAGCGCTGGCCGCCGAGGGTCTCGAAGGAGAGGCGGCACAACGAAGGGTGGTCGCGCTCTGCCTTGTCGACAGCAAAATGCCGGTCGATGTCGGGCAGTTGGATGAGGCGGATTTGGCGCGCATAGACACGGCGCTGGAGGCCGTATCGCCCGAGGCCGTGACCGAGACGTCGCTCGATTGCCCGTCCTGCGGCCGAACATGCCTCGTGGATCTCGGCATCGATGCGATGCCACTGCCCAGGCCCGATACGCTTTATCAGGAAGTCCACCGCATCGCCTCGGCCTATCATTGGTCAGAGCGTGAGATTCTTGCCCTGCCGCGCGGCCGTCGGCAGCGCTACCTCGCCCTGATCGCGCGCGATGCCGCGCCATCGTCGATGATGAGGCGGTCGGCATGAGCTTCCTCGGCCGCATCGCCCAACAATCGCGGAGCCCGGCATCTGGGCATGCCGTGGCGCGTCCAAAGGGGCAGCTGCCGAGTCTGCCGACGATGACCGCGCCGGTCGATCGGCCAGCGCATAGCGAGCCTGTTGCTTCGCAGACTGAGCCATCGGTTACCATTCCGGAGGCTGTGCCGCCAGCCGTTGCGGGACCCTCAGACGAAACGCCGCCAGCCGCTTCGATGCCTGAACCGGGCACTTCCTCGCGGCCAGAACAATCCGCGCTCGATCAAAGACTGGCGGCTGTCGCAGGTACGGCCGGCACAAGGCCCGAACCCGTCGGCGCAACCGATTTCGATCGGCCTCAGCCGCCGGCGGCCGCAGACGCCGAAACCGCGCATGGAGAAGCGTTCGGCCGTCGCGACCAGGAACCTGTGGTTCGTGTCGAGATAAACGATCTTGGCACGGTCGCGTCGCCAGCCGACGAGCAGCAAGATAGCGGCGATAGACCGGCGCCCGTAGCATCTGCTCAGGAACCGTTTGCATCGCCTCCGGAGACTTCGCCCGACCAGGTGTCGCGGCTGCAACCCGCTGAACCGGCGCCTGCCGAAGCGTCTATCGGGCAGCTGGACTCTGCCGCGACCGTGCAGGAGACGCCGCAAGCGAATACGCCATCCGATCAGCCTGTTGCTGGCGCTGGTCATGATCAAGGCGAGCCGCCGACCCGGCCCGAGCCGGTCCAGCAGGCTGAGGATGGCACTGAGGATGGCACCAGCACACCCCAGCGAGACGTGCCGCCCGTTTTGGAGCCGATGCCCGCGCCTCAACCGGAGCGGTATCGTCCGGCACCGGTGATCCAGCCGCCGGCCGCCGAGCAATCGCCCTTGCTGCAGATCGACCAGATCGATGTCGTGGTGACGGATCCAGCCCCGGCCCAGCAGGCCGCACCGGCGCGTTCCCGACTGGCTGCGATCTCGGCCAGTCGGCGCTATCTGCGGAGGCTATGAGCCGTGCCGGCGCCGCCGCCCTCCGCCTTGTCGATCGCGTGTACGTCGGTGCGCGACTTCTTGAGCGCCAACTTACAGCCGGGCGGGGCCACCGTGCTGCCGGTGATCGGGTCGCCGATCGACGCGCTGCCGGCGAACGCCCAGGCGGGTGATCACTTTTTGAATCTGTTCTTCTATCGCATTGAGTCCTCCGGCTTCTATCCCGACACACGGCCGATGGACCCGTGGTTCATCCGGCTGCACTGCCTGGTGACGGCGTTCTCGACCAGCGAGGACAACATCCCGACGGGCGAGATCGATTTGCGCATCCTGGGCGACGCCATCCGCGTGTTTCACGAGGCACCGGTGCTGGGGCCGTTCGATGTCGCGGGCGAACAGGTGACGTTGCAGGCGGTGATGATCCCGATCAGTAACGAGGAACTGCACAACATCTGGTCGACCCAGGGCGACGTCACATACCGCACGTCCGTCTGTTACGAGTTCGCCTTGACGCCGATCGTACCCAGCCAGCCGCGGCGCCAGGACACGCCGGTCGAAATGATCGATTGGGAAACCCGCGGACAGATCGAGACCCGGGACCAGCCCTTCGAGACCGCGAATGGCGTGCGCTTCCTGCCGCCGGTCCGGCCTAGGACGGTCGATACCGCCCGGGTCGACTGGCAGCCCGCAATCTGCTTCGTCGAGGCCGGCGCGTGCCTCGCCAGCCTGACATTCCTGTCGACCGACCCGACGCTTGCGGGCTTCACCGCCCAAATCTGGATTGCAGGCGATATCGGCGCCAACGTGACCTTGCGCTGGGAACGGTGGGAGACGGTGGGCTGGACATCGGTGCCGCCAGCCGTGCCGACGCAGCCGGTTAGCGCCGGCATCGATCCAGACAATCTACCGCCGCCAGCAGATCTGGTCGGCATCGGGCTACCGGACACCTCGACGCCCGGTTTCTGGATCTTGTTCGCCGAGCGCACCTTCGATATCCAGCCCGGCCAGCCGGCCACGGTCCGCAGCAATCCGTTGCTGCTGGAAGTCCAGGCGGCGTGAGGAGGGCGCGATGACTGTCACGGCCCTCGAAAGCGTCGATCTCTCGGTCGAATGGGACCGCATCGCGCTCTTGGCCGACCGGCTGGAACTGTTGCGCCAGGGCAAGCCGCTGTCGGACGAGGCCATGGCACGCTTGGCCGACCTACAGAAGCGAACTGAGATGCTGCGCGCCGCCGGCGGCTGGGCCGGGCTGGCGACCGATGGGCTCGACGGAATCGAGCGCGACATCCTGGCCGCCGCCTTGGCGCCCCAGGCCGCGCCGAAAATCGCTTGGCAGTATCAGCGCTTGCAGCCGGGCCAAACTGAACCTTATCCAACGCTCGCGCTGTTGCAGGACCTGCTGCTGCTCGAAAACGCGGAATGCGACGCGCTGTTCCATGCGCTACGGGCTGGCGGTCCGCTGGTGCAGCGCCGGCTAGTCGCGATCGAAGGCGAGGGGCCGTTCCGCATCGCCATGCCGGGCCCAGGAACGGCGGAGAAATTGCTCGGCCGCGCCAACCGGCACGGCCCACCGCCCGGCACGGTGCCGGTCACCACAAGGGGCCAGTGGGACGACCTTGTGCTGCCGACGGAGCAGGTCGAGCGGCTGCGCGAACTGCTGGTCTTGTTGCACCACAAACAGACGGTCGTGGACAAATGGGGCGGTCAGAATACGGGCGGTCCGGTGGCACTGTTCGCCGGCCCGTCCGGCACGGGCAAAACGTTTGCCGCCTCGATCATCGCTGCCGCGCTGGACTGGCCCCTGTTCCGGCTCGATCTCGGCATGGTGGTCAGCAAATACATCGGCGAGACCGAAAAGAACCTGAACCGGCTGCTCGACACGCTGCACGGGGCCGAAGCCATCTTGCAGATCGACGAGGTCGACGCGCTGCTGAGCAAGCGCGGCGAGGTGAAGGAGGCGCGCGACCGCTATGCCAACATGGAGGTCAGCCACCTCTTGTCGCGCATTGAGCTGCATGACGGGCCGGTGATCCTGACCACTAATCTGCGCCGCGAACTCGACCAGGCCTTCGTGCGCCGCTTCCACATCGTGGTCGATTTCCCGCGCCCCGATGCCGCGAGCCGGTGCGCGCTGTGGCAACGCCTGCTGCCGCCCCAGGCACCGCTGGCCAAGGATCTCGATTTCGAGGAGTTGGGACAGGCGGCGAACCTCAGCGGCGGTTCAATCCGCAACGCCGCCCTGCATGCCGCCTATCTGGCCGCCGATCGAGGCGGGCCGATCGGCAAGAAAGAGGCGACGCTGGCTATGTGGCGCGAGCTCAACAAGGAAAACCGGCAGGTCGCGCGGTCAGAGCTTGGTGCGCTGGCAGACTGTCTGCCAAGGGGAATCGGATGATCCGCGTGCGCAAAATGCGGCTGCACCTGCCCGGCCATTTGCGCCATCAGGCGGAGGCCGTGGCCCGCCTCGCTGTCGAGCGGTTGGCGCGCCAGACCGAGCCAAATGCCAATGGCTCGATTGACCGCCTGCAGGTTGGCCCTGTGACGGCCACCAAGGGGGCCTCCCGCCACCAGGTCGCAGGCGACGTCGCGCAGGCAATCGGGCGCGAACTCTCGGCTAAGCGCGGCCAAGGGCAGGAGGGCTAGGCGATGGCGAACTTCATCAAGGGTGCGCTGGTCGAATACGGTCTTTCCCTGCCGCCATTGGCGCTGATCTTCCAGTTCAATCCTGAGACCATTTCGCGCTCGCGCTCGATCACGGTCACTACCGGCAACGCACCGGGTACGCGCGGCGGCTACGACTTCACCACGCCGTTCGAAACGCCCCGGGTCGCGCAGGGCGTTGAGTTGCAGAAGGAGAGCTTCAGCATCGACGTGCTGTTCGACGGCACGGAAGCGATGGATGAGGGTGATCCTATCGCCCAGGCCTTCGGCATCCAGCCGCAGATCGACACGCTGAAAAGCATGCTCGAGCCAAAGACCCAGGGACCGGGCGGCCTGCAGGTGCTGTCCAGCCTCGGCCTTGGCGGTTCCCGGGCGTTCCAGCGGCAGGAGCATGCCTCGGTCCTTTTGTTTATCTGGGGCATCCAGATCCTGCCGGTATTCCTGACCAGCGTGACGATCAACGAGGTCGCGCACCTTTCGTCGCTGCTGCCCTACCGCGCCAAGGTCCAACTCGCCATGGAAGTGATCGAAGGCAACAACCCGTTCACCACGGTCGACAAGCTGCGCCAGACCGCCGGCGCGACCTTGAACCTGGGCCAGACTGTCGGCTCCGTCCTGGGGGCGCTGGCATGACCTTCCGCAAGGGCTCCCGCTATGAGAAGGCGCGCCGGTTCGAGCCGGACGATGACGGTGGTCTGCCTTTCAGCGGCGTGCGCGCGCGGCAGGTCGGTCCGGCCACGCCGGTGATCGAGCACGAGGTCACGGCCGGCGACCGGCTGGACCTGCTGGCGTTGCACTACTACCAGAACGACCGGCTATGGTGGCGCATCGCCGACGCCAACCCTGAGTTCCTGTTCGCCGGACCGCTGGTGTTCGAGACCCTGCCAGAGGACGACCTGCCGCCGCTCGACAGCCTGACGCCGGAAGAACGCACCGCGGCCACACGCAATCTACGCCCGGGCTCCGTCATCCTGATCCCGAAGGCGCGGGAGTAGGGCCATGGCTTTCAGCGTCGATATTGGCATCGATCTGTTCGGTGACAAAACCCGCGAGCCGGCGGAGTGCATAATCACCGTCGATGGCACGACCTTGGACGACCTCTATCCCGTGCTGGTCTCGGTCCAGGTCAGCACCAGCCGGGCGCAAGCCGCCGCCGCGACCCTGACCTTCGAGACGCGTCGTTTGGAGGACGGCAGCTGGAACGTCCAGGACCTCGACCTGCTGAAACCCTGGGCGCCGATCAAAATCGAGGCGGCCTTCGGCGAGCGCATCGAGGAGGTGATGCGTGGCTTCATCTTGAACGTCGATGCCGACTACCCGGCGAACCCGGGCCAAACGACGCTGACCGTCACTTGCCAAGACGAGTCCCTGCCGCTCGATCGTGATCATATGCGTGAGCAATGGGGTGCCGACGGCCCGACAAGCGACGGCGTGATCGTCACCACCATCGCCGGCCGGCACAGTCTGGCGGCCCACGGCGACAATGCGGACGGCCTGCAAGCGGTCTCGCTGAACCAGGACGATACCGACATCAAGTTCCTGCGAGAGCGGGCCGAGGCCAACGGCTATGAACTGATCTTCAGCCAAGGCGCGATCTATTTCGGGCCCATGCGGCTGACCCTGGCGCCGCAAGACAACATCATGGTCTATGCCGGTCCGGACACGAACTGCATCAATTTCAGCCTGACCGATGACGGCCATTTGCCGGATTCGGTTGCGTACGACATAGCCGCGCGCGAGGGCGAGGACACCGAGTCCGAGACAATCGAACCGGATCTGGAACTGCTAGGCACCGAACCGGCGACCAGCGCCGATAGCGGTCTGGGCGATTTCACCTGGCGCCTGTCCCGTGCGGGCGAGGCGACGCCGGAAGAGGCGGCGGCGCGGGCGCTGGCCAAGGCCAACGAAAACGCCATGAAGATCAAGGCGACCGGCGAGTTGGACGGTGCGCTTTATGGCCATGTCCTGCGCGTGGGCGAGCCGGTGGGCGTCGACGGCATCGGCCAGCGCTATGGCGGCGTCTACTACGTCGACACGGTCGACCATGTCTTCGATACCAGCGGCTATCGCCAGAGCTTCCAGCTGCTGCGCAACGCCTATGGCGACAATCTGGAAGAGGCCGGCGGCGTGCTGGCCGGGGTCTTGTGAGGGAGGCGGCGATGGACGGCCAGGCCGAACAGCTACTCGAACGTGCCAGCCGGCAGTATTTCGGCAAGTATCGCGGTTTCGTCGCCGACAATGAGGATCCCGAGCAGTTGGCGCGCCTGCGCCTGCGCGTGCCGTCGGTGTTGGGCGACGAGGTCGAGACCGACTGGGCGCTGCCCTGCCTACCCCATGGCGGGCTGACCGATCAGGGCTTCTTCACCGTGCCGGAGATCGGCGCCCAGGTCTGGGTGGAGTTTGAGCAAGGCGTGCTGTCGGCGCCGATCTGGGTCGGTACGTTTTGGCAGTCGGCCGGTGACGTGCCGCAGGAAGCCCAGGTCTCGCCGCCGACCAGCCGGGTGTTCAAGACCACCTCCGGCCATGTCCTGGAATTTGCCGACGAGTCGGGGGCCGAGCAGGTGCGGCTTCAGCATTCCGCAGGCGCCATTCTGGCCATGGATGAAAACGGCTCGGTCGATGTCGAGGCCAACAACGGCACCAAGCTGATCCTGGACGCCAGCGGCAACAAGGTGATCCTGGAAAACGCCAGCGGCCACAAGCTGGTGATGGAAAATTCCAAGATCACCCTGACGGACCCGGCCGGCAGCGAGATCCAGATGCAGGGCCCGCAGGTCACAGTCAAAGGCCAGATCGTGACGGTCGAGGGCACGCAGGTCGCGCTGGGCGGGGCGGGGGGTGAGTTCCTGGTCAAGGGCATCTCGCTGATGACCCTGTTCAACACCCATACCCATATCGCGGCCGCACCCGGTGCGCCGACATCGCCGCCGGTCATTCCCATGACCCCGGCCCAGCTCTCCACGACGGTGACGACGTCATGAGCACCATCGACGACAAGATCGAGGCCTACAACGCCGATGTGCCGCGCGCGGGCCTGCAAAGCATCGGCTATCTGGCCTTTCCGTTCCGGATGACCGGGGAAGGCGGTGCCCAAAGCGGCCGGCTCGCCCATGTGCGCGAGCAGATCGAACAGGTGCTGTTCACCACCCCGCCCGAACGCGTCTTCCGGCCCGAGTTCGGGGCCGGTGTACGACGGCTGGTGTTCGAACCCAACACCGCGCCCTTGTGGGAGCTGACCAAGAAGCGGCTAGAGGCCTCGCTGGCCGAGGCGCTGCAGGGCGAGGTCGACCCGCGCACCTTGCGCATCGAGGTCGGCGCCCCGCCGGGCAATGAAGAGCAGTTGATCATCCGCATCTCGTATGAGCTCAGCGCCGTGCGCAAGGCCGAGAGCCACGAGTTCCGGGTCAGCGCACCGTCAGGGGGAGGGGCCTGATGGCCGCGACGCCCGAAGCGAAACTGATCTTCGGCGACGGTTGCCCGGATTGCGGCGAGCGGCAGGTCGACCTGCCCAAGCCGCTGCCGCCGATCGACGATCACTACGATTGGGACGCGCGCGACTACGACAGCATCCGCATGTTCCTGATGGAGGAATTGGCGGCAAGGTATCCGGAACGCACGCGTTGGACCCCGGCCGACATGGAGGTGGTGATCGTCGAAGTCATCGCCAGCCTGCTCGACCGCTATTCCAACACGCTCGACGTCGTGCATGGCGAGGCCAAGCTGGAGACGGCGCGCCGGCCGGAATCGGTCCGCCGGCTGCTCGCCCTTATCGGCTACGACGCGACCGTCGAAACGCCGAAGGCGCTTTACGGTGGCGAGATCGGCGACGACAGCCAGACGCTGAAGCGAAAGCTGGAGCGTTACTGGTACCGGCTGCCGCAGGCCATGGAGGAGGCGCGGGTGCTGGGGCCACAGCAGGTCCACACCCAGCACCGTATGGTTACGCTGGACGATTATGCGGAACGCATGGAGGACCATCCGCTGGTCCTGCGCGCCCAGGCCAGCGATGAGTGGACAGGGTCTTGGACCAGCATTCGTGTGGTCACGGTCAATTGGCGCAACCTGCCGCTCGACACCGCGCTGACGGACGACGCTGGCGTGCCCGACGCCCAGCCGCTATCGGCCGAGCAAGTCGCCGAGATCGGGCGCTTCTACGAAGTGCGGGGCCTGACGCCGCCGCCGTGGTCGGCCCGGCCAACCATCCGCGCGTTGCTGCGGATCTATCTCGACGCCTACCGCATGGCCGGCCAGCACGTGTTTCTCAATGATGCCGTGCCGGTCGGGATATCCATGTCGATCTCGGTCCGGATCGCTTCGACCTTCTACCGCTCCGAGGTAAGGCGCGCGATCGCCGAGACGCTGGGCACCGGCCCGACCGGCTTCTTCGCACCCGGCCGTTTGCGCTTTGGCGAGGACCTGCATCTCAGCGACATCGTCGAGGTCCTGATGGCACTCGACGGCGTGGACGCAGTCTGCATCAACCGCTTCAAGAAGGTCGGCAACCAGTTCCCGGACATGTCTCATGCCGGCGTCATCCGGCTTGAGGGCGATGAGATCGCGGTTTGCGACAACCTCCCGGGCCAGGCGGCGCGCGGCTTCTACCAACTCAGCCTGACCGGAGGGCTGCCGGGATGACGCCGCGCACGGACATGACCCGGTGGAACCGGGCCTCGCTCTCGCGCTTCCGCTATGTCGACGGTAACGCCGCGAACTGGCGGGAAGAGCTGCGCCTGGCGCATCTGGTCAACTACCTGCAATCCTTGCCGCGTGACGAGATGGGCGAGGTCGATTGGTGGCGCGACCTGTTCGCCAATCTGCCCAACGATACTGTCGAACTGGCGGCTCTGGACACCGACCTCACGCTGGCCCGATCGGCGCTGAAGTGGCCGGGGCTATGGCGGGTTCGTCCGGACCAGTCGGAGAGCGATGCGGCCTGCTTGGAACGGCTGCTGGACGACTACGCCGCCCGCGATCCCGACCAGACATCCGAGATTGCCCGTGCCGTCGCGCGCGTGACCCATGTGCTGACCGAGGCGCTGGATGCCTACGCGAACGAGGGCTACATCCGCACCGCCACTCAGTGGGACAATGTGCGCGCGCTGGCCGACATGATCGGCTATGCGCCGGCACCACCGGCCTCGGCCAGCACGACGGTCGCGCTGATCGTCAAGGACGATCTCGACGGCATCGTCGACAGGGGCTTGCAGGCGAAGTATCTGCCACCCGACGGCGGCAAGCCCCTGATCTTTGAGACCCTGACCGATCTGGAGGTCGACGCCGCGCTGAATGAGATGCGGTTCGCCGGCTGGGACCGCCACCCGATGACCTTCGATCCGTTCGACCAGGGCGGCGGTGCCTGGCGGGCTGTTGGCGAGGATGACGAGCTATCCGTCGGCCAGGTCGCGGTGGTCGAGGGCACGGGTCCGATGCCAAAACCGATCGCGACGCGCGTCGATGGTCTGACGCCCGACAACGCGCCCTTGCTGCGGTCCGCCGATAAGGTCGCGAGCGCGGTCTGGGTCCGCGGAGACACCAGCCTGTGGACGATCCCGTCGGAGGTCAGGACCGCGCGGCCCAAGGGCGATAACGTCGCCGTGCTGACCGCCGCCAGCGGCTTGGCGGCCGGCAATGTGCTCGGCTGGTACGACGCCGGCTGGCAGTTCGCCGAGATCACCGCGCTTGACGACAAGGCGGTCATTCTCGACCGAGCGGCGCCCGATCCCGGCGAAACGCTCTATCTGATGACGCCGCACACCTTGCCCGAGGGCAACGACCGCACGGCCTGGCAGATCCCCAAGACGACGAACCGGATCGCCTTTCGCGGGGCCGGCGACACGGATTTCACGACCTACTATCGCGGCCAACCCAGCAGGCTCACACGCCACTACGAGGATGGCGAGTTCGTCTATCTGGAAGGTGACATCGACGACAACACCGTCGATACGGTGTTTCTCAAATTCGAAGATCAGGACACGATCGCGACGGTAACCGCGCAAACGGCCGCCAATGCGGCCGAGTTCGACGGCGCACCCGATGGTCTGGCAACTGGCGACTGGATGGTCGCGGAGGCCGACGACGGCACGCTTTACCCGATCAAGGTCACCCGCATCGAGGAACGCGAGGACAGCTTCCTGGTGACCTTCGACACCAGCGCATTTACTGGCGCCTTGCCGGACGATGTGACCCGGTTTCACGGACCGTTCGCCACCCGGGTTTTCCCGCGCGATCACGACCGCAGCCCGGTGTCGATCCGCAATCTCGGCCGGCCACTGCTGTTCGAAAGCCGAGCGGAACCGCCGCCGCTCTTGAAGAAGGGCCGCACCGTTCTGTTCGAGAAGACGACCGATGGCGAAATCGTTGCCGCGCTCAAGAGCACGATCACCGATGTGGTGGTCACGACCGAAACGGGCGCGGCGGGCACGGCCTACTGGACGCGGATCGATGTCGAGGCCGAGCCGGAGGAGTTGGACGCATTCGACCTGGGCGCGACGGTTCTGCGCGGCAATGTTGGGACCATGGGCCATGGCGAGACCAAGCCCGCTAAGGTGTTGGGCAGCGGCGACGCAACCCAGAACCGGCAAAGCTTCGTGCTCGACGCCAAGGAGACATCGTTCGTCGCCGACCGCACCATCGATGCCGGCGTGCGTGCCGATATCGGCCTCACGGTCGACGGCCGGTTCTGGCGTCAGGTGTCGCTCTACGAGCCCATCGATCCGGACGACTTCACTTACCGGCTGGCACTGACCGAAGACGATACGCTGCGCATCACGCTGGATCAGCGCATCCGCACCGATACCAACAACGTCCGTCTGGAGTTCCGGCGCGAAGGCGTTGGCACCGCCGGCAACGGCGTGCCGCCGGGCGGCCTGAAGAAGCCGGCGAAGAAGCACTATTTGATCGACGCGATCAGCCAGCCCTTCGAGACGACCGGCGGCAATGATAGGGAGCCAGCCACCGCCGTGCGCGAATCCGCTCCGGCCAGTGTGCGCGCGCTCAGCCGGGCCGTCGCAATTACCGACTATGAAGACCTGGCCCGCCGCCACAGCAGCGTCTGGCAGGCGCGGTCCTTCATCGATAAAACGGCGGTCGGCCGAGAAGAGAAGGTCATTGTCGTCGTGGTGCCCGCTGAGGGCGGCCTGTTGGGCGACCTGAAGGGCGAGTTGATCGCCTTCCTGCAGGACCGCTCGCTGCCCGGCCGCACGGTCGATGTCGTCGACTATCAGCATGTGCGCCTGCATCTGGCCGTCCAGATCAGCGTCGACAGTGCGGCGTTCGATCCGGACGAGATCGAAGAGGCCGTCGAGATTGCCATGCGCGACGCGTTTTCGCTTGAGCGGCGCGGCCTTGGCCAGGATCTGTTCATCGCCGATGTGCTGGCCGTCGCGGAATCCGTCGACGGTGTCTCCAACGCCAAGGCGGTCATCCTGCCCTCGACGGTCAGCAGCGGCGGCGGTACCGACGATCTGGTCGAGCGGGTCAGCCGTGGCCCCCACGGCGACATCAGGGCCGTCCGCGTCACCGACTATCAGCTTCTTTGCCTGGATGCCGGCTCGACCCTGTCCGTGGTCTCGCAGGAGTTCGAGCTATGAGCCTGCGCCATCACCCCAGCGGTAAGGAACTCTACCGGCTGTTGCCGGAGGAGCACCGCTATCGAGACCGGGAGAGCGGCGATCTGCAGGCCTATCTCGACGGCTTTGGCCATCTGTTTGACTTGCTTGCCAACACGCTGCGCCAACGTTACGCCGACGCCTTCCCCGAGCCGCTGGATGACAAGAACGCGGCGCAGGACTGGATCCTGCCCTATCTCGCCGACCTGGTCGCCGCGCGGTTGCTGTCGCCCTATGCGGACGGGCGGCGAGCGGAAGTTGCCAACGCGATCAGTTGGCGCCAGCGCAAGGGCACCCTGACTGTCGTCGAGCAGTTGGCCGAGGCGATCGCCTTGAAAGAGGCGGAGAGCCAGGAGGGTTGGCAGCGGGTTGCGGTCACGCCTCGCATGGACGCGCCCCTGGTGCCGGCCAGCGCCCTTGGCGACGAGACTCATCCGCTGGATTTGGCGCCGGAGGAGGGCGGTCCGGACTCGGTGTTCGATATCGAACCGCTGGTGGCCGCCGACCATCCGGGCCTGAACACGGCGACGCTGGATCTGCGCCAGATATCGCGCGCTGTGGCGGTGGCGCCCGGGGCGGCCGGCAGCCAGCGCACGTCCTTCTTCACCGGTGAGTTCTGGTGGCGCCAGTTGAACCCGCGCGGCGTGCCCTGCTTCCCCGGCAGCTATGAGGATGCATCGAAACGCACCGTCGATGTGCGAACACCGCCGACCTGGAAGCACGGCCATTTCCATCCAAAGCGGCTGATCCTGTTCCTGGCCCCGCCATACGGCCTGTTCCAGCCCGATCCGCTGGTCTTCGCCACCATCGCGGACGCGGTTGACGCGGAGGCCGTTGCCCGCACCGAAGACGACTTCGACGTTGCACTCATCCGGGCCAGCGATCAGGCGGTGGTGATTGAGCAGGACGTCACGATCAATGACGGCAAGCGCCATCGCTATGACGGCATCCTGTTTGACGGCGGGATTACGGTCGCCGGCGCATCATCGCTGGAACTGTCGAACGGCGCGGTGCGAGACCTGGTGGTCACGGTGGTCGGGAACGAGACACCGGCGGCCACGCTGAAATCGGCGATCGTCGACACCATCGATGCGGGCACGGCGCTGATCCAAATGGAATATGTCACCGTTCTGGACAAGGCCGCCCTGGGCCGCATTCAGGCCAGCGAAGCGGTCTTCGCCAGCGATCAGGTGGAACTGGTCGGTGCCGGCGAGCCGCGCAGTTGCATCCGCTATTCGCGCGTGCCTGATGTCATCGCGGACTGGGACCACGCGGACCTGACCCAGCACGCCAATACCACCGATCAGCCAATCTTCTATCCGTTCTTGATCAAGACCAATGGCGGCTTCGAGACACGCCCGGCGCGTTTTGGCGAGCCGGGTTGCGCCGTACTGCATCTGGCGACCCCGTCCTCGATCCTGGCTGGTGGCGAGGATGACGGCGAGATGGGCGCGTTGCACGAGCACAAGGCCAGCGCCGCCGTGCGCGCCCTGCTGACCAAGCTTGAAGACTACCTACCGATCGGACTGGAGGCGGTTGCACTCTATGACCGCCGACTGCTGCAAGCCCCGCCCACATTAGGCGATGGCGCGTAGCCGGCAGAGGGGGACTGAACGATGAAGGGCGAGATTTCCCGTTACAGCCATCGGCCGGACAAGCGCTATTCCGGCGTCTTCTGGCAAATGGGCCGGATGCTGACCGACGCGGACGAAATCGAGCTGCGCGAGATTGTCAATGACGGCCTGGTCGATCTTGGCCTCGACGCGGTCGAAAGCGGTGCGCCCGTCGAAGGCGGCGTCGTCGAGCTGGATGCGGACGGCCAGCCCGTCGCGCTGCGGCCCGGCATCGTCTATGCCGACGGTGTGCGCGGCGAGGTGAGGGCATCCACCGACGTGCCGCTGGGTCCGCTCGATCTTTACGAAAACCAGATCGACTTCCCCAATCCGCCGCCGACCTCCGGCGAGGTCGTCGCCTATGTCGATCTTTGGGAGCGCACGGTCACGGCGGTCGAAGACCGGAACCTGCTCGATGCCGGTCTGCACGGCGCGGACACCAGCTTTCGCACCCAGCAGATGGCCCAGCTCAAATGGTGCCCGGACGACGATGAGCCGTTTTTCGAAAGCGCCGCCAACCCACAAAAAGGCAATGCGCTGTTGGCGGCCGAGCTGCGCGCCTCCGTCACCGTACCGGACCCGTGCGACCCCTGTGCCGAGGAGCTGGAGGTCGATGCCCGTGTCGGCAACTACTTGTTCCGGCTGGAAGTCCATGACGTCACGGGCCCCGCCGACAATCCCGATACGGTCATTCTGAAATGGTCCGCCGAAAACGGTGCCGAGCATTATCACAGCGGCCAGGAGCCGTCGGACTTCAAAACCGGTAAGCACGTTTACGAATTCTTCAGCCGGGAAAGCGAAAGCCATGTTGGCGCCCACGGGGCGCCTGGCTTCACACCCACGCGCAGGCCGCTGAATGACGCGTACCCGGCGAGCGCGCCTGACACATCCGACTGGCCGTATGTCCGCCGTTGGGACGGCACCATCGCGCTGCGCTGCTCGGGCAGCACTCTCGCGCTCGATCTCGACGGCGACGGCAACCCGATCGGGTCCGACGAGGGTGTGCCGCTGACGACCGCCGCGGGGCTCGGCCATGTCGAGATGGCAGCCGGCGTGCTGACGCTGGAGCTGACCAGCCTGATGCTGACCCTCGACACCGCCGGCAAGTCGTTCCTGGCCGGCGACTATTGGCTGGTCGAGGTCCGTGAACGCGCGCCCCATGACGAGACGACCGACCAGCGGGTCTCGGTCGTCACCGAAGAGCCGCTGGGCATCGTCCATCACTACACGCGGCTGGTCGCGATCGATGGCGACGGCGTCTTCCGGCCGTTGAGCGACAGCCAGAGCCGCGCGCTGTCCTTTCCGCCGCTGACCGACATCCCGGCGACCCATGTCAGCTTCGACAACAATTGCCCGGACCTATACGGTCCAGCGGAGAATGTTCAGGAAGCGCTCGATGCGCTGTGCGACGCCGATTTCGGCAAGCTGATCCGCGAGCACAACCGCTACCTTCACGGTTGGGGCGTGATCTGCGGGCTGAAGGTGGTCTGCGAAGGCACCCAGACCAGCAAGATCGCGATCACGCCGGGCTGCTTCCTCGATCAAGCGGGCTATCAGGTTGACCTGACCCAACGCACGGTCATCGACACGCTGGAACTGCTCGACGGCGAACGCCAGTCCGGCACATTCTGCCTCAGCGCCTCGCGCCGCGAGGACGGCACGGTGCAGTTCCATCTGGATGAGGAAACCGACAAGACCATCCAGTCGATCCTGGAAGGCACGTTGCTGTGGCGGATCTATCAGACCTGCCTGAAGCCGATCGTCGATGCCTGGCGCGCTCTGGGTGGCGGCGTCCGGCGCGACGTTCGCTGGGCGCTGATCGACCTGCTGTGGCCGGTGATGCGGCGCGGGCAGGCGGTCAACGACCATCCCTATCTGACGCCGCAACAGCACGCGATCCTGGAACAGCTCTACAAGGTCTTGCAGGACCGCATCGTCAGCCCGACGGATTGCGCGCTGGCCAGCGAGTTCCCGGACTTCCCGTCTTACCCGTTCCAGCCGGCCAATGCCTTTCACGGCATGAGTTTCGACAAGACCAAGCCCAACATCCGGCTGCAGGGTGATGGCAGGCGCGCCTATGCCTTCGGCGCTGCCGACAACGAGATACTGGTTATCGATGTTGATGGGCTGAAGGTACTGCGGACGGTCACGCTGCAGCCGCAGGGCCTGAACGTTCTGGGCGTCCACGATGTCGCCGCCAACAGCGACGGTTCGGTGGTTATGGCTGCGCTGCGCGCCCAAACGACGCAAGGTCGACTGATCAGCGCGATCGTGCGCATCAACCCGCAAAGCGTGTCGGTGCGCCACCAGACGGCCGAGCGCAACTACACCGAGTTGGCCATGCCCGGTGGCCCCAGCGGGCCACTCTATGCGCTGGCCCCGGGCGATGGCGTCTATCGCATGACCGTCAGCAGCGGCAACATGCTGCGGATCGCCGAGGGCAACTATGTCTCCAACCTGCGCATCAACCCGCAGGGCAGCCAGGGCTGGGTCGTGCGCGCCCAGTCGCTCGACAGCGGCACGTCCTATGTCGTCGAAAGCTTCTCGCTGGGAACCAGCGCGAGCACGCTGCTGACCGTGCCGCTGATGGGCAATTTCGTGCCCAGCGATCTGGCGGTCGTCGCCGGCGGTCAACACTTCTGCGTGGTCAGCCAAACGGCCAACGGCGCGGAACTGCGCTTCTACTCCGCTCAGCGAAGCTGGACCAACCCGGCCAACTTCTTCCTGGGCCAGGGCGTCCCGTCACTGGCGACACTGCGAACGGACAATCAAGAGATCTTCGCGGTCTCCTTGGGCGCACCAACAATCGTCAACAGCCTGTGGTGGTTCGACCCGTTCAAGGAAAACTTCCGTCAGAGCCGGTACGTCAATTTGCAGATCCTGCCGCATCAGATCGAGGGCGGTGACGGACGGCTGGTCGCGCTCAACCAGGGCAGCCGGTCACTGGTCAGGATCGACGCCGACGATATCCTGCGGCTGAGGACCGCGTCGCAAGCGGCCGCGATCCGCAACACCGTCGAGACCTATCGCGGGCAGGTTATCGCCGCCTATGTCACGCTGATGCAACTGTGGCTGAAGGCCGTGCGCGACTGCATCTGCCACCAGCTCTTGCCCGACTGCCCGACGCTGGGCGATCCGCCGCACAAGGTGCCGCTGGCCAGCCTGGAAATCGTCGAGGCGAATGTCGACAAGATCTGCAATCTCGGCTGCCGGAAATTCGTCGTCACTTTCCCCACGCTGTTCTACTGGATGTCAATCGCGCCGCTGATTCCGTATTTGCGGGAGTTGCTGCACCGCCTGTGCTGCGACCTCGAGTTCGACTTCCTGTCGAACCTGGTGCCGGACGAGCCCGGCAGCCCGGACGCCGTTGAGGAAACCCAGTTCGGGGCCAGCTTCCAGCAGGCGGCGGTGGCCCTGCCGATCATGGCCACCAGCCCGCAATTCGCGGCGTCGCTGTCGACCATGGGCGATTACGGTTCGCGCCTCGCGGGCACGCGGATCCGGGGCTTGGCCGGCCGGGTGGTGGAGGCGCAAATCCGCTCGCCCGAGGTCGCATCCATCAACGTGACGGGCAAGACGGAGGAGGTCGCCAAGCAGGATCTCGAACTCAACGGCATTGAAGTCGTCGAGGTGGTCGATCTCGATCGCGACGATCTGCCGCCGGATCTGGACGTGGTCGAGGCCGCGTTCACGCCCTTGTCTTTGAACAAGGGCGACAAGGTCGTGCTCATCACCAGCAAGGGGCGGGCTCAGTTCCACGCCGTCCGGCGGCGACCGGCGGCGACCGCGAAGATCGACCTGGAGGGCGTGCGTGAAGAGCTCGACACGCTTGAAAAGCGCAAACGGGAAATCGCCGAAACGCGAGAGCTGCGCGACGGCCTGTCGGAACTGCTGCAAGACCGCTCTGCCGCCGAGAACGAACTGGCCGAGATGAAGGCCGATGTCGGCAAGCTGAAGGAAGAACAGGCGGCCTTGAGAGAGGCGACGGAGGCTGAGCAAGCCCGCCTCGATAGCCTAGCCGCGCGTCGCGAGGCCCTGGCGCGGGAGTCCGAGCGGCTGGTCAAGGACATCGACGATTCTCAGGCTCGGTTCCGCGAGGTCACCATGAAGACGCGAGGTGATCGTCCTGTTGAGACGTTGACGGACAAAGCGGATGTGTCGAACCAGCTGGTCCGGCTTGGCTTCGACAATGTCGAGTCGGTGGCGAAACTCGACGACGCCCGCGGGCTTGTCGTCCAAGGGGGCGCGATCAACCTGACGACGGCCCGCCGCCTGGTCCGCGATGCCCAGCGGCGCCTGCAGGAGTAGGCACTGTGCGCGACTTCGCGCCCCGTCAACGCCGCTCCACGACGTCGCTGTCGGGTTTGTCCGCAGCGCGGGTTGCGAGCCCCGCCGGTCCTGACCAGGCCGGTCGCATCCGCGCCATCCTGCGCGGCAGCGGCGCGCAGCCCAAGTTGGAGATTGGCGAGCCCGACAGTCCCCTTGAACGAGATGCCGATCGAGCCGCCGATGAAATCGTTGGCACGGTCGGCGGCGTTGGCGTGGATATCGAGACCGCGCCCACCCCGGCAGTCCAACGCATGTGCGAGGATTGCGAGGAGGAGGTTCAGACCAAACCCGACGACACGGTTCAGAGGCAGGCTGAGGAAGAAGAGGAAGAACTTGTTCAGCCTAAGCGCGAAGGGCAGCCGAACCAGAACGGTGCTCCCTCGACGGACAGCATCGTCCGCGACGGCGTTTCAGGCGGCGGTCACCGTCTGCCGTCCGGTCTTGGCAGCTTCTTCGGGACAAGGTTCGGCCATGATTTCAGCGGTGTGCGCCTTCACACCGACAGCCAAGCCGCCTCATCCGCGAAGGCGATCAACGCGAAGGCCTACACGGTCGGCAGCGACGTGGTCTTCGGCGCCGGCCAGTACGCTCCAGACAGTTCGCGTGGCCGCTGGCTGATTGCGCACGAACTGGCCCATGTCGTACAGGGCAGGGGCGGCGGCGGCCCGACGGCCCAGCGCAGCCTTGAGAACGAGGCGAACACGGCGGCGACCGACATCATGACAGGCAAGACGGCGGCGGTGGAGGAACGCCGCGATGCCGATGAACCGGCCTTGTTCGGCGAACCGCAGCACGTGCCGGACTTCACCTACATCGCCGGTCAGAATCCGCGTGGCGACGGCTTCCTGAATGCTGCCATCGAATATCACAATGCCTGGGGTTTGCGGCCCCGCGCGATCGACTCCATGCAGGACATCGTGAACCATCTGGCCGGCGGGCGCGGCGACATCGGGCGCATCCGCATTGTCACCCATGCCAGCCGCGTCAACCTGTTCATGGCCATGTTCGAAGGCGGCTCAGCCGGGATATTGGAGCCGACGCTGCGCGGCTTCAGCGAAAGCGGGGCTGCCGGCCTGCACGAGGAGCTTGGCACCGGCCTGATCGACCAGCAGACGATCAACGATGTGGTCGACCGTGTTCGCCAGGACAATCCGGCCGCGCTTCAGCCCTTCGGCCTTGATCAAGCGGGCAGCCAGCCTGCGGGCACGGTCGCCGATCTGATCCGACGCAGCGTCGAGCTGTCGATACACACGCTCGGTCAGCCCGATCCGGCACTGGCCGGGAACGATGTGGCGACGGCCCAGCAGCAGGCCGCGACCATCGCCACATCGTTAGGGACGGTCTTGACCGACCTGAAGCTACAGGTGCAGCAGCCACCACCTGACGGTGCCGGCGTCACGGCCCAACAGGCGGACGATCTTCAAGACGCGATTGTGAACGTCGCCGGGTTCAACTTCACCTTTTCGGTCCAGCAGAACTTCTTCATCGACGATCTGACGGCCGCGAACCGGGCGATTGCCGGCAATTTCTATCAGAACCTCGCCCGCGTCCGGGCCCGTTTCAAAAGCTCCAGTTGGGTCGACATCAGGGGCTGTCGGGTGGGTGGTACGGAAAGCTACATGCGCTCGGTGCAGGATTTCTTCGGCCAAGGTGCCGACAGGCCGCACGTCTCGGCGCCGGATTGGTGGCAGACCTTCCCGCTGGCCGGTTTCCGGACCATCGGCGACGGCGATATCGCGGGCCTCGCGGGTGACGCGGACGTTCAGACGGCGCTGGACCACTGGTTCACGGTCGCCGGCATCGAGAGCCATTTGCGCGCGATGATCATCCTTCATCAGGACATGCTGATCCGTGCCCAGCGCCAGGAGATCGAGGCCCAACGGCGGCAACTCCAACCGCCAGCTCTGCCCGGCGGTTTGCAACTGCCCCAGGATCTGGGGATCGTCCCGCCGATGCTGCCGGGCATCGACCTGCCACAGTTGGAACTGAGCGGCGGGTTGGGTGCAGGTTCCGGGCCCTCGCTGGCCCCGACAGGGTCGCTGACCAACCCGCTGATCGCCTCGGCACAGCAGGGTATCGACAGCAACCGCCGCGAGCTGGAGCGCATCGGCAACTTCAACACCGAGGAAAAGCTGCGCTACTACCTGCAGATGGCGTTGGTCTTACCCCTGCGGGTCGGCGGCAATGCCGAGGATGTTCAGTATCTGATGCTGCACCGGCTGCGCGAACGGGCGATGGACAATTGGCTGGGCAGCATCTGGGCGGAACGCGCGCCCGGCCTCCGGCGGCTGCAGCGCGCCAACTATAATGTGGAAGACGCCCGCCGGCTCGAGGCCGTCGTGGATCAAGACCCCCAGCAGAACGTGACAGACATGTTCTTCTCGCCGGACACCGAATACGACGCGCACATCAAGAAGATCTGACCGAGGCGATTGAGCCATGCAGACCTTTGCCCATCATCGCAGTCGCTCTCCCCAACGCGTTCGACCCGCCACCGTTGTGCCGGCGCCGCGCCGGGCGCTGGATCAATCGCGACAGCTCCGCCACCTGCTGGGGCGCTCTGCCGTTCAGGCCAAGCTCAGGGTCAGTGCGCCGAATGATCCTTTGGAAATCGAGGCCGACCGGACGGCCGATGCCGTCATGCGCATGCCCGCCAGAGGGGCGGGGATCGGCTTGGGCCAAACCGCCCCTTCGGTTCAGCGCGTCTGTGCGGAGTGCGAAGAAGAGGTCCAGGCCAAGCGCATGGACTCTGATTTGACGCAGCGGCAAACCGACGAGGGGGCCGAAGAGGAAGAAGAACTCGTCCAGCCGAAATCAAAGGACCCGGCCGGCAAGAAGAGTTCCGCCGCTGCAAGCGTCGAGCGTGGGATCGGCGCCGGGCAACCATTGCCGGTGTCCGTCCGGGCGTTTTTCGAACCGCGCTTTGGCAACAGTTTCGATCAGGTCCGCATCCACACGGACACCGCGGCCCAGGTGTCTTCAGAGGCCCTCAACGCCCGTGCCTTCACCTATGGAAGCGACATCGTGTTCGGTCCTGGCGAGTACCGCCCGGAAACGCCGGACGGGCAACGGCTGATCGCCCACGAACTCGCCCACACGGTTCAGCAAGGCAAGAGCGCGCCTCTGGTTCAGCGCGAGGTGCGCGAAGGGATGGTCAGCTGCCGCAACCCGTCAGATCGCGTGCGCAAAATCGTCGGCGACGACCCGGTTGCGACCATCCGGGCGGCCGATGCGCGCGATCGAGATGCTGGACAATGTCATCGAAGAGCTCGATAGCAGTCGCGCCAGCGTGCTGGCGGGCGAACCGGCGTCCTGGCCCAACTTGTCGGACCGGCTAGGCGCTGCCTTGCGCGACCGGTTCGGTCTCGATCCCAACAATGAGGAGATTTGGACCGGGACAGGTGCTGGCACCGTTCATGTCATAGCGAAACGGTTTCGCGCCGTGCGGGGACTGCTGTCGAGCGGCTTCATAAAGTACCGATGCCTCGCGACCGGGCGCATCGACACTTCTTTTTTCACCGGGAAGGGCTGCGAGGAGGGCGACTGGGCCTTCTCCTTCGCCGGCGAGTCCCATGTCTTCCTTTGCAAACCCTGGTGGAAGGACAGCCGCGACGAGCAGGCCAACACGCTGGTGCACGAAGCCCTGCATATCTACTTCCCGCACATCAACGACAAAGGGCACCTAACCAACGCCCACTGCTACGACCAGTTCCTGTCGGATTTGAACGACGCGCCGATTCCGCTCAGTTCGCAAGGCTTCTGCTAGAGCATCGTTCGATCGATTGGAATCGCTTCGCGATCCGATCGATCGGACAAAGATGCTCTATCTTGTTCAAAAATAGAGCAATTTTGGCCGAGCATTCCGAACCACATGGTTCGGAATGATCGACCATTGCTTGTCTATTGATTGATGCGGCTTCCACTGGAGAGTGGAGCCACCGCACGCCACGCCATTCATGGCGTGCGGTGGCGGGGTGCGGGCCGAACCATCG
>JANQGH010000056.1 GCA_028277405.1 Alphaproteobacteria bacterium | reverse complement strand
GGCCGCGTCTTCGGCATGAACTGCAGCATGAACCGCCGCCATCGCGGTTTCGATATCTTCCAGCGCCAGTTCAAACTGTTCCGCAGAAGTCTTCTCCGATCGCGCTCCTGGGCGCCACTCCCCTTGAACGGGTTTTTCCGGTCACGGCTCGACCGTTCGTCATCACACCATCAGCACCTCGCCAAACTCATGCTCTTTCGGCGGCGCCGATCTTATGCGCCGGTGGGCTCGAAGCGTCTGCCCGCTCACGCATCCAAACCCAGATCAGCCACTCAGCCGGACCGTTTCGACTGCACACAACGAGCACAGATGGCATCACAACGCATTGAAAACTATTGATTCTCCACCCAGTCCATCATCGGGGCGACGGCTAACGGCTGCCCGGCGATGTGCACCTCTTCGGCCATAAACGCTCTTTGTTCTCACGCGTCCGTGTGCGCGTTCACGCCTTCGATCTGAGCACTCCGATCTAGCAGCGACAGCTTCGGAACACTAGAATCTTGATCGCGAAACAATCCAACTCACTACCGTTGGCGCCCGGGTGCCCTACCCACTGCAACCCATGGGACTCGCCCGACGGCCTACACCTCAATGGCCACCGGCGTCGAATGCTCCATCCTGCTCAGGAGTTGGCGGTTCCAGCAGAATCGATGCGGTTCACCAGCGACGAAAGCTTTGTGTCAGCTTGATGCGCCAAACTGGTGGTTGGACGGTCGCGCAGAATGCCACTGGCTTCGGACAAGGGATGCTTCGGCTATGACAGTAAAAAGCATTTTATGGACGTACAGCGGAGACCCGAACAAGGGCAGTGACCTGGCCCACGCCATTCGCGTTGCAAAGCATCACGATGCTTATCTGACCGGCGTCATCAGATACGGGCTGACGTTTGTCCATCGACAGCTTTCGGCCCAACTTCCAAGCTCGGTTATTGACCAGCTCAAATCATCTGAGAAGAAGCAGATCGCGGAGATCGCAGAACGTTTCAGGCGCATCGTTGACGAAGCCGGAATCGGAGAGCGCGCCGAGTTCGTTGACCTGGATTCGAGCCGAGATGGTCCGTTGACCGATTTTTCGCGTGCCTTTGATGTTACTATTACGGGCAATCACCCATTGTCTTACAACGAGGATCACTTCACGACGCCGCCCAACGTACTGGCATTGCGCAGCGGCCGACCTGTCCTGATTGTACCGCAGGGATTTGAAGCGGATGGCGTCGCCTCGCGCGCCCTGGTTGCTTGGGACGGCAAACGTGCTGCGACCCGGGCTTTAGTGGCCGCCATGCCATTTCTGGAAGCCAAGGGCCACATAACGCTGCTGACCGTCGGCGATAAACCCCTTAACACCGGTCGGCTTATCCAAACCTTGGAACGCCATGGCGTGCCCGTAGAAGCGGTGTCGGTCGCACCGCGCGCGTCGATCGCTGAAACCATCCTGCAAGAGAGCCAAGCAAGCGACGCGCGTCTCATTGTCATGGGTGCTTACGAGCACAGCAAATTCGCCCAGGATCTAACCGGCGGCGTTACCACGACACTTTTGGCGCAGACGCAAGTCCCCGTTCTCATTGCGCACTAGCCCTTGCCCTCACGCCCAAAAGAGGCGGTATCCGTGGCGCAATACTATTAGCTGAAAGTCTGATGCAAGCTTCGCGGGGGATGCATGGGGGCTCGCGACATGAACAGGGACCCAGCGCGCCATGCAGATAACCGGAATGCTTCACGGGGCCCCGCTGCTCAAGCACGTCGACTTTCCGTCGACGGAAGTTCTTGGACCAGGGGCTACAAACGACGAAATTCAAGACCTGCTTAAGCGCTATGGCCAGATCTTCGTAAAGCCCGTCTTCCGGGGCGGTGTGGGCAAGAAGGGCAAGGCCGGACTCGTCGGTCGCGCGGCCGACCTGGAAACGGCGCTGGCGGAAAAGGAACGTCTCTACTTCGTCGAACATCGGCATGGCAACGCCGTTGCCAAGTCCCACGGCGTGACCTTTGAGGCCGGTGTGCCGGCGGACCACGAGGTCTACTTCTCCATCACCGACGACAGCCGGTTCCGCGCGCCGACAATGACGCTCACGCATCGCGGGGGCGTCGATATCGAGGAGCTTGATGCGGCCGAGATCGCGACAGTCCCGTTCGACGCGCTGACCGGCTTGAAAGCTTTTGTGGTCGCCAATGCCCTGACCGACATCCAGGCGCCTCGCGAGCTGATTTCGCCCCTCGTTCAGCACCTGCCCAAGCTTTGGGAACTGGTCCACAACTACGGCATGACGACGCTGGAGTTGAACCCGATACGCATGCGGCCCGGCAAAGGCGCGCGACTGACCCCGGTCGCCTGCGATTTCAAGGGCGGTTTCGATAGAGACGACCCACGTGTCGCCCGGCTTGGATTGCCCGACCAGGTTTTTGCCGCGGACGTATCCGCATTCGAGCAAGAGGTGAACCGGCTGAGGACACATCAGGGCCAGTCGGACGTTTTTGTTGTCAATGATGGCGGCACGATTCTGGCGCCGACCTTCGGCGGCGGCGCGAACAGCCTGGTTACCGAAGTGCTGGGCGACAGCGCCATCATCTCATCCGATTTCGGGGGCAACCCGCCATACGAAAAAATGAAGGCGGTCGCCTCAATCTGCTATCGGCATTTCCTCGCTCAAACCAACGTGCTGTTCATCATTGGGGGCAAGTCGAACAACACGGATATTCTAGAGACATTCAGGGGGATGGGGGATGCGCTTCGAGAGCATTTCTCGGCGCGTGGCCCAACGCCACTTTTCGTTGTCGTCGGGCGTGGTGGCCCCAACCTCGTGCGAGGCATGGGCAACCTGGCCGACACGCTGGATAGCCTGGGCCTCCCCTACCGCTTCTTCGGCTTCGATAGCGCGATATCGGAAGTCGTGAACTACGCCAAAGGCATCGACGCCTGGATGCGCGCCGGTGGCCGGAAAGACATTGCCCGCGCATTGGGCGTCGAGCAAAGCACATAAGGGGAAGCCAAGAATGCCTAAGCAGAACACGTCTGGCTTCCCGTACCATCTGGGCATCCAGAACCTACAGGAGATCGCCACCAAGGAGGATCG
The DNA here is from genome assembly GCA_028277405.1 of Alphaproteobacteria bacterium. Classification (GTDB taxonomy): domain Bacteria; phylum Pseudomonadota; class Alphaproteobacteria; order DSM-16000; family Inquilinaceae; genus JANQGH01. The sequence continues at coordinate 27,508 of JANQGH010000056.1, read as the reverse complement.
CGTTTGCGTCCTCAATATCCTTGGCGGTGAGTCGCGCCAGGTTACACCGACAAGCCACGCCTTCTCAGGGGGCAACGTGGTTTTTGGCACCTCACCTGGGCGCGCAGGACAGGTCCTCAAGACCGCCGCGGGAGATATTCCGGTCTACAACAATGTTCGCGAGGGCATAGATGCGGGCCATGTCTTCAATGTCGGTGTCGTGTACCTCCCCCCGAGCGCCGTGCGAGACGGTGTCGCCGAACTCGTCAGAGTGAACGATGCGCTCAAGAAGATTGTCATCATCACCGAAAAGATAGCGGTTCATGATGCGCGCGAAGTCCGCGCAATGGCTCAGGCCAATGGCGTTGACGTGATCGGCGGCAATTGCCTTGGTATGGCGGACAGCTGGAACGGCGTGCGCATCGGCGGCGCGCTTGGCGGCGACAATCCCGCTGAGTCCCTGACGAAGGGCTCTGTCGCCATCTTTTCCAATTCCGGTGGCTTCACAACCACCATCGCCCAGTATTTGGCGACCGAAGGATGGGGCACGACCACGCTGATCTCGTCCGGCAAGGACGTCTATATCCACTACGCCGCACGCGACTTTGCCCACGCGTTTCAGGCCGATGAGCGTTCCAAGGCCGCGGTTCTTTATGTGGAACCGGGCGGCTACTACGAGCATGGGGTCGATTTCGGCAAGCCAACGATCGCGTGTGTTGTTGGCAGATGGAAGTCGAAGCTCACAAGAGCGGTTGGCCATGCCGGCGCCATGGCAGGCGCCGGAGATCGCGCCGAAGACAAGGAATGCTGGTTCATGGAGGCGTTCGGGGTCGAGGGATTGTTCAGTCCCGAGAACCCGATCGTATCGGCCCGAGGTGCGGTGGTGACCAACATTGCCCACATCCCTGCCGCCTTGAGCGCGGTGATGAAGCTCAACGGCGTCGCTCCAGACTTCGAGCCTCGCGGCAGCCTGGCCCTGAAGCCATGGATCGCCGACGACAAGGGACTTTCGCTTCCGCCGGAGCTGGCGATGGCACCGGTCACGGCGCCGGAGCCGTATGACGGTCAGATACAGGCCTTGGCCCAGCAGATCGGCGCAGTCGTCGCCCGGCAGAACATGAAGGACAAATCGGGCGCGTCACAGATGGATCCAAAGACCCATGTGACGAGCGTTCACGGGCACTCGGTGCTTGAGATGGCGATGGAACCTCTTGAGGCCATGTTTGCCCTGCCTCTGGTTCACGAAATCGCCAATGCGAACGACCGTGCCATGCTGGATATCGCAGTGGCTGCCGAGGTGAACCTTGTCGGTGACCCTATTCTGGCTGCCGCCGATGCCGCGCGCGAGGCAGGTAATGCACCCAACGCTGTCATGGCCGCCGCCGCTGCCATCGTAGGTCCAAAGCGGGTTGAGCGCTCCCTGGCGTGTACCCGGGTCCTGATTGATCTGTTCGCGCACTCCGGTTTGGAAGATGGCCGCGATGAAGCTTTCGACCGCTCGTCGCTTTGCTTGAAAGCGGAGCATCGCCACCTGTTCATATTGACCGCGGACGAGGCCGACGATCCCCGTCCCAAAGCCATTCTCGACGCGGTCGAGGCGCGCAACGGGAAGTCCGCCTTCCTCACATTTCTGAAGGGTTTGGGCGTCGACCTCAATCGTGACGCGTTGCTGGCAGCAATAGCGCTGACGATTGCGTGGGGGCCCCTCAATCGCAAGCGTATTTCACGGCTGACCGCCGAGACCTTGCCGTGGTACCTGCGGCTCTATGGCGTTTTGGTCGGTGCCAGCATCCCGGGCGAGCACCACAGGCCCGGTTCGCTCTACAACATCCCCCGTGCGGAGCGTTTCAGCCAGTGGACGATGGCGGATCTGTGTTTTCTTGCGCTGAGCGGCAAGAAGCCGAAGCGCGACGAAGCGCTCCCGCTTCAAATCCTCATCGGGCTTCTGATCTCAAACGGCCCGGGCGCGATCTCGGCGCAAGGCGCAAAGGGCGCGGTCGCGGCGGACGGCCCGCAGACGCCCTCAAGGGTTCAAATCAACAAGGCGATGGTCGGGTTTCTAAGTCACTGCGGCTACAGCCATGGCGGCAACGGTTTCGAGGGCATCGCGTTCCTGCTCGACCGGTTCAAGGACAGCCGCCTGTCGGACCCGACCGACCCGGATCACGGGCTGAACCTGAAGGCGATGGCACGTTCGTTCGCGTCCCGGTACAAAACCGAAAAACGCCAGGCCAAGGAGCTTGGGCTTGAGGTTAGAGCCCTGCCGGGCGTGCACCACCCGGTCTTCAGGGGCAAGCCCGTCAACCATGATCCTCGCGAGCAGTTCATCGCCGATTTTCTCGAAAAACGGGGCGACTACAACGTCTTCCACGCCTACTATCGGGAACTCGTCGAGGCGTTGTACGAGGTGGGTGCCAGCCCCTACGTCTTCTGCGTCAATGTCGATGCCGTTATCGCCGCACTTCTTCTAGCGCTGCTGTGGAAGGACTACATGGCCGGTGCCATGGGTGACCATGATTTGGAGAACGCGGCGTTCAACACTTTCCTCTATGGCCGCATGATCGGAGCGGCGGCGGAGATTGATGACCACATCAACCGCGGACGCAACATGGATACCCGAACGCCAGCCGATCAAAGCGGTTTCGTCGTCTGATGGCGTTAGCCCGCGGAAGCCAGCCTTGGTTTGACGGCTTTCTGCGGACGCAGACCCGGGTCCAGCGTTCCTTCTTCAGTGCCGCTCACCACACCATCGGCCAGCGGGAATTCCAAGGTCACTTTCAGTCCGGGCCGGGCCGGGCTCAGGATCAGCCTGCCATCGGCGCGTTCTGCGACAACCTTTGCAATTGGCAGCCCAAGCCCTGAACCGGCGGATGGCTCGACCTGACTGAAGCGCTCGAGTGCTGCCAGGTAGTCGCTTTCCTCAATCCCCTTACCATTGTCTGAAACCGTCAGGATCGCCCTGCCGCCCTCGGTGTTCAGTGTAATGGTGAGGCGTGAAAAATCCGGCCCGGCATGGGCGCACGCGTTTCCAACGAGGTTGTGTATCGCCTCCTCGAAAAGGGTCTGGTCAACCCGCACGAGACACGGTGCAGGCGTTTTCCTGATCCGGACCGTGGCGCCCGCGGCTTTGACCCTTGAACGGATCTTGTCACCGACCTTGTTCAATACTTTGCCAAGGTCGAGGGGCGCATAGCACTGAGGTCCGCGCACGCTTTGGGCTCGCTCCAAAGTCAGAAGATCATTGGTCAAGCTCGACGCGTGGCGTGCCGCTACCAACAGGTCTTCGCTTCGCTTGCTTGAGTCCTCGAGGGTTCGGGCAGATCTCACTGCCTCTGCCAGCGCAACGACGCCGGCGATGGGGTTGCGGAGCTGGTGGGCGGCATTGGAGATCATTTCCTCCCGCGATCGCAGGGCATTCGCCAACTCCCGAAACAGGCTGTTCAGGCGGGATACGATGCCTTGAACTTCACGGGGAATGGGGCGGCGGATATCTCCCAGATCATCTACCGAGCGTCTCTGGATTGCATCTTCAAGGTCGACGAGCGGTGCCAGGCCCAGTCTGACCCCAAACCAAATGATCAATGCGACGGAGACAAAAACGGTAACCAGAACCACGCCGGTGCGTCGCAGCAGATTGGTAACGAAACCATCCCGGACAGAGGTGTGCTGCCAAACGGTGAAGGTAAACGGCCCGCTGATGCGATCGATCGTCATCGTGTCGGTAAATCGCACGGCACGGACTTCCGTTTCCCGGTAGTTCGCATAGTAAAAGTTGTAGGTATCCGCGTTTTCCGGCGGTGGATTGGGGTTTGGCGGCGGCCTGGCATATCCGGTTACAAAGACCCCATCTGGCGCATACACATGATAGAAGACCGGGCCTCCGGACGTGTTCTGCAGCAGGTCGCGGGTTTCTTCGCTGACTGCGTTGCCGCCGGAAAAGGCCGTATCTCTTGATATGCCGAGCGCGGTGATCAGCAGGGACCGGTCAAACTGGTCAGCCGCCTGGAGTTGAGCGTCGCGAAGGGCCCAGGCCGAGAGGCAACCGACAATCACCAGCAGCGGGACCAGGATTATCGCGGTGAGGCGCGTCCTGAGTGAAACACTATTGATCACACGTGTTTCTCGACAAGGAAGTAGCCCAACCCCCGCTGGACTTTGATCTCCAGACCGTAGCTCTTCAGACGTTTGCGCAGCCTTGAGACGTAGACTTCGACGACGGGCTCATCGACGTCGCTTCCCGTTCCATAGAGATCGTCCAAGAGAAACTGCTTGGAAACAATGCGTCCGCGCGCGGCGAGCAACGTCTCAAACAACGTGACCTCCCGCCGCGGGACCGCGAGGGGTCCTTTCGGGCCGATAATCATGCGCGATGTGGGGTCGAACACCAGCGGTCCGATCTTTCTTTCTGCCGGTTCGCTTCGCGCATGACGCCTGCCCAGAGCGCGGACACGCGCGCTGAGTTCGTCCATCTCGAATGGCTTTGGCAGGTAGTCATCCGCACCGGCATCGAGACCTTTGACCTTTAAATCGGTCTCTGAATGCGCCGTAAGCATAAGCACCGCACGATCGTCCCCGCGCTTACGCAGCCGACCCAACAGATCGAGGCCATTCAGGCCCGGAAGACTGATATCCAGGATGACCATATCGGCACCGTCGGACTGCAAAAAACGGTCGGCGTCCGCCCCGTCGTGCAAGACATCGACGGCATGACCTTCGTCTCGCAGACGGTAAGCAATACCCTTTGCCATGGCCAAGTTGTCTTCGACCACAACGATCCGCATGGGGCAGCCCTCCCTGACAGCGACCCATGAAAGGTTGCTGCAAGATTGGCATAGCACGCTGCGTGCTTGCAAGACGACGACAACACTCAACAGTCGAGGGTTTGCTCGAACACGGGCGGACAAGACAGGGAGGAACATCATGAGACTGACTAAACACACGATCGGTGCGTCATCGATCGCACTGGCGACCGGCCTGGTCATGGCGGGTGTGGCGCAAGCCGACGACAATGGTCTGGATCTGGCCGGCGAAACGGTCGAATGGATCATCCCCTTCTCCGAGACGGGTGGCTCTGCGCGCTGGGCGAACTTTTATGCACCGCTCTTGAACGAAGCCTTGCCGGGCAACCCGACCGTCGTGGTCACATTCATGCCGGGCGCGGGGTCCACGCGCGGCGCAAACCATTTCCAAGGTCTTGAGTACGAGGATGGCACGACGATTTTCGGCTCGTCCGGCTCTACCCAGTTCCCCTATCTGTTGGACGATCCGCGCGTCCGGTACGAGTATGGCGACTGGAACGTTGTTCTGGCTTCTGGTACCGGCGGCGTTGTCTACCTGCCTGCCGATCTTGCAGAGGAATTGGCATCAGGCGGTATCGACGCCATCGCTGACGAGAACTTCATCTACGGCAGCCAAGGCGCGACCCGTCTCGACCTTGTGCCGCTGCTCGCTTGGGAACTGCTGGGCCTGAACGTTGAACCGGTCTTCGGTATCGAGGGCCGTGGTGATGGTCGGCTCATGTTCGAACGGGGCGAGGCCAATATCGACTATCAGACGTCCTCGTCGTTTCTGTCCGGCGTGACCCCTCTTGTCGAAGCCGGTACGGCCGTGCCGTGGTTTACCTTCGGCTCGCTTGACGACCAGGGTAACATCGTTCGCGATCCAACCTTCCCGGACTTGCCGACCTTTACCGAGGTCTGTGCCGCTGCTGCGGCATGTGCAACGTCGGGCACCGCCTATGATGCCTGGGTTGCCTTCTTTACGGCTGGTTTCCCTGCTCAGAAGATGGTGTTCCTGCCCGCTGGCGCACCGCAAGAGGCCATCGACACGTACTCGGCGGCTTTCGAAGCGATCACCCAGCGTGAGGACTTTGAGGAAATCTCCCTCACCCGTCTTGGGGTCTACCCACAGATGACCGGCGCTGCGGCCGAGGCCGCACTCGCGACCGCCACGGTTGTTCCTGACGAGGCTCGCACCTTCGTCATCGATTGGCTGGCAGACCGCTACGGCGTCGTCCTTCAGTAGCAACGCTGCCCGCCTCGCCGGCCCGCCAAACCCGGGCCGGCAGCCTTGCCACGCAGTCTCTGTCAATGACCCCTTGAACAAGGGTGGCCACGCTGATGGACCTATTCGCAGCAGCACTACCGGCGCTTTCAGAAGCCTTCGGAATGATCCTCGCCCCATCGGTGTTGGGGTTTCTTGTGCTGGGCGTCGTCATGGGACTGTGCGTGGGCGTGTTTCCCGGCCTCGGCGGCATCGCCGGCCTTTCGCTGCTGCTGCCCTTCATGTTCGGCATGGAGCCGCTGTTGGGCCTGGCACTCATGGTCGGCATGGTTGCCGTGGTCCCCACTTCAGACACCTTTGCCAGCGTCCTGATGGGTATTCCTGGTTCGTCGGCAAGCCAGGCGACTGTGTTGGACGGCTTCCCCTTGGCGAAGAAGGGCCAGGCAGCCCGCGCCCTTTCAGCCGCTTTCAGCGCGTCGCTGTTTGGCGGCATTCTCGGTGCGGCGTTTCTCACGTTCTTCATCCTGGCCGCCCGGCCAATCGTGCTCCTGTTCCAAACACCCGAACTTTTGATGGTCACCATTTTCGGGCTGTCGATGGTAGGAATTCTGGCTGGTCGGGTTGCCATCAAGGGCATTGTGGCGGCCGGGCTCGGCCTGTTGGTTGGAACCATCGGCGAAGGCGCGAGTGCCGGCGCCCTTCGCATGTCGACCTTCGATACACCCTACCTCATGGACGGGTTCAAGCTGGTCATCGTCGGCCTGGCCATCTTCGCTGTCCCCGAGATCGTTGCGCTTCTTCGCCAGGATCGCGCCATTTCCGATCGCCAAGCCCTCGGTGGCGGCTGGCTCGCGGGCATAAAGAGCTGGTGGCAGAACAAATGGCTGTCGGTGCGCTGTTCTCTCATCGGCGTGGCGGTTGGCGTAATTCCCGGCCTGGGTGGTTCGGTCGTCGACTGGATCGCCTATGGCCACACTGTCCAGACGTCGAAGGACAAGTCCAAGTTCGGCTCCGGCGATATTCGCGGCGTGATCGGGCCTGAAAGCTCCAACAACGCCAAAGAGGGTGGCGGCCTTGTGCCGACGCTGCTGTTCGGGATCCCTGGCTCCGGCTCGATGGCAATCTTCATTTCAGGCGTGGCACTCTTGGGAACCGGCCAAATCGAGGTCGGGCCCTCGATGATCAACAACAACCTGAATTTCACCTACGCCATTGTCTGGTTGCTGGCCGTCGCCAACGTTTTCGGCACGCTGATCTGCATCCTTGCCTCCGGCGGTATCGCGCGGCTGACGAACATCAGGTTCGCGCTGTTGGCGCCGTTCCTTTTCATGATCATTTCCTTTGCCGCGTTCCAATCGCGCCAGTCTCTTTGGGATCTGGTCGCGCTGTTCGGCATCGGCTTTCTCGGCATCATGATGCGACGGTTCGATTGGTCGCGACCGGCGTTCCTGATCGGTTTCGTGCTGGCAGCACCCGCCGAACGCTATACCAACCAAGCCTTCCAGATTGCGAGCTCACGCTTCCGCCAGGGCATGGAACAAGGTCTCGATTACGTATTCAGCCCCATCGTCATCGTGCTGATCATCGTGACGATCGTGTCCGTGTTCTTTGGGCTGCGGCAGGCCAAGAACATCCAGGCCGAAGGCAACGTAAACTCCGGCGGCAAGCGCGCACCGTTGATTTTTCTTCTGGCGGTCACCGCGTATATCGGTCTCGCCTATTGGAATGCGTCACTGATCCCCGATTTCGCCCGGATGGATCGGATCTTCCCGATCTTCGTGGCAACGGTGTCGCTGGTCGGCTGCGCCATCCTGCTCATCCAAATGCGTTTCAAGCCAGAGAGCCATCCTCTGTTTGCCGACCGGGAGATCGAGGAAGCCGAAATCAACACCTATGGATTGTGGTCAACCCTGGCCTGGTTCGCTGCACTGTTGATCGCCACCAGCCTGGTCGGGTTCATTTTGGCGCTGGCGGTGTTTCTGCTCTTGTTCATTCGCTTTCGCGCCCAGAAAAGCTGGGCCTTTGCAGGGATCTACACCGCTGCGGGCATTGCGTTCATCTGCTCGATGGCGGCGGCATTGAACCGGGATTTCCCACCTGGTCTGCTGCAGACCCTTGTAGAGCTGCCATGGCCGCTCACATGAAGCAGGTTGCAATCCCCTTCCTGTTCATACGTGGGGGCACATCCCGTGGACCCTACATGAGGCGGAACGACCTCCCAAACGACCAAGGCCAATTGGCGAGCGTTCTGGCAGCCGCTGTCGGCTCAGGACACCCCCTCAACATCGACGGGATTGGCGGGGGCAACGCGGTCACCACCAAGGTCGCAATGCTCTCCGTCTCGAACGACGATTGGGCGGATATCGACTACATCTTTGCCCAAGTGAGCGTGGAAGACAGGTCGGTCGATTTCAAACCCAGTTGTGGCAACATCCTTTCCGGTGTTGGACCTGCTGCGCTTGAGATGCAGCTGCTGCCCATTTTGGGTGACGAGACGGTCGTCAAAATCCGTGCGGTGAACACGGGCACCCGGGTCACATCGACGGTTCAGACGCCCGGTGGTGCCGTCTGCTATAGCGGCGATACCGCCATCGACGGCGTACCCGGAACGGCCGCGCCGGTGCGGCTTCAGTTCATGGACACGGTCGGCGGATCCACGGGCGCGTTGCTGCCAACAGGCAACCTGATCGATCAGTTTAACGGTGTGACCGTGACCTGCATGGACGTCGCCATGCCAATGGTGATCGCACGCGCGGACGCATTCGATCTGTCCGGCTACGAAAGCGCCGTTGAGCTCAACGAAAACGCTGCGTTTTTCCGGCGCATGGAGGCGGTCCGCATTCAGGCGGGAATGGCCATGGGGATGACGGATGTGGCAAATTCAGTGACCCCAAAGTTCGGCCTTTTAGCGCCCGCGAAGGATGGCGGCACCGTTGCGGCGCGGTACTTCATGCCGTGGAAGGCACATCCCACCATGGCAGTCACGGGCGCCCAGTGCCTTGCCTCGTGTGTGTTGACACCGGGCACTGTGGCAGAGGGCCTTTGCGAGCGGATAACGTCGAGCCCCGCCACCGTAAGTCTAGAACATGCAAGCGGCTCGATCGATGTGCTGGTCGACTTTGAGATCAGTGATTCGGGCGTGGGCCTGCGCTCTGCCGGTCTTGTCAGAACCGCCAGGCTTCTGGCTGCAGGCAAGCTCTATGTTCCCGGGGCCATATGGCCCGGCCTCTAAGCATGAGAGTCCACATTCTCGACGACTGGTTCGACACGTTGCGGGGACTGCCATGCTTTGCCAAGCTGGCCGATCATGAGGTCACCGTTTGGAACGACCACGAGCCCAGCGTCGATGCCCTTGCCGCCCGTGTTCAGGACGCCGAGTGCCTGGTGCTTTTTCGGGAGCGCACCAAGATCACGCGCGAGCTGATAGAACGGGTCCCAAACCTGAAACTGATCTCCCAGAGAAGCGTTTATCCCCACATCGATGTGCCGGCCTGCACCGAGTTTGGCGTCTTGCTGTGCTCTAACCAGCACCGCGATACCCCTTCATACGCCGCCGCAGAGCTGACGCTCGCGCTGATTCTGGCGAGCTATCGGCAGATTCCTGATCAAGTGGCCGCCCTCCGTTCAGGCAAATGGCAGATGGGTGTTGGCCGCAGCCTGCGAGGGCGGACCTTGGGCCTCTATGGCTATGGCCGCATCGCCAAAGCGGTGGCGCGCTACGCCGATGCGATCGGAATGCGCGTCCAATGGTGGGCGTCCGATGAGGGGCGCGCCCGTGCGCGGGCAGACGGTGTGGACTTGGCCGAGGACCGGCACGCCTTCTTCTCCATATCGGATATTGTCAGTCTCCATGTCCGGCTGAAAGCGACCACGAAGGGCATTGTTACCGCATCGGATCTCGCCGCGATGGCGCCCCGTAGCCTGCTTGTGAACACGTCCCGGTCCGGCCTGATCCAGCCCGGCGCGCTTGAAGCGGAGATCGTTCGAGGGCGGATTTTTGCGGCGGTCGATGTCTACGACCGGGAACCGCTGACCGATCCCGCCCATGTTCTGCTGACGCACCCGAACGTTCTGCCAACGCCGCACATCGGCTATGTGACCGAAGACGAATTCGAACTCCAGTTTTCCGACATTTTTGATCAGGTGAACGCCTACGCGGCCGGCGCCCCCATTCACATGATCAACCCGGAGGTCTGGAACGCCGCTGAGCACGGCAGTCAGGCATAGAAATCTGGCCCAGCAGCCGGGGCGGAGGGCGCTAGACGAGCGAGAGCACGAACCCCGCCAATACAGCGACCCCATGGGTTGGCACAACAACCATCATCAGCGCATAAGGGAGAGTCGATGCCGCAGTGAGCTTTGCAAATGGGCTTCTGCCGCTGCACCCGCGGCCTCCTCGTCCGCCGCCCTTATGGCATCAACAATCAGGTTGTGCTGCTGGCACACGCTCTTGATCCGCCCCTCATCGGCCAGCGTCGTGGGTCCGAGCAACATCAAGGCGTTGTTCATCGAGCGCGTGGCTTCCAGCAGGAAGCGATTGCGTGCGGCGCGGTAGAGCGCCTGATGGAATTTCTGGTTGAACGCGGCGGCCGCCGGAGGATCTGAATTCGTGTCCACGATCGCCGCATTCAGCGCCTCAAGCTCGTCGATCTCCGCATCAATCGCATGCTTTGCGGCAAGCTCGGCGGCCGTTCGCTCAAGCACCAGCCGCATCTCATAGAGCTCGACGACCTCCGTATGCTCGAGTTGGCGAACGACGGCGCCGACCCGCGGACGATGCTCCACGATGCCATCGCCTTCGAGCTTGCGGAGTGCTTCGCGGATGGGCGTGCGTGACAAGCCGACGCGCTCGGCAATCTCGGTTTCTCGAAGCCTGTCGCCCGGGACGTAGTCACCTGATTGGATCGCTGAAAGGATCACCAGGTAGGCTGCCTCCCCTTGCGAGTGCTGTTCGGCCAAAAACTTTCCCTCTTGGGCTTCCAAATTATTGTATCCAAGCGTATACAATAAACACCAAGAAGGGAATAGGCATGTCGACTCGTGTCATCGTCGTGGGTTCAGGAAACGCCGCATTGTGCGCCGGGATAGCTGCTTGTGAAGCTGGTGCCGAGGTCCTCATCCTCGAAAAAGGGATGGAGGAGCTGGCAGGCGGCAACACCAAGTACACCGCCGGCGCCATGCGCTTTGCCTATGATGGCCGGGACGACTTGCAGCCGCTGATCAAGGATCGCTGCGACCCAAGGCTCGCCAGGACGGATTTTGGATCTTACTCCGCTGAAAGGTTCGCCAACGACCTGCTGTCCTTCAACGGCGGGCGGCCCCTTTCGCCGGAGCAGAGACGCCTTGTTGACCAGTCCCTTCCCACGCTGCATTGGCTCGCGAGCCACGGCGTAACCTTCGAGCCGATTTACAGCCGCCAAAGCTTCGAGAAGGATGGCCGCCATGTTTTCTGGGGCGGACTCACACTGGCCGCAGAGAACGAGGGCGTCGGCTTGTTTGAGATGGAACTCGCCGCGTTCAAGCGGTTGGGCGGGACGATCCGCTACGGCGCGGCCGTTTCGGATCTCATTTTCGAAGAAAGCCGGATCATCGGCGTCAAGGTCGGCGATGAGACGATCGATGCCGATGGCGTGATCCTCGGATGTGGCGGGTTTGAAGCCAGCGAAGCCATGCGCGCGGAACTGATGGGCGGGCAGTGGGCTCGGGCAAAGGTTCGCGGGACGCCACACAACACCGGGGACGGACTGGCTATGGCGCTCGCATTGGGCGCGAAGCGGCACGGGCTCTATAGTGCCTGCCACGCCACGCCGATGGACCTCCACATGGCCGATTATGGAGGGCTTTCGCTGCCTCCCATCGAACGGAAGAACTACCGCAAGATCTGCTATTTCTTGGGCCTCATGCTCAACGCCAAGGGAGAGCGTTTTGTCGATGAGGGCGAAAACTTCCGAAACTACACCTATGCCCAATTCGGCCAAAAGGTGCTTGAGCAGCCTGACAACTTTGCTTGGCAAGTCTTTGATTCAAAGGTGTTTGACCTCCTGTATGCGGAATACAGTTTTCACGATGCGCACTATGTCGAAGCGGATACCATCGAGCAGCTTTGCGACCAGATGGACGGTGTCCAAGGGCAAGCTGCCCTCGCGACGATTGCGGCCTTCAATGACGCTGTCGACGATACGGTCGCCTTCGATCCGACGGTGCTAGATGGCAAAAGCGCCAGGGGGCTGGACGTGCCCAAGTCCAACTGGGCGCAGACCATCGATCGTCCGCCCTTCCGCGCTTACCCGGTCACCGGCGGCATAACGTTCACCTATGGCGGCGTCGCCGTCTCGGACCGCAGTGGCGTGCTTCGTGACGACGGGACCGAAATCCCCGGCCTGTTCGCCTGCGGTGAAATGGTCGGCGGCGTATTTTTCGAGGGATACCCGGGCGGGTCCGGGCTCACGTCAGGCGCGGTGTTTGGGCGCCTGGCCGGTGCCTCCGCCGCCGCGCAGGGTGTTGACAGTCTTGAAGAGGAGCAATCGATTGCTAGTTAGCGGCAGCGATTTCGCGACACGTAAGGCCCTAGGGCGAGGCCCCATTGGTCTGGGTGATACCGCTCATTTGCGCGACCGCTGATTTGGAGGTTGACCCCAAGAAAACTCAGTCTGCGCCGAAGATGACGCGCACGCCCTTACAGCATTGGCCACGCGGCCGAAGGTATAACTTGAAGTCCGGAGACAATCATGAGCCTATTCGCGGATTACTTAGCGGAGATCGAAACCCGCGAATCCGATGGACTGCACCCCAAGCCCATCGATGATGCAGCGCTTGTTGGTGAGCTGATCGAACACATCAGAGACCCTGGGCATGAGCATCGGGACGCGTCGCTTGATTTCTTCATCTACAACACGCTGCCGGGCACAACGAGTGCCGCTGGCGCGAAGGCTGCCTTTCTGAAGGAGATCATACTGGGCAAGGCCGTCGTTGAAGAGATAACGCCGGACTTCGGCTTTGAATTGCTCTCCCATATGAAAGGCGGTCCGTCGGTACGGGTGCTTCTCGATCTCGCCCTCAGCGAGGACCAGTCGATCGTGCGCGGCGCCGCTGAGGTTCTGAAGAGCCAAGTGTTCCTGTACGAAGCGGACACCGATCGGCTCAGCGCTGCCTATCATGACGGCAACATCGTCGCCAAGGACATCTTGGAAAGCTACGCGCGGGCGGAGTTTTTTACCAAACTGCCCGACGTCGACGAAGAGATCAAAATCGTCACCTACATCGCCGCGGAAGGCGATATCTCAACCGATCTGCTGTCCCCCGGTAACCAGGCTCATTCGCGCTCGGATCGGGAGCTTCACGGCAAATGCATGATCTCTGAGCGCGCGCAAAAAGAGATTGAAGCGCTGAAGCTGCAGCATCCGGACAAGCGTGTGATGCTGGTCGCCGAAAAGGGGACCATGGGTGTCGGTTCGTCGCGCATGTCGGGGATCAACAACGTTGCGCTGTGGACCGGAAAACAGGCCAGTCCCTACGTGCCTTTTGTGAACATTGCGCCGATCGTTGCGGGCACGAACGGCATCTCGCCGATCTTCCTGACCACCGTCGGCGTGACGGGTGGCATTGGGCTCGACCTCAAGAACTGGGCCAAAAAGCTCGACGACCAAGGTAGGCCAATCCTGAACAATGAAGGCAACCCCGTTCTCGAACAGCACTATTCCGTCGAAACTGGAACAGTCCTGACGATCAACACCAAGACCAAGAAGCTTTACTGCGAGGCGGGCGATGAGGAACTCGTCGATATCGCATCGTCCTTCACCCCGCAGAAGCTGGAGTTCATGAGAGCCGGCGGCTCATACGCCATCGTGTTCGGCAAGAAGCTGCAAGCGCTCGCCGCGGAAACCCTGGGCATCGACCCCCTGCCGGTCTTTGCGCCCTCCAAAGAGATCAGCCATGAGGGCCGGGGCCTGACCGCCGTTGAGAAGATCTTCAATGCCAACGCGCGCGGTGTCACGCCTGGCAAAGTGCTGTATGCGGGCTCTGACGTTCGGGTCAAGGTCAACATCGTCGGCTCGCAAGACACAACCGGCCCGATGACGAGCCAAGAGCTTGAGGCGATGGCGGCGACCGTTCTGTCACCCAGCGTCGACGGTGCTTATCAGTCGGGTTGCCATACCGCGTCCGTGTGGGACTTCAAGGCGCAGGCCAATACGCCCAAACTGATGGCATTCATGCACAAATTCGGGCTGATCACGGCACGCGACCCCAAGGGCGTCTATCACTCAATGACCGATGTGATCCACAAGGTCCTCAACGACATTACCGCGGACGATTGGGCGATTATCATCGGTGGCGACAGCCACACCCGCATGTCCAAGGGCATCGCCTTTGGCGCGGACTCCGGCACCGTTGCGCTTGCGCTTGCCACCGGTGAGGCCACGATGCCGATCCCGGAATCGGTCAAGGTCACGTTCAAGGGCAGGATGGCCGACCACATGGACTTTCGCGATGTCGTGCACGCGACGCAAGCGCAGATGCTTCAACAGTTTGGCGACAACGTCTTTCAGGGTCGGATCATCGAGGTGCATATCGGAACGCTTCTTGCGGATCAGGCGTTCACGTTCACCGATTGGACCGCCGAAATGAAGGCGAAGGCGTCGATCTGCATTTCCGAGGACGAGACGCTGATCAGCTCGCTCGAAATCGCCAAGGCACGTATCCAGATCATGATCGACAAAGGCATGGACAATGAGGTGCAGATGCTCAAGGGCCTCATCGCGATTGCCGACATGCGCATCGCCGAGATCCGATCGGGTGAGAAGCCTGCGCTCGCGCCCGATGCCAACGCGAAGTACTTCGCTGAAGTGGTGGTCGATCTCGATCAGATCGATGAGCCGATGATCGCCGATCCGGATGTAAACAACAGCGATGTTGCCAAGCGCTACACGCACGACACGATCCGGCCGGTCTCCTACTATGGCGGCGACAAGAAGGTTGATTTGGGCTTTGTCGGCTCCTGCATGGTGCACAAGGGTGACGTGAAGATCGTAGCGCAGATGCTGCGCAATCTTGAGGAACACGCCGGCGACGTGGAGTTCAAAGCGCCACTCGTTGTCGCCGCGCCGACTTACAACATCATCGATGAGCTGAAAGAGGAAGGTGACTGGGCCATCCTGCAGAAGTATTCCGGCTTCGAGTTCAATGATGATGCGCCAAAGAGCGTGGCCCGGACGGAATACGAGAATATTCTCTATCTCGAACGACCCGGCTGTAACCTCTGCATGGGCAACCAGGAAAAAGCCGCCAAAGGTGACACGGTGTTGGCGACATCCACGCGGCTGTTTAAAGGACGTGTGGTTGAGGATAGCGACGACAAGGTGGGAGAATCCCTTCTGGCGTCAACGCCGGTGGTCGTCCTTTCAGCGATTTTGGGAAGGACGCCCACGGCAGAGGAATACAGGGAGGCGGTGAAGGGGATCGACCTCACAAAGTTCTCGCCCCCCCTTCAAAAGCCGATCGACACCCAATCTGTCCATTACTGAGTCCGCCCTGAGAAAGTTGGAAGTCTTTGAATTTGTGGGATTCCGTTGGAAATCGGAATGTTGGAAAATGCCGAGAACCGATGCCTGAAGCTACGATTCCTGGTGTTTTTCGATGCAGCCTTCCAAGCAATCCCGCGGCGGCAAGGATTTGTTCCGCGAGCGGCTGGACGCCATTATCGACCTGAAGCATCCGCTGGTGCGGCTAGCGGAGTTGGTGCCGTGGTCTGAGTTCAACGCCGCCTTCGGGCGCTTCTACAAACCGATCGGTCGGCCGGCCAAGGCGACCCGACTGATGGTCGGGCTGCACTATCTGAAGCACACCTACGACCTGTCCGACGAGGAGTTGGTGGCGCGTTGGGTGGAGAACCCCTACTGGCAGTATTTCTGCGGTTTCGAGTTCTTTCAGCACGCGCTGCCGATCGACCCATCGCTGATGACCCGTTGGCGCAAGCGGGTCGGGCCCGAGGCGATGGAGACGGTTCTGAAGGCCACGGTCGGGATGGCGCTCGAGAGCCGAACCCTCACGGCCGCCAGCCTGGAGCGGCTCACGGTCGACACCACGGTCCAGCAGAAGGCGATCGCCCACCCGACCGACAGCCGGCTTTATCTCAAGGCACTGCAGACCCTGGTCCGCCGGGCCAAGAAGGCCGGCATCAAGCTGCGCCAAAGCCACACGCACCTGGCCAAGACGGCGTCGGCCAAGGCCGCACGCTATGCCCATGCCAGGCAATATCGGCGCATGCGCCGGGAACTGAAGCGCCTGCGCACCTATCTCGGGCGGGTCTATCGCGATGTCGGCCGCAAGATCGCCGGCGACGCCGAGCAGGAGGCCCGGTTCGTCCGCCTGCTGGGGCTGGTCGAGCGGCTGCTCGCGCAACAGCCGGAGGACACGAACAAGCTCTACAGCCTGCACGCCCCCGAGGCGGTCTGCATCGCCAAAGGCAAGGCCCACAAGCGCTACGAGTTCGGCTGCAAGGTGGGGATCGCGGCGACCAACAAGGAGAGCCTGTTCCTCGCTGCCAAGGCCTTCAACGGCAATCCCTATGACGGTCATACCCTGCGGGCCACCTTGGACCAGGCCGAGGCCATGAGCGGCGTCGCGGTCGCCCGCGCCTATGCCGACAAGGGCTACAAGGGCCACGACTACGACGGCCCGGCCCCGGGTCATGCTCTCCGGCCACCGCCGCGGTCTCACGCCGCAAATGAAGCGCGAGCTCAGGCGACGCTCGGCCATCGAGCCGATGATCGGCCACGCCAAGTCCCACGGCAGGCTTGGCAGGAACTATCTGCTCGGCCACCATGGCGACACGATCAACGCCCTCCTGGCCGCCGCCGGCCACAACCTGCGCCTCATCCTCAACACACTGAGGCTCTTTTTTGCCCGCTTCCTCACGGCCCTCATCGGGCCAGTCGCAAAACCCAATACTTGGCCGCCACTTCACGGCATCACGAAATCAATCGGTTAGGCGTTTTTCAGGGCGGACTACTGACCCAAAACATTACTGACCCGAACCGCGGGAAGCCGAGATCGGCCTCCAGATCGGCGATGTGACCGGAAACCGCCGGTTGCGAGATCGGCATCGCGCGGGCAGCCGCCATCACCGACCTCAGCCGCGGCGTATGACGGAAGGCGCTTATCTGGCGCCCTCTCGTGGGGCTACAACGTGCCCGGATAGTCGCCGCCATCCATCAGGATCGACTGCCCGGTCATGAGTCCGGAATGGGTCGAGGCGAGGAAGGCGAACAGGGCGGCGATCTCTTCGGGATCGCCGTAGCGTCCGGCGGGCGACGATGCCGCGCGTTCGGCCCAGATGTCGTCGAAACTGCGTCCGGTCCTTTGCGCCAATGCCTGAACATGCTGGCGTTGTCCGTCGCTGGCCACGATACCGGGCAGGATGGTGTTGATCGTCACGTTGCGCGCGATGCCCCGGCGCGCCAGCCCGGCGCAGAAGCCCACCAGGCCCGTCCGGGCGCCATTCGACAGCCCGAGATCCGCCTGGGGGATTTTCACCCCGCGCGAGGCGATGTTCACGACGCGGCCAAAGCCCCTGTCCAGCATCCCGTCATAGGTCAGTCGGATCATCTCGATCGGCGCGAGCATCATCAGGTCAAGCGCCTCGATCCAGGTTTCGCGAGTCCAGTCGCGGAAGTCGCCGGGCTTCATTCCGGCCGCATTGTTGAGCAGGATGTCCGGTTCGGGGCAGGCCTCGAGCGCCGCCGCCCGCCCCTGCGGCGTGGTGATGTCTGCCGTCACCGCAGTGACCTGCGCGCCAGTGGCGGCGCCGATGTCCTGCACCGCGCGATCGAGGTCTTCCGCCCCGCGCGCGACGATCGTCACCACGCAGCCTTCGCGCGCGAGAGCCTCCGCACAGGCCCGCCCCATTCCTTTCGATGCGCCCGTGAGAAGCGCCTTCCTGCCCTGGATGCCAAGATCCATCTTTTCCTCCCTACTCCGCCGCGGTGACGGATGCGCCGGATGCGTCGATACCGAGAATGGCGGCTTTCAACGCCTTTGTGCGCGGATGCTGCGGCGCGACGAAGACGCGATCCGCCGGCCCCTCCTCGACGATCGTGCCCGCATCCATGATGACGACCCGGTCGCAGAGCGCCTCGACGACCGCAAGGTCGTGGCTGACGAAGACCATCGACAGCCCCCGCTCCTCTCGAAGCCGCTTCAACAGCTCAAGTATCTGGGCCTGAACCGAGACGTCTAGCGCCGAGGTCGGTTCATCGCAGACCAGGAGTTCGGGCTCGGCCGCCAGCGCGCGCGCGATCGCCACGCGCTGGCGCTGTCCGCCTGAAAGAGCGCGGGGTCGCGCGTTGGCGGCGCGCGATGGCAGACCGACATCCCGAAGCAGGCTTTCGATACGGGCCCGACGCTCGGTTCTGGAAAGGGCGGTATGCAGCCGCAGGGGCAGATCCAGGATACGGGCGACCGTCCAAGAAGGATTGAGCGACCCCGCCGGATCTTGGAAAACCGGCTGGATGCGCCGGGCACGCTCGCGCGGCACCATCGTCTCGACGGGAGATCCATCGAAGGTCACCTGGCCGCCATCGGCGTCGTCGAGACCGATGAGGATGCGCGATAGGGTCGATTTCCCACAACCCGACTCGCCGACGATCCCAAGCGTCTCTCCCCGTCTGACAATCAGCGAGACCCCTTTGAGGGCCTCGAGAACCCGTCGTTGGAAAAGAGCGCCCGAACGGTAGCTGCGTCTGAGGTCCCGCGCCGCCAGCAGCGGCGGCTCGGTTATCGTGCGCGGCTCGCCTGGTTTTGGCAGGCTCTCGATCAGGCGGCGTGTGTAGGGGTGGGATGGCGCGGACAGCAGACGCCTCGTCTCACCCTGTTCGACAACGGCGCCATCCTTCATGACCGCCACCCGGTGCCCAACGCGGGCGACGGCGCCAAGATCGTGAGAGATGAACAGCATGCCCAGACCGAGATCGGCTTGCAGTTCCGCGAGCAGGTCGAGGAGACGTAGCTGTGTCGTGACATCAAGTGCCGTCGTCGGCTCGTCGGCGATCAGGATGTCGGGACCGCACATGAGCGCCATGGCGATGAGCACGCGCTGGCGCTGGCCTCCCGACATTTGGTGCGGATACTGCTCCATCCTGCCGACCGGATCGGGCACGGCAACACGGTCGAGCAGTTGCAGCGCCCGCTCCCTGGCGCCAGCCGGCCCCTTGTGCCGGCGCCAGACCGCCATGAGCTGGTCGCCGATCGTGTAGACCGGGTTGAGGGCGGTCATCGGTTCCTGAAAGATCATTGCGGCGCGGTCGCCACGCACTGTTGCGGGCGCCGCGCCAGAAGCCATCGCGATCCTGTCAGCCTGCATCCGGGCGCCCCTGGGCAGAAGTCCCATAAGCGCCAGTGCGGTCATGGACTTGCCCGAACCGCTTTCCCCGACCAGCGCAAGCGTCTCGCCGCGTTCGATCGCGAAGGAGATGCCGCGCACGGCTTCAACGGCGCCGATGCGGACGGACAGGTTATCGACCGTCAGCAGAGCTGTCATCGGTCGCGCGCCTGAACGTCGCGGAGCCCATCGCCCATGAGGTTGATGGCAAGCGTCAGCGTGAACAGGCAGACACCCGGAAGCGTGATGAGCCACGGCGAGAAGAACATGAAATTCTTGCCCTCCGACAGCATCAGCCCCCACGAGGGCAGAGGCGCCTGAACACCGAGGCCCAAAAAGGACAACGCCGCCTCGATCAGGATCGCGTTGGCCATCTCGACGGTCGCCACGACGATCAGCGGCGCGCGGATATTGGGCAGCACCTCACGGACCAGGATGTGCAGGCGCGACGTGCCCATCGCACGGGCCGCGGCGATGTATTCGGCGTTACGCAGCGACATGGTTGCGGTGCGTGCCACGACCGCGAACTGATCCCACAGCAACAGACCGATCACCAGCAGCACGACCGTCAACGAGCCGCCGACGATCGCCACAATGGCAAGCGCCACCAGCACCACGGGGAGGGACAGGCGCGTCGTGATGAGCGCGGAAATGGCCGTGTCGATCCAGCCGCCGAAATAGCCCGCAACGATGCCGAGCGTGATGCCGATCAAGCCGGAGATCAGGACGGCGCCCAATCCCAGTACCAGCGAGATGCGCGTACCGTAGATCAGGCGCGAAAGGTAGTCCCGGCCCAGCTGATCCGTTCCCAGGAGATAGCCCGGCTCCGCGCCCTCGTGCCAAAACGGTGGCTTGAGCCGGAGGGCCAGGTCCTGCTGGAACGGATCGTGGGGCGTGATGAAGGGCGCGAAGATGGCAACAATGGCCGCGACCCCAAGCAGGCCGGCGCCGATGAGGAAACCCCAGTGGCGCTGATGGACCCGATCGGATTCCGGAAACACCGTCATGACGCCCGCCGCAACCGCGGGTCGAGCGCGGCGTTCAGAAGATCGGCGGCAAGCGTGAGCACGATGTAGGCCATCGATACAAGAAGAACGATGGCCTGGATGACCGGCATGTCGGCCCGGCTCATCGATTGCCAGGCAAGATAGCCGATGCCCTGGATCGCGAAGATGGATTCGACGACGATCGACCCACCCAACATGAAACCGAACTGCACCGCCGTCAGCGACACGACCGGAAGCACGGCGTTGCGGAGCGCGTACTTCCAAAGCACCGTGCGTTCCTTCAGGCCCATGGCGCGGGCGGTGCGAATGTAGTCCGCATCAAGCACCTCAATCATGCCCGCGCGGACAAGCCGCATGAGCGCCGGCATGGCAAACGTGCCGAGCGTGATCGACGGCAAAACGAAATGCGCCAGGGAGGAGCTGCCGGAGATCGGCAGCCAGCCCAGGTTCAATCCGAAGACCAGAATCAGCAGAAGCCCGGCCCAGAAGTTGGGGATCGCCTGGCCGAAAACCGCAAGCGACAGGGCCAGCCTGTCCAACAGGGAGTTCGGATGAAGCGCCGCAAGCACCCCCAGCGGCACGGACAGCGCAAGGGCAAAGACAATCGAAAGAAACGCCAGCAGCGCAGTCGCGGGCACACGCTCAGCCACAAGGCCGATCACGGGTTCTCCGGACAGATAGGATCGCCCGAAATCGCCCGACAAGACGTTGCCGATATAGGCCGCGTATTGCACCAGATAGGGGCGGTCGAACCCGTATTGGGCCCGGATGGCCGCAATGTCCTCGTCTGTCGCGCTGTCGCCGGCAACGCCAAGCGCCGGATCGACCGCGACATGGCTCAGCACGAAGGTGATCACCGAGATCGTGACGAGCACGAAGAGCGCCAGCGCCAGCCGCCGGAGAAGAAAGCCTGTCATTGGCATGCCTACCGGGTACCGCGGGGCCCGGAGGGCCCCGCCAGATGACGATGCGGCTACTCGGTCCAGGAAGCCAGGAAGAACCGCGGCAGTTCGTCCACGGTCGGCGTGAAGTCGAGCGCATCCTTGTAGGCGTACCCCATGACGATCGTGTGCATGGGAACCCAATAGGCCTGCTCGGTGATGCGCGAAATGGCGTCGGAATAGATGCTTCGCCGCTCTTCCTCGTCAATGGTCGCCGCGCCCCGCTCGATCAACGCGATCAGTTCGGCGTCCTGCGCGCCATCGTTGGTGCCGCCATTGAAGAAGTTGCCCGTCGAAGCCGAAACGTCGGCAATGGAAAAGCTGCCCCAGTCGCCGTACCACATGTCGATATCGCCTTCACGCCATGCCGAGAAGCTGGCGCGCGCCTGAAGCATCTCCAGATCGGCCGTGATGCCTACGTTGGCCAGATACTGCTGCACCGCCTCGGCCCGCGCCCGATCGCGGAACGACGCCATGCGAACGCTGAACCCGTCGCCATGACCGGCTTCGGCCAGAAGCTCGCGGGCCCGTTCGGGATCAAAGTCGTAGACCGTCGCCGCCTCGGTGTCGCAGCCGAACTGCATCGGATAGCACGGCACGTTGACCACTTCGCCATCACCGCCGACCAATGCCGAGACAAGCGTCTCGCGGTCGATGGCATGGTTTACGGCCTGGCGTACGCGCGGATCGGCCAGGGGGCTTTCGGGGTTCGCCCGCCCCGCCGCATCCATGGCCACCATTGCGATGCGCATCGTCGAGCCAAGCTCGGCAGTCAGTCCCGGCACGGCATTCAGCTGTTCAATCTGGTCAGCGGGCACGTTCCAGATCCAGTCGACGCCGCCGCCAATCATCTCGGCGATGCGTGTCGCTGTGTCCGGGATGATCCGGACCTCGATCGTGTCTATGGCGGGCGTGCCTTTGCCGCCGCCCTCGAAATAGTCTTCGTAGGCCGTCAGCGTGAAGGCATTGCTGTCCCCTGCCTGGTAGACATAGGGGCCGGTTCCGATAGGGGCCTGTCCGAATTCCTGCCAACCAACGCTTTCCACATAGTCGGAGGGATAGATCGGCAGGCTACCTGCCACGAATTCGAGTGCGGCCGGGAACGGTGCGTCGGAGACAATGCGCACGGTTTGCGGATCGACGACCTCGACATTCTCGATCCAGCTGACCGAGGCCTGCGACCGTGCGCCGGCCTCGGGATCGGCGTAGTGATTCAGGGTGAACGCCACGTCCTCTGCATCGAACGCCGACCCATCGTGGAACGTCACGCCCTCGCGCAGGGTGAACTCCCAGGTCAGATCGTCGATACGTTCCCACGAGGTCGCGAGCAGGGGTTCGTACTCGAAGGTTTCGGGGTTGCGGTAGATCAGCATGTCGAACAGATGGCGCGTCATGACGACACCGTCTCGCGAGGTCGAGATATAGCCATCAAAGCTGGGTAGTTCCTCGCCAATGCCGATGGTCAGCGAATTGTCCTCCGACCCGGCGAGCGCGCCTGTCGCACCGAGCGCGAGCACAGCCGTCGCGGAAAGCAGCCGTGAAAATCGGATCATGTGAAGTCTCCTGTCGGTCTTCGGTTGTCGTTGGGGACGGCCCGCGCGACGGGCCGCACCGCATGGCGAAAGTCGAGCTTGTCCAAGCTCATGGTGACGGCGCCGGGGGCATTCACGAGGATGATGTTCCGTGCCATTGCCTGGTAGGCGCCGCGAAAATGAACCGAGCTTTTGACAGCAAGGATCGGCAACTGTTCGGGGTTTAGCCCCAGATGGCGCAGCAGACCGGGTTCGGATGCCTGCATCCGTTTTCCGGCCACAACCACATCGACGCCGTTTTTCCTCAGCACGGTCACGGGGCCAAGATCGATCGCGTTGCCGCGATACATCGGCCCTTCGCCGGTGAACCGGCCCGAACCAAGCGCCGCGACCTCGAAAGGTCCCTCGACCGGCGCACCATGTTCAGGTGATGTCAGGCCGCCAACGGTCAGGTCGAGCGTTGCGCCGCATCCCACCGCATGCGCCGCCGCCGCCGCGGGCGGATCGCAGATATGCGCCAGTACCGCCCCCCGAGCCCCCGCCTCAACGAGCGCCCGCAGCAGCCCCGTCGTGTCCTGCGACCCGCCAGCGCCGGGATTGTCCTGCACATCGGCCAGAACCACGGGCCCATCGGACCCAGCGCCGTCCATCGCCATCGCCACGGCTTCGTTCGGCCCGACCAAGGGCATGTGGAGCGAGGCTTCCGCATCGAGCCACAATGCCAAATGCATCTCGGCCACTTCCTCGGCGCGCCGGTCGCTTTCGGCGTAGACGACAATCGCCGGCCCGGCATCGGCGATATCCGCATAAGGAAAGCCGAAGGTCAGTTGAACGCCGAGAACGTCGGCGGTGCTCTCATGCTCGCGCGCCGCAGCGTAGAGGGCCGCCATGGCCGGCCCATCGGTCGCCTGCGCGACTACGGGCAAAAGGAATGGGACCGGCCGATAGACCCTTGCCGGAGGCTCGTGCATGCCACCAGCGAAATCGAGCAGCCGGCACGCCGCGCGCGCTCCCGTCTCGGACATATCGACGTGCGGATAGGTCCGGTATGGCTCGATCCAGTCGGCGCAGGCAACCATGCGCGCCGTCACATTGCCGTGCGGATCCAGCGTGGCCACAACCGGCACCTCGGAGCCCAGCGCCCGGCGCACGGTTTGGAGAAGGTTGCCCTCGGCGTCCGGCTCGGCGGTCGTGACCATGGCGCCATGCAGTTCCAGCAAGACACCATCGAGCGGTTCGGCTGCCTTCAACCCTTGGACGATCTCGTCCCTGAAAGCCTCAAAAACGGCGTGATCGACGGGGCCGGAGGGCAGCGCCATCGCCCATAGGAGAGGGACAATATCGGCCCCGTGGTTCGACAGGACTGCCAATGCGCCCGCCATGGGCACCGCCGTTCCGGCAAGGCTGTCGCGCAAGGCTTCTCCGCGGACGAGTTCCGGCCATCCGCCTGGCTTCAAGAAGGCGGAGGCATCCGTCACCCCGCCCACAAAGGTGTTGGTTTCGTGCTGAAGGCCGGCCACGGCAATCCGCATCACGCGATCTCGCCATCGCCGGGAAAAGGAAACCGCGGGCGGGACCAAGCCCTGACCGCCTCGTAGGCTCGCGCGGCCTTAAGAACGAGCGCGTCCTGGTAGTTAGCCGCGACGATCTGAAGCCCGATCGGAAGTGCCGCCCTGGGGGAACCGACCCGTGCGCCCAGCCCGCATGGGATCGACGCCGCCGGCTGCTGTGTCATGTTGAACACGAAGGTGTAGGGGGACCAGATGTCGCCGTTGATCTGGTACCAATGCGCATCATCCGGGCCGGGCCCGGTGCCGATTGGCAACGGCAGCGTCGCCATCGTCGGCGTAAGGAGGAGATCGAAAGTCTCATGGAACGCCCGCATCCGGGCTGCAAGAGCCTCCCGCGCGGCGAGCGCCGCGATGTAATCCTCGACCGAGTAGGCAGCCGCCTGTTCAATCACGCGCGCGACGATCTCGTCCATGTCGGCGCGGCGGTCGGCCGCGCCGGAATTTCTGTAGGCGGCCGCGCGGTTGCAGATGCGCAAACAATCATAGGCCTCGAAGAGTCCCGATAGTTCCGGATCGACCTCTTCGACCACGGCCCCTAAATCGGAAAATGCGCGCGCCGCTGCATCTGTCGCATCGCGTACGTCCGGATCGGGCAACCTGATCCCCAGACCCGGAGAATAGGCGATCCGCAGCCCGCGGACGCCATCTTCGGCATCGGCCAACGAAACGGCACCGTCGGGCAGCGAATAGGGATCGCGCGGATCGGTGCCGGCAATGACGGCGAGAAGCGTCGCGGTCTCCTCGACCCCCCAGCCCATCGGCCCTGTATGGCCAAGGATCCCGGCGGCCGAGGCAGGCCAGGTGGCGACCAGCCCGAAAGTCGGCTTGATGCCAAAACAGCCGCCGAAAGACGCGGGCATCCGGATTGACCCGGCGGCGTCATTGGCCAAACCCAGCGTTCCGACGCCGGCCGCAAGCTGTGCCGCAGTTCCCATCGAGGAACCCGATACGCCGTGACCCAGGTGCCAAGGAGACCGCGTCACGCCGGTGAGTGGCGAACTGGAGTAAGGCGAGCCGCCGAACTCGGTCGTCGTCGTCTTACCGAAGAGCACCGCGCCCCCAGCGCGGAGCCGGGCCACAGCCGGTGCATCCGTATCCTGCGGTGCATCCGGATCGGTGGTGCGAGAGCCCTTTCGCGTCGGCATGCCCTTTGTCAGCAGCATGTCCTTGACCGAGACCGGCACACCATCGAGCGGCCCCAGCGGAGTGCGGCTGTGCCAGCGGGCCTCTGAAGCGCGCGCGGCGTCGCGTGTACTCTGCCGGTCGACATGGGCGAAGGCGTTGATCGCCGGCTCCACGAGATCCAGCCGCTTGAGAACCGCCTCGAGAATTTCCACGGGGCTGACATCTCCAGCCGCAAAAGCCGCACGCAAAGCCGGCGCCGGCATGGTGGCCAGACCGCTCACGCGACATTCGCCTTCGCAACCCTCGAAAAGGAGGCGAGATGCCCGTTCCGCGCGATAAAGCCCGATACCAGCGCCGCGACCTGGTCTGGCGCCTCGAGTTGCGCCATGTGGCCCAGCCCCTCGATCACCGTGACCTTCTCCGCGCCGATCGCCTCGGCGAGTTCTCGAACGCTCGACGGCGGGCATATCCTGTCGAGCGCGCCCCCGAGCACCTCGCACGGCATGTCGAGGGCTCCGAGATCCTTCGACCTGTCCCAACCCGCAGACACGGAGAGGGCGGCACCATATCCGTCATGCCGCAATGCCATGAAATCCTTCGCCAGATCCGAGGCCAGCTCTTCCGGCGCAACTTCGGGCAGCACCTCGCGCGCAACCTCAA
Organism: Alphaproteobacteria bacterium; assembly: GCA_028277405.1. GTDB lineage: Bacteria > Pseudomonadota > Alphaproteobacteria > DSM-16000 > Inquilinaceae > JANQGH01. Next base: position 1,315 of record JANQGH010000056.1, on the reverse strand, counting down.
GAGCCTTGGACGCGGCAACCGCCCCTCGGTCGAACATAGCGAGGCGCTTGGCAGCATAATCGTCCCTCTGCCGGGCTGTCAGATGAGAGAGGTACGTCGCGGGCGCGCCCGAAAGGAACAGCGCCCCGAAACGGTCTGGTCTTCTGACCGCGGCCTCGATAAGGATGCGGCCGCCCATGGAATGGCCGACGTAAAGCGCGCGCTCTACGTCCAGACTATCCAGCAAGGCAAAGAGATCGTCGGCGAAGTCCGAGAAGGCCGAAGCGCCCGGACCGGTGCTGTCGCCGTAGCCCCGCGCGTCCCACAAGATCGTGCAAGCGGGCACGGAGAGCCGTTCGGCCACGCCGCGCCACTGCCGGGCACGTCCGCCGATGCCATGCAGAAAGAAGACTGCGGGACCCGCGCCTCGGATCTCGATGTTGAGCGCTGTCCGGTCTGATACCGCGATGGGTCTGCGGGTCCATGTCATCGGGCTCGCCGTCACCTTGGTATCATCCATGCGACCGCACAATGAAGGCTTGCATCATGATGTCAAATAAGAAAACTGCGTCGCTTTATGTTTGATTGTTATGCCTTGTCCTTCCTTAGCGATTGGAAGACCCGACCGGCCGTAGCCGGCCTGACCTGCCTCGCGCAACGGCCGACCCAACGCCGTTTCACATAACGCCGCGCGCGTCCCAATCCCGGTAACGAACGGACCAAACCTCAGCGTCGATTATGGCCTTGCCGGCTCCGTTTTGATCGCTTGGGCAGCGCCGCACATGCCAATGACCCGTTGCACGAAGAAGCGGTTGAAGCCGGCCTTTGCCGGACCGTTATTGTAGTTCAGATCCGCCATCGCTCGAAGGCTCAGCGAACGGCATCGGATTAAGGCTCGGCAAACTTGACTTCGGTGCACACGCCGCCCACGAGTAGCCTCATAACACTCTGAAAATCGGCGACTTTTCGTCCAGTCCATCATTGGCGCAATGGAGATAGCATGGGCCATAGTGGTCAACGGTCAGGCAAGATAGCCCAATTATGTGCTCCACTCAGATCCATAGGCATTGGCTGCAACGACCTCTAGAACCAGAAGCCGATTCAAGCAGCGTCATTCGTCGGGCTGTTCCGAATTGAGTCGAGCAGACGGCGGTTGTTGAACTGATCTGCGGTGCAACGCGCGGGAACAGCCGCAGAACGCAGGTCAGGTGGTTGATAGTGTGGGCGTGAACGACCTTGAACGACCTGAGAGATAGGTGACAGATCGTACCGGACACATGGGTAACACATTTCGGCATTTGCCGGGAGGTGTGGATGCCGTGGAAGGAGTGTTCGG
>JANQGH010000019.1 GCA_028277405.1 Alphaproteobacteria bacterium | reverse complement strand
TGTTTGCTCCTGTTCACGGGCTTTCTTCTTGCCTGACGAACGTTCCCGCGCAGCATTTTCCAGCACCTCTTGGCGCTGTTCGGAAAGCTTGATCGGCTTGTTGTCGGTGGCAGAACGATACGGACTCCCCATCTGGCGCATCACTTCGGCGGCATCGTTTGTAGAGAGGACCTTGCCGCCCCGCGTGAAGACCTCGGACTTGAGATCCTCTCGCATTTCGCGGCCCGTCCTCTCCTTGAAGTTCTGCCGGTCCTGGTCTGTCAGGTTCCGCGACTTGACGATGTTCTGCGCCGGGACAAAGGAACCTTCGTCAATCTGAATGAGGCCGACGCCCTTTTCCGCGATTTGATCGATGGTTTCTTCAGCAAGGGTTTGCCCGCCGTGTCCGGTTTCGATCCGCGTATTGTATTTGTTGCCGTTCACATTATCGCCAAGCTCATTGACCGCGGCGCGGTCGTCATCGGTCAGGGCGCGGATACGGGTGACGTTATCCGTCCGCACATGCTGGCCGTCATTGATCGTGAAAAATTCACTCATGGGATTCTCCTGTTAAGTGGCGGAGCCATCACCGCGATGGCCCGCGATTGATGCGTGCAAGCGCGCACGCAAGGTTTGGGCGCAGACAATTGTTTGCGTCCCGGTACATGACGGCCCGGCGCTGACCGGGAAGCCGTCAACGTTTGAAGTTTCAGTTGAACGGTGCTTGCGCGTGTCGATGATTGCGAAAAACGGGCAGTCATCGCCGAATGACGTGCTGACCATGCCGCGCGAGCCGAGATAGTGGCACTCGATCATCGAGCGCGCGCCGCCCGCGCGTTCGATATACGTGTACTGAATCCGCAGATGCGGCCCGAACGGCAGGATCAGGAACGCCGCAATGAGCAGCAGCGGCCAGTGGTTCAGCAGGTGGACAACCATGCGCAGCGCCAGGGCCAGCAATGACCAGGGGCGCAGCATTCGGGGTCTGTAATGATCCATAGTCCTGCCCCCTTACAGCCTGAGCTTGACCGGCTTGAGATACGGCTCGCCGTAGAACGGATTGATGCCGACCTGAGAAGATCGCCACGGCTCAACTTCGGAATACGAAATCGGTTCAAACAGGATCGGCTTGCAGCGCCTTACAAACAGCACGCCACGGTCCGCGCGGCGTAGCTCGTCAGGCGTCATGAGGTGACGCCCGGACTCGCTGTAATCGGCCTTGATCTCCAGCGGGTTTTCGCCCTTTCCCATGCTGGGCGACATGACCGATTGCTCACCCGCCGCCTTGGTAATCAGATCAAGCATCTCCGGCAGCCGCTGGCCCGGCAGAACCTGCTTGATCTCGGTCTCGCTGAGCATCGTCGCAACGCCATCTTCACCGTTGATCCGGCGAAATGCGGCGAGATTCTGCAGAAAAAGATGAACGTGAATGGAATAGGAACGACCCCAGGTTAGCAATTCAATGAGGCCATTCACCTTGTAGTTGTTCGCTTCATCACAGAGGAAATACACGGCCCTGCGCTTGTTGCTGTGGCGTTTCAGCGCCGTCATGGCGCACCACATTATGAGCCCGACATAGGCGTTGGACGTTTCCGGGCGGCTCTCATCGGCGATGATGAACAGGTTTGTCGGCTGTTTGTTTCCCTTGAGTTCGTCCATGCTGAATGTGGAGCGCCCCATCGCCGGTGCGAAGCGGCCAAAGGCAAAGGGCGCGAGGGCTTGCTGCGCATCCGTGATAAACGATTCAAACGTCCGGTTGTCGGGCCGGTCGATCAGCGAAATCAGGTTGCGCGCGCGGGCGCGCACAAGCTGGGCGAACTCGGCCACGTCCTGCGGGTCGTGTTTTTGCGCCCATGCGGTACGTTCGATCGGCATGGGGCCGCCCGCAAGCGGCTCGCCTTCCAGGTTGATGCCCGCAACCCAGCGCGCCGTGTCTTCGAGGCGGTCCCTGTCTTCGATGAGGAGCGCGACAGAAGATAGAGTCGCTTCGTACTCCTCAACCATCGCCTCAAACAGAACAGCGTCAGCAATCCGCGTACGCGCGCCGTTGCGGAAATAGGAATTCTCGCTTTCACCGCTTGGCGGCTCCGGCCTGAGCTGCATGGTGAACTCGCGCAGGTCGTCCATGACATCCCGCAGCCCGCCCGGACGGTTCAGGTCATCGACAATGATATCTATGGGGTTGTACGATTCGCCTTCGCCGATGATATCGACATGCTTGCGCGGGGCATTGAGAACGAGACATTTTTCGCCGCGCTTTTCAGCAGCCGCCTTCAACATGCAGGTGAGTTCGGCGTCCTTGAAATCCGGCACGACCTTGCTGTCAAAGATACTCATGAAATTCGGGACGACCGAGCATTCCCCCTTGCCCGATCCGGCAGGGCCAAACGTGACCGCGTTTGACGCATACGGAATAAACAACGGCGTGCGCTTGCCATCCGCGCTCATGCCCCAGAACGGGCCTTTGTTTTCGCGCGCAAGTTCCGCCTTGTAGTCTTTCTTCTTGGCCCAGCCCGCCGTGCCCGCCTTGCCCGTCGCGGTGCGCATGGTTTTCCAGTTGGCGAATTCAGCCAGCCCTTCAAACAAGCTGATAATCAGCCGCAAGACGGCGACCGCCGCGATCAGGGCGACGACAGCAGGCCATGGCTGCACGGCATTGCCGACCACGGGCGGACCAAGCTGAATCATGAGCCAGATCGCCGCGCCCGCCAGCATGGCGGTGGCCAAAAAGCTTGTGCCGCGTGTGCGCATCAGCGCTGCGCCCAATACCGCAAAGGGGTGAGCCGGAGATGCTCGGCCCCGTTGGCCTCAGCATAGTCCCGCCACCAGTTCCGAAGTTCCTGATTGGTACAGTGCTCAAGCCCCGGCGCGGGCAACTCGCCAAACTCCACCAGCAGGATACTAACCTGCGTACCGGCGAAGCTGTCGGGCCGCACATCCTGATACGCCGGTCTGGTTTCAAAGGCGCTGAAGGACGGCATATCCCCCCGCACGGAGCAGAACCGGGCGATCTCGCTGTTCTGGATGCCGTCAGTGACAACCGTCAGGCTCCGGTCCAGCCCCTGAAAACCGGGATCGATGGAGATTGCATATAATTGTTCAAGAACCGGGCTGTCTGCCGCCGCCGTGTCGGGATCGCGCGCGTCCGCCAGTACCGCGTCCACCGCCGCCAGAAATTCAGCCTCGGCATCCGCCGCCTGATTTCGGAGATAGGGCGCGGGCTTGGAGGGCGCGCCGATGGCGTCCTGCTCGGCGGGCGTCGCGGCAGGGCGACACGCCGAGAAGACCGGGCTCGGAATGCTGCCGTTGACATGCGCCGCCGTCGTATAAATCGAAATCCGGCCATTGGCGGGAAGCGCCCGGTATGCCCGCTGATGCGCGGTCAACAGATCGCGGAACTGCGCATCCGACATGTCGTGCGTAAATGAGCTGTCGATCAGGAACACGCTTTGGTGCTGGTCGATCCGCTCATAGCAGTAATCATCGCTGATGCTTTCGACATTGGCGTATTCGTTTAGGACGTATCCGCCGCCGCCCAGAACCAGCGCCGGGAAAGCGAACAGCGCGAACAGCTTCATGCGCTTGCCGTCATTCCGGTGCCGCGCGCCGTAGGCATTCGCCCAGGCGGGCTGTTGCCGTCTCGCTGACGATCTGAGCATTGTCTTCTCCTTACTGAGTGCCGAATTCAAAAAGAGGGGCGTCGGTCCGCACCGAGGCGAAGGCTTCGCCAATCACCAGCAGGCAATGCGCGTAGCGGCTTTGAAGGAAAGCGCGCATGTCCCGGTCCGGCTCAATATCGGCAAGGCCCGGCGCAGCGCCCCCGTCCATGGGGCCGATTTCCTCAATCAAAAGACGGTCAAAGGCATCGAGATTCATCGGGCGCGGCGGCTGCTTGCCCTGCGCTATAAACCCGATGTCCCACCGCTGCCGGGCTTCAAGAGTGCGCAGCGTGTCTTTCGCGTGCGCCACTTCATTGTTGTGCATAAGGACGGCATCGGCGGGGCCGAAACGGCTGGCGTCACGCCCCGCGATCGCGTCCTGCGCCGCCGTATATTGATCCTCAAGACCGTTCGCGCCGCCTATGAATATGGCGCTTGCGCTATCGCGCAGATGGCTTTCCGCCTGCCGCGCAGCCGCAAGAATGTCATCGCTGGCCGCCTTATGAATCTCTGTGTAGCCGGGCTCGGGATCGCTAAACCCGGTCATGCCCTTATAAAAGGCGACAACGGTGGCGATGACCCCGACAACCACGATGCCGATGGCGTAGTAATCGTTGAAGGTGGCCGCGAGACTGATTTCCGAGAAATCGAAGATCCCGCTATGCGAGCCGGTCGCGCGCACCCGCGCCGCGCCAAACAGCAAGGTAAGTGTAGACAATATGAACGCTGCAAACCCGCCGCGCGCGGTCCAGCGGATTTGCCTGTCCTGCGGCGTGACTTCCGTGGCGCGGAGCTTGTACCCCATAAACCGCCCGCAAAAGAATCCAGCCGTGACCCCGGTCGCTACATTGATCGAGGCAATCGTTAGCCCGTAAATGATGGCGGTCGGCACATCCATGTCGCCATTGCCGACCATGAGCCCCGCCGTCAACGCGCCATCACCGAACAGGCAGCACATCAGTACGAAGCAGGCCAAGGGAATATCTTGTGTGCGCGCGGGCCGCAGAATTCGGCGCTCAATCTGAAAGAGCCGCTTAACCTGCGAGGCCGCGACGCGCTCAGCCTTGAGCCGGTCCGCCGAGGCGCGGGCCTGGTCTTCTATCTGCGCAAGCTGGGCGCCAGCCTCTATTGCTGGCTGCGCGATCTGTTCGGGGGTCGGTACGCGCTGTTCGCGCGGTGCTGTCTGCATCTGGCCGATCACCTGCCTGCGAGAGTCCCGCAATTTGGCAAGCAGCCGGGCCGCTGTTTCTTCAAGTGATTGTCGGTTGAAAAAGAACATGGACGGAAGCTCCTTAGATGTTGGCGGTCATGGGCGGCAGGCCACAGGCGGGCACACCGCAGACGAGCCGGGCCGTCTGTTTCGCCCACGCATTTGCGCGGCAGACGGAGCAGGTGAATTTCACCTTGGATGGGTCTTTGGGTTTGGTCTCGCCGGGATCATCCTCAATGCCGAACGACGGAAGCGCCCGCACGGCTTCCCAGGGGATTTGAAAACCCTCGGCCGTGAGGTCGTTCATCACCCGGTCGAATGGCCCGCCGGAGATGATGTAATCGCTCATCCCCGTACCGATTTCCGCGCCGCCCGGCTTGCCTGTTTGTGAGGTTTGAAGCCCTATCGACTTCATCCAGTCGGAGAACTGGCGGTTGTGATAGTTGCCTTTTCCGGGTTTTCCTTTGTGAAGCTGAACGGCGTGCACCATCTCGTGTGCCATCGTCTGACCGACGTCGCGCGTGTCGCCATGGGCGTGCTTTTCAAAAACAAGCGTGATCTGATCGAGATAACGTCCCCGATGGTTTGACCATTGAGCTCTGGCCATGAAGCCTTTGCATCGTCCGGTGGACTGGACGGTCAGAATGCACTCGGGCACCTCACCGAGAAGGTTGCCCTGTTTGTTTTTGAGATGGGGGATGAACAGCCGCCGGTTCAGCTCATCGAACAGATGCTGGACGGCGGCGTTGAGTTCCTCGCTGGCCGTCAGGTGTCGGACATCAATGTTTGAATCGTACGAAGAATCCGCGTCAGGCGGCAGGATTTCAGCGTTGCCGATAACCGTTTCGCGTAAACCCGCAGCGACCATCACCCTCTCCGTTCCACCGTGCGGTCCGGGAGGGACCGCGCCCGGTCACCCCATCAAGATGACCATGGAACGAAATATAGGGTCATTAATGACCCGGATCAATAATGATCCGTTAGTTTTCTGGGTCCAGTCGCATTTCCAGCCGAGCGCCGACCGCCTCGGCGTACTTTCGCAAGGTTGAGACCGACGCTGTGGATCGACCGTTCTCAATGCGACCAACATTGGATCGGTTTGTTCCCATACGCTCGGCCACATCCTCTTGACTCATCCCGGCTCTCTTCCGAGCACGGACAAGCATTCCACCGATACCTTCATTGGTGGATGCATCACAGAAAATGGTACGAATTGCGTCGCTGTGCTCGTCTAAACTCACTGGTTCGCCGGCTCCTTCACCGGGCAAACCCTCTTTTTTCCGCGTCTCTAAATGTTCGCCTTCGCCAATTGCGCCGGGATCGTTGACAGGCGTCAATGGCTGATACGAACCAGCTTTAAGTTTCTTTATTTCATTGTCGATGAATTCAGATAATGCACTATCATCCAAATCTACCGGATAAACGCGCCTAATGGAATCTTTTACTGATTGTTTTGTCAGTATTACTTCATCGAATATTTCGTCAAATATGCCACAATCCAACAGAAAATTGCAATACTTGAACGATCTGTCTCGATCCACGGCGATCTTCGAGTTGGTATCCGAGGCACCAGTTCCAGCGTTGGCCGCTTCCCCCAGAAACCCGGCGGAAGCTCGGCTACCCGATTGCGGACGCCGGATTTTCCTAAGATCATCCACCGCTTCGGCGTGACGTTCGCTCAAACTCGGATCAGCGATCAACGCTTCCCGAATCTTCTTTAGCTCACGCATATCCTGCATCCGCCGATTAATCGTAGCCCACCGACAGGCGTTTAGAGCGCCCGATAGGGCTCAAGCTCACTCCAAAAGCGGCTAGAGTTTAAGTCCAAAAACGCCCGGTGCTCGGCGAGGGTACTCTGCGCTTCTGCGACCAACGCATCAAGCGAACCGCTGTGGCGCTCACCATCTTCTGTGAACGTGGCCGCTATCAGATCAAGTGACTTCTGTCGCACGATTTCCATTGTGTTTCGGAATTCAGCTCCTTTATCGCCCGCCAGATCAATAAGGCCGTCAACAACATAGATCACACCAGCAACCAACGCACCTTTTCTCTCGCGAACTATCGGGTCTTGGTCTTCACTATTCAACGGCTCATCCTCGTTTATCATCTCACGCGCAATGCTCACATCATAGATCGCATTGCCAATTGCTTGGATATGTTCCAGCAGCGTCGAAATGAAAACTTCGCTTCCATTGTCGCGCAAGACTGGTAACAACTCGCCGTGGAGTAGCTCGGCCGATATCGCTTGAATGCTGGAGCAAAACCTGACGCGTACAGGCGGATATCCCTCGGCGTCTCCCAGTTGGAGGCGCGCTCTGTCCAGCACCAACATCACAAGACCAATAGCAGAGGTGACAAGATGCACTCTCCATGGCGAACTGTTTTTTGCGTAGTCGGGCAACAACTCTTGCAAATCGACCCCTCGCCAGAACGACATTACATCTCTGACTGCTTGCCGGTCGGCTTGCCATTCAAAGACCTTGCTGATCTCAGGTTCAAGTTCGGTGAACGGTGAATCGTCATGCTCCAACAAGAATGAGAACTCATCCAACTCCCTGCTGGAAAAGTAATCTTCTATGTAGTCGAGGTGCCCTAGTATGAAGTGGTTTTCCTCGTGCAGAAACAGAAAGAACAGGCCAATATCGAGAGCAATTCTCGCAGCTTGAACCCGTTCGTCGTCTAACGGGATTTTCTTTATATAGACTCCGACTTTGGAGAACTCCTCTTGCCAGTCCAATCGGATGGGGCTTGGCAACGCTTCTAGCGCGTAATCAAAATAGCGAGCATTCGGTTTTTCATCTGTCATATCACCCAGTTCTAGCGTCTTGCCCCCTCGCCAATACTGACCTTCTCCCTTCGCTAGAGCGTCCAGATCGTTAAAGAACTCCTGTGCAGAAAAAGCTCTCAGGCAACAATCCTGCAAGGCGTGAAAAAGACCCAGAGAGATCGTGATTTTCAATCTGCGATCCGAGTCTATCTCAGATTTAGCAAACGCGTGCTTCTCGCTTGTGGTTTTGAACTCTATGCTATGCGTGAATTCTCTGTTGGTCTGTAAATCGGATCGGGTTGCGCTGAATATTCTCTGTATTTCGCCGATCAGATAGGACTTCACGTACCCTTCATACAGTTCAACAAACTCCCTCGAATCATCCTCGACTTCGATAACGCCCTGCGCAACGCCATAAACGAACATTGCGGGGATCATTCAGTGTTCTCCTATTTGCTCTCAACTACTCGGCGACTTTCCGCCTTGTCTCTTGCGCCCCAACACCCCCGTCCCGAAGCCTCTTGCATGTGAGAGCATGGGGTATATGTGTGCCTACCTCAAACACTGGCGCTGGCAAAGGGGTCGTAGTCCAACTACGGGCCGTTTCCAAGGAGGGGCAGGCTCAACGCATCAGCGTTAAACGCTGTCAACGTCTTCACCAAATTGCAACTCCAGTCTCTTGAGCAAACGCCCTGTGTTATGCCTTACGTCAGAGGGCAGGGCCATGAATGCCTGCATGGCCCGGATATCGGCTAGAGTCCCAACCGCCGGAACGACCGCCTCAGCGTCATTTGCGAAACGCCGCAGCGGGCGGCGATGAAGTCGAGTGGCAGGCCGTCCTGCTCCAGAATGCGATGCGCTTCCAGAATCATGCACTCGGTGAGGGCGTAAGGCCTGCCGATCTTCGCGCCGCGTTCGCGGGCAGCCTGCATGCCGCAGACCGTATTCTCGCGGATAAGGTCGCGTTGGAACTCCGACACGGCGGCGAAGATGTGATAGACGAGCTTGCCGCCGGGCGTGACCGTATTGATGCCCTCGCTGAGCGAGACGAAGTAAATGCTCTCGTTCCGGAAGCGGGTCAACAGGTCCGCCAGATGCAGAACCGACCGGCCCAGCCGGTCGAGCTTGAAGACAATCAGTGCGTCACCGGCTTCCAGAACCTTTAGCGTTTCATCGAGACCGGGCCGGGCGGCCTTTGCGCCCGATACGCCCTGATCCCGGAATATTTTCGAGCAGCCCGCTGCTTTCAGAGCATCGAGCTGCATATCGAGCCGCTGGTCTTCGGTGCTGACCCGCGCATACCCGACGCGTTTCCCTGTGATTTCAGGCAGTTGCCATGCGTCCATCGGAGTCTCCTTGCACACAAAAGGGATCGTTTTTGAGTTCGGGCAAATGCCTGTTTTTCAAAACGTCCGCATACCCCATACCGCGAACAAAAACGCAATACTGTGAATATATTGGCCAATTTGGAGCCATCATAGTCTTTATCAACAGAAATTACAACAAAAACGATCCTTTTTGTTAAATATGAATGCGAAAGATAAAGTACAATAGGTATGAATTACTTTCGCGTTGTTTTGGAAATACAAGACAGAGGCAAGAGCATGGTCATGGACCCGAAGAGTACAGCATTGAGCCGTCGCGGCATCATCGGCGCGTTCGCGGGCACAGCCATGCTGGCCGCCGCATCCGTTGCCGGAGTTTCAGGACAGGCCAACGCGCAGGACGTTACGGCCCAGCCCGTTATCAGTTCCGAAGATTGCACATGGCAACAAGAGCTTTGCGAGCTCCGCGCCGCGGCTGATGCGGCACGCAACTACGCGGAAGAGAACCCGGGCGTCGGCATCCTGATCCATGTCGGGCAGGACTTTCCAAACGCCCACTTTGAGAATGCCGCCCAGTTTGGCCAGGCCTTCGTCAATGCTTTTGCAGCGCAGGGGGTCGAGGCCCGGTACTTCCTGTCGCCAAACGATGCCCCGAACACGGTCATGTCCTACTACATTGGCCACCTCATTCACGGCCAGCACAACGGCACGGAAGTGAAGACCCTGCGGCAGGCCAGGATCGCTATTCCCGAAGTCGCGGAGCAGGTGCGGGTCCTGAACGGATTGGCGCAGGCCGACGACGTTCGGCCCGGACTTGAGGGCGGTTAAGCAGCGGGGATTGGACCCGGATCGGCCTCTGCTGTCACAATTGGCGCTTGGTCGCCTTGGCCGTGCAACTCGCCGCGGCACGCATCAAAAGTCTCTGTTAATCTGCAATCGCTAAGCGACGTTGGCGGCTCGACCAGCCCGTCAACCGGCACCGGCGGCGTGTGGCCGGACATAATGGCAAACTCATCTTCATTCTCGGCGGCGGACTCCGGCGCTGTCGCTGCTTCATCTCTTACTTCATCCTGATTGTTGGTCGAGACATGGCCGATTTCAGTATAGTCTTCATGGCCAATCACGTCGGCCGCACCGCCATCGCCCCGCGTGGCTTCGTCAGCTCTTTCAACAGCAGCGGCAGTCACGCCGTTTTCGGCCACGTACGCACGGATGGCATCGCGTTCCGCAATGATCCGCTGAAAATCCTCATTATCGCGCAGCATCCCGGCCAGCGGATCATCCGCGTATTCCGGTTTGATGTTGCCGTGTTCGTCCAGCATTTCTTCCGCCAGAGCGGTCAGCACCCGGCGGCGGTATTCTTCCAGACTTTCGCCCGGCAGACGCTGCGCGGCTTCTTCGCCAAGGATGTCCGCAGCATAATCCTCAAACGATTGTCCAGTTTCCGCCTCGATCTGTCCGACCATATCCGCGATCGCTTCATCGCTCAGGCCGCCGATCACCTGTTCAGCGATCAACTCGGGCAGGTTGCCGTTATCAAGCGCGGCTAGCACGGCTTCGCGGTAGGCGCGCTCCTGCGCCCTTTTGCCCCCACTCTTGCTGCCGATGCCGCCGCCGCCTTCATTGACGATATGCAGGCGCATTCCCGCCGCGCTTCCGTCATCGAAACCGCTTTTCATGGCGTAGTTATGCGCTTTTTCCGTGAGGGCGGCCTGATGCTCGGCGGCGTGATTGAGAGGGTCCGCTTCGTGGCCATCCACCGTGAGATCCTCAGCCGTGTCCATGTCCACCATCGGCTGCATCAGGCCAAGATTGCCAAACGCACCGACCAGATGGCCGTTCATGCCCTCTGCGGCTTGCTCCATTTCGGTTTTGCGCTGTTTATCGACAGCCATACGCACTCCCTCTTGAACCCTTGTTTTTCATGGCCTTGCGGTAGCAAAAGAACCGCAGACACAAGTATTTCTTGGCTAAAAGAATAGAATAAAAAGGTTAATATTGAGTTATTATGGAAATAGTATCAATTTAGGATAAATGTTCGGCAGTATTAACTCTTCTTTAATGAGCAGAATATTTTCGTTCTATTTCAGGCGATTGAGGTGCGGCGCAGTCAGTCCGAATTAGAGCGGCCTTTTCTGGCGGGCGAGTAACGCCCGGTAACTGTTCATGACAAAGCAAAAGTGCCCCTGCCGGACTGTCGCAACGCGGCGGGTTTTCCAGCGTGATACATCGCTGGCTTTCAGGTCCGCTGGCGGGTCTTCTGCCATGCGCAGGAGCCGCGTAGGCGTAACGCCGGTGGCTTCGATAACTGCCGCCAGTTCACCGGCCATTTCGCCCGTCAGCTCGACATAGGGATTGTCCGGCAGGGCCGCCCAGAGTTCTAGTACGGTCTTTAGATGTGAGGCCCGCGCCGACTCTGCCGCGCCGGACAGCCAGGATTCTATCGTCGCGGGCTTAAGCCTTAGCGGCAGGAATTTGCGGCCCCGGAGTAGGAGCGCCGGGCCAACGCCCGTGCGCTCTTTGTGCCCACGCAGGCTTTCGATGATTTCATGGGTCAGGGGAAATCGGCAATCTGACTCGTCCCAGCGACGCAGTACATATTCAACGTGATCCTTCCGGCCCGTTGCGCTGTCGCCACGCATCCATTTAGCGATTGTATCCGAGGTCAGGCCGTCAGGCTTATCCGCAGCGCCCCGCAGTAGCGCCACCTCGCCAATGCCTGTACGCCGCTTGTGGGATTGAAGCAGCGCCCTCATTTCGTCAGTAATGGCAATGCGTTTGCGTCTAATCGAATCTCACTTACCTAAGTAACAACAGTATTACCGACCGAGTAATCCAATTCAAAACTACAGCTTTATTTTACATGATTGCAATTATCCGGCTGCTTTTTTATCAGACGGATCAGACGACTCCCAACTGACAGTAGGAGAGGAAAGGCGGGCTAAGCGCCATGGCTTGCGTACGGGCGGCATCCAGCCCCGCCCGCGTGCGCTCGGAGGTTACGTCTATTTCGTACGATGAAATCGCCGCCATGATGGCAAAGATGACGCGGCTTTCGGTGCAGCGGGTTTCAAATGAGGCAAGCTGACCCGTCAGAACCTTAAGCGTGATATGGCGCTCGGCCAGCACCGCATCAAGGTCCAGAAGACCGCGCAGATCTCGGCCAAGACGGTCCAACCGCCACACCACCAGTTCATCGCCGGACCGGCATTGGCGGATGGCTTCCCGCAATCCCGCCCGGCGCAGGCTTGCGCCGCTGGCGCGGTCGGTATGGACGATCTCGCACCCATAGGCGTTAAGGGCCTTAAGCTGCAGATCCAGATTTTGCGAGGGCGTGGATACACGGGCATAGCCGATCCTCGCGGCGTGCCTGTCCGCGTCCGAAGCTGCCGGTTCCCATGACGGCATGAGCATCGGGTCGGTCGCCAGCGGGGCGGTCATACGGATGATGTGTCGCGCGTGATCGCGGGGCATTATTCCGGTTAGCGTGGTTGTGATGTTGAGTCGGACGCAGACTTAACCTTATGCACGCCATAGTTGATGTCACAAGGGGCGGCGCATAATTTATGCACAAGCTTCTATAATCGTCCTCTTCCCATCAGATGCGGAGCCCGTTGCACCCCCGCTCCGGTCTGTTCCCGGTTCATGGCTTCGGATCAAAGACCCGTGGAACACCTTCTTCCGAAAAAACCATTTTTAAGACGACCGCAAGATGTGCGTGTAGTACCTACACGCATCTTGCCCTGACGCCGGGGCGGCGTCAGGGAGGGGAACCGCTTCGGTTCCCCGTTTCACCCCTCCCGCTTTTGGCGCAGGCGGGCATCGAGCCCGCCCGCGCCAATCCAGCGTATCGCCGCTGAGCACTCGCAGAGCGTCCGGCTGCCTGCATCCACCATGGTAACAATCACCCTTTCGCAGGCTGAAACGCTCTAGTATATCGATAGTGCGAAAATTACGTAAAAGTGTGAAATTTTGTGGCTCTGATAGCCTTATCGCAGACTCAATCATGATATATCGAAATAGCAAAAATTCGTGATTTATGCGAAAAAACGTGATATAAATATACTATGGATTCGACCCATACCACAGATTTGCCCAGCGGCAGAGCCAAGCTAACCCGTGTCCTGAGAGCATCCGGGGACACGGTTCATATCGATGATGCTGTGACCGCCCTGAGTATCGGGCGGACCGAAGCGTCAAAGCTCCTCTCACGCTGGACGCAGCAGGGCTGGCTAAAGCGGGTGGGGCCGGGCGTTTATGTTCCGGTGCCTCTGGACGCTCTCGAAAGCCAGCACGTTCTCGATGACCCCTGGGTCCTGGTACCCGCGCTCTATGCGCCCGCCTATATCGGTGGATGGAGCGCCGCCGAACATTGGGACCTTACCGAACAGATTTTCCGTGATCTGGCGGTGTTCACGGCGCAGCATGTCCGTACCAAGCGCCAGGAAGTGCATGGGGCAAGCGTGATTCTTCGCCACATCCGCGAAGATCAGATCTTCGGTACGAAATCGCTTTGGCGCGGACGCACCCGCGTCGCCGTCTCCGATGTTCACAGGACGATCGTGGACATGCTTGATGATCCTGCCATCGGCGGGGGCATTCAGCACGTCGCCGACTGCTTTAGCGCCTACCTTAAGCGCCCTGACCGCGACCCTGAAAAACTGATCTCCTATGCCGAGCGCCTCGGCAATGGCGCGGTATTCAAGAGGCTCGGTTTTCTTGCGGAACAAACTTCCGGCGGTGAGGCCCTTGCGGCAGGCAGCCGCGCCAGACTGACCAAGGGCAATGCCAAGCTTGATTCCGCGCTCAAATGCCCGCGCCTTGTTACCCGTTGGCGGCTATGGGTGCCGGAGAGCTGGTCTGGAAGCGCAGCTCCGTGATTGACAAGCGTGACCTCATTGAAGCCGCAACAGCGCTGGGCCTGACTCCTCACGTCGTCGAAAAGGACTATGCCCTTGGCTGGGTCCTCGCCGGGATATTCAGTCATCCTGAGCTAACGGACTCATGGGTCTTCAAGGGCGGCACATGCCTGAAGAAGTGCTTCTTTGAGACCTACCGGTTTTCCGAGGACCTGGATTTTACCCTCAAAGATGCCGGGCATCTTGACGAAGCGTTCCTGAAACGGGTCTTCGGTGAAATCGCCGAATGGATTTACGAAGAATGCGGCCTTGAGCTGCCCGCCGAACTACGCGACTTTGATATCTACACAAACCCACGCGGGCACACATCCTGTCAGGGCAAGCTCAGCTACCGCGGGCCGCTGGCACCGAGATCGGGCGGGCTGCCCCGCATCAAACTGGACCTCACGGCGGATGAAAAGCTGGTGCTTGCCCCTGTGCGGCTAAGGATTTTTCATCCCTATGGCGACGAGCCCGGTGGCGGTATCGAAGTCCTCACCTATGCCTACGAAGAGGCGTTCGGAGAAAAGGTCCGGGCGCTTGGAGAACGCACCCGCCCGCGTGATCTGTATGACGTCATCAATCTTTACCGCAACGAAGAGGCCAGGCCATCAGCGTCCGTCCTTCTGGACGTTTTGCGCCAGAAATGTGCATTCAAAGGCATCGAAGTTCCTGCAATGGCAGCCCTCGAACCCCACCGGCCAGACCTTGAAGGCTCATGGGAAGCCATGTTGCGCCACCAGCTCCCGGCACTGCCGCCGCTGGCCAGTTTCTGGAATGAGTTGCCGAATTTCTTCGCCTGGCTGCTGGGCGGGGCCGCGCCTGCCCGGCCTGCCGCATATGCGATGGCAGCGGGCGAATCGGTTTTGCGTGAACGCACACTTGCGCTTCCCATTGCCCGCACTGGCCTGCCGCATATCGAAGTGATCCGGTTTGCCGCGGCTAACCGGCTCTGCGTTGATCTTTCCTATGTCACGCTTGACGGGCGTTCCGGCACGCGCCGGATTGAACCCTACTCACTGCGCAGGACCGCAGCCGGGGATATCATCCTGCACGCCTTCAACACTGACAAGAACCAGCATCGCAGTTACCGCGTTGACCGCATCACGGATGCGGCCATTACCAATCAGACGTTTATTCCGAGATATGAGATAGAGCTTTCCCCGCAGGGCCCGGTCAGCATCCGCCCGGCAGCATCCCGCTCAGGCGGAGCAGCGCTTTCCCGGCTTGCAACGCCACGAACCCAGCGTGCGGCTGCTCCGCGTCGAATGCGTGCACCCCGGAGCACCGGAGGACCGACCTATATCTTTCAATGCCCCGTCTGTGACAAGAAATTCAGGCGCAAGAAGTATGACTCCACGCTCAACCCCCACAAGGGCAAGGACGGATTCCCCTGCTATGGCCGTATTGGAACGCTGATCGACACACAGTACTGAGATTTACCGGATGGCGGCGAAGTTTGGTTTGAACTCAAAAGCGATTAGCAGACTCGCAAGCTGCAAGTCTATATAGAGTTATTTCATTTCTTGCCGGGCATAACACGCTTCAAATCAACTTCATATTCAGCAGCGATAAGTTCATGAGCCAGCGCCAATTTCCAAGCACCTGCGTTATCATACGGCGTGTACACGACACCCAAGACATCCGAAGGAATCTCAAGATCGCCTCTCATTAGCGCCACCACACGGCTTCTCCCTAGGCGACCGAGAAAGTACCCAAGCTCAAGAATGACATTTTGTCGGGCCCGCGCTCTCCGTCTTTCATCAGTTGCCGATGATCCAACATCGTCCGGAGTCAAGAGTACTACTGCAAACCCGACATCTGCATGCTCTTCGAATTTTTCGATTATCGTCCGTCCGCGATTGGCTTGTTCGTGGAGTATGACAACGTCGAAATCCAAGGATTCAAGAAATCTCGCAACAGCCTCACGCGGTTCACCATCATGCCCGTGAACCACAAAAACCCTGCGCGGATATTTGGTTTGTTCTGCAACTGCCAAGCCTGTGACACCGGCTCCAGTACGCCGCTGAACATAGGCTGAGAAATCTCGCTCAAACGGTACAAATACTTGACTCACCATATGCTGGAGATTGGCCGTGATCTTCTTTCCGTTGTAGTAGAAATCGTGAGCGAAATTCAGCGCCTTTCGGCTATCTCCCGCAAAGCGTTGCGCCAATAGGATAACAAGACCTAGCTGCTGTTCCTCTGCTTCCGGCCACTTTAGCTTGGCGCTTCCAACC
Source organism: Alphaproteobacteria bacterium (assembly GCA_028277405.1). Lineage (GTDB taxonomy): Bacteria > Pseudomonadota > Alphaproteobacteria > DSM-16000 > Inquilinaceae > JANQGH01. Next base: position 29,137 of record JANQGH010000019.1, on the reverse strand, counting down.
ATGCCGCTGGCGGTTTCTTCTCCAGCGGATATCCAGGATTCTACATCCAGGCCCTTTGTGAGATCGGCAACTATGTCCTTCAGACAGGCATCTTCAAGTTGCCGCGCTAGCTTTTCCGTATGACGATCGAAAGTTTGGTAGTCTGCCCTTCTCAAATCACCAATTGTATTGCGAATGCGCTCAAGGACCTCTGAAACCTCACTCATTCCCGACGATACTGGCTTTGGATTGGCCAACTTGTGCTCCTCAACCTTTGCTAATATGTGATTTTCAAACTCCGCCTTTAGACCGTCCGCCATCTCATCAACAATCGGATTGCTGTACCAACTCCCCAATCGATTATCGACTGCGAGTTTGGCCTGGGCAATTGCCTCTTCAACGCTGGAATTATCAGAGGGATCGAAACTCAGTGTTTCGAGTTCACCATCGAGTTCGTTCGCAGCCTTCGAAGCCTGATCCAGTGTTTTTGTTAGCTTATCTAGCCCTGTTATCTTCATGCTATACGCTGCCGAATCGAGTTTCGAAGCATCATTTTACCTCAATCGTCGCTGCCACGATGCATGTGGATATGGTGACGATTTCGTCATTGGTCTGAGCGTCTCCCCATCATAGATGGGGCCGGGCTCTATGGCGCTAGGCTCATACTTCGCCAAGCGCCACGGAGCCATCAAAGATGTCTCCGCCAAAAGGTAACGATCCCTGACGCAAAGGGAATGCGGTCGCCCCCGGGAAAACGGGGGCGGCTTTTTTTTAATGTTTTCCGATGGGTGGGGGGCGGCAGGACCAGCGTTCGCACATCCAGAACCTGCCCTCAACCCCCCTGAAGAAGGGGGGTCAAGCCCTCAACCCAAAAGGTTGAGGATGACGGCAGAACCGTGGCTATGCAAACGCAGCCCTTTTTTAAGCCGCCCCCCACCCAGCGGAAAACCGCGCGGGGGAAGGGGGAGACCGGGGCAGACAAGGGCGCTCTTATCATCCACATCGAGCTTCTTTGTCGCTGCCCCCGGTGACTGGAAAAGAAAGAGGCGAGCTGTGATTGGATTTCAATTTAACGATGGAGGGCGGGCAGCTTCTGGGTATCAGGGCCGCGCCGGGGATTGCGTGGTCCGCGCAATCGCCATTGGCGGCGGCCTTCTCTATGAGCGGGTCTATCAGGACCTGTTGGAGTTGGCCGTTATGCACCGGGACAAAAGCTGGAGCCGCCTCGCCAAGCCCTACCAGTCCAGGAAGAAAGACCCCTTCACGCCTATAACTCGATAATGTCAGACATCTCCTGATACCGGCAAAACGCATTTGCCAATTGCATTTGTCGGGGCGTTCGGCATTCCGGTTCAAAGATCGTTGGGTTGGCCACCAGTACGCTTACGCACCGAGCTCTTGACGTGGCAACGTTTAGCCGGTTGAGGCTGTAGAGAAATTCCATACCGTGTGGCGCTTCTTCTGGCGTGGATGTCGCCAATGAGTAAATGACTACCGGTGCTTCCTGTCCCTGAAATTTGTCTACAGTTCCGATCCGCGCGCCCGGCAAACGATCCTGCAGTTCGAAGACCTGTGCGTTGTAAGGCGCGATGATAAGGATGTCTTCCAGACGAAGCGGATGTTCCGCGCCGTCCTTGTCGATCCAGGTTGCACGCTGATCGATCAGCGAACGGACGAGCGCTAGGACCTGATCTGCTTCTTCTGGTGAAGAACTCTGGCTTCCCTCATGTGACACTGGCAGGAAACGCAGACCACTTCCCTGAATCGGACCAGCGGACACGATTCTCTGATTTTCGAGGCCGGGTCGTGATTGCAATCGGCCTTCATAAAACATCTCGCTTGTGAACGCGCAAATGTCGGGGTGCAGCCGCCACGTCTCCTCAAGGAATAGACCCAGATCTGTCGGTATCGTCATATGATCGCCAAGCAGATGATCGAGCGCAGATACTGCCGTGCCGTCCGGGTGACTGCCTTGTATGGGTTGTTCAAGTTGTTGGGGGTCGCCCAGCAGAACCAGCCCACGACCGGCTTGTGATACAGCCAATACGTTGGCCAATGACATCTGAGCCGCTTCGTCGACAAGGAGCACGTCAACAGTGTCTCGGGCTTCCGGGCGCGCCCATAGCCATGCGGTGCCGCCGGCAACCTGACAGGTTGATCGCAACGCATTGAATACATCGCCATTGTCGGTGGTGAAACGCAAGCGATGTTGATTTTCTTCGCCTTCAGACAGCTTCTGTATCGCGGTGAGGTCCATTCCGCTCTCATCAGCGGCTCTTACGACCTCATCGAGCAAGTTCCGAATGACCTTGTGGCTGTTAGCGGTGATCCCGACGCGCGCCCCCTGATTGACTAAGGCGCAGATCATGCGGGCGCCGGTGAAGGTCTTGCCTGATCCCGGCGGACCCTGAATAGGCAGCACGCCGCCCTGAAAATTGGGGGTTATCCGTAACGCAGCCTCAAGAGGCGTTTCGTCTTGGTCGCGGAGAGGGGCGTCACCGATCCGTGGCGATGTTTTCATCAACAGATCGCGGGCCGCTCGGTGATCGCCGTCCCCGGTGATGCCGCTGTCGGCAACAAACTCACCGATCCCGACCAGCGATTCTGCGAGCACTCTTGAGGGGACGATATCATGGGCGAAAATCGCGGCTGGATGACGGTCGGCACTGTCCATTCGTTTCTTGATGTCTACGGTCCGGTCCTCATAGGAAATCGCTTCCAGCTTTCCGACCTTGTCTCCACCTGCGCTTCTCAGGTCGTTGCCGTCACGCAGGTCGGTTTCCTGCGCGGGAAAGCGGTAGCGATGTATAGGGGCTCTTGCTGTGCCTCCAGCGGAGCCAATGAAGGCCAGCCCGGAAACCGCGCTGCGCTCATCGATAAGATCGTCCGCCGACAGATCGCTCAGGCGGAAATACTCCCACCAGACGGATTTTTCTTCACGCCGGTGCCAGTCGGCGGTGTTCGCCAGAATCCAGCGCGCGTGTTGTTCGTCGGTACGCTCTTCTATGTCCACCGGCACATCGGCGGTCAACAATTCCGTCAGGGCGTTTATGCGCTCCTGCCATTCACTAATGGCCTCGCTCGGATCACCTTCGCCGAGCGGCGGTCGATCAATCTGGGCTCCGCCCTCGATCAACCCCGACCGTACTAGCTCCAGCCAGTCACGCAGGACACGCGTGGACCGGCAATCATCCTGATTGTACTTCTGAACCGTGTCCTTGCTTTCATCGGTCAGCCCTTCGATATCTGCAGATTCTAGGCATGCTTGCACATGCGCCAGAGCCTGATTGGCGTCAGGCAGAGCGATCGCTCTTTCGAAACCGAAAAATTGTTCAAGCTCTTTGAGTGAATAGCTTTCGACGCTGGCACGGATGCCGCCTCGCACGACACCGTAGAGATCGACAAAGAGTCCGGCACGTAACATCCGGTCGATTTCTTCTTCGCGCGTGGCATATCGGCCCATCAACCGTTTTAGCGCTCCCGGCTCATAGGGCGCGAAATGATAGATATGGAAATCTGGATGTTCTTCCCATCGCGCTATGATGAAATCGACAAAATTCTCGAAGGCTTGCTTCTCATCTTCCCTTGATAGGGACCATTGCCCTGTATACTGCTCGGTGTCCTGCTCATCAAAGACCGTATATCCGAACAGATATTCGAGACCGCCTTCGCCGACATACGGGTCGCCCTCCAGATCGAAGAAAACATCGCCCGGTGACGGTTCGGGCAGGCGTGCCAGACCGTATCCGGGTTCTGGTTCCAGCGTTTCGAATACTGGCTCACCCTTTTTTCGACCTTCGATCTGGACGCGGGCCTGCTCGCGTATGCGCTCATATGTCTGGGCGGAGCCTCGCTCCGGTTTCCAGGACAGTGGTATCGGCTCGTCAGCCAGAGCGGTTGTGGTATTGATGCCACGCCGACGCAGCTCGGTTATCTGCAGTTTGGATGCTCCGGCGACCAGACATAGATGATCGTCCTCACGTCGGCGTGCATCGCACTGCGTACGCCAACGGCAAATGTCGCAATGCTGTTTGGGATCAGGATAGACCTCACCGCCTGCGCCACCGACTACGGAAGCCTCAAGGCTTCTCTTGACTAGCCTGTAGTATGCGAGGAAGTCACTTGTCCGGTACACTTGCGGCTCAAAGTCGGACCACGGCGAGACGACGTACATAGATTCGGGCATAACGCCCTGTGCGGTTGAAAGGAGGTCTGCATAGAGACAGAGCTGAAGTATCGTCCCGCCTTTCGTCTCGCGGGCCAGCTTCGTGTCGATCACTTCGTACGACCATTCGCCAAGGTCACTCGGCGTCTCAACGCGTCTCAGGATGTCAGCCCGGCCACTCCACCTGTCGTTCAGGAGTACCCCCTGACAAATGATCTGCGCTCCGGAGCGCATGGCGACCAACGTCTCTTCTGCTTGCTTGGGCGTAACACCTTTGCCAGCAATTTCGATGATCTCTGAGCCCGCATTGCGAAGATGCTCCAGATAGGAAGCTTCGTGTTGAGCACCGCGCTCACGCAATATCTCCAGCAACGGGTCCCAGAAGGCGGGCTGCTGTCGTTCGCCCTTCGCCACATCGACATCGAGCCCGGTCAGATGGCCGCAACTGAGGTGCCCGACGAGATCGGTTGCGCTGAAGTGTATGTGGCCGTTTTGGTCAAACATCCTTCGCACCTCACCTCGATATCGGGCGAGTATGATCATGCAGCCGCGTCAATTCAATTTGGGTATTAGATTGCCGTCAAAGCCGTTAGAGATCAGCTTCTAAAGTTGCGCTGCGGCACCTAACAACGAGATTGAACGTCAGGTATGGGCCGATTCTGATTTGATTGAGTGATAACGGTGATTGCGGATAGTACGGTCTAGGGCCGAGAGCCATTATCTTCCAAGGCGAATGGCCGCGTTGGCTTTGAATGTCGCCTGGGCAAATCCCATCGGTGTTTCGCTCCGCCGGTCGGACCGATCCGGCGTTGGAGGCATTAGGTGCATCTTTGAACCCTCAAGCGGTTCCACCGTTTTCCTGTCCGGCATCACGAAACCATTACCGGCCCACAGGCAAGTTTTCTTTGTGTAGGCATCTCCCGGAGGATCGAGATAGCCCCCGTACTCGCAGGGATCAAAGCTGTAGTCCGGTTTGCGCCAGTAACTTGAGAACGTGGACATGGGGTTCTCAATCATCCACGGCGCTTCCGACCATTCGCAAATGCGGCGGCAGGCTTCTAAAAGGTCAACAGCCTCGGACAGGCCGCCAAGTCCCTTTTCCCGAAACCATCTGGCCCCGCTGACAGCAACATTGGTACAGGGCGGAAATGCGAAAACTATTGCGTAGCGGCGCGGCGGAGGTAGCCAGTCCAGCAGATCGGCCCCAAGATAGGTTATGCCCCCGGTAGTTCTCGCGCCGTCATGTTTCAGGTCCACACAAATGCACTCGAAACCGGCCTCTGCCCACGGGCGGACCATGTTTCCCGTCCTGTCGCAGAGGCTTAGAACGGTCCCGCGTCCCTGCATAAGCAGCGACACCGTCCGACGTGCATAGAGCGGCGGATCATTGGAATTGTTCGCCCATCTGCTCACGGTTTCCCGCTTGACCCCGAGATACCTAGCAAAAGGGGCCTTCCAGCGACTCCCGAACAGCACGCGGCAGGAATGTTCCCATGTCTTGGATTCAGCACCGTGATCCGCTGTCACGCCGGAGCCGGTTTGATCCTGAATTGTGCTTGCTGAACCGTGACCGGACACCACGCTTCCATTCGCAGACAGAGCGGAACCGACCACGGCGGATTGCGCGGTCGCCACTACATATCCATCCCGTAATCCGGGCCGCGTTTACGCGGGCGGCGCCTGCGCCCCGAGCGTGAGCGCTTCGCGGGCCGATTCTCCTCGACGGTGTTGTTCATGTCGGCATAGCGCCGCTCGTCTAGGTCAACTTCTCGTTTTCTGTCTGCCTGATATGCAAGATATTGCTTGCCAATCTCCCGGAGTCTCCGGCGATCTCTGAGCTGACGCTGAAAGAGCGCGTCCTTCTCTTTGCGGTCCCGAGTGCCAGCAGCTTTGGCTTCACGCTCGTTCTGTTCCCGAATGCGCCTGTGTTCACCACGCAAACGATCCCAAAGGCCCTTGATGCCTGTTCGGAAGCGGGCCTGTCGGCTCACGCTTTCCTTAACCTGGCGGCGGGCTTGCATTTGCGCCAGTGTCCGGCGTTCGCCTCTTTGCCGCTGCAAAAGCGCCCTTCTGCGCCGCTCAAATTCGACACGTCCTGTTTCGTTTTGCCTGTCGAGTTCTGCCTTGTGCCGCTGCATGGCAGAGAGCATGCCTTCGGCTATCTGTTTCTTGGCCTCGCGAAGCGATGGCAAATGGGCTTCGTCGCCAAGACGCGCCCGCACGTCCTTTGTCTTTATGCCTTGCGGCAGGGACCGGGGGATGGGGAAGACCTCGCCATTGTGATCTACGGCGATGAAGCGGGCACTGTCGCCACGCGCCAACCAGTACCCGCGCTCTTTAAGGGCGTGTATGAAGGCGGCCTTTGAATCGGAAATCGCCCATGCATCCTGAATGTCTTTTTTGATTTCTCTCGCGTGCTTTCCGATGCGCTTGGCGTGCTGCCATTCATCCAGCGTGAAGTTCGTCGGATCGCGTTCTTCACTGTTGATCAGCCCGTTCGGCATCTTCCAGCCGTGTTCAAGGAACAGCTCACGCGAGATATCCTGGAGTTGGTTTTTGAAATAGGAAAGCTGAATGGCTTTCATCTCTTCAATATCAATGCGGGACCAAACGGCGTGCGCGTGGGGCCGCCCTTCCTTTTCGTGGAGGACGACCGCGCAGGGTTGGTCTGCCAGCTTGAACTGCTTCTCGACGCGCGCAATCGCTGCCTCGAAATCCGCCGTACTCACCTCTTCTGTCGGCGGCGGATTGAACATCACCTGAAACATGAACTGTTTGCATTTTGTGCCTTGGCTGACGGCGTAGATTTCATTGAGCGCGCCCATCAAATCATCGGCAGCGAACCCGCGCAGCGAATGCACCTCGACATGCTCGTTTTCATCCGTGCGCATGAGGTGAATCGCCAGATTGCGCGCGCCGCCGCGCTGGCCGCCCTTAAGAATCATGGCCCGCCCTGTGCTTTGATACCGAGGGCGGATATCAATTCACTGCGCATATCCTGAATGGCGGCGCAGGCCGCGAATAGCTCCTGTTCCAATTCTGGCGTCACGGGCAGCGCACCGACTTTGGCGGCGCTGGCGATATCCCGCATACTGGGCGCGAGTTCTGACTTGCCGATCGCGCCCAGCAATTGAGCCAAAACGGCAAGTTCAGCGGAAGGGCTGTGTTTTTTGCGCGTGAGTTTCTTACGCGGCGGCGGGTTGCCATCGTCGCAGAATAGCTTGAGGCGGATGTATGCCGCCCAGGACAACGCGCCCGCGTCCCGGTTGAGCCGTGCCCGTTCGTCCTCGCTGAATCGAATCGAGTAGGGTGGTGGACGCTTCTTTTCGTCTGTTTCCGTAGGCAGGGCCGCAGCCTGCGCAAAGTCTGCGCGGGGATCACCACCAGATCGAAAGCCGTCTACCTGCTTCATGGTAGCGGCTCCTCAAAATCGATATCAGCGGCCTTTAGTTGTTCATTCCAGTCTGCGAGGGCCTCAAAGAGAGAGTTCAAACTTTCTCTCTCGTCGGGCACCAGTTTTCCTTAGCGACTTCAAGATCTTAGAGCGCCGCCCCGGCGGGTTCACCCTTCGCAAAATGCCGTGAACATCCGTAGAGCGCCATGGATTAACCCGTGGAAAATCCGTGTGATCGACAGCGACAGGTTCGAGATGGATGGCGCAATCATCCACCTGTGGAGGATCGACGCGCCGGAACTGGATCAGCCTTGCGGGGATGTTGACGACTCACTCAGCAGAGTTGGTCAGGTTGCACGGCAGATGCTGAACACCATTCTGATGGCCCTGGATCGCTGCGACCCTGTCGACACTGACCGCTACGGCAGGATGGTTGCCATTTGCGCGACGACGCAGAGATTAGGACATCGGTGCAATCATGGTCGGCGTTGATTGAGCATGGGAGGATGTTCGCTACACCGACAGCGCCTACGGCAACATGACCCGAAACGCCGAAGAGCAGGCCGGCACGCCGCTGTATCGAGACCAGTGCGTGCCACCGTGGCAGTGGCGAGACCGGAACTGGGAGAGCCACGACCGGAGCAACACCCCGGTCGTGGCGCCTAGCAACTAGCTGTTTCGGATATCGGTCGCAGCGGGATCCTTCTTCTCCATTCCGCTGGCAACTTTGGCGGAAGCGCGGTCCATAGCCTCGCCGCCGTCGACGGCTTCCTTAACCTCGACAACACGCTTGTCTGATTTGACCTTCGAAAGAACGTTCATCGATTGGCACCCCTCCATTGGTACGCTTTGAAGGGTACAGCCGAAAATGGCAAGAATGTGGTTTGCCGTGGGAGTGGCGGCAGGCAGTCTTCAGAAACTGCCTTGGAAGTCATTAGGCTTCTGCCTTTGATGGACGTGCGAACCCGGCGGGTTTGTGCGGTTGACGGCAGTCAAGCTGGGGCGATTGGCCCACGCGGCGCCTTCGACCCCGTTCTGTGGTTCCGGCCGCCTAGATACTGCAACCGAACAAGCAACTGCCGGCGATGGCGGGATTGCTGATGCCGATGATGGCGAAGATCGCGGCCAGTGTGATCAGCGTCGCGGCGGAGGTTGAGATGATGGCGCGCATTGGTTTGGTATCCCTTGCTAGAGCCAGTGTGACGGACTGGTTCTAGCCGGGGACAGGTCGTTGGTCTGTGAATGGGTTCACAGGCCGACGCGACCGCGCCATTGGGGTTGCTGCCGGCTAGCCGGCTCAGCGCAATGGGGAACAGGCGCCACGTCAACGAACCAGGCGCGGCGCCCCCTCACTCCCGTCTCGATCCTCTTGCTGCTTTGGTGACGCTCATGAGCGTGCAGGGCTCGTGCAGCGGCGGTTCCGCTGATGTCGATTCGCTCTCTTCAATCGACGCGATCCGCCGCCACGGGCCCTGCCCGCTCCAGCTTGGGCTGATTACTGGTGGGCCGCCATCAATTCGGCCATCTCGTCGGCGAAGTCGGCCAAGGCCTCCTCGGCTGTTGCCTGTTCCAGCACGATGGCTTCCCACACGGCCGGCTCCAAAGCGCGGATTTCGGGCATCGCGGGCGGCCGGGCCCGGGCGAAGGCGACGTCCAGTTGATCGACCGCGACCCGATACTCCGGGCGTTCGGCCAGGTAGGCTGCAGCATCCGGATGCTCCGGCGTGGAATTCAAGATCGGCATGTAGCCAGTCACCGTGAACATGACCGAGTTGGAGTCGGGCGTCATGACGAAGCGCAGAAAGTCCCAGGCGGCGTCCTTTTGCGCTTCGTCTGCCCCTGCCATGATGCCCAATGCCGCACCGCCGATCGGCGCAGCGCAATGGATCTCGCACGGCAGCGCGGCGACGCCGAGATCGAACTCGGTATCGCGCGAGATCGTGCCCAGAGAACCGGTGCTGCCGAACATAATGCCGGTGTTGCCGCTGACGAAGGACTGCCGGCCGACATCCTCGTCGATGGCGCCGTCAAGCTGGGCCACGTTGTGGACATTCACCCAGTCGGCGGCGAATTGATAGGCGCGGGCCGTGTCCGCCTGGCCCATCTGAATCTCGTTCGTCGCGCCGTCCATCCAGCCGCCGCCGGCCTGGTTCGACATCGCCCAGCGCACCCATTGCGGCGGCGCGGCGACGCCCCATTGGGAGGTACTGTCGCCATCGCGGACCGTCAGCGCCTCGGCCGTCTGCAACAGTTGCTCCCAGGTCGCCGGCGGGCTGTCGGGATCGAGGCCGGCGGCGCCGAACAGGTCGCGGTTGTAGTACATGACCGGTGTGGAGCTGTTGAACGGCAGCACGTAGGACTGGCCGAGATAGAGCGAGGCCTCCAAGGCGAACGGTCGCAGATCTTCCATGATCGCCGGGTCAGCGGCCAGGCGATCGTCCAGCAGTTCCAGGGCGCCGGCATCGGCAAACAGGCCGTAGCGCGTGATCTCAAGCTGCACCAGGGTCGGGACGTCGCCCGACACGACCGCCGCCTGCAAACGCACGATCATGTCGTTGTAATTGCCGACATAGATCGGGTCGATATCGATGGTCGGGTTGGCCTCTTCAAAGCGGGTGACGAGCGTGTTGATCACCTCCTCACCCTGATTGGTCAGCGAGTGCCAGAACGGCACGACGATCTGGTCTTGCGCGGCGGCGGGAAGGGCCATCATGGCGACGGACAGGCCAAGGGCGGCGCGGCGGATCATGGCGGAGGCCTCCTATTGGAATAAGGAACGGGATGCCCCCGTGTCCTAGTGGCCGGCCATGAACGTTTGATGAAGCGTCGGTTACCGTCTGGCGTCGTCATCGAACGTTAATGCAACCATCACACAGGCGTCGCATGCGGCCCATAGCGTCGCCGGCGTGAAACCAACGGATCAACAGGCAAAGGGTCAATGAAGCGCGTTGTCGTGCCGGCGCTGTTCGTGCTGCCGTGCCTGACCGTTCTGGCGATCTTCATCTACTGGCCGATCTTCTATTCGTTCTATCTCAGCCTGCACGACGTCAATCTGCTGAGCGGGCGGCAACGTTTCGTCGGCGCCGAGAACTTCGTCGATCTCGCCTTGGATGACGGCTTTCACCGGTCAGTTGCCATCACCGCCACCTTCGTGATCGCCAGCGTGCCGTTGCGCCTGGCGCTGGCCTTATTCCTGGCCCAACTGCTGGTCGCGGAACGGCCGGCAAACCGCGTCCTGCGGGGTGTTTTCTTCCTGCCCTACGTCTCGTCGACGGTGGCGATCGCGGTTGTCTGGAGCTGGCTGTTCAACACCGATCTCGGCCTGATCAACCTGACGATCGGTGCGCTGGGCGGCAGCCCGCAGAACTGGCTCTACGACGCGGATACCGCGCTCTACGCCGTGGCGGCGGTCAATGTCTGGAAGCAGCTTGGTTACGACATGGTGATCTTCATCGCCGGGCTGCAGGCGATTTCGCCGACGCTCTACGAGGCCGCGCGCATCGACGGGGCCTCGCGGCTGCATCAGTTCCGCACCATCACCCTGCCCTTGCTGACGCCGACCCTGCTGTTCCTGCTGGTCATCTCGGTGATCGACAGCTTTCAGGTCTTCACGCTGGTCAACGTCATGACCCACGGCGGCCCCGCCCTGTCGACCGACGTGATCGTGAACTTCTTCTATCGCCTGGCCTTCGTGCGCCTCGACTATGGCAGCGCCTCGGCCGTCGTGATCGCCCTGTTCCTGTTCCTGCTGGGGCTGACGATCCTTCAGTTCGGCGTCCTGGGTCGAAAGGTGTCCTATGACCTTGATTGACCTCCGCGTCGCCGCCCGGCAAACCGTGCGGGAACGGCCGCGCCTGTCGATCCCTTGGGCGACGGTCGTGGCGATACCGCTTGCCGTGCTGTTCGCGGTGCCGATGCTCTACGCGGTCTATGTCTCGCTGTTGGACCAATCGGATCTGATGAGCGCGACGCCGGATTTCTGGCCGCCCAACATCGACAACTACCTGACCGCCTGGTCGGAACATCCGTTCGCCCGATACTTCTTCAACTCGATCATCGTGTGCGGCGCGATCACCATCGGCTCGATGATCACCTCGATCATGGCGGCCTACGTCTTCGCCCGCGTCGACATGCCCGGGCGCAACATCCTGTTCATGGCCGTGGTCGCGACCCTGATGGTGCCGACGCACATCACGCTCGTGCCCAACTATCTGACCATGGCCGGCTTCGGCCTGCGCAACACCTATTGGGCGCTCATCCTGCCGTTTCTGGCCTCGGGCTTCGCCGCATTTTTCCTTCGGCAACACTTTAAGACTATTCCCAAAGAGGTTGAAGAAGCGGCGAAACTTGATGGCGCTGGCCATTGGCGGTTGCTGTGGACGATCATCGTGCCGATGTCGAGACCGGCCATCGCGGCGATCGCGGTGTTCATCTTCCTGTCGGAATGGAACTCGTACATCTGGCCGCTGATCGTGACCGACACCGACGACATGCGCACGGTCGAGATCGGCCTGGCGCGCCTGTTCGCCGAGGAGCAGGAAGGCGGCATCAACAACTGGCCGATGATCATGGCCGCCGCCGTGACCATCTTGATCCCGCCGACAATCGTGTTTTTCTTCGCCGAACGCTATCTGGTCAGCGGCATTACCATGGGGGGCAATCGATGAGCGCCGGGTTTCCAAAAATCGCGTCCCATCGTGGCGGCGCGCTGGTCTGGCCGGAGAACAGCCGCACCGCCTTCGTCGGCACCACCGGCCTGGACGTCGACCTGGTCGAGTTCGACGTTCAGCGCAGTAGTGACGGTGTTCTGGTCGTCTTTCACGACGCGACCGTGGACCGTGTGACGAACGGTTCAGGCGCCGTCGCCGAGATGACCTTCGATTCGCTGCGGCAATTGACCATCACCGGCACCAAGGATGACCGCATCCTGACGCTCGACGAGACGATCGACATCTTCCAACCGACGACGATCGGGCTGCGCCTGGAGATCAAGCCAGGGGTCAATCTCGCCCCCTACCCCGGCATCGAGGCGGAAATCGCCGCTGTGCTGCGATCACGGACCATGCTGGAACGCACCCAGGTCACCAGCTTCCGCCTGGCCTCCCTGCCCGCTTTCAAATCCGAGGCCACCCCCGGCCAGGGGCTGCTCTGGCTGGTCGGCCAACAGCTGGACCGCCTTATCGGCGATGACTACACGCTGCTCGGCCTGGCGCAGCAGGTCGGCGCCACGGGCTTCGGCTTTCACATCGACGATTTGACCTTTTCGCGCGTCGCGGCCGCCAAACGGGCCGGCTTCAGCATCGGCAGTTGGGCGACGCACGACGAAACCGCCATCCGCAAGGCCGCCGATCTCGGCGCCGACATCTTCACGACCGACCGGCCCGACCTGGCGATTCAGGTGCGTGATCGGATCAAAGCGGCCCTGCGGTAGCAGCCCCATATTTCTCCGAGCAAACCGGCAAGAAAGACGCGATTGCCTCCAGCGGGTTAGCTGTCCAACTCGCACGGCGCCGGGTCGTCAACTTCAGGGAACTCGTCCTCGATTGGTGACAGAGCGCTTAGCAGCGCCAATAGCGATTCGCGTGACGCCGGCCCCAGAATCGGACCTTCGCCCTTCTTGCCCATCATTGGTTCGTCGCGCGACGGTTCCCCGCGCTTCGCGGTCGCGCAGTTCCGGCCGCCTCGAAATCGACTGGAATGATACCCCGTTGGCAAATCGACCTCCTTCCTCAACCCAAATGATTTGCGCCGATCGCCGGGCGATTTCAAATCTCTTGCGTTGATGGCACGACGACCGATGAGTTGGTTATCGCGATCGGGCTACGTGAGCGCCGCCATGATCGCCGACCGGGCCGCAAGCAGGGCCTCGGCAAGCGCCTGCTGGCGGCCGCCCATGCGGCTGGACGGTACCGGGATCGAGACCGCGTAGATGTCGCCCATCGGGTCGCGAAAGGCCGTGCCGACGGCCGAGATGCCGGTCGAATGCTCGTCGGTGTCCAGCGCGATCCCGTCCTGGCGCACCCGTTCGATTTCCGTGAAGAAGTCGGACAGCTTGCGCCGCGCGCCCCGCCCCGCCTGCCACTCCTGCGTCGCGAGTGTGGCGACGGCTTCATCGTCCAGCAAGGACAGGCACGCCTTGCCATTGGCCGTGTTGGTCAGCGGGAAGGCCTCGCCTACGGCCGACACGGCGCGCAACCGCTGCTGACCGACCACCTGATCGACGAACAGCAGATGGTCGCCGCGCAGGATGGCGAGATCCACCGTTTCACCCGTCGCACGCGACAGCGCGACCAGATGCGGGTGGGCGATCTTGGCCACGTCCAGGCGGCCGGAGGCGGCAAGCGTGTGGATTTCCGGCCCCAACCTCAGGCGACCTTCCGGACTGGCCGCCATGACGAGCCGCTCGCTCAAGAGCGCGTTGACGATGCGCTGCACGGTCGAACGCGGCAGCCCCACCCGTGTGGCAATCTGGCCGAGGCTCAGCCCCTCCTTCTGGTCCTTGAGCGCGCGCAGAATGGCCGCCGCCCGGGCAATGACCTGAACGCCGTTCGCCGTCCGTCCTTGTCCGCTGGCGCCGTCAGGCATGCGCCATCGCCTTGCCGTCATCTTCGCTCATAATTCGGTACATTTGTATCGTATTATGGTCAGAGTTCAAAATCTTCCGTCTCGCGGATTCAGTTGCCAGGTCGAATTGGTCGGACGCTTTAAACCATTCAAACGGCCTGGACCACGTTAAGGTGCCATCTCGGACCAGCGGTGGGGCTGGTCTTCGCCATGCCGTCATCGGCACCATGGCGATGCGTGTGATGCCAATGGGAGGGCCGCCGTTTGGCCGAGGTTAGGAACATCCTGTTCATTATGGCGGACCAGCTGCGCTGGGACTACCTGTCCTGCTACGGTCATCCGCATCTTCAGACACCGAACATCGACCGGCTGGCCGAGCGCGGCGTGCGCTTTGACCGCGCCTACGTGCAATCACCGATCTGCGGCCCGTCGCGAATGAGCTTCTATACTGGTCGCTACGTCCAGTCCCATGGCTCGACCTGGAACGGCGTGCCGCTGCAAGTCGGCGAGATGACTCTGGGCGACTATCTGCGCCCGTTGGGCCGGCGCACGGCGCTTGCCGGCAAGACGCATATGGCGGCCGACCGCGAGGGCATGGCGCGGTTGGGCGTCGACCCGAACTCGATCATCGGCGTGCTGACGTCCGAATGCGGCTTTGAGCCGTTCGAGCGCGACGACGGCCTGCACCCGGACAGCAACTATGCCCCGCCGCCCGCCTACAACGACTATCTGCGCGAAAAGGGCTATGACGGCGTCAACCCGTGGAACTGGTGGGCCAACGGTGTCGAGGGCGAGGATGGCGAGCCGCATCTGGGCTGGTTTCTGAAGTATTCCGACCGCCCCGCACGCGTGGCGGAAGAGGACTCAGAGACCCCGTACATGACGCGCCGGGCCATGCGCTTCATGGAAGAGGCGGGTGATGAGCCCTGGTGCCTGCATCTCAGCTACATCAAGCCGCACTGGCCCTACATCGTGCCGGCGCCCTATCACGACATGTACGGCAAGGACCAGATCGTGCCGCCCGTCCGGTCGCAGGCGGAGCTTGAGGACCCTCACCCCGTTTATGCCGCCTTCACCCATCATCGGTTCAGCCAGGCGTTCTCCAAGGACGAGGTCCGCGAAACCGTGATCCCGGCCTATATGGGCCTGATCAAGCAGATCGACGATCAGCTTGGGCTGTTGTTCGACTTTATGGACCAGCGCGGCCTGATGGATCACACGATGATCGTCTTCACCTCGGACCATGGCGACTATCTCGGCGACCATTGGTTGGGCGAGAAGGAGCTGTTCCACGATCCCTCGGTGAAGATCCCCCTGATCATCAGCGATCCGAGAGCCGACGCCGACGCGACGCGCGGCTCTGCCTGCGAAGAACTGGTCGAATCGATCGATCTGGTACCGACCTTCGTCGAGGCCGTGGGCGGCAAGGTCCAGCCGCACCGGATGGAGGGGCTGTCGCTACAGCCTCTGCTGCATGGCAAACCGGTAGCGGCGTGGCGCAAGGCCGCGATCAGCGAATACGACTATTCCTGGCGCCAGGCCCGCCGCGAGCTCGGGGTCACGGTAGAGGACGCAAGGATGATCATGGCGGTGACCGAGCGTTGGAAATACATCCTCGTCGAAGGCTTCCGGCCGATGCTGTTCGACCTTGAGACCGATCCGAACGAGCTCGACGACCGCGGCGCCGACCCTGGCCTGGCATCTGTTCGCGCCGAACTCCACGAAACGATCTTCGCCTGGGCGCGGCGACACCATCAACGGACCACGGTGTCCGGGGAACGCATCGAGGCCGCCTTCGGCCGCGAAGTGGATCGGGGCATCCTGATCGGCTATTGGGACGAAGCCGACCTGGACGCCACGAATGAAAGCGCGGATGGCGCAGGGCCGATCAACCAGAATTGATGGTCTCGCCGCAACGCGCGGCATGATATTGAGGCGCGCTTCACAGGCAAACCGACGGCAGTCCCATGTCCCACGTCTTTCATCGCAGCGCCACCGCCCAGCCGCCGATCGCCGTTAGAGGCGACGGCGTCTATCTCATCGATACCGACGGCAAGCGCTACCTCGATGCCTCAGGCGGCGCGGCCGTCTCCTGTCTCGGACACAGCCATCCGGCGGTGATCAGGGCGATCCAAGACCAGGTTGCCGAACTGCCCTTCGCCCATACCGGCTTTTTCTCAAACGCGCCGATGGAGGCGTTGGCCGATCATCTGATCGACAAGGCGCAAGCGATCCCGGGCAACGACCTCGACAAGGTCTATTTCGTCTCCGGCGGGTCGGAGGCGATGGAGGCGGCGCTGAAGCTCGCGCGGCAATACTTCGTCGAGCTGGGTCAGCCGGAGCGGCGCCATCTGATCGCGCGGCGCCAAAGCTATCACGGCAATACGCTGGGTGCGCTGGCCACAGGCGGTAATGAATGGCGGCGCGACCAGTTTCGGCCGATGCTGATCGACGTCGCCCATATCGCACCCTGCTACGCCTATCGCGACCAAACCGACGGCGAGACGGAGTGGGATTACGGCCAGCGCGTCGCGAACGAGTTGGACGCGGCAATCCAAAGGTTGGGCCCGGAAACGGTGATTGCGTTCGTGGCCGAACCCGTCGTCGGCGCCACGGCCGGGGCCGTGCCCGCCGTGCCGGGTTACTTCAAGCGGGTGCGCGAGATCTGCGACCAGCACGGCATTCTGCTGATCCTGGACGAGGTGATGTGCGGCATGGGGCGCACCGGCAGCCTGTTCGCCTGCGAGCAGGATGGCGTCGCGCCGGATATCCTGATCACGGCGAAAGGCCTCGGCGCCGGCTATCAGCCGATCGGCGTCGCGCTGGTCTCCAACCGGGTGTTTGACGCCATCCGCGCCGGCTCCGGCTTTTTCCAGCACGGCCACACCTATATGGGCCACGCCACCGCGTGCGCAGCCGCCCTGGCCGTACAGCATGCAATCGAGGACGAGGATCTGCTGGCCAACGTCCAGCGCCATGGCGCGGCATTGCGCGAGGGTCTGGAGAGCCGCTTCGGCAATCATCACCATGTCGGCGACATCAGGGGCCGGGGCCTGTTCCTGGGCCTGGAACTGGTCGAGGACCGGTCGACCAAGCAGCCGTTCGACCCGGCATTGAAACTGAACGCCCGCATCAAGCGTGCGGCCATGGGACGCGGCCTGATGTGCTATCCGATGGGCGGTACCATCGACGGCCGCCAGGGCGACCACATCCTGCTGGCGCCCCCCTTCATCATCGGCGAGGCTGAAGTCGCGACGATCGTGGAACGCCTCGGCGACGCGGTAGACGCCGCGATCGCGGGCCTTGAGGACAAGGCCGCCTAACATGGGGCGGCCGGCCCAAATGACGCCTCACATCACGGGCTCCCGCTTGAATTCACACAAACAATGCGTGAAAAAATATAAACTTTAGCCGACCAATTGACTGACGGCGCGTTGACGCCGACAACCATCAGCGGGCATAGTCTCGCGGGTTTCGACCCCTGCTTTGGGTGATGGACGGCATGCGACCATCCTCAGCTATCGATGCAGCGGCTTCGAAAACCTAACTCGTCTTGTTGGCGGCCCAGACCGCCTCGGGACGGCGGATAGGATGCGTCAGACGGTGTCGTTGACATGCTGACGCGTGCAAAGTATCCGCAGATGCATACGTCGGTTGATGGGACCGGCGGAAAACATCCCGGCGTTCCAGAATGAAGCGCCGAGACAATGGAAAGTGCTTGGAGGCAGTTTCATGAAAAAGCTCACAACCTCTGCCCTGGCCCTGATGGTTGGCGCCGGTCTTTCGGTGTCGGCAACGGCCCAGGACAACCCCTGCAATACGCCCGACGATGCCGAGGAGATGTTCCTGACCATCGGAACCGGCGGTGTGACGGGCGTGTACTATCCCACCGGCGGCGCGATCCAGCGTCTGGTCGCAGCCAATCGCGACCAGCACGGCGTGCGCATGTCCGTCGAGTCCACCGGCGGCTCGGTGTTCAACCTGAACGCCATCCAAACCGGAGAGTTGGACATGGGCGTGGTTCAGTCCGACTGGCAGCACCATTCCTACAACGGCAGTCACGAGAACTTCCCGGAGGCCAATCCGGACCTGCGCGCCGTGTTCGCGGTGCATCCGGAACCGTTGACGGTGCTGGCCCGGGCGGATTCCGGCGTTCAGTCGATGGCGGACATTCCGGGCAACCGCGTCAATATCGGCAATCCGGGATCGGGCGCGCGTGGCACGTTCGAGGTGCTGATGGGTGCTCTCGGCTGGTCCGAGGACGATTTCAGCCAGGTCTCCGAACTGGCGACTGCCGAGCAGAGCCAGGCGCTGTGCGACAACAATTTCGACGTCATGCCGTTCACGGTCGGCCACCCCTCTGGCACGATTCAGGAGGCGACCACCACCTGCGATACCGTCATCGTCGAGATCTCGGGGCCGGAGGTCGACGGGCTGATCGCGGACAATCCGTTCTATTCCGCGGCGACCGTGCCCGGCGGCATGTACAACGGCAACCCGGATGACACCGACACCTTCGGGGTGCGGGCGACCTTCGTCTCCAGCACCGACGTGCCGGACTATGCGATCTGCGAGGTTGTGCGGGCGGTCTTCGATAATTTCGAAGCCTTCCAGCGCCTGCATCCGGCATTCGCCAATCTGGACCCGAACGACATGGTCGATGGCGGCCTGTCAGCGCCGATGCACCCGGGCGCGCTGATGTATTTCGACGCCGTCGGCATCGAGGTGCCGGACCGTCTGCGTTCCTGATTTGGCGTCCTCTTTTTTGAGTTGTTTTGAGCGGGCGGGGCTTGACCCCGCCCGCTTTTCCCTATTACGCGTAAGGATAAGTCGGCCGCAAACACAAGTGGCTGGATAACAAAGCCTCGCAAAGCGGGGCGCGGAACGGGGTGACAAGAATGGCTGATCAGAGCCAAGACCGGCAGCTTTCGGACGCCGATCTTGAGGATTTGGTCGCGTCGACCGACACCGGCGCGCGCCAACCCGATAGCAAGTTCGTCATGCAGCTTTTGCTGTGGACGGCATTCGGCTGGTCGGCGTTTCAGATCTGGTACGCCTCGCCCCTGCCCTTCATCACCGGCCTGTTGGTGATCAACGACGCCCAGGCGCGCTCGCTGCATCTGGGCTTTGCGATGTTCCTGGCCTTTTTGGCCTATCCCGCTCTGAAACGCAGCCCGCGCAACCGCGTGCCCTGGGTCGACTGGGTGTTGGCGCTGGTCGGCACCTTTTGTGCCACCTACCGGTTCTGGTTCATCGACGAGTTGTCGACGCGGCCCGGCCTGCCGATCGTTCTCGACATCGTCGTTTCCGCAGCCGGCCTGCTGCTGCTCCTGGAAGCCACGCGCCGCTCGCTCGGCCCGCCCTTGATGGTCGTGGCCATTGTGTTTCTGCTCTACGTCTTCTTCGGCAACGCCTCGTTCCTGCCGGATGTGATTCGCTATCAAGGCGCCTCGCTCAATCGGGCGATGGACCAGTTCTGGCTGTCCGACCAGGGCGTGTTCGGCATCGCGCTGGGCGTCTCGACCCGGTTCGTGTTCCTGTTCGTCCTCTTCGGCGCCCTGCTCGACCGCGCGGGTGCCGGCAACTATTTCATCAAGCTGGCCTTCGCCATGTTGGGCCATCTGCGCGGCGGGCCGGCCAAGGCGGCCGTCGTCGCCTCGGGCATGACGGGCCTGATCTCCGGCTCGTCGATCGCCAACGTGGTCACCACCGGCACCTTCACCGTGCCGCTGATGAAGCGTGTCGGCTTTACGCCGGAAAAGGCCGGTGCGGTCGAGGTTGCCTCGTCGGTCAACGGCCAGATCATGCCGCCGGTCATGGGTGCCGCCGCCTTCCTGATGGTCGAGTATGTCGGCATTCCGTACACGGAAGTGATCCAGCACGCCTTCCTGCCGGCGATCATCTCCTACATCGCGCTGGTTTACATCGTCCATCTGGAGGCGCTGAAAACCGGCATGAAGGCGCTGCCCAAACCCGGCGAGCCGTTGCCGGCGAAATGGACCCTGATCGCCTTCGGCATCACCTTAGCGACCGTCATCATCGTTGCCGGCGTGATTGCCGG
The DNA here is from genome assembly GCA_028277405.1 of Alphaproteobacteria bacterium. Classification (GTDB taxonomy): domain Bacteria; phylum Pseudomonadota; class Alphaproteobacteria; order DSM-16000; family Inquilinaceae; genus JANQGH01. The sequence continues at coordinate 8,974 of JANQGH010000019.1, read as the reverse complement.
CGGTTTCGAACTGGCCGGCCTGTTGGCCGATCCGGTGTTCGGCTTGATCGCCGTCGTCCTGATCGGGATCGTCGAGTGGATCATCTTCAGCGCGTTTGCCCGCAGCCTGCCGAAGGACCGGTTCAAGCGAACCGTGTCGGTCGGCGGCCTGGTCCTGATGAATGTCATCCTCGGGGCGATGGCCGTCTTCTACGGCATGTCGGTCCTGACCATGCTGTTCGGGGACTTCGCCGCCGCCTGGATCGGCGCCGTCATTCTGCTGGCCATCTATGTGGCGCTGGTCGCCTATGCCGCGCGCTACCCGGAACTGGAGATGGACGACCCGAACGCCCCGGTCGTCAGCCTGCCGGAGGTCGGCCCAACGGTGAAGACCGGTCTCTACTACTTCCTGCCGATCATCGTGCTGGTCTGGAACCTGATGATCGAGCGCCTGTCGCCGGGCCTGTCGGCCTTCTGGGCCGTGGTGTTCATGGTCATCATCCTGCTGACCCAGCGCCCGCTGATGGCCCTGTTCAGAGGTCAAGCCAGCGGCGGCGCCGGCTTCTTCGCCTTCATCGGCGAGGCGGTGGTGAACCTGATCGCGTTGATCATCAACAACATCATCATGCTGATCATCGTCGCCGCGATCATCGTGGCCGGTGTGCTGTTGATCTCGGCCGGTGGCACCTGGCCCGCGGAACTGATCGTGGCGATCGAGATCGTGGTCTGCGTCGCGGCGTTCGTCGTGTTCCTGATGCGCGACCGGTTCCGCCGCCAGACGGTCGGTTACCGCAACAGCCAGGCGGAACTGCACGCGGCCGGTAAGCGGGGTTTCGGCGAGCTGTTCGAGGCCATGGTCGCCGGCGCGCGCAACATGATCGGCATCGGCATCGCCACGGCGACGGCCGGCATCATCGTCGGCACCGTATCGCTGACCGGCATCGGCCTGGTGATGAGCGCCTTTGTCGAGTTCCTGTCCGGCGGCAGCTTGATCCTGATGCTGGTCCTGGTCGCGATCCTGTCCCTGATCCTGGGCATGGGCCTGCCGACGACGGCGAACTACATCGTCGTCTCGGCCCTGATGGCGCCCGTGATCGTGGAACTGGGCGCGGCCAGCGGCCTGGTCGTGCCGCTGATCGCGGTGCATTTGTTCGTGTTCTATTTCGGCATCATGGCGGACGTAACGCCCCCCGTGGGCTTAGCGTCCTTTGCGGCTGCGGCCGTGTCGGGCGGCGACCCGATCAAAACCGGCTTTACCGCGTTCTTCTACTCCCTGCGCACGGTCGCCCTGCCCTTCATCTTCATTTTCAACACCCAGTTGATCCTCTACGATATCCAGGGACCGGTCAGTCTGATCTTGACCGTGGTCAGCGCGGTCATAGCCATGCTTGTCTTTGCCGCCGCCACCCAGGGCTTCTTCTTCGCCAAGAGCCGGATCTGGGAGTCGCTGGTGCTTCTGCTGGTTGCGTTCACCCTGTTCCGACCGGGCTATTGGATGGACATGATGTTCCCACCCGATCAGATCCTGCCTGGCACCGAGATCTTCGACGTCATCGACACCGTGCCGCCCGATGAAACGCTACAGCTAAGGGTGACAGGCGAGGACTTCATTTCCGGCGACCCCATCGACACGACGGTGGTGATGACCTTGCCGGAAGGCGAGTCGGCCGCCCAAAGGCTTGAGCAGCTTGGAGCCACCGTGCGCATCGATGGCGATACGGCCATCTTCGACAACGTCATGTTCGGCAGCGAAGCCCAGAATCTGGGTCTCGACTTCGACTATCAGATCGCCGAAATCGTCGTTCCGGCCGATGTTCCGCCGAAGGAATTGATCTGGATCCCTGCATTGATCCTGCTGGCGGGTATCATCCTTCTGCAACGCGGCCGCAACCGGCGCGCGGCCGGTCAGCCAGCGGCAGCTTAAACTGGCTCTTAGGAGAGCGGGCAGATGTACACGGATATCCTGTTGTCGATCGATGTGACGACGGAGAGCACCTGGAAGAAGCCACTGCCGACGGCCGTGGAATATACCAAGGCGTTTGGGGCCCGACTGCACATCATGACCGTGGTGCCGGATTTCGGCATGAGCATCGTCGGCCAATACTTTCCCGACGGGTTCGAGCACAAGGCCCTGGAGGACGCGCAAAACGCCCTGCACGAGTTCTCGCGCGACCATGTGCCCGAGGGCATCCAGCTTCAGCACATCGTGGCGCACGGGCGGATCTACCGTGAGGTGCTGCGCATTGCCGAAGAGATCAAAGCGGATCTGATCGTGATGGCCGCCCACCGGCCGGAGACGGGCAGCGCGGGGCTGTTGGGCTCAAACGCTGAACGGGTCGTGCGCCACGCGGCATCGTCGGTGCTGGTCGTCAGGGATTAGCCGATCAGTCCAGCCTGAACCCTTTGCGTTTGACGAAGGCGCCGAAATCGGCGCGCTCCGGCAGACTGTACTGCCGCGCCTTGTCCTCCGACCAGGTGTAAGGGTCGCCGGCACCGAACGTGTCCTTGCGCCTCTGGCTGGCATAAGGCTGGGCCGCCGCCCGTCGGGTATCATAAGCCTGCACCTGTTGCTCCACGCCACTCTCGTCGAACGTATCGACATGGACGGTCGCGCCGAGCGGCAGGCGAAGGCTGATGGCGGCCTTCTCCGCTGGCCAGCCGAGCGCCAGGCCGGCGAACGGAAAGACGTGGTCGGGCAGACGCAACAGCGCACTGACCTCTTCGGCCCTGTTGCGCACCGCGCTGACGGGACAGGTGCCCAATCCAACAGCCTCCGCAGCCGTCACAAACGCGGCGAGCGCGATGGCGGCATCACCGACCGCGTTCACGAAGGCATCGAGATGATCGTTCACGAACGGCCTTTGACGCCAGTCATGAAGCTGGCGCTGGCGCCGATTGTTGCCGCAGAACACTAGGAAGGCGGGCGCCCCGGCCACCCAGGCCTGGCCGCTCACCAGCTCGTCCAAACGCGCGCGAACGGCAGTGTCTTGCACGATCACAACGTCCCGCTGCTGCAGGTCGCTTTTGGTCGGCGCGGCCAGCGCGACGGCGCACAGGCCCTGGATCAGGCCCATGTCGACGGGCCGGTCGGCAAAACGACGGACCGAGCTTCGCGCCGCCATGCGCTCTATCTCCGGCGACGACGCCAACAGCGGGTCGTCAGCGGGCTGGTCGCCATACCGAAGTGCCAGAATCTCACGTAAGCCGGACATCGCCCCTACCGTGTTCCGAAAAAGCTGATCATGTACGGCACCGACCGGCCGCTGCCGCGCGCGGAGAGCGAAAAGCCGGGCGCGTCCAACTCGAACACGACCGACGAGCCGCCGTCGAGCATCAAAATGTCGGTGGCGTCGATCAGCGGCGCCACCATGGTGGCGACCTCGTCGAAGGTCAGCCCTTGCCAAGGCCAGCGATCGGTGGCGAAGACCACGACCTGGCTGGACCTGGTGATCGCGATACCGGCGCGCGACGCCATGGTGTTTCGATTGCGGACGCCGACCGTCGGCGCGCCATTGGCGAAGACGCGCGGCGAGGATTGCACCGCGACGTCCACCGGTTGGTACGGGTCATAGTCGCGCGCGTGGGTGATGCGGCACGTGCCGTTGCGACAGGAGAAGACGGCGCTGGTGCCGTTGCGGAACGGCGCGTGGACCTGGGGCCCTTCCTGAAGCAGATAGAGCGGGCGTTCGTTCTCATCGAAGAACCCACCATCGACGGTGAGCTGCCAGCCCGCGTTCGCGGCATCGCTGAACACCGGCAGCCGATCGGTGACGTCCGCCTCGAACCGCGCGGGATCGAGGAAGGCGATCAGCAAACGGCCGCTGTGGCGGACGCCGGGCCTGGAAAGCTGGGCGATCTGCGCGGTGATGCCGTCAGCCTGCCACACGGTCTGGGGCGGATGGATGGTCAGCGGGTCCTGCTGGGCGCGGGCCATCGGCAGCACGCTTACGATCGCCAGGATGGCAGCCACCCCGCAGCGCAGCCCAAAGCTGCCCAAAGCAAGCAAGCGAAAACGTGGAGGCGTCATGCCATGTCGGCCGGTCATGTGCGGTTGGTAAAAAGCAATCATGTCACAAAGGTGTTCCTGCAAAAGGGCTTTTCGGCGCGGGTCCGATTGGTCAATATCCCGCCTTTCGTCAAACGCGAAGTGCGCCGAAGGAATCGCCATGCCCATCCCCCGCCCCACCCGATTGCTGCTTTCCGGCTTGGCCGCCGCGACGGCGATATCGCTCACGGCCGCCGCCCAGGCACAGAACACGATCATCGTGCTGGACGCGTCGGGCAGCATGTGGGGACAGATCGACGGTATCAGCAAGATCGAAATCGCGCGCGACGTCCTGGGCGATCTGCTGCAGGGTTGGGACAGCTCGACGCCCTTGGGCGTCGTCGCCTACGGCCATCGGCGTGAGGGCGATTGCACGGATATCGAGTTGATCCGGGAGGTCGGGCCGGTCGAACCGCAAACGCTGATCGGCGAGATCAACGCCATCATGCCACTCGGCCGCACACCACTGACCGACGCGGTGCGCCAGGCGGCGGAAGAGCTGCGCTATCAGGACGAGCCGGCGACGGTGGTCCTGCTGTCCGACGGCGTCGAAACCTGCAATGCCGACCCGTGCGCCTTGTCGGAGGAGTTGGAGCGGGCTGGCATCAACTTCACCGCCCATGTCATCGGCTTCGACATCGCTCAGGACGAGGCAGGCCAGCTTTCCTGCATTGCCGAGAACACGGGCGGCACCTTCCTCTTGGCAGAGAACGCTCAGGAACTCAGCCAGGCACTGACGACCGTCACGGCCGCACCGCCGCCGCAGCCCGTGATCATCACCGCCGACATCACCCTGCGCCCGGTCGACGCCGCCACCGGACAGGTTCTCAGCGGCGTCGATTGGACGGTCACCGATACCGCGAACGGCAACAACGTCGTCAGCCAGAACGGCACGGGTGTTTTGAGCGCGACGCTTGAGGAAGGGGCCTATCTGGCAACCGCCGCGATGGGCGACGCCGAGGGGCAGGTCACCTTCACCGTCGTGCCCGAGGCCAACGCATCCTATGACGTGGAACTGGTCCGCATTCTCGGCGACGCGACCGTTGGCGCCCCGGCGGAAGTGCCCGCCACGTCCGTCTTCCAGGTCGAATGGACCGGCCCCGACGACCAGAGCGACTACGTCACCATCGTCGAGGCGGGGGCGCCCAGGAACAGTTACAACGACTATGAGCGGACCACCGCCGGCAGCCCTGCAGAACTGGCTGCGCCGGACGGCTTGGGCGCCTACGAGGTGCGCTATGTTCACGGACAGACCGGCGAGACGCTGGCCAGCCAGCCGGTCCAGTTGACGCCTGTTTCGGCCACGTTGGACGCGGTTAGCGAGACGGTCGCCGGCGGCACCGTCACCGTCGAGTGGACCGGCCCGGACTCACCCAACGACTACATCACCATCGTCGAGGCAGGCGCCCCCGCCGGTACCTACAACGACTACGAGCGCACCAGGGCCGGCAGCCCTGTTGAGATCAACGCACCGGATGCGATTGGCGCCTACGAGATCCGCTATGTGATCGGCCAATCGAGCCGAACCCTGGCGAGCCAGCCGCTCACCCTCGTGGCGGCCCAGGCGACGTTGGATGCGCCGGCTGAAGTCGGGGCCGGATCGGACGTCGAGGTCGCGTGGAGCGGCCCGGACAATACCAACGATTACATCACCATCGTCGAGGCCGGCGCGCCGGAGGGGTCCTACAACGACTACGAGCGCACCCGGGTCGGCAGCCCGGTGACGATCACAGCGCCGGACGCCGTCGGCAGCTACGAGATCCGCTACGTGGTCGGCCAATCCGGCCGTACACTGACCAGCATTCCCCTCGCGCTGGTGATCGCGGGGGCCACGATCGAAGCGCCCGGCGAAGCCGGTGCCGGCGCCAGCATCGAAGTCGCGTGGAGCGGTCCAGACAATCACAATGACTACATCACGATTGTCGAGGCGGGCGCCCCGGACGGCACCTACAACCATTATGAGCGTACCAGAGTAGGCAGCCCCGTGACCATTCGGGCGCCTGATGGCCTCGGCGCACACGAGATCCGTTATGTGAACGGCCAGTCCGGCCGGACGGTCACCAGCCACCCGATACAGTTGGTCGCCGCAACGGCCAGCTTTGACGCGCCGTCGCAAGCCAACGCAGGCGCCAGCATCGAGGTCGCCTGGACAGGCCCGGACAACCACAACGACTACATCACCATCGTCGAGGCCGGGGCGCCGGAAGGCACCTACAATCACTATGAGCGCACGACCAGGGGCAGCCCGGTGACCATTCGGGCACCCGACGGTGTCGGGAACTATGAACTCCGCTATGTGATTGGCCAATCCAGCCGCACGCTGCACAGCCAGCCGATACAGCTGGTCGCGGCGACCGCCAGCTTTGACGCGCCGTCGCAAGCCGGCGCCGGCGCCAGCATCGAGGTCGCCTGGACAGGCCCTGACAACCACAACGACTACATCACCATCGTCGAGGCCGGTGCGCCGGAGGGCACCTACAATCACTACGAGCGCACGACCAGAGGCAGCCCGGTGACCATTCGGGCACCCGACGCGGTCGGGAACTATGAAATCCGCTATGTGATCGGCCAGTCCAGCCGCACGCTGCACAGCCAGCCCCTGACGCTCACGCCCGTCAGCGCGTCGCTGGAACTGTTGACACCGGTGGTCCCGGGCGCGTTCTTCGAGGTCGCCTGGGAGGGGCCGGACGGCCACAACGATTACATCACCATCGTCGAGGCGGGCGCGCCGGAGGGCGAGTACACCGACTATGACCGCACGCGGGACCGCAATCCCGCCGAGCTCAGGGCACCCGAGGGCCTCGGCGCCTATGAAATTCGCTATGTGGTCGGGCAGTCCGAGCGCACGCTCGCCAGCCTGCCGGTGACGCTAAGCGCCGCCGAAGCCAGCCTGCAGGCTTTGGACGAAGTGCCCGCCGGCTCGGTGGTCGAAGTGACCTGGACCGGCCCGGGCGCCTGGGAGCATTTCATCGAGATCGTACCGGCGGGCGCGCCGGCCGATGCCGCGCCGCTGACTGAGACACGCACCAGCCAGGGCAGCCCGCTGCAGATCTTCGCACCGGCCCAGCCAGGCGACTACCAGATCCGCTATCGTATGCGCGACCTCGGCGAAGTGCTGATCGCCATTCCCTTGAGCGTGAAGTAGACTAGATGATGGCGCGGCCGACCGATCGAACGGCCGCGCCCTTCTCCACGAAACGGGGCCGATCTCGCGTCGGCCCTCACACCGAAATGAAAGAACGCGCGTGACTGTAAGGCTGATACATATGGGCCTGGGCCTTTGGGGCTTGGATTGGGCCCAAAGCGTTGTCCCCGAAATCCCCGGCGTCGAGACCGTCGCCTGGGTCGATGCCAGCGAGGCCGCGCGTCAGCGCGCCATCGATGCCGGGCTGGACCAGGCCCGCATGCACCCGTCGCTGGACGCGGCGCTGAACGCGGTCGAGGCCGACGCGTTGCTCGCGACCGTCCCGTTGCAGGTGCATATCGAAGCCGTGCGTGCGGGCCTTGAGGCCGGGCTGGATGTCCTGGTCGAGAAGCCCTTTGCCGACAGCCGCGAAGAGGCTGAGACGGTCGTCGAATTGGCGCGCGCCAAGGGTCGGCTGCTGGCCGTCAATCAGAACTACCGGTTCTTCGCCGCGCTGATCAAAGCCAAGGAGCTGATAGAGAGTGGCACGATCGGCCAGCCGCAATTCATGAGAGTCGATTTCGCCCGCCTGTTCGGCCCGGAATACCGCTATTTCGATCTGGCCGAACCGTTGCTGAGCGACATGGCAATCCACCATTTCGACGCCATGCGCTTCGTCCTGCAGGACGAGCCCGTGGCGGTGAGCTGCACAAGCTGGACCGAGACGGGAACCCCGTTCGCCGGTCCGCCGGCGGCCAGTGCGCTGATCCGGTTCTCCAAGGGCACGATCGTGCGCTATGACGGCAGTTGGATCAGCCGCGGCCCAATCACGACCTATGGCGGCAACTGGCAGCTTGACGGGTCCAAAGGCTCTATCAAGTGGCGCTTCCGCGGCCCGAAGGAGGAACGGACGACGACCGAATGGGTCGATTTGTATCTGCCGGCTCAAGAGCCCAGCAAACAATCGCTGCCGCCGATTGAGTTTTGGGACCGATCCGGAGTGCTGGACGCCTTTGCCCGGACGATCGAGGGTGCCGCCCCCTCGCCCATGCTCAGCCTGGGCGAAGACAATCTGAACAGCCTCGACCTGATGTTCGGGCTGATCGAGTCGGCCGCCAATGGCGGCGCCTGGCTGGAGCGCAACGGCAGCAACTGGCAGGCCATGCGATCGGCCGCTTAAGGAGGCGACGAGACCGTGCCGACACTTACCTGTGAGATCTCCCAGTCGCTGATGGATGCGCTTGAGGCCCATCAGCGGCAAACCGGCGACACCATGGCCCACATCGTGACCATGGCGCTGGCCGACGCCATGCAGCTTGAGCACGCGACGCTGTTTCAGGTGTCGAGCACCGGTGCTCTGGTCGAAGGCGTGTCGACCGGCGCGGTAACCGTGGCAGAGCTGGCCGAACATGGCGACTTTGGCCTCGGCACCTTCTCCCATTTCGACGGCGAGATGGTGGTGCTGGACGGCCGGTTCTATCAGGTACAAGGAGAGAACGCAGTGACCGAAGCGCCGCGCGACGCGCTGGTGCCGTTCGCCGTAGTCACACACTTCGAACCAGACCTGAAGAAGACGATTGAGCCCTTTGATACATTTGATGAACTATCGGAGAGGCTCAATGCTCTAAGATCGTCTGAAAACCTGATCTATGCGGTTCGCATCCGGGGCATTCTCGGCCACGTGAAAGCCCGGGCCGCATGCAAGATCGAGGGACGCGCGACATTGGCGGAGCTTGCCGAAACACAAGCGGTGTTCGAGTTCGATGACATGCCGTGCACCATCGTCGGCTTTTGGATGCCGGAATACACAAGTGCGGTGAACGTCA
>JANQGH010000006.1 GCA_028277405.1 Alphaproteobacteria bacterium | reverse complement strand
ATGGAGGATTTCACCTCCTGCCGCGCCTTTCGCACGTCCGGTGCGGCGGCTCTTGCCGAAGCCGGTATCAGTCATCGCGACGTCGATCATTTGATGATCTACGATGCCTTTGCCCATCTGCCGTTATACGGGCTGCAGGACCTGGGCTTCGTCGAGCGGGGCGAGGCGGGCGCCTTCGTTGCCGAGGGCGATACGCGGCCGGGCGGACGCTTGCCGATGAACACCAATGGCGGCGGGTTGAGCTACATGCATTCCGGCATGTACGGCATGTACGCCTTACAGGAAGGCGTGCGGCAGATGCGGGGCACTTCGCCTGCACAAGTCGTCGGCGCGGAGGTTTCCGTCGTGCATGGTGTTGGCGGCATGTTCTCGGCCGCGGCGACTGTGGTGCTGTCAAATGTCGCCTGACGCGCCATGTTATGACGGGCGCGGCAAGACCGTGCTCGTTTCCGGCGGCACGAGCGGCATCAATCGGGGCATAGCGCGGGCCTTCGCCGCCTCAGGGGCCCAGCTCTTCGTTCTGTCGCGGTCCGTGGAGAAGGTGGCGGACACGGTCGCCGAACTGCAGAGCCTCGGCAGCCATGCTGCGGGCGCCACGGCGGATGTACGTCGCGCGGACGAGATCGATGCCGCCTTCGCGGCCTGCGCTGACCGCTTCGGTGCGATCGACGTGCTGGTCTCTGGTGCTGCCGGCAACTTCCCGGCGCGGGCCAAGGATATCAGCTCCAACGGTTTTCGGGCTGTGCTGGAAATCGATGTTCTGGGCACCCACCATGTCATGCTGGCCGGCTATAAGCACCTGCGCCGGCCGGGGGTCATTATCAACATCTCCGCGGCCGCCTCGTTCCGCCCGATGGTCGGGCAGGCCCATGTCTGTGCGGCCAAGGCAGGCGTGGACCAGATCACCCGGACATTGGCGTTGGAATGGGGGCCGGAGGGCATCCGGGTCAATTCCGTCTTGCCCGGACCGATTGAAGATACCGAGGGTTTTCGCAGGCTGGCGCCGACACCGGAGATGAAAGAGCGAAGGCTTGCCAATGTGCCGCTGCGAAGGGCCGCCACCAGTGCCGAGGTTGGCGATCTTTGCCTGTTCCTGGCTTCGGACCGGGCGTCCTACATTACCGGCGCCGTGATCCCCATCGATGGCGGTGCGAGTTTGAGCTTGCCGGCCGACCTGTTGGAGGACGCGCTCGGCTGATAAGTGGGGCTCAAACTTGCATTACGGGCTATGTTGTTTAGCGCTGGCAATGAACGCTACGGTCATCGTCCTTTCTGGCGTATGGCGTTCCAGTCTTGATCATTGAGCGCGTGCAGGAATCCGAAAGTGCCTGCCATATGCGGCCAGCGTCCGCCATCAATGGTCACGCATTCGCCGTTGATATAGGCCGACGCGTCGGACACCAGAAAGGCTGCGAGCGTCGCAACTTCTTCGGGGCGGCCCGGCCGTCCGAGTGCATTGTTGGTTTCGTGCTGCGCGGCGAGCTCCGGCTTGGGCACCAGCCGCTCCCACGCCCCGCCGGTCGGGAAAGACCCTGGTGCCAGCGCATTGAGACGAATGCCCTTTGGACCCCATTCGGAGGCCAGACTCTTGGTCATCGCCAGAACGCCCGCCTTCGCCATGGCCGACGGCACGACAAAGGGAGACCCGTGCCAGGCATAGCTCGTCACGATGGATAGAACCGTTCCGCCACGCCGCGCTTCGATCCAGCGCTTTCCGGCCTCAAAGGTGCAGTTCGCGGTCCCCTTCATCGAGATGTCGAAGACGGCATCCCGGGCGCGGCTGGACAGCGTTTCCGCCCGCGCGACGAAATTCGCCGCTGCGTTGTTGACCAGGATGTCGAGCGGCCTTTCGGCGAAGACATAGGTCATCATATCCGCCACGGCATCGGCCTGACGCAGATCGCAGCCCCGCCAGACCACGCGGCAGCCATGGCGTTTGCGCAACTCGTCGGCGGCCTGTTCCAGGAGCGCCTCGCGACGGCCGCAAAGCGCAATATCGGCGCCGAGGGCGGCGAAGGTCTCGGCCATAGCGCGGCCAAGCCCGGTTGCCCCGCCGGTGATCAGGGCATAACGGCCATTCAACAAATCCGGCGCGAACCAGCTTGCGCCCGGCTCACCGGCATTCCCATGAACGTCGTTCATCGTTCAGCCTCTCGTGATGCGGCACCAACATGATGAGAGGCGCTCAAGCGTTGGTGCCGCATCACGAGGATTCGTCGCGCCCGCGATAGCGGTGCCTCATCATCTCCGCCGTCGCTGGCAGTTCCACCGACCCAATCGGAGATGAAGGGCTGCGCCACCGCCATCATCCGGCTTCGGACAGCCGCATCGCGTTCAAGGCACTCTCATTCTTATTAGAGAATAAGTATTCTGATGGGAGTATAGTCAAGCGGAAAATTGAACTCAGTCA
>JANQGH010000084.1 GCA_028277405.1 Alphaproteobacteria bacterium | reverse complement strand
TTCCGCACCTTCGGGTTCTGCCCGGGTCCGCCGGACGGGGCCTCTGAGGAAAGGACAGGCACGACCATGTTCGAGTTGCAAACCTTCCCCTTTACCAACGCCAGCAACTACGTCATCGAATTCGATAACCAAACCTTTGTGGCCGGCGGCAGTGCGACGGCGATCGTCAACGACGGTTTGGGATCGGACGCCCTGGCGGGCAATGACTTCATCCTCGGCTGGCTGCGCGCCGTGGTCGAGACGGACCAGCCGGTCTCCTTGAGGGGCATCAACAACAAAGCCCCCTTCGACGGCGGCCTGGGCAACGACCGGCTGATCGGCAAGGTCCGCGTCGATGCCGAGGACGACGCCAACATCCTTGCCGAAGGGATCTTCGTTGATGAGGCCAACATCGATATGGGCCCGGGCAATGACCGGGTGATCGGCACGGTTGACGCGCGCGTGGGCGAGTGTGTCGACATAAGCGGGTATGGGGTCCACGTGGCAGATGGCCTGATCGAGACCGGCCCCGGTCGCGACAGTGTGATCGGCACGTTCAAGGTCTCGGCCGGTGACGGCCTTAGCACTGAGTTCAGTATCGCCATGTCGGGTGCCGTCGAAACCGGTGACGGCAGTGACAGGCTGGTCGGCACCTTCGATGTCAAGGCCGGTAACGACGCCAAGTTGGCATTCAACGGCGGCGTCCGCGGTTCCCACAGCACCGGCGAGGGGCGCGACAGCGTGATCGGCACGCTGAAGGTTTCGGCCGGCGACGGGCTTATGGTCGAGCGAAGCCAAGGCATCAGCGACAGTATCGACACCGGTGACGGCAACGACAGGGTGGTCGGCACCGTCGACGTCAGGGCCGGTGACGGCGCCGATGTCGCCCTCAACGTGGGTGTCGGTGGCTTCCACATCACCGGTGAGGGGCGCGACAGCGTCATCGGCAAGCTCAAGGTTTCGGCCGGCGACGGCCTTACTGTTGAGACCAATGTCGGCCTCTTTGGTGAAATCAATACCGGCGACGGCAGCGACAGGCTGATCGGAGCCGTCGACGTAAGGGCCGGGGAGTGCGCCAGCGTGGCTGTCAACCTGGGCATCTCCGCCGACATCAACACCGGTGAGGGGCGTGACAGCGTGACCGGCACCGTCAAGGCGATCGCCGGTGTCGACAGCAGCGTCACCGCCAATGTCGGGATCGCGGCCGGTATCCAAACGGGCGACGGCAACGACAAGGTGATCGGCAAGGTTTCGGTAACGGCGCAGAGCGGCAGTACAGTCACCGACAACCATGGCATTGCTGAATCGGAAATCAGCACCGGCGACGGTAAGGACCGGGTCGAGGGAACCTCCTCGATTAAGGGCAGTGGCCTTGCCGCCGCTCATGGCGACGGCATCCGGAGTTCCGTCATCGACACCGGCAACGACGACGACACGGTGATCGGCAAGGGCGCCAAAGTCGCGATCGACGGCACGTCTGACGGGATCCGGAACACGACGATCAACCTCGGCGAAGGCGACGACACGGTCTATGCGCGCGGCGCCTCGGCCGGGGTCAGGGATGCGTTAATCTTCGGCGAAGAGGGCGACGACACCTTCGACCTGCACAGCGGCACCGGCACGGTCGATGGCGGGGCCGATACGGATCTGCTGATCCTGTCGGGCGACAAGGACGATTTCACCTTCACCGAGCAGGCGCCCAACGGGGTGGACATCACTGGCGCTGGCACCGATCTCGACGTCGACAATGTCGAGTTCTTCAAGTTCGACGACGGTGTCTATACCTACGATCAGCTGTTCGTTTAGCCCGGTTTCGGCCGAAAGCGGTCGGCGGCTCGTTCAGGGGCCGTCCACGGCTCGCGCACGCAGCCGCGCCCTGTCCTCGGGCGGGCAATGACCCCAGCGGCCGGGTTGCCACCAGCCCGGTCGTCCCAGCCCGGTCATCATTGACCTGCCACTTCCAAAAGTGGCATTTTTGCCCATTCTGCCCAAGACAGCGGCAGTCGGGGGAAAGCTGCTCTCCACCCGTGCCGCGGCCACTCGCTTTTCCAAGGCCCTGCCGGATCCTGCAGGCGGCCAAGGGGAAGAGCGTCGGAGGAAGGACGGGCAAAGCCATGTCCTTGCATAACTGCCCCGGCACGGTTTTCCGCGACTTCCCTTTCGAAGTCGATCGGAAAGCCCTCGCGAGGAGGGGCTATCGGCTTCCAAGACCAGGCGTACGAGCCGGAATTTGCATGCCTTTGTTCCGGAACGTCCCGCTCGGCGCCGTTGTGGTCGGCTGGCCTGGAGTACCGGCTGCCAACCGGCAGTGGATGAGCACGGCCCTTGGCCGATCACCGCCAAGCGCGCTTGACCGGTTCTGATCGAAGAGGTCCCCCATGCCTCAGGCTTCCCGACCCCAAAACGATCCCGTCGTAAAGTGGAGTACATCGGACCTTCCTCAAGGAGAACGCGCCGAGGCGCTGGAACGTCTGATGTCGAGCGACTTCATTCTCCCGGTCGGCTTCTCCAGGCGGCTGCACGAAGACGTCTCTGCGGATCTTCAAGCAGCTTCGCTCGACGAGCAGGTCGTGATGCATATGCGTGTCAATCCCGTCGATTCCCTGGAGTGTTATCGATCGACCGATCAGTTCCAGAGAAGCCACGACGCTTGCCTGTCGGTGGTTCAGATCCTCGGCGGAAAGCAGCAGATCGTCACCGGCGGAAACGACCTGCTGGCGAGACCAGGCGATGTCTTTCTGCTCGATACCGAACAGGACTATCGGTTTGGTGCCGAGGGCCCGTTCTTCTTTCGTGCGCTGCACTTCCGCAAGAGCTTCCTGCTGGACATCATGCCCCATGCGTACGACTACAGCGGTCAGGTGCTGCGCCGGTCGGACGGTCCCGTGGCGCTGTTCGGCGCCCATATGCGCGCGCTGTGCCGTAATCGGCTCAAGCCGACCGGCGAAGACCTTTCCGGCGCCATGCGGGTGACGGGCGAGTTGCTCGCCTATGCCATGGGCGCGTCGACGATGGTCGGGCGGCATGCCATGCGGACGATCACCTTTGACCGGGCGCGGGAGTACATCGCGAGAAACCTCAGCCGTGGCGACCTGACGCCGACACGGGTCGCCGAGGCGTTGGCGATTTCGACCCGGTATCTGCATCTGGTGTTCGAGTCGTATGGGATCACCGTGGGCGCCTGGATTCGCCGCCAACGTCTGGAACGATGCCGGCGAGAGCTTGCCGCCGCCGGCCACGCCGGCCGGTTGATCACCGAGATCGCCCATTCCTGGGGCTTCAGGGACGGCAGCCATTTCGCCAAGCTGTTCCGTCGGGCGTATGGCCTGTCGCCGCGGGACTATCGCGCGCAGGCCGGAGAAAGGCGAGGCCGCGCCGTCGATGGCGGCTGAGCCCGTCGGGACCCCGCGCCACTGAGCGGCGGATCGGTACTCGGAGCGACAGCCTCTCGCGCCGTTAGCGCCCGCCATTTCCTGCGCGACGGCGCCGGCAGACGGATGGGTATTCCGGTGCAGGAGTGCAGGAATTCCGGTCCAACAGCGCAAACCGCCGGTTTTGGCAATACCGGTTCTGGACAATCTGCGGTTGCCGAGAATCATGGTTCGCGGACGCCACCGCGCTGCGCTGTCGCCCCTGCCCAACGCGGTGTCGAAACGAAAAACGTGATCGGTCGATGAGCACATCTGCCAAGAATCGGTCCCGGCTCGCGATCATCACCTATGGCGGCGTGGTGACGGTGAACGCCGACATCTTGCTCTACGTCGAGATCGACAGCCTAGTGTCCTTCGACAACGGCATCGAAATGCTTTCAAGCCACAGACGGCCTGCGTCGGACCTGACGGCCGCGGGCCGGCCCGTCCGTTTCCCGCCGCCGTTGGCAAGACCCATTAATGGTCGCCCGAGCAAACGAGAGGCACATCCATGCTGAACTTACAGAACTTCCCTTTCACCATTTTCAGCGATTTCGCGATCAAGTTTGCCTGGAAGACGCTCACCACCGCCGGCAGCGCCGAGGCGATCATCAACGAGGTGCCGGGGGCTGACGCGCTCACCGGCAACGACCTGATCTGGGGCTCCCTGCGGGCCAGGGTCGAGACGACCGATGAGGTGAACCTGGCGGGCGTCCGCAACCTGGCCCTGTTGGAGTTGGGGCCGGGCCGTGACACGCTCAAAGGCAGCGCGACGGTAACGGCGGGCGACAACACGAACATGGAGGCCGCGGGGATCGCCAATGAGGACGTCATCAATGGCGGCGAGGGGGCCGACGCGATCATCGGCACCGCGCGCCTGACCGTTGGAGACAATGGACAGAGTTTCCTCTACGGAATCGATCAGGAAGGCGAGTCGTCAGATGGCGTCATCGATACCGGGCCAGGGAACGACCTCGTGCTTGGCAGCGCCTACGCCCGCGGGGGACTCGGTGCGAACCTGTCGGGCGAAGTCATTCAATCCGGCGCAATATACACCGGCGCCGGCCACGATACGGTCTCGGCCAAGGCCGTCATGACGGCAGGTGACAGCGGCGGTGTCCTCATCGACGGTTTCCAGGGCGTCGATATCGAAACCGGTTCGGGCCGCGACAAGGTCACAGGAACAGTGTTTGCCGAAGTCGGTGACGACGGCCGCATCACCGTCGTCGACGGAATCGACACCAGCACCGTCGATACCGGCGGGGGCCGCGACAAGGTGATCGCATCGGTCGTTGCCCGTGTCGGCGATCGCGGTGTTGTGACCTCCAACGATGGCTTCGACCTTGGCACCGTGGATACCGGCGCGGACAGCGACGTGGTGACTGCGTCGGTCTTCGCGACTGCTGGCGATGAGAGCGAAGTCGGCGGCTGCGACGCTATCGACGGCACCGATGTCTTCACCGGTGACGGCCATGACCGGGTGACCGGGTTGGTGGTCGTTCGAGCCGGCGAGAACAGCTTGATCGAGGAGAATGACGGCATCAATGGCGGCACCATCGATACGGGTGCGGGCCGCGACAAGGTGCTCGGCAGGGTCTCCGTGACAGGGCAGAACGGCAGCGAGCTGATCGACAACAACGGCATTGTTCGGACCGAGATCACCACCGGTGACGGCAACGATCGGGTCGAGGGCTCGTCGTCCATCAAGGGCAGCGGCTTTGTCACCGCCTATGGCGACGGCATCAAGGACGCCGTCATCGATACCGGCAACGACGATGACACGGTCATCGGCAAGGGCGCCGGCTGGGCGCTGGGCGATACCTCCGAGGGCATCGACGGCGCGACGATAGAACTCGGCGCCGGCGACGACACGGTCTATGCGCGCGGCGCCTCGGCCGGGGTCAAGGACGTCTTCATCTTCGGCGAGGACGGCGACGACGTCTTCGACCTCCACAGCGGTACCGGCACGGTCGATGGTGGGGCCGATACCGATCTCCTGATCCTGTCGGGCGATAAGGACGATTTCACCTTCACCGCGGGCGATCCGCAGGAAGGAACCATCACCGGCGGCGTGACGGATCTCGCGGTCGCCGACGTCGAACTCTTCAAGTTCGACGACGGTGTCTATACCTACGACCAGTTGTTCATCTAGCCGGCCCGGGCGGCGTTGGGCAGCCCGGCCGGAGCGGTGGCCGCACTGCGCGCTAATCCACCCAGGCGATGCGCAGGACGTTGGTGTTGCCGGGCGTGCCGAAGGGAACGCCGGCGGTGATCACCAGGCGCTGGCCTTCGTCGGCCAAGCCATCGCGCTTGGCGATGTCGACCGCCTTTTTGACCATCTCGTCGAAACTGGCGACGTCCTCGGTATGCACCGTGTGCACGCCCCAGACCATGCCCAGCCGGCGCGCCGTCTCCAGGCTGGAGGTCAGGCACAGGATGTGGACCTCCGGCCGTTCGCGGGCGGCGCGCAGGGTGGTTGAGCCGGACGTGGTGTAGGTGACGATGGCCGCCGCGCGGATCGTGTGGGCAACCTGCCTGGCGGCGGCGGTAATGGCGTCGGCGGCGGTTTCCTCCGGATCGTAATGCTCGTGGTCCAGGATCGTGCGGTAGAGCGGGTCGCCTTCCACGCGCCTGGCGATCCGGTCCATGGTCGACACCGCCTCGATCGGATAGTCGCCCGCCGCCGTTTCGGCCGACAGCATGATGCCGTCGGCGCCGTCGAACACCGCCGTGGCGACGTCGGAAGCCTCCGCGCGGGTCGGCATCGGTGCGCCCACCATGCTTTCCAGCATCTGGGTGGCCACGATCACCGGTTTGCCGGCGCGGCGGCAGTGGCGGACGATGCGCTTTTGCAGGCCCGGCACGTCCTCGACCGGCATTTCCACGCCCAAATCGCCGCGCGCCACCATCATGGCGTCGGTCAGCACGATCAACTCGTCGAGATGATAGATCGCCGACGGCTTTTCCATCTTCACCAAGAGGCTAGCCCGGCCGCCGATCAAACGCCGCGCCTCGGCCACGTCCTCCGGACGTTGCACGAACGACAGGGCCACCCAGTCGACGCCGATATCCAGGGCGAAGCGCAGATCGTCCCGGTCCTTCGAGGTCAGCGGCGAGACCGGCAAGATGGCGTTGGGCAGGTTCAGCCCCTTGCGGTCGGACAGCTTCGTGCCGGCGATAACCATGGTCTCGGCGAAGTCGGCGCCGTGGCTCTTCACCTCAAGCCGGACCCGGCCGTCATCGAGCAGGATGCGCTGGCCGGCACTCAGCGCCTCGAAGACTTCCGGATGCGGCAGACAGCATCGTGTCTGATCGCCCGGCGTGTCGTTGAGGTCGAGCCGGAACCGCTGGCCCTCCTCAAGCGCGATTGGCCCGTCGCCGAACGTGCCGATGCGCAGCTTCGGGCCCTGCAGATCGGCCATGATCGTGACCGGCCGGTCGAACTCCTGTTCCAGCGCCCGGATGGCCTTCAGGCGTTCATGGTGGTCCTCATGGCTGCCATGGCTGAAATTCAGGCGAAAGACGTCGACGCCGGCGATGAACAGGTCCCGGATCATGCCCGGGGAACTGGAGGCCGGGCCCATCGTGGCCACGATCTTGGTCTGGCGACCGCGGTTCAGAGATCTGATCTCGGCGGGATTCGCTGTCATGGGGGAGTCTCTTGGGCGTGTCTTTGGGGCGGTGTCTCTGGGAGGATGTCTCTGGGGGGGCTGAGCCACGCAAGGCTGCCGTCGCGGCGGAGGAAAGCACATAGCGTCCTGGCCGCCAAGCCAAACCAAACGTTACCAATCGCAAACGAACGAAAGCCCGTCGGCCAGGCGCGATTGATGCTCATATCGGCGCACTTGGTGCGCTTTTCTTGGCGATCGGCCGACGACAGGCTAGATTGTCGCCAATCAGCCCGCCGGACGATCGAGGAACCATGCACGACTACGACTTTCGACGTTGGCGTCGTTCGCTGGGCCTGTCGCAAAAGGAGGCGGCGGACGCGCTGGGCCTGAAGCGCCGCATCGTTCAGTACTATGAAAAAGGCGAGCGCAACGGCGAAGCCGTGTCCGTGCCGAAGGCCGTGCGTCTCGCCTGCTTCGCTGTCAGCGAGGGCGTCGACGATTTCTTCGGACCCGACGAGATCCGGCTGAACAAGAAACGGGCCAAGCAAAAGAAGGACTAGCTGGAGCTCGCCGGTTCGCGGTGGCGGGCATAGTAAGCGAGCACCCAGCGCAGATGGTCTTGCATGGCGGTTTGCGCGCCGGCCGCGTCCCGCCGTTCGATCGCCTCGAAGATCGCGCGATGCTGGTCCAGCACGATGGCGTCGTCGTTGGGTTCCGAAAACAGCTCATAGCGGTGAAAGTCCAGCATTTCGACCAGGACCGACCGGATCGTCGTCAGGATGTGGGTATAGACCGGGCTTTGAGACGCCTTGCCGATGGCCATGTGAAATAGGGCGTCTTCCCGCGCCACATTGCTGTCCGCACCCCGCCGCGGCCCGGCGGCTTCCATGGCGTCAAGATGGCCCTTGATCTCGGCGATCTGGGTGTCGGTCGCGCGCTCCGCCGCCCGGCCGGCCGCCCAGGTCTCCAGGGCCATCCGGATCTCGGCGAGATCGTGCAGATTGTCCAGCTTGCCCCGCAAGAGAACGGCCAGCCCGGCGTCCAGATTGGCCGACGCCGAGGCAACCCGGGTGCCGCCGCCCTGCACTGAGGTGACCATCCCTTGGGCTTTCAGCCGCTGCAAGGCGGCCCTGACCGACACGCGGCTGACGCCCATGCGTTCGGCCAGCTGGCGCTCGCCCGGCAAGCGCTCGCCCGGCGACAGGCTGCCACCGGCGATCAGGTCGGTGATCGTGCGGGCGACCTGGTCGGCCTTGCCGCCGGTCGTACCGTTCGTCGTCGTGTCGGTTGGACTGTCCATCGCGGTCAGGCGTGTCACAGCTGTTCGGCGCCGTCAATCCCGTGACCGCGCCGGTCGCGAGCCACGGCGGGCGAGAAAGATGCCGTAGAGCACGACCAGACCGCCGACGATCTGATGCAGCGACAGGCCTTCGGCGAGCAGCAGCCAGGCCAGCAGCGCTGCGCCTACCGGCTGGATCAAGAGGCTGATCGATGAAAAGGCGGCCGGCAGGCGCGCCAGCCCCAGCGCGATCAGCGTCTGGCCGGCCGCCTGGCTGATCCAGGCGAGGCCGAGCAGGATCAGCCAGCCGCGCACCGTCTGCGGTATCAGGCTTTCGCCGGCCAGGATCGCCGCGGGCAACAGGATCAGCGAACTGACAATCGCGCTCACGATCATCAGATAGCGTGTGGAATAGCGGCGGCTGAGATGGCCGATGGCCAGGATGTATGCGGCATAAAACAGGGCGGTGATCGTCGCCATGCCGTCGCCCAAGAGATGGCTCCAGCCCAGCGAGAGGCTGCCGCCGACCAGCAGGGCCGCGCCGGCGACGGCAGTGGCCAGGCCGGCGAGGAACAGCCGACTGAACCGCTGGCCGAACAGCAGCCAGGCCGCCAGAACGACGAAGATCGGCGCCAGGTTCGCAAACAGGGTGGAGTTGGCGACCGAGGTGAACTGGATCGACCAATGCCAGAAGAACAGATCCCCGGCAAAGGCGACGCCCGGCAGGGCCAGTAGGCACAGTTCGCGAACGCGCAACCCCTCGCGGCGGGGCAGGAAGACACGGCCGCGTTGTCCACCCGTCCACACGATCAGCAGGGGCAGCGCCAGAAAAACCCGCCAGAATGCCGTCGCCGTCGGCTCCAGTTCGGACACCCGCACGAAAATCGGTGAAAAGGAGATGGCGAGCGCGCCGGCGATCAGCGCGACGAAGGCAAGGCGCGCGGCGCGTTCTGCGTCACGTTCTGCGGCACCGTCGAGGGCTGGCGAGGCCTGGGTCATGACGGCGGCTTATAGGGGACGGGTTGGTGGCCCGAAAGCCGGAATCGGACGCATCAGGCATGACAAGGACGACAAGGCAGGATAAGTCATTCTCGTAAGGGGAAAAATCTCTATAGTTGCCGCCATGACAATGGATATTACTGCTGAATCAGCCGGGCTAGCCGGCACGCAAACCCAAACGGCCTTAAGGTCCAACCAGGATCCCCCCGTGTTCGAGGTCGCCAATCCGAACGGTTCGGCGCCCGTTCTTCTGTTGGCCGACCATGCCGGCCGCGAGGTGCCGGCGGCGCTCAACAGGCTTGGCTTGGGTGACGCGCCGTTCGAACGCCATATCGCCTACGACATCGGGGTCGAGGTGATGACACGCCGGCTGGCGCACAGGCTCGATGCGCCGGCCATGATCTACAACTATTCACGCTTGCTGATCGATCCGAACCGCTCGCTGGACGATCCGACATCGATCTGCGCGGTCAGCGACGGGGTGATTGTACCGGCGAACAGGACCCTGACACCCAACGACGCCGAGGCGCGCGCGGCGGAGTTCTTTCACCCCTATCACCAGGCCATCGACGATTGGCTGAACCGGTTCGCCACGCGGGGCGTGGCGCCCAGCGTGATCTCGGTCCACAGCTTCACCGAACAGTTCCGGGGTGTCGACCGGCCCTGGCATGTCGGCATCCTTTGGGGCGATGAAGGCGGGCTGTCGCTGCCTCTGATCGACCGCCTGCGCCAGGAGCCAGACCTGTGCATCGGCGACAACCAGCCCTATTCGGGACGCAATCGCCATGGCTACACGGTCGAGACGCACGCCTATCCGCGCGACCTGGCCAACACGCTGATCGAGGTGCGCCAGGACCTGGTCGACACCGAGGAAAAGGCCGAGGCGTGGGGCGACCGGCTCGCCGACTGCCTTGCACCGTTGCTGTCGAATGGCGGCTATGGCGATACCGGCTTCACGCAGGACAACAACAAGGCGGTCAACGCCTGATGCCGATCCCGGAGCCGTCCTTCAGCCTCGGCATCGAAGAGGAGTATTTGCTGGTCGACCCGGTCAGCCGCGATCTTGCGGCCGACCCCCCAAAGACCGTGATCGAGGAATGCGCGCGCCAACTGCCGGAGCGCGTGTCGCCCGAGTTCATGCGCTGCCAGATCGAGGTCGGAACACCGGTCTGCGCCGATCTGGCCGAGGCGGCCCATGAGCTTGCCAAGCTGCGCCGCACGGTGTCGGACATTGCCAGGGCGCACGATCTGGAGATCATCGCCGCGTCAACCCACCCCTTCGGCTCGTGGCGGCCGCAGAAAACCACGGAGCGGGAGCGGTACGAGCAACTGCGCCACGATATCGGCGCGCCGGCCCGACGCCTGCTGATCTGTGCCAACCATGTCCATGTCGGCATCGAGGACGGCAATCTGCGCGTCGATCTGATGAACCAGATGCGCTATTTCCTGCCGCACCTGCTGGCTCTTTCGACCTCTTCGCCGTTCTGGGAGGGCATCAACACGGAGTTGAAGTCCTATCGACTGGCGGTCTTCAACGAGCTGCCCCGTACCGGTATCCCGGAACCCTACGCCGGTTTCAACGACTATGAGCAGCACTTGCACACGTTGATCGAGACTGGCGTCATCGAGGACGGCACCAAGATCTGGTGGGATATCCGGCCCTCGGCCCGGTTCCCGACGCTGGAAATGCGCGTCTGCGACATTCCGACCCGGATGGAGGACTCGATCACGATCGCCGCCATCTATGCCTGCCTGTTGCGCATGCTCTGGCGCCTGAAGCGTACCAACGCGACATGGCGTCGCTACAGCACGCTGCTGATCAACGAGAATCGCTGGCGGGCCATGCGATACGGTCTGGATGATGGGCTGATCGATTTCGGCCGGCGCGAGATGGTGCCGTACGCCACGCTGCTGGAAGAAATACTCGACCTGATCCAAGAGGATGCCGAGGTACTGAACTGTGTCGACGAGGTCGCCCGGGCCCGATCGATTCTGCAAAGAAAGACCAGCGCCCATACGCAGATCAGGCTTTATGAGGAGGGGCTGGCGGCCGGCCGCACCCAAAGGGAAGCTCTCGAAGGTGTGGTCGACTGGCTGATCAGCGAGACCCGCCACGGTCTTTAGACCCACAATCCCTTCTGTTTCCGTCACCCTGTCCCTATGTGGAACGGGCCGAAAGCAAAAACGGGAGCATGCTGAGATGGATGATCAAACACGAACTGAACTAGAGGCCGCGGCCTTTCGGCGCCTGGTGGCGCATTTGCGTGAGCGCACGGACGTTCAGAACATCGACCTGATGAACCTGGCGGGCTTCTGTCGCAACTGCCTGTCGAAATGGTATCGCGCGGCCGCCGAGGATCGCGGTTTGGACATGGACTATGATCAGGCGCGCGAAATCGTCTACGGCATGCCCTATGCCGATTGGAAGGCGAGCTATCAGACCGAGGCGACGGAGGCCCAAAAACGCGCCTTCGAGGCCACGCACGGGAACTGACGGCGCCGGGGCACGGCCGTGATCGAGTTTCTTGACGGCTATTGGCCGCATTCGGCGGCCACGATCGGCATTCTGCTGTCGATCGCGGCCACGGTCCACGCGGCCATGACCAAGCGCGATGTGCGCTCCGCCGCCGGCTGGGTGGGCGTGATCTGGCTCAGCCCCTATATCGGCGCACTTGCCTACTATCTGCTGGGCATCAACCGCATCAGCCGGCGCGCCGTGCGTCTGCGGACCCAGGCCAGGCGCGGCCCGACCCAGGACACGCCGGAGGCGGCGCTGGCGCTTGAAAGCGCGGTGACCGCCCTGTCGCCGCATCTGGCGCAACTCCGCCGGCTGGTCAATCGCTCGACCCACAAGCTGCTGACCCAAGGCAACCGCATCGCGCCCCTGATCGGCGGCGACGAGGCCTATCCCTCGATGCTGGAGGCAATCGCCTCGGCCGAAAGCACGATCGCGCTCAGCAGTTACATCTTCGATTGCGACAGCGTTGGCCGCCAGTTTGCCGATGCCTTGGGGAAGGCGAGGGCGCGCGGCGTGGAAGTTCGGGTGCTGATCGACGCGGTCGGCTCGCACTACAGCCGGCCGACCATTCACCAGTCTCTGCGCGACAATGACGTCACCTACGCCCTGTTCATGCGCACCCGGATGCCTTGGCGGCTGGCCTACGCCAACATGCGCACGCACAGAAAGCTGCTTATTGTCGACGGACAGATCGGTTTTGCCGGCGGCATGAACATCCGCGAGGCCTTCACCAGTGCCGTTGGCGGAGCGCAGACCCAGCAGGATATCCACTTTCGGGTCGAAGGGCCGGTCGTCGCACAGATCAGTGAGGTTTTCGCCCAGGACTGGGCCTTCACGACGGGTGAAGTGCTGGATGACGAAAGCTGGCTGCCGGACATTCACGGCCTTGACGGGGGTGTGCTCGCGCGTGGCGTGGCGTCTGGTCCGGACCGGCCGGTTGACGGCACGCACATGGTCCTTATGGGCGCGCTGGCTGTGGCTCAGCGACGGATCCGCATCGCAACGCCATACTTTTTGCCCGACCAGCAACTCATCGCGGCCTTGGCGGTGGCGGCGCGGCGGGGTGTCCAGGTCGATATCGTCGTGCCGGAGGAAAACAATCTGCGCCTCGTGCAATGGGCCAGCATGGCCCAACTGCGACAGGTTATCGAACCCGGCTGTCGCGTATGGCTGCAGCCGCCGCCCTTCAACCATTCCAAGCTGATGGTGGTCGACGGTCTGTGGTCGTATTTCGGTTCGTCCAACTGGGACCCGCGCAGCCTTCGCCTGAACTTCGAGTTCGATATCGAGGTCTATGACGGCACCCTCGCGGGCACACTCGAACACCATCTGGAGGCCATCTTGGCGCGCAGCCGCGAACTGACGGCGGAGACGGTGGCCAGACGGGGGCCGTTGACCAAGGTGCGCGACAGCACCGTATGGCTCGCCAGCCCCTATCTATAGCCCGCGATCCAGGCCGCCATCCCGCGAATCGCTGGACGATATCGGCCCGCCGGCTTATCGTTCCGGCCACGTTTCGTGTTGTTTCGCGCCCCGTTTCAATGAGGTTTGTCCATGTCCGACGTCAACGGCGTTGCCGCTGACCGCCTGCGCTCATTCATCGAACGTATCGAACGGCTGGAGGAGGAGAAAGCCGGGCTGACCGCCGATGTGCGCGAGGTTTACGCCGAGGCGAAGTCCGTCGGCTTCGACGTCAAGGTGATGCGCCAGGTCGTGCGTCTGCGCAAGATGGACACCGCCGATCGGCGCGAGCTGGAAGAGTTGCTGGACCTCTATATGGGTGCGCTCGGCATGCCGGGGTGAACCAACCGCCACGTGATCCCGAATGTCACCCCGCCGCCGTCTGATCATCGAAAGACGCCGGCGGTATCAGCCGACCCGGCTGAACCCCCTGTCGCCGGTCCCGGTGCTGTTTGTCACCGGCTTCCTTCTCGTCGTCGTTGCGGCGGCCATGATACCGCCGATGGCGATCGGCTTATTGGACCCGCGTGAGAGTTGGGAGCCGTTCGCGTTCAGCGCGAGCATCACTGGTTTTTGCGGCGGCGCTCTGATCCTGGCCTGCTGGCGTAGCGACCTAAGCCTTTCGATCCGCCAGACCTTCATGCTGACCACGCTGGCATGGCTGGCGGTCGCCTTTTTCGGCTCGCTGCCCTTTCACTTCGACGTCTATCGGCTGAGCATCACCGACGGTTTCTTTGAGGCCATGTCCGGGCTGACGACAACGGGGTCAACCGTGCTGGTCGGCCTGGACAGCGCCCCGCCCGGCTTGCTGCTCTGGCGGTCGCTGCTGCAGTGGATGGGCGGCATCGGCATCATCGGCATGGCCATCGTCATCCTGCCGTTCCTGAAGGTCGGTGGCATGCAACTGTTTCAGGCCGAGCGGTCGGACGAGGCGGACAAGGTCTATCCGAGGATGACCGAAGTGGCGGCGTCGGTCTGCCTGATCTATGTCAGCCTGACGGTCCTGTGCTTCATGACGCTGCTGATCTGCGGCATGTCGGTTTTCGACAGCATCAATCACGCCCTGACGACGCTGTCGACCGGTGGCTTTTCTACCAGCGACCGATCGATCGGCGGCTTCAACCTGGATTTTGAGTGGGCGATAACGATCTTCATGATCGCAGGCGCCCTGCCGTTTCTGCGCTATGTCAGCGCGGTTCGCGGCGATTGGCGGTCCCTTTGGCAGGACAGCCAGATCAGGCGGTTTCTACAGTTCCTGCTGCTGTGCACGGTCATGTTGGCGCTTTGGATGCACCTGACGCTCGACTACGACTTCGTCGCCGCGGTGCGCGAGGCCTCGTTCAACATCACATCGGTCGTCACCACGACCGGTTTCGTCTCGGCCGACTACCAGCAATGGGGAACCTTCGCCGTCACGCTGTTTTTGCTGCTGACCTTCGTCGGCGGCTGCACCGGGTCGACCGCGGGTGGCATCAAGATCTTCCGGTTCCAGATGCTCGGCCTCGCCTTCAAAGGCCAGATGGCGCACATCGTCAGCCCTAACCGGGTGATTGCGCTGCGCTATCAGGACAGAACCGTCACCGCGCCCCTGTTCGTCTCCGTCATGGGGCTGCTGTTCCTGTTCTTGACCACGTGGCTGCTGTTCAGCCTGGTCTTGGCGGCGATGGGCCTCGACATTCTGACCGCGACCTCTGGCGCCGCAACGGCATTGGCCAATGTCGGGCCGGGGCTGGGCCCGATCATCGGTCCGGCCGGCAACTTCTCGACCTTGCCGGATGCCGCCAAATGGGTCCTGGCGATTGCCATGCTGCTTGGACGGCTTGAGTTCTTTGCCGTGCTCGTCCTGCTCGCGCCCGCTTTCTGGCGGCGGTGACGACGGCGGTCGCCGGTTTCGCACCGTCAGCCAAGGGCTATTTGCGCGGACCCGTCCGCCGTTGTGCCGCCGCTGCCTGATCGAGACCGTCGAGGCGACCGTTCGGCGGTACTCACAGAGCGCGTGGATTTCGAAGCGGCCTTCTACCGATCTTCTCGGCAGGGAGGACACGCATGGAACGCCGGTTCGCGCAGGCGCACGACCCGGTCTTGCCGATTTTCGGCGGATCAGCCCGGACTTGTCCGCGGCATCGCTGCAAAAACTGCTGCCGTACGGGAACACGGCCGATCTGGAGCATTTGAGCGACGGTCTTCGCAGGGCTGATCAAGTCACTCTCTGCTTGATCGGTCGCTGGTAGTATATACATTGTATAGACAAATCTTTCTGGAGATGACGCATGCGCATGCGGGTATCGAAGTGGGGCAACAGCCTGGCAATCCGCCTGCCCAAGGCGGCGGTGGAAAGCCTTCAAGTCCATGAAGGCGAGGCCGTTGACCTGTCCATCGAAGGTAATTCACTGATCATCCGTGCCCCGGGTCCGCGCTATACGCTGGAAGAGTTGGTCGCCCGGATGCGCCCGGAAAACCAACCCGAAACGCTCGATGATGCCTCGTCACCGCCTTTGGGCCATGAGGTTCTGTGACTGAGCCGCCGGATCGCGGCGCATTGGTCTGGGTCGACTTCACGCCGCAATCAGGAAGCGAACAGGCTGGGCACCGCCCTGCCATGGTGCTGTCGCCGCGCGCGTATCACGAGCGTTCGAAGATCGCTATTGTCTGCCCGATCACGTCAAACGCCAGCCCCTGGCCCTGGAAGGTTATGCTGCCGGCCGGTCTCGCAGTGTCCGGCGCCATCCTGGTTGACCAAGTGCGCTCGATCGACCGCTTCGCACGCAACATCCGCGTCGCCGGCGAGGCTCCAATGGCTGTCGTCGCGGATGTTCAAGCGAAGCTGGGTGTGCTTCTGGGCCTCGAACGCTAGATCAGGCGGCTGCCCTCTCGAAGGACAACTCCAATCCAAGATCGAACACGACTGGGTGCCCAAGCTAATCACTCTCGCCGATAAAGCCATCGCGTCAGCGGCGCGAGGATTACGGTCAGCACGGCAGGCGCAGCGAGGGCGGTGAGGACCTCGCTGGCGTTGGCGTTGCCGGTCATCAAGCCGCGCATGGCCGATGCCATGTGTGAGACCGGGTTGAGTTCGACAATGGCGCGCAGCCAGTCGGGCATCGTGGCGGGGTCGACCATGATGTTCGAGGTGAAGACCACCGGGAAGAGCACCGCGAAGCCCAGGGTCATCACGGTCGCTGGGGTGCGGATCAGCATGCCGAGGACCAGAAAGACCCAGCCGACGCCGAAACCGATGGCCACCAAGAGGATGAAGGCGGCGACAACGCCGACCACGCCCGCTTCGGGCCGATAGCCGAGCGCAAGCCCGATCGCCAGGATGATCAACCCGGCGATCAGGTGGCGCAGCACATCGCCGACCATCAGGCCGGCGAAGGGCGCCAGTGACCAGATGGGCAGCGAGCGGAACCGGTCGAACAGGCCCTTGCCGATGTCGGTGCTGAGCCCCATGCCGGAATACATGGAGTTGAACATCACGGTTTGGACCAGGATGCCCGGCAGCAGGTACTGCAGGTAGTTCGAAATCGACCCGGCCAGCGCGCTGCCGAAGATGAAGGTGAAGAGCAGCGTGAACATGATCGGACCCATCACCAGGTCGAACGTCTGCTCGGGCACATGCTTGAACTTGAGGACGGCGCGCCAACCGAAGACCAAGGCGTTGGACACACCGGACGGCCGCGGCGGGCGGGCGGCGTGCTGGACCAGGGTCGGTTGGTCGCTCATGCGACGTCCTCCGGGGCCGTCTCTTCCATCTGGCCGGTCAGCGAGAAGAAGACCTCCTCAAGGCTTGGCGAGCCCATGGAAAAGTCCGAAAGCTCGACCCCGGCCGCTACCAGCGCGGCCACACCGTCACTGGCCGAAGCGGCGGTCGCCGCCTTCACCGACAAGCGCATGTCTTCCGCGTTATGCTGAACCGGTGCCTCGAGCCGCTGTTCCAGCAGGGCCGACGCGGCCTCGATCTGGGCCGGATCGGCCAGGGTGACGTGCAGAAAGCCCGATCCGGTCGCGGCCTTCAACTCTCGGCTCGTGCCTTCGGCGATCTTGCGGCCGTGATTGATGACGGCAATGCGTGCGGCGAGCTGATCGGCCTCCTCCAGATACTGCGTCGTCAACAGGATCGTCACGCCCGAGCGGGCCAGCCGCCGGATCATGCGCCAGACCCGCTGCCGCGCGGACGGGTCGAGGCCGGTGGTCGGCTCGTCGAGGAACAGAACGCCGGGCGTGACGATCAGCGAGGCACCGATGTCGAGGCGCCGGCGCATGCCGCCGGAATAGTCCTTAACCTGCCGGTTGGCGGCGTCGGTGAGCTCGAACGCGGCCATCAGATGGTCAGCGCGGGCCCGCGCGTCGCGCCGCGAAAAGCCCCACAGACGGGCCACCAGGATCAGGTTTTCCCGCCCGGTCAGATCCTCGTCCAGCGAGGCGAATTGGCCGGTCATCGCGATCGACGCGCGCACACTTTGAGGCTCGGCCAGAAGATCATGGCCCATCACCGTCGCCGTGCCGGCGTCGGGCGTGGTCAGCGTGGCGAGCATCCGCATGAGCGTGGTCTTGCCGGCGCCGTTTGGGCCCAGGATGGCAAAGATCTGGCCGACCGGCACCTCCAGGTCGATGCCGTCGACGGCCTTCAGCGCGCCGAAACTCTTCGTCATGCCGCGCGCCAAAACGGCCGGCGGCTCACCGTTGCCAGCGTCCGGCCGGCGGTCGGCAATGATAGGCTGATCCATCGCGATGGTCCGTTCGCGCGCTTGTTGCCGTCAGACGGCTGCTTGGCGGTGGGCGACCCGGCGGCCCGTGCCGCCGAACTGCCGTGCCCGGTCGGTGTCGCTGATCAGCCTTGCGGCTTGATCAGAACTTGGCCTGGCTTTCGATGATATGGCCCACCACGCCATAGTCCTTCGCTTCGGAGGACGACATCCAATAGTTCCGGTCGGTGTCCTTTTCGACCTTTTCGATCGGCTGACCCGTCTCCTTGGCGATGGTCTCGTTGATGCGGCGGCGCATCTTGATGATCTCACGGGCCTCGATGTCGATATCGACCGCGCGGCCGCCGACGCCGCCCAGGGGCTGGTGCAGCATGAAGCGCGTGTTGGGCAGGCAATAGCGGTTTTTCTTGTCGGCCGCGAGATAGATGTGCGCGCCGGCGCTGGCAACCCAGCCGGTGCCCAGCACCTTCACGGTCGGGGTGACGAAACGGATCATGTCGTGGATCGTGTCGCCGCTTTCGACATGGCCGCCCGGCGAGTTGATGACCAGCTTGATCGGATCGTCGCTCTCCGCCGCCAAGGCCAGCAGTTGGGCCGTGAACTCGCGCGCCAGCTTCATGTCGATTTCGCCGACCAGCAGCATGGTGCGCTGTTTGAACAGGATCTGGCCGATCTGCGGCCCAGGCCCGTTCTTGCGCGCGTTTTCGTCCTTTTCCTTGTCGTCGCCGTCGGCAAGCTCGGCATAGGCGCGGGACTGCGTGGGAGAAATCATCGGTTTGTCCTTGGGGTCTTCGGAAAGGCCAATGCAGCACATAGAACGGATGGGCGGCGGGTTCAATGGGCGCAGTAAGTTCCGTTTGGTCAGAACTCGTCGATATAGAGCGTGTGGCTGACCAGATGGCCTGACTGCCAGAGATGCAGTTGCAGGGTCGGCGGTTCCGGCCTCAACGGGGTCGGCAGCTTTGGTCCGAGATCGAACGGAATCTGCACCGTGGTGCTGGAACAGAGACTGACGACGGCGCCGCCGACCATGGTCACGATCGGCCGGTGTTGGTGGCCGCACAGGATACGGACGACGTTTGGCGCTCGTTCAACAAGTTCGACGAAGCGCGCGCGTCCCTCTTTCAGGCCCAGCCCGTCCATGGAGGCAATGCCGCTGTCGAACGGCGGGTGGTGCAGGGCAACGATCGTCGGCGTGGCGGTATCCTCGGCCAAGCGCTGTTCGAACCAGTCCAGCCGCTGCTGGCATAGCGTGCCGTGGGCGGCACCTTCCTCCAGCGTGTCCAGGCCGATCAGCCTTAGCGGGCCCAGCGCTGTCGCGAACTGGCAAAAGGGCGCGGCCGATGGATCGTAGGCCTGCCCAAGTCCAAGCCCGCGCAGATTATCGCGTCCGTCATGGTTGCCCGGGATCAGGCCGATGGGCATTGTCAGCGGCGCCAAGAGCGCCTTTAGATGGCGGTAGGCTTCGGCTTCGCCGGTGTCGATCAGATCGCCGGTGACGACCAGAAAGTCCGGCCTTGGCTTCAGGCCGTTCAGCCGGGCGACCGCCTTCGTCAGGGCGCTGGCCGAATCCCAGCCGTCCCAAAGCAAGTCACCCTCATTGACGATGTGTAAGTCGGTGATCTGAGCCACTATCATGGGCGCCTACTGTACAGAGACCGGTCTGACACGCCATGCCCGAATCCTTAAACGCGCCCTTTCACCGATATTGGCACGACTGGACCACGGCGGAACTGGCCGAGGTCGATCGCGAGCGCCTGATCGCCGTTCTGCCGGTGGCGGCGATCGAGCAGCACGGGCCGCACCTGCCATTGTCGACCGATGCGGCGCTCAACCGGGCCATTCTGGACGCCGCGATTGTCAAAATGCCGGCCGACCTGCCGGCGGTCATTCTGCCCGCGCAGCAGATAGGCCTCAGCCCCGAACACGTCTCGTTCCCCGGCACGCTGACGTTACAGGTCTCAACCACGATCGGTCTGTGGACCGATATCGGCGACAGCCTGGCGCGGGCGGGTCTGCGCAAGCTCCTGATCTTCAACAGCCATGGCGGCCAACCACAGATCATGGATCTGGTCGCGCGGGATCTGAGGGCGCGTCACGGCATGCTGGCCGCCCATGTCAGCTGGTTCGATTTCGGCCTTCCTGATGGCCTGTTTGACGAGGACGAACGGGCCCATGGCATTCATGGTGGCGCGATCGAAACATCGATGATGTTGCATGCTGTACTAGATACGGTGCGGCTGGACCGGCTGGCCGACTTCCCGTCGGAAGCCGAGCGTTTGGCGGACAGCAATGCCTGGCTGAGGCCCCTAGGGCCGGCCGCCTTCGGCTGGCTGACGGAGGATTTGAACCGGACCGGCGCTGTCGGCAATGCGACCGAAGGCGACGCGGAGAAGGGCCGGCGGGTCATCGAACATGCGGCGATGGGCCTGGTTCAGACGTTGGAAGAGCTCGATCGGGCCACACCGCCGGCTTAGGGCCGCAAAAGAAAGGGGCGACGCCTCGGCGCCGCCCCCAATAGCAGGTGATGGTTGCCGACAGGTCAGTTCGTCGGCGTCTCCCACAGCTCGTTGCGCCAGCGCGGTGCCGGGCGTTCCTCGCGCACCTCGAAGACGATATGGTCGGTGAACTCGCGCCCGAACCGGTCAACCGTGGTCACGGTCGCCACATGGGTGCCGACCGGCAGGTTCGCCGGCAGTTCGGCACGCCAGAGATGCATGGACTGGTCGGCCAGCATCCAGGGTTCCAGGCTTTGCGGCGGCACCGGGCCGAACTGGGAGCCCTGCCAGAGCTCGAACCCTTGGTTGCGCGGGTCGCCCGAACCGCTTTCCATGGCATAGCGTGCGACATGCATCTGGCGCTGCGTGGCGAACGGATCGGCGTATTCCGCACCCTGGCGGATGTCCTCGCCATCGCCTTCCTGCGTCCGGACCATGTCGATGCGCGGCCCGTCATTGATGTGGGCGAAGACGTCGCTTTCCCGGCTGCCGTTCCAGACATTGGCGACGAGGTAGACCCCGTTGCCCAAATCCTCCGGCGTCATGAGCCGCGTGTCGGCCAGATCGTTAATGTTCAGCGGCGGGATACCCTCGTGCGGCGGGTCGTTTTCTTCCGTCCAGGCATACAGCGTCTCGAACCAGTCACGGAACTGCGGCGTGTTGAACGACACGGCCATCTGCCGGTCGGTCGGCAGGTTGGCGCCGTAGAACGTGTCCTGATAGGTGTTGCCGTCGAAGTCGAAGATCAGATAGCCCCGCGGTGTGCCCAGCCGGGCGAACGACATCGGGATGCCGTCGAAGTTCAGGTCGCCCGACCACCAGTTGCCGGACGGCGCGCCGGTGACGACATGGTTGAACGGCAGCCGGCCGACGCCGACCTGTTCCTGCCAGCCCTGGTAGGACTCGCCCGCCAGCAACTGTTCCAGCGTGTGGGTGTGGCCGGACAGCGACAGGGCCGGGCGGCCGCGCAGCAGCTCGTAGATGTCGTTCACATTGTCGGTCTGGTGCCGGCCGGTGTTGCTGTCGATGAACGACACGAACGGGATGTGGTGGGCCAGCACGATCAGCCTGTCTTCCGGCACATGCGCCAGATTGTTGGCCAGCCATTCCATCTGCTGGTCGGTCACGCGGCCGTTGTAGACCGTTCTTTCCGGATCGGCGCAGGCGTCGCGCCCGCCGGGCCCGTCATCCTCCGGGCCGCACGGATAGACGACATTGTCCAGCACGACGAAATGCACCTGGCCGATGTCGTAGGAGTAGTAGGCCGGGCCGTACAGGCGGCGCCAGCTATCGGCCGAGTCCGCGTCCGACGTGGCGTCGAAGTCGAAATCGTGGTTGCCGTGCACATAATACTGCCGCAGGCCGACGGTGCTCATCATGTCCATGAAGCGCGGCAGCAGGTCCAGATCGTCGCCCATCACGTCGCCGACCAGGATCATGCATTGCGCGTCGCTGAGATCCTGTGACATCAGGTCGTGGACGATGCTGTCGCGGACGTAGCCGATCTCGGTGTTCGAATAGGGCTGGGTGTCGCCCATCACGACACAACTGAACTGGTCGGAGGCGTCGCCCCGGATCATTGGGAAGTTGATCGCGGCGGGCAGGGGACCGGTCGGCGGCAGGCCGCCATAGCGCAGCTCGATCGGGGTGCCGTCCGGCTTGTGATGGTAGAAGAACTGAGGCACCAGGTCGTCATTGACCGGCACGTCATAGGCCCGGGGTTCGGTGACGAACACGGTCATGTTGTTGAAGGCCGGCAGCTCATAGGCGCCGTTTTCGTCCGTCAGGACGACCTCGCGGCTGTTGGAAACCATGACGCCGGCAATGCCCGGCTCGTCGTCCTGGCGCACGCCGTCGCGGCTGAGATCCTCGAAGACGACGCCGGAAACGGTCTCCGCCGCCGCCCCTTCGCCGCCGGGGACCACGTGAATGGTTGCGATGTAATCATTCTGCGCCGCGCCTGCTGACGCCGTCATCGCGGCAAGCGCAAGCAAGCCGCAGCCGGCCAGCGCGCCGTGCTTAACCAGACCCTGAGTCATTGCCTCAGACCTTCCTATTTCGGTGATGAGGCAATCTACCTATCCGATTGTTCTGACAGGTATCCAACCGTTTTGTTTTAGTTTGGTGACATTGAGGCCATGGCGATCCCAGTGCCGCCGGTCTCGACGGTAGGCCGTGTCAAACGGTCACGCGGAACTGGCGAAAAACGCTCCAAAGGCGGGAAGCGTCACTTTGCCACCGTCAAGATCGGCGCCGAAGCCGTGACCATCGGACGGATGCCAGCCATCCTCGATCGCGACGTCTCTGGGTTCGTTGGAGAGGTTGAAGACGCAGAGCATGCGTTGACCGTCCTTGGATCGTTCGAAGGCGAAGATCGGGTCGTCGAGATCGTCGCGCAGCAGAAAATCCCCATCGATGATGGGCGCCTGGTTGTGCCGCCAGGCAAGAAAGCGTCGATAGGCTTCCAGAACGCTGTTCTCATCGCCGTCTTGCACGTCGACCGCCAACCCGCCGTGGTCGGGACCGACGGGCAACCAGGGCTCGACGATGCTGAAGCCGCAATTCACCTCGTGGCTGCTCCAGGCCATCGGCGTGCGGCAGCCGTCCCGGCCCTTGAAGTCTGGCCAGAACTCGATGCCCCACGGGTCGAGCAGCCGCTCGTAGGGAATGTCGACCTCGGTCAGTCCCAACTCTTCGCCCTGATAGATGCAGACGCTGCCGCGCAGCGAAAGCTGCAATGCCATCAGCAGCTTGGCCAAGGCTGCGCGGTCGCCGGAAAGATGCGGCAGGACGCCGAACCGGCTGACCGAGCGAGGGCTGTCATGATTGGACAGCGACCAGGTCATCCAGCCATCGTCCAACTCGCGTTCCAAGCGGCCGACCAGGGCCTTCAGCATGCCGGCGTCGAACTGCGCCTGCATCAATTGGAACGTATAGCCACTATGCAAGCGGTCTCTGCCGCGCGTGTACTTGGCCACCGCGGCAATCGAATCGACATCGGCGATTTCACCCAGCAGGAAGCCGCTCGGATACTGCTCGACCAGTTTGCGCAGCCGGTTGAACATGGGCAGCATCTCAGGCTGGTCGCGGTCATAGATATGGTTCTGCATGGCAATGGGGTTGTTGCCGGCCCCGGCCATCTCCGCCACGCGATCGGCCGGGTCGACCGGCGGGTTCGATCGCAACGCGGCGTCGGAAAACAGGGTCGAAATCGCGTCCAGCCGCAGACCGTCGACACCCTTGTCCAGCCAAAACTTGGTGTCCGCGAACATCGCATCGGCAACGGCGGGGTTGTGCCAGTTCAGGTTCGGCTGGCTGACCAGAAAATGGTGCAGATAGTACTGGGATCGCCGCGGTTCCCATTGCCAGGCAGGCCCGCCGAAGACCGACAGCCAGTTGTTTGGCGGCGTTCCGTCGGGCCGCGGGTCGGCCCAGACATACCAGTCGGCCTTCGGATTGTCCCGGTTCGCCCGGCTCTCGATAAACCAGGCGTGCTGATTGGAGGTGTGGGCGTAGACCATGTCGACCATCACCTTCAGGCCCAGCGTATGGGCCCGGTCGATCAACCGGTCGAAATCGTCGTTGGTGCCGAACATCGGATCGACGCACCGGTAATCGGCAACGTCGTAGCCATAATCCTTCATCGGCGATTTGAAGAACGGTGAGATCCAGATCGCGTCGACGCCCAGATCGGCGATATAGCCCAGACGTTCGGTGATGCCGTTCAGGTCGCCGATGCCCGTCCCGGTCGTGTCCTGAAAGCTGCGCGGATAGATCTGGTAGATCACGGCCCCCTTCCACCAGGGGCGTGCGGATTCACTCATGAACGATACCCTCGAAAGAAGGGATGGGGGCCTATGCGGCGCATCAATTGGGTCAAGTGTCGTACTGGATCAAGGTCGTAACCGGCACATTCAGGCGTTTTCGGCCGCCCAGGAACGCCAGCTCGATGATGCAGGCGGCGTGCGTGACCTCAGCCCCGACTTTTTCCAACAGCGCGATTGTCGCGGCGATCGTGCCGCCGGTCGCCAACAAATCGTCCAGCACGACCACGCGCTGTCCCGGCTCGATGGCATCTTCCTGGATCTCGATCCGGTCGGTACCGTATTCGAGATCATAGGTGTGACCGATTGTCTTGCCCGGCAGCTTGCCGGGTTTGCGGGCCATAATGAAGCCGCAGCCCAGCGCCAGGGCAAGCGGCGCCGCCGGCAGGAATCCGCGCGATTCGATACCAACCAAGATATCTGGCCGTTCCGGCTCGATCACGCTGACGAGTTGTTCGACCGCCTCGCGCCAGGCACCCGGATGGGCCAACAGGGTAGAGATATCGTAGAAAACAATTCCTGGCTTTGGGAAATCGGGGATATGTCGGATATGATCTTGGAGATTCATCCTGTTCCTCGGCGGAGATCTGTAGATGTTCAATGGCCGCATGGGGCACGGCGCCGTCCGGCGCCCGCCCGTTCCCGCACATTAGGGATGAACCAAGTGATCCGTCAGCCGCTTTTTGCCGGTTTTTCGTGCCAATGAACCAGATGCGGCACCGCGGGGCGCCAAAGCGGCCGAACGGGCCGGCCCATCCTGCTAACGGACGGGCGAGGCCTTAGCGCATGGCGAGTGTTGTCAAACCGACCTTGCAATGGGCCGACGGCCGTCGCCGTCTGGTCGCCGGCGGCGTCTGGGATTTGAGCACCGCGCGGCTGCTCAACACGCGCCTGCCAAAGGTGGCGGCGCCCGAGGGCAGCGACCCGGTCGCCATGGACCTGTCGGGCGTCGACCGTCTCGACACGGCCGGCGCCTGGCTGCTTGAACGCGTTCGGCGCCGGTTCGCCGCGGGCGGCCGCGACGTCAGCTTCGTTCGCGTGCCCGACGCGTTCACCGAGCTGATCCAGGATATGCAGAAGGTCGATATCGACCGCATGCCGCCGCCCTTGCGGCCGCGGCCGGTGGTCAACTTGCTGAACAATACCGGCAAGGTGACCTTCGACCTGATCCACGAAAGCCTTCTGCTGCTGAACTTTCTCGGGTTGGTCCTGATCACGCTGGGCAAGGTGGTGGCCAACCCCCGCCGTTTGCGGGTCGCCTCGACAGTCTATCATATGGAGGCGACGGGCATCAAAGCGATGCTGATCGTCGGCCTCTTGTCGTTTCTCATTGGCGTGGTGCTGGCCTATCAGGGCGCCCAGCAACTTGCCGAGTTCGGCGCCCAGATCTTCGTTGTCGACCTGTTGGGCGTGTCGATCTTGCGAGAGCTGGGGGTCTTGCTGACCGCGATCATGGTCGCCGGCCGCTCCGGCTCGGCGTTTACCGCCCAGATCGGCACCATGAAGGTCAATCAGGAAGTCGACGCGCTGGAGACGCTGGGGCTCGACCCGATCGAGGTGTTGGTCATCCCGCGCGTTGTCGCCCTGATGATCACGATGCCGCTGCTGGTCTTTTTCGCCGACATCGTGGGTCTCGTCGGCGGTGCGATGGTTGCCTCCGCGGCGCTCGGCATCGATTACGGCGCGTTCCTGAACCGGCTTCAAGACGCCGTCACGCTGAACACGTTCTTCTCCGGCCTGGTCAAGGCACCTGTGTTCGCCTTCGTCATTGGCATGGTCGGCTGTTTTCAGGGCTTGCGCGTTACCGGCAGCGCGGAAAGCGTGGGCCGGCAGACCACCCAGTCGGTCGTGCAGTCGATCATGCTCGTTCTGGTGCTCGATGCCGGCTTTTCCGTGCTTTTTGCCGAGATCGGGTTTTAGGCGATGGCGGGACAGCAGGACTTCGTCATCCAGGCCCACGGCATTCGCAGCCAGTTCGGCGAGACCGTCGTGCATGACGGTCTGAACCTGGACGTGAAGCGCGGCGAGGTCATGGGGCTGGTCGGCGGCTCTGGGACCGGCAAGTCCGTGCTGGTCAACACGATTGTGGGGCTGCGCAAGCCGCAGGCGGGGACAGTGCGCGTGCTGGGCCGGGACCCTTACGACCCTGATCCCGTGCGGCGGCGGGACCTGCAGAAGCGCTGGGGCGTTTTGTTCCAGGATGGCGCTCTGTTCAGTGGCCTGTCCGTGTCGGAGAACATCCAGGTGCCGTTGCGCGAAAACACCAAGCTGCCGCAATCGCTGATCGAACAGATCGCGCGCGCGAAGATCGCCATGGTCGGTTTGCAGCCGGATGCCTGCAACAAGCTGCCGTCGGAACTGTCGGGCGGAATGCGCAAGCGCGCCGGTCTGGCGCGGGCCTTGGCCATGGATCCTGAGATCCTGTTCTTGGACGAACCGACCGCCGGCCTTGATCCGATTGGTGCGTCTTCTTTTGACGATCTCATCGAATCCTTGCGCAAGAGCTTGAATCTAACTGTATTAATGGTGACTCACGATCTCGACAGCTTGAACACAATCTGCGACCGTATCTCGGTGCTTTTGAACAAGAAGGTCACTGTCGGCACAATGGACCAGTTGATGGCGATGGATGACCCGTGGCTGCGCGCCTACTTCCACGGGCCGCGCATGCGTGCCGCGCAGCATGCTGAGCAGGGGGCTTGAGACCGGCGGATGGAAACCAAGGGGAGCTATATCGCCGTCGGCAGCTTTGTTGTGGCCCTTGCCGTCGGCCTGGTGATCTTCGTTATCTGGCTTGGGCAGTTGAGCGTCAGCCAGGCGACCCACACCTATGTTGCGAATTTCAGCGGGTCCATTAACGGCCTCCAGGCCGGCAGTCCCGTCCGGTTCCAGGGCATTCCAGCCGGCGAGGTCACCGCATTCCAGATCAACCCGAACAATTTCAATCTTGTAAAAGTCACGATGCAGATCGATTCGGACATTCCGATCACCCAAGGCAGCACCGCACAATTGGAACTGGCCGGCATCACCGGCGGTCAGTATGTCGAAATCAGTGGCGGCGCGCCCGGCAATCCGCCGATCGAATCCGTCGATGGTGAGCCGCCGGAAATCCCCACCTCGCCATCGACCTTGCAGGCGATTTCCAACGAATTGCCTGAGATCCTGAACGGCGTCAACACGGCCGTCGGCCGCATCACCGACCTGCTGTCTGAGGAGAACATCGACAACATCAGCGCGACCATCGCCAACGTCCGCAGCATCAGCGAGGATTTGAATCGACAGATTGCCTCTTTGTCGGGAACGGGCGAGCGGATCAACTCGCTGGTCACCAATGTCGACGGCTTGGCCGAGGAGTTGCGCGTCGATATGGTCGGCATTACCGATCGGCTGGATCAGTTGCTCACAACAGCCGACACTTCAATCCGAAGCGTCACGGCATCGGTCGCATCGGCCACGGAATCGTTCGATAGCGCCGCGAACCAGGCGACCTTGCTGCTGTCGCAGATCCGGCCGGGCATCGCCGAGTTCTCGCAAGGTGGCCTTTACGACCTGACGCTGTTAATCACCGAATTGCGTTCGCTTGCGGTCAATGTGAACCGCGTGACCGAACAGCTGGGCAACGACCCGTCCCAGTTCCTGTTCGGCGACAACAGCCAGGGCGTGGCGCCGATACGTTGATGGGCCGGAGCATCCATGCGATGAGCAAACTAGACCGTCGAACCTTCGGGGCCGCCGCCATCGGCGGTCTTTCCCTGGCCATTGCCGGGTGCAGCGGGACATTGCTGTCGCGGCCAGACCCGCCCGATCTCTACACGCTAACGCCGAAGAGCACTTTCGCGCCCGACCTGCCCTTGGCGAACTGGCAACTGTTGGTCGAGGAACCGGTGGCGCCGGCAGGGCTGAACACGACCCGGATTGCCGTCAGCCCGGATCTCATTCAGATCGACTATTACGCGGGCGTCGCCTGGACCGATCGGGCGCCGGCCATGGTGCTGACCCTGTTGATCGAGAGCTTCCAGAACACCGAGAGAATCATAGCGGTCGGCCGCGACGTGTCCGGCCTTCGGGCGGACTACATTTTGCAGACCGAACTGCGCGAGTTTCAGGCCGAACCACAGCCCGACGGAACCACCCTGGTGGAAGCCCGGCTGAACGCCCGATTGGTGCGCATGCCGGACCGCCTGATCTTTGCCAGCGGCAGTTTCCCGGCGGAGGCCCAGGCCGCCACAAACGGCTTCGACGACGTTCTGATCGCCTTCGACGAGGCCCTTGGCGATACCATGGGCGACGTGGTCGAATGGACCTTGCGCAATGGCCAGTCCGACTGGCCGACAAACACGCGCTATCGTCCCTGACCCGTCATTATCCGCTATCGTAGAACCGTAGTTTTTTTCGCGAATCGGTCGCTGTCCATGCCGTTCAACAGGATCTTTGCCGTCGCGACGCTAGCCGTCGCCTTGTTTCCGTGCGTGGCCAACGCGCAGCAGGGTGGCTCCGAAGCCGTCACGGAGATTGCCAGTGCCGTTCGCGCGCCGGTCGTGGCATCTGGCGCGCCCGCCGGTGTTTACTTCCCGATTGCCAACATTCTGGCCGAGGCGGCGGATGGCGACATCGATGTTCTGGCCACCAGCGGCTCGACGGAGAACCTCGTCCGCCTGTCGCTGGGCGACGTGGATTTTGCGATCGCGCGATCCGATCGGGTCGCCGAGGCAATGGTCGGGTTGCCGCCCTTTGACGATGGTGATCTGAGCCAGACCCTGCGCGCCGTGCTGGGCCTGTTTCCGGAACCGCTGACAATTCTCGTTCGGGCGGATGACGGCATTGTCTCGCTCGCGGACCTTGAGGGCCGGGTCGTGAATATCGGCGAGCCCGGCAATGCGACCGGCCAGCTTCTGCGCCTTGCCCTGGACGTCTCTGGTCAGGTCCACGAGCGCGAGAACTTCAACGAAATTCCGCTCGCCGATCAGGTCGATGCCTTGTGCGCGGGAGAGGTCGACGCCATCGCCTTCATCGCCGCCCACCCGAGCGGCACGATCCATCGCGCCGCCAGCACATGCGACATGCAAGCGGTCGCGATGGGGCAGGACGATATCGAGGCCTTGCTGACCGCCAATGGCAGCCTTGTCCCGGCTGCCATCCCCGGCGGTCTCTATCCGGGCATCGACGATGCCGTTAACAGCGCCGGGCCGATTGCCATGCTGGTCACGCTGTCCGATGTCGATACGGCATCGGTGGACCTCCTGCTCTCGGGCATCTTGGATGATCTGGAGCGGATCAGCGGGCGGCATCCGGCCCTTGGCGGCCTCAGCCAGTCGGCGACGTTGGCCGTCCGAAACGGCGTGCCGGTGCATGATCGCGCCGCCTCATTGCTGGCCGACCAGACGGGGAGATGACCGAAACGGTCCCGGCGGCCGTCGATGGCCCCCCAGAGTTGGCATCGCTGCCGCGTGACGATTTGCTGTCGATGCGAGAGGCGGCCGTCGAGGTTCTGACCTGTCAGCATGTTCTGGCGAAGACCGGGCACACCGTATTGACCGAGCTGGGCGCCGGACCCGCCGCAACCATCGCCGACTGGCAGCACTACCCGCAAGGCGACGTCTATGACGCCGAACACCACGCCCAGTTCTACTTCCACATCCATCCCGAGGCCGAGCGTTTGGCGGGAGAGCTGGGGCATTTCCACCTGTTCTTGCGCCGCGAGGGCATGCCGATCGACATCGTGCCGCTGGCGGAGCAGGGCGATGGGCTCTGCCACCTCGCGGCGGTCTCCGTTGACGGCGGTGGCCGGCCTCTTCACCTGTTCACCACCAACCGCTGGGTAACCAACGAGATCTGGTTCGCGGCTTCGGACCTGGTCGGGTTGGTGGACCGGTTCGCGATCGGACATGCCCAACCGTCATGGCCGGTCAATCGCTGGGTTACGGCGCTGTCGAGGCTTTACCGTCCTGAGATCGGCTGGCTGCTAAGACGGCGCGACCGGGCGTTGGCCGACCACGGCCAAGGGCGCCCGCTTCACGAGGTCCTAGAGGACCGTTCGCTGGAGGTTCTGTCCGGCCTCGATATCGACATCGCCGAGCGCATCGACGACCTCGACGCCGCCCTAAGGATACAACGCCGAGCCGGACTTAGTCCGGCGCCGGTGCCGTAACCACGCGCAGATAGTCGAGCAGGTTTTCGATGTCGCCGGGGCGCGCCAGCCCCGCGAAAGCCATGCGATTGCCCGGAATGTAGGTGCGCGGGGCCGTCAGATAGGCGGCCAACGTCTCGTCCGTCCAGACGATGCCAGAGTTCGCCATGGCATCGGAGTAGCGGAAGTCCGCGACGGCGCCGGCGGTCCGTCCGAACATGTCGACCAGATGGGGGCCCACGCGGTTTTGCTCGGCCGTGGCCACATGGCAGGCGCTGCAGCGCTGCTCAAACAGCTGGCGCCCCTCGGCGTTAACGGCGGAAGTGTCGGTCGTATCGCCCTCGTCGCAGGCGGCGAGGGGCAGGGCAGCCGCGAGGACAGCTGCCAACAGCGATCGTCTCATGGTGTGAACGGTTCAGGCTATTCGAGCAACGTCTCTGGCAGCCACAGCGCGATCTGCGGGAAACCAAGCACCAGCAGCATGCCGATCAGCTGGACCAGAACAAACGGGATGATGCCGCGGTAGATGGCCTGGATGCGCACCGAGGGCGGTGCCACCCCCTTCATATAGAACAGCGCGAAGCCGAACGGTGGCGTCAAAAAGCTGGTTTGCAGGTTCACCGCGACAAGGATGGCGAACCAGACCACGACGTATTCGGTGCCGACATGAGCCCCGAAATCCAGGGCCGCCACGATCGGCGCGAAGACCGGAAGCACGATCAGGGTGATCTCGATCCAGTCGAAGAAGAAGCCGAGGAAGAACACGACGGCCATCAAGATGAACAGAATGCCCCAGTCGCCCAGGCCGAAGGCGAAGATGAAGCCCTCGATCATCGGGTCGCCGCCCAGCCGGCGGAAGACGTAGGAGAAGGCCGTGGCACCAACGAAGATGAAGAACAGCATGGCGCCGGTCAGCGCCGACCGCTCCAGCACCTCGCGCAGCACCGACCAGTTCAGGCGCCTGTTGAGCAGGGCCAGCAACGTCGCCCCGGCCGCCCCGATGCCAGAGGCCTCGGTCGGTGTCGCCAGGCCGGCGAAAATCGAGCCCAAGACCAGGACAATCAGCGCGATGGGTGGAATGAAGCTTTTGAAGACCATGCCCCACAGCTCGCGCCGCGAGCTTGGTCCCATGTCCTCCGGCAGGGGCGGTGCCAGCGACGGCTTGATGTTACAGGTGATGTAGATCATCAGCATGTAGCAAAGGGCGAGCACCAGGCCCGGAAAGACCGCCGCCAGGAACAGCGAGCCCACCGAGATCGACAGCAGGTCGCCCATGATCACCAGCATGATCGACGGCGGTATCAGAATGCCCAGGGTGCCCGATGCGGCGATCGTGCCGGTCGCCAGCGGCACGTTGTAGCCGCGCGTCAGCATGACCGGCAGGGCCAGCAGGGTCATCATGACCACCGAGGCCCCGATGATGCCCGTGGTTGCCGCCATGATCGTGCCCATCAGGGTCACCGACAGCGCCAGCCCGCCGGGAACCCGGCGCAGCAACACCTGAAGCGTGTGCAGCAGGTCATTCGCAACGCCGGATTTCTCCAGCATCGTGCCCATATAGATGAACATCGGTATGGCCACGAGAACCAGGTTCTCGACGATACCACCATATATTCGGCCGACGACAAGGCCGATCCAGGCCTCGCGAAACTCGCCGATCGACAGGGCGAAATAGGCAAAACCGATGCCGATACCGCCAAGAACGATGGCCACCGGCAAGCCCGTGAACAAGAGGATCGCCAGCGCCAGGAACATGAAGGCCGGCAGCAGATCGACGAATTCCATCACCGGCGCTCCTCGGCTACGATCTCGTCAATGGTGGCACCCTCGTCCTCGAGCAGTTCCTTGGGTTCCAGAAACCCGCCGGCCTCGTCCCGCAGGTGAGGCGGCCCGAACAGAAACACCAAGCAGCGCAGCAATACCGAGA
This sequence comes from Alphaproteobacteria bacterium, assembly GCA_028277405.1. Classification (GTDB taxonomy): domain Bacteria; phylum Pseudomonadota; class Alphaproteobacteria; order DSM-16000; family Inquilinaceae; genus JANQGH01. The sequence goes on along the minus strand of JANQGH010000084.1, from coordinate 92,225 downwards.
GGCCGGCCAGCGCCAGCAGGAAGAAACCGATCGGCAGGAAGGATTTGATGATCCAGCGTTGCGGCAGACCGGTCATCGCCGACGACCCCTCGTTGCGCACAAAGGCGCGCTCGGCAAAGTCAAAGCCGTACGTGATGACCACGTAGCAGTAGAACAGCAGCCCCAGCACGATGCCGGCCATCTCGACCCAGGCCCGTAGCCTGAGAGAGAAGTTATCGCGCAGCAGCTCGATGCGCACGTGCGCGTCTTTCAGATAGGCATAGCCGAGACAGAGCAGGAACAGGGCCCCGTGCAGGTGCCACTCCAACTCCTGCAATTTGGTGGAGCTGGCATAGGGGTCGATGGCATGGAAGAAGTCCTGCAGGCCTGGATAGTTGTGGATCCAGTCACTGCCCTTCATGTAGCGGGTTATGACGTCGAACAGGATGACCAGGATGAGGACCAGCGCGATCCAGGCCGCAACCCGGCCGACGGCAATGACAAAGGCCTTTAGGCCGTCGCTAACCTTGAGCAGGAGTTCCATCGGATGCCGTCCTTCATCCAGCAGGTCGAAGCGTCACGCGGTCAACGACAAGGGCAAACCAAAAACAAGAAGACCGGGCACCCGATAGTGGACGCCCGGTCTCGCCAGTTAGCCAAGTATCGTCACCGTGCAAAGCCGGTGTCGTTCAGGGGCTAGTCTAGATAGCCGAGTTCGCCCCATTGCTCGTAATTGTCGCGGAAGGTCGACAGGCTGTCCCAGACGCGCGCGTAGTTTTCGCTTTCGTCGACGAGTTCCTGATTGACCTCCTGCCACGCGGCTTCGAGCGCGGCCAAGACCTCGGGGCTCCACTCATGCACGGTGACGTCGTGGTCATCCTGCAACTGTTGCAGTGCGGCGAACTGGATCGCCTCGCCCTCGGCCAGGCCATAGCGCACATTGTCGCCGCAGACGGACAGGATCTGGGCCTGCTGGGTCTCGTTCATCTCGTTCCAAAGATCGAGATTGATCATCAGATCGAACATGGTCGATTGCTGATGCCAGCCCGGGAAGTAGTAGTGGCCGGCGACCTGGTGGAAGCCGAGATTGAGGTCGATGGCCGGCATCGAGAATTCCGTGGCGTCGATCGTGCCCAGCTCCAGCGCCGGGAAGATGTCGCCGCCGGCCAGCAACTGGGTCGACACGCCCATGCGTTCCATGACCCGGGCGCCAAGCCCGAAGAAGCGCATGACCAGGCCTTCAAGGTCCTCGGCCGATTCGATCGGCTCGCGGAACCAGCCGGACGCCTCCGGCGCGATGATGCCGCAGATGATCGCCTTGATGTTGTATTGGCTGTAGATCTCGTCCAGCAGCGTTTCGCCGCCGCCGAAATAGTACCAGGCGAGATACTCGCCCGCCTCCGGACCGAACGGCACGGCGCCGAACAGCGCCAATGCAGGCTCAATGCCGATCCAATAGCCAGGCGTCGACCAGCCCGCCTCGACCGCGCCGGTGGACACGGCGTCGAACACCTCCAACGCCGGCATCAGGGCGCCGGGCTCGGCAAACTCGATCACGATGTCGCCGCCGGAGACCAATTCGATCTGGTCGGAGATCCGCTGGCCAAGCGTGCCCAGCTGGGTCAACGAGCCCGGATAGGTCGACGCCATCGACATTTCGACGGATTGGGCATTGGCGGACGCCGTCACCCCGACAAAGGCGGCCGTCGCGATCGCGAGCGCCGAGGCAGCCGTGAATGTAGCTGACTTCACTGTATTTCCTCCCCAAAGTCTAATGGATGATTACTCTTAGATCCGCCTTGGCACTCTGCGTTGCCTCGACGGTTGTTCCCAGACACGATCCGGCGAGCCTATGGGCTCAGGCGATATGCCTCAAGGTCTAATTTGCCTTGTAGGATCATATTTTAGCCCAGGGCCGGCAGACGCCGCTCGCCCGCAACCGATCGTTCGGCACGATCGTCAGCGGGTCCACATCGCCTGTGCACCTAGATGGCTAGGATGACCTTATTCAAAGGTCTGCCAAAAGAAAAATGCGACAACTCCCAGAATGATCACGAATTCCATTTTTAAAACCTCGCGAGAACCAAGACGTTAAGTTAGTCCGTCAGAAGAACGAAAAAACATTTCATAAACTGGCAAGTCTAAGCCGCTTGTTGGATGTCCAAGCGCTGCCAGACATCCTTCAGCGCGTCCACCAGTCGCGCCATCTGGAGCTCCGAATGGAGCGGGGACGGGGTCAGGCGCAGCCGCTCGGTCCCTCGCGGCACGGTCGGGTAGTTGATGGGTTGCACGTAAATCATGTGCCGCTCGATCAACAGATCGGTGGCCTGCTTGCAAAGCCGAGGATCGCCGACCAGCAAGGGCACGATGTGGCTGACGGAGGGCATGACCGGCAGGCCAGCCTCGCGCAGCATGCGTTTCAGGGCGGCGGCGCGCGCCTGTTGCTCGTCGCGCTCGACCTGGCTTTGTTTCAGGTGGCGAATGCTGGTCAAGCCGCCCGCGCAAATGGTCGGCGGCAGGGCTGTCGTGAAGATGAAGCCTGGCGCAAAGCTGCGCACCACGTCGACCAGGTCCGTCGAGGCGGCGATGTAGCCACCCATCACGCCGAAGGCCTTGCCGAGCGTGCCTTCGATCACGGTGATCCGATCCATGACACCGTCGCGTTCGGCCACGCCGCCGCCGCGCGGGCCATACATGCCGACCGCGTGCACCTCGTCCAGATAGGTCATGGCGCCGTGCTTGTCGGCCACGTCGCAGATTTCGGCGATCGGCGCGATGTCTCCGTCCATCGAATAGACGCTTTCGAAGGCCACGAGCTTTGGTCGTTCCTTCGGATAGCGGGCCATCAACTGGTCGAGATGCGCCACGTCGTTGTGGCGAAAGATCGCTTTTTCCGCGCCGGAATTGCGAATGCCCGAGATCATGGAGGCGTGGTTCAGCGCATCGGAGAAGACGACGCAGTTCGGCAGTTTGCGGGCAAGCGTCGAGAGTGTCGCCTCGTTGGCGATATAGCCGGAGGTGAACAGCAGCGCGGCTTCTTTGCCGTGCAGGTCGGCCAACTCCTCTTCCAGCATGCGGTGATACACATGGGTGCCGGAGATGTTGCGCGTGCCGCCGGCGCCGGCGCCGCAATGATCCAACGCCTTTTTCATGGCGTCGATGACCATCGAGCTCTGGCCCATGCCCAGATAATCGTTGGAACACCAAATTGTGATGTCCGCCGCTTCGCCGCCGCCCGGGCACCAGCGCACGTCGCCGGCGACGTTCACGCTGCCGTGACCATGGTGCCGCGCCGCCGGAAACGACCCGACGCGGCGCTCCAACTCGGCAAACAGCCGATAGCGGCCTTCGTCGCGAAGCTCATCGATCGCGGCCTTGAACACGGCCTCGTAGTCGGTCATCAACGGTACTCCCAAACCCGAAGGCACGCTCATTATAGCAGGAGCCGGGCTCTTACAACATGTTGTCGGGCCGCCAAAGCCCGGAAGCTGTGGCGTCCTGTCGCTGCCGCACGCTCGCAAGGCGCCGTTCTGCGGTCTTTGATCGAGATCAAATAGGGCGGCTTGGGCCAAAAACGGGGATGGTGCGCCGGCCGGTCCGACATTGATCGCCGTCGCTGTATGGCATTACAGTGATTGTTAGGATACACCGAAGCCCGTCCCGGGCTTAAGGGATCAGATTTGACTGCAAGTCTTTTTGCGGAATCATCGACACTAGAACAGGGAACAAAAAACAATGCGCATCAGAACGGCGTTTATGACCGGCGTAGCCGCAGCCATCCTCGCAGTAACACCTGCATCGGCTGAAACCTTCCGCTTTGCGTTCCAGGGACCGCTTAACTCGCTTGACCCGCACTCGCTGAACGAGACGTTTCAACTGGGTTTCCTAGGCAACATCTATGAGGGTCTGACCAGACGCGGGACCGACCTTGCGATCCAGCCATCCCTGGCCGAAAGCTGGGAGATTGTCGAACCGAATCGTTGGCGGTTTCACCTGCGCGAGGGTGTTACGTTCCACAACGGCAACCCGTTTACCGCCGATGATGTGATCTTTTCCTATGAACGCGCGACGTCGGAAGGATCCGATGTTGGCCAGAAGATGCCGGGTGTGGTGGCCGTCGAGCGTGTCGACGATTACACGGTCGACTTCGTTACCGACGGTCCGAACCCGATTCTGACCGCGGAGTTCGATACCTGGTACATCATGGACCAGGAGTGGGCTGTGGAGAACGGTGCCGACGTGGTGACCAACGTCGCCGAGGCCGATCGCGAGTTCTTTGCCAACAGGAACGCCAACGGCACCAACGCGTTCATGATCCAAGAGCACCAATCGGACGTGCGTACCATTGCGGTGCCGAATCCGGACTGGTGGGACGAGGCGGAGCACAACCTGACGGAGGTGATCTTCCAGCCAATCCAGTCCGACGCAACGCGCGTGGCCGCCCTTTTGTCCGGCGAGATGGACTTGGTCTATCCGGTGCCGCTGCAAGATCAGCAGCGGGTCGATGAGAATGACGGCACCACGGCCCTTACCGGGCCGGAGCTGCGCACGATCTTCCTGGGCATGGATCAGGCGCGCGACGAGCTGTTGTATTCCAACGTCGAGGGCGCCAACCCGTTCCATGACCGGCGGGTGCGCCTGGCCTTCTATCAGGCTCTGGACGTCGACGCCATCCAGCAGGTCGTGATGCGTGGCGCCTCGACGCCGAGCGCTTCCATGGTGGCGCCCGGGATCAACGGTTTCCCCACCGATCTGGAACGCTATCCCTACGATCCGGACGCCGCGCGGGCCCTGTTGGAAGAGGCCGGCTATCCGGACGGCTTCGAAGTCCAGATGAACTGCCCCAACGACCGCTACGTCAATGACGAGGCGATCTGCCAGGCGGTTGTCGGCATGCTCGGCCGCATTGGCGTGACGGTGAACCTGCTGGCCGAGCCGCGCAGCGTCTATTTCGGCCGCGTGCTGGCCCAAGGGGGCTATGACACCAGCTTCTACCTGCTGGGTTGGTCGCCGGGGTCGATCGATAGCTACAATCCGCTCTATAACCTGGTCCAGACGCGGAACACGGATACCGGTTCAGGCACCTTCAATTTGGGTGGTTTCTCGGACGCCGAAATCGATCAACTGGCCAACGAGGTCCTGGTTGAGACCGATCCGGATGCCCGTGGCGACCTGATCAACCAGGCCTGGCAGCGCTTGCACGATGAAGTTGGGTATCTGCCCTTGCATCAGCAGGCCTTGTCGTGGGGCGTGGCGGATGGCGTGAATGTCGCCCAACGTGCGGACAATGTGTTCCGCTGGCGGCACACGACGATCGACAACTGACCTGAGCGGAAGCGAGTGGGTGGCGGCGATGACCCGTCGCCACCCACGCCCCCACATCAAGCAAAATTTGCTTTGGCGTGCCGATTCAGCCAGCTAGGTTGATTCGACGCGCCCTGCGGGAGACCACGACGACACCATGGCCGCTTTCGTCATTCGACGCCTGATACAATCGGTCCTGGTGATGCTGGTCGTGGCCTTCGTCGCGTTCAGCCTGTTCAACTTCGTCGGCGACCCGATCAACAACATGGTCGGGCAGGAAACGTCGCTGGCAGAACGGGAGGAGATGCGCCAAGACCTTGGGTTGGACGACCCATTTCCGGTGCAGTTTGCCCGCTTTGTTGGGAACGCCGTCCAGTTCAATTTCGGTCTGTCATTCCGCCGACAAGCCCCTGTGGCCGAGGTCATTGGCGAACGATTGCCGGCGACCCTGGAACTTGCTGCGGTATCGGCGGTCTTCGCCTTGGTCTTTGGGCTGGCGCTTGGCGTCTACACGGCGCTCAGGCGAGATGGCTGGCTGGCCCAAGCCATCATGGCGGGCTCGCTGGTTGGTGTCTCGCTGCCGACCTTCTTAATCGGCATCATTCTGATCTGGATCTTTGCCGTGGAACTGGGCTGGCTGCCTAGTTTCGGACGGGGCGAGGTGGTGTACATCGGCTGGTGGTCAACCGGCCTGTTGACCGTCGATGGCCTGAAGGCGCTTGTCCTGCCCGCGATCACGCTCGGTCTGTTTCAGCTCACGCTGATTATGCGGCTGGTTCGCGCCGAAATGCTAGAGGTGCTGCGCACGGACTACATCAAGTTCGCCCGGGCGCGCGGTCTGACCAACCGGGTGATCAATTTCGGTCACGCGCTGAAGAACACCATGGTGCCGGTGCTGACGATTACCGGGCTGCAACTTGGCTCTCTGATCGCCTTTGCCATCATTACCGAGACCGTGTTCCAGTGGCCGGGCATTGGGCTGCTGTTTATCCAGTCCATTCAGTTCGTCGATATCCCGGTCATGTCGGCGTACCTCGTGATGATCTCGCTGTTCTTCGTGGTAATTAATCTGGTCGTCGATTTGCTCTATTACGTGGTCGATCCGCGGTTGCGGGTCGAGAGGGCTGCCCATGGCTGACGACACGCATCTGGATCATCGGCCCTCGTCAGAGCCGCCGATCTACGCGCCAAAAGCCAGCGCCGCGATGATCGAGGCTCAGGAGCCCGCGGGTCGTTGGCGGCGGGCCTGGGACAGCGATATCGCCTACAGTTTCCGCCGGTCGCCGGTGGCGGTCGTGTCGGCGGTTATCACCCTGATCTTCTTCATCGGTGCGCTGTTCGCCCCGTGGCTGGCGCCGCAAAACCCCTTCGATCCGGCGTCGCTGAACCTGATGAACGGCTTTACGCCGCCGATGACCGACAACGCCTTTACCGGCGAGCAGTTCTTGCTCGGCACCGACAATCAGGGCCGCGATATCTTATCAACCATTCTTTATGGCAGCCGCATCTCGCTCTTGGTCGGCTTCGCTTCGGTCATTTTCGCGCTGATCCTGGGCACGGTCTTGGGTCTGTTGGCCGGCTATCTCGGCGGCTGGCTGGACAGCGTCATCATGCGCATCGCCGATGTTCAACTCAGCTTTCCGGCGATCCTGATCGCGCTGCTGATCTTCGGCGTGGCCAGGGCCATGCTGCCGCGCGACATGCAAAACGATGTGGCGATCTACGTGCTGATCGTCGCGATCGGCTTGTCGAACTGGGTGCAGTACGCACGGACCGTGCGCGGCACCACGATGGTCGAGAAGAACAAGGAATATGTCCACGCCGCGCGCCTCATCGGCCTGCATCCGTTCAAGATCATGGTGCGGCACGTGTTGCCGAACGTCACTGGCCCGGTTTTGGTGATCGCCACCATCGGCTTGGCGCTGGCGATCATCACCGAGGCGACGTTGAGCTTCCTGGGCGTCGGCGTTCCGCCGACCCAGCCGTCGCTGGGCACGATGATCCAGGTGGGGCAGGACTACCTCTTCTCCGGCGAGTGGTGGATCACCTTCTTTCCCGGTCTCGCGCTCGTTCTGCTCGCCCTGTCGGTCAACCTGCTGGGTGACTGGCTGCGCGACGCCCTGAACCCGAAACTGCGGTAGGCGTCCCGTGGCGGTACCCCTTCTTCAAGTCCGCGATCTGCGTATCGAGATTCCGACGCGCCGTGGTGTGCTGACCGCCATCGACGGCGTCTCCTTCGACATCGAGGATGGCGAGATCCTTGGCGTGGTCGGCGAGTCCGGTGCCGGCAAGTCGCTGACCGGCGCCGCCATCATCGGCCTTCTGGAACCGCCGTTGCGCATAGCCGGCGGTGAGATCATTCTGGAAGGCCAGCGCATCGACAATCTGCCGTACGCCCGCATGCGGGCCATTCGAGGCAAGAAGATCGGTGCGATCTTCCAAGACCCGCTGACCAGCCTGAACCCGCTCTACACGATCGGTCGCCAACTGATCGAGACGATCCAGACCCACACCGACCTGTCGTCGTCAAAGGCGCGGGACCGGTCGATCGAACTGTTGCGCGAGGTTGGTATTCCGGCCCCGGAACGGCGGATCGACGCCTATCCGCACCAGTTTTCCGGCGGCATGCGTCAGCGGGTGGTGATCGCGCTGGCGCTCTGCGCCAACCCCAGGCTGATCATCGCCGACGAGCCGACGACGGCCTTGGACGTCTCGATCCAGGCGCAAATCCTGGCGCTGTTGAAACGGCTGTGCCGCGATCACGGGACGGCCGTGATGCTGGTGACGCACGATATGGGTGTGATCGCCGAAACGGCACACCGGGTCGCGGTGATGTATGCCGGGCGCATCGCCGAACTGGGACCCGTGCGCGAGGTCGTCAAACATCCCAAGCACCCCTACACCGAGGGCCTGATGGGCGCGATCCCGGCCATGGGTCACGATGTCGACCGTCTGAACCAGATCGAGGGCTCGATGCCCCGGCTGACCGCCATCCCGCCCGGCTGTGCCTTCAACCCGCGCTGCCCCAAGGCCTTCGACCGGTGTTTCGTCGAGCGGCCGGACCCGATGGCGAGCGACCCGTCGCAAGTCGCCTGCTGGCTGTACGACAAGCAACCGGTGGAGGCGGCCCATGGCTGAGGCGACCGCCCTCGTCGAAGTCAGCAATCTGGCGAAGTATTTCGACGTCTCCAAGCCTTGGCTGAACCGGGTGCTGGAGCGCGACAAGCGCCAGATCCTCAAGGCCGTCGACGGTGTCAGTTTCAGCATCCCAAAGGGCCGGACCTTCAGCCTTGTGGGCGAGAGCGGCTGTGGCAAGTCCACCGTCGCCCGCACGGTTGTCGGGCTCTACCAGCCGACCAAGGGCAAGACGGTGTTCGATGGCGTCGACACTGCGGACTTGAAGTCGCGGCGTGCCCAGCGGCCATTCCGACGCCGGGTGCAGATGATCTTCCAGGACCCCTACGCCAGCCTGAACCCGCGCTGGCGGGTACGGGACATCATCGCCGAGCCGATCCGGGCCCATGGTCTGTTGAGCGGCCAGGATGTGGACGACCGGGTCGACGATCTGCTGACCCATGTCAAGCTGACGCCTCAGGACGGTGCGAAGTTTCCGCACGAGTTTTCCGGCGGTCAGCGCCAGCGCATCTCCATCGCGCGTGCCTTGGCATCAAGTTCTGAGTTCCTGGTGTGCGACGAGCCCACCTCGGCGCTCGATGTCTCCGTCCAGGCGCAAATCCTCAATCTAATGAAGGACTTGCAGCGCGAACTTGATCTAACTTATCTGTTCATCAGCCACAATCTTGCGGTCGTCTATCACGTCTCCGACTGGGTCGGCGTGATGTATCTCGGGCGGCTTGTGGAGTGGGCCGAAAAGCGCACCCTGTTCCGGTTTCCGCGCCATCCCTATACGCGCATGCTGTTGGACACGATCCCCGATCTGGACATGACCGGTCGCGAGCGGGTGCCGGTGGCCGGCGAGGTGCCGAACCCGATCAATCCGCCCAGCGGCTGTCCGTTTCACCCGAGATGCGCGTTTGCCAACGAGCGCTGTCAATCCGAACTGCCGAAGGCGCTGCCGACGGCGGAAGGGACGATGGTGGCCTGCCATGCGGTCGAGGAGGACCGGCTGCCGTTGGAGGATCGCAAGACGGTGCCCGTTCTGGCGGGGGGCAACGACGGGGCCGGCGTTTGACCTCAGTCAAGGCGGTCCTGTAGGGAACAGGGGCAGATATCCACAGCCGATGGTGGCTGTCCAAGCAATGCTGGAGATGAAGCGATGAGCCTGCGCAACATTCTGGTTACGGTCGACACGGGCAAGTCCTGCGCGCAGCGGCTTGACTATGCGCTGGCCCTTGCGGCCCGGCACGATGCGCATCTGACCGGCCTTTACGTGCATGATACGACCGACATTCCCGGCTATGTCGTCAGCCAGTTGACCGAAGCGGCCGTCAAGGCCCATGACGAGGCGCTTGCCGAAATCAGGGCCCAGACACAAGCGACCTTCGACGAGGCGGTCGGTCGCGCGGGCTATAGCGCCCGAAGTGAGTGGCGCAGCGAATTGGGCGACCCCACACAGATTACGGCCGTGCTCAGCCGCTATTTCGATCTCACGGTCGCCGGCCAGTGGGATCCGGACAGTGACGAGGAACAGATCCCGCCGGAGGATCTGGTGCTGGCGAGCGGTCGGCCGGTGCTGATCGTGCCCCACTCCTTCTCGCTGAGAACCATGGGGGAGCACGCGATCGTCGCGTGGAACGGCAGCCGGGAGGGCGCCCGTGCGGTGGCCGACGCCATGCCGATCCTGGAGGCGACGAAGGACGTGACCGTCCTGGTCGTCAATCCGGATCGCACGATGGGCGACACGCCGGGTTCGGCCATTGCCCTGCATCTGGCGCGCCACGGCATCAATGCGGAAGCCGCCCATATCACGTCGCGCGACATTGAGGTTGGTGATGTGCTGTTGAACAACGTCAGCGACCGGGGGGCCGACATCGTGGTCATGGGCGGCTACGGGACGCCGCGACTGAGAGAGCTGATCATGGGCGGTATGACCCGGTCGATCCTGAAACACATGACCGTTCCGGTGTTGATGAGCCACTAAAGCCAGCCGCTTCGTCATGATTACCGTCTTCGGGTCCATCAACATGGATCTGGTGCTGCCGGTGCCGTCCATCCCCCGGCCCGGCGAGACGGTGCTGTGCCCGTCCTACGAGACCAAGCCCGGCGGCAAGGGGGCCAATCAGGCCGTCGCGGCGGCCCGCGCGGGCGCCGAGGTGGCCATGGTCGGTGCGGTCGGGCGGGACGGCTATGGCGCGCAATTGCGGGCCAATCTCGTGGAGGCGGGCGTCGAGGCCGAGGGCGTTCGAGAGACCGAACACCCGACGGCCATCGCGACCATCGCTGTTGACCCGTCGGCGGAAAACGCGATTTGTGTCGCCGGCGGCGCCAATGGCGCCGTCGATCAGGCCTGGGTCGCCGAAGAGGCGCTGTCGGCCGGTAATCTGTTGGTTTTGCAGATGGAGGTGCCGGCCCCCCAAAACTGGGCCCTGATCGAACGGGCGAAGGCTGCTGGCGGGCGCGTGATGCTAAGCCTTGCCCCGGCGGCACCGATCCCGAAGACGGCGCTGGACGGTCTGGACTTCTTTTTGGTGAACCGGATCGAGGCGGCCATGACGGCCGACAGCCTGGGCTGGTCGCTCGACAAGCCGCTGGCCATTGCCCGCCGCTTGGCGGACGAGGCCGGTGTGACCTGTGTCGTCACGCTGGGCGGCGACGGCGCCCTTGCCATCGAGCCGGACGGCACGGCCTGGCGACAGCCGGTTCTGACAATCGACCCTGTGGACACCACCGGCGCCGGCGACACGTTTGCCGGCGTCCTGGCGGCGGGTTTGGACAGCGGCAAGGCCCTTGCCGATGCGCTGCGGCGGGCCGCCGTTGCCGCCGGCTTGGCCTGCACCGCGCTTGGCGCACAGGAGAGCATGCCTGACAAGGCAGAAATCGACGCGGCGCTCGACCGGGTCGACGCCGCGCAGCTTGTCGCTTGAGCCGCCGAGGGTCTAAACTTAGGTAATCCCCTAGCGATCATCAGAGGTTTTCATGTCGACGCTTTATCGGGGCGCCGCGATCTTCCGTCCCGACGGGTCGACGGTCGCCGATCACGCCCTTTTGGTAACCGATGGCCGGATCGAGCGCATGGCGCCCGAGGCCGAGTTCGTCGGCTATGACGGTCCGTTGGAAGAGCTGCCGGGTGCGACCATCCTGCCTGGCCTGATGGATGCCCATGTCCATCTCGTCTATGGTGCAGAGGCGAACCCGTCGGCCGCGCTTGACGCCTTGAGACCGGCCCAGGCGGCGATCAAGGCGCTCTTGAACGCGCGGGCGACGCTGGCGGCGGGCATCACGGCGATCCGCGATTGCGGCGGCAAGGAGTACATCGAGTTCGCGGTGCGCGATGCCTGCAATCAGGGCCAGGTGCTCGGCCCGACCATCCGTGCGGCCGGCCGTATGATCTGCATGACCGGGGGACACGGCAACAAGAACGGCAGGGTCGCCGACGGACCGGACGAGGTGGTGAAGGCCGTGCGCGAGCAGATCCATGCCGGCTGCGACCTGATCAAGATCATGGCGACGGGCGGCGTCATGACGCCCGGCGTGAATCCCGAGGATGCGCATTACAGCGAGGCGGAACTGCGGGCCGGCATTGCCGAGGGCCATCGCTTCCACCGCCATTCCGCCAGCCACGCCCAAGGGGCCGACGGCATTTTGAACGCCACCCGCGCGGGCGTCGATTCGATCGAGCACGGCATCTTCATGACCGACGAATGCATCGAAGAGATGCTGGCACGCGGCACAGTCCTGGTGCCGACGCTCGCGGCCATCAACAACATTCTGCGCAACGCCAACGCCGGCATTCCGGCCTATATCGTGGAAAAGTCCGAACGGGTCGCGGTGCACCACCGGCGCTCCATCAAGGGCTTCTACGATGCCGGCGGCACCCTGGTGATGGGCACGGATGCCGGCACGCCGTTCAACCGCCATGGCGAAAACACGCTTGAGTTGGCCTACATGGTCGATATCGGCATCAAGCCGGCGGATGCGCTGATCGCCGCGACCGTGAACCCGGCCAAACTGATGGGCCTCTCCGACCGTGGTCATATAGGCGAAGGCATGGCCGCCGACCTGCTGATCGTCGACGGCGATCCGACGGAAGACATCGACCGGGCGGCCGATACCGCTAACCACATCATGGTGGTGAAGAACGGCACTGTGGCCCTTCGTCGGGGGGCGCCGGCGGATACCGACACGATCGACCTTGCGGCCTTTTGACCGCGCCCCAATCTAGCGTTTAGCCGATTATTCTCGTATCGCTTCGAAGGAAACCCCATGCCCGTCATCAACTCGATCGCCGCCATGAAGGACGAAATGACCGAATGGCGCCGCGACATTCACATGCATCCGGAGTTGGGGTTCGAGGAGTTTCGCACGTCCAACCTGGTTGCCGAAAAGCTCGAGGCCTGGGGCATCGAGGTCCATCGCGGCGTCGGCCAGACCGGCGTGGTCGGGGTCTTGAAGGGGCGCGGGGAGTCGGACAAGTCGATTGGTCTGCGGGCCGACATGGACGCCCTGCCGATGCAGGAGGAAAACGACTTCGCCTATAAGTCCAAGCACGATGGGAAGTTCCATGGCTGTGGCCATGACGGGCACACGACCATGCTGCTGGGCGCGGCGAAATACCTGGCGGAGACGAAGAACTTCGACGGCACGGTGCATTTCATCTTCCAGCCGGCGGAGGAGGGCAAGGGCGGCGGCAAGGCGATGATCGAAGACGGGCTGTTCGACCGCTTTGCCAGCGACGAAGTCTATGGCATGCACAACTGGCCGCTGCTTGGGGCGGGCGAGGCCGGCCTGCGCACAGGGCCGATGATGGCGGCGGCAGACGAGTTCAAGATCACCATCAAGGCGACCGGCGGCCATGCCGCGATGCCGCATCACACGGTCGACCCGGTGATCATCGCGACGCAGATCGTCCAGGGTTTTCAAACCCTTGTCAGCCGCAATACCAATCCGCTGCACCCGGCGGTCATCAGCGTCACCCAGATGCATATCGGGTCGGCTTTCAACGTCATCGCGCATGATGGCTGGATGGGGGGTACGGTGCGTACCTTCGATGAAAGTGTCCGCGACGAGATCGAGACAGGCATGGCACGTATCGCCAAGTCGGTTGCCGACGCCTATGGCGGGGAGGCCGAGGTTTTCTACCGGCGCGGCTACCCGGCGACCGTCAACCATGAGAAGCAGGCGGAGAAAGCCGCGCGGGTGGCCGAGGCCGTCCTTGGCCAGGGCAAAGTTGACCGCGACATTCAGCCGGTGATGGGGGCGGAGGATTTCTCGTACATGCTTGAGAAGCGCCCGGGCGCCTACATCGTGCTGGGCCAGGCGGGTGGCCCGTCCGCCTGCATGGTTCACAACCCGCGCTATGACTTCAATGACGAGATCCTGCCGGTCGGCGCCAGCTGGTTCGCGACGATGGTGGAGACGGAGTTGAAGCGGGCCAGCTAGACGGCCCCGGTCCTAACCACTTGCCAGACTTCTCGGCGGCGGCCCCGTTCCTACTTTGTCCTACTTTGCCGGGTCGTCGTCCGCCGGTTCCCACAGCTCGACCTTGCGGCCGTCAAGATCGATGATCCAGGCGAAGCGGCCGTAAGGCTCTGTCTGGATATCGCCGACGATCTCCACATTCTGGGCGCGCAGATGCTCAAGGACAGCATCGAGGTCGTCGACGCGGAAATTGATCATGAAGTCAGCCCCGCCGGGGTCGAAATACTTTGTTGACTGGTTGAAGGGCGACCAGATCGTATAACCCTTGGCCTCCGGGTTGTCCGCCTCGCGCCAATTGAACTGGCTGAAGGCGCCACCTTCCCATGTGCTGACGTTGAGGCCCAGGCAGCGTTCGTACCACTGCGCGGTCGCCGTGATGTCGTTGGCCCTGAAAAAGACGCCGCCGATTCCCGTTGCCTTGGCCATTCCCGTCTCCCTGCTGCTGTCGCGCTTTCTCGGTAATCCGTGCAGCCTAATACAGCGTGCCGCCGAACAGAGCCCGTAAAGTGCGCCAGGCGACGCCAAGAATAATGAGCGTTGCGGCTGCCAGGAGCACGGCCGCGATCGCGGCCGTCCAGTCGGAGCCGACGGCCAGATGATACTCCAAGGCTGCCACGGCCATTGCGGCTGAGGGAAACGTATAGGCCCACCAGCTAATGGCAAACGGCACGCGTCGGAACGAGCCGGCCATGCTCACCAGCAACAGGGTCAAAAAGAACGCCATGCCGATCAGAATGCGGGCGGTTCCGTCCAGTGCGGCCGTCTCCACGCCTCCGGTCGTCAGCAATCGATAGGCGATGAAACCGAGGGCGGGGGGTGCCAGCAGGATGAACAGGGTAGGCAGGAACCGAGCCGGCAACTGATCGTGAAAGATGATGCGGTACAGCACGATGGTGAAAAGGATCAGCCAGAACACGATGCCGACCGCAAAGAAGAACCACGACAGTTCGATGAAGCCCAGCGGCACACCGGCCTGCGGTACGACGATGTTGCCCACGACTGGAATGAACCAGGCTGGGCTGGTGTGCGTGATGTCCACGTTGCGCGTGATCCAAAGATTGATGATCGATAGCGCCAGGACGAGCTGGAGCGCCGCCCCGATTGTCCATACGACCATAGCGAGGCCACGGCTGTAGGGCAGGGCCGCGACCGCAAGCAGCAAGAGGCTGATCGAAAAGGTCGGGAAGAAGCTGATCTGCACCGGGTCGCCAAACTCGGTCGCGACCGCCCGTGGATAGCGGACGAGCTTGGCGGCATACAGGGCCAGCAAAAGAACGAATACCACTGCGGAGAGCGCGAGCACGATCTGGCCCACCGCGTACGGTATGCCCAGGATGGGGGCCGCGACGGTCCAGGCATGGCCGAGACCGGCCAAACCCATGACGATGGCAAATTGGGCGACGGGCGCGCGTCGCACCCATGAGATGTCTGCTGTTGGCACGCTCTCAGTCTGTCGTAGCGGGCGGAAGGTATGGCCCAGCACACTAAGCGTCCCCCAACTTCGCGCCAAGGCATGTCGGGGTCGGTCGGGCGACGGGAGCCGAAGCAACTGAAACATGTCGCTGTTTACTGCGAAACCCTGTGGACATGCCGGGCCGCTATGCATGCCTCCGCCAATGGCCGATGGCGGCGGTCGCCCAGCGTCACGGCTGGCTGAGGCACCGGTGGTGCGCACTATGTGCGCTTTTCTGTTGAAAATGCGCACATAGTGCGCCATCTTTGTAGGGTCGCGTCGAATCGCGGCTCCCATCTGGGAGGGAAGAACCATGAACGCAAAGGCGAAAACGGCCCAGCATCAGATCACACCGTTCATGCTGGGCGAAAGGCTGGCGACGATCCGGGCTTTGCTGAAGCGGCCAGGCCTGACGGGGGAACAGCGCGAACGTTTGACGTCCCTCGAGTCGCTGATGGTCGAAGAGGCCAGAATGCGGGCGACCGCGCCGGAGAGAGCCCGCCGCCTCGACACCAAGATCCGCTGGATCGAGCGGGGCGCGCCGGTCAGGCCGCTGGCCGTCGGTTGACTGCATCGGCCGCCTAAAGGAAAGGGGGCACGCCCAGGAATGGGCGCACCCCCTTGTGCGGAACTCTCGACGTCAGCTTAGTGCGGCTCGGCCTTGGGGCCCGGCGCGTCGCTGAGCATGCCGCCCTTTCGCGCATCCGCCATCGGATTGCGCGCCAGCAGCGGCAGTGCGTCGCCATCGGCCACGAAGAGATGGCTGGTTGCGGCCGATACGCCGATATGCAGCTTGTCGCCGACGCCGACATGGCTGTCGCCGCTGGTCTGCACGGTGATCATCTCGGTGCCTTCGGCCCGGACATAGGCATAGGTGTCGCCGCCCAGACGCTCGACCACGAAGACCTCGCCGTCGATATGCGCGTCGGCGTCACCGGTCTCGATCATATGCTCCGGCCGGACCCCGTAGGTGACCTTGTCGCCGGGCTGCACGTTCTCGCCATTGACCGGCACCTTGATCGTTTCGCCGCCTGGCAGGGTGACCGAGACGCCGGCATCGTCCACCGCCGTCACCTTGGTGGCGATGAAGTTCATCTTCGGGCTGCCGATGAAGCCGGCGACGAACAGGTTGCGCGGGTGATGGTACAGTTCCAGCGGCGAGCCGACCTGTTCCACGATGCCGCCATGCAGGACGACGATCTTGTCGGCCAGCGTCATGGCCTCGACCTGGTCGTGGGTCACATAGACCATGGTCGCGTCCAGGTCATGGTGCAGCTTGGCAATCTCGATGCGCATCTGCACACGCAGAGCGGCGTCCAGGTTCGACAGGGGCTCGTCGAACAGGAAGACCTTCGGGTTGCGCACGATGGCGCGACCGATGGCAACGCGCTGGCGCTGGCCGCCCGACATTTCCTTCGGCTTGCGGTCCAGGAGATGTTCAAGCTGCAGGATCCGTGCCGCCTCGCGCACCTTGCCCTCGATGCTCTCCCGGCTTTCCTTGGCCAGCTTCAGGCCGAACGCCATGTTTTCGTACACGGTCATGTGCGGGTAGAGGGCGTAGGACTGGAACACCATGGCGATGCCGCGCTCCGACGGCGGCAGGTCGTTCACGACACTACCGTCGATCGACAGGTCACCGGAGGTGATGTCCTCCAGCCCCGCGATCAGGCGCAGCAGGGTGGACTTGCCGCAGCCCGACGGTCCGACGAAGACGACGAACTCGTTGTCGTTGATCTCAAGGTCCACGCCTTTGATGATCTGCAGTTCACCGAAAGACTTAGTGACGTTTTCCAACTTAACTGTTGCCATTTGTTATCTCCTCTTGCGCCGGCGCGAGCGATCGCACCGGCTACCCTCTGTTACTCGCTAACCTTTGACGGCGCCCGCGGTGAGGCCGGACACGATCATGCGCTGGAAGATCAGGACCAGCACGATCAACGGCACGGTCACGATAACCGACGCCGCCATGATGCCGCCCCAGGGCAGTTCGAACTCGCTGGCGCCGCTGAAGTTCGCGATCGCCACCGGTATCGTTTGGGTTTCGTTGTTGTTGCCCACGAAGGTGAGGGCGAACAGAAACTCGTTCCACGCCGCGATGAAGGCCAGAAGACCCGTGGTTGCCAGGGCCGGCCCCAGCAACGGCAGGAACACCCGCGAGATGGTCTGCCATGGGCTGGCGCCGTCGACGATCGCCGCCTCCTCCAGCTCCTTCGGCAGTTCACGCATGAAGGTGGTCAGGATCCACACGGTGAAGGGCAGCGTGAAAATGACGTAGCTGATGATCAGCGATTCCAAACGCTGGATCAGGCCCAGCCAACGCATGACCTCGTACAGCCCCGACAGCACCGCGATCTGCGGGAACATAGAGACGCTAAGCACGACCAGCAGCAAGACGCCGCGGCCGCTGAACTTGATCCGACCCAGCGCGTAGGCGGCCGTGACGGCAAGAAACAGCGAGATGATCACCGTCACGCCGGACACGTAGACGGAGTTCAGGATGTTCAACGCGAACGGCTGATCCTCGAAGACCGAGACATAGTTTGTCCAGGCCGGCGACGGCGGCAGGAAGGCGGCCGAGAACAGGTCCGTGCCCGCCTTCAGAGACGAGTTGATCGCCCAGTAGAACGGGAAGACGGTGTAGATGACGATGAAAATCACCAATACGTAGAAGGCGATTCTCAACAGGAGTCTGCGCGCGTTTCTGCTCATGGCTTAGCGCTCCTGGTCAAAGTTGACACGGCCCAGCATCAGATAGATCAACGTGAAGGCTGAAATGATCAGGAACAGCCCGGTCGATATTGCCGATCCGTAGCCGACATTTTGGAAGTCGATCAAATTCTGTCGGGCGTAGATGGACATCGACATCGTATCTCGACTGCCCGATGTGAGCACATAGATCAGGTCGAAGATGCGTAACGCATCCAGGGCCCGGAAGATCACCGCCACCATCAAAGCGGGCCGGATCAGCGGCAACGTGATCCGGAAGAATTGCTTGACCGGGTGGATGCCGTCGACCTTTGCGGCCTCGTAGACCTCTCCGGGTAGAAGCTGCAGTGCCGCAAGGATCAACAAGGCCATGAACGGCGTCGTCTTCCAGACGTCCACGGCGATCACGGATGGTAGTGCGAGGAATCGGTCGGCGGTGAAGGCCAGGCGGCTTTCGATCCAGCCCCAGCTCAACAGGATTTCGTTGATGACGCCGTACTGGTCGTTGAGCATCCAGCTCCACATCTGGGCGGACACGATGGTCGGGATGGCCCAGGGGATCAGCACCGCTGCCCGGATGACGGCTCGCCCGGGCATATTGGCGTTCAGGATCAGCGCCACGACCAGGCCGATGACAATCTCCAGCCCGACCGAAACGACGCTGAATGTCAGGGTGTTCCAGACCGATCGCCACCATAACGAGTCGACAAGCAGTCCCTGCCACTCGAACACATCGGCCGTGTCGATTTCCCCGGCATAGGGGTCCATGGCGCCGGTATCGGGATCCTCGGTATCCAAATCATAGAAGACACCGTCATCGCGATAGACCAGCGCGGCGTCAGTGTCCTCGTAATAGACGAAGTAGCCGTCCAGCTCTTCATCGTAGTTGTTTAGATTTGGCCCGTAGTAGAGGTAGTTGTTGAAGCCGATGAACTGTGTGTTGTGATCAGCAATCAGCAACCTGTCGGTGAAGCTGTAATAGATCGTGCTGATCAGCGGGTAACCGGCGACCAGCGCAAGCATGATCAGCATCGGGGTGATGAAGATCCAGGCGGATCGAACCCGCTGTCTCGTTAGCTTGGACGCTCTTGGAGCCGTTTCCGTGCCCAGATTTTCTGGCGCAATAGCGGACGCATCAGCAGTCATGCGGCATCCCCATCCCAGTTGGTCGCCGGTTTCGGTTGAGAGGGCCGGCTGTTTGTAGTCGCCGCTCTTTGGTGAGCGGTCTTGTCAAAAGTATCGGGCAAAAAGGAGCCCGACGGCAAGTACCGTCGGGCCCAATCATCTCCTATTCGGCGATCCTACCAGCGTCCGCCGCGGCTGATGCGCCTCAACTCCGTTTCCAGCGATGCCAAATTGGTTGCGGCATCGCCATTGCCGGAAAGCGTGGCGTGAACCGCGTTCCAGAATGCGGACGACACTTCGTTGTAGCGTTCGCCCGTAACGCGGGACGGCCGCGCGACGGCATTGACGAAGGTTTCATAGAGGCGCGGAATGAACGGATTTGCCGCCTCAATGTCCGGATCGCTGTACAGCGCCTCGATGGTCGGCAAGTACGAACCTTCGATGGCGCGGCGCTTCTGCTCGTTGAAGCTCGTCAAGTAGTTGACCAGATCGGCCGCGACCTCGGGATTCTCCGAATAGCGCGAGACCGCGAGCTGCCAGCCGCCCAGCGTGCCGGTATGCACGCCGTTGTAGCCGCCCCTCGGCAGCGGTGCGACCTCGATGTTGCCCCGGATCGGGCTGTCCTCGGCCTGCCCGGCTGCCCAGGCGTACGGCCAATTGCGCATGAAGGCAGCATTGCCCGACTGGAACACGCCGCGCGCTTCCTCCTCGGCGTAGTTCAAGATGCCATCGGGGGAAATCGTGCCGACCCAGGTGGCGGCCAGATCGATCGCCTGGATGGCGTTGTCGTTGTTCACCGAAACCGTGCCGTCGGCTTCGACGATCGACCCGCCGTTGAAGCTGTCGATCCATTCCAATGCGTCGCAAGTCAGGCCCTCATACGCGCGGCCTTGCCAAACGAAGCCCCAGAAGCGGTCATTGCCGGCCTCGCGTTCGCCCGCCATGATCGTCTCGGCGGCGACCGTCAACTCCTGCCAGGTGGTTGGCACCTCGACGCCATACTGCTCCAGCAAGTCGGTTCGATAGTACAGAATGCCCGCATCCGTGTACCACGGCATGCCGACCAGCGAGCCGTCCACGGTGTTGTTTTCAATGATCGCCGGGAAGTGTTGGTCGATCACGTCCTGCGGAATGTACTCGGCCAAATTCACAAAGTGACTGCCCAGAATGCCCGGCCAGATCACGTCGATCATATAGATGTCGAGATCGCCCGCGCCCGCGTTCAGCACCTGCTGGTAAAGAGCCAGGCGGTCCGTGGTGGAGTTCGGCGCCGTCGTCACATTGACCGTGTTGCCGGTCTCGGCTTCCCATGCCGCGACACCCTCACGGCACAGTTCCAGCCCAGGGCCGACCGCGCCACAGGAGATCGATACCTCCACGCCTTGCGCTTGCGCACTTGTGTTGATCGCGATGCCGGCAACGGCTGACAAAAGGGCCGCTGTCAAAGTTTGTCTCATGGTTCCTCCCTGGAATCTCAATTCTTCCGAGAACACTTTTGGGCTAAAGCACCCCCACTTGCTTTCAAATCGCACCCTAGCACGACCGAAAGGATTAGCAAGGCTGCAAGGTTAGATTCTTCACTCTCCAATTGCCATTTGTTTCCATTCCTTTCGTTTGGTGACTCTTTGAAGCGGGTCCAACCGCGCAATTGACAGTCATTCTCAGGTAGGCCATATGTAGAAGCGACAGGTTTTGAGCTTGGGCACGCGAACGGCGATGTATGTTTGCATCTGTAACGGACTGAACGACAAGCGGGTCCGTCAGGCGATTGAAAACGGCGCACGCACACCCGTTGAGGTTTATCGTGCCTTGGGCTGCCGGCCGCAATGCGGCCAGTGCGCTCTAGGAATTCAGGAAATTCTCCACCACGACCGCTCGTTGCCGTTGGCCTCTGCCGTCCGGCTGGAAGCGGCGGCGTCGTCCTAACTAAGTCAGCGCACTTGGACGTGGCCGATCGGGAGGCGATCGGACCGTAAGACTTGAGCGGTTGTCGGCTGCTAGGCCGCCAGCGCGGGGCCGTGATGACGGAACCGTTCTTCGGCGATGCGGTCCGCAGCAAGGCTGGTTGCGATGTCCAGCTTGTCCGCCTGGTCCAGGATCGCGCGTGTCACGTCATAGATACCGTCGATCTTACGGGCCGTCGTTTCGGGGGCGTGGCCCAGACTTGCCTCCGCTACCGTGATCAGGCCGCCGGCATTGATGACATAGTCCGGCGCATAGAGGATGCCGCGCCGCCGCAGATCGTCGCCATGGCTTGCCGTGGCCAGGGGATTGTTGGCCGATCCGGCGACGATCCAGGCCTTAAGGCGCGGCAGTGTCGCGTCGTTGATCGTGCCGCCCAAGGCGCACGGCGCATAGACGTCCGCCTCAACCTCATAGATCTCGTCGGGCGCGACGGCCATGGCGCCAAACTGGCGAACCGCGTCTTCGACGGCTTTGTCGTGCAGATCGGTGACGATCAGGTGGGCGCCGGCATCGGTCAAAAGCCGGCAGAGATGGCTGCCGACACTGCCCAGCCCTTGGACGGCGACGGTTCGGCCCGCCAGCCCGCCCCGCCAGCCCGCATGGTCGGCGGCGGCCTTCATGCCCATGAACACCCCTTTGGCGGTCGCCGGCGAGGGGTCGCCGGTTCCGCCCAGCGTCTCGGGCAGCCCACTGACATGCTGCGTTTCCTTGCCGATCTCCGCCATGTCATCGACGGTGGTGCCGACATCCTCCGCTACGATGTAGCGGCCGGCCAGCCGTTCGATCGCGCGGCCCATTGACCGCATCAGCGTCGCGGTCTTGTCCCGCTTTGGATCGCCGATGATGACGGACTTGCCGCCACCGAGATCCAGGCCGGATATGGCGGCCTTGTAGGTCATGCCGCGCGACAGGCGCAGCACGTCCTTCAGCGCGTCATCCTCGTGGCCGTAGGGCCACATCCGGCAGCCGCCCAAGGCGGGACCGCGCGTGGTGTTGTGAATGGCAATAATGGCCCGAAGGCCCGTGCTAGGGTCGCTGCAGAAGACGATCTTCTCGTGGCTGTCGAAATCGATCGCATCGAAAACCGACATGGGCATCCTCCATTTATGCCATGCAACAACAGAACCCTTACACACTCGATTTCCTTAAAGATCTGCAGAAATCGAAGTGCCTTCAATAGCTTTCGAAGGCGGCCAAAAAGAAAGCACAAATGTAAGCCAGGGGGGCTTGGCGCAACCCGTCGCAGCCCAAATCGGCCCGGTGCCGGGCAACAATCTTTCTGCTGTTTTTGCCATGACGGCATGGCTTGCGCATGGCGGCGCGCAGTGCTAGCGAGGCGGCCCCAATCAGCTAAGGACGAACGCAATGGCGCCGCGCAAAATCATCATCGATACCGACCCCGGGCAAGACGACGCCATCGCCATTCTCGCCGCTTTCGGATCGCCGGAACTGGACGTGCTGGGCATCACGGCGGTTGCCGGCAACGTGCCGCTGCCGTTGACCGAACTGAATGCCCGCAAGCTGTGTGAGCTTGCCGGCCGGCCCGAGACCAAGGTTTTCGCGGGCTGCGCCCGGCCCATGGTCCGCGACCTCGTGACCGCCGAAGAGGTGCACGGCAAGACCGGCCTGGACGGGCCCGACCTGCCGGATCCGACCATGCCGCTGCAGCCGGAACACGCGGTCGATTGGATTATCGACACGCTGATGACGGAACCGGCAGGCACGGTGACGCTATGCCCGCTCGGCCCGCTCACCAACATCGCCATGGCCATGGTCAAGGAACCGGCCATCGTGCCGCGCATCGAAGAGATCGTGCTGATGGGCGGTGGCTATTTCGAAGGCGGCAACACCACCCCGGCGGCGGAATTCAACATCTATGTCGACCCGCACGCCGCCCACGTCGTGTTCGCCAGCGGCGTGAAGCTGACCAAGGCCCCGCTGGACGTCACCCACAAGGCGCTGATGAACCGCAAATTCATCGAAGATTTGCGCGCGCTGGGCACGCCGGTGGGCATCGCGTCCGCCCAGATGCTGGATTTCTATGAGCGGTTCGACATGGAACGGTACGGTCAGGACGGGGGGCCGTTGCACGATCCCTGCGTGATCGCATTCTTGCTGAAGCCGGACCTGTTTGTCGGCAAGCAGTGCGCCGTCCAGATCGACATCCACTCCGAACTCTCGATGGGGGCGACGCTGGTCGATTGGTGGGGCCAGACCGACAGGCCGAAGAATTGCTTCGTGCTCAACAGGGTCGATGCGGAGGGGTTCTTTGCGCTTATGCTGGAGCGGTTGGCGAGGTTGTAGATCAAGAGGCAGCGGGTCGGTACATGTTGCGATTGCGCTCATGTACTGCCTACGCTACTTCTCCTCGACGCCTACAATCACCGGATGGGGGAACCTGAGATGCCTTTTGGACGCCTGATGTCGATCGCTGGATCCTTGGTCGTTGCTAGTGCCGTTGTGGCCCCCATCGCCAACGCGCAAGACGCCAGCTTGGCCTGCGGTTCTTTCGATCTGGTCGGTGGCGACAAGGCGACGAACATCCTGGATAACCCGCCCGAAGGCAACAGCCCGGGTGACGTTCGCATCGGCTACCGTGAGCTGCAGGATGGAGACGGCAATTCGGTCGGCGAAGCCTACTTCGTTAACACGCTGCTGCGGGTAGGCGAGGAGGACGACCATCTGTTCGCCGGCGACATTCGAATTCTGTTGCCGGATGGTGTCGTGATTGGGACGCTGACCTTTCAAAGGTCGAACGTGATCGATCAATCAACGCCGGCGTTGACCGTGATCGTTTCCGGCGGTTCCGGTGCCTATGAAGGAGCGTCCGGAACGGTCGAAGTCGGCTCCGGCGAGACGCCGAGCTTCGCTTTTCGACTGGTCTGCGACTGACTGGTCTTTTCGGGGCCGGGGACAGCCAGCGCCCTTACAGCCCCAACACCTCTTCCGGCGGCGTGAAGTGGAGCGATTGCGCCTCGGCGACGAACTGGTTCGTCACGCGGCCTTCATGGACGTTGAGCCCGCGCCGCAGATGGGTGTCCTCGATCAGGGCCCGGCGATAGCCCTTGTTGGCCAGTGCGATGACGAAGGGCAGGGTGGCGTTATTCAGCGCGAAGGTAGAGGTGCGGGCGACCGCGCCGGGCATGTTGGCGACGCAATAATGCACGACCTCGTCGACGACGAAGGTCGGGTCGGCGTGGGTGGTCGGGCGTGAGGTTTCGAAGCAGCCACCCTGGTCGATCGCGACGTCGACGAGGACGGAACCGGGGCGCATCTTGCGCACCATGTCCGCCGTGACCAGTTTCGGCGCCGCCGCACCCGGAACCAGCACGGCGCCGACCACAAGGTCGGCCGCCAAGACCTGGGTCTCGATGGCGTCGACGGTCGAGTAGACCGTGCTGATGCGGCTGCCGTAATAGAGGTCCAGTTCCTTCAACCGGTGCAGGTCTCGGTCGATGACGGTGACGTGGGCCTCCAGGCCCATGGCCATGCGAATGGCGTTGGTGCCGACCACGCCGCCACCGATCACCACGACCTTGGCCGCCGGTACGCCCGGCACGCCGCCCAACAGCATGCCTCTGCCGCCGGCCGGCTTTTCCAGGCAGTGGGCACCCGCCTGGATCGACATGCGCCCGGCGACCTCGCTCATCGGCGACAGCAGGGGCAGGCCGCCCATGGCATCCGTGACCGTCTCGTAGGCGATGGCAACCGCGCCTGACGTGATCAGGCCGTTCGTCTGCTGGGGATCTGGTGCCAGATGCAGATAGGTGAACAGGACCTGGCCGTCGCGCAGCATGGCGCACTCGACGGGCTGGGGTTCCTTGACCTTGACCACCAGTTCGGCGCGATCGAACACCTGTTTGGCGGAGCCGACGATCTCCGCACCGGCCGCCTCGTACAGCCCGTCTGACAGGTCGATGCCGCTGCCGGCGCCGGTTTCGACCAGCACCGTATGCCCGTTATGGGTCAGTTCGCGGACGGAGGACGGGGTCAGGCCGACCCGGCTCTCCTGATCCTTGATCTCCTTGGGCAGTCCGACCAGCACGGCCGCTCCTCCTCATTGGTTAGACGTCGCTTCCTGAGAGCGCGCGTTCGAGAAAGTCCAGCCTGTCCTGGCCCCAGAACAGCACGCCATCGAGCACATAGGTCGGGGCGCCGAAGACCTGACGGCCGATCGCCTCGTTGGTATTGGCCTCATAGACGGTCTCGGTCTCCGGCTTCTCGGCCTCTTCCAGCAACGCTTCGCCGTCCATGCCGCAGGTCAGGGCGATCTCGTTCAGCGTGTGTCGATCGGCGATGTCCTGCTCCTCGATCCAGACACCCTGCATCAGCGCCAGGGCAAGGCCGAAAGCGTCCTCTTCCAGCGCGAGGGCGGCGATGACCATGCGGTTGGCCAGACCGTCGGCGACCGGGAAGTATCTCGGATTGCGGTTGATGGGCTCGTTCAGTTGGGCTGACCAGCGCGCCAGTTCGACCTGGCGATAGGCCTGGCGCTGCGGCGCCCGTTTCTTCAGCGGCAGTCCGCCGGAAACCTTGAAGATCGCGCCGAAATCACACGGTTTCGGCTTGATATCGGCCTCGCTGGCGGTGGCGATCTCTTTCAGCCGGCTGTGCCCGAGATAGGACCAGGGCGAGCTGACCGTGAAGTAGTAGTCGATGGTTCGCTTGTCCGCATCCTGTGCCATGGCCCACCGTTCACTTGTCGTCGCTGGCGGCCGGCGCTTCGATCACCGGCTGGCTGCCAAAGCCACCATCGCCACCATCGGCAAAGGCTTCATAGCCGAAATAGATCGCCGCGGCGATGGCGAGGCCGGCCAAGACGGCGGCGCCGATCTTGATCCAGCTCCACGGCCGTTCGCCCTGCACCTCGCCGGTGCGGCCATTGACCAGCACATTGTAGGTCTTGTTGTTGAACCTGTATGCGCCGAGCCATACCGGCAGCAGGATGTGCTTGTAGGTCACATCCTGGTGGCGGGTCGACAGGCTGGTGATGCGCTGGACGTCGCCGCCGATGTCGCGCCGGACATCGCCGCGAATGACCTTGTCCATGTGCTGCTGGGCGATGCCGAAGCCGTCGCGGACATCGATGTTGTAGGTCTCGGCGCGAAAGCCGGCCAGGTACCGCTCGTCATAGCTGGCGAGATTGTGCAGGTCCCACGGTTCCAGCTTGTCGGCGTATTTGCGCGGCAGCTTGTTGTCCGCCAGCACCAGCACGTCGTCGAAGAACCGGCTGACCCGTCCCGACGCCGGCCGCCAGCGGATCTTGCGCACCATGCGGGTGCGCGTCACCGACTTGCCGTTGACCGTCGTCGTGTAGGTTTGCGGCACGTAATAGTAGGTGCCGCGCATGCCGGTGTAGCTGGAATGGGTCTGGCTGTCGTAGGTCCAGTGCGGCACATACATGCCGGCAAACGCATCGTCCGCCCTGGCATATTGCTTCAGCTTGTTGGGCGCGAACCACAGGCGGCCGACCCATTTGCGAAACTCCTGTCGCGCCTGCTTGCCGTCAATGCCGAACGGCAGGACGGACCGGGGGCGCAGCAACGTGTGGGTCTGCGGCTTGGCCACCACATCGGTGCCGCAAAACGGGCAGGCGTCCGAGTGGACCTCCGGGTCCAGCGTGAATGCCGCGCCGCAGTTGTCGCATTTGACGGTCTGGACCTCGATGGTCTCGCCGGTGTCGGCGTTGGCCGCCAGCGCGGCCTCGAAGTCCAGTTCCTCGACCGTGTCGTGGTTTTCCGCAATCGGGTTCTCGTGACCGCAATACTCACAGACGATCGCGGCGGCGCCCGGCTGAAACTTCAACAGCGCGCCGCATTTGGCGCAGGGGAACTGTGTCGGGTCGGTCGACTCGTCATCGACCACCTCGTCGTCCGGCGCGGGCGCGGCGACGCCCGTCTCTTCCGGCTCAGGCTCGTCGCGCGGTCGGTCGGCGCCGGCGCGCGGCAGCGTGTCCGGGTCCATCGGCGGTGGGGTCGGGCGCGCCATGATCGATCGCCGGTTCCGCTAGCGGGTTTCGTGGCTCACGCGGCACCCGGCAGGGGTGGCGGGCCTGCCTGGAACAGGCCGCCAAGTGCGGTAACCTCCTGCGCCCGTGTCCAGCCGGCCATGCCCTGGCTCCAGACCAGAGTATCCGGCGTCAGCCGCCCGGCCTGCTGTTCGCCCCGCAAGCCGTTCATGTCGAACGGGCCGGCCTGCTGGCCGTTGACCGCGATGTAGTACGACACTTGCGGCGGCAGGGGCGGAGGCGCAGCCGCCGGGCCTGCTTGGGGCTGTTGCTGGGCGCCCATGGTCTGGGCCATCTGGTTGGCCATGGCGAAGCCCATGCCCATGCCCATGCCGCCGGCCGCCATGCCGCCGGGATTGTCCGCCGCCTTGGTGATCGCCTCGGCGGTCTGATACTGGGTATAGCGGCTGAGGTCGCCGATCACGCCCATGGAGGTGCGCTTGTCCAACGCCTCCTCCACCGCCGGCGGCAGCGAGATGTTCTCGATCAGCAGGGTCGGGATGTCCAAGCCATAGGCCTGGAACTCCGGCCGGATCCGGTCCGCGACGAACTTGCCGAGATCGTCATAGTTGGCCGCCAGATCCAGCACGGGAATGCGCGAGCCGCCGACGATGTTGGCGAACCGGCTGACGATCAGGTTGCGCAGCTGGTTGGTGATCTCGTCGATCGTGAAATGCCCGTCGGTGCCGACGATCTCGCGGATCAGGGAAGGCGCGTCGGTCGCCTGCATGGTGTAGGTGCCAAACGCGCGCAGCCGGACCGGCCCGAACTCCGGGTCGCGCAGCATGATCGGGTTCTTCGTGCCCCATTTCAGGTCGGTGAACCGGCGGGTGCTGACGAAATAGACCTCGGCCTTGAACGGGCTGCTGAAGCCGTACTTCCAGCCTTGCAGGGTCGAGAGGATCGGCAGGTTCTGGGTTTCCAGATCGTACATGCCGGGCGCGAACACGTCGGCCAGTTCGCCCTCGTTCACGAAGATCGCCGCCTGGCCCTCGCGCACCGTCAGCTTGGCGCCGTTCTTGATTTCGTTGCCGTAGCGCTCAAAGCGGTAGACCAGCGTATCGTTGCTATCATCGGTCCATTCGATGATGTCGATGAATTCGCCGAGCAGCTTGTTCCAAATCATCGTGTTCTTTGTCCGTCGTTCAGGGGCCATGCCCAGGCCGACAAGCCTGGACCATCGGTGGGCCCAAATCAATCCGTGGCGTCGTTCGGAAAATGATCGGAGAGCCGGCGCCAATCAAGGATTTCCGCCGTCAAGCGGCCGTCAACGCAGGGCGCGGCGGATGATCTTTCCCGTCGTGGTCATGGGCAGGCTGTCGGCGAACGCCACGATGCGCGGATATTCGTGCGCCGCCAGCCGCCGCTTGACGAAGGCTTGGATCTCTTCCTTCAGGGCCGCATCCCCGGTTACGCCTTGCTTCAGCACAATGACGGCCTTGACGATTTCCGTCCGTACCGGGTCGGGGACGCCGACGACCGCCGCCATCGCCACGGCGGGGTGGCCGGCCAGACAGTCCTCGATCTCGCCAGGACCAACCCGATAGCCGGCGGTGGTGATGACGTCGTCATCGCGGCCGACATACCAGAGATAGCCGTTATCGTCCGCCCGTCCGGTGTCGCCCGTGATCAGCCAGTCGCCGACGAACTTGGCCTCGGTCGCCGCCGGATTGTTCCAATAGCCGAGGAACATCACCGGGTCCGGCCGTCGAACCGCGATCTGGCCGATCTCGCCGGCCGGCAGCGGCGCGCCGGTGTCGTCGATGATCGCGACCTCATGGCCGGGGATCGGCCGTCCCATGCAGCCGGGCCGCGGCGGAAACAGGTCTGCGCAATTGCCGACGACCAGATTACATTCGGTCTGGCCGTAAAACTCGTTGATGGTCAGGCCGAAGGTGCGCTGGCCCCAGTCCAGCAGCTCCGCACCGAGGGTCTCGCCGCCCGATCCGATTGAGCGCAGGCCCTCGAACGGTGTCGGGTCGGCAAGACGCATCAGCTTCAAGGCGGTCGGCGGCAAAAAGCAATGCCGTACCTGATGGTCGCGCATCAGCGCAAAGGCCCTATCGGCGTCGAACTTGCCCATGCGGTGGGCCAGCACGGCATAACCGTGATGCCAGGCCGGCAGCAGCACATCCAACAGGCCGCCGATCCAGGCCCAATCGGCCGGCGTCCAGAAATGGTCGCCCGATGACCGTCGCGGGTCGGCGTGAAAGAAGTTCTGCGGCAGTTCGACGCCGGGAAGATGGCCCAGCAAGACACGGTGGGCGTGCAGCGCCCCCTTCGGCTGACCCGTCGTGCCGGAGGTGTAGATGATCAGCGCCGGATCTTCGGCGCCCGTGTCCACCGGCACGAAAGTGTCGTTGGCCGCATCAATCGCGTGCCAAAAGTCCGTTGTTCCTTCCGGCGCACCGTCGATTACGAGAACACAGCGCAGCGCGGGCAGCCGGTCGCGGATGGGGGCGAGCTTCGACCAGTTTTCCTGATCCGTGATCAGAACCGAGGCACCGCTGTCCGTCAGCCGAAACTCCAGCGCCTCCTCGCCGAACAGGGTGAACAGGGGCAGGGCGATCAGGCCGGCCTTGTAGGTGGCGCCGTGGGCGACGGCGGTCTCCAGCGATTGGGACAGCAGAATCGCGACCCGGTCGTCCCGTGCCACACCAAGGCCAGTAAAGGCGTTCGCTAGGCGGTTGGTCAGCCGCTTCAGATCATCGAAGCTGGTCTTTCGGATGGCGCCGTCGGCACCGACCTCGGTCAGCGCCAGCCGGCCTGTGCCGTCGGCATGGCTGTCGATGACGTCGACGCCGATGTTGAAGCGGTCGGGAACCGGCCACCGAAAGCCCTGGGCAAGTGCCTCGTAGTTGGCTGCGCGCTCAAGCACTCCGTTTCTCGGTGGCCGATGTCTCCCGCTCCGCGACCAGACGCTGATAGCCGGCCACGGCCACCGCGATCGCGATGCCGACCCCGTCGGTCAGCCAGCCGCCGCTCATCAGGAACAGGGCGCCGGCAAGCAGGGCCAGGCGCAGGAGGGCGCCGAGACGGCCGAAGTACCAACCCTGCACGGCGCCGGACAGCAGATAGACACCGATCGAGGCGCTGGCGCCGACATGGATGATAGCGGCCCAGTTCCCTTCCAGCAGCATGGCGGGGCTGTAGAAGAACATGTAGGGCACGATGAAGGCCGCCAGGCCGAGCTTGAACGATGTCACCGACGTGCGCATCGGATCGGAGCCCGAGATCGCGGCGGCAGCGTACGAGGCAAGCGCGACCGGTGGCGTGATCGCCGAGATGACGGCGAAGTAAAACACGAAGAAGTGCGCCACCAGGACCGGAATGCCCAGTTCGATCAAGCCGGGAGCGACCACGGACGCGGCGACGGCATAGGCCGCCGTCGTCGGCATGCCCATGCCCAGGACGATCGAGATGACCATGGCGAAGACCATGGCCAGCAAGAGGCCGATATTGGCCGGCAGCCAGGGACTGTCGGCGACGCCCAACAGCAGCGACGAGAACCGCGCACCGACGCCGGTCAACGAGATCACCCCGACGATGATGCCGGCGCAGGCACAGACCGCCGTGATCTGGATCGACATGCGCGCCGTCAGTTCCAGCGCCTTGATGATGTTCCACGGACCCATGCGCTGGGAGGTGCTGTCGCGGTACTTCGCCGGCGTCAGCCAGCTCACGACGGCGGCCGCCACGATGGCCAGCGTACCGGCCCGGATGACCGAGTAACCCATGAACAGGGCACCGATCAGGATGATGATCGGAATGAACAGATAGATCTGGGCCAGCAGGCGCCGCAGCTCCGGCAGTTCGTCCTTGCGCATGCCGCGCATGCCGGTGCGCACGGCCTCGAAATCGACCATGAAATAGATCGACATGAAATAGAGCACGGCCGGGATCAGCGCGGCGACCACCAGTTCGGTGTAGGGAATGCCCGTGATCTCCGCCATGATGAAGGCGCCCGCGCCCATGATCGGCGGCATGATCTGGCCGCCGGTCGAGGCCGCCGCCTCGATCGCGCCGGCAGAGCGCGGCCGATAGCCGACCTTCTTCATCAGCGGGATGGTCAGGCTGCCGGTGGCCACGACGTTACCGGCCGACGTGCCGTTGATCATGCCCATCAGGCCCGACGCGAAGACGGCGACCTTGGCCGGCCCGCCGCGCGCCTTACCGGCGACGGCGAAGGCGAAGTTCACGAAATAGGCGCCGACGCCGGAAAACTGCAGAAACGCGGCAAAGCAGATGAACAGGATGATGTAGGTCGACGACACCGCCGTCGTCGGCCCCAGGATGCCGTTGTCGGTATAGACGTAGGTGAAGAACCGTTCGATGTCGTAGCCCTGATGGGCCAGAAAGCCCGGCAGCCAGGGCCCGAGAAAGGCATAGGCGATGAAGATGATCGAAATTATCACCAGCGCCAGGCCCGCGACGCGGCGGGTCAGTTCCAGGATCAGCAGCACACCGCTGAAGGTGACCCAGAAATCCGGCGTCAGGGCGAACGGGGTGCCGGCGCTCATGCGCACGCGATCAAGCTGCGGGATCAGGTAGGCAGCGACCAGGATTGAGGCCACAAGCAAAACCCAGTCGCTCCACAGTACGCGCTTGGCGGTGCCGCGCAGCGCCCAGCCGCTCAGGATACCGATAACCGTCGCGGCCCAGAGGCAGACGCCGAACAGCGACAGGCTGATAAACCCGAGATCGATAGTGCCGTACACCCAGGGCGGAGGGTTCGCCTGGCCAAGCAGCGATTGGCCGACATAGGCGTAGGCAATGCAAAACGTCGCATATGCAATGGCGATGATCGCGATAACGGCCGCCGGATATTGGATCGGGCTTTTGTGCCCCTCCTCGCGCATATGGTCGGCGGACCAGGCCGCCATCAGCCCGAACCCGATAACCAGGCCGCCGGCCACGTGCAGGATCCGGAAGGTCCAGGTCTCCAGCGGCGCGACGTTCAGGCTGTAGAGATGAAAGAAGGTGTAGAGAACGCCGAAGGTGAAGAACAGCCACAGTGCCCAGCCGGCGAGGTGACGTTCGTTCGACGCCGGCGGCTCTTCATCGACAGCGCTGGTGTCGATCTTCGGGCCTTCCGGTTCGGTTGGTGGCGTGCCTTGTGTGCTCATGGCCTATCGCTCACCCCGGATGTTGTTGCGACGTTGGCTCAGGGTATCATCGCCGGCGGGATCGGCCAGGCAAAACAGTCTCGCACTGTCGGCATGGTTGGCCACCGAACCGGCGCCGGGTCATCGGCCCGGCGGCCCGATCTACGATCGCAAAACGGGCAGCCGGGCCTGGAACCGGCTGTGTCTCGGCCTAGCCTTCGAGACCGTCGTCGATGTCGTAGCCGTTCTCCTCAAACCAGAGGACGGCACCCGGATGCCAGGGAATCAGCGGGTTCTGGGTATGATTCTCCGGCAAGGTCGCGGCTGCCGCGGAGTGGATCTGCCGCATGGCGTCGTTGTTCGACATCACGGTGCCGACGACGTGATAAACGAAGCAGTCCGGCAAGTCCGCGGAACCGATTGCGAAGTTCCACATCGAAACCGTCGGCACATCCGCGTCGGTCGACGTGTACGTGTCAGCCGGGATGTCGAACGGCGCGACCGGGAAAGCCTCGACAACGGCTGCGATCTCATCCTCGTTGAAGCCGAAGATGTTCACGTCCACCTGGGCTTCAAGCTGGCTGAAGGCCGAGATCGGCACGCCGCCGGCGAAGGCGAAGACGTCGATCAGGCCGTCCTGCAACTGGCCGGCGAGGTCGGACGCGCCGCCATTTTGCTTGTCAAACTCGACGCCCAACAACTCCAGCATGGCGGGGAAGTAGGTGTCCGACGTGCCGCCGGCCGGACCGACGCCGATCGTGGCGCCGGCGGGAATGCTGCCGATGCTGTCGATGCCGCTCGACGCCAGGGTCATGATCTTGAACGGCGTCACATACATGGGGAAGATCGCGCGAACCTGGTCGTGAACCAGACCGGGCGCCAGCGGGCTTTCCCCGGCGAGCGCGAGGCTGGCCGGTCCCATAGTCGTCATGCCGAATTCCAGATCGCCGGTCTGAACCAGGGCCAGATTCTGCACGGGGCCGCCGGTCACCTCGCCACCGGCGTTCAGGCCCAGCTCTTCGGCGACCATGTTCGCCCAGCCGGAGCCGTAGGTGAAATAGGTGCCGCCTTGGCTCGCCGTTCCGACCGTAAAGCTCTCCGGAAAATCGGAGCGGTCGCACCCCTCTTGCGCCTGCGCGGGGGTCGAGGACTGGGCAAAGCCAACGGCCAACAGTGCCGCCGCGGCAACGGCCGGGGTCGTAAAACGATGAAGCATGAAAGTGTAACTCCCTGTTTAGTGTTTCTTGCTCTACGCGAAGAGCCGGTGATTTCGGTGCCAACGCCCGGCGCTTCACACCCTGACGTAGCCCTGATTCACATTTTTGCCAACCATAAGGCATCTATGTCACGAAGCAATGGCGTCTATGTGATGTTGTCTGGCCAGGCCGTGATCGAACCACCTATTCTAGGCTCAATCCGAATCGTCATCAGTTGGACACCTGCGCATGTCGACCTTGCCGCCGACCCTGCCCATGCCGGAACCGCGTCCGACCGGCGACGGCACCCACATCATCGTGGTCGGCAACGAAAAGGGCGGGTCCGGCAAATCCACCACCGCCTTGCACATCATGGTCGGGCTGATGCGGGACGGTCGGCGTGTCGGCGCTATCGACACCGACGCGCGCCAAGGGACCCTCAGCCGATTTGTCGAGCGCCGCAGCCGCACGGCCGAGAAGACCGGCGCGGATCTGCCGATGCCGGAAATCATCCCCGTCATGCCGAGTCAGGCCGTCAGCGTAGCCTTCGCGCAGGAGGAGGAGCGACAGACGGTCGCCGAGGCGTTCGAGACGCTGGGTACGGCCTGCGATGCGATCGTGGTCGACACGCCCGGCAGCGATACGCACCTGTCACGCGTGGTGCATGCACGTGCGGACACGCTGGTGACACCCTTGAACGACAGCTTCGTCGACCTGGACGTGCTGGCCACCGTCGATCCGGAAACGCTGGAGATCCTGCAGCCGAGCACCTATGCCGAGACGGTTTGGGAGCAGCGCAAGCGCCGCATGATCGCCGATCGCGGCTCGATCGACTGGATCGTGATGCGCAACCGCCTCAGCGCGTTGGATGCGCGCAACAAGCGCGACATGGGCGACCTTTTGGCGCGCTTGGCAAAACGCATTGGATTTCGCCTCCTGAACGGCTTCGGCGAACGGGTGATCTTCCGCGAACTCTATTTGATGGGGCTGACGCTGATGGACCTGCGCGAGGGCGCGATCGCCGGCGGCCTGACAATGAGCCATCTGGCGGCCCGCCAAGAGGTGCGAAGCTTGCTCGATGCAATCGATCTCGAAGGGCATTTCGGGGGCAAACGGTCCTATCTGGGCTGACGAACGCGCCTTGGCGCCCTAAGTTAGGGACATGAGTCGGAACCGCGACAAGCTACCCTCGGAATCGGCGTCCAGTTCGTCCGACGTCAACGCGTTTCTGCGCGCCGTCGCGGCGGCGCCAAAGCCGGCTGTCGGCGCTGGCCAGCGCGGCCGCCTGATCTTTGCCATGGATGCCACGGCGAGCCGCGAGCCGACCTGGGACCGCGCTTGCCATCTGCAGGCGGAGATGTTTGAAGCGACAGCCGCCCTCGGCGGGCTGGATGTCCAACTGGTCTTCTATCGCGGTTTTCGGGAATGCAAGACCACACCCTTTATCTCCGACAGCCGCGCTTTGGCGGACCGGATGGTTCGGGTACGATGCCTCGGCGGCAAGACGCAGATCGGACGCATCCTGTCCCATGCCATCAACACGACCAAGAAACAGAAGGTCAACGCCATGGTATTCGTTGGCGATGCCTTCGAAGAGGATGTCGACGCCGTTTGCCACAAGGCAGGCGAGCTGGGGCTGCTTGGCGTCCCCGTCTTCATGTTCCACGAACGGGGCGATCCGATCGCCGGTCGCGTGTTCCAACAGATCGCGCGTCTCTCAGGCGGCGCCTACAGCCCGTTCGATATGTCGAGCGCGAAGCAGTTGAAGGAGTTGCTGGGGGCCGTGGCGGTTTATGCCGCCGGCGGTCACAAGGCATTGGCCGACTATGGTCGGCGGCAGGGCGGTGCCGCCTTGCAACTGACCAACCAGGTCGGCAAACGCTAGGATAGAAAACGATGGGGGCCTTGGTTCTCGGTGTTGGCGCGCTGGTCGGGCTGATCCTGATCGCGAGTTGGTTCGTCAACGCCGACCCGAAGACGGTCATCAAGGCGGCGCGCTACGCGGCGATCGTGCTGATCCTCGCCGTGATCGTCCTGCTGGTCGCTTTTGGCCGGCTGGCCCTGATTCTGCCGTTGCTGTTTTTCCTCTGGCCGCTCTTGCGCAATTTCCGCACGGCGTTCGACCGGATGAAGGCCGCTCAGGGCGGCAGTGCCGGACGTGTCTCCAGCATCGATACGCGCTTCATTCGCATGACGCTCGACCATGACAGCGGCGCCATGTCGGGCACGGTGAAAGAGGGAAGGTTCGAGGGACAGTCGCTGGATGCCATGTCCGAAGACGACTTGCACCAGCTTGCCGGTGAAGTCACGTCCGACGAGCAATCGGCCCAGGTGCTGGAGGCCTATCTCGATCGCCGGTTCGGCGCCGAATGGCGCGACGAGGCCGGCGGCCAGACAGGCAGCCGCAGTGAACGGCCGCCGCGGCCACAGACCGGCGCCATGACCCGCGACGAGGCGCTCGCGATTCTCGGCCTGGAGGAGGGCGCGACCGAGGACGAGATCCGTACCGCACATAAGCGCTTGATGCTGAAGGTCCATCCGGACCAAGGTGGCTCCGGCTATCTCGCGACAAAACTGAACGAAGCGAAAGATGTACTGTTAAAGGGTTAGTTTCCAACCTCGTGGCCCGATCGAAGGTCCCGCCAAATCTCCTCTCGCCAACCAGGAAGGTCCGATGTCCCGTTCCATCGAAGTGGCTGTGTTCCCCGTTGCAGGTCTCGGCACGCGGTTTCTGCCGGCGACCAAGGCAGTACCCAAGGAGATGCTGCCGGTCGTTGATCGACCGGTGATCCAATATGCGGTCGATGAGGCGAAGGAGGCCGGTATCACCGAGTTCGTCTTCGTGACCAGCCGGGGCAAAAGCGAAATCGAGGACCATTTCGACCATCACACCGAGCTTTATGAAACCCTGGAGCGGCGACAGAAGGCGGCCGCGCTGGAAGATGCCAGGTCCGCCGACCTGCCTGTCGGCAGTTACGCCCTTGTTCGCCAGCCGGAACCGCTGGGGCTTGGCCACGCCGTCTGGTGCGCGCGCCACGTGGTTGGTGACCGGCCGTTTGCCGTGTTGCTGCCGGATGAGCTTTTTCGGGGCAGACCCGGCGTGCTGAAGCAGATGGTCGATGCCCATAGTCGGTTGGGCGGGGCCATCGTCGCGGTGCGGGAGGTGCCGAAGGACCTCACCGACCGCTACGGCATTATCGATGTCGAGACCGATGACGGCACGGCCGCGTCGGTGAAGGGGCTGGTCGAAAAGCCGGCGCCGGCTGAGGCGCCGTCCAACCTGTCCATCGTCGGACGCTATATCCTGCCGCCGGACGTGTTTGCTTATCTGGACCGGCACGAAACAGGTGCCGGTGGTGAGATCCAGCTCACGGATGCCATGGCGAGACTGCTCGGCGACCACCCGTTCCACGGCCTTCGCTTCACCGGCGACCGGTTCGATTGCGGCGACAAAGCACAATTCGTGGCCGCCAACCTCGTCTTAGCGCTGGATCGGCCGGATCTGGCGGATAAGGTGCGCGATCGGATCAAGGCTCACATCTGACAAGGGGCTGGTGACAAGGGCCTGGCCAACATCGTTCCATCGAGAAAAAAACCAGAAAGGGTTAGCACGTGCGCATCGCAATGATTGGAACCGGCTATGTCGGGCTGGTTTCGGGCGCCTGTTTTTCCGAGTTCGGGGTCGAGACCGTGTGTGTCGACAAGGACGAGCGTAAGATCGAACGCCTGCGCCGGGGCGATATCCCGATCTACGAGCCCGGTCTTTATGACCTGGTCACCAAGAACGTCCGCAACGGTCATCTGTCCTTCACCACGGACCTCAAGTCGGCGGTCGATGGGGCCGACGCCGTGTTCATCGCCGTCGGAACGCCGTCACGCCGGGGCGACGGGTATGCCGATCTGACCTATGTTTTTGCCGCGGCGGAGGAGATTGCCGCCGCCTTGACCGGCTACGCCGTCGTCGTGACCAAGTCGACCGTGCCGGTCGGGACCGGGCGCAAGGTTGCCGAGACCATCACGAGAACCCGCCCCGATGCGGCGTTCGATGTGGCGTCGAACCCCGAATTCCTGCGCGAGGGGTCCGCCATCGCCGATTTCCTGCGGCCCGACCGGGTCGTGATCGGCGTTGACTCCGAGCGGGCGGCCGCCGTGCTGCGCCAGCTCTATCGGCCGCTCTACCTGCAGGAAACGCCGATGGTCGAGACCACGTTGGAAACGGCCGAGATCGCCAAATACGCCGCCAACAGCTTCCTGGCGACGAAGATCACCTTCATCAACGAGGTCGCGGACCTGTGCGAGAAGGCCGACGCCAATGTTCAGGACGTGGCCCGTGCCATCGGCTTGGATGGCCGCATTGGCCGCAAGTTCCTGCATGCCGGTCCGGGCTATGGCGGCTCCTGCTTTCCCAAGGATACGCTGGCCTTCGCCACCAGCGCGCGCGATTTCGGCACGCCGCAAAGGATCGTCGAGCAGGTCGTGGCCACGAACGAGGATCGCAAGCGCGGCATGGCCGGCCGGGTCGTCGCAGCGTGTGGCGGGTCGGTTGCCGGTAAGACGATTGCCATCCTGGGCCTCAGCTTCAAGCCGAACACCGACGATATGCGCGCGGCCCCCAGCCTGGACATCGTGCCGCTGCTCCAACAGGCCGGTGCCGTGGTTCGGGCCTATGACCCGGCGGCGATGGAGGAAGCGGCGAACCATCTGTCCGAGGTCGCGTTCTGCCGAAACGCCCACGACGCGATGGACGGGGCCGATTGCGCCGTTATTGTCACCGAGTGGAACGAGTTCCGCGCGCTGGATCTTGAGCGGATGAAGACCCTTTTGCGCTCGCCCGTGCTGGTCGATATGCGCAACATCTATCAGCCGGACGAGATGGCAGGGGCCGGCATCACCTACCACTCCATCGGCCGGCCGCCCGTGCGACCGGCGGTCGAAGCAACATTGGATAGGGAACTGGCATCATGAGCGACGCGTACGAGTTCGATCCGACGCTTCTTCGCGAGTACGACATTCGCGGCATCGTCGGCGAGACCCTGAGCGAGGCGGATGCGCGCGCGGTCGGCCGCGCTTTCGGCACCATGATCGTGCGCGACGGCGGCACGGAGGTTTGCACGGGCTACGATGGGCGCCACAGCTCGCCGGCCCTGGAGGCCGCGTTGACGGAAGGCCTGGTGTCGACGGGCCTTTCCGTCACACGGGTCGGGCTGGGGCCGACGCCGATGCTGTATTTCGCCCACAAGCATACGGGCGCGGCGGCGGGCGTTCAGATCACCGGCTCGCACAACCCGCCGAATTACAACGGCATCAAGATGGTGACGTCGAAAGGCCCGGTCTATGGCGACCAGATCCAGGAAATCGGCCGCATCGCCGCCGCCGGTGATTTCGTCGACGGCGCGGGCAGCGAACGGTCGCTCGATATCAGGGACACCTATGTCGACCGGCTGCTGCAGGACTATCACGGTCCGCGCGCGCTGAAGGTCGCCTGGGATTCCGGCAACGGTGCGTCCGGCGAGATTCTGCGTCGGCTGACCGCGCGGCTGCCGGGTGAGCATATCTTGCTGTTCGACCAGATCGACGGCGACTTCCCCAATCACCACCCCGATCCGACCGTGGCCGAGAATCTGGTCGACCTGCAACGCGCGGTGGCGGAGCATGGCTGCGATGTCGGCATCGGCTTTGACGGTGACGGCGACCGGATCGGCGCGGTCGACGAGGACGGCGAGATCATCTGGGGCGACCAGTTGCTGGCCATTTATGCCGCCGACGTGCTGAAGGACCATCAGGGCGCCACCATCATCGCCGACGTGAAAGCCAGCACGGTGCTTTACGACGAGATCGCCAGGGCTGGCGGCAAGCCCCTGATGTGGAAGACCGGCCACTCGCTGTTGAAGGCGAAGATGGCGGAAACCGGATCACCGCTCGCCGGCGAGATGTCCGGCCACATCTTCTTTGCCGACAAATGGTACGGCTTCGACGACGCCCTTTACTGCGGTGTCCGTCTGCTGGACCTGGTCAGCCGGGGCAGCGAGCCACTGTCGGCCTATCGCAAGCGTCTGCCGCAGATGGTCAACACGCCGGAGGTGCGGTTTCAGGTCGACGAGGCACGCAAGTTCGCGGTCGTGGACGAGGTCAAGGACCGGCTGGCCGCTGCCGGGGTGGAGGTCAACGGCATCGACGGTGTGCGCGTCAATACGGCGGATGGCTGGTGGCTGATGCGTGCGTCCAACACCCAGGACGTGCTGGTGGTCCGGGCCGAGAGCCAGACAGAGGACGGGCTTGAACGGTTGAAAGCGCAGGTCGTCGATCAGCTAGAGGCCAGCGGCATTCCCAGCCCGAACTTCGTGGGCGGTGGGCACTGACGCGACGGCTGAATGGTTAGGACGCGCTGTCGGGGGCGATCTGCACGCACTGGCCGCCGACCGCGCGAATCCGATTGCAGGCGGCTGCGGCCGACTGGCCGTCCATGCCCATGAAGCGGGCGCGGTAAAGCGGGCCATCCACCGTCGTCACCTCGACGATGGAGGGGTCGGAGCCGGTAAGCTCGGTCGGTGCGTGTTGGGCCGCGACCGTCATTGCATAGCGGCTCTCGTCCACCGTGTGGAACGCGCCGATCTGGATGCCCCAGCCGTCCTCGAACAGGGCGGTTGGCGGCGCACTTTCTTCGGTTGCAGAGCTGCCCTGCTCAAAGACATAGGTCTCGATCAACGCCTCCAGCGGTTGGCCGTCCAGCGGCAGCGCCGCGGTCGCCGGACTGCGCAGCCACACCGGTGGCCTCACCGGCAGCGGCACGTCGGCCATGGCGGAGGGGACAGGGCCGGCGTCCGGCACCGCCAGTGCCGGAAAGCTCGGCGCTACGGCGCTGGTTTGCACCAGGCTCGCGGTCAGGGCGGCCAACTGTTCGGCCTCTGCCTGGGCCATCAGCCCGCCCCACGGCCGGCGCCCGGGCAGTGGCGGCACGAACGGCATGCTGCCGTG
Source organism: Alphaproteobacteria bacterium (assembly GCA_028277405.1). Classification (GTDB taxonomy): domain Bacteria; phylum Pseudomonadota; class Alphaproteobacteria; order DSM-16000; family Inquilinaceae; genus JANQGH01. The sequence goes on along the minus strand of JANQGH010000084.1, from coordinate 51,812 downwards.
AACGATCAGATGTTGCGCGCGGTCGGTGGCGAAAGCATTGTCCAGTATGCTGGCCACGTGGCGATTGCGCTCGTCGGCCGTTGAGCCGCCGAACATCACCGCGACCAGCCGCAACTCGCCGCGCACGGCCGATGCGGCCAGGTTGAAGCCAGAGGCCCGAATATAGCCGGTCTTCAGCCCGTCCATGCCGGCATAGGTGCCCAGGAGACGGTTGTGATTGCGATGGCTGGTGCCGCGATAGCTCCAGGTCTCGGTATCGAAGTAGCCATAATACTGCGGGAAATCGCGCCAGATCGCCTGCGCCAGACGGGCCATATCCCGAGCCGTCGAAATCTGGCCGCTATCCGGCAGGCCCGACGCGTTGCGGAACGTGGTGTTGTCCATGCCCAGCCGGCGCGCCTGGGCCGTCATCATCTGGGCAAAGCCGCTTTCGGTGCCGCCGATTGCCTCGGCCAGCACCACCGACACATCGTTGGCGGAACGGGTCACCAGCGCATAGATCGCATCCTCCACCTCGATGGTGGACCCAGTCGACAAAGCCAGATGCGACGGCGGCTGGTTGTCGGCGTGCCGCGACACCGGCAGCGCCTGATTGATCCGCAGCTCACCCCGCTCCAGCGCCTGAAAGGTCAGGTAAAGCGTCATGATCTTGGTCATCGACGCCGGATAGAGCCGCCGGTCGGCGCTGCGTGAAAAGAACACCTCGCCCGTCACCGCGTCCATGACGATGGCGGAGTAGCGGTTGCTGCCGACCTGCGCGTTCGCCGTTTGCAACGCGCCGATGATGGCCAGGCAGGCCAGAACGCCGATCAGCACCAGGGCCATCAGGCCGTGGCGCAAAGCGGTTTGCGGTGCCCTGCCACTTTTGCCTTGCGAATGCTGTCCGAACACGGGCACGAGCCTTGTTCTGGTTTTGTTTGCAACTTGTGCGATCAGGATACGCAAACCGCGAATCGGTGTCCAGCGCGAATTGCCAGAAAATGCAGTTTTGCCAGAGACCTATGGCATATGGTTCAAGCGGACTCTCTGATGATCGGGCTAGCGGAGGCGTGTCTTCACTGTGACACCGGCCTGATGGTAGACTCCGGCCCTATGAAAACCGTCATCGCACTTGTTGCCGCCACTTTTGTGGCAGGTTGCAGCTATCTCGGGCCGCCTGAGACCATTGCCGACTATCGGGCGACGCTTTTCAGCTATATGCGGGCCGACGATATCCGCACGGCTTGCGAGGCCGGGGGCGGCGATCATTACCGGTATGTCTATAACGCGCCGGTCGACGCCCAGAAGCGCAGCATCGACGTGGTGGCCGACGCCGGCGCCGGCGCCACGCTCACCGAAGTGATCGATCGCGGCGTCACGCTGACCGGGCGCGGGCAGTTCACCACGTTCGCCAACATTCCCGCGGACCTGCTGGCCGTGCCCCGGGCGGAGCGGCGCATCGACGAAGGCGCGCTGACCCAGCTTCGAACGGCGATGACGGCCGACGATGTGTTCGGTCCGCCACCGGTCGGCCGGGTGCTGCACTCGCGCGACAATTGGTGGCTGGTGGCCGGCTGCAACGACGGGGCGTTCTTCCTGACCGGCTATGTCCTGCAAGGCAATCAGCCCGATCCGCTGCAGTTCGCTGCAGTGCTGCGGGCGCTGGACCCGACCGGGATTCCGTGGCCGCAGCCGCGCCGGTTCGTCTCGCCTCGCGATGGCGGCGGCCGCTGCGCGCTCGACAACGCCTCGGTCGAGCCTTGCTACACGTTGACGATCGGCGCAGACGGCCTGATCGGCCACCGGCCGCTGTTTTAGCGGCCGGCAGGTCAGTTCAGATTTGGACCGAGTTGCGGGCAACGTCGGCTCGCGCCGCCGCTCCCGCACCCGCCAGTTGGTTTATTGAAGCTGGTCGGCTGAGCCGATGTTCAACAGGAGTGTTTCGCCCGTTGCATCATCGACACCGTCATTATCCGTAATCAGGTAGACTGAGCCGTCGGACGTGACGGCCAGCCCCTCCGGCTTGTCCGAGATCCAGCCATTGCTGGCCCGCAACAGAGGCAGCAGGTCGATCGCCACCGTCGGCTCGACCACGGGCAAGGTCTGGCCGTAGGGCACCGGATCGACGCCGTCCAGCGAGATGACCGTCACCACCTTGTGGGCCGAATAGATGCCCGGCTGGTTGTCCCGTTCGATCAGGGCGAAGCGCTGGTCACCGAGATAGGTGATCTCGGACAGGCCGACCCAGCCGCCGCGCTCGGACATCGGCTCCGCGATCGGGTAGCCGACAAAGCTCCAGGTCTCCGAACTGGGGTCGTAGATGCCCAGCTTTACCTGGTTGTCCGGGTCGTCCGCCCACTCGCGCTGGATCGCGACGATCAGCCGCTCGCCGCCCTCATCGGCCCAGCTCGCCACGCCCTCGAAGCCGAAGCGTACGGCCTGGGCGACGAGGTCGTCGGGCAGGGTGATCTCTTGCTCGATCACGCCATCCGCATTGACACCGAAAACGTAGTTCGAGCGTTCATTGCCGGGATGGCCCTCCGACGCCAGCCAGAACCCGCCATCGTCGCGCAGGGCAATGCCTTCCAGGTCATAGCCCACCGGCTCACCGTCCCGTGTCAGTTCGACGAAATCGGTGATCCGGGCCGGCGTGGACGACAGGTCGATGGTGTAGATGCGCGACGTGGCATAGAAGCTGTCGCTGACCGCGTAGAGCGTGTTCGCATCATCGGCCGCCGCGACCAGGCCGGACAGGGCGCCCCAGCCGATCGGTGCGCCGGTCGCCGGGTCGACATCCGACACAAGCGTCGGATAGCCATCCCTATCCGCCGTGCGGGTGTAGAAGGCGAGGGTGGCGCGCAGGCCGTTATCCTCTTCGTCCACCTCCGTGGCGACGATGAACATGTCGCGGCCCGGCAGGGTCAGCAGGCCCTCCGGCCCGACGGCCGTCGGCAGGAACTGCAGCAGGTCGGGCGCGGCGTCGGCGCCATTGTCCTGATAGACGGCGACGAAGTTGCCCCGTTCAGACGCAACGAAGATCAGCGCGTCATCGCCATACTGGCCGAAATCGATGCCCTCGGGCTCGACGCCTTTGTTCTCGGCCCGGTCTTCTGGGTAGTGGCCGTAGCTCATGCCCAGATACTCCAGGTCTTCGCCGCTGTCGAACAGGACAGTGCCGTCGGTGCTGAAGATCGTGAAGCCACGCGATCCGCCGAGATAGTCACCCTCGTTGGCCGTCGCGAAGCGGCTGGTATCGAGCCAGGTCACGGCGTCCGGTTCCCGCGGCACGTCGCTCAGGCTGTCGCTGCCGCTGATGATGCCTTCCTCGGTCGCGTCGATCGCGTCGAGATCGACGGTGCCGGCCGAGAAATGACCGGTGACGGAGCCGCTGGCGAGATCGACGAGCACCAGGTAGTTGTTCTCCTGCAGCGTCACGACCGCGATGTTGTCGCTGTTGATGTCGACATATTCCGGTTCCGGATCGCTCGGCGCCACGTCGGCCAGGCCGGTCATATCAACGATGGTTGCCGCGTCGCAGTTTGTGATCGTGCCGTCATCACCCAGCGCAAACACGGCGAGATGGCCTGGCGGCGCTTGCGGGATTTCGCCGTCGTTCAGATCTTCATCGCGCTCGTTCTCCACGACCACGGCGAGGTAGCTGCCGTCCGGGCTGACCGCGATCGAATCCGGCTGGCCCTGGACGTCGCATTGCGCGCCCATGGTCCGGTCCGACAGGCTGATCGCGCCGACGAAGCCGCTGGGCGCGGTGTAGCTTTCCGACGTGTTCACGGCGGCGTAGACGGTGCCGCCGGAGATCGCGACGGAGGTGGGCTCGCCACCGAGATCGACGCGGCCGGAGGGGATCGGATCGGTCGGATCGCTGATGTCGAAAATGCCGATCGCGTCACCCGGGCTGTCGGTGTAGGCCAGCGTCATGCCGTCCGCCGTCGCGGCGATGATCTCGGCCACGGTCTCGGTCGTAGGGTCGGCGCCGTCGGGCAGGTTGATGAAGACCGGCACGGTGGCAACGCGCTCGAAATACTGGCCGCCGCCCTGCGCCAAGGCCGCGTGGCCGGTGATGCCGATGAGAATCGCGGTCGAGGCCAGCAAGCCCCCCTTGCCAGCGAATGACCGTACGCCGCGCAGCAGCTTCATCTTGCCCATGCCCCCAGATCTCCCATGAAAAAAAGCCCGGCCGCAGGTCACGGCTCGGCACCAGATGGATCGAAGACGGCAAGACTAAGAGTCGACCGTGGGGCTTTTCTTACGGTGGCGTGACGGTTTTGTTGCGTGCCGGCTCTTCTGAGCCCGTCAGCGGTCCGGATCGTCGGAAACCGCGCTTGGGAAAGCCGTAACCCGATCGTCCGAGCCAGCCAGCAGGGATCGCGCCCACGGCCCGTCCGGCATGCGCTCGGCCAGTTCGGTGATATTCCGGTTCCACCATTGGCGTTCGTCGACCAGATCGTCATAGGCGAAATGGTCCTCGCGCCAGCGCCGGTCCTCGACCGAATAGCTGAGCATGTCGATCGGAAAGCCGACATCGGTCGAACTGAACCGGGTCGAGTCGAACGACAGGTAGGCCAGTTTCAGCGCATGGCGGATCTCGGTGTCATAGCTCAGGGCACGGTCCAGAATCGGCTTGCCGTAGGTCGTCGCCCCGATCGAGAGATAGGGCGTGCGCTCGTCGACCTCGATCCAGTTGCCCTCGGGATAGATCAGGAACATCGTCGGCGCGCGGTCCTGGCTCAACTGGCCGCCGATGATGGCGTGCAGATTGAACGTCAGCTCCGACTTCGTCAGGGCCTCTTCATCTTCCTCGGCCACACGCCGCAGGCAATCGGTGAAGGCGCCGACGGCATCGAGCATCCTGGCGAACGAATGGTCGGTTGTGAGATCCTGATCGTGCGCCAGATAGGCCAAGACCTTGTCGCGCACGCTGCGCAGGCCCGAGGTCATGATGAAGAACCGGTGCGGGTCCTCACCGAACAGCGTGACCTTGCGCGCCGACGCCATCTGGCTGCCTGTCGTGACGCGACCGTCCGCCAAGGCGACCAGCCCTTGCCTTACCCGTATGCCGACGCAGTAGGTCATGTGGTGCGCTGTTCCTGCCCCTGATTCCCGGCCATGTACCGCCGGATCGACGGTCCGGGAGTTGGCGACAACTCAGTCGTACCGGTCAAGCACAAACACGAATCCTTTTGCGGAATCCGGCGCATAGAAGAAATTTGTGCAGTGCACAAAAAAGCCGTTGACACGCGCACTCGACTGATTATGTATGCGCCATGCTGCAGTGCAGCAAAAGAGATAAGTGTTAGCCGATCCTGCCCCCCAAACGATCGCCGGGATGATCCGGCCAAGCAATGTGGAGAGAGCGACATGACCACACCGAAGACCACCCGTGCGCCAGTCGGGAAAACGGCCGCCAAAACCGTGACCAAGGCGGTCGAGGAGACTGTTGAGAACGCCAAGACCACCGTCGAAACGGCCGTGAAGGCAAGCCAGGACGCGGTCTCCAAGAACATCGAGCAGGGCCTCTCGGCGGGCCGCGAGCAGTTCGAGAAGGCCTCCAGCCAGCTGTTCACCTTCTGGTCGGACGCTGCTGAGTATGGCAAGGGCAATGTTGACGCCTATTTCGCCGCCGGCACGGCCTTCGCCAAGGGTCTTGAGGATCTGGGCCGTACCGTGTTCGACGCCGGCCAGTCGACCTTCGAAGAGACTGTCGGCACGACCAAGGCCATGGTCACCGCCAAGTCGCTGAACGAGGTCGTCGATCTGCAGAGCAACTATGCGCGCAAGACCTTCGACGGTTTCGTGGCCGAGAGCACCAAGCTGTCGGAAATGACCGTGAAGGTCGCCAACGAGGCCATGGCCCCGCTGAACGCGCGGGTCAATGCGACGGTCGACAGCTTCGCCCGCGCTTCCTAATCCAACGCGGAGGCTGTTGGCAGCCTCTAACGTCGCGTCGAGGGGCGGTTCCTCCCCTTAGAGCCCCGACACTGCGACGAGCGAACGCCGCCGGTTCTTGCCGGCGGCGTTTTTGCGTGCGCCAAATCCCGTTGGCGCGCGCCGCGACCTTGTCAAGGTCTTCACGTTTGCCGGTTCAATCTCATATGATTGGGCAATGGCAAAGCGGATGGACTCAAAACCCGATTGGATCGCCCGGCGGATGGCCCCCATGCGGTGGAGCCGGACCGTCCGGTCGATGCCCCATGCCGGTCCCACGCGCGAGGGTGACGGCCGGCCCGATACGGGCGTCATCATCGAAGAGAAGCCCAAGACCCAAAAACCGGCGATGTACAAGGTCTTGATGCTGAACGACGACTACACGCCGATGGAGTTCGTCGTTCACGTGCTGGAACGCTTCTTCGCCAAGAGCCGTGAAGAAGCAACGCAGATCATGCTGCACGTTCATCGCCGTGGCGTCGGCGTCTGTGGCGTTTTCACCTTCGAGGTGGCCGAGACGAAGGTCACCCAGGTGATGGATCTGGCCAAGCGGCACCAACATCCACTGCAATGTGTTTTGGAAAAAGCGTGAACAGGGCGCACACTCAAATATGGGCTGAGGCCCGCCCCGGTATCGGCCTCGCAAGGGCCGGGCATGGAAAGGACTTTTGATGCTGTCCCGTGATCTGGAACAGACACTGCATCGGGCACTTCGGCTGGCCAACGAGCGGCGGCACGAATTCGCGACGTTGGAGCATCTGCTGCTGGCGCTGGTCGAGGACAAGGACGCGGTTGCCGTGCTGCGGGCCTGTTCCGTCGACATCGAAAAGCTGACGGCCGATCTGGTCGCCTACATGGATGAAGAGCTGACCAATCTGATCGGTGATGATGGCGATGACGCCAAGCCCACGGCCGGCTTCCAGCGCGTGTTGCAGCGTGCGGCCATCCATGTGCAGTCTTCAGGCCGCGAAGAGGTCAGCGGCGCCAACGTGCTGGTGGCCCTGTTCTCCGAACGCGAAAGCCATGCGGTCTTTTTCCTGCAAGAGCAGGACATGACCCGCTTCGACGCGGTCAACTACATCTCCCACGGCATCGCCAAATCCCCCCAGCGCAGCGAGGCGCGGCCCGTTGCCGGCGCCGAGACCCAGGATTCCGCCGAAGGCGGGCGCAAGGAGGACGGCGGCCAAGAGGGTGGCAAGGCCAACGAGGCGCTTGACGCCTACTGCGTCAACCTCAACAAGAAGGCCAGCGACGGCAAGGTCGACCCGTTGATCGGGCGCGACCTGGAGGTCGAGCGCACCATCCAGATCCTGTGCCGGCGGTCGAAGAACAACCCGCTTTATGTCGGCGAGCCGGGCGTCGGCAAGACCGCCATTGCCGAGGGCCTGGCCAAGCGCATCGTGGACGGCGACGTGCCGGCCGTGTTGGAAGGTGCCACGATCTTCGCCCTCGATATGGGCGCGCTGCTGGCCGGCACCCGCTATCGCGGCGACTTCGAAGAGCGGCTGAAGGCTGTGCTGGCGGAGCTGGAGGCTCATGACGGGGCCATCCTGTTTATCGACGAGATTCATACCGTGATCGGGGCCGGGGCCACCTCTGGCGGCGCCATGGACGCCTCGAACCTGCTGAAGCCGGCCCTGGCCTCGGGCACGCTGCGCTGCATCGGCTCGACCACCTACAAGGAATACCGCAACTATTTCGAAAAGGACCGCGCGCTGGTGCGCCGGTTCCAGAAGATCGACATCAACGAGCCGTCGATCGACGATGCGGTGAAGATCCTGAAGGGGCTGAAGCCCTACTACGAGGAACACCACCGCGTCCGCTACACCAACGACGCCATCCGCAGTGCGGTGGAACTGTCGTCGCGCTACATCTCCGACCGCAAGCTGCCCGACAAGGCGATCGACGTGATCGACGAGGTCGGCGCGGCGCAGATGCTGCTGGCGCCGTCGAGGCGTAAGAAACAGATCACGGTGAAAGATGTGGAGGCGATGGTCTCCAAGATCGCCCGCATTCCGCCCAAGAGCGTCAGCCGCGACGACAAGTCGGTGCTGAAGACCTTGGAGCGTGACCTGAAGACCCTGGTTTTCGGCCAGGACGAGGCCATCGGCGCGCTGGCCGGCGCGATCAAGTTGGCCAGGGCCGGTCTGCGTGAGCCGGAAAAGCCGATCGGCAACTACCTGTTCTCAGGTCCCACCGGCGTCGGCAAGACCGAGGTAGCACGCCAGCTTGCACACCTGCTCGGCATCGAACTCACCCGCTTCGACATGTCGGAGTATATGGAGCGGCATTCCGTCAGCCGACTGATCGGCGCGCCGCCCGGCTATGTCGGCTTCGACCAGGGCGGCATCCTGACCGACGCGGTCGACCAGCACCCGCATTGTGTGCTGCTGCTGGACGAGATCGAGAAGGCGCATCAGGACATCTACAACATCCTGTTGCAGATCATGGATTACGGCAAGCTGACGGACCACAACGGCAAGTCCGTCGATTTCCGCAATGTCATCCTGATCATGACCACCAATGCCGGCGCGGCGGATCTCAGCCGGGCTGCCATCGGCTTCGGCCGCGAGCATCGCGAGGGCGAGGATACCGAGGCGATCAACCGCATGTTCACGCCAGAGTTCCGCAACCGGCTGGACGCGATCATCGGCTTTGGTCATCTGACCGAAGAAATCGTGCTGCAGATCGTCGACAAGTTCATCATCCAACTGGAGGACCAGCTTGCCGATCGTCGCGTGTCGATCGAGCTCAGCGACGCCGCGCGCAAATGGCTGGTGGTCAAGGGCTATGACCGGCTCTATGGGGCCCGGCCCCTGGCGCGGGTGATCCAGGAACATGTCAAGAAGCCGCTGGCCAACGAGTTGCTGTTCGGCGAGTTGGTGAAGGGCGGGGTCGTCCGGGTCGACGTGAAGGACGACGAACTGACCTTCGCCTTTTCCGACGACGGCTCGCCCGACGATGCGGGCAAGCCGAAAGAGCCCGCGCTTGTGGAGTAGCCGACCGGCTTTTGCGGCGGGCGCGCTTATTGCGGCCCTCCTGCCGGCCGCCGCCGGCGCCGAAACGGAATATGTGAGGCTGGAAATCGGCGATCAGCCGCTGACCATCCCGGCGGAGCATATCTGGAACCGCGAGCTGCAAAGCGACGGCCCGGTAGGGTCGGTCAACCTGTTCTTCGTGCTGCCGGACATGGGGCCGGTCACGCCGGAAATGGAAGGCACGCTCGACGAGCCGGGCTTCGGCCCGGTCGTCCTGGCCAATCTCACCACCCTGAATTTCGGCCTGACGGTCGAGCAGCGGTTCGAACAAGGCGTGGAACGCGGCCATTGGTCGATCGACGATCTCGACCTGGCGCAGGGAGGCTTGCAGCCCGTCCGCGGCCCGCTCAGCGACGCCGACGTGCAGGATTGGAACGTACTGGTCGAAGGCGGCGAGGTGAGGGGCCTGATCACCTGCACCGACGAGGAGGTCGCACCGTACCCCTCCTGCACGGCTTACCTGGACCTGTGGGACCGGCTGGCCCTGATCGTCAATTTCGACGCGGCGCGGCAGGACGAGATCGCCGGGATCGCGGACGACCTAGCGGCGCGGCTGAACGAGTTTCGGGTCGCGGCCGAGGGGCTCGACCTGTAAGAGCCAAAAGCCCCGCGAACTCACGAGCACAAGGTCCGACAAGGCATCAATCGCTACCCTTGTGCCGCCGGTGCTTCCCCGCCATTTCGGCCATTCATCTTCGCCTGCACCCATTTCTCGGCCTCGAGGATGAAGAAGACCACGATGCCGGTGGCGATCACCTGAACGCCCTCGAAAAAGCTGAGCGGACGGGTGTCGAAGAAGGCCTCCATGAACGGCACATAGGTGAAGATGAGCTGCAGGACGATCACCGTGCCGACCGCGATCAGGACGGCCGGCGTTCCCTTCACGCCCTGCCAGGTCATCGATGTCGTGGTCTGGTAGCGAACGCTGAACAGATAGAAGATCTCAAGCACGACCAGCGTGTTGACGACGATGGTGCGCGCCTCTTCGATGCTGGCGCCTTGCGCCTGGGCCAGCGCGAATTTGAAGGATAGGGCGGCGAGAAACACGACCGAGACGAAGACGACGCGCCAGACCAGGAACCTGGACAGAATGGCATCGCTTGACGTTCTGGGTGGTCGCCGCATCACGTTCGGTTCCGCCGGCTCAAAGGCAAGTGCCAAGGCCAAGGTCACCGCCGTCACCATGTTGACCCACAGGATCTGAACCGCCGTGATCGGCAAGGTGAAGCCAAGCAGGATGGCGGCGATCATGATCAGGGCCTGTCCGCCATTCGTCGGCAGGATGAACAGAATTGCCTTCTTCAGGTTGTCGTAGACGGTGCGCCCGGCCCGCACGGCCTGGGCGATGGTGGCGAAATTGTCGTCGGCCAGCACCATCTCAGAGGCTTCTTTCGCCGCCTCGCTACCGGTTCGCCCCATCGCGACGCCGACATCGGCGCGCTTCAGCGCTGGCGCATCGTTGACGCCGTCTCCGGTCATCGCCACGACCGCGCCGCCGGCCTGCAGCGCCATGACCAGGCGCAGCTTGTGCCCGGGGCTGGTGCGGGCGAAGACGGCCGTATCCTGGACGCGGCGACGCAGCGTCTCGTCATCCAGCGTGTCCAGATCGCGCCCGGTCAGGGCCGCGTTTGGATTGTCCAAGCCGAGTTGGCCGGCGATCGCCGTGGCTGTCGCGGCGTGGTCGCCGGTGATCATCTTCACCTGAATGCCGGCGGCCTGGCATTCCGCAACGGCGGTGATCGCCTCCTCGCGCGGCGGGTCGATCAGGCCGAACAGGCCCAGAAAAGTAAGCTCGTTGTCGACATCGTCGAAGTTCAGCACCGTGTGGTCGCTGCTGGTCTCTTTGGTCGCGACGGCGAGAACCCGCTGGCCACCGGCCGCGATCTCTTCCGCCCGCGCATGCCAATAGTCGATATCGAGGTCCACATCGCCGTCGAACCCGCGCTGGTGCGAGCACATCTCAAGAATGCGCTCCGGGGCGCCCTTCACGTAGATGAAGCCATCGCCAGCATGGTCATGGTGCAGGGTCGCCATGAACCGATGCTGGGAATCGAACGGGATTACGTCCGTGCGGGTGTAGCGCTGGGTTTCGGTGTGGTGGTCGAACCCGGCCTTTGCCGCGGCGGTCAGCAGCGCCCCCTCCATCGGGTCGCCCTCGATGGCCCAGTCGCCCTCGACCTCGTGCAGGTTTGCGTCATTGCACAAGAGGGCGGCGCGCGAGATCTCCAAAAGCAACGGGTAGCGTTCGAGATCGATCTCTTGCCCGTCCAGCGAGATGGACCCGAGCGGGGCGTAGCCGACGCCGCTGACCTTGAACAGCCGCCGCGCCGTGGCGATGGAGACGGCCGTCATCTCGTTGCGCGTCAGCGTGCCGGTCTTGTCCGAGCAGATGACGGAGACCGAGCCGAGGGTTTCGATGGCGGGCAAGCGGCGGACGATCGTGTTGCGTCGCGCCATGCCCTGCACGCCGATCGCGAGCGTGACGGTCAGGATCGCCGGCAGGCCTTCCGGAATGGCCGCGACCGACAGGCCGACCACCGCCATGAAGATCTCGTTGAAGTCGTAACCATGGACCAGCAGGCCGAACGCGAGCACAAGCGCCCCGATCGCCACGATCGACCCGGTCAGCCATTTGGCAAACTCGTCCATCTGCCGGGTCAGCGGCGTTTGCAGGGTGGTGACCTCGGACAGCATGCCGCTGATGCGGCCGATGGCGGTCTGGCCGCCGGTCGCGACGACCACCCCTTTTCCGTGGCCATAGGTCACCAATGTCCCGCTGAACGCCATTGATGTCCGGTCGCCCAGCGCCACCGTTTCGCCGACGGGTGCGACGTCCTTTTCCACAGCGACCGACTCACCGGTCAGCACGGCCTCATCGATTTTCAGGTTCTTGGCTTCGATCAACCGGACGTCGGCGGGCGTTCGGGCACCGGCTTCCAGCAGGACCACATCGCCGGGCACCAGATCCTCGCCCGAAACCGTCTTTCGCCTGCCGTCGCGAACGACACTGGCCTTGGGCGCCAGCATGTTGCGGATGGCGGCCAGGGCGTTCTCCGCCTTGCCCTCCTGAATAAACCCGATAATGGCGTTCACCAAGACCACGGCCAGAATTACCTGGGCGTCGATCCAATGGCCCAGCACCGCCGTGACGACCGCTGCGCCCAGCAACACATAGATCAGGACATTGTGGAACTGCGCCAGGAACCGGGGCAGCGGTCCGCGACGCTTCGGGGCCGGCAGTCGGTTGGGGCCTAGCCTATCGAGCCGCGCCTCTGCTTCCGTATCGCCCAATCCATTGGGGCTGCTTTCTTGGGTGGTAAGGGCGTCGTCGGCCGACAGCGCATGCCAAGGCCGATCGTCGGCAGCGACGCTCGATGGGCTCTCGCGCAGGACACTCCGCTCAAGAACGGACAAGCTCGGTTCCTTCTCATCGCAACGGGATTTCCGGATCCGGGTCTATGTGGGGACACACCGCCCAATCGTCTTTGACCCGTGTCAAATCGCCGTACGATCCGAACCTTCAGCTAGCCATCTCCGCCAAGCACGTCTTTGAGCTTGAACAGCGTGATCGCGTTCCGGCGGCCGATCTTGGCGCGATCGAGCTCGCTAATGCCGGCGCTGTCGAACCAGTCCGCCGCATGGTTCATGTTTTCGAACGGCCAGTCGGTGGAAAACAAGATGCGGTCCGACCCGATCTCGAGCATCGCCTGGACGAGGCTCGGCGTATGAAGCTGGCCCGACGTCGTCAGATGAAAGTTGTTTTGGACATAGTGCGCGATCTTTTGCCGCCCCCTGTGCTGGGGTGGTTCCTTCAGCCACGCCAGGCGGTTGTCGATCCGCCAAAGGGAGAAGGGCAGGCCTTCACCGAGGTGCCCCAAGATGATCTGCAGCGCGGGATATCTGTCGAACAGCCCCGACCCCATCAGGCGCAGGGCATGGACGGCCGTTTCCTGGCCGAACGCCCATGTCGGCCCCAACAGCCAGGGATGCCCGTCATAGATCTTCGCGTGCTGGGGCAAGGGGTTGCGCGGGTGCAGATAGAACGGGACGCCGAGGTCCTGAACCGTGGCCCAGAACGGCAGGTACTGCTCCAAATCGTAGTAGAGTAACGCCGAGGTCGAGCCGGTCTCGCTGAAGCCATTCACCATCGCGCCGCGGAAGCCTAGCGCGTGAACGCAGCGCTCCAGCTCGCGCGCCGCTTCGTCCGGGTCCTGCATCGGCAGGGCGGCAAAGCCCTGGAACCGGTCCGGCCGTTTGGCGACCTGTTCGGCCAGAAAGTCGTTGGCGCGGCGGGCGACATCGATCGCCAGGGCTGTGTCGGTAATCCCCTGAACCCCCGGCGTAATGAGCGAGAGTATCGCCAGCTCGATGCCGTTTTCGTCCATCTGCCGCAGGCGGCCCTCATGCAGGTCGGCGAGCCGGTCGCGAAGTTCCGGCCAGTGCGCGGCCGGAACCGCCTGCGAGGCCTGATCGATCGTCTCGTCGGTCGCGAAATGCTCTTCAAGCGCGATTTTGCCAAGCATTGTGCCGGTCCTTCGCTGTTTGCGGCGACCCCATTCCGAGGGCGCGGTCGGGCCTGTTAACCGCGCCCGATGAACGGCATCGTTGTGGCCTTGATGGTCATGAACTGAATGTTGGCGGTAAGCGGCAGCTTGGCCATGTTCACGACCGCGTCAGCCACCAGCTTCACGTCGATGGTCGGCTCCGGCTTGATCGAACCGTCCGCTTGCGGCACGCCCGCGGTCATCTGGGCCGTCATTTCGGAGGCGGCGTTGCCGATATCGATCTGTCCGCAAGCGATGTTGTAGGGCCGACCGTCCAGCGAGATCGATCGGGTCAAGCCGGTTATGGCGTGTTTCGACGCGGTATAGGGGGCCGAGCCCGGCCGCGGCACATGGGCGGAGACGGACCCGTTGTTGATGATGCGCCCCCCTTGGGGCGTTTGGCGCCGCATCAGGTTGAAGGCGCCTCGGGCACACAGGAACGCCCCGGTCAGGTTTATGTCGATGACCGTGCGCCATTGGTCGAAGGTCACGTCGCCAAACGGGATCGTCGGCACGTTCACGCCGGCATTGTTGAACAGCACGTCGAGCCGCCCAAACGTCTTCTCGATATCCGAAAAGAGCCGGTCGACCGCGGCTTCGTCGGTCACGTCGCAAGGAAAGTCCGCGATGGTGGAGGCGTCGTCCGCCAGCGCCTTGGTCTCGGTCAAGGCGACCGCCCTGCGGCCGCAGAGGGCAACGTGATAGCCGGCCTTTGCCAGCGCCAAGGCCGTATGCCGGCCGATGCCGGACCCCGCGCCGGTTACGAGTGCGATGTCGGCCATGGTACAGCTCCTCAAGACGGTGTGTGATCACCGCATCATGGTTCGGCAGCGGCAAAAAGCCAAAGCGGTTTGCGCGCGCATCTTCTCGTCGACCTCTTGTCGGCTGTTTCCGCTGGCAATGAACGTCGGCTCAGTCGGACACGTGCCGTGTGCCCTGAACCAGCAGCGCCTTACGATCGATCACCAGCCCATGCCCGGTGTCATAGGCGGCGTGGAAATCTTCGAAGTCTTGCTGAAATGCCCGGACGGCATCGTCGGCCAACCCCGAGATCGCGCGATCCATCGGCCCGAAACCGTGGCGATACTTCTGCCAGAGTGTATCCGCATCCGGCGCAAGCAGGGTGGTGATCCGCTCGTTGATGGCAAGATCGAAATGCCCACCGAGCGTTTCCGTCAGCCATTCCGCGTTGCCCCAAACCAGGGGTGAAACCTCTGGCGGCGGACCGCCGGCGTACTTTCCAATCATGGCAAAGAAGGACGGAATATAGCCCTCCGTGTCGTCCAACCAGGTCAGCAGGACCAATCGGCCGCCCGGCTTCGCCACCCGCGCCAGTTCCGCCGCTGCGACCTGCGGCTTGCCTGCAAACATGACGCCATAGGTCGAGATCACGCCGTCAAACGCGGCGTCTGCGAAGGGCAGGGCCTCGGCGTCCGCATGGCGAAAGGTGATGGCAGGTTCGATATGGCTGGAGAGCTGCCGCGCGGCATCCAACAGCGGGTCGGCGATATCCACGGCCGTGACCGACGCGCCCTGCTGGGCCGCCAGTCGCGCGGTCCAGCCCGTGCCGGTCGCGACATCCAGGATCTGTTCGCCGGGGCGCGGCCACAGCGCTTGAACGGCATGGGAGAGACCATCCGACAGGCCAAAGCTGATGAAGTCATAGGCGGCGCCCGAGTGGCCCCAAACATCTGCGGCCGCTTCGTTGTGTGGTTGCACCATCTTCGCACTCCGTTGCTGGTGGCGAGGCCAGCACGATAGCGGCGTTTCATTGCGACGTTTAGTGCAGGAAATGCAGTAGACGGCCACTGCCAAATCGCGAAGAGTTGGTGCAGGAGGTGCGCGATGAAGACTTATGGCCAGTTCTGCCCGATCGCGAAGGCGTCCGAACTGTTCTGCGAGCGCTGGACCGCGCTGGTGATCCGCAATATCGGTGTCGGTTCGCACCGGTTTTCCGACATCCAGCGCGGCGTGCCGCTGATGTCGTCGACCCTGCTCAGCCAGCGCCTGCGCCTTCTCGTGGCGGAGGGCATCGTCGAACGCCGGCGATCAGACAGCGGACGATCCTGGACTTATCATCTGACTGAGGCGGGCGCGGAGTTCATGCCCCTGGTGCTGGCCCTCGGCACCTGGGGCCGACGTTGGACCCGGCGCGACCTGACGGAGGGCGAGCTGGATCTCGGCCTGCTGATCTGGGGCCTGGAGCATTGCATTGATCCGGCGGTGTTCGGTGCAGGGCGCACCGTTGTCGCGCTTGAGTTCACAGACCAGCCGGCCCACAAGGCCCGCTATTGGTTCCTGAACGAGGACGGGGCCAAGGATCTATGTGTCACCGATCCCGGCTTTGACGTGGATCTATACCTGGCGGCCACCCTTCGCGACATGATCCATGTCTATCGCGGCGACATCACCGTTGGGGCGGCCGTCGAATGCGGGAGGCTGGAGGCGATCGGCCCAAGCCAGATCGCAGCAAAGCTGGCGGCCTGGCTGAATCTGGGGCCGTTGGCGCAGGTCGCGGCGGCCAGAGGCTAGATCTGGCGGCGAAGGGGGCTATTGCGCTGGGGCGTTTTCGCGGAACGTCTCTAGCTGAGCTTCCAGCGCGCGGCCAAAGGCGGGTCGGGCCAAGCAGCGCTCGCGATAGGCGATCAGAGTTGGGAACGCCGACATCAAGCCGTCATCCGCCTCGCGCAAGACGGTGGCCATCATGAGATCGCCGGCCGTGAACTGGGTTTCGAGAAAGGACTTGTCGCCGAGCCAGTTGGACAGCGCCGCCAAGCGGTGCTTCAGCCGTGCTTCGACCTGTGACCGACGTTCCCAAGCCCAGGCCTCGTCGGCCTTTGCGCCTCGGAACTGGTTGAAGTTCTGTACCTGCGGTTCGACGGTACTCATGGCCGCGCAAACCCAGCTCCTAACGCGCGCGCGTCCCGCCGCATCGCGCGGCGCCAGCGCCTCGGACTTGGCCGCGATGTGCAGCACGATGGCACCGGACTCGAACATCTCGACATCGTCATCGCGATAGGCGGGAACCTGGCCGAAGGGTTGCCAGGCGCGATAGCCGTCCGCATCGCGGGTTCGACCGTCTATCAACACCGCCTCGTACGGCAGCGCCGCTTCCTCCAACGCCCACCTTACGCGCAAATCCTTTACATAGCCTTGGGCGGCGGGCGGTGCCCATCGAAACGCAGCGATCTCAATCGTCATCGGACATTATCTCTCGAACTGCTGTCTGGGAGAGCGCGCCCTCAAAACTTTGCCAACACCTCGAACCCGCCGAAGATCATGCGCATTCCGTCGAATGGCATATTGTTCGGATCCATCTCCGCCATTCTGGGATCGTTCATC
This sequence comes from Alphaproteobacteria bacterium, assembly GCA_028277405.1. Classification (GTDB taxonomy): domain Bacteria; phylum Pseudomonadota; class Alphaproteobacteria; order DSM-16000; family Inquilinaceae; genus JANQGH01. The sequence goes on along the minus strand of JANQGH010000084.1, from coordinate 34,966 downwards.
ATATTCTTGTTGCCGGCGTCGCGGGTCGCCTTGTCGGGCCATTCTATCCAGGCGAAGACTACCACCTCGTTGTCCGCTTTTTTCACGGCCATTGGGAAGGAGGTGACCTCTCCGTCCGGTACGTCGTCACCCCAGCATTCCCACATGGCGAGCGCGCCGAGGTCCTTTATTATCGGCCACATCTGCTCCGCAAAGGCCTTGTAGGCGCCCTTGTTATCGGTGGGAACGGCCAGCAGAAATCCATCGACGTAAGGCATTGGGCGCTCCTTTCATCTGAGGTTTGGCCATCGCAATCTGATTGACTAATGTGTTGATGTCAACGTAAGTGGCTGGCATGCGCGATGACCTGCCGTTAGAAGCCACCCACGACGTGCGTGATCGGTGCCTTTGCCTCTATATTCAGCGGGCTGCGCGGACGGTCGCGCGTCTGTTCGACGACGCCTTGCGGCCGCTCGGCCTGACCAACGGGCAGTTCTCCGTGCTGACCGCGCTCAACCGCCCGAACCCGCCACGGATCAGCGATTTGGCGCCGTTGCTGGCAATGGACCGCACGACTGTGACCGCGAATTTGAAGCCGCTTGAGCGGCGGGGACTAATCGCTGTGGCACAGGACAAGGAGGATCGGCGTGGCCGGCGCTTGCTGTTGACCGATGCGGGACGCGAACTTCTGGTGGCCGCCTTGCCCGTCTGGCGCGCGACACATGATGCGCTGGAAATGAAGTTGCCGGACGCCAACCCGGCACGCCTGCGCGAAGACCTGCTGACGCTGTCTTGAGGCCCGGCGCCGCGCTCAATGCGACCGTTTGCGCGCCTGTTGCTTATTGATCGCCTGTTCGAACCGCTGATGCGGCCATGCTTCTGCAAGCGCCTCACGCATCACGTCCTGTTGGCTGGGCGGTGCCATGCCGCTGAGCGGTGAGTCGATGTCGAGATTGGCGGGGAAGGGATAGCCTTCGGCGCAGGCCTGGACGACGTTTTCCACCTCCCGCGCGTCCAGCTTGCCGGATGTCTTGAAGGCGAGCAGCGTCGGATAAAGCGCCAGGCTCATGCGCGTCCGGTCGACGATCTCGATCGACCGGCCGTAGCCGGAGCCGACTTGCAACAGGTTCGCCAGCCGATCCACGTCCGCCGATCGGTTCTCGCCGGCCGCGTGAAAGACGGCGGGATTGAAGAAGATCATGTCGCCCTTGTTCAGCGACAGCTGGACGCAATGCGCCTCGAAATAGGCGCGGAACACCGGCAGTGTGCTGGCGATATAGCCGGGCAGGTAGGTTTGGGAATAGGGCAGCAGCTTGGTCGGCCCGGTCTCCTCGGGCATGTCGCAATGCGCGATCGCCCCCTGCAGGGTCAGGGCAGGGGACAGGGCGTGGACGGACGCCGGATACTGCTCAAGGTCTTCGACGGGTTGAAACCCCATGTGATAGTCGCGGTGGCTGACCTGGGCCTGGCCGCCAGGGCGCACGAGGTTGACCTGGGCGGTGATCTGATAGCGCGGGCCCAGCCATGACCGGCTGGCCAGCGGCACGATATCGTTGGCGTTGTAACGCGCGAACAGCTCCGGCGAGGCCATGCACAGCTTCTCGTGCGCGTTCCAGATCCGGGCGTTCGCGCCGGCGGCCGCGAAGTGGTCGCCGCTGCCCGCCTGGGTCGCCGCTTCCTGCTCGATGATGCGGTTCAGGATATCCGTCACGTCATCGATCAAGGCCGTATCGTCGATGGCGTTGCGGACCGCGATGACACCCGGCCCGTTCGCGAACACCTGGTTCCATTCGGCCATATAGGCCTTCGAATGCTCCGGCCGATCGATCGACCGGCGGATGCGGTCACCGTCATAGATCGGGATGTTGGCGGCCAGTTCGTCCGCCAGCGGCACCATCTCCGCCGTCGTCGTGCGCTCAACCGCATCACGAAACGCGTCGATCGCGCAGCTTTGCTCGCTGATCCAAACGGCGTCGTTCATTGATCGATCCCTTGCCATTCGCGTCTGCATTTCGGGCCCTCGCATCGCGCCGGTGCATCAAGTCTGCGCTGGGTTGAAAGCCCTTGCAAGGACCCGATCCCGAGATGCCGCCTTGAAACGATGGGGACGTTGGCAGGGAACGTCGTTGACCGTATAACGATACATATGTATCAATATACGATACAAAGATGAAAGGCGCCATGACGGCGCAAGTTCATGGGAGGGTCGGTATGTCGGTGACGGTCAGGGGCATCGAGTTTCAGGGCAATCTGGACAACCCGATGGGGCTGGAGTTCTACAACCTGTCCCATCGCTACGGCTTTCAGTGCCCGAACTGGCCTTACTTCCGCGACGTGCGGATTGAGCGCATGCACTATATGGCCAAGTCCGGCGTGCTGTCGCAGACGCTGACCACCACCATGCATGTCACCACCCATATCGACGCGCCGGCCCATGTGGTGCAGGGCACGCCGTTCATCGACGAGGTGCCGCTGCCGCACTTCTTTGGCTCCGGCCTGGTTGTGCCGCTACCCAAGAAAAAGTGGGAGCCGATCACCGGCGACGATTTGGAGCAGGCCTGCGGCCACGCCATCCGTCCCGGCGACGTACTGATCATCAATACCGGCTGGCACAAGCTGTATGAGGACGGCGACTATTTCCCGTATTGCCCCGGCCTGGTCCCGTCCGCAGCCGACTGGATGATCGAAAAGGGCGTCAAGGTGGTCGGCCACGACACCCAGGCCAACGACCATCCGCTGGCCACAGCGATCGGCCCGCAACGCAACGGCCCGCTGTTGCCGCACCTGGCCGACGAATACAAGGAATGGTCCGGCGGCAACGATTGGACGGATGATTTCCCGGATTGGGAACCCGTGCACCAAAAGCTGTTCCGGGCCGGGATTCTGGGCATCGAAAACGTTGGCGGCGATCTCGACGCGGTCACCGGCAAGCGCTGCACCTTCGCCTTTTTCCCTTGGAACTGGGATCGCGGCGATGGCTGCATTATCCGCCTGGTGGCGATGATCGACCGGAACCAAGCCTACCGCATCGAGGCCGGGGAAGCGTTCTGATGCTGGTCAAACGCTTCGCCAAAGCCGAGCCCTACGAGGCGCCGAACCATCGCGACGTTCGCTCGCTGCGCCTTCAGGGTTTCGAGGAGGGCGGGCCGGAGACCGCTTGGGTCGGCCTGTCCCATTACCTGCCGGGCGGCGGCGCCGGCCCCGACGCGTCACCGATCGAGAAGGTCTACGTCATCCTGTCCGGCGAGATGACGGTCATCATCGGCGGCGAGGAAACCGTTCTGGGGCGCATGGATTCGTGCACCATCCCGGCCGGCGAAGTCCGCGAGGCCGTCAATCGCGGCAACGATGTCTGCACGATGTTGGTGGTGATGCCGTATCCGCCGGGGGCTGCCGCATGACCGACTGGCAAGACAACCCGCTCGGCCTGTTCGACGTTTCGGGCAAGGTCGCCCTGATCACCGGTGCCTCCGGCGCGTTCGGCATGGTCGCCGCGCGCGTCTTGGCGAAGGCCGGCTGCAAGCTGGTGCTGGCCGCGGGCAATGCCCAGGCGCTGGGCGAGATCGCGCGCGAATGCCGGGGCGGCGGTGCCGAGGTGGTGGAGGCGAACACGCGCCCGGACAGCGAGGCGGCCTGCGCGGCCCTGGTTGCCCAGGCGGTGGACGCCTTCGGCGCGCTCGACATCCTGGTGGTTGCGTCGGGTATGAACCAGGTCGCCAAGATCGACGAGATGTCGGTCGAGGCCTTCACCGGCGTGATGGACGCCAACGTGACCCAAAGCTGGCTGCTCTGCCGCGCCGCGACCGAACGGATGAAGGCGCAGGGACGTGGCGGCAAGATCGTGCTGCTCAGCTCCGCGCGCAGCCTTCTGGGCCACCCCGCCGGCTACACCGCCTATTGCGCCTCGAAGGCGGCCGTGAACGGCATTACCAAGGCGCTTGGCTGCGAGCTTGGGCCAACCGGCATCACGGTGAACGCCATCGCGCCCACAGTCTTCCGCTCGCCGCTGACGGCGTGGATGTTCGAGGACACCGAGGAGGCAAAAAGCGTGCGCGCCGGTTTCCTGACGCGTGTACCAAAGGGGCGCCTGGGCGAGCCCGAGGATCTGGCCGGTCCGCTCCTGTTCCTGGCGTCCAAGGCCTCGGACTTTTATACCGGCCACATTCTGCACGCCGACGGCGGCTATACGGCGGGATGACCGGACGCGAGATCATCGCGGTCGTCGGTGCCGGTCTGATGGGCCACGGCATCGCCCAAGTCTTCGCGTCGGCCGGTCATTCGGTCCGCGTTTTCGATCCCCAGCCGGAGAGCCTGGCCAGCTTGCATCAGCGCATCGCCGACAACCTGGCGGCGCTTGGCCAAAATGCCGACGCGGTCAACCAGGTCTCTGGGCATTCCGACCTCTCCGAGGCGGTCGGGATGGCCGATATCGTGTTTGAGGCCGCGCCGGAAAAGCTTGCCCTAAAGCAGTCGATCTTCACCGACCTGGAACGGGCGGCCCGGCCTGACGCACTTCTGGCCAGCAACACCTCGGTCATCCCCATCGGTCAGATCGCCGAACGGATTGAGACCCGGCACCGCGTTGTCGGTACGCACTGGTGGAACCCGCCTTATCTGGTCCCCCTGGTCGAGGTCGTACAGGCCGATGGTACGTCCGACGAGACCATCGCGCACATGATGGCCCTGCTGACGTCGGTCGGCAAAACGCCGGTCCATGTCAAAAAGGATATCGCCGGTTTCGTCGGCAACCGGCTTCAGCATGCGCTGTGGCGCGAAGCGATCGCCTTGGTCGGCGAGGGCGTCTGCGATGCCGAGACCGTGGATACGGTCGTGAAAGCGAGCTTCGGCCGCCGGCTGGCCGTCTTGGGACCGCTGGAGAACGCGGACCTGGTCGGCACCGACCTGACCTTGGACATCCATGACCATGTGCTGCCGGCGCTCGACCGGTCATCCGAGCCCTTGCCGATCCACCGCGAAATCGTTGCCGAGGGCCGGCTGGGCATGAAGACCGGCCATGGCTTTCGCGTTTGGACGGCAGAGCAGGCAGACGCGCTGCGCCAGCGCGTTACCCGCCATCTCCGGGCCATGAGCGACGCGTTGGACGCACCACAAACAGGCAACGAACCTGAAAATGGGAGGAAATCATGACCGCGAAAGACAAGAGCAAGCTGACGACCCCGGCACTTCGCCGCCGCACGTTTCTCAGCGCGTCGGCCGCCGCGGTCGCGGCGCCGGCGATCCTGCGCCATACCCGCGCCTATGCACAGAACCCGGTAATCCGGGTCGGCCATGTCAGCCCGCAAACCGGGCCGCTGGCCGGCTTTGCCGAGGCCGATCCCTACATTCTGAGCCAGGTCCAACCGCTGTTCGACGCCGGCATCGACAATAACGGCCGCACCGTCCAAATCGAGATCATCTCGATGGACAGCCAGTCCAACCCCAACCGCGCGGCCGAGGTCGCGGCGGAACTGATCCTGTCCGACGAAGTCGACATCATCGTCGCGGCCTCCACACCGGACACGACCAACCCGGTGGCCGACCAGGCCGAGATCAACGAGGTGCCCTGCATCACCACCGACTGCCCGTGGCAGCCCTACTTCTTCGGCCGCAGCGGCGACCCGGCGGTCGGGTTCGACTGGACCTACCATTTCTTCTGGGGTCTGGAGGACGTGATCGCGGCCTTCCTGGCCATGTGGCAGCAGGGCGACGTGGCGCCGCGCGTCGGCGGGCTGTTCCCCAACGACGCGGATGGCAACGCCTGGGGCGACGCCGAACTCGGCTTCCCGCCGGCGCTGGCCGCGCACGGGTTCGACCTGGTCGATCCCGGCCGCTACCAGCCTCTGTCTGAAGATTTCACGGCACAGATCTCGGCCTTCAAGGACGGCAATGTCGATATCGTCACCGGCAACATGATCCCGCCCGACTTCGCGACCTTCTGGGCCCAGTCGGCACAGCAGGGTTTCCAGCCCAAGATCGTGACCATCGGCAAGGCTTTGCTGTTCCCGTCGGTCATCGACTCCCTGGGCGGCCGGGGCAACGATTTGACGACGGAGATCTGGTGGACGCCCAACCACCCGTTCTCCTCGAGCCTGACCGGTCAGTCGGCGCGCGAGCTGGCCGACGGCTATATGGCCGAATCGGGCCGTCCCTGGACCCAGCCGATCGGCTTCAAGCATGCGCTGTTCGAGGTCGTCGCCGACGTGGTGTCGCGCTCCGCCGACCTGGATGACCCCAGCGCCAACCTGGAGGCCATCCAGACCACGGACCTGGCAACCATCGTCGGCCCGGTCGACTGGCGCGACGATCCGGTGCCGAACGTCACCAAGACCCCGTTGGTGGCCGGGCAGTGGCAACAGTCCGACAGTGGTTTCGACCTCGTCATCACCACCAACGTGACGGCGCCGGAAATCCCGGTCGGCGGCGAGCTTAGGCTGTTGTAAGGGGCACCGCCTTGCGGCGGGGGATCTGGGTGATCAACAGCCGTCTGTGGGCTCGCCATCGGTTCGGCGGAAGGGCGTCGCCTCCGACAGGGCGGCGATCTCCCAGTCGACCATTTGGCCCTCGCGTTCCAGGAAGTTGGCGATGGCGGCGCGGAAGTTGGGGTCGGCGATCCAATGGGCGGAGTAGGTGCGCGTCGGCAGATAGCCGCGCTGGACCTTGTGTTCGCCCTGCGCGCCGGCCTCGACGGTCTTCAGGCCGTGGGCGATGGCGTAGTCGATGGCCTGGTAATAGCAGGCCTCGAAATGCAAAAAGCGGAAATGGCTGTTGCAGCCCCAGTTGCGGCCGTAGATGGCGTCGCTGCCGACCAAGTTCAGTGCACCGGCGATCCAATCGCCATCATGGCGGGCCATGATCAGCACGACCCGGTCCGCCAGCTTTTCGCCGAGCAGGGAGAAGAACGCACGGGTCAGGTAGGGCTGGCCCCATTTGCGGCTGCCGGTGTCCATGTAGAAGTGGAAGAAGGCGTCCCAATGGTCCTCGTTGAGATCGTCGCCTTGCAGCGCGATCAGCTCCACCCCGGCGTCGCGCACGCGCTGGCGTTCCTTACGGATGTTCTTTCGCTTGCGGGAACTAAGCGCGTTTAGGAAATCGTCGAAGGTCCCGTAGCCGTCATTCACCCAGTGATATTGCTGGCCGTACCGTTGCAGCCAGCCGGCCGCGCCGAAGGCCTTCCACTCGTCCTCGGTCGGAAAGTTGACATGCAGGCTGCTGACGCCGGTTTGCTCGACCACCTGCTGCAGCGCCTGGATCAAGGCACGCCTGTGGAACGAGGTGTCCGGCGTGTCGGCGACGAGCAGGCGCGGGCCTGTTGCCGGCGTGAACGGGATGGCCGACAGCAGCTTTGGATAATAGCGGCCGCCGGCCCGCTCGAACGCATCGGCCCAGCCATGGTCGAAGATGTACTCGCCGTAGGAATGCCCCTTCAGATAAAGCGGCACGCAGCCGACGACCTGTCCGGCAGGGTCGCGCAGCACCAGATGTTGGGGCAGCCAGCCCGTTTCGGCCTTGACCGACCCGGACTCCTCCAAGACGGACAGGAACGCGTGGCTGACAAACGGATTGTCGTCGCCGGCACACCGGTCCCAGTCCACCGCCGGAACGGTGTTGATGGTCTTTTCCAGCGTCAGTGTCAGCGGCGCGTCGCCGTCAGCCATGCGAAACGTTCCGGCATGTCGGTGGGCAGAGACAACAAGATGGGCGCCGTCGGCAATCCGGCAAGGCGCCGCCCGGCAAGTCAGCCCAACTCGAAGATCGCCTCGACCTCGACCGCGCTGTTCAGCGGCAGGGCCGGCACGCCGACAGCGGCCCGCGCATGGCGGCCATTGTCGCCGAACGCCTCGGCCATCAGCTCGGAGGCGCCGTTGATCACCTTGGGCTGGTCGCCGAAGTCCGGCGTGCAGGCGACAAATCCGGTCAGTTTCACCACCCGACTGACCCGGTCCAGGTCGCCGTTCAGGGCGTCGTTCACCTGCGCCAGTATGTTCAGCGCGCAGACCCGCGCGCAGTCATAGCCTTCGTCCACCGTCAGGTTGCCGCCCAGATGGCCGGTATGGCTCAACGTCCCCTCCTTGAACGGGACTTGGCCGGAGATGAACAGCAGGTTGCCGGTGATCACCCACGGCACATAGCTGGCGACGGGCGTTACGGCCTCGGGCAGGACGATGCCCTTTTCGGCAAGGCGGGCGGCGACGGTTCCGGTCATGGACGAACTCCTGTTTGGCATACGAAGGAAAAATGGGGGCTCAAGCAACGTAGGGCAGCTTGACCCCTTCGGTTTGATAGGCCCGATCGACGGCGGGCCTGGCGAGCACCGCGTCGACCAGCCGGTTCAACGCGGGATAGGTGCGCGGCGGTTTCGCCAGGCGCCCGGCCCACCGGCACAACATGGTCAGATAGGCGTCGGCGATGCTGTAATCCTGGCCGGCCAGATAGGCGCCGGTTTGCTCCAGCGCGTTGGCGACGATGGCGAACTGAGAGTCGAGACGCTCATTGGCCTTTGCGCGAACCGTGTCGATCGCAGCGTCCTCGGTCACGTGGCGCATCGGATAGTGATAGACCAGCAGTTCGGCCTGCAGCGTGTTGGTCAGCCAGATCAGCCATTGAAGGGCCCGGGCGCGTTCCGGCGTGCCGACGGGCGGCAACAGGCCGGCGTCGGGATGCCGGTCGTTGATGTGCAGGCAAATCGCGGCGGCCTCATAGATCACCAGATCGCCCAGCGTATGGTCGATCAGGGTAGGCACGCGGGCGTTGGGGTTCAGCGCCAGATAGCCGGCGTCACGCAGGCCGCCGCTTTTCCGGTCGACAAGGCTGAGTTCGTAGGAGGCACCGGCCTCTTCCAGTGCGACATGGGGGGCGATGTTGGCGTTACCGGGGAAATAAAACAGGGTGTAGTCGCTCATGTCGTCGGGGCCTCAATCAGGATGGCGCGGAAATCGTTGACGTTCGTGCGGGTCGGGCCGGTGACGATCAGATCGTTCAAGGCCGTAAAGAAACCGTAGGCATCGTTGTTCGCCTGCATGGCTTGGCCGTCCAGGCCGGCCTCCGCTGCGCGCTGCAAGGTGTTGGGATCGCAGATGGCACCGGCATTGTCCTCCGACCCGTCGATGCCGTCGGTATCGCAGGCAAGCGCGGTGACGGCGGCGGCTCCTTTCAAGGCCAGAGTCAGACCCAACAGAAACTCGGCATTTCGGCCGCCCCGACCGTCGCCCTTCACCGTCACGGTGGTTTCACCGCCGGACAGGATCACGGCCGGTGCCGACAGGGGCTGGCCATGTTGGCGCACGCTCAGCGCGATGCCGGCGTGAACGGTGCCGGCCTCCCGCGCTTCGCCCTCGATGGCATCGCCCAGGATGATGGGCTCGACGCCGGCACGTCGGGCGGCGTCGGCGGCCGCGCTTAGGGCCATCATGGGTGTCGCGATCAGTTGGTACTCGGCCCGGGCGAATGCCGGATGGTCGGCCGGCGGCGTTTCGCTGGTGGGGTCCGCGAGATGCAGCGTTACCGCCGGCGGCACCTCGATGCCGTAGCGTTCCAAGATTGCCACGGCATCGGCCGAGCTTGTCGGGTCCGGCACTGTCGGGCCGGACGCGATGACAGACGGGTCGTCGCCAGGCACGTCCGAAATTGCGAGCGTTACTACGCGTGCCGGATAGGCGGCTGCCGCCAATCGGCCGCCCTTTACCGCCGACAGATGCTTGCGCACCGTGTTCATCTCATCGATAGACGCGCCGGATCGCAGCAAGGCCCGGTTGACGACACGCTTGTCGTCCAGGCTCAGGCCGGGCGCCGGCACGGCGAGCAGGGACGAGCCACCGCCGGAGATCAGGCACAGCAGCAGGTCGTCCTCGCCCAGCCCCTGGGCCAGGTCGAGGATGCGGCCAGCGGCCGCCTGGCCGCGTTCGTCAGGGACGGGGTGAGAGGCCTCAATCACCTCGATCCGCGCACATGGTACGCCGTGATCGTCGCGGGTGACGACCAGGCCCTCCAAGGGTCCGTTCCAGTGTCGCTCGACCGATTGCGCCATCGCGGCGGCCGCCTTGCCGGCGCCGACCACCACCGTGCGCCCCTTGGGCGGTGAGGGCAGATTGGCCGGCACGCAGCCTTCGGCGGTGACGGCCGAAAGGGCCGCCTTGAACAGGTCGCCGAGGAATCCACGCGGGTCGTTGAGCGTCATATGGACCAGTTATAGGGTCGAGGTTCCCCCGATGCCAACGCCGGACTTGGCAAGGCTTGGCGGCGAGATATTTTAAGCTTAAAATATCTCGTACAGGAAAGGGAGACTGTTCGGTCATGAAGATCGTGTGCATCGGCGGCGGCCCGGCGGGGCTCTATTTCGCCATCTTGATGAAAAAGGCCGATCCCAGCCACGAGATCACGGTTTACGAGCGCAACAGGCCCTACGACACGTTCGGCTGGGGCGTCGTGTTCTCCGACGAGACGCTTCAAAATCTGCGCGGCGGAGACGACGAGACCCAGGCCGAGATCATCGACAATTTCGCCGACTGGGACGATATCGACGTCCACTTCAAGGGCCGGACCATCACCTCGACCGGCCACGGCTTTTGCGGCATCGAACGCAAGCGGCTGCTGAACATCCTGCAGGCGCGGGCCGAGGCGCTAGGCGTGAAGCTGGTGTTCGATATCGAGATCGATCCGGGCGCGCTCGACCAGTTCGCCGATGCCGATCTGATCGTCGCCTCGGACGGCATCAATTCCCGCATCCGCACCCAATTCGCCGACACCTTCAAGCCGCAGATCGAGGTGCGCAAGAACAAGTTCGTCTGGCTCGGCACGCACAAGATCTTCGAGGCCTTCACATTCATCTTCGTGAAGACCGAATGGGGCTGGTTCCAGGCACACGCCTACCGGTTCGACAAGGAGACCTCGACCTTCATCGTCGAGACGCGGGAGGAAACGTGGGAGGCGGCAGGGCTGGCCGAGGCGGACGCGGAAGAGAGCATCGCGTTCTGCGAAAAGCTGTTCGGCCCGTGGCTGGACGGCCATCCGCTGATGTCGAACGCCAAGCATCTGCGCGGCTCTTCTGCCTGGATCAGCTTTCCGCGCGTCATCAACGAGACCTGGGTCAAGGACAACATCGTGCTGATGGGCGACGCGGCGCATTCGGCGCACTTCTCCATCGGATCGGGCACCAAGCTGGCGCTGGAAGACGCGATCGCGCTGGCCGAATCGTTCGAAAAGCATGGCAATAACGTGAAGGCGGCGCTTGCCGACTATGAAGACGAGCGTCGGATCGAGGTGCTGAAGATCCAGTCGGCGGCCCGCAACTCGACCGAATGGTTCGAACATGTCGACCGGTATGCCGACGCGCTGGAGCCGGAGCAGTTCACCTACTCCCTGCTGACCCGCAGCCAGCGGATCGGCCACGACAATCTGCGCCTGCGCGACCCGGCCTATCTGGAGGCGTATGAGCGCTGGCTGGGCGAGCACATGACCGGCCGGCCCCAGCAGATCGCCATCCCGCCCATGTTCCAGCCCTTCCGGCTGCGCGGCATGGAGACGGTGAACCGGGTCGTGGTCAGCCCGATGGCGACCTACAGCGCCCGCGACGGCATGCCCAACGACTTCCACATGGTCCATCTCGGCAGCCGCGCCATTGGCGGTGCTGGCCTGATCTTCACCGAAATGACCTGCGTCTCGCCGGAGGGCCGCATCACGCCGGGCTGCGCCGGCCTTTACACCGACGAACAAGCGGCCGAATGGAAGCGCATCGTCGACTTCGTGCATGCCAGCACGCAGGCCAGGATCTGCCTGCAGCTGGGCCATTCCGGACCGAAAGGGTCCACCAAGGTCGGCTGGGAAGGCTACGATGTGCCGCTCGACAGCGGCAACTGGCCGATCCTGGCGCCGTCGCCGGTGAAGTGGGCGCCGGAGAACCAGACCCCGGTCGAGATGGACCGTGCGGCGATGGACCTGGTGCGCGACCAGTTCGTCGCGGCGGCCAAGCGCGGTGCCGAGGCCGGGTTCGACATGGCCGAACTGCACTGCGCCCACGGCTATCTGTTGAGCGCCTTCATCACGCCGCTGACCAACAGGCGCACGGACGCCTATGGCGGCTCGCTGGAAAACCGCCTGCGCTATCCGCTTGAGGTGTTCGACGCCGTGCGTGCCGCGTGGCCGGAGGGTCGGCCGCTGTCCGTGCGCATCTCGGCTACCGACTGGGTGCCCGAGGGCATCGACGGCGAGGACGCGGTCGCCATCGCCAAGGCGTTCAGCGACCACGGCGCCGACCTGATCGACGTTTCGGCCGGCCAGACCTCGATCGAGGCCAAGCCGGTCTATGGCCGCATGTTCCAGACACCCTATTCGGACCGCATTCGCAACGAGGCCGGGCTGGCCACCATGGCGGTCGGCAACATCTTCGAATGCGACCACGCCAACTCGATCCTGGCCGCCGGCCGCGCCGATCTGGTGGCGCTGGCCCGGCCGCATCTCGCCGATCCCTACTGGACGCTGCACGCCGCCGGCGCCCAGGGCTACGAGGCCCAATGGTGGCCCAACCCCTATCTCACTGGACGCGAGCAGTATCTGCGTTTGCTGGAGCGCGAAAAGGAGATGCTGGGCGCGGTTTAGGACCTGGCAGCCTGGACGCCCAAAAAGAACGGGATGGCCGCCAGCCTGATGACTGCGGGGACATCCGCGCCTCGCCTCTGATATTGAGTGGCAACCCCGCGGCAGTTCTTGATCCCGTCTAGGAACCGCTCAAAGTCCGATTCCCGCTACAACATAATTCTGCTTTCCACGGGCTGGTCGTCTCAAACGAGCGCATATTGCTCCGAGAGTGTCTCCCGCCTAGTCTGACAGGGTCTTCTCTTTGAGGGAATCCGTGCCGAAGAGCCGCGAAATCGATGACTTCAAAGTGGTTGCGGTCGACGCGTCCTGCAAACCCGTCTTCGGCAATCTGATCCAGTTTTATCTCTACGACATGGCCGCGCAGTCGGTCTTCCCGGTCAATTCTCTTGGCCTTTACGACTATGACATGCTCGACCGGTTTTGGGAGCACCCTTATCTCTTCTACCTCAACGGAGAGATTGTTGGTTTTGCGCTTGTCATAAGCCATTGCCCGATAAGAGAAAGAAGCCCCTGCTGGTTTATGGCTGAGTTTTGCGTACTTCGGCCTTACCAAAGAAGAGGCTTAGGCAGGGCGGCGCTCCGTTCAATCCTGGAAAACCACAGCGGAGATTGGGAAATAGCGTGGCTGACCGACAATGCTCCTGCCGCCAAGTTTTGGCTCGCTACTTTACCGGACTCTGACCAACGGCGTAATCATGTGACCTTCGACGCCAATGACTGGACATCTGTGTCCTTCACGTCGCAATTAGGACTAGAGCAGTAGTCGCAGGGTATCCGATTGCCCCGCAACAGCGGCATCATCAGCCGGGCCACACAAAGCCGGCAAGTGGCTGGAAGGCAGGCGTGTCCATCTGTGAGCACACGGTCTAAACCACCGCCGTCGCTTCGACCTCCACCCGTGCCTTCGGCTCGGCCAGCCGGACCACCTGGATCAGTGCCATCGCGGGATAGTGCGGGCCGATGACGTCGCGGTAGGCGCGGCCGAGGTCGCGCTGGCAAGCATTGTACTCATCCATATCGACGACATACCAGGTCAGGCGCACGATATGCTCCGGCCCGGCGTCGGCCTCTGCCAGCACGGCGACAATGTTGGCCAGCGCCTGGCGCGCCTGGCCGACGAAGTCGTCGGCGACGAAGCGCTGGTCCGCGTCCCAGCCGATCTGGCCTCCGATGAAGATCTGCCGGCCGGTCGCCTCGATGCCGTTGGCATAGCCCTTGGGCTTGGCCCAGTTACTGGGTTGCAATACGCGGTGAGCCATCACGCATCCTCCTGCTGGCGCAGCTTGAAGCGCTGGACCTTGCCAGTCTCGGTGCGCGGCAACGCGCTGACGAACTCGATCGCGCGCGGATATTTGTAAGGCGCGATTTCGCCCTTAACGAAATCCTGCAAGGCCTTGACCTTGGCTTCATCGCCGACCACGCCGGCCGCCAGGATGACGAACGCCTTGACGATCTGGCCTCTGGCCTGGTCGGGTGCGCCGACCACCGCGCAGTCGGCTACATCGGGGTGGGTAAGCAGGGCATCCTCGACCTCCGGCCCACCGATGTTATAGCCGGAAGACACGATCATGTCGTCGGCGCGGGCCTGGAACCAGAAATAGCCCTCTTCATCCATGACATAAGCATCACCGGTTAAGTTCCATCCTTTGTTGACATATTTAAGCTGCCGTTCATCCGCTAGATAACGACAGCCGGTCGGCCCGCGCACGGCCAGATTTCCGACGGTTCCCGGGGCTAGCTCGTTCATGGCGTCGTCGACCACGCTTGCCTCGTAGCCGGGCACCGGCTTGCCTGTGGAGCCGGGCCGGATGTCTTCGCCGGCAGCGGAGATGAAGATGTGCAGCATCTCGGTGGCGCCGATGCCGTCGATGATCGACAGGCCGGTCGCCTGTTTGAAGGCCTCGAAAGTCGCGGCGGGCAGCGTCTCGCCGGCCGAGACACATTTGCGCAAGCTGGCGAGATCGACCTCGCCGTCCTGAACCATCTGGGCAAGGACCCGATAGCCGGTCGGTGCCGTGAAGCAGACGGTCGGCTTGAACCGCCCGATGGCCTCGCCCAGCAGCGGCGGTGACGGCTTTTCCATCAGGAAGGTCGAGGCGCCGACCCGGAAGGGGAACAGCACCAGCCCGCCAAGCCCGAAGGTGAAGGCCAGCGGCGGGCTGCCGCAGAAGATGTCGTTGGGCTCCGGCTTCAGGATGTGCTTGGAGAACGTGTCGCAAACCGCCAGCAGGTCGCGATGAAAATGCATCGTTGCCTTTGGCTTGCCGGTCGAGCCGGAGGTGAACGCGATCAGGGCGACATCGTTGGCGGCGGTGTCGGTGGCCTTGAAGCTGTCCGGCACCCCGGCCATCGCACGCTCGAGTTCTTGGTCTTCCGAGCCGTCGCCGGAGAACGCCACGATCCGCTCCAGCGTCGTGCCGCGCGCCATGGCGTCTTGCAATTCGTCAGTCAGGTCCGCGTCGCAGAGCGCCAGCCGGATCTGTGCCTTGGCCGCGATGGTCTCCAACTCGCGCGACCGCAACAGCGGCATGGTACCGACCGGGATGCCGCCGGCCTTCAAGACCGCGAAATAGCAGGCCACCATCATCGGATTGTTGGCGGCCCGCAGCAGCACGCGGTTGCCGGGGATCAGGCCCAGCTTCTGGGTCAGGACGTTGGCGATGCGATTGATCTTCTTGGCTAAATCTCCGTATGTCCAAAGGCCATCGGGCCAGCGAACGGCCGGACGGTCGGGGTCCTGCGCGGCCCATTTGTCGACGAACTCGACGGCAGCGTTCAGCCGGGCCGGATAGGTCGTGTCCGGGCCCTGGATCAGGTCCGGCCATTGATCGCGCGGCGGCAGATGATCGCGCGCAAAGCTGTCGAAGGAAGCCTCCGTCACGGCGAGCCTCCCTGGCCGGCCTGAAAGTCCGCCAGGGTCTGGCGCGCGATCACCAGCTTCTGGATCTCCGTCGCGCCTTCATAGATGCGCAGGGCGCGGATCTCGCGGTACAGCCGCTCGACCATCTGGCCGCTGGTCACGCCCAGGCCGCCATGAAGCTGCACGGCGCTGTCGATGACCTGTTGGGCCGCCTCGGTGGCGTGCATCTTGGCCATGGCGGCTTCCCGCGTGACCCGGGCCGCGCCCTGGTCCTTTGTCCAAGCGGCGCGGTAGACCAGCAGGGCGCTGGCATCGACCTGGGTGGCCATGTCGGCCAGCCGCGCCTGGCTCATCTGCAGGTCGGCCAAGGGTGCGCCGAACAGGTGGCGGGTGCTGGTGTGGGCCAGGGTCTCGTCGAGCGCGCGCCGGGCGAAGCCGAGCGCCGCCGCGCCGACCGTGGAGCGGAAAACGTCCAGCGTCGCCATGGCGATCTTGAAGCCGTCGCCGCCCTGGCCGATCAGCGTGTCTGCCGGCAGGCGGCAGTCCCGGAGCGCCAAAGTGGCCAGGGGGTGAGGGGCGATAACCTCGATGCGTTCGGCGATCTCAAGACCCGGCGCATCGGCCGGGACCACGAAGGCCGACAGGCCGCGCGCGCCCGGCGCCTCACCGGTGCGGGCGAACAAGATGTAGAAATCCGCGATGCCGCCGTTGGAAATCCAGGTCTTGGTGCCGTTCAGCACGAAATGGTTGCCGTCGCGCTCGGCCGTCGTCGCCAGGGCGGCGACATCCGACCCCGCCTCCGGCTCCGACAGGGCGAACGCGGCAATGGGCTCGCCGGCAGCCACCTTGGGCAGCCACGTCTCGCGCTGTTCCGCACTGCCGAACAGGCTGATGGGGCCGGCGCCCAGCCCCTGCATGGCGAACGCGAAGTCCGCCAGGCCGTCATAGCGGGCCAAGGTCTCCCGCGTCAGGCAGAGGGTGCGCACGTCCAGCCGGTCGCTCGGCGTCGGCGCCACACAGGCATTGAGCAGACCATCATGGCCAAGCCGTTGGACGAGATCCCGGCAGGCCGCGTCGACGTCGCCATGATCGACCTGGGTCAGTGACTGGCTGGCCCAGGCGTCGAGGCGATCGGCGATATCCCGATGCCGGTCGTCGAAGAAAGGCCAGTCGAGGAAGCTGAGATCGGTCATCAGTTGCCCTCGAACACAGGTTTCGATTTTTCCGAGAAAGCCTTGTAAGCGCGAAGAAAATCCTGCGTTTGCATGCAGATCGCTTGAGCCTGCGCCTCGGCCTCGATCGCCTCGTCCAGACCCATGGACCATTCCTGGTGCAGCATGGTTTTGGTCATGCCGTGGGCGAAGGTCGGGCCGTTGGCCAGCCTTGCTGCCTGCTCGGTCGCGGCCGCGAGCGTTTCTCCGGCGCCGACCAGGCGATTGAAAAAGCCCCAACGCTCGCCTTCCGCGCCGCTCATGCCGCGACCCGTGTAAAGCAGTTCTGCCGCGCGACCCTGGCCGATGATCCGGGGCAGCATGGCGCAGGCACCCATGTCGCAGCCGGCAAGGCCGACCCGCGTGAACAGGAAGGCCGTCTTGGTCTCTGCCGTGCCGATGCGCAGGTCCGAGGCCATGGCCAGGATCGCGCCGGCGCCGGCGCATACGCCTTCGACGGCCGCGATGATCGGCTGGGGGCAGGCGCGCATGGCCTTGACCAGATCGCCGGTCATGCGGGTGAAGGCCAGCAGGTCGGGCATGTCCATCCGAGTCAGCGGCCCGATGATCTCGTGCACGTCGCCGCCGGAGCAGAAATTGCCGCCGGCGCCGGTGATGACGATTGCCTTCAGCACTTCATCGGTGCGCAGCGCCTTGAACAGGTCGCGCAGCTCCGCATAGCTCTCAAACGTCAGTGGGTTCTTCCGTTCCGGCCGGTTCAGGGTGATCGTGCCGATCCTGTCATCTACGGCCCAGTCGAAATGCTTGGCGACATACGTCGATGGGGTCATGCCGGCCGATCCTCCGTGTGTTTGGCGACCGATGTTTTCAGCCGCGCGAGCAGGTCGGCAAGCTGATCGCGCTCTTGCTCGTTCAGCCCGTCGAACAGGTCGGCGACCCAGCCGTGGTGGACGGCGGCGATGTCGGCGAAGGCGCGTCGGCCGGCCTCGGTCAAGGTGACGCGCACGGTGCGCTTGTCGTCCGGGCTGCTGCGCCGTTCGATCAGGCCTTCCGCTGCCAGCCGTTCGGCAATGCCCGTGACGTTGCCGTTCGTGACCATCATGCTGCGGCTGATCTGGCCCATGGTCAGGCCGTCGGGCGCGCGGTCAAGCTGGGCCATGAAGTCGAAGCGGGGCAGGGTGACGTCGAAGCTCTGGCGCAGGCGACGGCGCAGCTCGCCCTCGATCTCGTTGGTGCAGGCCAGCAGGCGCAGCCACAGCCGGACTTCGGCAGCACCGGATGCGGCGGGTCGCGGCTTCAAATCGGCGGTCACGACATCACCTCGCCGCCTGCGATCGCCAGGGCCTGGCCGGTCATGCCGGCGGCCTCATCGCTGCACAGATAGGCAACGGCCGCCGCGACCTCGGCGGGGTCGATCAGGCGTCCTTGCGGGTTGAAGCGCGTCAGTTCCTTCAGCGCCTGCTCCTTGGTGCGTCCGGTATGGCGTTCGATTTTGGCGACGCTGTCGGCGACCAGATCGGTGTCGGTGAAGCCGGGGCAGACCGCATTGATCGTCACGCCCGTCCGCGCCGTTTCCAGCGCCAAGGCACGGGTCAGGCCAACGGCGGCATGCTTGGCCGCGCAATAGGCCGTCGTGTAGGCATAGCCTTTGAGGCCGGCGGTCGACGCAACGGTGATGATACGGCCCCGGCCGCGATCCAGCATGCTGGGCAGCACGGCACCGATGCAGGCGCGGGGTCCTAAGAGATTCACCGCCAGCATGCGCTGCCACAGCGCGTCGTCGCTGTCGATGAACCGGGCGCTTTCGGCGGCGCCGGCATTGTTGACCAGGATATCGACCGGCCCATGGCGTTCCACAATGGCCGTGAAGCCCTCTTCGACGGAGGTTGGGTCCGTGACATCCATCGACACGGCAATGGCGCTTGGAAGCAATTCCGCCCGCCGTTCGATCGCTTCGCGACCACGACCCGTTAGCGACAGCGTGGCGCCGCCGGCCGCCAGCCTGTCAGCAATCGCCGCGCCGATGCCTCTTCCGGCGCCGGTGACGACGGCGTGACGTCCTTCAAATGGCAGTTTGCCGGCGCTATCGGAGCTGTTTGATGCCAAGATCTGTTTCGATCCTCCCCAAGATATTTTAAGCTTAAAATATCTCTACAAATCAAGAGTTGGATTGGGCCTGAGGCCGTCGCGCCGAGCGACGGACGCAGATCGGTCACCAACAATTAGCGCGAATCTGATAAGCACGCGTCATCAGATCAGCGCAATTTGTGCGTACAGGCCTTGGTCTCGGCCGGCCAGAAGGAGATGGAACAATGCTTCGGTGGTTGCTGTGGATTATCGGCGGTCTCGTCGTGCTGCTGATCATTGCACTTTTTGCCGTGCCGCCACTGACCGGGGGCATGGTTGCCGACCGCATCGTCGACTCGATCGAACGGGAAACCGGCCGAGAGGCGACCATCGAGTCGGTGTCGTGGCGCCTGCTACCCTCGCCGTCTGCCCAAATCGAGGGTCTGGCGATCGCCAACGTGCCGGGCGGCCAGGCGAGCGAGTTCTTGACGCTGGGTACGGCCGAGGCAGATGTTGCCCTGTGGCCCCTCATCTCCGGCAACGTGGTGGTCGAAAGCGTGGTCGTCAGCGACCTGACTGTCGCGCTCGAAGAGGCCGAAGACGGTTCCGTGAACTGGGCGTTTCAGGGCGCACCGCCACAGCCGGGGGACGACCGCGATGTGGCACCGAACGACGACGAAGCCGTCGGCGATGGCGGTTTCGGCGCCGCGGTCGACTCGATCGACGTGTCGGGTGTCAGCGTCACGTTCACACGGCTGCCGGCTGAAGGGCCGGACATCTCCGTCGCGGATGGCCGCCTGACCGGCAGCCTGACGCAAGAAGGGGCGGTCGATCTGGACGGCGGCGCCACGGTCAACGGCCAGCCGGTCGATCTCTCCGTCCATGCCGATCAGATAGCCAACCTAATGGCAGGGCAGGGCAGCCTCGCGGTGGATTTCCAGTCGCCGGTCGCCACGGCGCAGATCGACGGCAGCCAGTCCGGCGGCGGTTTTGCCGGCACGGTCGACGTGCAAGTCCCGTCGATCGCGGCCGTGGCCGACTTCCTGTCGATGCCGGCGGACGAGCGGCCGCCGTTCGAAACATTGAGCCTGACGGCCGACCTGGCGGGCGATCCCAGCGGCTTTCAGGTCGACAACATCAACCTTGCGATCGATGACGCCACCGTTACCGGCTCGGCCAGTTTCGCCCCCGGCCCGCCGCAGCAGGTCACGGCCCAACTGCAGGCCAGCGGCTTTGACCTGGCTGTGCTGCCGACCACCGGGACCGATGCGATTCAGCGGATCGGCGGCCTGGTCGATGCGGAGATCGATATCACCGCGGAGGGCGACGACGCGCAGGCGCTGCAGCAGACGGTCGACGGGACGATCAATGTCACGGTGCGCGATGGGCTGGTCCATGCCAGCCGACCCGACGGCGGCACGGCAGAACTGGAGCAGTTGAACGCTTCGTTCTCAATGTCAGGGCGCGATGCGGGCACCGACCTGACGCTCGATGCTGTGCTGAACGGCCGTGCGGTCAGCGTCGATGGCTCAGTCGGCAGCGTTGAGGCGGCGACCGAAGGCGCAGTTCCGGCGCGCTTCACGGTCACGGCCGACCAAGCGACGTTCTCGTTCGACGGCCAGGCGGATGCCGTTGGGCAGGCAGTGTCGGGCACCGTCGATGTCAATGTGCCGTCCCTGTCCGGGCTGATGGCCTGGCTGGGCATGCCGGCGGGCGATATGCCGGTCGACCGGGTGAGCGCCAATGGCGCGATCAACGCGCAGAGCCAGACGCTGACGATGTCCGACCTGTCCTTCTCCGCCGACGATCTGACGGGTACAGCCAACCTGACCATGGCCAGCGAGCCGATACCGACCGTGAACGGCACCGTCGCGCTCGGCCGCGTCGATATCGATGCGCTTAGTGCGGGAAGCGGCGGAGGCGGAGGTGCCTCGTCCGCTGGGGGCTCCGGCGCAGCCTCGGGCGGCGACGCGGGTGGAGCCCCGGCTTCCCGCTACGACATGCTGAACGAGGTCGCGGTTGATCTGGATGTCTCCGCCGAGGCGCTGGCCTATTCCGGCGTGGTCACCGGGCCGACCTCAGTCGATCTGACGATTGACAATGGCGCGCTGGCCCTGGTCATCGCGGACACGGCCGTGAACGACGGCAGCATCGGGGGCAGCTTCTCCGCCAACGCCGCCGACCGCAGTATTGGGCTCAATGTCGCCGTCGCGGGAGTCGCCGCGCGGCCGTTCCTCAGCACCTTCGCCGATACGGACTGGTTGTCGGGCACGGCCAGCATCGACCTGTCATTGACAGGCGCCGGGGAGACGAGGTCGGCGATCCTGTCCAGCCTGGGCGGCAATGGCAGCTTCATGTTTCGTGACGGCTCGATCAACGGCATCAACATCGCCGGCATTCTGCGCGACCCGGTGCAGGCGTTGAGCAACCCGGGGATGCTGGAGACGTTGTCGACGGACTTCGCCGAGCTCAGCGCCACGACGACCATTACCAACGGTTTGGCGTCGACCAACGATTTGGTGATGCTGGCACCGATCTTCCGGATGACGGGCGAGGGCACGGCCAGCCTGCCGTCGAGCCAGCTCGACTTCCTGTTCGTGCCGACCCTGGTCGCGACCCTGGAAGGACAGGGCGGGCAGGTCCAGGACGGCCTTGCGATCCCGATCCGCGTGACCGGCAGCTTCGACAACCCGCAATACCGGCTTGAAATCAACCCGTCGACGATCGAGAGCCTGATCGAAAACCCGCAAGGGGCGATCGACGCCTTGCGCGGCCTTTCGGGCGAAGGCGGCGTGCCCTCGCTGGAACAGCTATTGCCGGGCGCGGGCGGCCAGGATGGCGGGGGTGGCAGCCCGCAGCAGCTGTTGGAAGGGCTTGGGCGCGGCCTTTTGGGTAACTGAACCGCCCCTCGGGTTGCCGTCGGGCAGTCCGCGAATCTGAGTCGTCGTCAGACGGATCTAGGCCGCCTGAAGCCGACACAGCGTCGAGGCGACCCGGGCGGCCAGCACGGCGTTGTTCTTCACCAGCGCGATGTTGGCGCGCAGGCTTTCGCCGGCGGTGATGTCGGCAAGCCGTGCCAGCAGGAAGGGCGTCATTTCCTTGCCCTCGATGCCGGCCGCTTGCGCCTCCGCCAAGGCGTCCTCGACGGCTTTGTCGATCCGGCGGGCGGGCAGGGCGTCCGCCTCCGGCACCGGGTTGGCAATGACCACGCCGCCCGCGTCGCCAAGCCTGCGCTGGCAGTGGAAGATCTCCGCCAGTTCGGCCGGCGTGTCCGCCCGGTGGTGAAGGGCAAGGCCGCTGGTCGTGGCGTAGAAGGCCGGCAGCGTGTCGGTGCCGTGGCCGACAACCGGCACGCCGAGCGTTTCCAACACCTCCAGCGTCTTGGGCAGGTCGAGGATCGACTTCGCGCCGGCGCAGACCACGGCAAGCGGGGTCCGGGCCAGTTCATGCAGGTCGGCGGACACATCGAAGCTGCCCTCCGCACCCCGATGGACACCGCCGATGCCGCCGGTGGCGAACACCGATATGCCGGCCCGATGCGCGATCATCATGGTCGTGGCGACGGTGGTGGCACCGTCGAGACGGCGCGCGAGCGCGACCGCCATGTCGCGCCGGCTCAGCTTGGCGACATCCTTCGCGGTCGCCAGGTAATGCAACTCCGCCTCCGACAGGCCGACCGTCGGGCGGCCCTTCAGGACGGCGATCGTGGCCGGGACCGCGCCTTCGTCCCTGATGAGCGTCTCGACTTGGCGGGCCGTTTCCAGATTGTCCGGAAAGGGCATGCCATGGGCGATGATGGTGCTTTCCAGGGCCACGACTGGCTGCCCGGCGGCCAGCGCGTCGGCAACCTCAGGCGCGATCGCTATCAGGTTGTCGGCGTCCTCTGTTTGAAACTGATGTGATGTCATTGCGTGGGCGTACATGCCTGCGGTGCAGGCGAGGGTCAATGGCCTTGGCTTGACATTTCCGTAACTACAAAGTTACGGTGGCTCCAGAGTTACCAACAACCCCGTTGCCAGCCATGCTCGATCTCACGCCGATGCAGGAGGCGACGCTGGATGCGTTGGGCAGTCCGGCGCGTCGGCGCATCGTCAGGCTGCTGGCGCCGGGGCCGATGTCGGTGGGTGAGATCGCCGCCCAACTGCCGATCAGCCGGCCGGCGGTGTCCAAGCATTTGCGGGTGCTGGAGCGGGCTGATCTGGTCACCCATCGCAGCGAAGGCAACCGCAATCTGTTCCGCCTGGACCCGACCGGTTTCGACGCGGCCAGGGACTGGCTGGATTCCTTTTGGGACGAGGCGCTGGCCCGACTGGTGATGGCCGCCGGATCCCATGATCGTTCCAAGGGGCCGGCGTGAGCACGCCCTTGCGCCGCCCACATAGCCGACCATCCCCCACCAGAAAGACCGATCCGATGAAGCAGTTTCAAGCCGCCGCAACGATCAACGCCTCACCCGAAGCCGTCTGGTCGATCCTGACCGACGCCAGTGCCTATCCCAGCTTCGACCCCTATTGCGACAAGATCGAAGGCGAGATCGCGCCAGGGCAGAAGATCAAGGCGTTTTCGAAGCTGTCGCCGGGCCGCGCGTTTCCGGTCAAGGTGACCGAGTTCGAACCCGGCAATCGCATGGTCTGGGCTGGCGGCATGCCACTGGGCCTGTTCAAGGGCGAGCGAACCTTCTCGCTAAGCCCAGGTGAGAACGGCACGGTTCACTTCGACATGCGCGAGGTGTTCAGCGGCCCCATGCTGGCCCTGATCGGCAAGTCGCTGCCCGACATGACCGAGGCGTTTCAGAAATTCGCCGAGGGCTTGAAGGCGAAGGCCGAGGCCTCGTAACGACGGGCGTCAGAGGTTCGGCATCCAGGCCCCGTGCAGGCCCTGCGGCACGCGGCGTGGAAGTGCGACAACGGCAACCGGGTCTGCCGTGACATCGGCCGCGTCCAAGAGCGTGAAGGTGCTGACGTCGGACGCGGGATCGTAGATGAAGACTGCCAGATAGCCGTCTTGTTCGCCGTCGAGCCCCGGCTTCGGGATGAACACCGGCTCGCCGACCAGCCTGTTGCCGAAATCGTGCAGCGCGACATCGCCGGATTCCGGATTCATGTGGGCGATGGTGTTGAAGGTCGCCGATGTCGACCGGTCCAGCGTCCAACGGTCGGTCAGGGTCGGGATGTAGACGTGCCGCGTGGGCGTGGCGTTGCGGCGGTCATCGACCCTTGGAAACTCGACGACGGCATCGCAGACGCACTGATCGTCGATGCGCCCGGACGACAGATCGATGGCTAAACGATGCAGCCTCGGCGGGATCGACTGCGCGGGGCCGACGCCGAAATGTAGCCATTGGTGGCGGACATAGTCGATGGTCAGCCGGCCCTTGTGTTCGAAGCCGTTGGCGAAGTGAAAGACGAAAAACGGCTCCGCCTCAAGCCAGCGCACGGCGTCGCCGTTCAGCGGCAGAAGACCGATGCGCGTGCCCAGTTCCGGGCGCCATTGTATCGGTGACTGCCCGGCTTGCGCGGCCGCCATGTCGAAAACCGCCGGCCCCGCCAGCACCACGATGTGCCGCTCGGTCAGAATGAAATCATGGATCATGGTCGCTGCGGCGAGCGGGACCTTTGTTGAGTTCACGAGCCGGCCGGACGCGTCGATCTCCTGAAACCGGACGAACGGCTCGTCGATCCCGTAGGTAACGCCGAACAGCGCGCCGGTCGCGGGGTGACGCCGCGTGTGCGCGCCGATTTCGATGGGTTCGTCGGTGCCCGGCGACCATTCGCCGATCGTGTCGAGCTCTGGCGTCAGCTCATAACCTGTTGAGACCTCCAAGAGTGCGAGGATGTGGCCGGCATGCCGAACGATGCCCACGAACGCGCCGTTCTTGAAGGGCCCGGGGTCGCCGTCGGGTTCGACGAGCGCGGGATCGACGGGCACAGGCGCGAGCGTGCCGCCATAGATGGCCCGTCCGGCTCTCTGCTCGGCTACCAGTCCTCGTGTTCGGACGAAACGGTTGCGATAGCGCGCCCGCCCATTGTCCAGATATACGACATGGATCATGCCGTCGCCGTCGAAAGGATAGGCGTAGGACAGGGGCTTGAACATCGGGTTGGGGCCGTTGCGCATGTACGCGCCGCTCAAGTCGCCTGGGATCGCGCCCGCGATTACGGGCAGGTCGCTCGTACTCAGTTCATCGAATACCGGCGCGAAATTGCCGCTAAGGTGAGGATTGTCCGAGGTCCAAGTCATTGCGGTCTTGCCGCTCCCTTCATCGCGCGGGCTACGATTGTGCTCGACTATTTCACGTTACCAAGACGTAAGGCACTGCAAAACGAGGTGTTGGAGCCGTGATCTGACTTGAGCCCGCGGCGATTCCAGGACCTGGAGATCTGCAGAAATCGGGGGAAGGGGAGAAGAAGCCATGAAGACATGGGTACCGATGCTGGCGATCGCGTCCGGCGTTGCGCTTTGGACCGCACCGGCCAGCAGTACCGATCCGACAACGTCCGACTACTTCATCGGCTATTGGGGGCTTGGCACGCCTGAGGAGTGCGTCAGCCGCGACACGATGTCGTTCTATGCGTCCGGCGCCTGGGCCATGACCAATGGTGGCGGCAATCCGGTCGAGGTCATCGGTGTCTGGGCACTTGAGGGTGACCGCATCCTGCTCGACTTTGCCGAACTCGACGATCCCTCGGATCTCATCTCGGTCGAGGCGACGATCAGCAATGCCGGCAAGGATGCATTCACTCTGACGGCACCGGAGTTGCCCGATGGTCAGGCGACGCTTTACCGCTGCGAATAGCGATCCCGCTTGCCGCCGGAACCCTGATTTCTAAAGCAGACCCGCGCGCCGCAGCACGACGCCCTCTCTCAGGTCCTCATTGACCGACCGGTCGCTTTCGATGGCCAAGGAGGCGCAGGCGAGGCCGAGGCGCACGGCCTCGTCCATACGCCGGCCGGCGGCAATACCGTAAAGGATGCCTGAGACCATGCCGTCGCCGGCGCCCGTAACGTCGCAGACTTCGGACGGCAGCGCGTCGAAATGGTTGTAGACGCTGTCGGAGGCCACAAAGACGCCGGCGTCGCCCATGGAGACAATCACCGCGCCGGCGCCCTCGGCCCGCAGCCGGTTGGCAAGCTCGCTTGTCTCGATCTGCGCAGTGGCCGGCAATCCGCACAGCGCCACCGCCTCGTCACGGTTGGCGAACAGCAGATCGACCCGATCCAATAGGCCGGTCAGTCGCTGCGACTTGGGCACGGATACCGCGTCGATCGCGCTGAGGCTGCCCGCGGGCTTATTGTTCAGCAGATGGTCAAGGCCCGCCGCCGGCAGGTTTGCATCCAAAAACCAGATCGGTCGGCTGAGAAGTGCCGGCGCCAGTTGGGCGCCGAAAAGCTCCGGCGCGACCTCGTCATAGATCGACATGTCGGCCATGCCGACGCTCAGTTCGCCGGACAGATCGATGAGCGCGGTGTAGGTCGCCGTCTGTTCCAAATCCGACCGGCACACGCCGCTGACATCGACACCCAGCGTTTCGAGATTGGCAAGCAGTTGATCGCCGGCATCATCGCGGCCAATCCGGCTGACCAGCGCCACATCGCAGTGCAGGCGAGCCAGATTCTCCGCAACATTGCGCGCGACCCCGCCAAAACTGGCATCCACGCGGACGGGGTTGGAGGTGCCCAGCTTCACGTCCTGCAGCGCGTGGGCCGTTCGATCGATATGGGCAGCGCCGATGCACGCGATTGCTGAGCGCAAGAGCGATCCCCTTTTGTCATTCCATCGTCGTCAGCGTGCCGGCCGCCGGGACCGGCGGGGCAAAACCGGCGCACAATGCCTTTGGCAGCAGACTTCGGCAAGATGCTGGCCGAATGAACGTCACGGTCCCAGATTAGCGGGCATGGTTAGCTCTTTACCCAAGCCGGCAAGCTGGCTGCGCGTCGAACCAGGCGGCCTTCATGTCGTGCCGGGCGACTTCTTCGTCGATCCCGTGCGTCCGGCGGGCCGCGCGGTGATCACCCACGGCCACGCCGACCACGCGCGCCCCGGCAACGCGTCGGTGTTGGCCACAGACCAGACCCTTGCGATCATGCAGGCCCGTTACGGCGACCAGGCCGGCGCATCCTTGCAGCCGCTTGCCTATGGCGAACCCGTTGAGATCGGCGAGGTCTCCGTGCGCCTGGTGCCGGCCGGGCACGTGCTGGGCAGCGCCCAGGTGGTCCTGGAGTATCGCGGCAGCAGGGTCGTGGTTTCCGGCGATTACAAGCGCGGCGCCGATCCCACCTGTGCGCCGTTCGAACCCGTTCCGTGCGATGTCTTCATCACCGAAGCGACCTTTGGCCTGCCGGTTTTCCGCCACCCGCCCGCCGGCGATGAGATCGCCAAGCTGCTGAACTCCGTCGCCCTTTTTCCCGAACGCAGCCACCTGGTGGGCGTCTACAGTCTGGGCAAATGCCAGCGCGTGATCGCCCTGTTGCGCCAGGCGGGTTACGACCGGCCGATCTACTTGCATGGCGCCTTGATCGCGCTGACGGAACTCTATCAGCGGCTAGGCGTCCAACTCGGCGACCTGCGGCCGATGGCGGACGTCGCGAAGGGCGACCTGCGCGGAGAGATCGTGCTGGCGCCGCCGTCCGCCATTGCCGATCGCTGGTCGCGCCGTCTGCCGGACCCGGTCGTCTGTGCCGCCTCCGGCTGGATGCGGGTTCGCCAGCGCGCGCGCCAAAGGGGCGTCGAACTGCCGATGATCATCTCCGATCACGCGGATTGGGACGAGCTGTTGGCCACGATCGACGAGGTCGACGCGCCGGAGGTCTGGGTGACGCACGGCCGGGAGGAGGCGCTGGTGCATCAGGTCACCCAGTCCGGCCGGCGCGCGCAGGCCCTGTCGCTGGTCGGCTTCGAAGACGACGCGGTGGACTGAGACCCCCGATGACGCCCTTTGCCGAACTGATCGAACGGTTGGTCTTCACGCCGTCGCGCAATGCCAAGCTGCGCCTCTTGACCGACTATTTCGC
The DNA here is from genome assembly GCA_028277405.1 of Alphaproteobacteria bacterium. Classification (GTDB taxonomy): domain Bacteria; phylum Pseudomonadota; class Alphaproteobacteria; order DSM-16000; family Inquilinaceae; genus JANQGH01. Next base: position 7,285 of record JANQGH010000084.1, on the reverse strand, counting down.
CCGCGTGCCCGATCCAGACCGCGGCTGGGCGCTGGCGGCGCTGACCGGCGGGCTGGAGTTTCCGGCGGTCAAGGCCGGCGTTGTGCGCGGGCTGGCGGTCGAGCGGGTGGACCCGGCGCTGTTCGGCTGGTCGTACGACTATGTCGGTGATCTGGCGGAAACCGTCTCGCTGATTTGGCCGAAGCGCCATGGCGCGAACCGGGTGCCCAGCCTGGGCGAGGTGGTCGACACCATGCGCGAGGCCAGCCGGTCGACGGCTCCCGCGCTGGTCGCCGGACTGCTTGACACCTTCGACACCAACGAACGCTTTGCCTTCTTGAAATTGATCACCGGCGGCATGCGGATCGGCGTGTCCGCGCGCTTGGCCAAGGTGGCGCTGGCCCAATATGGCGATGCAGACGTCGCCGAGATCGAAGAGCTCTGGCACGGGCTGGAGCCGCCGTATGAGGACCTGTTCACCTGGTTGGACGGCCGCGCGCCGAAGCCGTCTATCGATGACAAGGCCGTTTTCCGTCCCTTGATGCTGTCGCACCCTTTGGAGGATGGTGACAAGGCATCGATCGACCCTGCTTCCTATCGGGCGGAGTGGAAATGGGACGGCATTCGCGTGCAGGTGGCGGCGCTTGGTGACCAGCGGCGCCTGTACAGCCGGACCGGCGACGACATCTCCGGCGCGTTCCCGGACATCGTCGAGGCCATGGATTTCGATGCCGTGCTGGATGGCGAACTGCTGGTCTATCAGGACGGTGCGGTCCAGTCGTTCAATCGTCTGCAGCAGCGGCTGAACCGCAAGACGGTGACAGCGCGCATGCTGGAAGAGCATCCGGCTTGGGTCCGGCTCTACGACATTCTGTTCGACGGCTCTGAGGATTTGCGCGATCTGTCGTTCGACGACCGTCGCCAACGGCTGGAACAATGGATCGGGCGGATCGCGCCAGGGCGCATGGACCTGTCGCCCATGATCGACTTTCCGGACTGGCAGACGCTTGACGATATGCGCAGTTCGACAGCGAACAGCGCGATCGAAGGCGTAATGCTGAAGCGCGGCGACAGCACCTATGTCGCTGGCCGGCCCAAGGGGCCCTGGTACAAGTGGAAGCGCGGTCCCCTGACCCTGGATACCGTCCTGATGTACGCCCAGCGTGGTCACGGCAAACGGTCGAGCTTCTATTCCGATTTCACGTTCGGCGCCTGGCGACCCGGCGAGGACGGCGAACCGGAACTGGTGCCCGTCGGCAAGGCCTATTTCGGCTTTACCGACGAAGAACTTGCCCAGCTCGACAAATGGGTTCGTGGCCATACCGTCGAGCGGTTCGGGCCGGTCCGGTCCGTCGCGCCGGACCTGGTGCTGGAGGTCGCGTTCGACAGTGTCGGGCGGTCGACCCGCCACAAGTCGGGTGTCGCCATGCGGTTTCCCAGGATTTCCCGCATCCGTTGGGACAAGCCGGCGGCCGAGGCCGACCATCTGTCGACGCTGGAAGCCTTGATCGTCGATTAGTCTTCGGCGCGAGCGGCATTGCATGGCCGCAAAATTGCCTTCATTGTGGGGAATCTACTTTTTCCGATCACGTTTAGAGCGCAAACGCTCGAAATCTGACAATACAGGGGGTCAAAACCATGGCGATCGCACGCGCGAATGCTCCATCTGCTCGGGTGGTTGTTGGCCGTGCGACGCGTCGGTTGTCGCGTGTCAACCCAAACGTCAGTTCGCCGGACGATCGCCCCAAGCCCTGTGATGACGCGGCGGCGGACTTTGTCGGCTGGGCGAGGGACGTTGGTGTGATTTCGCTTGGCGGAAGCGCCGCCGACGGAGCGCGTGCGGCGGAGGCGGATGGAGCCGCAATCAGGCTGCAGTTTGGGGCGCGCCAGGACTTCAAGGCAGCGTTTTTCGAGTGTCTGAAAACAGGCGCCACGGTGATCGAGCACCCGCGGCATACGGATGATGGGGATCTGGCGGCGAAGCTGCTCGATCCCGACGGCTATCTCTGGGACCTGACCGCGCCTTCCTAGCCAACTAAATCGATAAACCGCATAGCTGAGCAGATCATACCTGTCGATCGACACGGGTTGATCCGCCGCGTCGTCAGGCCCTGATCACTTCACGGTAAACGGCCTCGACCTGCGGGACGATTGCGGCGGGCGCCAGATGCTTGACGATGGTCGCGCGCGCCGCTGCGCCGAGTTGGCGCCGCATTTCAGGGTCGCGCGCCAGCTCGGCCGCGAAATCGGCCATGCCGCTGTTATCGCCGACCTCGAACATCCGGCCGCCGCGCCCGTCGCCAAGCAGGGCCGGCATGCAGCCGATGCGCGTCGTGATGATCGGCAGGCCGCGCGCCATGGCTTCCAACGTCGCGATGGGGCCCTCCTCGTGAACTGAGGTGCACAGATAGGCATCCAAGACCGCCAACAGGTCGACCACGTCGAAGCGCAGACCCAGAAGGTGTACGCGATCCTGCAACCCCTTGTCCTCGATCGCCTGGCAGATCTCGCCGACATACTCACGATCCGCGCCGACGCCGATCAGCACCAGGTGGGCGTCGACCCCACGGTCGCGAAGGGCAGCGAGCACGGCCACGCAATCGAGCTGGTTTTTGCGCCGGCAGATATCGCCGGTCATGCCCATCACGAAGGCATCTTGCGGCAGGCCGAGATCGGCTCGCTGCGTCGCCCGGTCTTCATCCGTCGCCACGGTCGCCGTGGTCACATCGAAGGCGTGATGGATGATCCGCAGATTGCGGCGGCGCACCCGATTGACCCGATGGTGATAGTCGGCGGTGATCTGACTGGGCGCTATCACTCGGTTGTTGAACACCCAATGCAGTTGGAAATGGCAGGCGTGGGCCGTGGCCACGATCGGTATCTTGCCCGCGACGCGATAAATCGCGCCATACTTGTGGGCCGTGCTGCCATGGGTGTGGATAACGTCCGCCCGCCAGCTGCGGATCGTATCGCCGACATGGTAAAGCTCGCGATAGCGCGTGTGCAGTGGCGCCTCAAGGAACTCGACCGGCAAGTCGGCGAGCTGTTCGGCCAGCCAGCAGTTAGGCCGATGCACCAGCATGAGCGTATGGCCCTCCGCATGCTGTTCGCGCATCAGCACGGCAAGGCTGGTGCCGACACCGTTGATGGCGGTGTGGCTTAGGATGTGCGCAATTCTGAGCGGCCTGTCCGAGGTCGGCACGGTTGGAGGGTCCTTCATGTCTTCCGGCGTGATTGCCGGCGTGCGCGCCCCCGTGTCTAGCCGGATCTGCCTAACCAGTGAAGCCGTTGCGTTCCCAAACCGGCTTCAGCTTGGGAAGTTCAAGCGCCGCGGTGGCGATGCCGTGAAGCTTAGGGCAGTTCGTGGCAAACCAGGATCTGCCCGGGCGCCAGTGGTTCATGGCTGTGACATAGATGTCGAGCGCTGAGAATCCTGGCCCCAGCAGCCATGGGCTCGGAGCGATGTTCGCCTCGACGAACTGCCAAAGATCCTTGCGCTGATTGTTGGTCGCGCGCCGCAGCTCCCGCTGGGCCTCCTCGCTCGACACAAAGCGCGAGGGGTCGTCGCCATAGGTGAAGGTGGGGTAGATCGACGCGACCAAAAAGACCAGCCAGCGCAGGAACGCTTGCCGGGCGGGATCGTCGGTCGGTGGCGCCAGGCCAGCCTCCGGCGCGATGTCGGCGAGATGCAGGATGATCGCCGCGCTTTCGGTCATGGCGGTGCCGTCCGGCAACAGCAGGGTCGGCACCTGGCCCAGAGGGTTGATGCCGGCGAAGCGTGGGCTGCCGGGGCCGAGATCCTTGGGGTCGACTTGCTCGATGGCGTAACGCAGACCAGCCCATTCCAGCGCGGCCTCGACGATCGAAGAGCCGTATCCCTTAACGCCGATCACCGTGAAGCCATTGCCGGCCATGATCTGCCCTTTCGCGGTTGCCAGTGCTTGAACGCCGATGAAGACCCGTTATGACTCGTGGTCGGCAGGATCGAAAGAGGGCGTGGGACATGTCTGATATCCACGAGGGCGGCTGCGCCTGCGGTGCGGTTCGCTATCGCACCAGCGCCGAGCCGCAACGCGTCAGCCTGTGTTCTTGCACCTGGTGCCAGCGGCGAACCGGCAGCGCGCTTGGCATCTCCGTCTATTTCATGGCGGAGGACGTTGAGTTCCTGCAGGGCAAGATGCGTGCCTATCGCCTGCAGTCAGATGCCGGACGGTGGCTGGAGAGCGAGTTCTGCGAGACCTGCGGCACCACCGTGACCTGGACGCTGGAGTTTCTACCGGGCTTTCGCGGCATCGCAGGCGGCACGTTCGACCAGCCGACATTCTGGTACCAGCCGCAGCGTTACGTCTTCGCGCGATCCAAGCCGGAGTGGTTGACCATTCCGGAGGGGGTCGACGTTTACCAAACAATGGCCCTGCCACAGAAGACCTGTCCCGTGGGGTAAGAGGCGCCGGCTCGGCATCCGGCGTCAGGTGATCGAGGCTGCCTCGCGTACCGAATTGATCATGGATGAGTTCATCAAGTAAGCCTTCGCTTTCACCGGGTCCTTGGCGGTTTCGGCGAGTTCGGCGAGACGCTGGCGACGCACCTCAGGGTCGCGTTCCTCGATCATCTTTTTGTTGCGGATGCTCATCGCCTGGACGGCCTTGATGTTGATCGGCCGGCGCTGGCGGTCGTAGAGATCGAGGAGAGGCTCCGCGTCCGCGCCGTTCCAGATTTCGACCAGCTTCGCTGACAGATTGACGGCGTCCTGGACACTGCCGTTGAGCCCAAAGCCGCCGAGCGGATTGTTGATATGCGCCGCATCGCCGGCAATGATCGCCCGACCCTGAAAGAAGCGGCCCGCCACACGCTGATGCACCCGATAGGTGCTGGCGTATTTCAGCTCGAACCGATCCGGTTTGCCGGGCACATGCTCAAGGATTTTGGCCAGGCGCGGCTGGATGGCCTCTTGGTCGAGCACCTCTGCCTCCGGGATTTCCGGGTCGGTCGGGTAGGCGATGCGCCAGAGGCCGGGCGGCCCTTCGTCTGGCACCTTGAAGACCGCCGCCCAATCATCCGGGTCGGCGATATAGCCGGCACCAGCAAAGCCGTGCTGGCCCAGATCATGCGTGGTGCTGGCAACCAAAAACCGCTCCGGCCAGGTGAAACCGTCGAAGCTGGTACCGATGGCCTTGCGCACGACGCTGCGCGCGCCATCGCCGCCGATCACCCAACTGCCGCGCAGGGCGGCTGGCTCGCCGCCGCCGACAGAGACGGCGACGCCGTCGTCCTCGATCGCGACCGACTCAACAGGCGCGTTGAACCGGACCTCGACGGTGGGCGCGGCCTCTTGAAGGCGATCCAGCAGCATCGGCGTCAGACGGTGCTGCTCCAGATGCAGCCGATAGGGATAGGGCGTTTCGTCGGCGATCAGGCCGAGATCGAATTCGGCCACCACGCCCTCGACCCGATCGCGCACCTGCCAAATCGGCACCTGGATGCCGGTTGCATGCATGGCATCGCCGACGCCGAGCGCCGTCAACATTTCGATCGTCGGCGGATGGAACGAGCCAGCCCGCAGGTCGTGCGTCAGGCCAGGTTCGGCCTCCAAGACCATGACCGGCAGCCCGGCGAGCCCCAATGCCAAGGCCGCCGTAAGCCCGGTCGGGCCGGCGCCGATGATGATGATCGGGTCGTCAAAGGGCATGGGCCGGTGGGCTCCTGTAAACGTCTTTTGTGCCGGTGCAAGTCGCGGTTGGTAAGGCGACCTGAACTGTTGCCTGCACCAACCATTCTGCCATGATCGCAGCGAAGGGGGCATTCATGCAACATGCGCGACACTGGATCGGCGGCGAATGGTTGGACGGCGCCGGCAACCTGATCGACGACAGTCTGAACCCGGCGACGGGCGGTCTCGTCGGCCGCTATGCCGCCGGTGGCGAGGCCGAAGTCGAGGCCGCAACCGCCGCCGCACGTCAGGCCTTTGAGCAGGGCGGCTGGTCGGCCAGCCCGCGTAGGCGTGCCGCCGCGTTGCTGGCCATGGCGGACGCTTTCGAGGCGCGCCGGGCCGAGCTGACCGATCTGGCCGTCGCGGAGAGCGGCAAGCTGCGGTCGGAGGTCGGCCACGAGGTTTCGGCGGCGATCTCCGAATGCCGGTATTATGCGGGCCTGGCACGGGCCATCTTCGGCCGGGTGTCGGAGATCGACGAAGGGGCGATGTCGATCTTTGCCCGCGAGCCTGCGGGCGTCGCCGGCGTCATCGTACCCTGGAATGCGCCGATCACCTTGCTGATCCGCAGCCTGGCGCCCGCGCTTGCAGCCGGCTGCACGTCAGTGATCAAGCCGGCGCCCCAGACCTCGCTGACGAATGCGTTGATGATGGAGATGTTCGCCGCGATCGACGCGCTGCCGCCCGGCGTGATCAACGCCGTGAACGAAAACGGCAGCGCGGTCGGCAAGGCGCTGGTCGCGTCCGAGGCGGTCGACGTCATCAGCTTCACCGGCTCTTGCGCCACGGGCAAACGCATCATGGAGGCGGCCTCGGGGACGTTGAAACGGCTGTCTCTGGAGCTTGGCGGCAAGTCGCCTTCGCTGGTCTTCGCGGATGCCGAGATCGACAAGGCCGTGCCGGTGATCGCGCGCTGCGCCACCGTGATGGCGGGCCAGATGTGTACCGCGATCAGCCGGGTTCTGGTCCACGAGACGGTGTTCGAAACGGTGAAGGATGCGTTGGCGCAAGCCTTGGACGGGTTGGTCGTGGGCCCGGGCGAGGATCCGGCGAGCGCCATGGGGCCGATGGTCGACCAGGTCCATCGTGACCGTATCCTCGGCCTGCTCGACCAGGCCGGCGATGAGGGCGAACTGGTCGTGCGAGGCACGGTTCCCGACCATCTGCCCGCGGGCGGTGCCTTCATCCGGCCGAGCCTGGCGGTGGTTGAGGATCTGAACAGCGACCTTGTCCAGGAGGAGCTGTTCGGGCCGCTGCTGGTGCTTGAACGGTTCGGCGACGACAATGAGGCGGTCATGCGGGCCAATGCAACGCGCTATGGACTGGCCGCCAGCGTCTGGACGCGCGATCTCGGCCGTGCCCAACGGGTGGCGCGCGCCTTGCGCTTCGGCACGGTCTGGCTGAACAGCCACAACCGGCTTTTCGCCGAGGCCGAAACCGGCGGCTACAAGCAAAGCGGCTTTGGCCGGCTGCACGGTTTGGAGGGGCTGAACGACTTCCTCGAAACCAAGCACATCTACAGCGAGACGGATTGGCTTGCCGCCGATGGTTCAACAACTTGAAAGCCACTAGTCTGAAAATCTTTGGTTTGTCATA
>JANQGH010000017.1 GCA_028277405.1 Alphaproteobacteria bacterium | reverse complement strand
CTCCTCCTCGTTCAGAATCCCCGAGATCCTGCCCTCCGGCGATTCCTCAACGGTTGCGTTGAGATAGCCGACGATGAAATCGTTGCCGCTCAACGCGTCTGATCCCGGTTCCTCGTTGATGATCGCCGCGACCGGACCGGACGGTTCGGTGTCGATCACCACAGTCTCTGTCTTGATGACAAAGTCGCTGAACCGGGTGAAAGGAAAGGTCTGAAGTGGGAACATCAAGCTTTCTCCTGTCGAGTTGATGTTTTACGCCGCATCTGCAACTTCGCTTTTCAATGTAAAACAGGTGCAGCGCGTCTATTTTGACTTGGGTTTATCGCAAAGCGAATCTCTGGCCAAGAGAAGCTCATACCTGTACGAGAAATAAAACACAACAGCGCAAAAATCTTTTAATAAAACTTGCCCACAAACGGCAGTTTCTACTTAAAAAGAGGGAAAAAGGGTGAAGGACGTTCCAATTCGTGGCAATTATACTTTTGGACTGAGAATCTGTAGCTGTCTCGAAAATCCCTGACAATGCTCGATAATCGCCTGCAAATGCGACGAAGAATCGTTGATTAATTGTTAACCTTAGTACAAATACTAACGTATTGACACTAAAGATCACAAGCGCACCGGATCGTTCGACAAGGCCACAGATTGCAGTATGGTTAAGGGCCCGTTCTCACATTCAGACAATCTCGGGGAGCTGTTGAACGATGACTCGTATTTCGCCCTTAGGCCTTGTGGTGAGTGTCGCCGCGCTGACCACGGCGACCTTGGCCGGCCCAGCCGGGGCACAGGATAACGGCACGCTGGTGATCTCCACCTGGGGCTTCAACGGCGACTTGCTGGAAGAACATCTCTACGCGCCGTTCGAAGAAGAGCACGGCGTCGATATCGTCATCGACACCGGCAACAATGCCGACCGGCTGAACCGGGCGCGTATCCGCGGCGGCGGCGACATCGATCTCATCTATCTTGCCGACGCCTTTACCCAGCAAGGCATCGATGACGGGCTGTTCGCCCAGATCGACCGCAGCCAGATCCCGAACATCGAGCAGATCTACCCAATCGCCCGCGCGCCGCACGGCGAGGAATACGGCCCGGCCTATACGGTGGGCCGCTACGGCATCATTTACGATTCCGCCGCGACCGACACGCCGGTGACGTCCTGGGGCGATCTGTGGCGCGATGAGTTTGCCGGCCAGATCACCATTCCGGGCATCAACACCACCGCCGGCCAGTTGATCGTGATTGCGGCGGCGGAACAGGCGGGCGTCGATGCCTTCGACGACCCGGATGCCGCCTTCGCCAGCCTTGAGCAGTTGGCCCCCAATCTGTTGACCACCTATGGCCGCTCGTCGGAGCTGGTCAACCTGTTCGCCCAGGGCGAGGTGGTGATCGCGCCGGCGCAGGACTTCGCCTTTGGCCGCATTCAAGAGGCGGTGCCAACAGCGGTCTGGGCGGAGCTGGACGAAGGCGCCTTCGCCAACCTGAACGCGATCAACGTCCTGGCCTCGACCGACCAGCCGGACCTGGCGCTGGCCTTCATCAACTGGCACCTGAGCGCGGATGTGCAGCAGACATTGGCCGAAGTCGGTGTCGACGCGCCGGTGAACGTCAATGTCCGGCTCGACCCGGAAGACGCCGCACGCTGGACCTATGGCCAGGCGGTCATCGACAGTCTGCGCACGCCCGATTATGCCCAGCTGAACTCGGTCCGCGAGGATTGGACCGACCGCTGGAACGAGGTGTTCGCGGAATAGCCGACCTGGACGGCCCTATTCCGATGCTTGATATGCCGGCGCCATCCTGGCGCCGGCCGCTCCGCGACGACGTAACCCCGCCATGAACCGCGTCCTTCCCTGGCTGCTGGTCACGCCAGCCATCCTGGCGATCCTGGTCCTGCTGGTGCTGCCGCTCTTGGACACGATCAGCGTCACCTTCATCCAGGAAGAGGGCGTCTTCGCCGGCTATCAGGATTTCTTCGACCGCCGGTTCAATCGCGGCGTGCTGTGGCGGACGGTGCGCATCGCCCTGATCGTGACCGTCATCGCGATTGCGATCGGCTTCCCGACCGCCTACTTCATCGCCCGCGCGCCCCGCTCCTGGCGCAGCATTTTGATCGTCGCCTCGGTCTTCCCATTGCTGACCAGCACGGTCGTGCGCTCCTTCGCCTGGATCGTGATCCTGGGCCGCAACGGCATCATCAACGAAACCCTCATGGGCCTGGGTCTAATCAGCGAACCGCTGTCGATGCTCTATACCGAGGGCGCGATCATCGTCGGCCTCGCCTATCTGTTCTCGCCCTTGATGATCCTGTCGCTGGTCGGGGTCCTGGAAAACATCGACAAGAGCGTGGTGGAAGCCTCGATCTCGCTGGGCGCATCGCCGGCCAAGACCTTCTGGCGCGTGATCCTGCCGCTAGCCATGCCGGGCGTGATCGTCGGGGCCGTGCTGGTCTTCACCGGCAGCTTCACGTCCTACACCACACCGGTGCTGCTGGGCGGCCAGCGCAACACGGTGTTGGCGACCCTGCTGTTCCGCGAGGCAATGACGGAGTTCGACTGGGCGTCGGCCTCGACCATCGCGGTGATCATGATGGTGCTGACCATCTCCGTCGTGCTGATCATGTCGCGGGTCGCCCGCCGGCTGAACCCGGCGGCTGCGTGATGCAGCGCTCCAGCCCCCTCCTCGTCATCACCGCCATCGCGGTGTTCATCTTCCTGCTGGGACCGCTGGTGATCGTCGCCGCGGCCTCAATCAGCAATACGGAGTTTCTGGCCTTTCCGCCCCAGGGGTTCAGCCTGCGCTGGTTCGTCAATGTCTTCGAAGTCAGCGCGTTCCGCGATACGTTCCTGATCTCACTCCAAATTGCCCTGCTGGGCACGTTTCTGTCGCTGCTGATCGGCATCCCGGCGGCGTACGCGCTGAGCCGGTTCGGCTTCGCCCTGCCCAAGGCGCTATCGAACTTCTTCGTCTTGCCGATCCTGGTGCCGCAGATCGTGTTCGGCTTCTCGCTGTTGAGCGCCATCAGCGTCGATTTCGATCTGCCGGTGTTTCCGACCCTGTTGATCGGCCACACGATCATCGTGCTGCCCTATTCCATCCGCGTGGTCGGGGCCAGCCTGGCGACGTTCGATTTCAGTGCCGAGGAGGCCGCCATCAGTCTCGGCTGCCCACCGATGAAGACCTTCTACACAATCGTGCTGCCGAACATTCGCGGCGGCATCCTGGCGGCCTTCATCCTGGCCTTCATCACCTCGCTGAACAATGTGCCGGTGTCGCTGTTCCTGACCGGGCCGGGCATCAGCACCCTGCCGATCCAAATGCTGACTTATGTCGAGAACTTCTTCGACCCAACCGTCGCCGCGCTGTCCGTGCTCTTGATGGCGCTGACCGTGCTGGTCATGGCGGTGGTCGAAAAGACGCTCGGCCTCGGCTATTTCGTGCGCTGACGGACCCCCATGACCAAGTCCCTCAATCTGACCGGCATCTCCGCCCATTACGGCCGCACCCAGGTCTTGAAGGACCTGGATCTGGACGTGAAGGCGGGCGAACTGGTTTCGCTGCTCGGCGCATCCGGCTGCGGCAAGACGACCACCCTGCGCTTGATTGCGGGTTTTCTGCACGCTACGGCGGGGCGCGTGGCGCTGGACGGGCGCGACATCTCTGCTGTCGCCGCCCATCGGCGTGACATCGGCCTGGTGTTTCAGAACTACGCCCTGTTCCCGCATATGAGTGTCGCCGACAATGTCGGCTTCGGCCTGAAGCAGCGCGGCGTCGCCCCGCAAGAACGCCGCGCGCGTGTTGGCGAAATGCTCGACAAGGTCGGCCTGGCGGCGTTTGCCGATCGCCTGCCGGCCGCCCTGTCCGGCGGCCAGAAGCAGCGCGTGGCGCTGGCCCGCGCGCTGGTCATCAAACCGTCGCTGCTGCTGTTCGACGAGCCGTTGAGCAATCTCGACGCCAAGCTACGCGTCGACATGCGGGTCGAAATCCGCGAGTTGCAGCGTGCCCACAACATCACCGCCATCTACGTCACCCATGATCAGGAGGAAGCGTTTTCGATCTCCGACCGGGTGGCGATTATGGATGCGGGCCAGATCAGCCAGTACGACACGCCGGAAATCCTCTATCGAAAGCCGGCCAACGCGTTCGTCGCCAACTTCGTCGGCTTCGAGACGATGATGGGACTGCGTGTCACCGGCCGGTCAGGTGGCGTCACGACGGCAGAAGGCCAAGGCGCCAGATTCGCGCTCGACGAGGCCACCTGGGGGCCCCTGCCCGACGCCTTTACGCTCGGCGCACGGGCCGATGGCCTACGGGTCATGGCGGCCAGCGAAGACGACGGTCTGCCGGCGAAACTGTCGGTACGCACCTATCTCGGCCGGTCCTATCACTACCGGGCCGAAACGCCGGTCGGCAGCGTGGTCGCCAACGGCTCGATCGACCGCCCGTTCAACGAAGGCGATCGGGCCAAGCTGGTTCTGGTGCCTGAGCAATGCTGCATCCTGCCGGCCACGCCATGACCACCATGTTGCTCACCAACGGGATCATCGTCACCGTCGACGACGCGATGACCGTCCATTGGCCCGGCTACGTCGCGGCGAAGAATGGCGTGATCACCGAGATCGGCGAAGGGGACCCGCCGGCGCATTCGGGCGACGTCATCGACCTTGATGGCGACATCCTGATGCCGGGCATGGTCAACACCCACTGTCATCTGGCGATGGCGCTGTTTCGCGGCCTGGGCGACGACGAGCCCGACCGGCTGAAACGCTACATCTTCCCGCTGGAAAAGCGCTTCGTCTCACCGGAGATGGTCTATGTCGGCAGCCTGCTCGCCGGGTTGGAACTGGCAGAGGGCGGCGTGACCACGGTTGCCGACATGTACTATTTTGAGGCCCAGGCGGGCCGTGCGCTAGAAACCCTGGGCCTGCGCGGCGTCGTCGGCCAGACGATTGTCGACTTCGCGGCCCCCGACGCGCCAACGACAGACGACGGCTTCGCCCAGTTTGAACGGCTCGCGGCCGACTTCCGCGACCACCCGACAATCACGGCGTCGATCGCCCCGCACGCGCCCTACACGACCGGTCTGGACATCCTGCGGCGCGTGGATGCGGCATCGCGGTCGGCGGACCTGCCGGTCCAGATCCACGTGTCGGAGATGGATTACGAAGCCGATTGGGTGCGCGACCATTGCGGCGGCTCGCCCGTCGACTTGCTGGACCAATCCGGCCTCCTGCGACCCGGCGTGATCGCGGCCCATTGCCTCTGGGTCGACGATCGCGACATCACCAACCTGGCGCGCGGCGGTGTCGCGGTCGCCCACAATGCCGGCGCCAACGTGAAGGGCGGTCGCGGCATCGCCCCGGTGCTCGACATGGTGGCCGCCGGCGTGACCGTCGGCCTCGGCTCCGACGGGCCGATGAGCGGCAATACCATCGACCTGTTCGCGCAAATGTCCCAAGTGGCCAAGCTACAAAAGCTGCGGGCCAGGGACCGGACCGTCATGCCGGCGATCGATGTGGTGCGCCTGGCCACCATCGGCGGCGCCAAGGCGCTGGGCCTGGACGATCGCATCGGCTCGCTGGAACCGGGCAAGCGAGCCGATATCGTCCGCATCAGCCGCAGCGCCGCCCGGTTGCACCCCCTGCACGACCCGTATGCCGCCCTGGTCTACGCCGCCCTGCCGTCAGACGTCAGCGACGTGATGGTGGACGGCCGCTTCATCGTGCGCGAAGGCCGGATAACCGCCATCGATCGCGCCAGCCTGCTGGCCGAGGCCGACGCCTACGCGGACCGCATGCGCCGAGCGCTCTGAGGAGGTGGGAGCATGCAATATCTAGTCGCCAGGGAGTCGGTCCCGCGTCGCAACTACGCGGCTGACTGAGCACGAAGAGCGAATTAGGCAAGAAGGCGACAGACCGGCGCTATTCATCTGTTGCAGTAGAATTCGGAGGGGCATCTGGAGGAACCTCCTGACGAATTGCACTCAGGAACCTATCCGCCGCCTTCTCTATCTGAAGAAGTTTTTGCTGAAACTCGTGACGAAATCCCGTGATCGTCCCCTTCAAGTCATCGATGTCTTCGCGGACAGTTTTGATCCGCGCGAGCACGTTGTCGAAATCTCGCTCTTTGTAGACCATTATTCCGGCAAGACGGCTCGAATATGTGGCAGAAGTCCCGGGATGTGATTCCAAGTGACTAATCGTGCTAGTCAGACGCGCTACCTCAGAAATCATGGACTGTGGAGGACAATTTATTAACGCTTGATTATCTCCCGGATGTAATGACCACATTCCGTGAATGACGGCGTTTCTCTCTTTTGCTCTATGACGGATAGACTTAATTAGGGCGGAGAATTTGTTCCTAGAGGTCTTATCCAGCACGTATTGGTCAGCCACAGCCTGCAACACAGCCTGTTTAGCTGCTGATCCACTTAGGGCCAGATACATCGTGACGCCAACATCAGCCTTTGACTGCATAATCTCGGCCAGCAAACGCCCAATATGCACCTCGAGGTTTGTTGATGCTGCAACAACTTGGGCTATTTTGACTGCAAGATTGGGTCTTTGCGCTAGGCTGTCAGGGCTAAAGCGGATTCTGTCGTCCCATTTCTTCAGAGGTTGAGGCATGGCGAAGGTTCCCCTCCCTGCGACCGACCCGAAGTCTCCTGCGACGGATCGACGGGCCTCAAACATAAGCTATGGTGACACAATACTTAACTTCCCGGAGTTAAGTATTGTGTCCAAGCAATTACGCGCCCGACAATCCTCAATCAGCAGTGCAGACGCCCGGCACCTCCAGCTTCCGAAACAGGTGCGGCCGCGTGATCGTACTGTCTGGATAGGATGCGAGGTGAGCGCGGAAGTCGGGCTGCTCAAAGGCTGCCTTGAAGGCGGCGATGCTCTCCCAGACCGCGTAGTTCAGATATGTCGAGCTTTCGCCGACGCCGCGATGGAGCTGTGTCGAGATAAACCCCGGCTGGCGCTGCATGAACTTGGCGTCCTCGGTCCAGGCGGTCTCGAGGCGGTCAGCCTCGGCGCGGTCCACGGTGAACACGTTGACAAGAACGACCGGCGCGGCATCTTCACCTAATTGATCTGTGACACTGACCCTGTCATCGAGATTGGCGAACTTCAGCATGTCACTCTCCTTGTACTGCGTTGGGGGCGCTGGTGTCAGCTGACTCCCTTCGCGAGTAACACCATGAAAACATGACTCTCGGGCGCAGGTAGCCTGTTTCGTCGTCGCTAGCGATGATGGCAAGCAAGCGATCGTCCGTCGTCGCGCGGAGATAGAGACGGCTCCTGCTGGCGGCAGATATCGGTCGCAAGCGGGCAACGCGGGTGAAAGCGGCAGCCGGCGGGTGGGTTCAGCGGGCTGGGCACCTCGCCGGCGATGACCGGGCGGTCGGCGCGGCCGGCGTGCGGGTCGGGTACGGGCGCGGCGTCCAGCAGCGCCTCGGTATAGGGGTGGCGCGGGGCTGAGAACAACAGTCGGGTCGGCGCGGTCTCGACGATCTTGCCGAGATACATCACGGCGACCCGGCGGCTGAGATGTTCGACCACGGCCAGATCGTGAGAGATCAGCAGGAACGCCAACCCCAGTTTCGCTTGCAACTCGGCCATCAGGTTCACGACTTGGGCCTGAACCGAGACGTCCAGCGCCGAGAGGGGTTCGTCGGCGACGATCAGATCGGGGCCCAGCGCCAGGGCGCGGGCCAGGCCGATGCGCTGGCGCTGACCGCCGGAGAACTCGTGGGCATGGGCGCCCATCCGGTCGGGCGACAGGCCGACCTGGTCCAACAGCTCCGCCACCTTTGCCTGGCGCGCGGCGCGGTTCCCGATGCCGTGCACGACCAGCGGTTCGGCGACGATGTCGCGCACGCGCAGGCGCGGGTTCAACGAGCTGAACGGGTCCTGAAACATGATCTGAACGCGCCGACGAAACGGCTTCAGCGCGCGCCCCTTCAGCGCCGTGATGTCGGTGCCGCGATAGAGCACCTGGCCGCCGGTCGGGTCCGCCAGCCGCACCAGCACCCGGCCGACCGTGGACTTGCCGCAGCCGCTTTCGCCCACCAGGGCGACCGTCTCACCCTTTTCGACCGTCAGCGACAGGCCGTCGACCGCGCGCACCGCGCCGACCTTGCGGCGCAGGAAACCGCGCTGGACGTCGAACAGCTTGACCAGGTCCTTGACCTCCAGCAGCGTCGGTTCGCTCACGCCGCCCGCTCCTCGGCGACGCGCCGCCATTCCCAACAGGCGACGGCGTGGGCGCTGCCGACCTCTTCCAGCGCCGGCGCTGTCGTCCAACACCGATCGGTCGCGAAGGCGCAGCGCGGGGCGAAGCGGCAGCCCGGCGGCATGGCGTCCAGCGGCGGCACGACACCCGGGATTTCGGCCAGCTTCTCCGGCGCCTCGTCGCCGTTGCGCGGATGAGGCATCGAAGCCATGAGGCCGCGCGTATAGGGATGGGCCGGCCGGTCGAACAGGGCGTCGACCGGCGCCTCCTCAACCTTCGTGCCCGCATACATGACCAGCACGCGGTCGGCCATTTCGGCCACCACGCCCAGATTGTGGGTGATCAGGATCGTCGCCGCGTTGGTGTCCCGTTGAAGATCGCGGATGAGGTGCAGGATCTGGGCCTGAATGGTCACGTCCAGCGCGGTCGTCGGCTCGTCCGCGATCAGCACTTCCGGGTCGCAGGCCAGCGCCATGGCGATCATCGCCCGCTGGCGCATGCCGCCGGAAAGCTGGTGCGGATAGTCGTGCAGGCGCCGTTCCGGGTCGGGAATGCGCACCTTGGTCAAGAGCTCGATGGCCCGCGACCTGATCTCGCTGGCGCGCATCCTGCGGTGCCGGCGCAGCACCTCGCCGATCTGCTTGCCGATGTTCATGACCGGGTTCAGGGCCGACATCGGCTCTTGAAAAATCATCGCCAGGCGGTCGCCGCGCACGTCCCGCAGCTTGTCGTTCGGCAAACGCAGCAGGTCGTGCCCGCGAAACAGGGCGCTGCCGGCCTGCAGCCGCACCGGTGGATCGGGGAACAGGCGCAGGATGGACAGGGCCAGCATCGACTTGCCGCAGCCGCTTTCGCCGACGATGCACAAGGTCTCGCCGGCAGCAAGGTCGAACGACATGCGATCGACCACGGTCAGCGGCCCGGCATCGCCATCGATGACGGTGGTCAGGCCGCGCACGGCCAGCAGCGGATCGTCGGCCTGGGCCATCTAGGCTCCAGCGTTTGCCCGCGCCTCGGCGATCGCGGCGAAGCCGGCTTCCATGGCCTCGGCCAGCCGGTCCAGCGCCGCTACGTCATGGGCAAGACTGACGGCGTGGTGCGACAGCGGGTTGGGCAGGGTCACGACGCCCGCCTGCTCCAGCGCGGTGTTGAAGGCGGCATAGGCGGCCCGGTCGACCGATGCAGCGCTGCGGTAGTCCGTCGGCGATCGGTCGGCGAAGAACCAGTGCACGTGAGAGCCGCATGCTGTCATGACCGCATCGATGCCGGCAGATTTGGCCCAACCGTCGAACTGCCCAGCAAGCGTTGCGGCCCGGTCGGCGACGGTCTTCTGCACCGAGCCGTCCTGTAAGACCCGAAGGGTCGCCTGGCAGGCCGCCATCGAGATCGCGTGGCCGTTGAAGGTGCCGACAAAGGCCGGCCCCTTGCCCGGCTCGGTCATGCGCATGAGGTCTTCCCGGCCCGCGAGCGCGGCGAGTGGATAGCCATTGGCGAGCGCCTTGCCGTAGGTCGCCAGATCCGGCGTCACGCCATAGCGCGCCTGGGCGCCACCGGGTGCGACGTTGAACCCGGTCAGCAACTCGTCGAACAACAGCACGATGCCGTGCCGATCGCAGAGTTGGCGCAGGCCGGCCAGGTAGTCCGGCATCGGCTCGATGACGCCGATATCGATCATGACCGGTTCCAGCAGGAGGCAGGCGATCTCATCGGCTGCTTGTTCGATCCGCTGTTCGGTTCGCTCCAGATCGTTGAAGGGCACGACCAGCACGTCGTCGACCACATCGTCGCGCAGGCCCGTGGTGCCGGCCAGCGGGGTGATGTTGTTGACCGTGCCCGCCCTGGTCACGTCGGCCCAAACGCTGACGAACAGCTCGTCGCTCCAGCCGTGATAGGCGCCCTCGACCTTGGCGATGCGCCGGCGGCCGGTGGCGTGCCGGGCGAGCTGCAGCGCGTGCTGCACGGCCTCCGTGCCGGTGTTGGTGAACCGCACCATGTCCAGGGTCGGCACCTGGTCCAGGAACAGCTCTGCCACCTCGACCGAGAGCGCGGATTCCACGCCGGTCGTCATGCCGCGATCGATGGCCTGGCGCACCGCGTCCTGCACCTGCGGATGATTGTGGCCGAGCATCACCGCGCCGTTGCCCATGACCATGTCCAGCCATTGCCGGCCATCGGCATCCCTGAGCCAAGGGCCATCGGCGGTCTGAAAATAGAATGGATGCGGTGACCGGGCGCGGGTGTTGGAGTTAACGCCTGCCGGAACCACTTTCCCGGCACGTTCATAGAGTTGGGCGGAGGCGTTGGCCATGTCAGCTGCGCTCCGCACCGGCGAGATCACCGACCATGTAGCCATAGTCGCCCGGCTGCACCAAGTTGCGGGACAGGTGGCTGAGAATCATGATGCCGTTCTGGACCGGGTTGGTGATTTCCTCCAGCTGATCAAACGTGTAGGGGCTGAAGACGCGGCCCAGGGTGGCGCCGCCGGCGATCTCCTCGCCCAAGGGCGGGGCCGAGGTCTCCAGGAACCCGCCCTGCCCCGGCCTGATCAGGGCGATGGAATGGACCACGATCTGTGACGGCGGCGGTGCCGGGTCGTCGGCCACGACGCCCAGATAGCGCAGCATGTTCAAGACGCCGGCCACGCCGCGTTCCACATAGGGGCCCTGGTCGACAATGCCGCCGCCCAGTTCGATCACCGCCGCCGGGATGCCACGCGCGTCGACGGTCACCGACTTGGTCGTGCCGCTGTAGGTGGTGCCTGTCAGGCCTTCCTTGGGCCGGTACAGCACCTTTGACCCAAACGAGCGCGACAGGCCCTCGTCGTTCAACAGATAGACATAGTCGACCGTCGGCCGGTCGGTGCCGGAATGCAGATCGATATGGACGTCGATCTTCTCCAGGAACTCACGAGCGATCGCCTGGGCCAGCAGGTCGGAGAACCAGCCACCTGGCTCGCCCGGAAACAGACGGTTCAGGTTCAGCTCGTCGATCGGCGTGAAGCGGTGGTTGACCGCAAAGGCCCAGGGATTGGCGACCGGCAGGATCAGCAGCCGGCCGCGCAAGGGCAGATCGGCCAGCAGGCGTGAGAGCTCCAGGATGATCTGGGCGCCGGTGGGCTCGTTGCCATGGATCACGGCGCTGATGCCGACGGTCGGGCCATCGCCGTCGCCGATCACCTCATGCACGTGCAGGCAGGCCTCGCTGCCGTCGGCCATGGTGGTGAAAACGGGTCGGTGCAGGTTGATCTTCATGACGATCGGTTCTCCTTGAAAACGGCTATTCGGCGATGGCGCCGCGGCGGCCACGGCGGCCGGACGTGATACGGCGCGGGTCCAAGAGATCGCGCAGACCGTCACCGAACAGGTTGAAACCCAATACGGTCAGCATGATGCACAGGCCGGCGATGGTCGACATCCAGGGGTCGGCACGCAGGAAGCGCATGCCGTAGGACAGGGTCCAGCCCCATGTCGGCGTCGGCGGCTCGACGCCGATGCCGAGAAAGCTCAAGCCCGACTCCGCGACGATTGCCGTGCCGATGCCGAGCGTCGCCAGGACGGTGATCGGACCGAGACAGTTGGGCAGAATGTGCACGACCAGGATGCGCGCCCAAGAGGCGCCGACCGCCTGGGCGGCCGCCACATAATCGATCTCGCGCTGGCTGAGCGTGATCGCGCGCACGACGCGGGCATATTCGGTCCAGAACACCGCCGTCAGCGCAATCATCAGATTGGTGACGCCGGGGCCGAGGGCGGCGACCACCGTCAGAGCCATGATCAGCGGCGGGAAGCCGAGAAAGACGTCGACAATGCGCATGACGATCAGGTCGAACAGGCCGCCGAAATAGCCGGCCGCCAGGCCAACCAGGGTGCCGATGATCGCGGCCAACCCGACCGACACCACCGCGACGCCGATAGAGATGCGGGCGCCATAGAGCAGCCGAGTCCACAAATCGCGGCCGAAATTGTCGGTGCCCAACCAGTGTTCCGCGCTGGGCAGCGAGAACCGGTTGCGCATGTCCATGTCTTCGAGCTGATAGGTCGTCACCCAGGGGGCCGCGATCGCCAGCAGGACGATGATCACGACGATCGTGCCGCCGATCAGCAGCGACGGGTTGCGCAGCAGCCGTTTCATGACCGCTCAGTCATAGCGAATGCGCGGGTCGATGGCGGCATAGGCCAGATCGACGATCAGGTTCACCAGCGCGAACATCAGCGCGAAGGTCAACACCACGCCCTGGATCAGCGGAATGTCGCGCTGGTTGATGGCAGCGACGCTGAGTTGGCCCAGGCCCGGCCAGCCGAAGATGCCCTCGGTCAAGACCGCACCGCCGAGCAAGGCACCGAAGCGCAGGCCGATCATGCTGACCACCGGCAACAAGGCGTTGCGCAGGACATGGGCCAGGGTCACGCGCGCCGGCCCCAGCCCCTTGGCATAGGCGGTGCGCACGAAGTCGAGCGACAGCGTGTCGAGCATGGCACTGCGCACCAACCGGCTGATGATCGCCGCCGCACCAACACCCAATGTGATCGCCGGCAGCGCCAAATGGGCCAGGCTGTCGAGCAGAACAGCCGGGTTGCCCCGGAACAGGTCGACGATGGCGACCAGCAGCGGTTCGCCCCGGCCGATGGCGGGCAGCCAGTCCAAGGTCACGGCGAACAGGAACATCAGCAGGATGCCCATCCAGAAGACGGGCATGGAGATGCCGAGCTGGGCGAACAGCATGGCGAAGATGTCCGATGCCCGGCCATGGCGCACGGCCGCCAGGATGCCGAGCGGCACGCCGATCAGGATCGCGATCAGAAGCGCGACGATGGCCAGTTCCAAGGTCGCGCCGAGGCGGCCGCTGACCGCCTCGAGCACGCTTTGGCTCTGGAATAGGGAATAGCCCAGATCGCCTTGCGCCAGCTTGCCGATATAGGCGGCGAACTGAACGGTCAGCGGCTGGTCCAGCAGCAGCTCGCGGCGCAGCGCTTCGAGCTGTTCCGGCGTGCCCTCCTGGCCAAGCAGCACCAGCGCCTGATCGCCGCCGATGACGTTCAGCATCAAGAAGACCAGCACGATGATCCCGAACAGCATCGGGATCATCAGCAAGAGCCGCCGCGCGGCGTAACCGATCACGGTTTAGTCGATCGTCGCGTCACTCCCCGGGGCAACCGCCGCGCCTAATTGTCCATCAGGCTGCGCATCATGCCGCGCGGATTGGGCTCATAGCCCTCGATCTCGGGCGTGTGGAACACCTGATAGCCCTGGTAGGAGATGATGTAGTACGGCACCTCGTCGGCGATGATCTCCGCCGCCTCTTGATAGGCTGCGGCGCGGCCGTCCGGGTCCAGCGTGGTGCGCCCGCGATCCAGCGCCCCGTCGAGCGTCGGATTGGCATAACCGCCCCAGTTCAGGGCGCCGCCCGAATGAAGCTGGCCGTACAGAAGCCGGTCCGGATCGACCAGGTTCAGCCAGCCGAGCAGCGCAACCTGATGCTGGCTGTTCTGCACCGCACCGGAGAAGGACGGCCAGTCGGAAATGCTGACCTGGGCGTCGATGCCCGCGCCGCGCATGACGTTCTGGATGTACTCGACCGCCTGGATGCGGTTCGGGTCCTCGCTGTGGGTCGACAATGTGAGGGTCAACGGCTCGCCATCCCTATCCAGCGTGCCGTCGCCGTCGCTGTCCGACCAGCCGAGCTGCTCAAGGATCGCGACCGCGCCGTCCGGATCGAAGGTCGGCTGCTGAATGTCTGGCGAATAGGCCGGCCAGGACGGCAGCAGGACCGAGCTGGCCACCACATCCACGCCCTCATAGATCGCCTCGACGATGGTTTCCTGATCGACCAGCATCGCCAAGGCCCGGCGCATCTGTGGATCACTCAACAACGGGTCTTGGGTGTTGAAGTTCAGATAGGTGACGCCGAGGCCGCCCATGATGTCGGCGACGATGTCGGTCTCATCCGCCAGGCGCTGGATATCAGCCGGCGACAGCGGCGACTGGATCAGGTCCAGATCGCCCGCCTCGAAGGCCTGGGCGCGGGCCGTGTTGTCCGGCACGACGATGAAGTCTATGCCCGCGACCGACGGCTCGCCCGCCCACCAGTTGGGGTTCGGCTCCAGCGCGATGGTGCTGCCCCGTTCCCAGTTCGCCAGCATGAAGGGGCCGCTGCCGACCGGCTGGGTGCCGATATCGGTGCCGCCTTCGACCAGATTGGCCGGCACGATGCCGATGTCGAGGTAGCTCAACAGCGGGGCGTAGGGCTCGCTGAGTGTAATCCGCACCGTGTTGTCGTCGGCGGCGACGATCTCGCTGATCGGTGTGAACAGCGTCCGCCAACGAGAGGCCAGCTCGGGGTCGAGAATGCTCTCGAACGTGTAAACGACGTCGGCGGCCGTAACCGGCGTGCCGTCATGGAAGGTGGCGCCATCGCGCAGGGTGAAGACCCAGACTGTCGGCTCCGGGTTCTCCCAGCTTTCGGCCAGGCCCGGCGTGGCTTCGAGCGTCGGGGACAGTTCAACCAGGCCATCATACAGCAGGTTGGCGACCCGATAGGCCGTGGTGTCGCGCATGACCCGCGGGTCCAACGTCCCAGCGTCGACATCGGCACCGATCGTGATGGCCCCATCGCCGTCCTGCGCCAGTGTCGGCGCCGCCGCAAACCCGACCGACAATGCCGCAATCGCAGCCCCACAATACAGTATGCGAAGCATCCTGACCCCCCTTTGTTCTCAAATTGTAGGATAAGCTTATTAAATCATGGGAAGCTGGGGGCCGCAACCGAGGGGCAGGTATGCGCTCGGAAGCGTTGTGCTGTCTGGCCCTCTCCGGTCAGCACGGCGCCTGTTGCTCGACGCAAATCTGTCGGCTGTCGCTGTCCGACAGGGGAACGTCCAGCAGACCGCATCGGTGCGGCGCCCCCTGCGAATCATCGGCGCGGAAGAAGCGACAGGACCGGCAGACGCCAAACGGCCGCCCCCCGCGTCGGCGCAGCGCCTCTTCCAGCACGGTTCGAAGACCGTCGGCCAGGCCGGCCTGCTCGCCGGCCGGCAACGAAGCCGTGGCATCGGTCAGCGCATGGATCGGGTCTTCGTCAAGCCGGTGCCGCGCCTTTTCCGTCAGGTCGATATCGACATGGCGGCGGTCGGCAGGATCCGTCTTCTTGACCAACAGACCCTTGCGTTCCAAGGCGTTCAAGGTCTGGGAAACGGTGCCCTTGGTGGTCCCCAGATAGGCCGTCAACGCCGACGGGTTGCGTGAGAAGCGGTTGGCCCGCGCCAGATAGCGCAGGGCCTCCCACTGGGTCGGCTTCAGGCCGGCGGCGTGGGTTTCGTTCTGCAGAATGCGCGCCAAACGCTCCAACAGAATCGTGCTGCTCTCGGCGGATTCCATGGCACAAAGGTATCGACTAAAAACTTCTCTTGCAAGCGAGTGGGGCCTGCGTTAGCTATATGGTATCGAGTCGATACTTATAAAGATCGACGCTCTTTCCACCTGAAAGGAAGCCCCATGGCCAGAATCGCCCCCTATCCTTACGAATCCGCCACCGGCGAACGTCGCGCGTTGATGGATGCGGTGAAGACCCAGTTCGGCGCCGTCGTGAACATGTTCGGCACGGTCGCCCAGTCGCCGGCCGCACTGAAAAGCATGCTGGGCGCGTTCGGTGCTCTCGGCGCAGGCCGCCTGGGCGCCGCCCTCGGCGAGCAGATCGCCGTCGCCGTTGCCAACTACAATGACTGCGAGTACTGCCTGTCCGCCCACACCATGCTGGGCCGCAAGGCCGGTGTCAGCAAGGAGGCCATGGAGGCGGCGCGCTTGGGCCAGTCTGACGACCCGCGCACCCAGGCCGCGATCGACTTCGCGCTGAAGGTCGTCGACCGGCGCGCCCAGATCGAGGATGCCGACGTCAATGCCCTGCGCAAAGCGGGTTTCGACGATGAGGAAATCGTCGAGATCATGGCCCACATCGCGCTCAACCTGTTCACCAACTACGTCAATGTCGGCTTCGACGTCGATGTCGACTTCCCGGCGGTCAAGCCCTCGCGCCTGGCGGCCTGATCACGCCGTCCCCCGCCCCGGCGCGAGGCCGGGCGCGGGGAACGACGTTGCCATGTGGTGCGTGTCGAGGGAACTTGACGATCGATCGGCACCCGCCTTTGCGAGATTCTGCAGTGAAAACAGCCATCGCCATCCGCCATGTCGCGTTCGAAGGGGTCGGCGGCTTTGCGGCCCCCTTGGCGGCAGCCGGCTATCGCCTTCGCTACGTCGATGCCGTTGAGCGACTGACCGACGAGGCCGAGGATGCAGACCTGTTGATCGTGCTGGGCGGGCCGATCGGGGCCGACGCCGATGACCTCTATCCGTTTCTGAAGCCCGAATTAGCGTTGATCGAGCGCAGGCTCGCCGCCGGCCGGCCCATGATGGGCATCTGCCTCGGCGCCCAACTGATCGCCCGAGCGGCCGGTGCCGCGCTTTACCCGGGTCGGGCCCGAGAGCTTGGCTTTGCGCCAATAACGTTGACGACAGCGGGTGCCGCGTCGTGTCTGGCGGCCTTTGTCGGCGATCCGATCACGCTGCACTGGCATGCCGATACGTTCGATCTGCCGGACGGCGCCGAACGTCTCGCCTCCACGGCGATCTGCGAGAACCAGGCCTTCGCACTCGGCCGCAACGTCATCGGGTTTCAATTCCATCCTGAAGCCACTGGCCTCGATATCGAGTACTGGCTGGTCGGGCATGCCGTGGAAATCGCGGCCGCCGGCATCGATGTGCCACAACTGCGCGCACAAGCGGCGCAGTACGCGAAAAGTCTGGCAGGAAAGGCCGAAGCCACCGCGACTGCTTGGCTTGAGCGAATTGAGACACCGATGCAACGGTCCTGAAACCGCATCGACTTAAAGAGCGGTGGGTATCTCAATCACCCCTACGTCGATATGGTGAAACCGTCGTACGACTGGGTGCGATCTTGGCTTGGCGAGCATTGCGAATGAAACGAGGTCGTCGATCGGCGGCAAGCGGTGGTTCAAACCCCTATACCGACAACGACGTCGCGGACTTTTACAGCGGTCTCGACTACGCCGGCACCTATCACCTCGCGGTCCGGGATCTGCCAGACATCATCGCGCGGCAAGTCACCGGTCGTTTCGCGCTCGACTTCGCCTGCGGTGCCGGACGATCGACGCGGTTCTTGACCTCGCTGGGGTTTCAAGCCGTCGGGGTCGACATGTCTCGGCGCATGCTGGCCCATGCGAGGCGGAAAGATCCGACTGGTCGCTACGCGCTGATCCCCAACGGCGATCTTTCAAGCTTGGCCGATCGGGCGTTTGACTTGGTGCACAGTGCCTTCCCGCTCGGCAACGCAACCAGTAGAGAGCGGATTCGGTCCATTTTGGCGCAGTTCAAGCGTGTTCTGGCGCCCGGCGGACGGGTGATCGTGATCGAAGCTACCGATGCGCTCTATCGACATGAATGGCTGTCCTTTTCTACCGCCGCCTATTCGGAGAACGCGCGCGCAACCAGTGGCGATCTGGTCCGGATCGCCTTTCGCGAACGGATGGACCAGCCCGTGGTCGACGTGCTGTGGACCGATGCGGACTACCGGCAGTGTTTCAAGGCCGCCGGCCTAACCCTGCTCGAAACCCATCTGCCTTTGGTCGACGAAGGCAACCCTCAGCCCTGGATCAGCGAACGCGAGGTCGCGCCCTGGGTGATCTACGTCCTGGCATCGACAGACGAGATAGCGTCGACTTAGGCCCGGATTAGCGTTGTACGGCGACCGGGCTGATTTCCAGCCCATCTGCGCCCAATCCGGCCTCGAAGACACGGCTGATGGTCCATGTCGCCGTATCGATCTCGACCACACGGGCGGCTTCTTGCACGCCGGCGTAGAGCATCGAGCCATCGGGTGCAAACAGCAGAGAAGCTGGGGCAATGGCACCTGCCGGTTCCAAGTCGACCTCGGCGATCTGTTGGCGGCTGTCAGCATCGATAACCACGATCCGATCGCCCCTGATATCAGCAATCGCGACCACCTCGCCATCAGGACTGAACCGAACCCGAATGGGTAGAAAGCCGACCTCGATAGTGTCCACCCGGCTCATGTCGACGGTGTCGAAGATGAGGACATTTTCCGACCGGTTGTTGCCGACCCACAGTTCGGCGCCGTCCGGACTGACGAACACGCCCTCCGGACCATCGTCGGCTTCAACGGTCTGCTGGATGGTCATGGGGCCGGTTTCGATCACGGAGATCGTGTTGGAGCCGCGGCTGGTCACATAAGCAGTGGCATAATCCGGCGACAACGCCAGCAAATGCGATCCGATCTGATCTGTGACAGCAGCCCCGGTGACCTCCGCCTCGCCGACATCGACTCTGATGACGTCCCGCGTCTCTTCCGTGGTTACGATTACCGCATCGCTGTCGCCCAGCCAGGCAATGCCGTGAGGCGCCAAATGGGGGTCGATGTCGATCGTGTCGATCAGAGTGGCCGTTGCGACGTCGAACACGTTCAACTCGCGCCCAATATAGCCGTCCTCCAGATACGAGACGACCACAACACGCGTCCCATCCGGTGAAAGCGCGACTTCATGCGGCGACGCCCCCGTTTCAGGCCGCGCCACTTCTTCGCCGCTGACAAGGTCGATGAAACTAACGGTGCCCTCGAACTTGTTCGCCACAATCAGCGTGTCGGCGACAGCCGCCGTGCTGAGACAGGTAGAAAGCAAAGCTGCAAGAAGTATGCGCATATCTTTTCCTTTGCCTGGGCACTGAGAAGAAACCAGGCCCCAATTGTGAAAACAATAAGGCAAGCCAATACAGGCTGAATATTATGGATTATATTTGGGTAGCTGGCGCACGCCTTCAAGCGTCCGAGGCGCCTTAATCGGTACCGAATTGGCGCCCTTTGATCCTGCGATTGGGCGCTGTCAAACTGCCAGGACCAACCCGTTCAGCCAAGCGCCTGCTCAAGATCCGCGATCAGGTCTCCGACCTCTTCCAGGCCGATCGAAAGGCGCAGCAGATCCTCCGGCGTGTCGCTGTCGTCGCCCTCGATCGTGGCCCGGTGTTCGATCAGGCTTTCGACGCCGCCCAACGAGGTGGCGCGGATGAACAGCTTACAGCGTTTCGCCAGGTTCAAGGCCGCCTCGCCGCCGCCGGCCACGCGCAAGGACAGCATGCCGCTGAACCCGCCGGTCATCTGGCGGGCCGCGATGTCGTGGCCCGGAAAGCTCTCCAGGCCCGGATAGCAGACTTGGGCGATTTTGGGATGGCCATCGAAGTGGCGGGCGATCGCCATCGCCGACTGGCTGGACTGGCGTACGCGGACGAACAGGGTGCGCATACCACGGAGCAGCAGCCAGGCCTCAAACGGGCCGAGAATGGCGCCCGCGAGATAGCGTAACTGGCCGATGCGTTCCCACAGATCGTCATCGCGCGCGGTGACGATGGCCCCGGCGACCACGTCGGAATGGCCGTTCAGATACTTGGTGGCGGAATGCACCACCAGATCGGCGCCGTGTTCGATCGGCCGCGTCAGCACCGGCGAGGCGGCCGTGTTGTCGACGGCGAGCACGGCCCCTGCGCCATGCGCAATGTCGGCCGCGGCGCGTATGTCCGTGACCGACCACAGGGGGTTGGCCGGCGTCTCGATATAGACCAGGCGCGTGACACCGGGCTTGACCGCCGCCGCCAGCGCCTCGCCATCGGTCGTATCGACAAACGCCACCTCGAGGCCCCAACGCACGGCCCATTCGCGCAGCCATTTCGGGGTGCCAAAATACATCGTCTCCGAAACGACCACGTGATCGCCGGGCGCCAAGGCCTGAAAGACCGCGCACGTCGCGGCCATGCCCGAGGCGAAAAGCTTGGCGCCGGCGCCGCCCTCCAGTTTGCTCAGCAGCGCTTCGGCGACCGTATAGGTCGGGTTGTCGTCCCGGCTGTAGCCGCCCTGCCCGATACGCTCGTAGTTTTCGTCACGGGCGAAGGTCGACGATGGATGGATCGGCGGCGTTATCGCCCCGGTATCGGCGCACAGAAAGCCATTGCCGCGCGCGGCCAGGGTTTCCGGTTTCTGATCGTTCTGACGGGTCATAGGGCGACGGTCTGGCGGAGAGTGAACCGGGGGTGTAGCAACCGCCCGGACGTCGGGCAACCGTGTGGCGCGCGAAGTCGCCCTTGACCGGCCCCATGGCTGCCCTGCTGATCGCCGAATGGCGCCGCAGCGGCCGTCGCGCTAGGCTCCGGCACGCTTGCTCGCCGTCAGACGGCACCCGATTGGGAACAGCACCGATGGAACCCTGGCCCGCCCCCTTCACGGTCTCCGGCGACTTTGTCTCCGTCGAGCCTTTGTCGATGGCGCATCACGACGATCTGGTCGAGGCCGCCGCCGACGGCGAGCTTCACCGGCTCTGGTACACGAGCGTGCCGAAGCCGGAAGGGGTGAAGGCGGAAATCGCGCGGCGCCTGGGCCTGCGCGAAAAGGGAACCATGCTGCCCTTCGCGATCCTCGACAAGCGGACGGGAAGCGCCGTCGGCATGACCACCTACATGAACATCGACGCGGCCAACCGCCGGCTGGAGATCGGCTCGACCTGGTATCGGAAGTCGGTGCAGCGCACACCACTGAACACCGAATGCAAGCTGTTGCTGCTGGGCCATGCCTTCGAAACGCTGGACTGCATCGCGGTGGAGTTTCGGACGCACTTCCTGAACCAGCAAAGCCGGCGCGCCATCGAGCGGCTGGGGGCCAAGCTGGACGGGATCTTGCGCAGCCACACGATTCTGCCCAACGGCACGATCCGCGATACGGCGGTCTATTCCATCACCGCCCCGGAATGGCCGATGGTGCGGGCAAACCTGGAATGGCTGATGGCAAAGCCGCGCCATTAGAACGCTGACACGCCCCGACTCCGCGGAATCGCGTTGGCGGCGGCACCGACAGGCCATCCACTGTCATAAGACTGTCGCACGCAGGCCTTAAAAGGAATGCTGGGTGCCAAGGATCCCGGAGCCGATCAATGAACAAGAACGCCGAAATCCAGAACCTCGAGGCGGAAATCTCGTTCATCCAGAACGAAATCGATCGCCGCCACCAACGGGTTGATGACGATGTCGAGCGACAGCACAATCTCGAAAAGATCGATGAGCTGAGGGCCAAAAGGGAGGATTTGCAGCGCCGCATGCGGAAGTTGCAGGCGGGCTGATTTCGAACGCAATCATTCTTGAAATCGGCCATTCTTGAAATCGGCCATTCTTGAAATCAGCAGCGAACTCGCCGCCAGGGATACAACGTCGGACCAGCCTGCTTACTCGGGCAGTCCAGCCCTCCTGAGATCGTCTAGGAACCGGTCCATATACTGCCGATCGAGATAACCGAAGGCCTGCGACAGTTTGGAAGCCGTCATGTCGGGCCGAATGCCGAGACCGGTTTCGATGGCCTCGTGCGCCTCTTCCATTCGGTTCTGGCGAGCCAGAATGGCCCCGAGCACATAGTTGCCATAGGGGCCGACCGCCCTGCCTTGCAGCGCCCGCCGTGCACAAACCTCAGCAGACTCGAAATTGTCGAGCGCGTATAGGATAAACGCCTTCGTCAGCAACTTTACCTTTAGATAGGGCGTTGACTGGCTCAGCTTTATCGCACGATTGACTTCGACCAGAGCCTCGCTTGCGCGGCCTCTTGCAATCAGCGTCTGCGCCAGTACGAGATGCGCGTTGGATGAACTGGGATTGAGGCGCGCGGAGATCTTGGCCTCGAGATTGGCCTGGTCCTTACGGCCAAACAGCAGGTAGCAGCGCGCCAACATGGACCTGGCGAAGCTGTTCTGGTCGTCCAGTTCGACAGCGCGCCGGGCGTGATAAAGCGCATTCTTAGCTGCTTCGTCGTAGTCGACGTCCGAAAAGATCCGTCTTCTCAACTCCACAAGCGCCATGCCCGCATGCGCGTACGAATAGCCAGGCGCCAGGTGCAACGTGCTGTCGAGGATCTCGGTTGCCTCGGCGGTATCATCTTCGCTGAACTTCATCAGGTGCCACATCGCCCTTTGCACCCGGTCCCAAACGCTGACCTCGCCACGTTTCAGCCGCGCCCGTTCGCGCACATCGAATTTCAGCTCCCAGTCGATATTGCCCACCACCGCCTCGGCGATGTCCTCCTGGATCGCCAGAACATCATCGGCCTTGCGTTCGAACCGGTCGGCCCAGAGTTGGAGGCCCGTCGAGACATCGACCAAATGCGCCGTCACGCGAACCGTGTCGTTGCGTCGGCGAACGCTGCCCTCCACCAGGTAATGCGCACCGAACTGCCGCGCGACATCGTCGGGACTGAGGCCCTTGCCCGTCGCCGAAAGCGTCGATCTGGGCGAGATCACCGCCAACCAGTCAATTTGGGAAAGGTCGGTCACGACTTCCTGGGTGATGCCGTCGGCGACACGGTCACGCGCCGTGTTCTCGTCGAGGGGCTCAAACGGCATTATCGCGACAACGGGCTTTTGTGGTGTCGGCAACTGCGTGACCAGATGATCGATCAGCCGTTCCTTCTCCGGTGCAGGCAGGTGGGGTGTGCCGGAAGATTGCCCCGTGCTCTCCGTCCGAACCGTCGGCCGATCGGTCGCCTCGACGCCGAACGCCGGACCGTGCTTGGGCCAATCCAGATGATTGAGCTTCAGATAGTCCTTCAAGCTGGCCGCAGCGTAGATAAACGCCCGCTGGCGTGCTTCCGTCGAGATCCGCTTGCTGGCGAAGTTGAGGCCCGCCGCGACGCGCGCCAACAGGCATTGGCTCTCCATGAAGCTGAGCCGATGGCTTTCGTGGCGCTCGATCCAGGCCAAAGGCTCTCGTCTGAGCACGCGCACGAATTCCATCGTGCCCACGTCATCGTGCCAAAGCCCCGGCGAGTGCGACTTGTGATGGTAGATGCTCAAATGATCGAGTATCGCGTCCCACTGCCGAAGGCTGGCGAACTCCCGATGGGCGATCAGGAACGCAACCTCGAAATACGCATGGTCGTAGAACAGAAACTGTTCGTTTTTGTAATAGGCCAGATCGATCAAATAGTAATCGAGATCCGCCTGATCCTGCTCCTTGACCAAGACGTTGTAGCCGTGCAGATCGCCGTGCTGACGCCCCTGAACGGAGCGTAAACGCAGCCTTGCCGGCACTTCGATCACCTCACGCGCAAAGGCCAGCGGATTGGGGTACCAAAGCCCTTCAAAGCTGAGGCTCGGCTCTGCGGACGGGAAACGGCAACTCTCTTCAAGGAAGGAAAAGATGCGCCCTCGCTCGGGATCCAGCCGGCGGCCAAGCCAGCCCGCCAGTAGATCCTGGGGCATCTGCATGCCGCCGGCCAGCCTGTAGTCCGAGTTCCAATCCTCAAGCAAATCCCGCGACAGGCGCTGCAGGCTCTCCAACTCGCCGTCATAGCCGCACTCGGCCCACGGTACGGAGTATTCCAAGCCGCGGCCGACGATGGTCGACAAGATCGCGATCCTGCCGTCCAGATGCTCTGTCTGAAGGATCGTCGGCAAATGCCTGGTGCCGTAGTCGGGCGCCGCCTCCAAAGCCTCGCGATTCAGCGCCGCCTCGGTCTTTCCCCGTGCCTCGGGGTCGGCGGCGACATCCAGCTTCAAGATGGCCTGGCCGCTGAAGCCATCGCACGTGATGTCGACCATGAACACTTGGGCGCCGGACTTGCCGCCGCCCAGTTGCTGCTTGAGATAGATCTCGCCCTCGACCTTCCAGCGCTCATGAACAAGCGCGAGGAGGGGTTCATATTCCTCCGGCCATTGCAGGTCGTGGCGGGGTCGTGTCGCGGCAAGTGTCATCTGCGCCCAATCAGAACCTGTCTGTCGCGGAAGTATCTGGCCCTCAAGGCCGTCTCGGTCCCTTTTCAACGTATAGAGCCGCGCGCCAAGCCACTCAAGGTCAGGGTGCCGCCCGCATGTTCTCTCAACCAGTGTAAGATAACGCACGCAAATCAAAGGCAAGAGTGGCTTGCAACGTACTTGGCCGTTCTGTCGCTTGGGTGGCAACATCGTCACCTGATGCCACCGCCGACGCCGGCGGGCTCACAATCAGCCCAGACGCTTCCCATCTTGAGGGGTGATCCCGGCCGCGCCCCATGTCGGCCGGTCTGTTCCACAGCCAGGGCCAAGAAAACATGCCAGGCCGCCAGATCACCAACGGCTTCGACGGGCCGTTGCAGACCATCTTTCAAGCTTTCATGGCCGACTGGGTCTTGGCGGCCGAGAAAAGCGCGCAAGAGATCATGGACACGTACTTCGCGCCGGACTTCGTCGCCGAAATCGACGGGCACCACCTATCGCGCGCCCAGTTCCAACGCCGGATCGACCGCATGCGCAAGGACGCCTCGGTCGAAACCCAGGACTTCATCGAGATGATGGAGACGGACGACAGGCTGTTCAGCATGCACACGACGCGCGGCCTGTCGCTGGCATCGGGTCATCCGTTTGAAACGCGCGCCATTGCGCTCTTCGTCTTTGAAGGCGGCAAGATCAAGAAGGGCTATCTCAATAGCGCCACACTGGGCGATCCAAGCGACGCCGACTTCGCCTCGCGCAGCTAGACACCGATGCGAGGACTGCCGCTCGGTATTGGACAGGCAGCCATGGCGCGGATCGATGCTTGTGGAGGTTTGAGGCGTAAACCTCGCCCTCAGACGATCTCGACCCGATAGGTCTCGCGCAGGCGCCAGGTGACCACCAGCATCACCAGCGCCGCTGCGATCAGATAGACGCTGGGGGCCACGTTGCTGCCGGTGGCATGGATCAGCCAGATGGCGATGAGCGGTGTGAAGCCGCCGAACAGGCCCGTGCCGATGTTGTAGCCGAGCGCGAAGGCACTGTAGCGCAGCCGGGTCGGCAAATGCTCGGCGGTCGCGGCGTTGGAGGGCCCCATGAAGCAGCCCGCCGGGATGACGAAGATCAGCGCGGCGATCAGCGTCGGAACGAAGGCGCCGCTGGCCAGCATGGTGAACAGCGGATAGCCGAATATGGCGAAGAACAGGCAGGCGAAGATCAGAACCGGACGGCGTCCGATCCGGTCGGAGATCCAACCCGGGATGGGGATGAAGACGACGTTGAACAGGGCCGCCGCCGTGGTGATGGTCAGCGCCGTGGCATGGTCCATGCCGACATCGCTTTGCAGGAAGGTCGCAACGAAAGCGATGACCAGATAGTAGGTCAGCGCGTTGAAGCCGGACATGGCGAAGGTCAGCGCAATACCGCGCGGCTGCCGGCGCACCGCTTCGATCAACGGCCGTTTGACCACCTCGCCCCGCTCCTGCAGGCGGCGGAAGGGCGGCGTTTCCCGCACCCAGAGCCGGATCGCCAGGGCCGCGAAGCAGACCAGCGCGCCGGCGTAGAACGGGATGCGCCAACCCCAGTCCTGCATCGCCTCGGCCGACAGCGCGCCCACCAGCAGAGCCACCAGGCCGGACGCCAGCAAAACGCCGATGCCGGACATCACGTTGCCGAGGCTGGTCATCATCGCCCGCTGTCCCGGCTTAGCGGTTTCGAACAGCATGATGAAGGTGCCGGTGAACTCACCGCCCAGCGACAGGCCCGACAGCATACGCGCGAGAACGAACAGGATCGGTGCCGCGATGCCCACCGCGTCATAACTCGGTAAAGAGCCCTCGATCAGCTTGGCGATGGCCATCACCAGGGCCGAGATCACCAGCGTTGCCTTGCGGCCGACCCGATCACCAAGCCCGCCAAAGACGATCGCGCCCAGCGGCCGGGCCAGATAGGCGGCGGCGAAGATGCCGAGGGTGGCAAACAGGCTGGTCAGCGGATCGCCGGTGGGGAAGAACACCTTGGCCAGGATCGGGGCCAAGGCCAGATAGATCATGAAGTCGAACCATTCGACGACCTCGCCCACCGAACTCAGCACGATGCTGGTCCTGCGGCGGTCGGGGCGCTCCGCGTCCAATGGCTTGCCCGAGGGGCTGTCCACAGTCACTATCCTCGGCACAGAAGGCGGCCGGTCGGCGTATGGTGAGGCACAGACCGTACGGCCACCATCAATCGCAAAACCTGTCTACACGTTGGGGGCCGGGCTGGGCATGAAAAACGAGGCAAGGGTCAAGGCTGGCCGCGCGTTCACGAGCGGAACCGCCGCGCTGGCAGCCTTTCTGGCGGCGAGCGTCGGTTGGGATGCGGCGATGGCCGAGGAGGCCAATCGCTTCCTCGATGTCAGGCTGGGCATTGGGGCCGCCTTTTCCGAAAACGCGGCCTTCAGCGACGAAAACTGTGCCTCGGTCGATCCGGCCGCCTATTTCGGCTGCGGCATCGGCTCCGACGGTCGGCCGTTCGGCGCCTATGGCGATTTCGGCTCGTCGGTGCTGATCGACGCCGGGCTTGGGGTCTGGCTGCAAGACTGGCTGCGGGCGGAAGCGACCGTCAGCTATCGGCCCGATCTGGGCTTCGACGGCGCGGCCAATTTCTCCAACGTGCCGAACAATACCGAACCGGTCAGGTCGGACGTGGAGAGCCTGTCGGTGATGGCGACCGGCTATGTCTACCCGGCCCCGCTGTTGGCCTGGGACCTGGGGCCGGTCAACCCGTTCGTCAGCGCCGGCCTGGGCGTGGCCTACAACCACACGAGCGCAATGGACTACGAGTTCCCGACCCTCGGGCCGGGCAGCGCCACGATCACCCAAGGCGGCTCGCACACGGATTTCGCCTGGAGCGTGGGCGCCGGCCTCGATGTCGACATCGCCGAGGATTGGGTGTTGAGCCTTGCCTATCGGTACAGCGACCTTGGTGAGGTGGTCACCGATCGAGGCGACATCCTGGTCATCCGCCCACCCCGAGAGTTCACCATCCCGGTCGGCGAGACGATGGCGCCCCTGCGCCTGCACGAAGTCTTCGTCAGCGTGCGCTACGCCTTCTGAAGGCGCTAGACGGCGAGGAAACGGTTGATTTGGCCGTTGATCGCTAAGCCGGCGTTTCGGTAGACCAGCGCGCGGTCGGTCAGATGATAAGAGGCGTGCGACCGTGCGCTTGTTCGGCGCACGTCGATGATCTCGCCCGACGTAAGGTCGCCGATCGCCAAGCTCAGCGCGCGCGGGGTGATCGCCGGCAAGGTTCGGCGTATGTCGGTAAAGCTCGACCCGTCGGGCCGGGCGACGCAGATGCAGGGCATCGACCACTTCTTCAGGATGATGTCGCGCTCCGAAGGCCGTATCCGCCCGAGCAATGCGCGGCATTCTGCGCTGACGATCTTGCCATAGTCTGTGAGCGCATATTCGGGCCGCAGCGGATGTCCGTAGCCCGTGTTGCGCACCATGATCCCAAGCGCCTCCAGGCGCGCCAGTGTGCGGCTCAGCGCGTTTCGACTGATCCCGGTGGCGCTGAGCAGGGTCGAGAACCGGTCGTGGTCGTGCAGCGCGGCCGCGATCGGCGCGCACCACCGATAGCCCCAAAACGCCACCGCACGGCCCACCGGCTCCGTCACATCCCGACCCCGAAATCTCGTTGACATTTTGATATACTTTTAGTACTGACATCGAAAATGTCAACAGAACGAGGGGGCTAGCCCGTGTTGGATTTCCAGGACGAGATCAACTGTTCGACCGGGGTCAAGGACCTGGCCGCCGCCGTGGCCTGGTACGAGGCCCAGCTTGGCTGCATGGCGTTCTTCAAGGACGAGGCAAAGGGCTGGGCCAGCCTGTCGACGCCCATCGCGGGCTTCACCCTCGGCCTGGCACAGGTGGAAAAGCCGAACCCGCAAGGCGGCTGGACGCCGACCTTCGGCGTGAACGATCTGGAGGCCGAGCGCGGCCGGCTGGAGGCCGCAGGCGTGAAGTTCGACGGCCCGACAATCGAGATCCCCCACACGGCCAAGTTCGCCACCTTCTACGACCCGGACGGCAACCCTCTGATGCTGTCGCAAAAACTCGGGTCTCACAGGGGCTCGTAAGGTGGTCAAGCGGGCGGCCATCGCAGCGATCGCCCGCTTTGTCCGGGTGTGGAGATCAGCAGGTTAGCATGGATCCTGGCAGCGGCCGGTCCAGGAACGGCTACGAGAAGTCAAAGAAGTCGCTCACGGCTGGCTGGTCGAATGTGTCGAAGATGTTGGCCAGCGGGCCATCGGTAAACGTGGCCGCAAGGCCCTCAAAGGCCGGCGGATCGGGCCGAGGCGGCTCCGGATCGTCCTCCGGTCCGAACGACAAGCCTGCAAAGCCCATCGGCTCTGGCTCGTCGATCGGTCGTGTCCGGTCCGACAAGTGCCCAAAGTCGAACCTGTCTCCCAGACGGTCCAGAATAGAGCGCAAGAAGTCTGGCAAATGCGAACCGCCGGGCGCCTCGATGCCGCCGCCGGTCCCCTCCGGCGAAACGCGGACGACCATGTCGTTGTAGTCGAAGTCCGAGCCCTGCGCCCCGGTCAGATCCTCAAAGCCGAACGTGTTATGCCCGTACGTCCGGATATACTCGTTGCCCTCTGGATTGCCGTACCCGACGACGAAGACGTCGCCATTCTGGGTCAGAAGAACGGGGGCGTAGTAACCGCTGTCCCCGGCGATCGTCCATGACTGAGTTTCTGAGAAATTGCCGCCCTTCGTGAACAGGAAGTTGGCGTCCAGATTGGCGACAACCGCGTTCTTGAACGCATCGGTGTTGCCATAGTCGACACCGCCGACGCTCCAGTCGCCGGTCGTCGGATCGAGATCCATCCGGACGAAGCCGAGCGTATTCGTGTTGGCCGCGCTGCCGAAAACGTCGACATCGACCGTCGCGCCGTGATCGAGATAGACGAATTCCTGATTGTGCAGCCGCTGGGCCGCGGCGAGCGTCACGTCGTCGGTGTGGTCGTTTTCGGTTTCGGTGATCAGGGTATAGCCGCCGATAACGACCTTGTGCCTGCCATCGGGCAACGCAGCGATGGTCACGTCCGCGTCGCGGTCGATCTCCTCGTCGTCCTTGAGAACCGCGAAGTGCAGTTCCAGGCCGGTTTGCAGATAAACGCTTTGCGCGCCCTTCAGGAACGCACGTCCCGCATCGTCGCGAACCGTTCCGATCGTTGCCAAGGTGGCGTCTTCAATGGTCACGCCAGGGCCGACCTCGAGGCCGTCGCGGCTGACCAGATCCCCCTGCTCGTTCGTGGCATAGACCAAGATCACGGCGCCGTCGGAGAAGGGCGAGGACCGCACGACTTGAAGTTCGATCCAGTTGCCGGAAGGACCATCGGGCCCGGCCGCGACCAGACCGAGACCGTCGAGATCCGGTCCCGATCCTCCGCCAACGATGGCAAGATCCAGGTCGGCGGTCGCGACGGTTAGGGTCAACGCTTCACTTTTCAGCCCGAGAAGCGCCGCATGGGCGGCGTCGGCGGCCGCGAACTCCGACATGGTGATGGTGTATTCACCGTTACCCAGATGATGGCTGGGCGTTCGCCACTGGCCATCAAGGTCGGCGGACGTGGTCAGGGACAGGACCGTCTGGCCGTTCAAGACGAGGTCGACCTTGGCCGTGTTCAGGGCGCCGATCTTGTTGGTGTATTGCTTGATCCAGTCCTTGGACGCGGCGGCGCCGTCGTTCAGCCCGGTCCAGCCGAAGGCGATTTGCGCCTCCGACGTGGTGATTGTGTTTGTGTCCGCCACGGTCTGACCGTCCAGGGCCTGGAAGACGTTGCCGGTGGCAATCGTGCCGGCCACCGGCGCGAACGGCACCGATCCGGAAAACGGCTTGCCGTGCGTGCCTTCCGCCACCGATGGGTTTCGTTCCAGCACGTCGGGATCGAGCGTGTTGGTCGCGCCGTAGAGCAGATTGACGGTAAACGTCGTGACCGTTTGGGTCGTCACGGCCGGTCCGGCGATGGTCGCCAACCCGTCGATGGCCAGCCCACCCTGCTGCGACCCAAAGTTAGGGTTCAGGAATTGCGGCTTGCCGTCCGGATCGTTGGCCGCCTCGTAATAGAGATTATAGGTCTTTTTGTCCGCGCCCTCGCCGATGTTCAGCCGATACCAGTACTTGCCTTCCTCGGGCGTCTGGAAGTTCGAAATCAGCAGGTTCCCGGGCCCTTGTGAGGTATTGGGCGCGATTTGTGCCGACCAGGTCCCGCCGCCCTGCCCGTCCGGCGTGTATACCAGAGTCCAGTTCTGCCAGGGCGACTGGCCGGCGGGGGCATCGAACGCAATGGTCGTCCAGATCGGCTCGCCGCCCGTCGTCCAGCCCGTGATCATGTCGAGCGATATCGCGGTATCTTCCGACATCACCATGCGGGCATTGGCGAAGTTGAACTTGATGTTGTTGCCGGTCGGGGTGTTGCCATCGATGGCGACGTACTTCCCGCCGTTCGGGGCGATGTAGTTGTAGATCTCCGGCGTGACGTAGCCGGTGGGCGTTTCGTTGTCGGCAAACAGGGTGATGCCGATTTCGCTGACATTCTGGCCCTTGTCCGGCTCTGTCGGGTTCGAGACGTCGATCAACGGCCCGCCGACCGAGTATTGCCGCATCAGATTGTCGGAGTAGCCGGACCCGTAGGAATTGGAGTTGAAGAAAAAGAACTCCGAATAGGCGTCTTGAAAGTGGCTGGTGGGATCCGGCGGTGCGGTCAGGTTTTTGCTGAAGGCATAGCTTGGATCCCAGTTCCAATTGTCATTGAGGTCGATCGGCGCCGTATCGAGCGGATTGAGCGACTTTCCCGACGTGCCGTAGAACCCGGCCGTGAACCCGGTCAGGAAATTGGCCAGTACAGCGCCCCACTGGTTGTTCTCACCGGTGTTCATGCTGTACTCGCCGGTGGCGAAGTCGGTGTTGTTCAAGATCCGATAGGGCTCTGTGTCGGTCTTGCTGGCGTAGATGCCGACATCACCCAACGTGGAATAGATGCTGTTGGCAAGGTCGGCCGGGGTGATCTTGATGAACCCCTTGATCTCGCTGTTGGCGGCCGGGCTCAGCCAGAAGGCGGCCTCCGCACTATCCCATTCCAGCGCGTAGGAGAAAAAGCCGGCATTGTGATAGACGCCGTTTGCGTCAGCGGCGCCGTTGAAGAAGCCGGCAATCTCGACATCGGGGTCTTCGACTTGCAGCGACGCGATGTACGTGTCCCAGTCCGAGGCTTTGAACGTGGTATTGGGCGGCACCTGCGCCAATGCCTCCGACGGCGAGATCACGCCACGGTTCTGGCCGTTCAGCGGTCCTTCGGTGTACAGCACGGGCGTGTTGCCGGCATCCTCGAAGGCCTGGAACAGGTCATTGGCCGAGACCTTGTAGCCGCGCGTATCCGTGCTGCCGTCGCTGTAGGTGACGCTCACTTCCATCGGCAGGCCGAAGCCGTTCACCGAGGTCAGGTTCCCGACGTCATTCGCGGTGCTTTCAAGGGTTACCTCGAAACTGTCGTAGCGGAAGTCCTGGTCCGCCGCGTTCTTGAAGCTGATATCGCTTTCCTGGGTGATCACGGTCGGCAGGTTGGCCGGCTCGCCCGCCTCCCGGCTTTGAACCAGGAAGTAGATCTTGCCGCCCTTGAGTTCCGTCGGCAGGGGGATATCGACCGTGCCGGACGATTGGACGGCGCCGTCGACGACCAGATTGTGCCAGACCGGCGTCCCATTGTTGTTGGGGTCGAAATAGACCGCGTAGGCATAAACGCCCTGGCTCGACAGCGCCGTTTGAAGTTGCGCGCTTAGATTGACTTTCAACGTCGTCATCGTCGCCTCCCCGGGGCTTTTTCAGGCGGTCCGCTTCGCACTGGCCGACGGCCGACCGGTGCTCAACGCGAGAAATCGCGCCGCAGCATGAGCACGCGGCCAAAGTATATCAGCGTCGTGCGAAAGAGCCATGACACGGGGCGAGATTGCGGGGCCGAGGTTAATCAAATTGCGATACCGTTTCGGCGCCGCGATCTCGAACGCCTCGACTACCCTCGTCCGCCGCCCCAGGCACATTGCCGCCGATCAGCCGATATGGCCCGTCAGGGTTGTCACATTCCTGCCGATGCGGCGCTGATACGCCATGTCGTCGACCAGGTTGCGCGCCAGGTGAATGCCCAGGCCGCCAATCTCTCGGTCTTCCAGGGGCTTACCAATATCCGGCGTGTCGGCGGCCACGGGATTAAAGGGCTTGCCGTCATCGGAGATGATCACGGTGATCCGCCGGCCTGACTTTTCGATCTTGACCTCGATTTCGTGGTCCTCATCATCGCCGTAGGCGTACGCGATGATGTTGCTCAGTAACTCGTCAAAGACGATGTCGAACTTCCTCGCCAGGGCCGTGGGGATGTCGTTTTCGTCGGCAAACCTGTCGAAGGCATCGACGACTTTCGCGATCTCGGCCGGATCGTTGCCGATCGCTAGGCGCCGCACCACGGGTGCGGCCCCTTCGGGATCGCCGTTGAACTGAAAGGCCAGGATGGTCACATCGTCCGTTTGCTCGACGTCGCCTTCGAAGACCTCGACCGCCTTAACGGTCGCGTCCACCAGCGCCTCGGCGCTGTCCAAACCCGCCGTTTCCAACAGGTCGGCCAGCCGTTCCTCGGTAAAGATCGTCTGATCGCCGTCGATGGCCTCGGTGACGCCGTCGGTGTAGAGGAACATGATGTCGGCGACGTTCAGTCTGACGCGATCCTCGCCGTAAACGACATCCGGCACGATCCCGACGATCGGCCCGTGCCGCTGGTCCAGACGCAACAGCGTGCCGTCCTTGCGACGCACAAAGGGCGGGTTGTGGCCCGCACTGGTGAACACGGTGTCGCCCGTCTTGGTGTCGACGATCGCGACGAACAGCGTCACGAACATGCTTTCATTGTTATTCGCGCTAAGCTCGTCATTGACATGGGTGAGGATGCTGGCGGTGGAGAAGTCGTCGACCGATCGCGACTTGATCAGGGTCTTGGCAACGGCCATGAACAGGGCCGACGGTACGCCCTTTCCCGACACGTCGCCGATGCAGATGCAGAACCGCTCATCGTCGATGAAGAAGAAGTCGTAGAAGTCGCCGCCGACCTCGCGGGCCGGCTTCAAAACCGCGTAGACGTTGAACTCCGGACGCTCGGGGAAGGCCGGAAAGATCAGCGGCACCATGCTCATCTGGATCTCGTGACCGACATCGAGCTCGCTTTGCATGCGATCCTTTGCCGCCGTTACCAGCGCCAGGGAGTTGGCCAGCCGCGATACCATGTCGTCGAATATCTTGCCGAGAACGCCGAGCTCGTCCCTGCCCCGCACGCCGCTTCGCTTGGTCAGGTCACCCGCCGCGATGTCTGTTGCGGCATCGGCGAGGTCGCGCGCCCGGACCAGCACGCGGCGATGAACGAAGAAGGTCAGGCCGATCAGCAGGATCAGCAGAACACCCGTTGCGATGAATATGCTCAGAAGCTCTTGGTCGGCCTCGCTGCGCGCCGCCGCCAGCGCGGCCTCGGTTCGATCGCTGACGCGCTGCTGAAAGCGCGCGATCGGCGCCATGATGGCTGCTTTCGCGCGCAGATAGGGTTCGCCGTAGAGAAGGTCCTGCGCCAACTCCAGGTCCGCCGGCCCGGGCGTGGAATAGGTGCCGGTCCCGTCGTCATACAGGCCACGCACCGCATTGAAGGCCCGTTCTTCGATAACCGTGAGTTCGTCGGACAACCGCTGGGCCTCGGCCAGCAGCGCGAACTCTTCCTCCGTGAAGCCGAGGCGCGCCATCCGGTCCCGAAACGAGATGGCTTCACCGTTGCCGCCCGCATCGGGGGAGGCATCCCCGACGATCACCCGGTCCCAGAAAATGCTGCCATAGTCGTCGGGAATCGGCAGCTCACCGTTGCGGATCGCCAGGACCTGATGGAAATAGTCGGCAAACCTCTCGTCGCCCGATTGGACGAACAACCGCGCCAACCTTGTCAGGTCATTCGACGATTGGCGCAAATCGTCAGCCAACAGAATCGATTGTATCTGGCGCGCTTCCGCAGCCGCCGCCTTGTTCAGGGCATCTCTCAACTCGATGGCCAGCCACACGATCACGGCGGACATCAACAAGGTAGCGGCAAGGAACAAGCCCAGGAGGTGTCGCAGTTTCATCGGCCAGATCATCGGGTTGGTCGAACGGCTGCCGGCCCCGTCGATCCAACCGGGCCGCGGCGCCAACATTCGGCGCGATGTGATACCATGAGTTGCAAAAGCGCACTACCAGGGCAAATGGCCGCCACCTGCCTCTCGACCATGACCGGCGGGTGATTGGCGTGGTGATGCTTCGCTTCCCGGTGACAATCAATTCACTCGGCTGCTAACACGGTAACCGATTGATTGCACGGCGAATTTGGGACAATGCTGCACCGGTCGACGGATGGGAGCCAGCAATGAGCCATGACGCAATCAAAGACAGCCTGCGATTCGGCCGGCCGAAGGTTGGCGGGGTCGACCTCGTCGCGGCGCTGCAATACGCGGCGGTCGCGCCGATCGTCTATCTGGCCGAGCTCTATCTTCTCATGGGGCCACTGGGCCTGGAGCTGTCCAGGTTGGGGGCCATGTGGGGCGTGATCGCCGCGGTCTTCGTGATCCATGGCAGCCGGTCGGCAACCCTCAAACTGGCGATCTTCCGTATGCTTGGCACGGTCTTCGGCATCGCCATCATGCTGGTCTATCTGGCGTTTTTCCCCTTCCACGTCATCGGGCTTGCGGTCTGTCTTTTCGTTGGCGCACTGCTGTGCCGGGGGCTGGGGCGCAACGATCTGGTGATCGTCACGCTGATCACCATCGCCGTCATCATGGTCGACGCCGGCAACCCGACCTACCAGGCCCCTTGGGTCAACCCGGCCCTGCGGTTCGGCGATACCTTGATCGGCGCGGCGAGCGGTTTCCTCATCGTCGCGATCACGTCACTGGTGGTCCGCACCGAAGCGCCGGAGGACGCAAACCGGTGACCGAATACCCCCGACACCATCGAACCGAGCGGCAAGCGTAGCTTGATGGTTCGAACCCGGCAGGGAGTTGGGAATAACGGCGACATGACGGTGGGCAAAGGGCCGCCAAGCCCTCGCGATACTGCGGCGCTGCCGAACAAGCCGCTTGGCGCGCCGCGCGTAGTCAGCCGGGCTCAAGCAGGCCGGTCTCGGTTACCACGGCATCGAACCGGTCCAGTGGCGCGACCGTGCCCAGGGCCGTCCGGTTCAGCTTGCTGCGTGTGGTCAGCAGCAAGGCGTGTTTCGAGCACGCCATCGCGGCGCGCTTCACCGCGATTTTCGACATGTCGAAGTCCATCGCCCGCCCCGTCTCGTCGATGGCCGAACAGGCGATCAGAGCATAGTCCAAATGCAGCGATTGCAAGTACTGGACAACGTCCTCCCCCACCAACGATCCGTCTTTCCCCGCCAGCCGGCCGCCCAGCACATGGACACTGTGACGTTTGGGATCGAACGCCATCGCCGAGTGCATGGAGTTGGTGAACACGGTGAACCCGTCGCGGCGCGCCAGTTCGTGGGCACAGGCCTCGATGGTGGTGCCGACATCGAGAAAGAGCGCTGCCCGATCCGGCAGCCGTTTCGCCGCCTCCGCCCCAACGATGGCCTTTTCCGGCCGCGCGATTTCGCGCTTGGCGTTGTAGTCAAGGCGCGCCAGGTCCGGCACGTCGGCCGGGCCGGCGCCGCCATGGAAACGCTGCACCCGGCCATCGCCTGACAAGGTGATGATGTCGCGCCGCACGGTCTGCGCCGAGACGCCGAACGTCGCGGCCAAACTCTCGATCGTTACGAAGCCGTTCTTGGAGATCAGATCCAGGATCGCGGCCTGGCGTTCAGAGAGGGGCTGGGGAGCGTGCACGATCGTCATCATCCGCCTTTGGTCGCTTGCCCGTCCGATTGGGGTATGCTATTTGGAAATTATCTTACATACTTGTCCGGACATGGTCATCAGGAAAGGGTCGCATTGATGCACCGATTCTCCATGCTGGACGATGATACCGTATGTGTGGACGGCGCGCCGCTTGATCCAGCGCTCTGGTGCGTCGGGCCCGTCGAGGCGCCAGAGGCCGGTCGGGAGACATCCCCGATAGAGGCGTTCCAGACACTCGCAGAGACCAATAGCCTGCGCCATCTGGTGGTCGGAGTCATTGGCCCGCGGGAAGCAACGCCTGCTCAGGAAACCGCGGCGGAGGCCGTGGGCCAGGCGTTGGGGCAGCTTGACCTGACCTTGATCTGTGGCGGGCGAACCGGCGTTATGCGCAGCGTTTCTAAGGGATGCAGCGCCGTCGGCGGCCTGATGATCGGGATCTTGCCCGGCAGTCATCCGGAAGAGGCGAACGAGTTCGTCGGCGTCCCCCTGCCGACCGGATTGGGCGAAGCCCGCAACATGGTGATCGCGAAGTCGGCCCGCGTGCTGATCGCCATCGGCGGCTCTTACGGCACGCTGAGCGAGGTGGCCTACGGCCTGCATTTCTCCAAGTCGGTCATCGGCCTGGCAGGCGCGCCGGATGTCGACGGCGTGCGGCAGGCGCCCGACGTGCCCACGGCCGTTAACCTTGCGCTGGATGCGCTGGCAGGATCGGCCGTGGAGAAAACGAAACAATCTTGTAAATTATCTGACATCAATCCGTCATGACTCCGGCGCTACGCCTGGAGGGCGTCACCAAACGGTTCGGGGATGTGGTGGCGGTCGACGACGTCACCCTCGACCTGTTCGAAGGGGAGTTCTTGGCGTTGCTGGGTGCCTCGGGCTGCGGCAAGTCGACGACGCTGCGCCTGTTCGCCGGCTTGGAAGCCGCGACCGAGGGGCACGTTTTGCTGGGCGGCCGGGACGTCTCGCGGGACAGCGCGTCGTCCCGCAATGTC
Organism: Alphaproteobacteria bacterium; assembly: GCA_028277405.1. Classification (GTDB taxonomy): domain Bacteria; phylum Pseudomonadota; class Alphaproteobacteria; order DSM-16000; family Inquilinaceae; genus JANQGH01. The sequence continues at coordinate 51,660 of JANQGH010000017.1, read as the reverse complement.
GCCTTGATGTTCCAATCCTACGCGCTCTACCCGCATATGAGCGTCTATCAGAACATCGCGATGCCGCTGCGCATGCGCGGCCTGTCCGTGCCCCAGCGCTTCCCCGGCGCCAGGATGGTCAGCCGGCCGACCCGGACCGCGCTTCACGAGATCGATGACAAGGTCCGACGGGTCGCAACGATGTTGCGCCTGGATACGCTGCTTTCCCGCCGGCCGGGGCAGCTATCCGGCGGACAGCAGCAGCGTGTTGCCCTGGCCCGCGCCCTGGTCCGCGAACCGTCCGCCTTCTTCCTGGACGAGCCGCTGTCCAATCTGGACACCCAATTGAAGGCCGACACGCGGGACGAGATCAGGGCGCTGCACGCGCGCACCGGCTACCCGTTCCTGCTGGTCACCCATGACCAGGCGGACGCCCTGTCCATGGCGGACCGGGTGGCTGTCATGATCGCCGGTCGGATCGCCCAGATCGGTGTGCCCGAAGAGGTGTTCCAACGGCCGCAAAGCCGCGCGGTGGCCGAGTTCATCGGCCTTCACAGGATGAATATCCTGGACCGGGGGCATGCATCGCGGCTGCACCAAGCCGGCGCGACCTTGGACCTTGGGGTCCGGCCCGACGATTTGATCATCGGCGCCGAGGGGCCGATTGCGGCCACGGTCGAGAGCCTGCTCTACAAGGGCGAGGAGACTGTCGTCCTGCTGCGCGATCCGGACGGTTTCGCCCTCCGCTCGATCCTGCGGGGCGGCCAGCCCCGCCCGGCGCCAGGCGATCAGGTGCGGTTATCCGCCGACATCTCCGCGCTGCATCCGTTCGACCGGCACGGCAATCGCGCGGAGTTGCCATCATGATCCGCCGCCTGGCCACCGACCTACTGCTCGCGGGGCCGGCGGCCCTGGCGGTGGTGCTGTTCATCTTCTTGCCGGTGGCGGTCGTCTTCGTCCTGGCCTTCACCGACTATCTGGTCGGCGCCCCGACCGCCGATTGGGTGGGCCTGGAGAATTTCGAGGAGCTGTTCGGCTCCAGGCTCGGCCGCAACGCGCTGATCAACACGCTGATCTACTCCGCCGTCGTGATCCCAAGTTCGGTGATCCTGGGCCTGCTCGTCGCCCTGGGCCTGCACGGCATCACCAAGCGGATGCCACGGGTGTCGGCGGTGCTGCGCACGGTCTACTTCCTGCCGGTCGCCGCCACCCTGGTGGCGATGGCGGTGGCCTGGCAGATGCTGATGCACCCCTCGCTGGGTCTGTTGAACCATTGGATCGCGGCCCTGGGCCTGACGCCGCAGCAATGGCTGACCGATCGCGGCCTCGTGCTCTATTCCCTGGCGGCGATCGGTATCTGGCAGGGCGTCGGCTACAACATGGTGCTGTTCCTGGCCGGCCTCTCCGCCATCCAGCCGACCCTTTACGACGCGGCGACGATCGATGGCGCCGAGCATGGCTGGAGCCGCTTTTGGTGCGTCACCTGGCCGATGCTGGGCCCGACCACCCTGTTCGTCGTGATCGTCACCGCGGCCAACGCGTTTCGCGTGTTCGAGACCGTGGCGACCATGACCGATGGCGGCCCCGCCTTTGCCTCGGACACCATCGTCTATGCGCTCTACCGGGAAGGCTTCGTCTATTTCAAGGCAGGCTACGCCAGCGCGATTACCGTCGTCTTCTTCGCCGCCTTGCTGCTGCTGACCGCCCTGCAGATCGCGCTCGTGGAACGGAAGGTCCACTACCGATGAGGCCCGGCACGATCCTCTCCTTCGGGCTCGTCAGCCTGGGTGCGGCCATGGTTCTGCTGCCCTTCGTCTGGATGGTCTCGGTCTCCCTGAAACCGCACAACGAGATCTTCACGCCGGAGGTGACGCTGCTGCCACAGCAGCCGACGTTAGCGAACTATTGGCAGGCGCTCACCGAGACGGACATCCCGCTCTACCTGCTGAACGGCGTGATCGTCACCGGCGGCATCCTGCTGCTGCAACTCGCAATCACCGTGCCCTGCGCCTATGCGCTGGCGCATCGGCGCTTTCCCGGGCGCGCCCTGCTGTTCGGCGCCGTGATCGCGGCCCTTCTGGTGCCGTTCCATGTCACGGCGATCCCGATTTTTCTGGCCTTCAGCCAGGTCGGGCTGCTCAATACCTACGCGGCGCTGATCCTGCCCTTCATCGCCACCGCCTTCGGCCTGTTCCTGTTGCGACAGGCCTTCGCCCAGATCCCGGCGCAGCTGATCGACGCCGCCAGGGTCGACGGCATGTCGGAGATGGGGATCGCTTGGCGCGTGGCCTTCCCGCTCGGCCTGCCGACGGTGATTGCCTTTTCGATCTTCTCGGTGACAGCGCATTGGAACGATCTGTTCTGGCCGCTGGTCGCGACCACGTCGCCGGAACTGGCGACCCCTCCGCGCGGCATCCTCTTCTTCCGGGACGAGGAGAGCGGCGACGATATCGGCCCCTTGATGGCCGGGGCGACACTGATCACCGCACCGCTGATTATCGGCTTTCTCCTGGCACAGAGGCGCTTCACCCAGGGCCTCGCCGGGGCGGGCCTGAAGAGATGAGCACTCCCGCTCCAACAAGAGGCAAAACGCCCTCTCAACCCACCTGATTGACGCGTGAGGAACAGATGAAACGACTTCTCCTTACTGCCGGCCTCGTCCTTGCCGCCGGCTCTGCCGCCGCCGAAACCGAAATCCGGGTTCATTACGCCATTCCGACGATCTGGGCCGAAACCCAGGAGGCGCTCGCCGAAGCCTTCATGGAGGCAAATCCGGACATCACCATCACCATCGACGGCCCGGCCGAAGGCTACGCTGAAGGCGTGCAGCGCCTGTTGCGCGAATCCGTCGCCGGCACCGCCCCGGACGTGGCCTATGTCGGCCTGAACCGCTGGCGCATCCTGGAGGATCGCGGCCTGACCCAGCCGCTGGACGGTTTCATGCCGGAAGATCCGGCAGCCGCCGGCTACACCCCGGCCCTGCTGTCCCTCGGCCAGTTCGAGGACACGCAGCATTCGCTCGGCACCTCCGCCTCGACCCTGGTCATGTATGTGAACCCGGATCTGGTTGAGCAGGCCGGCGGCTCCATGGATGATTTTCCGACCACCTTCGACGGCATCATCGAACTGGCGGCTGCGATCGACGCGCTCGGCGACACCATCGAGGGTGTCTGGATCCACCGGCACGATTGGCGTTTCCAGTCCCTGCTCGGCTCCCATGGCGGCCGTCCGATGACCGCGGACGAGAGCGACATCACTTTCGACGATGACGCAGGCCTTGCCGCCGCCGCCCTTTATCAGCGTTTTGCGTCGGAAGGCGGCATGTCCTCCATGTCGCAGGACGATGCGCGCCAGGCCTTCCCGGCCGGCACGCTGGGCATCATGTTTGAAAGCTCCTCGTTGCTGACGCGTTTCGTCGAAGGCGCCGGTGATGGTTTCAACGTGACCGTCCGCGCCCTGCCGGTGGTGGCCGACGATCCCTCCACCGTCTATTTCCCGACCGGCGGTTCCGGCATCGTGCTGCTGACCGACGACGCCGAGCGGCAGCAGGCCGCCTGGGACTACATCGCCTTCGTGACCGGTCCGGAAGGCCAGCGCATCATCGTGGAAAACACCGGCTACGCCCCGGCGAATTCCATCGTGCTGGATGACGAGGCCTATCTCGGCGCCTATTACGCCGCGAACGAGAATGCCCGCGTCGCCCATTCCCAGGTCGCCCAGTATGCCGGCCCCTGGTACGCCTATCCGGGCGCCGAGGGCGTCGCCGTCACCGACTTGATCGCCGCGGCCCTGGTCGAAGTGACCGAGGGCGCGGACGTGGAAGGCACGATCTCAACCTTGGCCGACGATCTGCGCGACAGGCTGGACATGCAGTAATCGCCGCCAAAACGCGCGATGAACGGGTGGAGGGGGCGGTCGCACGCGGCCGCTCCCCCCGTCTCGTCCGCATTCCTAATGCTGACAGCGGGGCACGGCAATCTGCAAAACCCAGTATAAAACTGGTTCCAGATTGCGACTAAATGTCGGCTAATTCCTTGAAATCTCTGGTAGGCGCAGAGGGGCTCGAACCCACGACCCGCTGATTAAGAGTCAGCTGCTCTACCAACTGAGCTATGCGCCCTAACCAGAGAGGGGCGGCTTATAGCAAAGCGGTCGGGGGGCCGCAAGTCCAGCTCCGCTCCCGGACAGGCCTCGCCCCTACATCTCACCGTCAAGCGTATGGCGGGAGATGCGCTGGTCGCGGTGGATCGAGACCGACAGGATCAGGCCGACGGAAACCATGACCGTCAGCATGGCGGTGCCGCCATAGGAGATCAGCGGCAAGGGCACGCCGACGACCGGGATGCGCCCGGTGACCATGGCGATGTTGATGAAGACATAGAGGAAAAGGTTGGTCGCCAGGCCGATCGCCAGCAACCGGCCAAACTGGCTGTAGCTGCGCAGGCCGATGATGATGCCGGCGGCGATCAACAGGCCGAACAGGCCGATCAGCGTCAGGCCGCCGATCAAACCGAACTCCTCCGCCAGCATGGTGAAGATGAAATCGGTCTGGCGTTCGGGCAGGAAGTTGAGATGGCTTTGCGTGCCCTGCCCGAAGCCGCGGCCGAACAGGCCGCCGGAGCCCAGCGCGATGGTCGACTGGGTGATGTGATAGCCGGCGCCAAGCGGGTCGCGCGACGGGTCAAGAAAGGTCAGAATCCGTTCGCGCTGATACCCATGCAGGAACTGCCAGGCAACCGGGATCGCCGCCAGGCCGCCGGCAATCACGATGGCGAACTTCCACAAGCGCACGCCGGCGACGAAGAAGATGGCCCCGGCGACCATCAACAGCATCAGGGCCGTGCCCAGATCCGGCTGTTGCAAGACCAGCGCCGTCGGCGCGAGAACCAGGGCCAATGGCAGGATCAATCGCGTCAGGCGGCCGATCTCTTCCAAGCTGGTGCCATGGAAGTAGCGGGCGAGCGCGAGCACCGTGGCCACTTTCATCAGCTCCGACGGCTGCAACTGCATGAAGCCCAGATTGATCCAGCGCTGCGCACCCATGCCGACTTGGCCCATGACCTCGACCGCAACCAGGAGGGCGAAGGAGGCGAAATAGATGACATAGGCAAGCCGCATCCAAACGCGGATGCTGATCAGCGCGATCACCAGCATGACGACAAAACCGGCGGCAAACCGGACAAGCTGGCGGCGGGCCCACGGGTCCCACCCGCCATCCCCGGCCGAATAGAGCATGGCGCAGCCGATCGCGCCCAAGACGCAGATCAGCAAGGCCACCAGCCAGTTCAGCCGCAACAGCTTGTCGCCCAGCGACAGTTTCTGTTCGTTGGCCAGCGTGCCGCCGACGCCGGCGCTGTCGAAACCCGCGCTCATCCGTCCTGGCCCTCTAGACCGTCCGCGAGATCACTCGCCTGGATCAGCGGCCGCGCCGGCGCGCGCCTTTGGGTCTCGCGCAGAATATCGCTGGCGATCGGCGCGGCCACGGCGCTGCCGCCGCCGCCATGTTCGACGACGACGGAGCAGGCATAGCGCGGCGCAGCGATTGGCGCGTAGCCGACGAACAGGGCGTGGTCGCGCCGGGCCCAGGGCAGATCCTGGTTGCGGGTGATGCCGGCCGCCCGCTCCGCCGCCGTGATGCGCCGAACCTGGCTGGTGCCGGTCTTGCCGGCCATTTCGAAGCCGGGCTCGTCGATCTGGGAGCGGCGCGCCGTGCCGGTTCGGCCGGAGGTCACGGCGATCATGGCCTCGCGCACCACCGCCATGTTCTCCTCCGCAAAGCCCAACGGCTCCGCCGGCGGGTCGACCAGCGGCGCGTCAGGCCCGCCGACCCGGAGCGTGAGGTGGGGCGTAACCTCGCGGCCGCCATTGGCCAAGCGTGCGGTCATCACGGCCAGTTGCAGCGGTGTGGTCAGCACATAGCCCTGGCCGATGCCAGCGATCAGGGTCTCGCCCTGAAGCCAGCTCTCGCCCCGTGTCGCCTCCTTCCAGGCCCGGGTCGGCACCAGGCCCGCGCGCTGGCCCGGCATGTCGAGCGGCAAATTGATGCCCAGCCCGAGACGGTTGGCGAAGTGAGAAATCCGGTCCATGCCGACCCGCCGCGCCAGCTCGTAATAATAGACGTCGCAGGACTGTGCGATGGATTCGATCATCGCCAGGCTGCCATGACCGCCGCGCCGCCAGCAGTGGAAACGGTGATTGCCGAAATCCATATGGCCCGGGCAGAAGATCCGCTCGGTCGGATCGATGACGCCATCTTCCAGCCCGGCCAGCGCCACCACCATCTTGAAGGTGGAGCCGGGCGCGTATTGGCCGGCGATAGCCTTGTTGACGAGCGGTGTGTGCGGGTCGTTCAGCAAGCGCTGCCAATTGGCATGGTCGATGCCGTTGGTGAACAGGTTGCCGTCATAGCCCGGGTGCGAGGCGAGCGCGAGGATCTCGCCGGTCTCGGTGTCGATGACGGTCGCCGCGGCGCTGATCTCGGTGCTGAGCCGTTCCTGGACGTATTGCTGCAGACCCAGATCGAGGGTCAGTTGCACGTCCTCACCGGGCTGGCCCTCCTCCCGCGACAGTTCGCGGATGATGCGGCCGATGGCGTTGACCTCGACCTGACGGGCGCCGGCCTCGCCGCGCAGGGTGAGATCGTGCTCGCGTTCGACCCCCGACTTGCCGATTCGGAAGCCGGGCAACGCCAGAACCGGATCTCCGGTCAACTCCTCTTCCGACACGGCACCGACATAGCCGACCACGTGGGTGGTGAGCCGAGCATGCGGGTAGCGACGGAGTTCGCCGACATCGATGCTGAGACCCGGTAGGTCTGGCGCATTGACCTCGATTTCGGCCACCTGCCGGAATGACAGGTTCTCGCGCACGGTCACAGGAACGAACGAGCGACGGCTGGAAACGTCGCGCAACACGCGCTCTATCTCGTCATCCTCCAGCGGCAGAACGGCTGACAACCGATCCAGCACCGCCTCGACGTCGCCGGCCTGCTCGGCGACCATCAGCAGCCGGAAGTCCTGATCGTTGACCGCCAGGTCCTGGCCAAACCGGTCGACAATGCGGCCGCGCGATGGCGCGATCAGCTGGACGTTGATGCGGTTGTCGTCGGCCAGGCGCGCATAGCGCTCCGCTTCTGTAACCTGCAACTCGTAGAGCCGGGCCCCCAACACGCCGAACAGGCCCACCTGCAGGCCGCCCAGCACCAAGGTCCGGCGGGTAAGGCTGCGCTGGCGGTCGGTATCGCGATCCATATGCCGGTCCCTCAAGCCCGCCAGCTACGCGGCTGGAACAGCATCAGCCGATGGATCTGGATCATCAGGCCGCCGACCAGCGGGAACAGGGCCGTCGTCAGCAAGGCCCTGAAGGCCAGCGGTTCGACAGGCATCAGCCGGGCATAGAAGACCGAGAACACCAGCCATTCCAACCCGACCCCCAATGCCGCGATCAGCAACATGCCCCACCACAGCACGAAGAAGCCTTTGCCGGCCAGGAACCGCCGTTGCGAGAAGGCGGCCCAATAGCACAGCAGGTAAACCAGCGAATGCACACCCAGCGGGGCGCCGGCCAGCGCGTCATGGACAAGGCCGATGGCGAAAGCGAGGCTGAACGTCATCAGATCCGGCCGATGGACCGCCCAATAGTAGATCGGGATCAGCGCCAGAAGCGGTGAGATCGGTCCAAACACCGGCAAATGCAGCGGCACAACACCGAGCAGCGCGAAGACGAGCGTCGACAGGCCCGGCACGGCGCTGCGCAGGCCGCGATCGAGCCGCTGCAGCAACGACGGGTTCACGGCGCCGCCGCCGGTGTGCCGCCAAAACTGATAAAACGGGTCAGCGCCTCGATGACGGCCGGGTCCGGCGCCTGTTCGACACCGACCGCCCCCATGGCTTCGAACGACAGGCCGCCAAGGCCGCGCTGCATACTGGCCGTCTCGTCGACCGTCTCAAAGCCGACGACCCTGACGAACTCCAACCGGTCCAGATGCTCGAAAGGTTGGACCCGGATCAAACCATCATCCAGGCCGACCACCGTGCCGACCGGCAGGCCCGGCGGAAACATGCCACCATGACCCGAGGTGACGACCCGGTCGCCGACGGCGATGGAGGCCTCTTCGCCAAGATAGGTCAGATGCGGGCGGTCCGTATTGTCGCCGACCAGCATGGCGCGGTCGCGCGAGCGCTCCAGCAAGACCGGGATGCGGGCGTTGAAGTCGGTGATCAGCAAAACACGGGCCGTGCGCTCGCCGGCCTGCACGACGCGGCCCGCCAGGCCATTGCCGCCAAGGACCGCCTGACCGCTCTCGATGCCGTCCGCCGTGCCGACATTCAAGGCGAGGCTGCGCACGAACGCGCCGGCACCGTCGGCAATGACCCGGGCGGTCAGGAACCGGTGGCGATAATCCGGCCGATAGTTCGTCAAGGCCCTTAGACTGAGATTCTCCGCCTCAAGCCGGAAGGCGATTTCCTGATACTGCAGCAGCGCGCGGTTTTCAGCCTCAAGACGGGCGTTCTCAGCGCGCAGGTCTGACAGCTGACGAACATCCTCAACGACGGTCGCCACCGTCGCGGCGGGCCGCGAGACGGCGTTCAGGACCGGCGACACAGCATCGGTCACCCGGGCCCGAACATCCTCGACCACCAGGGTGTCGATCTTGGTCAACATCATGAGGCCGACGGCGGCCAAGAGAAGAAGCGCAAAGGAGAAGCGATGCGCCCACGATTTGAGCGCTATCAGTCGAACCGTGGATCTTGTCCGCGCCTTCACCCGTTGTCCTGCCTGCGCCCAGGGTCACCATCACAGCCGGTTTGCGCCCCGAATCCAGACTGTGGCCGCCGACCTCCGACAAGCTACCACACGCGGTGGTTTAGTACATGTTAATCAGGACGTTTCGCAGCGTTTTCATCTCTTCCAGCGCCCGGCCGGTGCCCAAGGCGACACAGGACAGCGGGTCGTCGGCGATCGACACTGGCAGGCCCGTGGCGTGCCGCAGCACATAGTCGAGATTGCCCAACAGCGCGCCGCCACCGGTCATCACGATACCCTTGTCGACGATGTCGGCGGCCAGCTCCGGCGCGGTGTGTTCCAAGGCCACCTTGACCGATTCCACGATCGCGCCGCATGGCTCCGCCAGGCTTTCAGCGATCTGAGCCTCGGTGATGATCAGCTCTTTCGGCACGCCGTTCATCAGGTCGCGGCCCTTGATTTCCAGGACCCTCCCCTCGCCATCCTCCGGCGGGTAGGCGGAGCCGACCTCCTTCTTGATGCGTTCGGCCGAGCTTTCGCCGACCAGCAAGTTAAAGTTGCGACGGATATAGCCGATGATGGCCTCGTCCATCTTGTCGCCGCCGACCCGGATGGAGCGGGAATAGACGATGCCGCCGAGCGACAGCACCGCGACCTCGGTCGTGCCACCACCGATGTCGACGACCATGGAACCGGTCGGCTCCGTGACCGGCAACTGCGCGCCGATGGCGGCCGCCATCGGCTCCTCGATCAGAAAGACGCGGCGGGCGCCGGCGCTTTCGGCCGATTCCTGGATGGCGCGGCGTTCGACCGCCGTGGAGCCGGAGGGCACGCAGATGATCACCTGCGGGCTGGCGAAGGAACGCCGGTTGTGCACCTTGCGGATGAAGTGCTTGATCATCTCCTCCGCCACGTCGAAGTCGGCGATGACGCCGTCGCGCAGCGGTCGAATGGCCTGGATGTTGCCGGGCGTACGTCCCAGCATCTGCTTGGCCTCGTCCCCGACCGCTAAGACCTGCCGCTTGCCGCGCAGGCTGGCGATGGCGACCACCGAGGGCTCGTTCAGCACGATCCCGCGGCCCTTGACATAGACCAGCGTGTTCGCGGTGCCGAGATCGATGGCCATGTCGGCCGACAGAAAACCAAACAGGTTAGAGAACATGTCGTGCTGCCGCCTGGGAACGGGAAAGGCGGTTTGAAAATCCGTGATCTTTGCGGGGCCGCCGAAGGGCGATGAATAGAGCAATGCCTACCCCACCTCAAGGCCGTAATGGGCAGCATGTCGGGTGCGGAGCGCGACGACGTTGCGGGTACAAAGCTTACCGGCACCGGCAGGCACCGCGCCCTCTCTGACCGCATTGCGCTTGCGGCTCGTGACGCCTCCGAGAGCTGCGCTTAACCGCTCGGTGATGAACGCCACACCTAAATAAATTAATGTTTTACGTTAATTAATCATTGCCATCAGAGATACCGCGAGCTATCTCATCCCTGCCCGAACGCAGCGATTCCACTCCCGGTCCGATATCAACAGCTTGATCTGAGTGCGGCATGACACCCATTCACACAGCAACCTTTGCGCTCCTGCTCGCTTTTCAGCCCGCCTATGCCGGCTCTGCGGGGGGGCCAGACGACGACGGCTTCTCAGGCACCAGCATTCGCGCCGATGGCAGCACGATCCACTGGCACCTCGACAACATGTCCGGCGATCGACCGGAGGCCCTGGTGCTCGTTTCCCAGGGTTCCGGCTGTGCTTCGACGCTGGCCAACCCCAACATCGAACTGCTGGCATCGAAGTTTGCCGACCTGGCCGTCCTGACGATCGAGAAGTACGGCGTTGAGCCGTGGGACGCGCCGGCCGACCCGATCGAGGACTGTTCGGCCGCGTACTATGCCAACAATACGATCTCCCAGCGGGTCGACGACGCCGAACAGGTGTTGGCGGAACTGCGCGCCCAAGGGATCTGGAACGGAGATCTGGCCCTGTTCGGCGGGTCGTCGGGCGGCCCCGTGGTCGCCATGCTGGGCGCCAGACTGCCCGAAACCGATGCCATCGTCGTGTTTTCGGCCGGGGCGGGACTGACGCTTGCGGAGACCATTCCCGAGGTCGTGCCCCCGCCTGTCGCGGCGGCGATCCAAGAGCAGTTTGATCGCATCAGGCAGGAGCCCGACAGCCTTGAGGTCATGAGCGGGAACTCGTTCCGCTGGTGGGCGGACATCATGGATCACCGGCCCGCCGACGATCTGTTGGCCGCAACGGCGCCAGTTTTGCTCGTGCATGGCACATTGGACGAATCGTCCCCCGTCACCTCGGCCCGTGCGACGCGCGATGCGTTTGCCGCAGCCGGCGACGACCGCCTGACCTATTGGGAGTTGCAAGGGCTCGATCATCAAATGGTCGATACGTCCGGCACCTCTCAGATGGGCCGCGTGCTCGACTCGGTCGCCGACTGGATATCGGGCCAGCTTCAACAATGATCGCGTGGCTTGCGGATTTTGCCCAAGCGCCGATTCACCGTCGTCACACGGCCGCCTTGCCCCACATACCGATTATGGTCGCAGAACAAGAGGTTACCATGTCCGCTCTCGCCCGCGTCGCCAGACTAGCTGGCATCCTGAGAATCGCTTGCGCCATCGGGATGGTTGCCCTGCCCGTCCTGGTCCTGATCGAGTTCTGGACGAGCGACGTTACCGGCTTCCTGGGCGTGCGCGCGGGCATCACCACGATCGACGCGATACCGTTGCCGGCCCGGATACTGGCCCTGGTCGTCGCCATGATCCCGATCGGGCTGGGCGTTTACGGTCTTTACTGGTTGCAACGATTGTTCGCCCTGTATCGCGCCGGCAAGGTCTTCGCGGTTGCCAACAGCCGGTGTCTGAAGATGTTTGCCTGGACCCAGATCATCTCCGGCCTGCTGCAGCCCGTCATTGGCGCCGCGCTCAGTGTCATCATCAGTTGGCACAACCCGCCCGGGGAACGCATGCTGGCGATCACGCTCGATTCGAACATGCTCGGTACTCTCCTGTTTGGACTGCTGATCCTGGTCATCGCCTGGGTGATGGGCGAGGCCAGCCGCGTCGCCGACGAAAACGCCCAGTTCGTCTAGGGCCGCGCATCATGGCCATCATCGTGACCCTGGATGTCATGCTGGCGCGGCGCAAGATGCGGTCCAAGGAGCTGGCGGCGCGGATCGGCATCACCGAACAGAACCTGTCGTTGCTGAAGTCCGGCAAGGTCAAGGGTGTGCGGTTCCAGACGCTGGAGCAGATCTGCCAGGTGTTGGACTGCCAGCCCGGCGACCTCTTGGCCTACGAGCCGGAAGACGCGGAAAATGGCTAGAGCCTTGGCGATCGCGGCGCTGCTGACCGCAGCGGCATGCAGCCGAACCGAGATCGAGGATTTCACGGTCGATCTGGCCGGCAACATGCTGTCGAACTATTGCGAGGACAGCAGCCGCTGCAACCGCGTCTGCCCGGACGGAACGCCGACTGACGACCGCAGGCCCGTCTGCCCGACGCCGGTTTGGGTCGAGCCCTGATTAGTTGAGCGCGCGGCCCTTGGTCTCCGGCGTGAGGATGAGCGCGACGAGGCCGACGACCGACAGGGCCATAAGGAAAAGGCGTAGATCGCGAAATCGTACCATTCCAACGCGCTTCCCGCCGCGACGACCGCGAGGACGCGGGCATTCAAGGGTTGTCGCATCGCAAACTCCATGCCCGCCCGAATAGGCGCGATCACCCCGCCACAAGCGCGGAGACGCCTATGTCCCCAAGAACCAAGGGCCGAAGGTCTTGCGACCCTCGGCCCCACGAACCAGCCACCTGTCCGAGATTCAAGCCGTGAGCTGAGTATCGACCTCGGGCGGAGCGGACTTCTGGCGCTTGACCATCAGCTTGTTCAGGGCGTGGATGTAGGCCCGCGCCGAGGCGACCAACGTGTCGTGATCCGCGCCCAGCCCGTTCACGCTCTTACCATCCTCCTCAAGCCGCACCGTGACCTCGGCCTGGGCGTCGGTGCCGCCGGTCACCGCGTGCACCTGATAGAGCTGCAGGTTGGCCTGGTGAGGCACCAGTTCGGTAATCGCGTTGAAAATCGCGTCCACCGGGCCGGACCCGCCGGTTTGCGACCATTTCGTCTCGCCATCGATCTCCAGGACGATCTGCGCCGACTGCTTGCCGATCGACCCGGCCATGACGCCCAGCGATACGAACTTGATGCGCTCGTTGGCGGTGGCCAACTGGTCATCGACCAGGGCGACGATGTCCTCGTCGAAGATGTCCTTCTTATGGTCGGCCAAGGCCTTGAACCGCTGGAACGCATCCTGGAACGCGTTGTCGCCGATGTCATCGAAGCCCAGCTCGACGAGTTTGCTGCGGAAGGCGTTGCGCCCGGAATGCTTGCCCATGACCAGGGTCGAGCGGACCAGTCCGACCGATTCCGGCGTCATGATCTCGTAGGTACCGGCATGTTTCAGCATGCCGTCCTGATGAATGCCCGCCTCGTGCGCAAAGGCGTTGGCACCGACGATGGCCTTGTTCGGCTGCACCTGAAAACCGATCGTGCTCGCCAGCAGGCGCGAGGCCCGCATGATCAGCTCGGTCTGGATCTTGTGCATGTAGGGGTAGGCGTCGGGCCGCGTGCGCACAGCCATGACGACCTCTTCCAGCGAGGCGTTGCCCGCCCGTTCGCCGATGCCATTGATCGTACATTCGATCTGGCGCACGCCGGCATTGACGGCCGCCAGCGCATTGGCAACGGCCAAACCGAGATCATTGTGCGTATGGGCCGACAGGATGACATCCTCCGCCCCCGGCACCCGTTCGCGGACCATGCGGAAGATGCCGGCATAATCCTCCGGCGTGGCATAGCCGACCGTGTCGGGGATGTTGATCGTCGTGGCGCCTGCCCGGATGGCCAGTTCGACCGCGCGGCAGAGAAAGTCCGGCTCGGTCCGGCTGCCGTCTTCCGGGCTCCATTCGACATCGTCGGTGTAGTTGCGCGCCCGGCTGACACTGTCGGTGATCGCGTCCAGCACCTCCGTCGGCTCCATCTGCAGCTTGTGCTTCATGTGCAGCGGGCTGGTGGAGATGAAGGTGTGGATGCGCGGCCGTTCGGCGTCACGCAACGCCTCCGCCGCGCGGTCGATATCCCGTTGCGCCGCACGGGCCAAGCCGGCCACCACAGAGGTCTTCACCGTCCGCGCGATGTGCTGAACCGCCTCGAAATCGCCGTTCGACGCGATCGGGAAGCCGGCCTCGATGATGTCGACGCCCATCTCCTCCAGCAATTTGGCGATGGCCACCTTTTCCTCGAGGTTCATCGAGGCGCCCGGCGACTGCTCGCCGTCGCGCAAGGTGGTGTCGAATATCCTGATATGGTCTTTGTCGCTACTCATCACGGGCGTCCTTCAAGCCTGATTGGCGAGACGTTGTTTCTGACGGGCGCAGGCGAAATCGCCGACGTGTGGTCAGTCACCATAATCCCCCGGGGCGATCCGACCCAGGCTGTCTCGATGTGTCAGGCGTGGGCCGGTGGTCAGCGCGCCCGGGGGCGGCTAAGTCGCAGGTCGAGGCCGAGAAGAAGCAGGCCGGCGTCGGCCCGGGCAATCCCCGGCCGGCCGATAATCAGCTTCGTCATCTGGCGTTCACGACCCATTCTGGAGCAGCTTTCTCTTCGCTGGGACGCGCCACAGCACGTCTACTGGCGCCTTAATATGCGGATTTGCCGGCGTGAGGCAACTGATTTGTCGAACCACTAGCCAGACGGCTTTTTGGACGGGCAAGCGTTTTGCTTTCGTTTTTCTCAACGACGCGGCATCATTTACATCCCGACTCGCGCTTGAAAGGAAACGGTCGAGACAAGAACCATGAAGCTGCTGTCGCGATTGCTGAAGACCGTAATCCGTGTCGGCACCCTGACCGTGACCGACGCGGACGGCCAGACGCACGTCTTTCAGGGCCGGCCTGGCCCTACCGCCGCCTTCAAGATCACCGATCCGGCACTTCATCGCCGCCTGGCGTTGAACCCGGAACTGGCTGTCGGCGAGGCCGTTATGGACGGCACGTTGCAGCCGGTCGATTGCAGCCTCTACGAGGTGCTGGAGTTGCTGATGAGCAATCGCAGCAACCTGCGCCTTAGCGGCTGGCAGTCTGTGCTGATGCAGGCGAACAAGCTGTTGCGCCGCGTCCATCAGCACAATTCGATGCGCCGTGCGAAGGCCAATGTGGCCCATCATTACGACATGTCGAACGAGCTTTACCGCATGTTCCTGGACGAGGACATGCAGTATTCCTGCGCCTATTTCCGATCGCCGGACGACACGCTGGAACAGGCGCAGCTACAGAAGAAACTGCACATCGCATCCAAGCTTGACCTTAAGCCCGGGCAGCGGGTGCTGGATATCGGTTGCGGCTGGGGCGGCATGGCGATGACCTTGGCGGAGCTGACTGGCGTCGAGGTCCTCGGCATCACACTGTCGAACGAGCAGCTCAATCTGGCGCGCCAGCGGGTCGCCGAGCGCGGCCTGGACGATCGCGTACGTATCGAGGCGATGGACTATCGCGCGGTCACCGGGCCCTTCGACCGCATCGTCTCCGTCGGCATGTTCGAACATGTCGGCGTGGCGCACTACGATACCTTCTTCACCAAAGTGCAGGAGCTGCTGACCGACGATGGCGTCGCGCTGTTGCATTCCATCGGCCGCTGCGACCCACCCGGCGGCACGAACGCCTGGCTGCGCAAGTACATCTTCCCTGGCGGCTACACCCCGGCCCTGTCCGAGACGATGGCCTCGGTCGAGCGGACCGAGCTGTGGGTCACGGATATCGAGATCTGGCGCCTGCATTATGCCGAGACGCTGCGCCACTGGCGGCACCGTTTCATGGCCAACCGTGACCGCGTCGTCGCGCTGCTGGACGAGCGATTTTGCCGGATGTGGGAATTCTATCTGGTGATCTGCGAGCTGAACTTCCGGCTGGAGGCCGGGGAAGTCTTCCAGATGCAACTAACCCGCGACCGATCCGCCGTGCCGCAAACCCGCGACTACATGGCCGAGGCCGAGCGGCGCCTGCTGGACCAGGCCCGGACGCGCGAACCGGTACCGAGGCACGACGCGGCTGAGTAACAGGCCGCTTAGTGTTTAACGGTTGGCCCCCGCTTGAACCGGCCGGGGTCGAAACCGGTGGGGGTTACAGCCGCCGTGGTTGATCCGGTGAACGAAGGCTGCGCAGAAAGAAAGGCCGAGAGCAGTTCGTCGGCACCCTCGCCCTTGGCGGTTTGCTTGGGCTTTTCGGCCAGGTCGCCGTGAACCTTCGCCAAGAGCTCGTAATGGGTCGGAAGTTTGGTCAGGACGGCCTGTTTCTTCCTGTCGATCGTCGCGCTGTATTCGCGCCAGCGGTCTTGCTGTAGCAGGCTGTCCATCGACAGTTCGCGATCGGCGTAGAACCGCTTGCCCATCAGCACGAAGATGAAGTTCCACTCGTTGAACAGGCTGTTGCCGGCAACGTCGAGGGCGTAGGGCAAGGTGTATTGCCAGATGTCCAGATTGTTCTTCAGCCAATCCGACACGTCGACCTCGTTGCGCGCCGCCTCCCAATAGTCGCCGGTCCGGTTGGATAGCAGATAGTGCAGCATGACGAAGTCGCGCACTTCGGCGTACAGCCGCTCCATCCGCTGGTTATAGCGGCGCGCCAGGGGTTCGGAGATGCCCGCATCGGGGAACAGGTCGACGATCCAGCGGGCCGACATCTCGATCAGATAGATCGCGGTCGATTCCAGCGGCTCGATAAACCCGCCCGACAGCCCGACGGCGATGCAGTTGCCGACCCAACTGCGCTCCGTCCGCCCGACCTCCATCTTGATGCCGCGCGGCGTCTTGCCCTGGGCGCGGGGGCCGAGATGGGCCAGAAATTCCTCCATCGCCTGGTCTTCGGTCTTAAACGCGCTGGAGTAGACATAGCCGGTACCGATCCGGTGGTAGAGCGGCACGTTCCAGACCCAACCGGCGCTGAGCGCCGTTGAGCGCGTGAACGGTTCCAGGTGGGTTTGGTCGTCATGGTCGATCTGCACGGCCAAGGCGCGATCGTTCAGCAGATGGTTGGTCCAGGGGATTCTGGGCTCCTTCAAGGCTTGGCGCATGATCACGCCGCGGAAGCCGGTGCAATCGATGACGAGTTCGACCTCGCGCCGCCCCGTGCGTTCGAACTGCAGGGACGTGATGCGGCCATCCTCGCCGACCTCAACGTCCTGCAGATCGTCCAGAATGTGCTCCACGCCGCGCTCGACGCACACATCGCGCAGGAAGCCGGCAAACTTTCCGGCGTCGAGGTGATAGGCGTAGGACATGCTCGATTCATAGTCCTTCGCGCCCATCTCACGCGGCGCCTTCAGATTGTCGATTGCCGTCATCTGCGGCAGGGTGGCGTCGACGAAGTCGCCCTTGGCAAAGGCGTGGTAATAATAGGCGACCGGAAAGCCGTCGATGTAGGGCGCGGCCTGAAACGGGTGCACGAAGCTCTGTGGTGTGCCTTTCTTCGAGCGGTTCCAATCCTGAAAGCGAACGCCCAGCTTGAACGAGCTGTTGCATTCGCGGAAGAACCGGGACTCGTCGATCTTGAGCTGGCTCAAAAGCCGGACCATGCCGGGCACGGTCGCCTCGCCGACACCGATGGTCGGGGTGTTCGGTGATTCGATCAATGTCACCTTGACCGGCCGTTGATCGGTGCGGCGATTAAGAAAGGTATGGACGATGCAGGCCGTCAGCCAGCCTGCCGTACCGCCGCCGACAATGGTTACGTTCGATACCCGATCCGCCATGCGCTTGAACCCTTGCCTGGAACCTGTCGCTGTTGGCGCGGCATACTAGTCGAATAGGCCGCACGCGCCACTCAGAAATCCGTCGCGGTTGGACGGGTCCGAACGTTTGTCCCGCGCACCCCGCCGATGGATGTCAACCTTCTTGCAGCTCCAGGAACTCGAGCACCATCGCGGCGGTCCAAGAGAAATGGCCGCCGCCGAGGCCCTGGCCGGTATGCGGGTCGTAATACTCCGACAGGTCGCCGTTCTTGGTCAGCGCCAGACTGCTGTCGATGATCCGCCGGGCCAAATCGCCCTCGCCCGCTCGCAACAAGCCGTCAACCAGCAGGTAGTTCACGATCAGCCATGCGGGGCCACGCCAGTAGCGCAGCCCGTCGAAGCGCGGGTCAGCGGGGTCGTGGCTGGCGGTCGCAAAGCGGGCGCGGGAGAGCAGCAAGCGCAACCGGGCGACCAGGGCTGAGAAGCGGGCCGGGTCGGGGATGCCGGCGAAGATGGGCAGGATGCCGCCGATCGCGGCGCTGTCGACCGGGGCGGACGATACGCGGTCGAAGCAGACATACTGGCCGTGATCCTCGCTCCACAGGCTCTCGAGCGCCGCGCGGCCCTTCTCCGCGTGGTGTTTCTGCCGGTCGGCTAGCGCCGGTTCGCCCAGAGTTTCGGCAAGCCAGGCAAGATCGTCGGCCGACCGGATGAGAATGGCATTCAGTCCCGGATCGACGACCTGGAATGGCGAGGCGTCATGGATCTTCGCGTTGTCCCAGCCGAGGCTTCGAAAGTGCTGCACGAGCCAGAGATAGCGGTCGTACTCCGCCTTCGTCGGGCGCTGCGCATGATCGACATGGGAGGTGTCCTTGCGCACATAGGGCGCCACGCCCTCGTCCGGCACGCGGGCAAGCGCCTCGTCCCAGTCGATCGAATTGTCGCGGCCGGATTCCCAGGGGTGCACGATGGCGACCAGGCCCGTGCCGGCCGGGTCCCGGTTGGCATAAAACCAGTCATGCCAGGCGGCGACCTTGGGCAGCAACGCACGCGCGTGTTCCTGGGCCAGCCCCTGGTCGCGCGCCCGCTCGAACAGTCTGCGCATCACGAAGCCGGCGATCGGCGGCTGGGTGATGCCGGAAGTTGCCACCGGCCGGCCCGTACCCCAGACGTCGGGTCCCGGAAAGTAGCTGTCATCTTGCTGGTGGAAGATGATGTGGGGGACCATGCCGTCGGGCCATTGATGCTCCATCAGCGTGGCGATCTCGGTCCAGGCCCGCGCCTCGTGCCGCCGGGCTTGACCCAGCGCGGTCAGGCACGAGTCCCAGTTCCATTGAAAGGGATAGAGCCCGCCGGTCGGCACGGAGTATTGGCCGCGGTCGTTATCCTCAAGAATGGTCCAGGCCAGCGCGGACAGATCCGGCGGTGGGCTGGCGCCTGCTCCGACCGCGCTCATTGCAGGGCGTTCTCCGAGTCAGGGTCGAACCAGCGGATACGATCAGGCTTCGGCGCCAGCGTGATGGTCTCGCCAGAGCCAATCGGCAAATCACTTTCCAGCACGGCGCGGAACAAATGGCCATCCACATCCATGGTGACGAGCTGATGGGCGCCGAGCGGTTCGACGACCCTGACCCGGCCGGACAGACCGGTGTCCGACGGATCGAGATCCTCCGGCCGGATGGCGAACTCGATCGTCTCCTTGTCGACCGACGGGCCGTCGAAGGCCACGCCCGCCGCCGTCCAGTGGCCGTTGGACCGCTTGGCCGGCAGGAAGTTCATGGGCGGGTTGCCGATGAAGCCGCCGACGAACCGTGAGGCCGGGTCGCGATAGACGCTGATCGGGGATGCCGCCTGGATGATGTGCCCGCCATGCATGACCGCGATCCGGTCGGCCATGCTCATGGCCTCAACCTGGTCATGGGTGACGTAGATGGTGGTGGTCTTGCTTTCCTGCAGGACGCCCTTCAACTCCGCCCGCATCTCCATCCGCAGCAGGGCATCGAGATTGGACAGCGGCTCATCCATCAACAGGACCTCCGGCTCCATCGCCAACGCGCGGGCGACCGCCACGCGCTGACGTTGGCCGCCGGAAAGCTGTCCGGAATAGCGCTCCAGCAACTGTTCGATATGCATCATCTCTGCGGCTTTGGTGACCTTCTGCCGGATCTGGTCGCTGGGCATCTTCTTCATGCGCAGGCCGAAGCCGATATTGTCGAACACGGTCAGGTGCGGGAACACGGCGTAGTTCTGGAACACCATGGCGATCTCGCGCGAGCGCGGCGGCAACTCGTTGACCCGCTTGCCGCCGATCTGGATCTCGCCCTCGGTGGCGAAATCCAGCCCGGCGATCAGACGCAGCAGGGTCGTCTTGCCGCAGCCGGACGCGCCCAGCAGCACCAGGAATTCCTGATCCTTTACCGTCAGGTCGATGGAATGCAGGGCGGTGAACGAGGCGAAGCGCTTCTCGACACCTTTGATCTTGATTTCAGCCATATGATTGCTCCCTACCGGTGCGGCCTAGCGGTTGGCTATGCCCCACATGGCGAACAGGTACTTGCGTACGGCGAAGAGAAAGAACAGGGCCGGCAGAACCAGCACCGCGCCGCCGGCGAACTTCAAGGCGAGCGGCGCCTCGTTCAGGCTGGTCAGCAGGAACGCCGTCAGCGTCCGGTTCTGGATCGTCAGCACCGCCGCGGCGAACACCTCGTTCCACGAGATCACGAAGGCGAAAACCGCCGACGCCGCGATGCCAGGCATCACCAGCGGCAGCACCACCTTCACGAAGGCAGTGAAACGGTTGCAGCCCAGCGTCCAGGCCGCTTCTTCAAGCTCGTACGGAATGCCCATGAACAAGGACGCCGTGATCAGGATGGCAAACGGCATCGCCAGCATGGTGTGTACCAGGGCAAGCCCGAAGCGCGTATCGTCCAGCCCGATCTGAATGAACATGATGGCCAGCGGCAACGCCAACAGCGGCAGCGGGAACGCCCTGGTCATCAGCACGACGACACGGAACACGTTCTTGCCCGGAAAGTCGAACCGGGCCAGCGCGTAGCCCGCCGGCGCACCCAGACCGATCGAGAAGACCATGGTCATCACGGCAACGATTACCGAGTTCAACAGCGCCCGCGCGACACCTTGATAGTTGGCGAAAAACGTCACACTGCCCAAGTCAAACGAGGGGAAAAACTGCCGCGGCCAACTGGTGACCTCCTCCGGGCTCGACAGGGTGTTGACCAGGATCAGATAGATCGGCACCAGCACCCAGAGGCACAGGATGGTGATCGTAGCCGCCATCAACCAGCGCGACGCGCTTCTGTGGTCGGTGGGCCGTACCTTTTTGGCCGATACGGCAATGTCGGCGGCGGTCATACCCGTGCCTCCTTCGGTGTGCGCAAGACCCACAGGAAGAAGATCGTGAAGGCGATGGAGATGCCGAGAATGACCAGCGCGTAGGCCGCCGCGACACCGCTTTCGCGCAGCCGGAACTCCCACTCGTAGACCTCGCCCATGAGAATCGGCATCTGGACGCCGGCAAGGGCGATGACCACGGCGAACACCTCGAACGCCAGGATGGTCCGCAGGATCAGCGCCGTTTGCAGGCTTGGCCGCATCATCGGCAAGGTGATCTTGACGAACCGCTTCCACGGCCCGGCGCCAAACACTTCCGCTGCCTCATAGTACTCCTTGGGGATCAGGCCCATGCCCGCGACCAGGATGACCAGCACGATCGCCGTCGAGCGCCAAATCTCCGCGATGGCGACCGCGATCAGCAGCACGAACGGGTTCTGGTAACTGAGATAGGTCGCCGGGCTGTCGATCACGCCGAGGCCATAGAGGGCACTGTTGAGAAACCCGTTCTGCTCAAGAATCGCCAGCCAGATGATGCCGGCCGCCAGATCGGAAATGCCGAGCGGTATGGTCCAGATGTACAGGATCAGATCCCGCCCCCGCTTCATCTTGGTCACCATCGTCGCCATGAACAGCGACAGCGCCAACTGAAGCGGCACGACGATCAGGGCCAGCAGCAGCGTATTCCGCAGAGCCGTATTGAACTTCCAGTGGCTGACCATCTGATCGAAGTTCGCCCAGGTCCACTCACCATCGCTGGTGAAGGCCTGGATCGCGACGTCGACGGCCGGATACAGGAAGAAGATGACCAGAAACACGGCGGCCGGCGCGAGCAGCAGATATGGCAGCGCCCTTACTTGCATCGGATTTCCCCCAGGATGGACGCCGGCGGCTCCGCGCCGCCGGCGTTTTCACGGGCTTAGTTGACCGGGCACGGCCCGTCCGATGGCGGGTCGGGTGCCCAACACGGCGCGCCGGCCTCATCCATGATCGAGCGCAGCGTGTCTGCCTGGTCGTCCAGAACGGTCCTGATGTCCTGACCGGCAAGCGCGATGCGTTGGAAGGTATCGACGTAGACCTGGTTGAACTGGCCACCCAGGTCCCCAAGGCCAACCGGCAGCAGGCCCGGATTGGCGTCGGGTGAACCGGACTGCGCGGCGATGGCAGCACTCGACGCACGCACCGACGCTGGCATCTGGGCCGGCAACTCAACGTCGACCACGGGGAAGAAGTTCGTCGCCCGCAGGGTCGCGATCTGCGTGTTGGGCTCCAGCAGGAACTCCGTTAGATCCATCGATACGGTCTGGTCGGGCGCTGTACGCGGAATGGCGACACCGGCCAGCACGGGCATGAAGCCACGACCGGTCGGGCCCGCCGGGGCCGGGAAGGCCACGAAATCCTCGGGCCGCTCGTTAAAGGCCTCGGCCAGCCGGGCGGTGTGGTCGAACGCGACCCAGACCTCACCGGTCAAGAGCTGTTCTTGCATGAAGTTGTAGTTGGGCGAGGCCGGGCTGGTGACGGCCCACAGGTCCAGGAAGGTCTCCCACATCGACTCCGCCTCGGCCGACCGGAACTCGGTCACCATCGAGTCCGTGAAGGACGGGTAGAGATAGCCTTGGAAGAACCGATGGATCAGGCCGCTGGGGCCGGCCGGAATGCCGATCTTGGGCGAACCGGTGGCCTCTTCCATGGCCTGGCCCCACGCGATCAGCTGGTCGTAGGTCAGCGCGTTGATGTCGGCGCCGTCCGGCAGGTAGGGCAGCGCCTCGCGGTTTGCGGCCATGATGTAGGTCGCCTGCATCCACGGCATGTAAAGCTGCTCGTCCGACCCCATGCGGCCTAGCTCCAGCAGCGCGTCGCTGATGCCCAGGCTGGCCGTATCGATGCTGGAGAGGTCCACCAGATTGTCGTTGCCGAGTGCGGTAAAGTCGCCGTGCAAGGCACCGATCAGGCCGATGGTGCCCGTGTCCGTGGCGAATTCCGCCTCAAGCCTGGTGAGGAACGGACCCGGATCTTGCGGCTGATAGTTCACCGCGCCGGCGCCATCGAAGGCGGCCAGCACGTCGTCGCGCATGGCCTGCGCCTCTTCCACCGGGCGTGCCTGGGTCGACCAGAACAGAATCTCCTCTTGCGCCAGGCCCGGCGTCGCCGCCAGGCCGGTGGACAGGAACGCAGCGGCAGAGGCCAGAAGAACGGACTTGGTCATTCGTGTCATGAGATCCTCCCTTGTTGACACGTGGGTTTGCAAAAACGATCAGCCGACCGCACGCACCGATGGCCGGGCCGGCGGGGCCGGCCCGTGGCTGCCACGGGCAATGAAGTCGGCTTTCACCAGACGCGGCTCCACCGCGTCGATCCCTTCGTCGATCAGTTTGACCAGCATCTCGGCGACGTGGATCGCACTGTCCTGAATGCTTTGGTCGAACGTCGTGATGCCCGGCGAGGCGTAGGCGGAGACGGGCAAATTGTCGAAGCCGATGATGGAGAGATCGGCGGGCACGTTGATCGCGCGCTTGGCGGCCACTTCCAACAGCTTGATGGCAAGCCCGTCCGTGGCGCACAGGATCGCCGTGGGTCGCGGGTCGAGGCTCAGAAGTCTGTCGGCGGCGCGTTCAACCTCGGCCTCGTCAAACCGGCTGACGCTGGCAATCGCCCGATCGGGCAACTGCAGCCCGTGGTCGCGCAACGCGCCTTCCAGCCCGATGCGGCGAAAATGCGCGAAGGTCAACGGTTCGGTAAACGTCAGATAGCCGAAGTCTCTATGCCCGAGATCAATCAGCATACGCGCCGCTTCGCCGAACGCCGCCTCGCCGTCGGTGTCGAACCAGACGTAAGGCCGGCCCTCACCCAGGACCCGGCCGTGCAGGACGAAGGGCACTTGCTGATCCAGCAGATAGGTCACCCGGTCGTCCGCGCTCAAGGCCCTGGTGAGCACCACACCGTCGGCCTGCTGGCCGTTCACGAGGTGGCGCAGGACGTCGACCTCTCGACGGTCTCTGGCAGCGGTCGTGATCGTCAGGTCGCGGCCACTGTCGGTGAAGGCCTCACTCAGGCCGACGATGAACTCCCCCAGAAAGGCGTCGATAAAGTGGGAGTCGCGCAAGGGCACGACCAAACCGACAAAGCCGCTGTTGCCGGACACCAGCATCCGACCGGCCCGGCTGGGCACATAGCCGCGTCGCGCGGCCATCTCGCGCACCCGCTCGCGCGTCGCCGCACTGACATCCGAATAGCCAGCCAACGCCCGTGAGACCGTGGTGATCGACAACCCCAGCTCCGAAGACAGTTCCTTCAGACGCGGCTGCCGGCGACCCTTTATAGCCATGAGTGGCGGGTCCCCCATTCCTGCGGCGCTTGGTTTGGGCCGCTTCCAAAACGTTTTGGAAAGCATGCGCCGGGTTTTCCATATTGTCAAGAAACTCGGAAATGCATGGCGCGACGATCAGCAACCGAGGTCGTCGGAGCAAAGTTTATCGCTTGATATCAATAGCTTAAATACTATTCTCAAATCGAGACAGAACCTGGCTGCCTGAGGCAACACCCCCGGCGCGACCAGACTTGGCGCGCTGTTTTCTCGATTGTCGCGGCAAGGCCGCTGGCGCCCCACACCGATGTGATTTTGGAACCGCGCGATGCAGATCTACTACTCCGACAACTCGCCCTATGCCCGCATTGTCCGCATCGCCGCGCGGGACGCCGGCCTCGACTCGCGGATTATTTGGGTCAAGGTCCGCAACCGGGCACCGGACAGTCCGCTGCTGGCCTACAGCCCGGTATGCCGCGTGCCGACCCTGGTGGAGGGTGACCTGGTGCTCGGCGAGGCGCGGAACATCTGTGATTATTTCGGCCGGGTGGCCGGTGCGGCGCCGTTGCTGCCGGATCCCAACGACTGGCCCGCCCGCGCGCTAGAAAGCATGATGACAGGCTTTCTGGACGGCATCGCGGTCTGGGTGCGCGAGTTGCGGCGGTCGGAACCGCGCCGCTCGGACTTCCTGCTGGAAGTAGAGACGAAGCGTGCCAAACGATGTCTCGACCATTTCGAGGCCATCTGGGCGGATCTGAGCGGCCCGCCCGCCTGGGACTTTGGGCACATGGCCCTGGCCTGTGCCCTAGACATCGCCGACCTCAACGAGCTTATGCCTGGTTGGCCAGCCGAGCACCCGGCACTGGCCACCTGGCTTGGCGACCGCCGAACGCGCCCCTCAATGGTCGCGACAAAGCCGCTGCAAGGCGCCCATGACCAAGCCCCGCTTGGCTAGCCGGCCGCCATACCCACCTTGAGGGGCAAATGAATGGAGACACGGCGATGGCCACAGAGGTTGCCCGACCGCACGAGGTCGTAATCGTTGGCGCCGGCTTCGGGGGACTGGCAGCGGCCAGAGGGCTCGCCGGCGCACCGGTCCATGTCACCATCATCGACCGCAAGAACCACCATCTGTTTCAGCCCCTGCTCT
Organism: Alphaproteobacteria bacterium; assembly: GCA_028277405.1. Taxonomy (GTDB): domain Bacteria; phylum Pseudomonadota; class Alphaproteobacteria; order DSM-16000; family Inquilinaceae; genus JANQGH01. The sequence goes on along the minus strand of JANQGH010000017.1, from coordinate 26,340 downwards.
ATCAGGTGGCCACGGCCGGCGTCTCACCGGCCGACGTCGCGGTGCCGATCCGCAGCCTGTTCCGCAACCAGAAAAACGCCACCATCCTGATGGATACGGTGGTCGACGTCGACGTCGACGCTGGCATGGTGCGCGGCGAGCGGGCCGATCATCCGTTCGACACGCTGATCCTGGCGACGGGGTCGGAGTACAGTTACTTCGGCCATGATGACTGGCGCCCGCACGCGCCGTCGCTGAAATCCCTGAAGGACGCGCTGGACATCCGTGAGAAGGTCTTGCTGGCGTTCGAATATGCCGAGACGACGGATGACGCGGCCGAACGCGAGCGCCTGATGACCTTCGTCATCGTCGGCGGCGGCGCAACCGGCGTCGAGTTGGCGGGCGCCCTGGCCGAGTTGGCCAAGAAGGCGCTGGCCCGGGATTTCCGCCATATCGTGCCGCGCGAGGCGGAGATCATCCTGCTGGAGGCGGGCCCATCCCTGCTTTCGGGATTTCCGCCAAAGCTGACCGACTTCGCCAGGCGCGCCCTGACCAAGCTGGGCGTCACCGTGCATCTGAACACGGCCGTCGACCAGGTCGACGGGTATGGCGTGACCCTGCAGGACGGGCGGACGATTCCGGCGGCGAACATCCTGTGGGCGGCCGGCACCAGGGCCCCTGCGGTCGGCGACTGGCTAGGCGCGGGGACGGATCGGCAAGGGCGCGTGATCGTCGCCCCGGACCTTACCGTACCCGGCCACCCGAACATCTTCGTCATTGGCGATGCGGCCAGCTATGCACCGGAAGGCGGCAAGCCCGTGCCCGCCGTGGCGCCGGTCGCCAAGCAGCAGGGCGCCCATCTGGCGAAGGTCATCCGCGACCGGCTCGACGCGGCATCAAGACCACGGCCGTTTCGCTATCGCGACGACGGTATGCTGGCCACGATCGGCCGCCACGCCGCCGTGGCCAATCTGCGCTGGATCAAGATGGCCGGCTGGTTCGCCTGGATGTTCTGGGGCCTGATCCACATCTATTTCCTGATCGGCGCCCGCAACCGCATGATGGTCTTTGTGAATTGGGTCTGGGCCTATTTCACCTACGGCCTCGGCGCCCGGCTGATCACCCGGTCCAGCGTGATGGCCACGGAGGATAAGCGCAAAAGAGAAAGGCCGGCTGCCTGATCGGGCGGGCCGGCCTCTCGCGGCAACAAAGTACCGTCGATCAGTTCTTCGCCTTGTCGACCAACTTGTTCTGGGCGATCCAGGGCATCATGGCGCGCAGCTTTTCGCCGACCTTCTCGATGTCGTGGGCGGCCGCACGCCGCCGGGTCGCCTTGAAGCTGGTCTGGCCGACCTTGTTCTCCAACATCCAGTCGCGCGTGAACTCGCCATTCTGGATCTCGGAAAGCACCCTCTTCATTTCGCCGCGCGTTTCGTCGGTGATGATGCGGGGGCCGGTGCGGTAGTCGCCATACTCCGCCGTGTTGGAGATCGAGTAGCGCATGTTCGCGATGCCGCCCTCATACATCAGGTCGACGATCAGCTTGACCTCGTGCAGGCACTCGAAATAGGCCATCTCCGGCGCGTAGCCGGCATCGACCAGCGTCTCATAACCGGCCTGAATGAGAGCCGTCAGGCCGCCGCACAGCACCACCTGCTCGCCGAACAGGTCGGTTTCGCACTCTTCCTTGAAGGTGGTCTCGATCACGCCGGCGCGGCCGCCGCCGATGGCCGAGGCGTAGGACAGGCCGACATCGAAGGCCGAGCCGGTCGGGTTGCGGTCGACCGCCAGCAGGCAGGGCACGCCACCGCCCTTCAGATACTCCGACCGCACGGTGTGGCCCGGGCCCTTCGGCGCGACCATGAAGACGTCCAGGTCGGCGCGGGGTTCGATCAGGTTGAAGTGAATGTTCAGACCGTGGGCGAAGCCGAGGGCCGCGCCCTCCTTCATGTTGTCGTGCAGATGGTCGCGATAGATGTCGCCCTGCAGTTCGTCGGGCGTGCACATCATGATGACATCGGCCCAGCCGGCGGCCTCCGCCGGGCTCATGACCGTGAAGCCGGCCTCCTCCGCCTTGCGCGTCGTCGCAGAGCCCGGGCGCAGCGCCACACGGACGTCCTTTACGCCGGAATCGCGCAGATTGGCGGCATGGGCGTGGCCTTGTGAACCATAACCCACGATCACGACCTTCTTGGCCTTGATCAGATTAACGTCGGCGTCGCGATCGTAGTAAACGCGCATTCTATGGATTCCTCGATGTTCTTTTGATTTGTGGACGGCGGCGTCGCGCCTAGCCGTGGATCAGCAGGCCTTCTTCGCCCCTGGCGATGGATGCGACACCGGTGCGGGTGATGTCGACCAGGCCCAAGGGCAGCATCAGCCCGATAAAGGCGTCGATCTTCTCCGAGGCGCCGGTAACCTCGAAGACGAAGCTCTCGGTCGTGCTGTCGACTACGCGGGCGCGGAAGATGTCGGCGATGCGTAGGGACTCGATGCGCTTTTCGCCAGAGCCGCGCACCTTGATCAACGCCAGTTCCCGTTCGATCGACGGGCCCTCGATGGTCAGATCGTTCACCGTGTGGACCGGCACCAGCCGGTCAAGCTGGGCCTTGATCTGTTCGATGATCATCTTGGTGCCGCTGGTGACGATCGTAATGCGCGACCGGCCGCCGGCATGGTCGACCTCCGCCACCGTCAGGCTCTCGATATTGTAGCCGCGACCGGCAAACAGGCCGATGACACGCGCCAGGACCCCCGGTTCGTTGTCGACGAGCACGGCGATGGTATGGCGTTCGGTGGGTTCTTGCGGCGGCATTGGGGGCGCCCGATTGTCGGTGGGAAGCGATCGATGAAAGGCGACGCGGAACGGCGGCGCGGAAGGCCGCCGGCCGCGTCAGCCGGTAAGGGCCGGCAGGCTATACCAGAACCATGCCCTCTTCGGAAGCGGGCTGCTCGGCCTGGTCTTCCGGGCCCAGCAGCATGTCGTAGTGCGCGTGACCGCCCGGGATCATCGGGAAGCAGTTCTCGCGCTGGTCGACACACATGTCGACGACGACCGGCCGCTTGGTGGCGATCATCTCGGCGATGACGTCGTCGACCTCCTCGACCTTGGTGGCGCGCAGGCCGACGCAGCCGAACGCCTCGGCCAGCTTCACGAAATCTGGCAAGGCCTCGGAATAGCTGTGGGAATAGCGCTCGCCATGCAGCAGTTCCTGCCACTGGCGCACCATGCCCATCCACTGATTGTTGATCAGGAACAGCTTCACCGGCAGGTCGTACTGCTTGATGGTCGACAGTTCCTGGATGTTCATCATCGCCGACGCCTCGCCGGCAACATCGACCACCAGCGCGTCGGGATGGGCGATCTGCACGCCCATGGCCGCCGGCAGGCCGTAGCCCATGGTGCCCAGGCCGCCAGAGGTCATCCAGCGGTTCGGCCTCTCGAACGGGATCAGCTGTGCGGCCCACATCTGGTGCTGGCCGACCTCGGTCGTGATGTAGACGTCATCGCGGTCCTTGGTCGCCTCGACCAGCCGCGTGATGGCGTATTGCGGCTTGATGATCGAGCCGGGTTCGGTCGGCTGGTTAAAGCGCAGACTGTCGCGCGCGCGCCATTGATCGATCTGCTGCCACCATTTGCTGAGCGCCTGCGCGTTGGGCTTGTAGCCGCGATCCTTCCAGACCTTGATCATCGCCTGCATGGTGGCCAGCGCGTCGCCGACGATGGGGATGTCGACAGCCACGTTCTTGTTGATCGAGCTGGGGTCGATGTCGACATGGATCTTCTTCGAGCCCGGCGAGAACTCGGTCAGCAGGCCGGTGACGCGATCGTCGAACCGGGCGCCGATATTGATCATCACATCGCAATGATACATCGCCAGATTGGCCTCGTAGGTCCCGTGCATGCCCAGCATGCCCAGGAACCTCTTGTCCGAGGCCGGAAACGCACCCAGGCCCATCAGCGTGTTGGTGATGGGATAGCCCGTAAGGGCGACGAATTCGGTCAGGACCTTCGAGGCCTCCGGTCCGGCATTGATCACACCGCCGCCGGTGTAGAAGATCGGCCGTTCCGCCTCGGCCATGGCCTCCACTGCCCGCTCGACCTGGGCCATATCGGGCTGAAGCTGCGGCCGGTAGGTGCGGTGTTCCACCGCCTCCGGCGGGGTGTATGGCCCGGTGGCGAACTGGACGTCTTTTGGCAGGTCCAGCACGACGGGCCCCGGCCGGCCGGACTTCGCGACCAGGAAGGCTTCATGGACCGTGCGGGCCAGCTGGTTGATGTCCTTGGCCAGATAGTTGTGCTTGGTGCACGGCCGGGTGATGCCGGTCGTGTCGCACTCCTGAAACGCGTCATTGCCGATCAGATGGGTCGGCACCTGCCCGGTCAGACACAGGATCGGGATCGAATCCATCAACGCGTCGGTTAAGCCGGTAACCGCGTTGGTTGCCCCCGGCCCCGACGTGACCAGCACGACACCGACCTTGCCGGTCGACCGCGCATAGCCCTCCGCCGCGTGGACGGCGCCTTGCTCATGCCGGACAAGAATGTGGCGGATATGGTTCTGCTGAAACAGCGCGTCGTAGAGCGGCAGGACAGCGCCGCCGGGATAGCCGAAAATGACTTCCACGCCCTGGTCGGTCAGGGCTTTCAACACGATTTCGGCACCAGTCAGCATCTTCTCGGACATGGGGTCTTTCATCCGCCTTTTGTGCCGCACAGCGGGAAGCTGAACGGCTTCACTAACACCTTGTTCTATCAGTTGTTTTCGCACCGAAGCTGGTTTTGCCGCAGTGCGGGAGCGGCAAGCTAGACGGGATGCTGAGCGAGGTCAACGGGATTTTCGAATTTTCTGCAAGATTTCTGCCACCAAACTTTCCGAATGTTGCGCGCTATAAACATGGCTGGCATGCACCGACGGCGCCAGCCGCTCCGGCGCAACTTGATTGCGAAACCAGGTGAACTGCCGCTTGGCGAGGTTCCGCGTCGCCTGCTGGGCCTTCGAAATCGCCGTCGGCAAGTCGATCGTGCCGCCCAGATGGGCCAGCAGTTCCGGCACGCCCACTGCCTTCATGGCCGGCAGGTCCGGGCTGAGGCCGCGTGCCGCTAAGGCAGCAACCTCGTTCAACGCACCCAGCTCAATCATGGTCAAGAAGCGGGCGTCGCAGACCGCATAGAGCTGTTCGCGCGGCGGCATGAGAATATGCAGATCGAACCGCATCTCAGGCGGCGGGCCGGCAATTTCGTCCGCCTGCCAGTCGGCCAGCGATCGGTTGGTCGCGGCCATGACCTCCCAGGCGCGGATCAGGCGCTGGGTGTCTCCGGGCTCCAAGCGCCGTGCCATGGCCGGGTCCCAGCGCGAGAGTTGCTCGTGAAAGGCCTCCCCGCCAAGCTCTGCATGCATGTCGCGGGTAGCCTGACGGACATGCGCGGGAATGGCCGGGATCTGGTTCAGGCCTTCGGTCAGCGCCTTCAGATACAGACCGGTGCCGCCGACCAGGATTGGTTGCCGTCCGTCGGCCTGTGCCACCGCGATCTCGGCGAGCGCCATGTCGACCCAGGCCGCGGCCGAACAGGGCTGTTCGGCCGGCAGCACGCCGTACAGGCGGTGGGGCGCGGCCGCCTCGTCTTCCGCGGTCGGCCGGGCGGTCAGGATGCGCAGATCGGCATAGACCTGCATGCTGTCCGCGTTGATCACCACGCCGTCAAGCTCCTGGGCCAAGGCCAGCGCCACACCCGACTTGCCGGAAGCAGTCGGACCCGCGATCACGATGACCGGCGGCATGTTCTTCTCAGTGGACATGGGCGCAAACTGGATCAAAGGCGCCCGCTGGACAAGCGGCCGTGCCGTCCGGCATAAACCGGCGCCGTCCCCAACCCCACCATCCGACCCCAAGACCCGACGCAGCATGGCCGAAAACATCGGAAACCTGGTCCTGACATTGGTGAGCGCCGATCTCGAAGGGCTCGACGAAAGTGTTCTGGCTGACATCGCCGATCGCCTACCCGGCGCCGAACCCCCGGACTGGCTGGCGCCGCGCCAAGTCTGCGACATTCGGTTCGTTGGGCCTATGGCGGATGACGCTCAGCGAGACCTGCAAAGGGCCTTGCGTGAACAGCTCGACGGTCGCCCGATCGACGTCGCCGTTCAACCGCCCGAGGGCAGGCGCAAGCGGCTGCTGATCGCCGATATGGACTCGACCATCGTGGTCGGCGAGACCTTGGACGATCTGGCCGCCCATGCCGGCCTGAAACCCAAGATCGCCGAGATCACCGCCCGCGCCATGCGCGGCGAGTTGGAGTTCAAGGGCGCTCTGCGCGAACGGATCTCCCTGCTCGCTGGTTTGAGAGAAACCGCGCTTGCGGAGACCTACGAGCGGCTGGAAGTGATGCCGGGCGCCGCAACCCTGGTCGCGACCATGAAGAGCACGGGCGCCTACGCCGCGCTCGTCTCCGGCGGTTTCATCCACTTCACGTCGCGCGTGAGGGACAGGCTGGGTTTCGACGAGGACAGCGCCAACGATCTGGAAATCGCGGACGGCCGGCTGACGGGCAAGATCGTCGAACCGATTCGCGATCGCGACGCGAAACGCGCGACGCTGATGACGCTATGCCACCGGCTGGACATCCCGCATGGCGCAGCACTTGCCGTTGGCGACGGCGCCAACGATCTGGACATGATCGAGGCCGCCGGCATGGGCGTCGCGTTCAAGGCAAAGCCGGCGGTGCGTGCAGCAGCCCGCTTCGCCGTCGATCACGGTGACCTGACCACGCTGCTCTACTATCAGGGCTATCGACTGGACGAATTCAGCCCGACCTGAAGGCGGTCATCAAAAAGGGCGCCCCGAAGAAGGGACGCCCTTTCCAACTGTTGTTTCGAAGAACTGGTCTATCAGCTCTCCGAGACGTTCAACGCCACGAAGCGCAGTTCGCCGTCGCGGTCGATCAGCAGCAGGACCGAACGCCGGCCGGCATCGCGTGCCGCCTCAACGCGCTCGGCAACCTCCTCAGGCGACGTCACCGCCTCCTGGCCAACCTCGACGATCACCTCGCCGGGCTGCAGGCCTTCGCTTGCCGCCTGGGACTCGGGATCGACGGAGAGGATCACGACCCCCTCGGTACCCGCGCTCAGGTTGAACTCACTGCGAAGCGGGTCGGTGACGGGCGACACCGTGAGGCCCAGATCCGACAGCTCCTCCTCGATGCCCAGCGCCTCTTCGGACGGCAGCGCGGCCAGCAGGCCTTGCTCCTCGGCGACCTCAAGCTCGCCCAGCTCGACCTGAACCGTGACCATCTCGCCGCCACGGAAGACATCGACATCGACCGTCGAGCCCACCTCGGTGTCGGCGACGATGCGCGGCAGACCCCGCATATCCTCGACATCGCGCTCGTCGAACTCGATGATCACGTCGCCGGGCACGATGCCGGCGGCCTCGGCCGGCCCGCCGGGCGTCACGCTGGCCACCAGGGCGCCGCGCGCGTCGTCCAGCCCCAGGCTCTCGGCGATGTCGTCCGTCACCGTCTGGATGCGCACACCCAGCCAGCCGCGCCGGGTGCGACCGAACTCGATGATCTGGCCGATCACGCCTTGGGCCAGATTGGCCGGAATGGCGAAGCCGATGCCGACCGACGCACCCGTCGGCGAGTAGATCGCGGAGTTGATGCCGACGACCTGACCGTCCAGGTCGAACAGCGGACCGCCGGAGTTGCCGCGATTGATCGCAGCATCCGTCTGGATGAAGTTGTCGTACCGGCCGGAATTGATGTCCCGGCCACGGGCCGAGACGATGCCGGCCGAAACCGATCCACCCAGTCCGAACGGGTTGCCGATGGCCATCACCCAATCACCAACGCGCAAGGCGTCACTGTCGCCCCACGGCACGGCCGGCAGCGGCTCGTCCGCCTCGACACGCAAAACCGCGAGGTCGGTCTCGGCATCCGCGCCGATCAGTTCCGCCTCGTAGGTGTCCTCGTTCTGCAGGATGACCGTGATCTCGTCGGCACCGGCAATCACGTGGTTGTTGGTGATGATGATGCCCGTCTCGTCGATGATGAAGCCCGAGCCAAGCGCACTGGCGTGGCGCGGCGGCAGGTCGCCATCCTCACCCCGACGGTTCTGGAAGTCCTCGAAGAAGTCCTCAAAGGGCGATCCCGGCGGAAATTGCGGGATGGCCGGGCCTTGCAGATCCGATCCTTCGATCAACTGCGTGGTCGAGATGTTGACGACCGACGGCAGCAGTCTTTCCGCCAAATCGGCGAAGCTATCGGGCCGCTCTTGGGCCTTGGTTGCCTGCGCGGCCAAGAGGATGACGGCCATGGCGAGCGTCGCCATCATCCAGACCAATGGTTTCACGCACATCGCCGGAATAGCGGAGGCATCCGCATGGGCACGCGCGCATGAGTGTGTAAATCTGCGCATGGACTTGTGTTTCTCCTCCTCATCCTCGACCGGCGCATAAGACCGGGAGGCCATGATCTCGGGGTCCGACCCCTTCCATGATTGAAAGCTATGCGCCAGCCCGGCAATCGCCAGCGCTGCCGTCAAAGGATCTTCGCACCAAATATGGTGCCTTTAGGGCGCAACTATCGGTCACAATAAGATGATCATGTCGCGAAGGCCGGCATTATCATCCGCGAATCAACCAGACCAGCAACAGCCCCACGGCGGCGACAATCAGGCCGGTTGTTCGAAGCACATTATCGGGCAGTGCCAGCACGCTGGCAACTGCCCGCTTCATGGGTCCCGGAAATGCGGCGTATATCACGCCCTCGATGACGAGAACAAGGGCCAGGGCCGTCCAGAGATCCGACACGGGGGGGAGAGTCGGCGCTCTGGCCCGGCTACTGCGTCACCACCGGTTCGGTGTCGTCTGGGTCGTTCTGCGCCGTGTCGTCCTCCGTCAGTTCGGCCTGCGGCTGTTCGGCCGGCCCATCGCTCAGCGCCGACAGGCCGCCCGTCGAATCCCGGAAGAACCGGAAGAAATCGCCGGTCGGCGAGACCACCATGGTGGTGCCCTGGTCCGCGATGGACGTGCGATAGGCCTCCAGGCTGCGGTAGAAGCTGTAGAATTCCGCGTCCTGGCCGAAGGCATCGCCGCGAATCGTAATCGCCTCGCCGTCGCCCTCACCGCGCAGAATCTGCGAATCCCGTTCGGCGTTGGCCAGAATAACGGTGCGGTCACGATCGGCGCGGGAGCGAATCAGCTGCGCCTGCTCCTCACCTTGGGCACGGAACTCGGCCGCCTCGCGCTCACGCTCCGACCGCATCCGGTCGTAGACGGACTGAACGGTCCCTTCCGGCACGTCCGCGCGTCCGATACGCACATCGATAATCTCGATGCCGAAGCGGGCGGTCTGCAACGCGACCTCGGACAGGATGTCGTCCATGATGTCGGCCCGCGCCTCGGACAGAACCTGGGTCTGGGTGGTGTTGCCCAAGACCCGGCGCAGTGCGGCATTCGTGATCGTCGAGATCCGTGCCGCTGCCGTTTGCTCGTCCCTGACCGCCTGGAAGAACAGCAACGGATTGATGATGCGGTAGCGCACGAAGGCATCGACATCCAATCGCCGCTGGTCGGACAGCAAGACCTGCTCAACGGGCGGATCGACTGGCAGAATGCGCTTCTCGTAGACCTGGGTGTTCTGGATGAACGGAACCAGGAACTCCAGACCCGGTTCGCGAATCTCACGCACAGGCTCACCGAACTGCAGCACCAAGACCTGTTCGGTTTCGCGCACGATGAAGAAGGACTGGGTCGCGACGATGGCGACGACCAGGACTACGATGCCGAGGATCAGTTTCTTGCTCATTGTGATTGCCCCCGTATGGCCGTCGACTGCCGCAATTCGTTCAGGGGCAGATAGGGCACGACCCCGCTGCCGCCGCCCGCCTCTTCATTTTCAATGATCACCATGTTGGCGCCACCGAACACTTCCTCGATTGTTTCGAGATAAAGCCGCTCGACGGTGACCTCGGGCGACAGACGATAGGATTCCAAGACCGACAAGAACCGGTCCGCGTCACCTTGGGCCAGCGATACCACCTGCTCGCGGTACGCATTTGCTTCTTGAACCAACCGTTCCGCATCACCGCGCGCCCGCGGCAATACGTCGTTGGCATACGCTTCAGCGAGGTTCCGGAGGCGCTGTTCGTCCTGCCGCGCACGCAACACGTCGTTGAACGCGTCAACAACCTGCTCGGGCGGGTCGACGCTTTGCAGCTGGACTTCTTCGATCAAGATGCCGGCGCCGTACTCGTCCAGCGTCTCCTGCGTCAAAACGCGCGTTCGCTGCTCGATTTCCTGACGCGCCTCGGTCAGCGCCGGCTGAATGTCGGTCTGGCCGATGATTTCGCGCATGGCGCTTTCCGCCACCACCTGGACCGTCGCCTCGGGGTCGCGAATGTTGAACAGAAACGCACGGGCGTCGTTGATCCGCCACAGCACGGTGAAATCGATGTCGATGATGTTCTCGTCACCGGTCAACATCAGGCTCTCTTCCGGGATGTCCCGGCTGGCGGTGCGCGCATCAGACGCCCCGCGAAAACCGATATCGATGCGGTTGATGGTTGTGACCGATGGCAGTTCCACCGCCTCGATCGGCCATGGCAGATGATACCTGAGGCCGGGGCCGGTGGTTCTCGAATACTCGCCGAACCGCAGCACAACGCCTTGTTCGTCGGGTTGGACGCGATAGAAGCCGGTCAGGGCCCAGCCGATGATGATCAAGACGATGATGATGATCACCGCGCGGCCGCCACCGAGATTGCGCGGCAGGATCTTTCTTACCTGATCCTGGCCACGGCGCAGCATATCCTCGAAATCCGGGGGTTGGGGGCCACCGCCGCCGCCTGAGCCGCGCCCTCCCCAGGGGTTGTTACCCCCACCGCCAGAGCCGCCCGACCCACTGGAACCGCCCGATCCCCAAGGACCGCCGCCCCCACCTTGATTGCTCCAAGGCATTCGATAGTTACCCCGCTCGCGCTTTCGCCGTTAACCGTTCGCCGTCCGGCACTGTTCTAAACCATCAAGCTGGCAGTACCAGCCTGCCGTGCCTATTTGTGATGCCGGCCGGGGTTTAATACACAACAAAATGCCCGGCCGGCACGAGTTTCCGAAATATTGGCCACAGCCCGGAGTTTTCAACCATGGCCGCGATCGACCGAGAGGCCGTCCTCGACCGTCTGCGCACGATACAGAATCCAGGGAGTAGCAGTGACATCGTGTCGTCTGACATGATTTCCGGCCTGACGGTTCGAGACGGCCACGTGCTGTTTTCGATCGACGTCGACCCCAGGCAGGGCCCCGCGCTGGAACCCCTGCGCCAGGAGGCGGAGAAGGCCGTCGAGGCGCTGCCGGGTGTTTTGTCGGTAACAGCGGTCTTGACGGCCGAACGCGCCGCGCCGGCGGCCAGCCCCCAACCGTCTCCGCCTGCCCCGGCGCCGTCGGGCGGTGCCGGACGGCAGATCGTGATCGACGGTATCGGCGCCATCATCGCCGTTGCGTCCGGCAAGGGCGGGGTGGGCAAATCGACGCTGGCCATCAATCTGGCCGTTGCGCTGGCATCGCAGGGCAAGCGCGTCGGCCTGTTGGATGCCGACATCTACGGGCCGTCCATGCCGCGCATGCTGGGCCTGTCCGGCAAGCCGTCCTCGCCCGACGGCAAACGCCTGGAACCGATGCGCAACCATGGGCTGGCCGTCATGTCGATCGGCTTCCTGATCGACGAGGAAACGCCGATGATCTGGCGCGGCCCCATGGTTCAAAGCGCCCTGGTACAGATGCTGCGGGACGTCGATTGGGGTCAACTCGACATCATGGTCGTCGACATGCCCCCGGGCACCGGCGATGCGCAGCTGACCATGGCCCAGCAGGTGCCGCTGGCCGGCGCGGTCATCGTGTCGACGCCGCAGGACATCGCCCTGCTGGACGCGCGTAAGGGCCTGAACATGTTCCGCAAGGTCGACGTTCCCGTCCTCGGCATCGTGGAGAACATGTCGACCTTCGTCTGCCCGAACTGCGGCCATGAGAGCCACATATTCGGACATGGCGGGGCGAAGGAAGAGGCCCAGAAGCGCGGCGTCGACTTCCTGGGCGAGGTTCCGCTGGACATCGCCATCAGGGAAACCTCGGACGGAGGCCGTCCGATCACGATCGCCGCACCCGACGGCCCGCAGGCGGCCGCTTACCAGGCCATCGCCGGAAGGGTCGCGGAAAAGCTGACCACCGAGAAGCCGCGGGCGGCCCCCCGGATCGTCGTTCAGTAGGCCGCCAGCACGCCACCGGCGCCCAAGCGCCGCCGCTCTTGCGGCAAGCGGCGCCTTACGGCGGCCACATTGACGGATCATAGACAGGTCGTCGATCGATCCTTCGTTGCCTTGTTGGGGACCTTGAAAGGCGCTGGGACGGTGCGTTTAGGCACAAGACGGCGCGAGACGACGCGAAGCACCGAAGCTGTACGCGTCTGAACGGGCCCCATGAGGTCGAAGCAATAGTCTTGGGATCAGACTTTAGGATCAGGCACTTTGGTACTTTCTGCTCCTGTGCTGCGCCAGCTGGCCCTTGGCGCTCTGATGCTCGTCGCGCTGTATTTATTGGTGGCGGCGATTGGCAATGGTACGGCGCGTGCCGAAACGCTGGTCATTTCGGTCAACAACAACAGCACGATGACGCTGGAAAGCGTGCAGGTCTCTCCAGACTACAGCACGCGCTGGGGCGCCAACCGGCTGGATGGGGCGGTCGACCCGGGCCAGGATCAGACCATTCGGCTGCCCGATTTCGGACCCGACTGCTTTTTCGACGTGCAGATCGGCGATGCCTCTGGGCAGGTGTTTCAGTATTGGGGGGTCAATCTTTGCGCCCGGCCGAATCTGGACCATCGCTGAGCGCAAAACCGAGAGACGTTCCAGGCCCGCGCCGGCCGCAGGTCGGCCCGGCGTTCAGCGCGGCCCGGAGTGCCTGTTTCCACTAGGTTTCCGAAACGATACCCTGTAGAACCCCCGTCACGCTGGCCGATCGCCGGGCCCTTCCGCGTGGCGGCCATCGAACGAACAGTAAGCCGAGGTAGCAGCGGTGAGTGAAGTCGACACCAAAACCGTCGAAAGCAAGATCGTCGAAATCGTCGCCAATCAACGGCGGGTCGATCCCGCGGGACTGTCGCTGAGCGATCGCCTGGAAGATATCGAGATTGAGTCCATCGATCTGGTCGAGATCATCTTTGCCATCGAGGACGAATTCGACATCGATGTGCCGCAGGACCGCGACGCCATGAAGCTGGACACCCTACAGGATGTCGTGGACGGCGTGCAGCGGCTGATCAACGAAAAGAACGCCGCCTGACCGACGCCCGCTTGGCCGGGCCTTTCCTGTCGAGAGTAGCAGCATGCATCGTGTCGCCATCACAGGGCTTGGGTGCATTTCCGCGCTGGGCCATGATGCCAACAGCCATTGGCGCTCAGCGGTGGAAGGGGTGTCCGGTATCGGGCCGATCACGGCGATCCCGCCGGAGAAGCTGAAGATCCACGTTGCCGCCGAGGTCAAGGGTTTCGACGCGGAGAAACACTTCGACCCCGTAAAGCTGGCGGTGATCGACCCCTATTCGCAATACGCCCTGGTCGCGGCGCGCGAGGCCATCGCCGACAGCGGCCTGACATTCGATCATGGGCTGCACGACGATACCGCGGTGATCATCGGCACCGGCATCGGCGGCGCCAAGACGATCAACGAGGACAGTGAGCGGATCTTTGGCCAGGGCAAGATCCGCACACCGCCGATGAGCATTCCTAAGCTGATGCCCAGCGCCGCGGCCAGCCAGGTGACGATGGAATACGGGCTAAACGGCCCCGCTTTCGGCGTGACCAGCGCCTGTTCGTCCGCCAATCACGCCATCGGCGAAGCCTACTGGATGATCAAGTCCGGGCGGGCGCGCGCCGCGGTCACGGGCGGCAGCGAGGCCTGCCTCGTCTTCGGCTCGATGCTCGGCTGGCAAGCCTTGCGCGTTTTGTCCGTCGACACCTGCCGGCCCTTTTGCATTGACCGCAAGGGCATGGTGCTGGGCGAAGGTGCCGGCGTCTTGGTGCTGGAGCGGCTGGAGGATGCCCAGGCCAGGGGTGCCCGCATCTATGCCGAGATCGCCGGCATGGGCATGACGTCCGACGCCGGCAGCTTGACCGACCCCTCGGCCGAGGGCGCCGCGCGTGCCATCCGACAAGCGTTGGACGAAGCCGAGATAGCGCCGGAGGGTCTGCACTACATCAACGCCCATGGCACCGGCACGGGGCAGAACGACGTCGCTGAAACCAAGGCCATCCACCTGGCGCTCGGCGAGGCGGCGAGCCAGGTTGCGGTATCGTCGACCAAATCGATGCATGGCCACGGTCTGGGCGCCGCCGGCGCGCTGGAGGCCGTGATCACGGCACGTGCGATCGCGGACCAGATCGCGCCGCCGACCGCGAACTTCACCATGGCCGATCCCGAATGCGACCTGGACTACATTCCGAACGCCGCGCGCAGCATGACGATCGACACGGCGCTGTCCAACTCGTTCGCGTTCGGCGGGCTGAATGCGGTCCTGGCCTTTCGCCGGCTGCATTGATGGCGCCGCCGGTCGCGGCCAGGTAGACGCGCATGACCACCGATACCTTCATCCCGGCGATGCCGCCGCGCCTGAGCAAGCGGCTATCGCCGATCAAGGCGATCCTGCAGGCCAGGCGTAACGTCATCGCGGTCTGGCCCGAGGAGGCCTATTTCGCCAGCTTCCTGGCGCAGAAGTTCTTTCTGCGCTGGCTGTTCATCGCCAACAGCCCGCGCACCGTGCGCCACGTGCTGTTCTCCAACGTCGAGAACTATCCCAAGTCCGACGAGATGAAGAACGCGCTGGGACCGCTGATCGGCAACTCCATGCTGTTGAGCGATGGCGGCACCTGGCGGCGCCAGCGCCGCAACGCGACCCCGGCATTCCACGTCTCGCGCATCAAGCAGTTCTCCGAGACCATGGCGGCGACGGCCGCCGAACAGGCCGAGCGCTGGGGCCAGGAGATCGATCAGGGCGGCGGCCAGATCGAGCTGGAGATGGGCGAGCAGATGGCCCAGGTCACGGCCGAGGTGATTTGCCGCACCATGTTTTCGTCCGATCTCGGTGACAAGGCGGAGGTCATCTACCAGAGCTTCACCGAATACATCGACGCCCTGCGGCAGGTGGAGTTCGATGAGTTCATGGGGCTGCCGACCTGGCTGCCCAAGCGGCCGCGCCCGAGGGCCCGCCGCGCGTTGGCACGCATCAACCAGGTCCTGGACGCGATGATCCACGCCCGCCGGGGTCACGAGGACGAGTACCAGGACCTGCTGTCGATCCTGTTGGCCGTACCCGACGAGGACACGGGCGGCGACCGGCCGCATGACGAAATCCGCGACGAGCTGTCGGTGTTCTTCTTTGCCGGCCACGAAACCACGGCCAACGCGCTGGCCTGGACCTGGTATCTGCTGTCGCAGGCGCCATCGGTCGAGAAGCGGTTTCACGACGAAATCGATCGCGTCCTGGAGGGCCGGCAACCCGCCTACGCGGACGTCGCCCGCCTGCCCTACGTGCTGTCGGTGTTCGAGGAGGCGATGCGGCTCTATCCGCCGATCCCGATCCTGACCCGCAAGGCCAGGGCAGAGGACAAGATCGCCGGCAAGACGATACCGGCGGGCAGCTTCGTCGCCGTCTGCCCATGGCTATTGCACCGGCATCGCGGCCTGTGGCGCAACCCGGACCATTTCGACCCGGATCGCTTCTACTATGAGAAGGTAGAACCGCCGGCGGGCATGGAGCCGCCCAAGCCACGCCACAAGCTGGCCTACGTGCCCTTTGGCGCCGGCCCCCGGACCTGTATCGGGGCGTCGTTCGCGCGCACCGAAGCGGTGTTGATCCTCGCCACCTTGGGCCAGCGATACAGACTGAGGCTGCGGCCAGGCCATCCGGTGGAGCCGCAATCGCGTCTGACCTTGCGCCCCCGCCACGGCCTGCCGATGACCATCGAACGCAGATGAGCCGGTACACACCCCGGCAGGCCTGGCGACAGCATTGGATCTGGCACCCCCTTCAGGCACTGCCGATGTACCTGACGTTCAAGGCGCTGGGGCTGCTGCCGGTGGACTGGGCGTCGGGCCTCGGCAACCGGCTGGGCCGGCTGATCGGCCCGCGCATCCGCAAGCCGACCGAGAAGTCGCTGTCGAACCTGGCGATCGCGTTTCCGGAGAAATCCGACGAGGAACGCCACCAGATCATGCGCGACATGTGGGGCCATCTGGGGCGCGTGGCCACGGAGTATGCCTCGTTGGGACGCATCGCGAACAGCGAACGCATCACGATCTACGGCGACGACTACATCCGCGAGCTTTATGGCAAGCACCCGCTGTTGCTGGTCAGCGGCCATATCGGCCATTGGGAGATCTCGCCGATCGTCGCCAAACGGCACGGCATGACCATGACCGGCATCTACCGGCCGCCCAACAACCGCTTCGTCGACCGTATCATCAGGGGGCTGAGGGTCGATTGCGGCATGACCTTGCTGCCGCGCGGCACCGAATCGATTCGCAGTGCCATGAAGGTTTTGGCGACCGGCGGCAACCTGGCGATGTTGATCGACCAGCGCAGCCTGCGCGGCAAGCTCGTGCCCTTTTTCGGCCATCCGGTCAAAACCGCACCGACAGCGGCGGAGATGGCCCTGCGCTACGGCGCCAAGATCATCCCCGTCCGGGTCAAGCGCACCGACGGCGCCCGCTTCGACGTGATCTGCGAGCCGCCGATCGAACGAACCCCTTCCGGCGACCAGGAGGCCGATGTCGACTGGCTGCTGGAGCGCATGAACGAGGTGCTGGAGCGCTGGCTTCGCGACACGCCCGAACAGTGGCTGTGGCCCCATAGGCGCTGGGACCTCTAGGCGTGGCGGCAAAACGCAATCCGCGACGCGAATGGCTTGAGGGGGCAGGGCTGCGACTGTTCCTCGCCGCCTTGCGGCCCTGGCCCATAAGCGCTGTGTCCGGCTTCGGCGCGGCGCTGGGGCGCATCGCGCGCCGGTTCGCCGGCCACAAGCGGGACCGCCTGCGCGCGAACCTGGCCTATCTGAGACCTGAGGCGGACGGACCGGAGTTGGATCGGCTGGAGCGGCTGGCCTGGGAGAATCTTGGCCGCATCATCGCCGAATATGCCGTGTTGCACCGGATGATCCCGTCCGGCCGCGTCGATGTCGTCAACATTCAGCCGTCCCTGGACGCGATCTCCGAAGGCAAGCGCATCCTGATGGTCAGCCTGCACCTGGCGCACTTCGAGCTGGCGCCGATCATGTCGGCCGGCTGGGGGGCGCCGACGCCGGTCTTTTTCAAGCCGCCGAACAACCGCTACATCTCCGACATTCTGACCCGGATCCGTAACGGCGCCGGCGTCAACCAGTTTGCCAAGAACACGACCGGCACGCGCGAGGCGCTGACGCATTTCGCCCTGCCTGGCGCGCGCCTCGGCATGTTGATGGACGAGCGCCTGTCCGGTTGGATCATGGTGCCCAGTTTCGGCCACCGGAGAATGCGGTCGTCGGCCCTGCACAGCGTCATCCGAATCAGCCAGCGCGAGCCTTGCGTGGTCTTACCCGCCCGCATGAAGCGCCTCAACGGTGCCCGCTTCGAGCTTGTCCTGGATGACCCGATCGAGCCGCGCAACACAGGCGACCCGGATGCCGACGAGGCGTGGCTGGCGGACCGGGTGGACGCAATCGCGGAGCGGTGGGTGCGCGAAACGCCGGAACAATGGGTCTGGCTGCAGTTCTGGGGCCGGCCCCAGCAGCCGGCGACAACCTCAGGCGCCGGAGGCTTGCACCAGCCGGTCCCGGCGGCGGGCTCTCCACGGTCGGGGCGCGCGGCGGTTGCTGAGCCACAGAACAATGGTGGCAATGACGCCCGGCAAGATCGCCGCGACCGGCAGTAAGGGCCCAAACATCGGGTTGCCGCGCGTCAGGGCCATCAGCCACTGAAACAGCAACAGCAGGGCGGCAATGCACACACCGACGGCAAAAACGCGTTTGGCAAAACGCGTGCGCACCTGTTCGCCGACGAACATGACCGTCACGGCAATCATGGCCACGGTGAAGCACAGGAGCGGGCTGACCAGCCTGGTATAGACCTCGACCGTCGCCTCGTTGCGCTGCCGTTCGCCGATGTCCGGATTGCTTTGCTCGGCGATGACCTGGGCCAGGCCCATCTCTCTTGGTTCCAGCGGCCGGTCATCCAGCGATCGGCCGTTCGCGAGGATGTTCAAGGTCAGGACATACTGATCGAAGCTGATGGACGTGATTTGAGACTGTTCGCGATCGAACCGTTGCAGGACCCCGTTCCAAAAGAAGATCCGAAACTCGCCATCCTCCGGCGAAACCCTGGCGCTCTCGGCGATCACCGTAATCGGCTCCGCCCGATTGCGGTTGTCCTGCACCAGAATCGACTGCATCGTGCCGTCCTCAAGCTCTTCGCTGTAATAGACGGTCAGGTTCCGCTCCAACGTGTTGAACGTCCGCGCCGGCAGGGAGATCTCGACCTGCCCGCTGCGCACCATGGTCTCGATGTCCTTGAAGCGCTCATAGGACAGCGGCACGAAATAGAGCGTCATCAGATAGGACAGGCCCGTCGCCAACAGCGCCAGCCAGATCGCCGGCGTCGCAAGGCCGAACTGGCTGACCCCCGCGGCGCGCAAGACCAGGATCTCGCTGTCCGTGATCAGCTTGTTGTAGATGAACACGATGCTGATCGACAGCGTGACCGGGATCGCGACGACAAGCAGGAATGGCATCAGCGTCACGATGATCTCGAAGAACATGATCACCGGAAACGACCGTTCGACGATTTCGTCCAGATAGCGCTGGGAATAGACTAGGCAAGCCACCGCCGTCGCCACCAGCGAGGTGATGACCAGCGACTTGGCCAGCATCTTCAAAATGTACAGTCGTGTGCGAAGCATCAACGCGCCGCCAAGGCCCTTGCCTTCCAAGTTCCCGGTCCATGTAGCACAGCCGGCCGTCTCCGCCATATCACAGCTTTGCGCAATGCATGATCGGCCTGGGCACATTACTGGTCGAGCGGTTGGCCAACCGCCTGATTGACATCAAGTATCGGGCATCGCCCTTGCCGTCCCCCCGTGCCGTGCTAAAACGCGAGCGCCGGTCGCCCGGCGCGATCGAGGTTCCCGCCGTCAACCACCCCGGACACAAGCTTGCTCTTCCCGCTCGATAGGCCATGACCAGAATTGCAGTAACAGGCTTCGGCCAAATCAGCGCCATGGGACACGACGTTCCGACCTTCTGGTCGAACGCCAAGGCCGGGCGACCGGGCATCGGTCAGGTCAGCCCGGAACTCTACGACCATCTCACCTACAAGATGGCGGCGGAGGTGCGCGACTATCAGCCGGCCGACCATTTCGCCAATCGGCAGGCCAACATGCTCGACCGGTTCTCGCAATTCTCGATCATCGCGGCGCGCGAGGCGGTGGCCAGCGCCGCCCTGGACCTGTCCGGCGCGCTGGCGACGGAAACGGCGGTCGTGGCCGGCACGGGGGCCGCCGGCCTCACTACGCTGGACGAGGCCTACCACAGGCTCTACGCCCGCAATGCGCGGCTGCACCCGTTGACGATACCGCGCTTCATGGTCAGCGCGGCGGCGAGCCAGATCAGTATGGATCTCGGCATCAGGGGGGCGTGCTTTTCGGTCTCAAGCGCGTGTTCCACCAGCAACCACGCGCTTGGCGTCGCCATGATGATGCTGCGCACCGGCCAGTCGCGCATCGTCTTGGCCGGCGGATCGGAAACCAGCTTTTCGATCGGCGCGATGAAGGCCTGGGAGGCGCTGCGCGTAGTGGCGCCGGACACTTGCCGCCCGTTCAGCCGCGACCGCAAGGGCATGATCGTCGGTGAGGGCGCCGGCATCCTGGTCCTGGAAACCTTCGAGTCGGCCGAGCAACGCGGCGTTCCCATCCTGGCCGAGCTGCTGGGCTTCGGCTTCTGTGCCGACGCCGACGATCTGGTGCAGCCGGCCGCCGACGGCGCGATCATGTCGATGGAACGGGCCTTGAGCGATGGCGGCGTGGCGCCGGAGGAGATCGACTATATCAGCGCCCACGGCACGGGAACGCAGCTCAACGACGTCAACGAGACACGGGCGATCCGCCAGGTCTTCGGCGATCACGCCGATAGGCTGGTGATCTCCGCGACCAAAAGCATGCACGGCCACTGCCTGGGCGCCTCAGGCGCCTTGGAGATGATCGCCACGATCATGGGAATGCGGGAGAACCTCGCGCCGCCCACGGCCAACTTCACCGAGCCGGACCCGGAATGCGATCTGGACTACGCGCCGAACGAGGCGCGGCCGATGGAAATCCGCACGGCCCTATCCAACAGCTTCGCCTTCGGCGGATTGAACGCGGCGTTGGTGGTGCGCCGGGTGGACGGGTCGACACCTTAAGAGATATAGGCAAAGCGGGGGTCTCGTCGGCGGCGCTTCGCTGTTTCTCCGCATCAGCCGTCAAGCGGACCCAAAGCCGGTTCTCGCCAAGGACGCAGTTGACCCAAGCTGACGCATTGCATCGATTCCGTGGTTGCCGCGAAGACTCCAAGAAGTTATTATATCCTTTCGTATAGGCAACCATACCCTGTGTCGGCAGAACGGAACGCGAGAGGCGTTAGATGCTTAAGAATCGGATCAAAAACACGCTGATCGGCACGCCGTTAGAGCCAATTGCGCGGTCCATATACAAGCAATTCTCACAGCGAGGAAAATTCGACTTCACAACTTCAAGTGACTACTGGGAACAACGGTATTTGGATGGCGGTAACTCCGGTGCAGGCAGTTACGGTCGGCTTGCCTTGTACAAAGCAGAGGTGCTGAACGATTTTGTTGCGCAGCATGAAATCGACAGCGTTATCGAGTTTGGCTCAGGCGATGGCAATCAGTTGAACTATGCGAAGTACCCGGCTTATACAGGCGTCGATGTTTCGAAGAAGGCTGTGCTCGACTGTCAAGCACGATTTGCTGAAGACACTAGCAAGACCTTCGTTACTCTCGCGGCGTACGAAGGACAAAAAGCCGATCTGGCGCTGTCGTTGGACGTTATCTATCACCTCGTCGAAGACGCCACTTATGAAAACTATATGGAAACGCTTTATGATGCCGCGAACCGCTTTGTGATCGTTTACACATCGAACAAGAACGAACAACACGAAGCTGAGCATGTGCGGCACCGAAGATTCACCGATTGGGTGGACCAAAAACGCAAGGATTTCCGGCTAACTGCCCATCTACCCAACCGGTTTCCATTCGACACCAAGAACCCTGACAACACCTCGTTCGCCGATTTCTTCATTTTCGAACGATTATGAGAATCGATTTCTTGCAGTTCGCTACGCTTGATTTTGGGTTTCTCTGTGGGCTCGCCTTGGGGCGACGTGAGTTGTCCTGAACGATCTCGGCAACTAAGGCCTTTGGCAACTATGCCTGCCCTGTCCGAACACGAACAGGTTTCAACCGCTACCCCTCACGCCCCAGCAAGGCCATCAGTTCCCGCCATTCGCGCGGGCTCATGCCGGCCGTCTCCGCGGTCACCGCCTCGCCGGCTAACAGCCGCTTGATCACGTCCATGCCCTGGGCCGAGATTTCCGCCGAGCCCAGTCGGTAATCCACGAAGGCCTGATAGGCGGCCGGTGTCCAACGCTGGACCGTGTCGAGCATGACGTCAGCAAAGGCGCGGATCTCGTATTGGGCATGGTCGTCGGCGCGCAGACGCAGAAAGTGCAGCAGGTTGTGCAGGTCGCACTTCCAGTACCATTGCGTGTAAGTGTTCAAGGTCAGGTTCATGCGCGCCAGTTCGCGCGCCAGCCCCTCGCGGCCGGTGTCCAGGGGTTCGCCGTCCGCGCCCTCGTTCATCATCTCGGTATAGTGGGCGTAGTTGCGCTCCGCATCCTGGCGCAACAGGTCGAGCACCCGTGCCGCCTCATCGCCTTCCAGCGCGTCGCCCCTGCCCTGTCGGTTGGCCTTTGACTGGACGGCCAGATGCTGCGGCGCCGGCAGGTAGAATTCCCGGTCCAGAATCGAGTAGCGAGCGGAGTACTCGTTGACGTTGGCCGTACGGTGCCGAATCCACTGGCGGGCGACGAAGATCGGCAGCTTGATGTGGTACTTTATTTCACACATCTCAAACGGCGTGGTGTGCCAGTGCCGCATCAGATAGCGGATCAGCCCGGCGTCCTGGCGGACCTGTTTGGTGCCCTTGCCGTAGGACACGCGCGCCGCCTGCACGATGGCAGCGTCGTCGCCCATATAGTCGATGACGCGCACGAAGCCGTGGTCGAGAACGGGCAAGGGGTCGTAAAGGATCTCCTCCAACGCCGGCACGGTCACCCGCCGTGTTTGGCTGGTCTGGGCCTTAAGCTGGTCGATCTCCGCGCGTTGGGCTTCGTTCAGGGACATGGGCGTCGGCCGTCGAGAATCGGGATGGGACGGAAGTGTATCCCGCGGCGCGGTTTAAGCGAACGGCATTCCGCGCCCTATGCAATCGGCGCAAGGCCGCCTATATTAGCAGCGTCGGGCAACCGACTATGGCGATAAACGCAGCATGGAATAAGCGTAGCGGACCCGGGGGCAGTACCCGGCGCCTCCACCAAATCCTTCCCGGTCGAGCAATCGACTGGGTCTAAGGGGGCGAAACAGGATCGACGCGCGTGGTAAAGATGTTGTTTTCGCTCGGCATGGTTCCGCCGTTATCGGGCCAATTGCAATAGTTGCCAACGACAACGTTGCTGAGGTTCGTGCGGCCGCTTAATGCGGTTCAAACAACCTGAACTTAATCCCTGACGCCTAGCCGTGTCAGGTGGGGGGTGGGGCACCTAGCAACAGAACGCCCCGTCTTCACCAAAGCGACGAAGTTTTCAACCAGACGCAGAAGGCCCCCCTTCCCAAGGCGTCAGTCGGCGGCTAGTGTTCGATGCCATGAGCGATGATCGATTGCGATACGACCAGATGGTCGAGAAGGCGTTGCGAAACGTGGTTCGCGACGCCTTGCAACGCGCGGCGGAACAGGGCCTGCCGGGCGACCACCATTTCTATCTGACGTTCGCGACCGACTATCCCGGCGTCGACATCCCCGACTATCTGAAGGAACAGTATCCTGGGGAGATGACGATCGTTCTGCAGTACCAGTTTTATGGGCTGGAGGTCACGGACACCGGTTTCAAGGTCACGCTCAGCTTCAACAACAAGAACGAGCGGCTGTCGATCCCGCTGGCGGCGATCACGACCTTTGCCGATCCGTCGGTCAACTTCGCGCTACAGTTCCAGGCCCTGCCCCATCAGGAAGATGAAGAGGGCGGCGAGGACGACGCCAAGACCCGTGCCATCGCCCCGGTTGCCGAGGCCGACAACAGCGACGGCGAGGACAAGCCGGATCGCGAAGAGTCGGCCAACGTCGTCACGCTGGACACTTTTCGGAAGAAATAGGTCCGGCCGGTAGCTTAGGTCTCCGCCCCGCGCCGCAACCCGCCCAAACCCTCGCGCAGTCTGGCCGCAATGCGGAAGGGTGCTTCGCTCACCTTGCCGGCCTGCTTCACCACCCCGCCAAACCGGCGTCCGACCTGCAAGACCTCGCCGATCCGCCGCTCAAGGAAGGCCCAGCTGTCGGCATGGTCCTCCGACCGGTCGTTCAGCCAGTAGAGCTGGGTGGTCGAATAAACGCCCGCCAGCAGCCCGCGCTTGGTGTAGAAATTGTAGTCCGTCGAGGTATCGCCGGCCGCCCGCCACATCTTGTCGACGGTGCGACACAGCAGCCGGCCGGCGAGGCCGGCGTTCTGAGGGGCGGCGACCACGGCCAGAGACCGTCGGACCGCCTCCTTGTGCGGCTCCAGCGCGCGCAATCGCGCCTCGACGACGAAGGCGATCTTCTCGCGCACGCGCAAATCCTCGAACCGCTTCTGATCGGCCGCGACCGCCGCCAGCATCTGTTCGTCCGCCCAGTCGCTGAAGGCCTCCAGCACGGCGCGGGCGCCGCCCGGGAACACGACGTCAAGCTCGCCGATCGAAATGCCGTGCTGGCGCGCGGCGTCCTCGAGGCTGCGCCGGGTCCAACCGTCGAACGCGACATTGGCCAGAATGGTCTGCAGCAACTGTTCACGATCACTTTGGGTCATTGCGGCGGGTCTTCCGAGGTTTCGGTCTTCAACAGGTGATGCAGCTCTTCATCGATGGCCAGGGCCTTAAGGTCGCACATGCGGTCCAGGAACAGCACCCCGTCCAGATGGTCGATTTCGTGCTGAAGGACCCGTGCCACGATGCCTTCGGCACGCTCTTCGACCAGGCTACCGTCCGGGGCGATGCCGCGATAGACGATCCGGCGATGGCGCGGCACCAGACCGCGCAGTTGCGGGATCGAAAGACAGCCCTCGACCCCCGTCACCATCTCGTCATCCAAGGGCTCGAAGCTGGGGTTTGCCAAGGCGGTGATGCCTTCAGGTCCGGGGTGGTCGTCAGGACCCAACCGTTCCGCCGGAACGGAGAAAACGATCACGCGGATCGACCGGTAGACCTGGGGCGCGGCCAGGCCAATGCCGGGCGCGTCTGCCATGGTGGCGGCCATGTCACCCATCAGCATCTGGATGTCGGGATCGGCAACATCGTCCACTGCTTCCGCCACTTCGCGCAAGACGGGGTGGCCGATCTGGGTGATCTTCAACAGGGTCATGGCCGCTACAAGTCCTGACTTTTCTTCGAATTCCGGCCCGTTAGGCTCCACTAGCCCTTGGCAAGCCGGCACAATCCGTGATAAGCACCGCGCCCCAATGGGTCGGGACGGCGATTGCCCTGGCCTCGGGCCACGGATGGACTATCTATCGGGCTCGGACCCAACAAGACAAGGAGTGATGGACGACCGTGCAAGTCCATGTTCGTGACAACAATGTCGACCAAGCCCTGCGCGCGCTGAAAAAGAAGATGCAGCGCGAGGGGATCTTCCGCGAGATGAAGCTTCGCCGGAACTACGAAAAGCCGTCGGAAAAGCGTGCCCGCGAAAAGGCCGAGGCCGTGCGCCGCGCCCGCAAGCTGCTGCGCAAGCGGCTGGAGCGCGAGGGCTACTAGCCTTCTCGGCGCCGAACCAGCCGGCGCCATCCCATGCTGGAACGTCCAGACCGCCCCGTCGGCTGACAGGGCGGTTTTTGACGTTTTGCCTTTAGAACCGCAGCGAGCCCCCGGTCAGCCCATCGCCTTGACGATCTGTTCGCACATCGCCTTGGCGTCGCCGAACAGCATCATGGTGTTGTCGCGGAAGAACAGCGGGTTCTCCACACCGGCATAGCCGGAGCCGAGCGAGCGTTTGACGAACAGCACCGTCTTGGCCTTCTCCACGTCCAAGACGGGCATGCCGTAGATCGGGCTGGACGGGTCGGTCTTGGCCGACGGGTTGGTGACGTCGTTGGCGCCGATGACGAAGGCGACATCCGCCTGAGAGAAGTCCCGGTTGATGTCGTCCAGCTCGAACACCTCGTCATACGGCACGTTGGCCTCGGCCAACAGCACGTTCATGTGCCCCGGCATGCGGCCCGCGACGGGGTGAATAGCGTACTTCACATCCACCCCCTGCTCCTTCAACAGATCGGCCATTTCGCGCAGGGCGTGCTGGGCCTGGGCGACGGCCATGCCGTAGCCCGGAACGATGATCACGCTCTGCGCATTGCCCATGATGAACGAGGCGTCCTCGGCCGAGCCCTGCTTGACCGTGCGGTCGCCGATCTGGTCCGCTGTCGCCGCCGTCTCGCCGCCAAAGCCGCCCAGGATCACGTTGAAGATCGAGCGGTTCATGCCCTTGCACATGATGTAGCTGAGGATCGCGCCGGACGAGCCGACCAGGGCGCCGGTGACGATCAGCAGGTTGTTCTGCAAGGTGAAGCCGATGCCGCAGGCCGCCCAGCCGGAATAGCTGTTCAGCATCGAGATGACGACCGGCATGTCGGCCCCGCCGATTGGCAGGATCAACAGGAAGCCCAGCGCCAGCGCGACAATGATCAGCAGGAAGAAGGCCACGCCCGACTGCGCCGCGCACATCCAGATCACCAGCAGAACGATCAGGATGCCCAGCGCCAGATTGAGCAGATGCTGGCCGGGAAACTGCAGCGGCTTGCCGGAAACCAGGCCCTGAAGCTTCGCGAAGGCCACGACAGAGCCAGTGAACGTGATTGCGCCGATGGCGGCGCCGATCGCCATCTCAATCAGGCTGCCGATAGCGATGTCGCCGCGCTGACCGATGCCGTAGGCCTCCGGATTGAAGAAGGCCGCCACGGCGACCAAGACGGCAGCCAGGCCAACCAGGCT
>JANQGH010000069.1 GCA_028277405.1 Alphaproteobacteria bacterium | reverse complement strand
AGCAGGCAGGCCGGCCGGTTTATTCATATCGGCTGTCTGTCGTGCATTTCTGGTCGCTTATTGCCATTTACATGTGGGCCGGACCTCACCACCTGCACTACACCGCCCTGCCGGACTGGTCACAGACCCTGGGCATGACCTTCTCCGTGATGCTCTGGATGCCGTCCTGGGGCGGCATGATCAACGGCATCATGACCCTGTCGGGCGCCTGGGACAAACTGCGCACCGACCCGGTCATCCGCTTGATGGTGGTCTCCATCGCCTTCTACGGCATGAGCACGTTCGAAGGCCCGCTGATGAGCATCCGTCAGGTGAACGGCCTCAGCCACTACACTGACTGGACCGTCGGGCACGTGCATTCCGGCGCGCTGGGCTGGGTCGCCTTCATCTCCTTCGGGGCAATCTACTACCTGGTGCCCAAGCTGTGGAAACGGCCGGAACTCTATTCGCTGCGCCTGGTCTCCTACCATTTCTGGATCGCGACTGTGGGCATCGTGCTCTACATCTCCGCGATGTGGGTCTCGGGCATCATGCAGGGCCTGATGTGGCGCGCCTACGACAGTCTTGGCTTCCTGGAATACTCGTTCATCGAGACGGTCGAGGCCATGCACCCCTTCTATCTGATCCGGGCGCTGGGCGGCATCCTGTTCCTGATCGGCGCACTGATCATGGTCTACAATCTGTGGCGCACCATTCGCGGCGACATCAGGGTTGAGGAGGAATACAGAAAACCCGAGCCGGTGGCGCCAGCCGCCGCGGCCCCGGCGGAGTAAGCGTCATGAGCCTTCACGATAAAGCCGAAAAGAACGTCATCTGGCTGGTTGCGCTGACGCTGGTGACGGTGTCGATCGGCGGCATTGTCGAACTGGTGCCCTTGCACACGATCGACAGCACGATCGAGCCGGTGGACGGCGTACGGCCGTACTCACCCTTGGAGCTGTATGGCCGTGACATCTACATCCGCGAGGGCTGCTACAACTGCCACAGCCAGATGATCCGGCCGTTCCGCGACGAGGTGGAGCGCTACGGGCCCTACAGCCTGGCCGCAGAAAGCATGTACGACCATCCGTTCCAATGGGGTTCCAAGCGCACGGGGCCGGACCTGGCGCGGGTCGGCGGCCGCTATTCGAACGACTGGCACGCGCTGCACATGATCGATCCGCGCTCGGTGGTGCCGGCCTCGATCATGCCGCCCTACGGCTTCATGGCCGAGCGGGAGATCGAAGCCGAGGGTTTCAGGGCGCATCTGGAAACGCTTGAGTTCATCGGCGTGCCTTACAGCGAAGAAATGCTGGCGGCGGCCGAGGCCGACCTGATCGCCCAGGCCACGCCGGACGCCGACACGCGCGACTTGCTGGAGCGCTATCCGCGGGCGGTGGTCGGCGACCTGGACGGCAACCCGGACGCGGTGACGGAGTTGGACGCCATCATCGCTTACCTGCAGATCCTCGGGCGCATGGTCGATTTCGCCGACTACTCGACCGAAGACCTGATCCAGTGAGGGCAGGGCAATGGGCGGATTCTATGAAGTCATCGAGCAGTTGTGGGTCGTTTGGCTGCTGCTGCTGTTCGTCGGCGCCATCGTCTGGGTCTACCTGCCGCGAAACCGCAAGAAGATGAAAGACGCCGCGTCGATCCCGCTTAAGGACGACGATCCGGATGATGTGGGACAGAGGAAGTAGAGGCCATGCCGACCAAGGTTGAAAAGGACGCCCTGACCGGCACGGAAACGACCGGCCATGAGTGGGACGGCATTAAGGAGCTGAACAACCCGCTGCCGCGCTGGTGGCTCTATATCTTCTACGCCACCATCATCTTTTCGGTCATCTGGATGCTTCTGTACCCGTCCGTGCCCTGGCTGAACGGCTATTTCGGCGGCCTTTTGGGCTATCAGCAGCGTGAAGTGATCGAAGATCAGATCGGAAATGCGCGCCAGGCCCAGGCCCAGTTTCTGGACGCCATCGCCGAAAGCGACCTGACGGCCCTGTCTGAGGACCCGGACCTGTTCCAGTTCGCGCTGACCGGCGGTGAGGCGGCCTACAACAACAATTGTGCGCCGTGTCATGGGCTGGGCGGGGCAGGGCAGGCCAATTACCCGGTCTTGGCCGACGATGTCTGGCTGTGGGGCGGGTCGATGGAGGACATCCACCACACGCTCGACGTCGGCGTGCGCTGGGAGGAGAATCAGGATACGCGCTTCTCGCTGATGCCGGCCTACGGCACGCTCGGCATCTTCGACCGTGATCAGATCCGCGATGTGGCCAACTACGTCCTGACCCTGTCCGGGCAGGCGGCACCGGACCCCGAGGCGGCGGAACGCGGGGCTGCGCTCTATGCCGAGCAGTGCGCGCTCTGTCACATGGACGATGGCAGCGGCGACCGCTTACAAGGATCGCCGGCGTTAAACGACCAGCTTTGGCTCTATGGCGGCGAGCTTGAGGAAATCATGGCCCAGATCTCGGCCCCGCGGCATGGCGTGATGCCGGCCTGGGGCGGCCGACTGGACCCGGCGACGCTGAACATGCTGACGCTGTACGTCCACAGCCTGGGCGGGGGCGAGTAATACCGTTTCGTTGAGGGAGGGCCGCAGGCTGCCCTCCTTTTGAGGGCTTATGATGCCTGACGACCAAACACAGCTTTACGCCGACACCGCAGACGTTCAGTCGCGCGAGGAGCAGAAGAAGGCGCCGCTGTTTGCGGGCCACGTCAAGGTCTATCCCAAGAAGGTCGCCGGTGTCGTCCGGCGCTACAAATGGGCGGTCTTGATCGGCCTGTTGGCGATCTACTATCTGGCGCCCTGGCTGCGCTGGGATCGCGGTGCCGGCGTGCCCGACCAGGCCATCCTGATCGATTTGCCCAATCGGCGGGCTTACTTCTTCTTCATCGAGATCTGGCCACAGGAGGTTTATTACCTGACGGTCATTCTGATCGTCGCGGCCTTGGGCCTGTTTCTGGCGACCAGCTTGTTCGGGCGCATCTGGTGTGGCTTCACCTGCCCGCAGACGGTCTGGACCGACCTGTTCATGTGGGTCGAACGGCTGATCGAGGGCGACCGCAACGCCCGCATGCGGCTGGACAAGGCGCGGATGACGACCGGCAAGGCGGCGCGGAAGGTTTCCAAACATGCCGTCTGGCTGATCATCGCCTTCGCCACCGGCGGTGCCTGGGTGCTGTACTTCCAGAACGCGCCCACCTTCGTCGTCGACTTCTTCACCGGCCAGGCCGGTGTCGGCAGCTATTTTTTCGTCGGCCTGTTCACGGCCACGACCTACCTTCTGGCCGGTTGGGCGCGCGAGCAGGTCTGCACCTATATGTGCCCGTGGCCGCGCTTTCAGGCCGCCTTGCTGGACGAGGACAGCCTGGTCGTCACTTACCAGTCCTGGCGGGGCGAGCCGCGCGGCAAGCACAAGCGGGGCACCAGTTGGGACGATCGCGGCGATTGCATTGACTGCAAGGCCTGCGTGTCCGTCTGCCCCACCGGCATCGATATCCGTGACGGCATCCAGCTTGAATGCATCGGCTGCGGCCTGTGCATCGACGCCTGCAACGACATCATGGACAAGGTCGGCCGGCCGCGCGAGCTGATCACCTTCGACAGTGAGCGCAATCAAGCCCTGGCGGCCGAAGGCAAGCCCAAGCGCATGCGCATCGTACGGCCGCGCACCATCGCCTATGTCGTCGTGTTGGCGCTGCTGATCGGTGCCATGGCGATCGGTCTGTCCAGCCGCTCGACCCTGGAACTGACCTTGGCCCACGACCGCAGCCCGCTGTTCGTGACACTGTCGGATGGTGACATCCGCAACGGCTATGAGGTCCGCATTCTGAACAAGACCCATGAGGAGGGCGTCTACACGCTCGCTCTCGACGGCATCGAGGGCGCGACCATGAGCATCGCCGGCCAGGCCGCGGACGACGTCGTCGAAGCGACCCTGACCGCACAGCCGGATTCGATCGCCAGTTACCGCGTCTTCGTGACCGTTCCTGCGGCAGACCTGACGTCTGATCGCGTGCTACTCAACTTCATCTTGACCGATGTCTCGACCGGCGCGACCGTGCTTGGCGAGGAAGCCTTTAGAGGGCCGGAACCATGAATGCTTCATCGTTTAATGTCGAGGATCAGCCGACGCGAAAAAGCCTATGGATTCCATGGAGTTTCGTCGGTTTCTTCCTGGTTGTTGTGATCGTGAATGGCATTATGCTGTCGTTCGCCCTGTCCAGCTTCAACGGGCTGTCGACCGATGGCGCCTTTGATCGAGGCCTGGCCTACAACGAGGTGCTGGCCGAACGCGAGGCGCAGGAGGCGCTGGGCTGGCGCCTGGCGGCCGCGGCCGAGCCGATGGGCGAGGGCGTGATCGATGTCCGGCTGCAAGCGTTGGACGACACCGGCCTGCCGGTGACGGATGGCCATGTCACAGTGCAACTGACCCGCCCGATCAACGACGGTCATGACTTCACGGCCGAGTTGAGCCATCGCGGCGATGGCGTCTACGGTGCCTTGGTGCCGGTTCCGCTTGACGGCAGGTGGAACCTGCGCATGGACATCACGCGCGGTACCGACCATCTGCGCGCTGACACGAGCACCTACCTGGCCCCCTGATGGCCGACACCGCCGCCGACACGACCATCGCGCTCGACCGGCCGAAGCGCCGGCAATGTCGGGGTGATCCCGACCACCCGGACGTGACCGCCTATGTCATCGATCTGGCGGACGGCAGGCGCACGCTGCATCTGATGATCGAGGGCATCCATTGCGGTGGCTGCGTCGCGAAGATCGAGCGCGCGGCGAAGGCCTTGCCCGGCATGGTCGATGCCAGGGTGAACATGACTACGCGGCGGCTGACTGCCACCTGGGACGGCGCGCCGTCGGTCGGCAACGACCTGGTCGCGTCGCTGGGCGAGATCGGCTTCGGCGCCGTGCCTTACGATCCGGAGCGCTTGCAGCAGTCGGACAGCCAGGACGAGCGGAGCTTGCTTCGCGCCCTGGCCGTCGCCGGCTTCGCCGCCGCCAACGTCATGCTGCTGTCGGTCGCGATCTGGGCCGGGCATGCTCAGGGCATGGCGGAGGCCACGCGCACCCTGCTGCACTGGTTCTCTGCCCTGATCGCGCTGCCCGCGCTGGTCTATGCCGGGCGGCCCTTTTATCACTCCGCCTGGTCGGCACTGCGGCATGGCCGGACCAACATGGATGTGCCGATCACGCTCGGCGTCGTCCTGGCGGCCGCGATCAGCCTGCACGAGACCATCGTCGGCGGGCCGCACGCCTATTTCGACAGCGCCATCACGCTGCTGTTCTTCCTGCTGATCGGTCGCTATCTCGACCGCCGGGCGCGGCGGCTGGCGCGGGCGGCCGCAGAAAGGCTGTTGGCGCTGGGTGCCCAGTCGGTCACCGTCCTGATGGGGGGCGAGACCAGAACCGTGCCCGCCGAGCAGGTCGCCCCGGGCATGACGGT
Source organism: Alphaproteobacteria bacterium (assembly GCA_028277405.1). GTDB lineage: Bacteria > Pseudomonadota > Alphaproteobacteria > DSM-16000 > Inquilinaceae > JANQGH01. Next base: position 126,681 of record JANQGH010000069.1, on the reverse strand, counting down.
GCTGGTGGCGGCAGGTGAACGTGTAGGCGTCGACGGCACGGTCGAAAACGGCCTGTCGGAGCTTGATACCAGCCTGATCACCGGCGAGACCCTGCCGCGCCCGGTGAAGGCTGGTGACCGCGTGTTCGCCGGCACGGTCAATCTCGGCGCGCCGTTGCGCCTTACGGCCGATGCGGTCGGCGACGATACGCTGCTGTCGGAGATCGTCCGCCTGATGGAGGCGGCGGAGCAGGGCAAGGCCCGCTTCGTCGGCATCGCCGACCGGATCAGCCGGCTCTACGCGCCCGTCGTGCACTTGCTGGCGCTGGGCACCTTCCTCGGCTGGTGGCTGATCATCGGCCTGGCCTGGCAGCCGGCGCTGTTGATCGCGATCTCGGTGCTGATCGTCACCTGCCCCTGCGCGCTGGGCCTGGCGGTGCCGGTCGTCCAGGTGATTGCCACCTCACGCCTGATGAAGCGCAGCATCCTGGTGAAATCCAGTTCGGCGCTGGAACGTGCCGCCAACATCGACACGGTGGTCTTCGACAAGACCGGCACGCTGACCCTCGGCCGCCCATCGCTGATTGACGGCGACACGGCCGATCCGACGGCGCTGCGCCTCGCTGCGTCGCTGGCCCAGTCCAGCCGCCATCCCTTGGCACGAGCCCTGGTCCGCGCGGCGCCGACGGCCGAACCGTTCGACGGCGTAGAGGAGGTGTCGGGGCAGGGGCTGCGTCGCGAAACCGCCGACGGCGAGATCCGAATGGGCAGCCGCCGTTTCTGCGGCGTCGCCGAGGACGACGGGGATGTGGGCATGGAGCTCTGGCTCAGCCGGCCCGGCCAGGCGCCCATCCGCTTCGCCTTCGAGGACCAGGTGCGATCCGACGCGGCGCACGTGGTCGCGACGCTGAAGGCGCAGGGGATCGCGGTCGAGCTGATTTCCGGCGACCGGACCGCTGCCGTTGGCCCGGTTGCGCGCGAGGCCGGCATTGAGCAGTGGCAGGCGGCCGCGACACCGGCGGACAAGGTTGCCCGGCTGAACGCACTGACCGGGGCCGGCCGGCGGGTGATGATGGTGGGCGACGGGCTGAACGACGCGCCGGCGCTTGCCGCGGCCACGGTCTCGCTCTCGCCGACCAGCGCGTCGGACATCGCCCAGACGGCGGCCGATTTCGTGTTCCAGGGCGAGGCGCTGACGCCCGTGCTGACGGTGCGGCAGACCGCTGACCGGTCCGCCCGCCTGGTCACCCAGAACTTCGCGCTCGCCTTCGGCTACAACGTCATCACGGTGCCGATCGCAGTGGCCGGCTTTGTCACACCCCTGATCGCCGCCATCGCCATGTCGCTGAGTTCGATCGTGGTGGTGATGAACGCGCTGCGCCTGTCGCGCCGCTAGCGGCGATGGAACAGCTCGTCATCCTGATCCCGATCGCCCTGGTGCTGGGGCTGGTCGGGTTGGTCGCCTTTTTGTGGTCGCTGAAATCCGGCCAGTACGACGATCTGGAAGGTGCCGCCAACCGCATCCTGTTCGACGACGACGAGGACGATCCGGACCCGCCGAAGAAGCGCTGAGTTGGGTCGGCGCTGGCCGTGCTGGCGGAGCCTGCTATCGTGTCGGGCTCGCGATCCGACGATGCCCGGCTCATCATGCTGCCCGAACCAGACCCGCTCGCCTGCTGGCAAGACCTTCTGCCGCCTGACGGCCCGACCGGCCCCGTGTCCGAGACGTCGTTCGTCGCCCGCTTGCCGGACCAGCGCCGGCTGCTGCTGCCGATCCGCCGCTTGCCCGACACCCCTGATCGCGGCCTCGCCTCGCTGATCATCAACCAGGCCTCGCTGACCGTAGAGCGCGCGCTCTGCGCCGCCTTGGCCGCGCGCCTTGCCGACCACCGGCCGGAGATCGTAATCGCGGTGCCGACCCTGGGCCTGATCGCCGGCCGTGGGGCCGCCGCCGCCCTGGGCCATGATCGCTATGTCCCACTCGGCACCTCGCGCAAATTCTGGTACGACGAGGCGCTTTCGGCCGACCTGCGCTCGATCACAAGCCCCGGCCAATCCAAACGCCTTTATCTCGACCCCCGCCTGCTGCCGCTTCTGGCAGGTCGCCGTATCGCGCTTGTCGACGACGTCACCAGCTCCGGCCGCTCGCTCGCCGCGGCGCTCGATTTGTTAAAGCGGCTGGATCTTGAGCCCGTCATCATCGGCGTGATCATGAGGCAGACCATCGCCTGGCGCGATCATCTGGCGGCGCTTGATTCCGAGCTGTCCGACCGGGTCGTCGGCGTCTTCGATACGCCGCTGCTGCACTGGGATGGCCATCGCTGGGCCGCCCGCCCGGTGGCGAACGCCTAGCGCCGTCTCACCCGTCGTGGCGCGCGCCCAGGGGTGCTGCACCCGTGCGCCATAGGCCTCGGTCAAGTGCGCGTCGTTTTCGTCCTGGTGAGCAAGAAGGGCACCATCAGTGCGCGCTCGTCGTCCGTCAGGTCACTTGCGCAGCGTCGAGCCCGTCGCTCATAGTGGCGCCGGGCGGTTGCTATCCACGGCGTTGACGGCTCCGTCCGGTTTGGCGGCCAGACAGAATCGAAGGCTTCTGAAATCGCTCAACTCTTTTCGGGTTGTGCCCCATTACCAAGGATAGGACGCATCATGACAAGGGTATTGATACCGTCCGGGGCGCTTGGCCTGAGCTTCAGCCAAGAAGCTCTGATGGCGGGCATAGCGAACGGGCCCGATGTCATCGCCATTGACGGCGGATCGACAGACAGCGGTCCCTTCTACTTGGGCGAGGGCGTTTCGAAGTATTCACGCGCGTCCATCAAGGCGGAATGGCGTCAGCTTATGCTGGCGCGCCAGAGCGCCGGCGTCCCGCTGATTATCGGTACGGCCGGGACCTGTGGCAGCGATGCTTCGGTAGACTGGCTGTTTGAGATCACCCGGGAGATAGCCAGCGAAGAAGGCCTCTCGGCGAAGGTGGCGCTGCTCTATTCGGGCCAATCGAACGACTTCATCAAACAGGCGCTGGCCGACGGGCGGATTCGACCTCTTCCCGCCGCCCCGGACATTGACGCCGATATCATCGAGGACTGCTCTCATATCGTCGCGCTGGCCGGGGTCGAGCAGATTCAGGCCGCGCTCCAGACCGGGGCGGACATCGTGATCGCAGGGCGGGCAACCGATACCGCCAACATCGCGGCGCTGCCGCTGTTGCGGGGTGATCACCCGGGCGCAGTCTGGCACGGCGCGAAGGTCGGCGAATGCGGCGCTATCGCCACAAGCCAGCCCAGCTCCGGGGTCGTGCAGATCGACTTCGACAGCAGCGGGTTTACCATTGCGCCCCTTGCCGATGGCGTACGCGCGACGCCGTACAGCGTCTCGGCACATATGCTCTACGAGAACTCCGACCCCTTTGTTCTCCACGAGCCTGGCGGCAGCCTGCACGTCAAGAACGCCAAATACCGCCAGATCGACGAGAGGTCGGTCCGCGTCGAAGGGGCCGAGTGGCGGCCAGGTCCCTACACGGTCAAGCTGGAAGGCTCACGGCGGGTGGGGTACCAGGCGGTGAGCATCGCCCTCCTGCGCGAGCGTCGCTATGTCAAACACGCTCGAGGCTGGGCGGAAAGCATCAAGGCCGCGTGTACCAAGCAGGTTGTCGAGACCCTGAAACTTTCGCCGGACGCATTCGATATCGACCTGCGCCTGATCGGTATTGACGCGGTGTTGGGCGCCCTGGAAACCAAGGACAGCCAGGTGCATGAAGTCGGCGTCATGGCCATCGCCATCGCCCCGACGCCGGAGCAGGTTAAGGAGATCGCCAAGCTGCTGAACCCTTATCTGCTGCACCATCCGCTGATCGAGGATGAACCGATGCCGACCTTCGCCTTTCCCTTCTCGCCGGCGGAGTCGCTTCGCGGACCGCATTACGAGTTCTGCCTGCATCATGTATTGGCGCTTGAAAACCCAATGGACGCCTTTCGTCTTGACCGGAGAACCCTGTAAAATGACTGCTCTCGCCGATATAGCCGAAAAGGTTCGCTCTAAGAATGCCGGCCCCTTCTGGCTTACGATAGATATCTTCTGCGGAACGGCCTCCCGCTACGAACACATCGTCAATAACGTGCCGACTGACCTGGTTGCAAAACTGCTCGCCGTGAAGGCTGAGGAAATAAAGCGCTTCGAGGTTGCGGATCTCAGTGTTCTGAAATTCTCCATGCCGCGCCCGACGATCCAGGGTTCACGACACGATCGGGACATGCATGGCGCGCAGTGGGCGTGCCTCCTGCAAGAGCTGGAGGTGGCGGACTACGTCGGATCGTAGGCGGCCGTGGGGGCGAGCTGCCACGGCAATGGCGGCAGCGCCATCCCCGTTCGATTGCGTGATGGTGGTCCGCTTTGACAGGAGCGGCCCATTCAGCGCCCGTCTTCACTCCTGATTGCTGACCTTCGACAAGCGGGAGCCACCCCGAGAGGAGTGGGCAAGCAAGACCGATAGAGTTGGCGAGCATATTCGGACGGAGCGCGTTCGCCGCGCTTGTTTGCCTGTCGCTTTGAGTCCGGTCGGCGGTGCGCCGACCGCCGTCGAGACCGTAGCCTGGATACACAAAAAGAGAGGCGGCGCCGGAGCGCCGCCCTTATTTGGTGCAGCTAAACTGCTTGTTAACAGCCAGCCTGCGATTTCTGCAAATCCATCATAGCACCATGGGCATTAACTTCAAACGGATTGAGCCAGCCTGCCGCTCGTAGTGCCGCGCCTAACAGCGTTTGAAGGTTTTTGGCGCACCGAGACATGCGAGAAGATTCGATGCCATAGCTCGCAATCCACGCTTCTTGATACTTCGGCGTCGTGAAAAAACTGCGTCCAACTATCGATTCAGCAAATTCGCAGCGATAGTTGGACGCAACTGAGAAATCGCGGGCAAACCGCAACTACATCCATTTGGCAGATCGCAAGATCGCCATCTAATGTGATGTTGTGGGCGAGTGGCTTGGAATCCACCCGCCCATCGTGCTACTGCTCCCCTTGGATGAGTCGCGTCGTCGGCTGTGCTGTGCGGGTTGGAAGCCACATCGCGCAGCCGACGGTAGCCGACATTTGCTTGTACCCGATTCGACTGCTATCTACAATCATGTTAACTCCGTACATTCCATTTGGTAGATCGCATGGTTCAGAAACTGGGATTGGATGTCGGGACCAACAGCATCGGTTGGTGCCTGATCGCGGATGACAAGCGGATCGTCGACACCGGTGTCAGGATCTACTCTGACGGCCGCGATCCGAAGTCTGGCGCTTCGTTGGCGGTCGACCGCCGGCTGGCGAGGGGCGCGCGGCGGCGGCGGGATCGGTATCTCGGGCGGCGGTCGGCTTTTCTGCGGGCGCTGGTCGATCATGGGCTGATGCCGGCGGATGCCGACGAGGCCCGGCTGGTCGCCGAGAGCGATCCATACACCTTGCGAGCCCGGGCGTTGGATGAGCGGCTGGAGCCGTTCGAAGTTGGCCGGGCTTTGTTTCATCTGAACCAGCGACGGGGCTTCAAGTCCAACCGCAAGGCGGAGCGGGGGCGCAAGGACGGCGAAGATGGCAAGATCGCCGGCGGCGCCAAGGCCTTGGACGAGGCCATGCGGGCGGCCGGCGCGCGCACGCTGGGTGCGTTCCTGGCGGGGCGGGAGGTCAAGCGCGTGCGTATGGGCGGCGAAAGCCAGGCCTATGACTTCTATCCGCAACGGCACCATGTCGAGGCTGAGTTCGAGGCGATCTGGCAGGCCCAGGCCCGCCATCACCCGGACCTGCTGACCGAGGCGGCGCGGGACGCGCTGCACCGCGTGCTGTTCTTCCAGCGCCCGTTGAAGGCGCCGGAGGTCGGCGTCTGCACCTTCGTCACCGACGAGGAGCGCCTGCCCAAGGCCCATCCGCTGTTTCAGGAGCGGCGGCTGTATGAAGAGGTCAACCAGCTTGAAATCACGACGCCGGGCGAGGCCAGCGTACCGCTGAGCGTCGATCAGCGCGACAAGCTGGTCTTGAGGCTGAGGGGCAAGCGAAAGGTCGCCTTCACCTCGCTGGCCAAGCTGCTGAAGCTGGAGCCGGGGCAGAGCTTCAACAAGGCGAGCGACAGCCGCAAGGATCTCGCCGGCGACGAGGTCTATGCGGCCATGAGCGACAAGAAGCGTTTCGGCCCGCGCTGGGGCACGTTCGATCGGGACCGGCAATGGGCCATCGTCGAACGCCTGCTGAACGAGGAGGACCCGGCGGTTCTGCACGCCTTCCTCACGGAGGAGTGCGGCCTGGACGACGCGCAGGCGGACGAGGTTGCCAAGGCGCAGTTGCCGGAAGGCTATGGCCGCCTGGGCCAGACGGCGAGCACGCGGATTCTGGAGGAGTTGAAGAACGACCAGGAGGTCGTGACTTACACCATCGCCGTGGAACGCGCCGGCTGGCACCATTCCGATCTCCGCACCGGCGAGTTCCTGGATCGGCTGCCCTATTACGGCGAAATCCTCGACCGCGAGATCCCGCCCGGCAGCCAGAAGCCGGGGGACCTGCCGGAAAAGCGCTGGGGCAAGATCACCAACCCGACCGTTCATATCGGCCTGCGCCAGCTTCAAAAGCTGGTCAACGCCATCATCGCCAGGCATGGCCGGCCGGACCAGATCGTGGTCGAACTGGCCCGCGACCTGAAGCTGAACGACCAGCAGAAGGAGGCGCACAACAAGCGCATCCGCGACACCACCCGCGCCGCCGAACGGCGCTCCGACAAACTGCGCGAAGAAGGCTTTCCCAACACCGGCGCCAACCGCATGCTGCTGCGCCTGTGGGAGGAGCTGAACCCGGACAATCCGGTTGACCGCCGCTGTCCCTATTGCGGCGCGCCGATCGGCATGGCCATGCTGTTCAGCGGCGAGGCCGATATCGACCACATCCTGCCATACTCGCGCACGCTGGATGACAGCCCGGGCAACAAGGTCGTGGCCCACCGGCACTGCAACCGCGAGAAGGGCAATCGGACGCCATGGGAGGTTTGGGGAGAAACGGCCCGTTGGCCGATGATCGCCGACCAGGCCGGCCGTCTGCACAAATCCAAGCAATGGCGCTTTCAGCCCGACGCCATCGAGCAGCTCGAGAGCAACGGAGACTTCATCGCGCGGCAATTGACCGATACGCAATACCTGTCGCGCCTGGCCAGCCGGTACCTGTCGTGCCTCTATGAGGATGGCGGCAAGGGCAGCGTCTATGTCATTCCCGGCCGGATGACAGCGATGCTGCGCCGGTTGTGGGGCCTGAACAGCCTGCTGCCCGATCACAACATCGTCGAGAACCAGCACAGCAACGCGCCGAAGAACCGGCTGGACCATCGGCATCACGCGATCGACGCCTTCGTCGTTGCCGCGACGACACGCAGCCTGCTGCAGCGCATCGCGCGGGCTGCCGGCCGGGCGGAGGACAAGGATCTGGACCGCTTGTTCGAGGACCTTCCAGAACCGTGGGACGGCTTTCGCGACGAACTGCAAGACAAACTGCTCGCCATCACGGTCAGCCACAAGCCCGATCACGGCCGCAAGGGGCGGCCGCGTCGCGACCGTGACGTCACCTCCGGCCGGCTGCACAACGACACCGCCTATGGCCTGACCGGCAAGATGGCGGCGGACGGCAAGACGCCCATCGTCGTGCACCGCGTGCCCTTGCTCAGCCTCAAGCCGGCCGATCTGGACGACCCGGCGCGCATACCCGACAGGGCGCTCCGCACCGCGCTGCGCCGCGCCGCCTCTGGCCTGACCGGCAAGGCATTTGAACAGGCGCTGGCCAACTTCGCCAAGACCGACAAGGTGTTTGGCGGCATCCGCCGGCTGCGCGTGCGCGAGCCGCTGAACGTCATCCCAATCCGCGACCGCGCGGGCCGCGCCTACAAGGCCTACAAGGGTGATGCCAACGCGCGGTACGACGTTTGGCGCCTGCCGGACGGCAAATGGGTCTCGGACGTGGTGTCCATGTTCGACGCCCATCAGCGCGACCAGCCCGACCGCCGGCCCCATCCGGCCGCCAAGAAGATGCTGAGCCTGCGCCAGAACGACATGCTCGCGATCGAGCGCGACGGTGATGCGATCATCGTGCGGGTGGTGAAGTTCTCGACGAACCGGACGATCCAGCTGGCAGCGGACAATGAGGGCGGACAGTTGAAGGCCCGAGACACGGCCCCGAACGACGTCGACCCGTTCAAGTACATAAACTCATCCGCAAGCGGCCTGAAGAAGCTGAAAGCACGGCAGGTGCGCATCGATCCGCTGGGCCGGGTCTTCGATCCCGGGCCGCGCGAATAGCGGCCGTGGCGGAAGTCGGGGCGGGATCATGGATCGCATCGTCGACATCGCCAGCGATGGCAGCCATCTGTCGACCCATCGCGGTTTCCTGCTGGTCAAGCGGGACCGGGAAGAGGTCGGTCGTGTTGCCCTGGACGATATCCACGCCGTCATCGTGCACGCCTACGGCGTCACCTGGACCGGTAATTTGGTGACGGCCCTGGCCAAGCGCGGCGCGCCGATCGTGTTCTGCGCCGCCAACCACAGCCCGATCGCGGTGACCCAGCCGCTTGAGGGCCACCACGCCCAGGGCAGCCGGATGCAGGCCCAATGGTCCGCGTCGAAGCCTCTGGCCAAACAGCTTTGGCGCCGGGTCGTCCAGGCCAAGATCGCCATGCAGGGGTCGCTTCTGCTGGCCCGTGGCGCGTCGGGCGCCGTCGCGTTCCAGCACATGGCCCGCCGGGTTCGCTCCGGCGACCCGGAGAACCTTGAAGCCCAGGCGGCGCGGCGCTATTGGCCCTTGCTGATGGGCGAGGACTTCCGCCGCGATCGGCACCGCGAAGGCGCCAACGCGCTGCTCAACTACGGCTATACGGTGATGCGGTCGACCGTCGCCCGGGCGGTGGTGGCCGCAGGTCTGCATCCGACCATCGGCATCCACCACGCCAATCGCGGCAACGCCTTCGCGCTGGCTGATGATTTGGTTGAGCCGTTCCGGCCGCTCGTCGACGGGCTGGTCGCGGCGATGGGCGGGCAGGGCATTGAGACGCTGGAGCCCGAGGTGAAGCGCCGGTTTGCCCGGCTGATCGCCTTCGACCTGAGGTTTGACGGCGAGGCTTCTCCGGTTTCAGTGGCGGCGCAGCGTTTGGCGCAGTCGCTGGCGCAAAGCTTCGAGGATGGCCGTCCCCGTCTCGCGCTGTTCGAGCCGCCTTCGCCGATCGATTGGGCCGCGCTCGTCGGTGACGAAGGGGAGGTGCCGTGACCGTGGCCCAGGCCGCCGCCAAAACTGCCGCCAAAACTACCACCGAAACCGGGTATCTCAGCGGGTATCGACTGATGTGGATCTTCGTCATGTTCGACCTTCCGGTCGGCACCAAGAAGCAGTCGCGCGAAGCCACCAAGTTCCGCGAGTTCCTGCTCGACCAGGGTTTTGAGATGAGCCAGTTTTCCGTTTATGCTCGCTTTTGCAACGGCAAGGACAGCTACGAAACCCATCTCAGGAAGATCGAACGGAACCTGCCCGAGAAGGGCGACATCCATGTGCTCACCTTCACAGACCGGCAATATGAGAACATTGTGCGTTTCTCCAGCCAGCGCCGCCGCAAACCGCGCAAGAACCCGGACCAGCTGGCGATGTTCTAACTTTGTCCAAAAGAAACCGCCAACCGGATGCGCCGATTTCTCTTGTTGTTTCAAAAGCTTATCGAAGCATCCAGCTTAGCGGTTCAGAAATCGCAGGCCAACCGCAACAGGCATCCAGCAGATGTACGGTTTCAAGGAAGCTTAGCGGTTCAGAAATCGCAGGCCAACCGCAACTGCACCAGCCTCGAGTTCGTCGGCCCGCGCAGCTTAGCGGTTCAGAAATCGCAGGCCAACCGCAACCATGCAGCTCCAGCCACGCGCGGGCGCGGTAGCTTAGCGGTTCGGAAATCGCAGGCCAACCGCAACGGTTCCACCTTCTGCCAGATCGTCGGCTTGAGCTTAGCGGTTCAGAAATCGCAGGCCAACCGCAACAACACGGGCAGACGCCTATTGCGGCACGCGAGCTTAGCGGTTCAGAAATCGCAGGCCAACCGCAACCCAACACCCGATCAAGACGGCGCTGGGTAAAGCTTAGCGGTTCAGAAATCGCAGGCCAACCGCAACGGGGGCGGCGGTCATGTCTGCCCGCCGCAGAAGCTTAGCGGTTCAGAAATCGCAGGCCAACCGCAACCGCGACGACAACTGGTGGCGCGACGGAAAAAGCTTAGCGGTTCAGAAATCGCAGGCCAACCGCAACTTGGCGTAGGCGGCATCGCGAAGCGCGCGCAGCTTAGCGGTTCAGAAATCGCAGGCCAACCGCAACGGCCTCGGCACGCACACGGCGATACTCCGGAGCTTAGCGGTTCAGAAATCGCAGGCCAACCGCAACAGGATCGCCGCCTTGAGCATCGGCGGGGTAAGCTTAGCGGTTCAGAAATCGCAGGCCAACCGCAACCCATGCCGCTCCAGCCACGCGCGGGCGCGGAGCTTAGCGGCTCAGAAATCGCAGGCCAACCGCGAGTTCATGGCCGGGCGGGTTGCCTGGCAGGGGCGGTGTCCTAAAAGACGGGGTATCCCCTTGCAGGGCGGAAGAAGATCGATAAATCTGTTCCGTGAATCGGGAGGAGCGGGCAAGCAAGGCCGATGGGCGTCGTAACCACATTCGGACGGAGCGCGTTCGCCGCGCTTGTTTGCCTGTCGCTTTGGGTCTGGTCCGCGACACCGGCCGCCGGTCATGCGCCTACCGCGGTCGCGACGGACCAGCATGCCCCAGGCGAGTCCCACACCGGCCGGCACAAACCAGGCACGATCGCCGAGGATGGGCATGCGCACGGGGTCGAGGAAGATTTCCATCGTATGCTGCATGTCCTTGGCCAGGACGCGGCTGACCATGACCACGGCCAGGTGATGCCGGCTCTTGACGGCCCCTATGGCCAGGCCGTTATCGACCGGGAAACCTGGCGTCCCCCGCCTCATCCTGGCGGCCCCACCCGCCTTTTCCTGATCGAACGACCTCCGCGCGCCTGATCGGCGCCGCGCCTTTTCCGGCGCGGCTTCACCGATCAGTCACTTTGAACGCGGAGACACGCGCATGATCTTCAAATCACCGGGCCGGGCGGGGCCGGACCGGCGCCTTTGGGCGCTGCCCTGCCTTGTCCTCGCCGCGCTCACCCTCGGCGCGGAGCCTGCCACGGCTCACAACGTTACCGAGGGCGACGCGGGCTATATCCAGGAAATCTGGGGGGTGCACGTCATTCCATTCATGTATCTGGGCGCCAAGCACATGGTGACCGGGTACGACCACATTCTGTTCCTGCTGGGCGTCGTTTTCTTCCTCTACCGGATGAAGGACGTGGCGATCTATGTCAGCCTGTTCGCGCTGGGCCATTCGATCACCATGCTGGCGGGGGTCTGGTTCGGCTGGGGCGTGAACGCCTACGTCATCGACGCTATCATCGGCCTGTCGGTCGTCTACAAGGCGCTGGACAATCTGGGCGCCTATCAGCGCTGGTTCGGCTTCCAGCCCAACACCAAGGCCGCGACGCTGATCTTCGGCCTGGCCCACGGCACCGGCCTGGCCACCAAGATCCTCGACTATGACATCGCCGAGGATGGGCTGTTGTGGAACCTGCTGGCCTTCAATGTCGGGGTCGAGATCGGCCAGATCCTGGCGCTTGCCGTGATCCTGATCGTCATGGGCTTCTGGCGGAAAAGCCCGCGTTTCTTCTTGCAGTCCTACACCGCCAATGTCGTCATCATGTCCCTTGGGTTCATGCTCATGGGCTACCAGATCACCGGCTACTTCGTGGCCGCGTGAACGGAGAGGAGAGAGACATGTTCAACGCAGAAAGACCCAGCCTCGACGAACTGCCAAGCTCGGCACAGCTTCTCCGTTCCACCGTCATCGCGGCGGCCTCGGCGGGCGTGATCCTGGTTGCCTTCGTGCTGCCCGCGGAATACGGCATCGACCCGACGGGCGTCGGCCGCGTGCTGGGCCTCACCGAAATGGGGGAGATCAAGCGCGACCTGGCCGACGAGGCCGAACAGGACCGTGCGATCCATGGCGACGATCAGTCGTTCAACCTGCTCGACCCGGTCCTCGGGCTGTTCGTCACCACCGCCTATGCCCAGGAGGCCTGGCGCGACGAGGTCAGCTTCACCCTGGCGCCGGGCGACTACACCGAGGTCAAGCTTGTTATGGCGGAAGGCGACAGCGCCCAGTACGCCTGGGTGGCCGAGGGCGGGCGGATCAACTTCGACCTCCACGCCCATGGCGACGGCCAGTCGATCGACTACGAACGCGGACGTGGCGAAACCTCCGGCGAGGGCAGCTTCCAGGCGCCCTTCGCCGGCGAGCATGGCTGGTTCTGGCGCAACCGCGACGACACGGACGTCACGGTCACCCTGCAACTGCGTGGCGACTACAGCGAGCTTGTCCGGAGTGAGTGACCAAAGCGCATGACCGGAGTTCGTCGGGCCGGCCGCAGCTTGGGGAAAACGGTGCCCCGCCCACGGCACCACCGGCCGCACGCTTGATGCATGCGGCCGGTGTGGCGTGAGGGGGGGTGACGGATGTAGCGTTTTCATCAGCATTGACATGGCCTGTTCGCCGCCTCTTTGGGATCGGCGACAGTGCCGCGACAGGAGACTGGGGCATGCTGGAAGGAAGGTGTCACTGCGGTGCGGTTGGCTGGACCCTGGAAACGCTGCCAACGTCGATCACCGCCTGCAATTGTACCGTTTGTCGGCGCTATGGCGCCTTGTGGGCTTACGGGCTCATGGGAGACGACATTCAAACGGACGGCCAAACCAGCGCCTATCGGCGCCGCGACAGCGGAGACATCCATTTCCACTTCTGCCCCAAGTGCGGATGTGTGACGCACTATGTCGCGAGCGCCGAAGGTGAAAACGGGCGCATTCGCGCGGCCGTGAATGTCCGGCTGTCTGACCTTTCACCGATCAGCGCGCTGCCGATCCGTCACTTTGAGGGGCTCGACAGCTTCCAAGAACTCCCGCGCGACGATCGTACCGTAAGGGACATGTGGTTCTGAAGTATTGCCTTCGTCGACGGATCGGCACTTCCGCCTGTCCAAATCCTGCAGCGCTACGCTCCTCGCCGCGCCTCCACCCCGATCGTTATCGGATAGGCCAGCGCACTGTCCCAATAGCCGGGTGGGAAGGCGGCGAGGCCCTCCTTTGAGACTTGCAGGGGGCGCCAGGCGAAGCCCTGCAGGCCCGCCTCGGCGAAGGCCTGGGCGTAGGTTTCGGGCGTTAGGTAGTAATTGTCGAAGCTGGCCGTGCTGCCGTCGGTGTTGGCGATGTGGACGGTCAGCGGGTCGCCCTCCTGCGGTTGGGCTGGCCCCGTGAACCAGACGCCGTAATGCTTCCCGTCCGCATAGTGGGCCGGGTCGAGAGTGATGTTGAGGGTCAGGCCGACGAAGCGTCCGCCGGGCTTTAAGTGCCGCCGGATCGTATCGCAGAAATCGAGCAGTTCCGCCTTTGTACGGGCGTAGTTCAGCAGATAGACGGAGACAACCAGATCAAAGGTACGGCCTAGGTCGAGATTGGAGGCGTTTCCCATCTGGTAGCGGCAGCCGATGGGCGTGCGCCGTTCCTCTGCCTCAGCCAGCGCGACCATCTCGCGCGACAGGTCGATACCCAGCGCCTCGTCCGCGCCGGCCTGTTTGACCAGTCGCGTGTAGTGGCCATCGCCGCAGGCGAGATCGAGGACCGACTTGCCGTCCAGCGGCTTGGCAAGCTTCAGCAGGCTTGGCTCGTCGAAATGCACCCGAAGGGGCAGCTCGATGGACTTGCTGTACTCCGCGGCGATCCGATCGTAGGTGCCGCCAACGTCGGGCGGGTTTCGGTCGGTCATCGGGGCGCCTCACCAAAGTGGCGTTTGTCCATCGCGCGCATGCCCTGTGGGTTCGGCAAGGCGCCGCTTCTCACGCCTGCTTCAAGTATGCGACCCAGATGCAGCATCGCGGTCACGATGTCGGTATAGCGGGTGCCGACAACGGTGCCAACGGCGCGGGCGCCGGTAGCAGTCTGCGTTTGCGGCGGTGCTCCTGCCTTACGGCCCCAGCCGCGCCCGCATCCCAACCGTCATCGGATGGGCAAGCGTCGCATCCCAATAGCCGGGCGGGAACGCCGCCAGGCCATCCTCGGAGACCTGCAACGTGTGCCAGGTGAGATCCTTCAGGCCGGCCTCGGCGAAGGCCTGGGCGTAGGTTTCGGGCGTTAGGTAATAATTGTTGAAGCTGGCGGTGCTGCCGTCCTGGTTGGCGATGTGGACGGTCACCGGGTCGCCCTCCTTCGGGTTGGGCGGCCCTGAAAACCAGATGCCGTACCGCTTTCTGCTCGCATAGTGGGCCGGATCGAACATCATATCGAGGTTGAGGCCGACGAAGCGGCCGCCCGGGGCCAGGTGCCGCCGGATGGTGCGACAGAATTCGAGCAGCTGCGTCTTGGTGCGGGCGTAGTGGAGCAGATAGACCGCAACGACCAGATCGAAGCTGCGCTCCAGCGCCAGGTCGGCGGCATCGCCGGTTTGATAGCGGCAGCCGACGGGTTCGCGCCGTTCCGCCGCCTCGGCCAGTGCGATCATCTCGTGCGACAGGTCGATACCCAGCACCTGGGCCGCACCCGCCTGCTTCAGCAGACGGGTGTAGTGACCCTCACCGCAGGCGAGATCGAGCACCGACTTGCCGTCGAGCGGCCCGGCCAGGCCCAGCAGATTGGGTCGATCGACATAAACCCGCAGCGGCAGTTCGGTAGATTTGCGATATTGCCGGGCGATCTGGTCGTACTTTTTCTCGACGTTCTCAGGATCGCGCTCGGTCATCAGACCTCTCCAGGGTCGCCGGATTCTGTCGATCCGCTAGCCTAGCGGTTCGCAAATCGCAGGCCAATCGGCCGAGGGCAACGGCCTCACGCCTGCTTCAAATAGGCCACCAGGATATCGCGCGCGGCTTGAAGATCGGCCTTGTGCAGCATCTCGGTCACGGTGTGGATATAGCGGGTGCCGACCACGATGCCGACGGCACGGGCGCCGGTCGCGGCCTGTTGGGCGGCCGCGCCGTCCTGACCGCCATAGCGCAGCATGGTGCGTTGGAACGGGATCTTGTGCTTGACGGCCAGAGCCTGAAACTCCGCCAACAACCCCTTGTCGGCGATGAACGAGCTGTCGCGGACGTGCAGGCCGAAGCCCTTGCCCTGCTCGGTGGTGCGGTCCTGTTCCGGCACGCCGGGCGTGTCGCAGGCCAGCGTGGTGTCGATGCCGATGCCGACATCGGGGCGCACGGCGTAGGCGGCGGTGCGGGCGCCCCTGAGGCCAACCTCCTCCTGCGTGGTGAAGGCGACATGGATCTCCGCCGCGTGGCGGGCCTTGCCCAGGCCGCGCACCGCCTCGATGCCCAGCCAGCAGGCGATGCGGTTATCCAGCGCCTTGGAAACGATCTTGTCGCCGATTTCGATCAGCGGCTCGTCCATCACCACCATGTCGCCGACCTTCACCGCGTCCTTGGTCGCCTCGCCGAGGCCGAGATCGATGAAGAAATCCGCGACCTCCGGCACCTTTTTGCGGTCGGCGGCCGTGGAGATATGGATCGGACGGCCGGCCGGGTTCATGACGCCCTTCAGGTCGCCCTGATCGGTACAGACCAGTACCCGGCGCGAAAACAGGTTGCGCGGGTCAAAGCCGCCCACCGGGTGCAGATAAACAAAGCCCTTGTCCGTGATGTGACTGACCAGAAAGCCGATCTCGTCCATGTGGCACAGCAGCATGATCTTGAGCGGCGGCTTCTTGGATTTCTGGGTCTTCCGTGGCGCGCGTCGGCAGAGCAACGAGCCCATGGCGTCGACCCGGATCTCGTCGAACAGGCCCTTGACCTCGTCCGCGATCAGGTCACGCACCCGGTCCTCATGGCCGGGCACGCCGGGGGTTTCGCACAGGGCTTTGAGCAGGGCGACATTCATCCGGGCATTCTCCTGGTCAGCGGGCAGCCTTAGGCTTAGCACGCGCCCCAGGCGAAACCCAGATCCCGGTTAGCCACCCTCGGCGAACAGATGCGCGATATCACCGAACGCCGGGTCGAGTGCGGCGATATCGCCCGCGTTGGCGGCGAGCATCAGCGCCTCGTCGCGCTCGGGCCAAAGCACAACCAGTACGTACCAAAAAGTGTTCGAGCCAGCGTGCAAAAGCGTTCCGTCCGGCAGCGCAACCCAGCCGGCAACGTAGTCGTGCCCGTCCTCAGGCGTGTGGAGGGCAGCCCAACCTGCCGGCGAGAGGTACGACGGGTCGGTGTCGAGATGGGAGACCAGATAGGCGAGGAGATCGGCCGCGCTCATATGCACAGTGCCGGCAGGTCCCAGGGCAGGGACGTTGTCGGCCCGCGCATCAGGTTCCATGGGCGTCAATCCATCGGCAATGGTGCCCTGGTGTCCGCGCGGCTGGTCCAGTGCGTCGACCGTTCCGGGCGGTCCGAAGCCGGCGCTGGTCAGGCCCAGCGGCCCGAAAACCTCGCGGGCCATCAGTGTTTCCCACGCGATCCCGGTCGCAGCCTCCAGCATCGCGCCCACGACGACGTAGCCGGCGTTTGAATAGAGGAAATCGGTGCCGGGCCCATACTCCGGAGGGCTGCTGAGTGCCACGCGAGCATAGCTCAGGCGGTCGGCCATCAGGTCCCGGTCGGTAGCCATGCCGACCAGCGGCAGCACATGGAAGACGCCGAGGTTGGCCACCAGTCCGGAACGGTGGGCCAGCAATTGTCGGATGGTCACGTCTCGATAGGCCGGGTCCATTTCCGGGATCACGGCCCCCAAGACCGCGCCGACCGTGTCGTCCCAACCGATCCGGCCGGCCTCGGCCAGGCGCGCCACCAGGGTCGCGGTCATCGATTTCGTGTTGGAACCGAGATGCCAGAGATCGTCGGGTTCGATCGGCGTGTCCGATCTCGCCGCCCGGACGCCGGCCATTGCCAACCCCTCGGCGCCGTCGCGGTGATAGGCCACCGCCACGCCCGGCGCCCCGGTGCGCGCCAACAGGTCCGCGGCCAGGTCTTGCGCCAGTTCGTCGGCAGACACGAGGCGGGCGACTCCGACTGCGGTCAAAAGGGCAATCGCAAAAGCCAGGCGAAGCATAGGCGGTTTCCGATCAGTAGCCGCAGCGGCTGCGACAGTTTTATCCGGCTCCACCTCTTGGGCGTCAATACGCACTCTTCTGCAAAAAGGCGTAAGGCGCCGAACCCAAACTGGCGGCATTGGCGAAGCCGGGTTTCATCGATCGTCCGTGCTGCCCGCTGCGGAGGGCTGGTCCGCAGCCATGTGTCGGCCAGACACCGGGTCTTTCGGTCGGGTCAGGCTTCTTTCGAAGCTGCGTCGCGTTCCCCTTGGCTCTCGTCGATCAAGCTGGTCGGTCTGGCGACCGGCTCGCCCTCCGCCAGCTCGATCGCTTCGTCGCGGTGGCGGATCGTCAGTCCCGATCCTCGCCGCAGCAAATAGGTCACGGTCGGGCCCTCGATCGCGACTTCCATCTCCTGGCCCCTGACGATCAGCGGGAACTTAACGACCGTGTCGTCGGCGGAACGCGGGTCGAAGGACAGCGCGCCGCCATAGTCGCGCATGCCGGCAAGGCCGTAGACCACGGCCATCCAGGTACCGCCCAGGGAGGCAACATGCACGCCGTCCTTCACATTGCCGCCGACATCGGCCAGGTCCATCAGCGCGGTGTAGCGAAAGAATTCGTTCGCCATGTCGCGGTAGTCCAGTTCCCACGCCGCGATGCTTTGAATGCTGACGGACAGGCTGGAATCCCAGGTCGTGAGCGGGCTGTAATAGTCGAAGTTGCGCCGCTTGGATTGCAGCGAAAACTCCTCGCCCAACAGGAACATCGCCAGCACCACGTCGGATTGCTTGATCACCCGGTGTCGATAGATCACCAGCGGGTGGTAGAACATGAACAGCGGGTAGTGATCGGATGGCGTGTTTTCAAAGTCCCAGGCCGGCTTGTCGAGAAAACTCGAATCCTGAGGATGAACGCCCAGCGCCTCATCATAGGGCACATGCATGCGGTCGGCCGCCCCGCGCCACTCCTCAATCTCCTCCCGAGTGAGGCCGGTGGCGTGAACCAGGGCGGCGAAGCGGTGTTCGTCTTCGCGTGCGAGCCGGTCCACGATTTCGGTCGCGTAGCGCAGGTTCGATCGGGCCATCAGGTTGGTATAGGCGTTGTCGTTCACGATCGCCGTATACTCGTCCGGGCCGGTGACGCCGTGGATGTGGAACGAACTGTCGTTGCCGTTAGGATAGGCACCCAGATCGGCCCAGAACCGGGCCGTTTCGACCAGGATCTCCGCGCCGAACTCGAACAGGAAGTCCTCGTCCCCGGTGACCTCGACATACTTTTTCAGCGCATAAACCACATCGGCGTTGATGTGGTACTGCGCCGTGCCGGCCGCGAAATAGGCGGATGCCTCCTCGCCGTTGATCGTGCGCCAGGGGAACAGCGCGCCTTTCTGGTTGACCTGCCGTGCGCGGGCCCTGGCGGCATCCAACTGGCCGTAACGGAACTTCAGCAGGTTCCGTGCGATCCGGGGGGACGTGTAGATCAGGAAGGGCAGGATGTAGATCTCAATGTCCCAGAAATAGTGACCGTCATAGGCCGGGCCCGTCAGGCCCTTGGCCGGTATGCCGGACCCCTCGGCGCGGCCGGCCGCCTGCAGAATGTGGAAGAGGTTAAAGCGCACGCATTGCTGAACCCGCGGGTCGCCATCCCGCAAGACGACGTCGCTGCGCCGCCAGAACTCGTCCATGTAGGTGCGCTGGCTGTCGATCAAATGATCAAAGCCGGCATCGGCGGCACGGTTGAGCGTGCGGTCTGAGCGTGCGCTCAGCTCCGGCGCCTGTTCCGTGCGCGACTTGTGATAGCTGAGATACTTGATCAGCGTGATCGGTTGGCCGGCCTCCGCATCGACCGAGAACACGGTTTTTGCCGTGTAGTCGTCGCTCTCGCTCATCACCCGCCAAGTGCTGGCGGTCTCAAGCACGTGTTCGGCGCTGACGGCGAGCGACATGCGGCTGTTGGCCGTGACGTAGCCAAGGCCGATTCGCCGGTCGCGGGCGAACGACAGCTTAGGCTCGAACACGCTGTGCGAAAGGCCGGTCGCGGCCCTGGGGTCGCCCAACCGTTTGGACTGATTGTTTTCCGGCGTGATCAGTTCTGATGAGACGACCACCGGCGCGTCGGCGTTCATCACGGTCACTTGATATGAAATCGCGGCGAGATGCCGGTGCCGAAATGATGCCAGGCGGCGTGAGGCGACCTTCACCAGCTTGCCGGACGGCATCTCCCAAACCAGTTCGCGGTCCAGCGTGCCGGCGGCCATGTCCAGCGCGCGCTCATAGCTGAGCAGGGTGGCCGTGGGCAAAAACAGCGGCTCGTCATCGACGTAAAGACGAATGATCTTGCCGTCGGTGACATTCAGCATCGTCTGGCCGGTTTTTGCAAAGCCGTAGGCTTCCTCGGCATAAGTGATCGGCCAGGACTCGTAAAAACCGTTGATGTAGGTGCCGCTTTGCGCGATCGGCCTGCCATCCTCCAGATTGCCGCGCATGCCGAGATAGCCGTTGCCGATCGCGAAGATCGTCTCGTTATGCTCCAGATAGCGCATCGAGAACCGCCGTTCGACAATGCGCCAATCGTCGATCGGATAGATGTGCTCCGGCGGCAACTGAACGTTACGCCTAATCATGATGCGCCGCTCTCTGTCTTGTCGCCAGCATCACAGAAGCTCCGCCAAATCGGCGACGACGAGCGACGCCCCGTTGGACTTCAGCCGCTCCGGCTGGCCCAGATTGTCAACCCCGATTACCAGACCGAAGCCGCCTGCCTGGCCGGCCTGAACACCGGCGATCGCATCCTCGACAACGATGGCGCGCCGCGGTTCGACGCGCAGCTTTCGAGCCGCAAGTAGAAAGGTATCAGGCGCCGGCTTTCCGGTCAGGCCCTCTTCCTCCGCGACGCGGCCATCGACAACAACGTCGAACAGCGGGGTTAGCTGTGACCTGTCGAGGATCGCCCGGCAATGCCGGCTGGAAGACACAACGGCGGTGTTCAGCTTGCGCAGCCGCATATGGGTCGTGAACCTGACCGCGCCGTCAAACGTCTCCACGCCGTCCGCGCGAAGCCGATCGTCGAACAGGGCATCCTTGCGATTTCCCAGTGCGCACATGGTGGTATCGCCCGGCGGGTCGGTCGGCCGGCCAAAATCCAGGGAGATATTCCGCGACGCAAGAAAGCTGCGCACGCCGTCATAGCGCGGCTTGCCGTCGACGTAGGCGAGGTAGTCTTCCCGCTCGTCAAAAGGCCGAAACCGCTCGCCGAGCTCTGCTGCCCTTTGCTTCAAGAAGTCATCGAACAGCCGCTTCCAGCAGGCGGCGTGCAGGCGCGCGGTCGCGGTCAGGACGCCGTCGAGATCGAAAAGCACCGCGTCGTAAGCGCGCTTGTCAATCCGCATCTCCCGCATCCCCTCCGCACAAAGGATCGATCCTCGCCCGTCAGGCATATCACCGGCCGATGCCGGACTTGCCCTTGTTATTCTAGTTTCGTTGAACGTGTCCACCGGGAACAGCAGACGCGTTTAGCCGCGGCCTTTAGACTTCCTCCGGAACCATCTTGATCGCGCCGCAAGGGCACTCGGCCACACAGATGCCGCACCCCTTGCAGTAATCATAGTCGAAGCGGAACCGGCTGCCAGGCCCCAGCTTTACCACCGCATTGTCGGGACAGATGCCGTAGCAATTGTCGCACTCAAAGCAATTGCCGCAGGACAGGCACCGGCGTGCCTCGAACAAGGCGTTGTCCTCGTTCAGCCCTTGCAAAACCTCGTCGAAGCTGCTTTGCCGGCGCACCAGATCGAGCTGGCCCTGAACCCGCTGCGGCGCGTCGTCATAGTACCAGGTGTTCAGGAACTCGAAGCCCGCCAGCTCGGCCTTGGGCGGCTTTTCGTAGCGCTCGCCCCTCAGCCAGGCATCGATGTTGCGCGCGGCCTTTTTGCCATGGCCGATCGCGACCGTGACCGTCCGTTCCGACGGCACCATGTCGCCGCCGGCGAACAGGCCCTCACGGCCCGTCATCATCTGGCGGTTGACCTGCACCACGCCGTCGCGCGCGATTTCGACGCCGGGCACGGCCTCGAGGAACGTCGTGTCGACGTCCTGTCCCAGCGCCAGGACCAGGGAGTCCGCCTCAAGCGTTTCGAACTCGCCCGTCGGTTGGGGCCGCTTGTTCTCGTCCAGCACCATCTTCTCGACCGTGAAGGTGGTCTCGTCGATCTGCTTGATGGTGCGCAGCCAGTGGATCATGACCCCTTCTTCCTCGGCCTCTTGGGCCTCGAATTCGTGGGCCGGCATGTCGTCGCGCGTCCGGCGGTAGACGACCATCGCCTCTTCGGCACCCAGCCGCTTGGCCGTGCGCGCCACATCCATTGCCGTGTTGCCGCCGCCATAGACGATGACCCGGCGGCCGAGCTGGGGCGGGCTGTCGCCGACCTCCATGTCGCGCAGCACCGAAACCGCATCCAGGATTCTGCCGGCGGCGTTGGCCGGGATGTCGATCCGCTTGGCCAAATGCGCACCCACCGCGACGAACACCGCGTCGAAGCCGTCATCGTTGAACGCCGCCTCGATGTTTTCGACCTTGGTGTTCAGCTCCAGCGTCACACCCATATCGAGGATGCGCTGGATTTCCTCGTCCAGCACATCGCGCGGCAGCCGGTATTTCGGGATGCCGAAGCGCATCATGCCGCCGGCCATGGGGCCGGCCTCGCGGATGGTCACCTGGTGGCCCATGCGCGTGAGGTGATAGGCGGCCGAAAGACCGCTGGGGCCGGCGCCGACGATCAGCACGCGCTTGCCGCTCGGTTCGGCCTCGACACGCGGCACCAGGCCCTTTTCCCTGGCGAAATCGCCCAGGAAGCGCTCGACCGCATGGATGCTGACCGGCTCGTCCAAGGCCGCCCGATTACAGGCTGTCTCGCAGGGGTGATAGCAGACCCGGCCCATGACGGCCGGCATCGGATTGTCCGCCATCAGGGTCTGCCAGGCCTCGGCATAGTCGCCTTCCTCGGCATGGGCCAGCCAGGCCTGGATGTTTTCGCCCGCCGGACAGGCATTGTTGCAGGGCGGCAGCCGGTCCAGATAGACCGGGCGTTCGGTCCGCCAGGTGCCGGTCTGGTTGGCGAGGCTGGTGCCGGGGTTCAGCGTGATCGCAAAGGGCAGCTTGTCGTGCTTCATGCGGCTTCTCCCTCGGGCAATAGGCCATAGCGGGCGATGTTGGCGTCGGCCATGCGCTGGATCGCGCCGACCCGTTCGGTGTCCTCCGCGCCTTCGCGGAACAGGTGGGCGAAGCGTTTCTGCAGTTTCAGATAGGCCTCGACCGGCACGCGTCGGCGGATCCTCTTTACCAAGGTGACGTCGCCATGTTCCGCCTCGAACAGCGGAAACAGGCCGCTCTCGACGGCCAGCCGCGCGATCTTGATCGTGTCGGCCGAGTTCGAGCCCCAGCCGAGCGGGCAGGGCACCATGACGTGGATGTAGCGGGCACCGCTGATGCCCATCGCCTTGGTCACCTTGGTCTCCAGATCGTGCAGATCCGCGACGCTGGCGGTGGCGACATAGGGGATGTTGTGGGCCATGGCGATGCGCGGCAGGTTCTTGCCGGTGCCGAACACGTTGCCCGGCGCGTCGCCCACCGCCGGCGTCGTGGCGGTCCGGGCCGCCGGCGGCGTCGCCGACGAGCGCTGCACGCCCGTGTTCATGTAGGCCTCGTTGTCGTAGCAGATGTACAGCACATCGTCGTTGCGCTCGAACATGCCGGACAGGCAACCGAAGCCGATATCGACCGTGCCGCCGTCGCCGCCCTGGGCCACCACCTTGATGTCGCCCCGGCCGCGCCGGCGCAATCCGGCGGCCACGCCCGCCGCCACGGCCGGCGCATTGCCGAACAGGGAGTGCAGCCACGGCAATTGCCACGAAGTTTCAGGGTAGGGGGTGGTGAACACTTCCAGGCAGCCGGTCGCGTTCACCGCGACCATGTCGCCGCCGGAGGCCCGCATGGCGGCGTCGAGCGCGTAACGCGCGCCCAGCGCCTCGCCACAGCCCTGGCAGGCGCGGTGGCCCGAGGTGATGGCGTTCGACCGCTCCATGGAGGCTTGGACGGACCTCTTGGCCTCGTCCAACAGCCGATTGCCGACGGTAAACGTGCCGGTTTGATAGAACTTGACCCGCTGCAGGGCCGATTCTTCGGTCATGGGGGAGTCCTTGTTCATGGGAGGGGGCTAAGAGGCGCGCCGCACAAGGCCCGGGTTCAGGTCCTTCAGCAGGCTTTCGGCGATCGGGCCGGATTGGCGGTGGTCGCGGGCACGCTCAAGCTGCTGGTGCACCACGTCCCAGTTGAGGTCGAGGAAGGTGACGTCGTCCAGACTGTCGCCGGCCGCCTTGTCGAACAGACCCGACAGCGACTTGCGCGTGATCACCCGGCCGCCGAGGCCGCAGATGACCGTGTAGACCGGCAGGGGATTGCTGCGCAGGGCCATGCGCACGTTGGAGGCCAGCATGCCGCCAAGACCCGGCGCCAGGCTCTTCTCCAGGCAGACGATGCGCTTGGCGTCGCCGATCGCGTCGCGCAGGGCGTCCAGCGGGAACGGCCGGAACGAACAGATGCCGACGCTGCCGATGGCCATGCCGGCCTCGCGCTTGGCGTCGACCACGTCCTTGACCGTGCCGTTGATCGAGCCCATCGCGACGATGATGGTGTCGGCATCTTCGGTCCGATAGGGCCGCACCAGGCCGCCGGCCTCACGGCCAAATACCTCGGCAAACTCGGCCGCCAGCGGCGGAATGCGCTCCAGCGCCTCCATCTGTTTGTGGTGGGCCAGATAGCGCACCTCCATGAAGGCGTCCGGCCCGACCATGGCGCCGATGGAGTAGTGGTTGTCCGGGTCCAGTTCCTGCACCGGCTCGAAGGGCGGCAGGAAGGCGTCGACCTGCTCCTGTGTCGGGATGTCGACCCGCTCATAGGCGTGGGTCAGAATGAACCCGTCCATGCAGACCATGACCGGACAGCTGATCATCTCCGCCAGCTTGAAGGCCTGGATGTGCAGGTCGGCCGCCTCCTGGTTGGTCTCGGCGTGAAGCTGGATCCAGCCGGCATCCTTCATCGACATGCTGTCGCTATGGTCGTTCCAGATGTTGATCGGCGCGCCGATCGCCCGGTTGCCGATGGTCATGACGATGGGCAGGCCCAAACCGGCGGCATTGTAGACCGCCTCGGCCATGAACAGCAGGCCCTGGCTGGCCGTCGCGGTATAGACCCGCGCTCCGGCCGCCGAGGCGCCGATGCCCACGGAAAGGGCGGCGAACTCGGACTCGACGTTGATGAACTCGCAGTTCTCCAACTGGCCCGATTTCACCAGCGCGCCGACGCCCTCGACGATGTGCGTCTGCGGCGTGATCGGATAGGCGCACACGACCTGCGGCCGGCACAGGGCGACCGCCTCGGCCACGGCTTGGGAGCCTTCGATCTGCTTGATCACGTCGACCGATCCTTTCTCAGGCCGCCTTGGCCAGTTCGTAGGCGTCCGCCGCCGCGGCGATGTTCGCCTTGGCGATCTTCGGGGGGAATTTGTGGTTGATGGCCAGCTCGACGGACTCGAAGCTCAACACGCCCGTAATGGCAGCGAGGCCGCCCAAGAGGGCCGCGTTCGGCACCGGCCGGCCGACATGGCGCATGGCCAGTTCAGTCGCGCCGAAGGCGCCGACATGGTGCGGCGGAAACTTGGCGACATAGTCGGCGATGCCGAGCTCTTCGAAGCTGCGGTGAGAGTTGATCACGATGTATCCGTCCGGCTTCAGGCCGGAGAAGACGTCGACCGAGTTCAACAGCGTCGGGTCCTGGATGATCAGCGCGTCCGGCTCCAGGATCGGCTCGCGCAGCCTGATCTCCTCGTCATCGATCCGGCAGAACGAGACGACCGGCGCGCCCATGCGCTCCGATCCGAAACTGGGGAAGGCCTGGGCATGCTTGCCCTCGTCAAAGGCGGCCACCGACAACAGCTCGGCCCCGGTGACAACCCCTTGTCCGCCGCGCCCATGGATACGGATTTCGAACATCTGGCATGGCCCTCCCGTTACGCCAATGTGCGGGATCGGAGGCCTGCTGGCATTGATGCGGATCAAACCGTGGGTGACGATTTCACCGGTGGTCGGATGCTGTTGAGGCTCCGGCTTTAGCGAGCTTGCGCCCTGTCCTCGGAATTGAGCCAGGTCATTGCCGTTACCGACCGCCTCGGGCGGAATCGCCGGGAGATAGGTTTGGAGGAGTATCCATGCTTTCGATTCCCCTGGAGCAGGTTTGCTACATCATCGATCAGGCGCGCATCTATGACGCCGACGACGAAATCACCCATGTCGAGGAAGAAGAGGTGTCGCTGCCCGAGGACGACGACGACATCGAGATGCTGCACGAAAGCGAGGATGACCCGATCTATCACCAACTCGCCGGCGCCATCGATCAGCTGAATGAGGACGAGCAGATCGACATCATCACGCTGGCCTGGATCGGGCGCGGCGATTTCACCGGCGCGGATTGGGCCGAGGCGCGCAGCCAGGTCGCCTCAACGCGCAACCGGCAGATGCCGGGCTACCTGCTCGGCATGCCGCAACTGGGCGACCTCTTGGAAGAGGGTCTGGCCGCGATCGGCAAATCGTGCCACGATCTGGAAGACGACTGATCGTCGCCGGGCGCACGCGCGCCGAGACGGCTAAGGCGGCGACGCCAATCGGCTAGGGCAGACGGTCGGCGTGGTGGCCGATCATCTTCCACTGACCGTCTTCCTTGCGGAACATGTTGGTCGCCCGCAGGTGGACGGGTTCGTCATGGCCCTCGGGGAAGACGTGCCCGATCTCCAGATTGTGCGCGATGGCAATGCCTTCGCCGACATTGAGCCTGATGTCCTCGGGCTCGACGTCACCGCCGAGCTTCATCGCCGTCTGCTCAAGCCAGCTTGCGCGAACATCCGCCCAGCCAAGGCGATAGTCGCCAAAGGGGCCCATATAGGTCACGTCGTCGGCGTGGGACCAGACGGCGTCCATCGGCGCCATGTCGCCGACAAACATGGCGTTAAGGGCGGTATAGAACCCTTTCACGGCCGCCGTGACCCCTGCTTCGTCGCTGCCGCTCATGCGATGGCTCCCTTCTGTTTATCTGTTTAGCGTCAGTCGCTGATTTCCCGTCGGGCGATGGACGCAGATCTGTTGCTCTCAAGCCCTATCGGTTGAGGACCCTTACCCACAGAGGATAGTCGTCGGCCTGATGGGCGACCATCTTCCAGGCGCCGTCCTCCTTGCGAAAGACGCTGGTCTCGCGCACCAGCAGGTCTGTTGCCTTACCGTCAGGTGAGGTCACGGTGCCCTTCGTGAAATGCGACGCCGTCGCCATCGTGCCTTCGACCACGACATGGATGTCTTCCCCGTGCACATCCCCGCCAAGGCTCTTTTCCGCCTGGACCTTCCAGTCGGCATACGTGTCGTCCCAACCGACCCGATACGTACCCTCCGCGCCCATATAGGTCACGTCGCTGGCGTGGCTGTACAGCTCGGCAAATGGCTCAGGATCGCCGGCGAGCATGGCGTTGAGCGCAACGAACCACTGTTCGACGGCGTCGTGAACGGCTTTCTCGTCCGGGGTCATATCAGTGGCCTCTCTCCCGTGCGCGGACGGAGATCAGTTAAGGTCGGCATAGACAGGTTCGTCTCCGAGGCCCGAGGCTATCGCTGTAGGCGTGGTTCCTCCAAGCGATTTCCATCAACAGTACCATCGGTCCTTGACTTGTCTTATCGGTCAGACTTTTGGAACAGCTCGGACGGCTCAGCAACCTCGATGACCGAGCCAGGGACCTTGTCCGACGGGTCCATTGGTGCATGCTGAAGCAATCAAACGGTGGTTGTGGTCCAGCGAACCACACCATCTTGCTGGGGAGGCCGACATGCGGGACCTGCGCATCTGTTTCGTGGGCGACAGCTACATCAACGGCACGGGCGACGAACAGTGCCTCGGCTGGATCGGCCGCCTGTGCGCCCGGCGCTTCACGCGCCAGTTCCGGCTGACCTTTTACGATCTGGGCATCCGCGGCGCGACGACGGACGAGATCCGCGGCCGCTGGAAGGCAGAGTGCGATGCGCGCCTTCAACCCGGCGCCGACAACCGCATCGTCTTGCAGTTCGGCATCAACGATGTCGCCGAGATCGTCGGCTCCGGCCGGCGCGTCGAAGAGAACGCCTCGGTCGACAACGCGACCGCGATCGCGCGCCAGGCCTCGGACCTGTGCCCAACCCTGTGGGTGGGCATCCCTCCGGCAAACGTCGCCTGCTCGCCCATGCACCCCAGCGAGGGATTAGAGATCACCTTTTCGCAAGACACCGCCATGGCGCTGAACCAGCGCTTCATCGCACTGGCAGCGACGCTCGGCGTCCCCTATCTCGACATCCAAACCCCACTGCTGGCCAATCAAGACTACATGGCCAGCCTCACACGCGGCGACCGCATGCATTGCGACGGCTCCGGCTACGCGATCATGGCCGATCTGGTGGACGGTTGGGAGGCTTGGGCGGGCTGGTTCGAGGCGTGATAGGAGGCTGATTTGTGCAGTCGAGCCGGCGATCGGCTGACAGAAGTTACAGGTTTTGCGATGTGCGGGCGGTCAAGCCTAGTCAATCCCTTGCGGCGCGACGACTGGCTCTAAGGGGCCGTTTGCGCTTACGCCGCCGCCTTCGGGCGATCAACATAATGCGCAAGGAAGATGATTGGATTAAGATGATCGGTCCCTGGATTGATGTGCTGCCCTAGATACTCAGGCGCGTCTGCACATTCGCGAAAGCAGAGCGACGAGGCGGCCGCGTTGGGCGACAGGAAAAGCGAAGCGCGAATTAGGGGATTTAGTTAACTGTCACCGTAACCTTGGTGCAAGTCTGCGGGCGCTTTGATACCCTGAGAGCATGAAGATCGGTTACGCCAGAGTGTCCGCACCGGACCAAAATCTTGACCGCCAGATTGCCGCCCTGCGGGCGGAGAAATGCGATCAGGTCTTCCGTGAGAAGGCCTCGGCCAAGAGCATCAAGAACCGGCCTGAGCTGGAAAAAGCGATCGATGCCTTAGGCACAGATGATGAGTTGGTGATCGCGGAATGGGACTGGGCGACACGCTCGATGATGGACGGAATCCACATCATGCAGCGCGTAGCGGCCAGGCAAGCCGGATTCAAGGCTCTTGATCGGCCCTCCCTCGATCTGACGACACCGATCGGCCGGGGCTTCCTGGTCTTCCTCTCCGCCCTGGCCGAAGACGAGCTGGAACGGATTAACCGGCGGGCCGAAGACGGGCGAAAGATCGCCCGCACCAAGGGGGTGAAGTTCGGGCCAAAACCGAAGCTCACGGATCACCAGAAGGCCAAGGCCCTGGAACGCCTGGCCGCCGGCGAGAGCTGCCGGGAGATCGGCCGGGACATGGGCGTGTCACACTCGACCATTTCGCGGCTGCAGAAGCCGGTGTTACAGAATGCAGGTGAGGTGTAACAAGAGAGCCGCACCAGAAGGAGTCAGCCGCAATGAGGTGCCTGCGCATCTACGCCACGCCGGATGGAGAGTCGCATTTCGACGAAGTCGAATTGCCAACCACGAAGAGGTCGGTACACCCCGATGCCGAACCGTTCGAAGTTTCGGCCAGTTATCAATCATCCCGGGTGCGCCTCACCCGCATCCCAGCGGGTATGCGCGAGGTTTCTTGGCATACGGTGCCAGAGCCGGTGCTTACTGTCAGACTGGATGGTTCGGTTGATTACGAGACGAGCGACGGAGAGGTGCGCAACGTCCAGGCGGGTAGCTTCGTGTTGGTGGAGGACACACACGGTAAAGGCCATCTGTCACGCCACTCGGCTGCAGCGCAAACTGTCATCTGGATCTCACTGCCGAACGGTCTTGATGTGCCACCGGCATAGCCCGTCTGGACACGCCGTTGGCGCGGACCTGAGGATCCAGACCAGCTATAGGACCCCCGAAATACGGTGACGAAATACGGTGACGAAATACGGTGACAGTTTACTAAATCCCATTATTTAGACGAAGCCTTTCAAAGTCTCGCGACTAAGCCGGTAGAGCCACCAGCGGGCCACATCAACTATCAGGCCGCTTCCCTTCCCCGACAGAAACACGAGGCCCTGATCGGCACTTCCGCACGGGCCAGCGCCTGATCCAGGCGCAGCTTCACGTGCTGGATCTCGACCGTCTCGCCGCGCCGTTCCAGGCACTCATGCAGCCCGTGCAGGCTCCAGACATTGTTGGGGTGCTGGCACGCCCGGCTTAGCGTGGCGTCGAGGCCGAGATCGGCGCGGTAGACGGCCTCGGCCTCGTCCAGGCGGTTTTGCTCAAGTAGCAAGGCGCCGAGGGCGTGGCGGGTCGGCTGCATCCAGCCCCAGGGCTCGTCGTACGGCAGGGTGTCGTCGAGCTCGACCGAACGGCGCAGATGGTCGAAGGCGGGGTCGAGGTTGCCTTTGCGGTACTCCAACTCGCCCAGCAGCATCTGTTCGGCCACCTTCAGAATGTCGGCGCAGGTGTTGTTGAACAGCATGCGGCTGTCCGGCACCGCGTCGCGGGCGGCGAAGAAGGCGTCACGTTCGGCCTCGGCGGCGGGGACGTTGCCGAGATTGGCGTAGGCCACCGTGCGGGCATAGCGCATCATTGCGGTGGTGACGCTGTAAAGCTCGGCGTCCCGGGGCAGGGGCTGGGCGACGATCTCGTCCCACAGGCCGAAGCGCACGAAGACGTGCTGCTTCATCGGAATGAAGCTCTCGAACCAGTCGGCGAAGGGGCGCAGGGCCTCCTCCGGCAAGGTCTCGATCAGCTCGTCCGCCGCCTCGAACGCCGGCACCGGCTGGCCCAGGAACAGGGCGCCATAGATCTTGAAGTGATAATTGTGACAGCGATAGGCGGAGTAGAAGTTCTCCGACCCGGCATGGGCCAGGAACTTGCGGTCGGCCACGATGGCGTTGGCGTTGCGGGCGACGACGTTCTGATAGTCGCCGCACAGCACGTCGATATGGGTCGCCATATGGAGCAGGTGGCCGGCCTCCGGGACCAGCGTGCTCAGCCGGTCGCCATGGCGCAGCGCCCGTTCCGGATGCGGCGACATCTCCATCAGATGGATGTACATGTGCAAGAGGCCCGGATGGTCCCAGGCGCCGTCCAGGGTCGCGAAGGCGGTTTCCAAGACCTGGATGGCCTCCAGAGTGTCCGCGCCCTCGGCCGGCTTGCCGGTCGGCAGATCCCAAAGCTGCCAGGGCGTGCGGTTCATGATCGCCTCGGCGAACAGGGCGCAGACGTCCAGATCCCCCGGATGGGCCCGATGAACCTGACGCATGGCGTCGGCATAGGCGTCGTTCCACGGGTCGAACGTCTCGATGTCGGCCGTGTCCGGATAGCGCTGGCGCAGCGCCTCGATCAGCGCCCGCTCGATCGGTGAGGCGTCCGACGAGCGCTCCATGGCCGCTGCCAGCGCAAGCTGCGCCCGCTCGATCGCCTCCGGCTTTTCCTCCGGTTCGAACGTCTCCCACGGCTTGTTGTAGTTGGGCCCGATGGCGTAGGCGATGCCCCACTGCGCCATGGCGCAGCCGGGATCATGTTGCAGCGCCTTCTCAAAACAGACGATGGCCTCTTCATGATTGTAGCCATAGGTCCAGACGAGGCCCCGATCGAACCAGAGCTGGGCCTCGCGCGACTGGGTCGTGACCGCGCGCGTGTAGGTGCCGAGATCGAAATAGGTCATCGGATCCCCCGTTCTAACCAAACGACACGAGCTTTTGAGCGCAACCTATCATGACGCTGTCGCTTACTCCAAAGCGCGCCCCATAGCCGCACTGCATCGACGCCGGCCAGATCGCGAAAGCACCGGTTGTGCCCTGGCTGTCAACTGGTCGGGCCATGCCAGTCAGGGCGGGTTGCGAATGACGTGCCAAACCGCCTCGCCGATCGCGAAGGCGAATGCACCGCGCAGAATGTTCTTCTGCGCGCTGCCCGAGAGTCTGCCGGTGCGCTTCAGCAACACGCCGCCGAGATAGCCGCCAATGATCGCCCCGGCCGCCCAGGTAAGGGCGATCGGCAGAATGATCAGCCCGTAATAGATGAAGACCATCAACGCCAGGACCGCGAACGAGATTTCCAGAAAGATCGCGTCCGCCCGTGTCTTGTAGATGTCGGCATCGACGCTGTATTTGATGCGGATCAGCGAGACCAGCAGCAGCGAGACGCCGGCCCCGAACATCCCGCCATAGATGCCGACGAGAAAGGTCATGACGATGTAGGTCCTGCCGGTGATCAGGCGCGCGATGCGGTCGGAAAACTCCATGACCAGAAAGCCGAGCGCCAGGATCGGCACGATCATGATCTGGGTAACGTCGACGATCAGCAGGGCGCCGATGATAGCGCCGGTGCCAAGGGCGAGGAGCAGCGAGCTGATCCGCTTGTAGTCAACGTCCTTACGCAGCGAGATCAGCGAAGACCCGTTGCGCAAGACACTGCCCAGTTCCGTGTTGCCGACAATCGCGGCGAGCGCCATGCCGGGAAACAGCGTCTGAAACACCGCGAACGACAACACGGCGGCGCCGCCGATGATGATCGCGAACATGCCGACGGGAATGGCGGCCAGGAACAGCCAGACGAGGGAGAGATCGGTCAAGCGCTCAGCCGCTGGGCTTGATTACTTCAGGCGCCAAGGTCGATGGAATGCGGGTGGGGTCAGGCATTCGCGGACCGTACTCTGGGCTGTCCCGGGCTTCTAGCGGGATTCGATATCTGCTGCCGTCTTGCGATACCGCCAGAGATCCCGGCGATCTGCTGTCAAGCCAGGTCCTTTCGCGTTGCCGGCTGCTGATCGTCGGCCGTTGCCGGCTCGCCGTGCACGAAGCGTGCCGTTGCGATCAGGCCCACGACCGTCAGCGGCAGGCAGGCGAGGAAGATCGCCGCCGCCGCGCGCTCCAACGCGCCGTCCGCATCGACATGCTCGATGCCCCAGGCGTTGGCGATGATGCCGACATAGGCGGCGCCCAGCGCGTAGCCGAGCCGTTGAACCGTGGGGATCGCGCCGGCGACCAGGTCGGTGTCGCCGCGCGGGGCGATGGCCGTGGCGCGGCGCAGGATGAAGGTCCAGGCCATGCCGAACCCGGCGCCCTGAAGGATGCCGCACAAGGCCACCAGCACGACGGGGCCGTTGGGCACGGCGTAGGCAAAACCCGGAATGCTGATCGTGACGATCACCAGGCCCGTGACGATCGCCAACCGGTCGCGCTTTTCGGGCAGGCCGGACAGCAGCGCCGCGCTGATCGCCCAGGCGATTGCCTCAAGGGCGATGACATAGCCGGCGACCAGGGCCGAGACGCCGTGCAGCCTGGTGATCACGAACGGGACGTAGAGCCCGATCGCGACCGTAGCGGCGGCGAAGCACAGGATCATGGTCAGTGCCGCGCCAACCGGCCGGCGCAAGCTGAACGGATGGTGCGGCAGCAATCGGCTGGCCGGCCGGTGCGCGTCCAGCAGCAGGAAGATCGCCAGGCAGACAAGGCCGATCGCCACGAAGAGCGGCGTGCGGATCGCGCTGACCGAGACGCCGGCATAGGCAATCGCCACGACCCCGGCGCACAGCCAAAGCAGTCGAACGAAGGGAAACCGTCCCCTTCGGGCCGCCTCGGCCGTTCGCGCGGAAACCTCGCGCCGTGATGCCAGCCAGGCGGCCAGCAGGGCCGCTTGGGCGGCGAAGGCCCAGAACCCGAACCGCCAGGTTGCCAGCTCGACAAACAGGCCGCCGATCAATGGTCCCATGAAGGCGGATGCGGCCCAGACGGTCGACAGCGCTCCCATGACGCGCGCCATCAGGCGGCTTGGGAACAGTCGGCTGACCGAGACGAAGGACAGGGCCATCAGGCCGCCGCCGCCGAAGCCCTGCAAGAGGCGCCCAGCCAGCAACACCCACATCTCCGGCGCCAAGGCACTGACCACACAGCCGAAGGCGAACAGACAGGCCGCCAAGGCCATGGGTCGGCGGACGCCAAAGCGCAGGGCGAGAAGGCCGCTGGCGGCCCCAGCGACGATGGACCCGATCTCATAGAGTGCAACGGTCCAGGGGATGAGGGCGATACCACCGATATCGGCCACGATCGCGGGCGTCATGGTCGAGACCAGCAGGCCGTCGGCGGCATGCAGCCACACCCCGGCGCAGACGAGCGCCAGGGATGGGCCATACTGCCGGCCCAGGATCTCCTTCCAGCCGGCCGGTCGCGCCTCGGCATTGCCTATCACGGCGAACCCTTCTAATTTGACAGTCGGATAATTTTAAAAAGCATGATCTTTTTAAAAAGGCAAGATGTTCAGAATGCCATGACGGGTTCGACAGAGGAAAGGCTGCTCTATCTGCTGAAGAGCCGCGGCATGCAGACCGCCGGTGATGCCGGTGCGGCGCTTGGCATCACGACGCCGGGTGCGCAACAGCAATTGGCCAAGCTGGCCGCCGCCGGCCTGGTCGAGCCGGAGGACCGGAAGCATGGCCGCGGCCGGCCCCGGCGCTATTGGCGCCTGACGGCCAAGGGCCATGGCCGGTTCCCCGATCGCCATTCGGACCTGACGCTCGGTCTGTTGCAGTCGACCGAGGCCCTGTTCGGCAAGAAGGGGCTGGACCGGCTGATCCGCCATCGCGAGAAGGCGACCTTGGAGAGTTACGGGGCGGAACTGGCCGAGGCCGAGTCGATCGAGGACAGGATCGCCGGTTTGGCCCGCATTCGGTCGCGCGAGGGCTATATGGCGGACTGGGAGAAGCTGGCGCCCGATCGCTACCTTCTGGTCGAAAACCACTGCCCGGTGTGCGCTGCGGCGGCCGCGTGTCAGGGCCTGTGCCGCTCGGAGTTGGACGTTTTTCGCGCCGTCCTCGGCCCCTCGGTCACGGTCGAGCGGACCGACCACATCCTGGCCGGCGCCCGCCGCTGTGCCTACGAGATCACGGTTGCCCAGGCGCCGCCTCGACGCGCGAAGGAACGCAAGGCGGCACGCTCTTGATTGAGGGGTCGCGAACCCGCTAGGTAGCGGCCACCCGCTCGCGAGGCGGCTGACGGCAACGGGCAAAGCGGAGGATGGATGTGACGGGCAATGGCGCTTTGGCGGAGGTTCTGGAGCTTTGTCCGGTCGTTCCGGTGCTGGTGGTCAGCGAGCCGGACGCGGCGGTCGGTTTGGGTCGGGCGCTGGTCGCCGGTGGCCTGAGCGTTCTCGAGGTCACGCTGCGTACGCCGGGCGCGCTTACCTGCATCGCCGCGATGGCCGATGCAATCGATGGCGCGGTGATCGGTGCGGGAACGGTCCTCACGGCGGCACAGCTTGCCGAAGCACGGGATGCAGGCGCCCGCTTTGCCGTATCGCCAGGGTCGACACCGGACCTGCTGGCCGCGGCCGCCATGTCGTCGCTGCCCTTGCTGCCGGGTGCGGCCACCGCCAGCGAGGCCATGCGCCTGTTGGAGGCGGGCTATGTCTTCCAGAAATTCTTTCCGGCCGAGGCTTCGGGCGGCATCCCGGCCTTGAAGGGCATCGGCGCGCCGTTGCCGCAGATCCGCTTTTGCCCGACCGGCGGTGTCACGGCAACGAACGCCGCAGCCTATCTGGCGCTGCCCAACGTGGTCTGTGTCGGTGGCACCTGGGTGGCGTCGGCGGACCAGGTTCGTCAGCGCGATTGGGCTGCGATCGAAGCAAACGCGCAGGAGGCTTCCAAGCTGGTCGCCTGAACGCCAGGCGAACCGGGTCAGTCAGCCTGGTCGCTGAACGCGTCCACCCAATAGCCGATAGTGTCGGCGTGGTGGCCAATCATCAGCCACGCGCCGTTTTCGCGACGAAAGACGCTGGTTTCGCGGACATGGTTTTGGTTCATCTCGCCATCGGGCTGGCGCACCGGGCCCGACGTGATGTGCGACGCCATGGCCATGTCGCCCGAGACGATGATGTGAATATCGGACGCGCTCAGCTCGCCGCCGCTGCTGGCCTCCGCCTGGGCGGCCCAGTCGCTGTAGATCGCGTCCCAGCCGATCCGGTAACTGCCGGCTGCGCCCATATACATGGCGTCGTCGGCGTGGGAGTAGATGGATGCGAACGGCTCCGGGTCGCCGTTCAGCATGGCGTTCAACACCACGATCCATTGATCCACGGCCGCGCGTACTTCCTGCTCGTCCGTGGCTGTCGATTGGGCCTCGGCGGGTCTGGTCATGGTGACGCTGGCCACGGCAAAAACGGCGGCTATCAGCCAGACCGTGATCGAATAGTGCCATCCACGCTTTGCCATCGGTTTCGGGCTCCTGTCCGTTGAGATCACGATCCTGGCGTGAAGTCAGGCGCGAGGCAATCGGCGTAGGCCCTAAGACGCCAGCGCAACCTCCGCCTCAGCCCGTCTTCCGCGCAGTACAGCCGCCTGCAACGCGTACTGGTGCACCTGAAGCAACAGCCGCGCATTGGTGAAGATGCCGATCGCCGCGAGGTAAGAGCCGGCAACAAGCTGAAACGGGCTTTCGCCCAGATGGGCATAGGGGTTGGTGGATGGCTCGAATGCGGTATCCGCGTTCGCAAGGGCCTTGCGCAGCATCGCTTCGGTGCGGTCCAGCATTTGCAGCACGCCCTCGTGGCCGTAATCCTGCCCCCATTCCGGTGGCACCCGATAATGGATCGCGTCCTCAAGCCCGCCGAGGGCCTCGTTCAGAGCATCGGCGAGATGGGCGGCTGTCTTCTTGCGCTTGGCCAAACTACCGATCAGCGTCCGCGCTTCACCCGCCGCCGTTCTGCAGGTCTCGATGGTCTGCCCCAACACCTCCGACGCGCCGTCGAAGGCGGCCAGGCTCCGTGTCCAGATTTCGCGGCCGGATAGGCCGAAGGTCGACATGGCCAGCGCATCGTCCAGCCATGCCGCGTCATCCAAGGCAGCCGCGTGCAAGGCGGCGACCGCATCCGCGATCGCCGACAGGCGCCCCGCCACGCGGTCGAGGCCGGCGCCGTTCGGCACCGAGCGCGGTGCCCCGGGGACGGTCGCGCGATGTTGCGACGCTGAAGCGGTCAGATAAGACGCTTGCCAGAACGCCGCATTGGCCAGCATGCGGGCTGGCGTGCCCCAGCGATCCATACCCAAATCGAGCCCGAATTCGGGGTGCGACCCGAACAGAACGACCCGGCCGAGGCCGCAATGGCCGGCGATGACATTGAACCGCCCTTCAGCGGCGGCCTGGGCGACCAGGGATGTCTCTTCCGCCTTCTTCCGATCGAACGCGCCGATGGCCATGAAGTCCTCAGCGGGGGTGAAGTCGTCGGTGAAGCCGGCGACGGCCGACAGACCTGTGATCGCCGAAAGGTCGGACAGCCCGTCCGGCCCCGGTTCGAACAGGGGACCGTTGTAGTGTGTGATCTCGAAGCTCTCCGGCATGCCGACCATCACCGGATGGTCCGGCCGCAAGGTCCGGCTGCGCAGCACGCCGACACCGGGCGATTTCAGCCCGACCCATTCGGTGTCGTGCCGGTTCCAGACCAGGGCATTGGCCAGGCACATCTCCTGTTGCTGCGGACAGACTTCCAGGAAGCTCTCCGGCACCCGCGCGGCGTCATACGAGCCGGCGCAGGACCCGACATACATGCCGCCGGCCCGCACGAAGTCCTTAATCGCCCGGCAGCCTTCCTCGCCAAGCGGTTCCAACTGGCCGATCATGCCGAGGCCGCCACCGCCCGGCATGACCAGGATGTCGAAGCCGGACAGCCGGCCCTGTCGGATTTCGCGCGGCCCGATGAAGTCGACGAAAAAGCCGAGCTCGGCGAAGATCCGCGCATGGTTGTAGGGCGCGCCGCCGCCGCCATAGAGCGCGATGCGCGACGTTTTCAGGGTCAGCCCGTCGAAACCGTCGACGGAGCCGAGCGCCACCGGCTCCACCTCGAACTCGCGCCTGATGCGCAAGTGCCAGTCCGGCATCGGCCGGTCGGAAGGCTCGGTTACCAGAAACGTGCCGGCGTCGAACGACATCGCCGCGCCGGATCTCGCTTTGGCCTCGAACGGTCCGGTCGCCCACAAGACCGTCGCGCCGTCGCGCAGCAGGTCGTTTACGGCGGCAACGGCCTGCGGCCAGCCTTCGATGTCGGCGGCGATGGCGGTCAGTTTGGCAGGTTCTGACATGGCTTAGCTCCCCCTACGATTGCATGCCGGTCTGCGGCGCACTGTCCGCGGCCGGCTGATGGAGAAAACAGGCGGCCCGATGCCCGGGCTCGACCGGCGCGAGCGTTGGTGCTTGCCTGGCGCAAACGTCCATGGCGTGCGGGCAACGCGGGTGAAAGCTGCAGCCGGCGGGCGGGTCGACAGGCGAGGGCGGTTCGCCCTCCGGCAGTTGCCAGTCGACCCGCTTCGTCGGGTCCGGCTGGGGAATGGCCGACAGCAGCGAGCGCGTGTACGGGTGCTTCGGCTCCCGAAACAGCGTCTCGGTCGGTGCTTCCTCGACGATCCTGCCCAAATACATGACCGCGACCCGATCGGCGAAATGGTGGACGATGCCCAGATCGTGCGTGATGAACACAAAGGTCAGATGGTAGGACGCCTGCAGGTCGGCCAGCAGATTCAAGGTCTGGGCCTGGACCGATACGTCCAAGGCAGAGGTCGGCTCGTCGGCGACGATCAACTCCGGCGACAGGGCCAAGGCCGCGGCGATGCCCACCCGTTGTCGCTGGCCGCCGCTCAGCTCCGACGGGTAGGCGCGTCCATGGGCCGCCGTCAGGCCGACCCGTTCCAGCAAGGCTTCCGTCCGGCCCGGCCGGTCGGCGCGCGCGCCGTCCTGGTAGACGTCCAAGGGTTCTCGCACGATGTCGGCAATGCGCATCCTGGGGTTCAGGGACGAGAACGGGTCCTGAAAGATGATCTGCGCCTGCCGCCGGAACTGGCGCAGTTCGGCGCGGTTCATGGCCACGACGTTGCGCCCTTTGTAGAGCACCTGGCCGCCGCTGGGGGTCAGCAGGCGCATCACCAGACGCCCCAGCGTGCTTTTGCCGGAGCCGGATTCGCCCACGATGGCCAGGGTTTCCCCCTGGCGCACGTCGAGACTGACGCCGTCCACGGCCTTCACGTGCGAACGCTTGCCGGTCAGCGCGTCGATCCAGCTGCCGCCAACCGGGAAATGTTTGGCCAGCCGGTCCAGCCGCAGGAGGGGCTCAGCCATCGGCGGTATGGAGGACGCAACTGACCTCCCTCCCAGGCGACGGCCTCACCCGGGGCGGCAATTCGGTTGCGCACACAGGGCGGGCATGGGGGCAGCGCGGGTGGAAGCTGCAGCCGCTCGGCCGGTCGGTCAGCCCGGGCACGCGGCCTTCGATGGTCGCCAACGCACCGCGGGCGACCTCATGGGTCGGCAGCGCATCCAGCAAGGCGCGGGTGTAGGGATGCAGCGGGTCGGCAAAGACCGACCGGACGTCACCGACCTCGACAATCCGGCCGGCATACATGACCGCGACCCGATCGCAGATCTGGGCGACGACACCCAGATCATGGGTGATCAGCAGCACGGCCGACCGACGCTCGGTGACCAGAAGGGTCTTGATCAGCCGCAGGATCTGGGCCTGGATCGTCACGTCCAGCGCCGTCGTCGGCTCATCGGCGATCAGCATCTCCGGATTGCAGGAAATCGCGATGGCCAGCGCGATCCGCTGTGCCATGCCGCCGCTGAACTGGTGCGGATAGGCGCTAAGCCGGCGTTCCGGGTCCGAGATCCCGACCTGGCGGAACAGCTCCAAGGCACGAGCACGGGCTGCCCGCCGGTCGAGGCCCAGATGCTCGCGCACCGTCTCCATCACCTGCTCGCCGACCGTGATCGCGGGGTCGAGCGCGGTGGCAGGGTCTTGAAAGATCATCGACAGCCGATCGCCGCGCAGTTTACGCAGCGCGTTGTCGTCCATGGCCAGCAGATTCTCGCCGCCCAGCCAGGCCTCGCCGGCGGCGATCCTGGCATTGGCGCCCAAAAGCTTCATGACGCTGTAAGCGGCCGTCGACTTGCCGCAGCCGCTCTCACCGACCAGCCCCAGGATCTCGCCGGGGTCGAGCGTGAAGCTGACATCCGAGACCGCTGGGCGCCAGCCCTGCTCTGTCCTGAACTCGGTCGTCAGGCCGCGAACGTCCAGCAGGCTCATCGCGCCGCCACCGCTATCGGCCCCGTCGCGGCCCGGACAGGGCGGGTAAGCCGTTGCCGAGAAGGTTGAAGCCGAGCACGGCCAGAACGATCGCGAGGCCCGGCGCGATCACCAGCCAGGGCGCGCGACCCATGAAGGACCGGCCCTCGGCCAGCATCAGCCCGAGGGACGGCGTCGGCGGCTCGACGCCCAAACCGATGAAGCTGAGCGCCGCCTCCAGCAGGATGGCGATGCCCATCAGCACGGAGGCCTGGACGAAGACTGGCGTGATCGCGTTCGGCAAGACGTGGCGGACCATGATGCGCAAGTCAGAGGCGCCGCGCGCCCGCGCCCCCTCGACGAACAGCTCGCCGGCCACGCCGAGGGCGGCACCGCGCATTACCCGGACGATGATCGGCACATAGACGATGGCCAGCGCCAGCATCATCAGTACCAGGCCCTGGCCGAAGAACCCGGCCATGGCGACCACCAGGACGATGGCCGGAAACGCCATGATCACGTCCATCGGCCGCATGATCACATTGTCCAGCCAGCGTTGGTAGTAGCCGGCGACCAGGCCGAGCGGGATGGCCACCACCAATGCCATGGCGACCGAGCCGATGGCCACCGCCAGCGAGACGCGATAGCCGTGCAGCACGCGGCTCAGCACGTCGCGGCCGAAATTGTCCGTGCCGAACGGATGGCTGGCGGAGGGGCCGGCAAGCGGCGCGTTGAAATCCATCGTTTCCGGCGCGTAAGGCGTCAGCCAGGGCGCCGCCACGGCCGCAACTGCCAGCACGAGAAGCAATCCGCCGCCGATGATCGCCGGCGGACTGCGCCGATAGGTGCGCCGCAGAAGACCGATCGACCGGCCGGTCTGGACCGCGTCGGCCGTCATCGATAGGCGTCCCTGATCTTGGGGTTCAGGACCGCATAGAGGATGTCCGTGGCCAGATTGACCAGGATGAACATCAGCGCGATGACCAGCATGCCGGCCTGCACGACCGGATAGTTGCGCTCCAACGTGCTGCTGACGATCAGGCGCCCGACGCCGGGCAGGCTGAAGACCTCCTCGACGATCACGGCCCCGCCCAATAGATAGCCGAACTGCAGCCCGATCACGGTGACGATCGGAATGCCGGCATTACGCAGCACATGGCGATAGACGATCGCCCGCTGGCGCAGCCCCTTGGCCTGCAGAAAGCGCACGAAGTCCCGCTCTTGGACCTCCGCCACCGCCGCGCGGGTCACTCGCACCAGAACGGCCGACAGTCCGACGGCCAGGGTCAGGGCCGGCAGGAACAGCGACCTTAAGTTGGCGAAAAGGCCGTCGGACAGCGGCACGAAGCCGGAGGAGGGGAACAAGCCCAGCCCCAGCGACAAGGCCAGGATCAGCATGATGCCGAGCCAGAAATCCGGGATCGAGATACCCAGCAGGCCCAGCGTCATGGCCCCCTTGTCGGCCAGGCCGCGCTGGCGAACCCCGGCGCGCACGCCGAGCGGAATGGCAATGACCAGCGCCAGGACAAGCGCCAGCAAGGTCAGCTCGATGGTCACCGGCAGCCGGTCGGCCAGCAGCGTCGTCACCGGGATGTTGCTGCGATAGTCCTGACCGAGGTCGCCCTGCAGCAGGTTGCCGACCCAATGCAGATATTGCTGTGTAATCGGCAGATCGAGACCAAGCTGGTCGCGAATGACCGCCAATCCTTGCGGCGTCGCCCGCAGGCCCAGGATCACCGACGCCGGGTCGCCCGGCACCAGCCTCATCAGCAGGAAGACCACGATCGACATGCCGACCAGCACCGGCAGCAGCAAGATCAGCCGGCGGACGACGAATTGTGTCAGCGGCACCGTCTAGCCAGCCCGCCTCGCGCGTGATCGGTGCGATCGTTCAGGCATCGTCGATCCAGACATCCTCCATGCGCAGCTCCAGCGTCGGCACGGTTTCGACGCCGTAGACGTTCGGCTGGGTCCAATAGGTGCGCTTGAAGTTCACCTGGAAGACCGCCGGCGACTGTTCCTGCTGCAGGGCCATGACGTTGGCATAGGCGGTTCGCCGGGCCTCCGGATCGACCGTGAAGCGCAGCGCGTCAAGTGCCGCGTCCAGTTCCGGCGACTGGTTGAAGGCCGAAAAGTTCCAGGGCGATTGCGAGTGGGTGAGGGGCAGCACGCAATGCTCGCCGGGGTCGGCCGTCGCGCTCCAATAGGTGCTGGTGATCTGGTAGCGCTGGCTCGCCAGCTCCTCAAACCAGCGGGCGGATTCGAAGGACTGCACCTCCAAATCGATACCGATAGGCGCCAACTGCTGTTGCAGCAACTGCCCGACCAGCGGCTGGGTCGGCACCTGCGGTTGGGCGGCGAACCGGATTTGCAGCCCGTCGCCATAGCCGGCCTCCGCCAGCAAGGCCCGGGCCCGGTCCAGATCGGGCCCGCCCGCATAGACGCCCGGGCCCGAATACCACGGATTCGACGGCGACACCGGGTCGGCCGACGGCGCGGCCTGGCCTTGCCAGACCAGGGCCGCAATGGCGTCGCGGTTCAGCGCCCATTGCAGCGCCTGGCGCACCTCGACCTGGTCGAAGGGCGGTTGCGCGGTGTTCAACAGGAACAGGTCCGGGAAGAACTCGCCATCCGGGTTGGCCTTGATCTCCGGGTCCTCACGCAGCTCATCGACCCGGTGCAGCGGCACCTGCTCGATCCAGCCCAGTTCGCCGGTCTGAAGGCCGGTCAGCCGCACCGTATCGTCGGAAATCGCACGGAAGATCACGCGGTCCAGATAGGGCTGCTCGGGCTTGAAGTAGCGGTCCCAGCGTTCCAGCTCGACGAAATCGTCGCGGACCCATTCGACGAAGCGGAACGGACCGGTGCCGATCGGCATCAGGCGCGGGTCGTGTTCTTCGATCGCCCGTTGGTTCACGATGTCGCCGAACGCCGCCAGGGCCGCGGGCAGGCCGCCCCAATTGGGCTCGGTGATGAAGCGCACGGTCGTATCGTCGACCACCTCGACCCCGTCCAACGGGGTGAAGAACACCAGGTTCGCCGCACCGAGCTCCGGGTCCGCGAGCCGTTCGAACGTGTAGCGCACATCGTTGGCGGTGAACGGCTCGCCATTGTGGAACCAGGCATTGTCGACCAGGTCGAATTCCCAGGTCGTGTCGTCAACCTGGCGCCAGGCACGCGCCAGGTTCGGACTGAACGTGCCGTCCCGCTCCAGGTTCACCAGGCGCGAGAAGACGTTCTGGTAGACCTGCATGGACGAATAGAGCTCGGAAAAGGCCGGGTCCATGTTGACCGGCTTGTCGATGGTCGCCGCGACCAGGGTGCCGCCGCGCCGGGGTGTCGCCCCCTGGGCCCGGGCAACCCGCACGCCTGTGCCGGCCAGCAGCGGCTGGGCCAGCGCGGTTCCGCCGACAATACTCAGCGAAATCAAAAGCTGCCTGCGGGAAATCCTTCCTTGAAGATACTTCCCGACGAAGTCTTTTACTTGATCTTTCTGTAGAGTCATCTTGCTCGTCCCCCATAAGTACCCAGCTGACCGCTCGAAGCAGTGAATTGAGCGGCGTTTCAGTGAGTGAAATTTTTTAGGCTTATTTGCCAAATACTTTAATTTGTATTCGTCGATAATGCAACGAGCCATGTAGAATGACGTGCTTGCGGTGCCGATTCGAAACGCTGTTCGCGGGAGCTAGCTGCGGGTTTTGCCGTCCCCGAAATTGCAGCCAGACAGAGCGCAATCGCTTGCCGCGATGCTTGTCGACGACGAGATTGAACACAACGCCGCCGGTCAGGGTGGCGAGACGAAAGGCATGTCATGAGTAACACCCGTTGGGGCATTCTTGGACCTGGGGCCATCGCCCACAACTTCGCCGATGGCCTGGCCGAGGCGTCGTCGGGCCGGCTCGTCGCGATCGCCAGCGGGAACGAAAAGCGGCGCAATAGCTTCGGTGACGCCTACGAAATCGCACCTGAAAATCGCCACTCGACCTATGAAGCGCTGGCGGACGATCCGGACGTCGACGCCATCTACATTTCGACGCCGCAGGCCCTCCATGCCGGTCACGCCCTCATGGCGCTGCGCGCCGGCAAGCACGTGCTGTGCGAAAAGCCCGCCGGGATCACCGCAGCGCAGGTGATCGCCATGACGGAGGTCGCGGCGCAAGAGGGCGTGTTCTTCATGGAGGCGGTGATGTATCGCTGCCATCCGCAGATCGCGCGCCTGGTCGAGATCATCCGCAGCGGCGAAATCGGCACGGTCGAGCATGTCCGTGCCTCCTTCGGGTTTCGGGCCTCGTTCAATCCCGCATCGCGCCTGTTCGACCGCGCTTTGGGTGGCGGCGCCATTCTGGATGTCGGGATCTACCCCGTGTCCCTCGCGCGCCTGGTGGCCGGCGCTGCCGTGGGCAAGGACTGGGAAGACCCGGATGAGGTGAAGGCTGTGGGCCATATCGGCCGCTCCGGCGTCGACGAGGAAGCTTACGCGCTGCTGCGCTTTCCCGGTGGGGTCATCGCCGAATGCGCGACCGCGATCCGCCGCGCTATGGACAACACGGCGACGATCATCGGAACCGAGGGCCAGATCCATCTGCCCAACCCGTGGACGCCGGGCCGCAATGCCGGACCGTCGGACGCCATCATCGAGGTGACGGTTGGCGGCGAAACCCGTCGCGAGGAAATCCGCCGGCCGGAGCATCTGTTCGCCTTCGAGGCCGAGCTGGCGAGCCGCGCCATTGCTGCCGGCGCGCATGAGCCCGATCCGCCGGCCGCCGGTTGGGGCGACAGTATCGGCAATGCCGAAACCCTGGATCGTTGGCGGCGGGAGATCGGCTATGCATACGGCGTCGAGGACCGGGCGCCGCTCGCCGTGTTGCCCAGGCTGATACCTCAAGGCTTGCCCACAGTGCCCAAAACCCGGGTCGACGGCGTCGATCAGCCGGTGTCATCCCTGATCATGGGCTGCGACAACAAGGCGACACTCGAGGACGGGGCCGTGGTCTGGGATGCCTGGATGGAGGCGGGGGGTAACGCCTTCGACACCGCCTTCATCTATGGCGGCGGACGCCACGAGACCGCGCTTGGCCATTGGATCGCCAGCCGGGGCGTCGGCGACGAGGTCGTCGTGGTGGCCAAGGGGGCACACAGTCCGTTCTGCACGCCCGGCACGATCGAGCCGCAGGTGCTGCGGTCGCTCGGCCGGCTGGGGCTCGATCGCGTGCCGATCTACATCATGCACCGCGATAACCCGTCGGTGCCCGTTGGCGAGTTCGTGGATGCGCTGAACCGCCTGCGCGAGGCGGGGCGGATCGGCATCTTCGGCGGCTCCAACTGGACCGTCGAGCGCTTTGTCGAGGCCAACGAGTATGCCGAACGGCACGGCCTTCAAGGCTTCAGCATCCTGAACAACAACCTGTCGCTCGCGGTGATGGAAAGGCCCATCTGGTCGGGCTGCGTCTCGTCCAACACGGGCGAGACCTTAGCCTGGCTGCGCGATACCGGAACGGTCCATCTCTCCTGGTCGTCTCAGGCGCGCGGCTTCTTCTTGCCGCCCGAGTTGAGGGACCGGCTGCCTGATCATATCGGCCCCGATCGCTGCTTCGGCAGCGCCGCCAACGAGGAAAGGCGGCGGCGTGCTGAATTACTTGCGGTGGAGCGCGGCGTCACCCCGCACAACATCGCCACCGCCTGGGTGTTGGCGCAATCCTTCCCG
This sequence comes from Alphaproteobacteria bacterium, assembly GCA_028277405.1. Lineage (GTDB taxonomy): Bacteria > Pseudomonadota > Alphaproteobacteria > DSM-16000 > Inquilinaceae > JANQGH01. The sequence goes on along the minus strand of JANQGH010000069.1, from coordinate 81,722 downwards.
TCCTTTGCGCTGATCGGCCCCCGCTCGCCGGACGAACTTGCGACGACGCTGCCGGCGCTCAAGGTCGGGTTGACGGCCGACGAGGCGGCCTGGCTGAACCTGGAACGCGAAGAGCGCTAGTCCGACGCGGCAATCCGCCGTTCGGACTTCGCGTCGAACAGATGGGTGTTCTCCGGCGCACTACCGAGGCGGATCGTGTCGCCCGGCTGGGCGGTGATGCGTTCGCGCAACTGGGCGGCGATGATCTGATCGCCGAGGCGGGCTTGGACCAGCGTGTCGGACCCGGTCGGTTCCAGCGTGGTGACGACCACATCGATGCCGTCGCTCTCTGCGTCGACGATGGCCAGATGTTCCGGCCGGATGCCGCAGATCACCGGGCCGGCGGGCACGCCATGGACGCCGTGACGGAGCACGGCCTCGCCGTCCAGCTTGATCGCGCCGTTCTGGCCGTCGCAGTGGCCCTCGATCAGATTCATCGCCGGTGAGCCGATGAAGCTTCCCACGAACGTGTTCGCCGGATGATCATAGAGCTCTAAGGGCGCGCCCGCCTGCTCGATGATGCCGTCGCGCATGACCACGATCGTGTTGGCCATGGTCATGGCCTCGATCTGGTCGTGGGTGACGTAAAGGGTCGTGGTCTTCAGGCGTGCATGGATGTCCTTCAACTCCGCACGCATCTGCACGCGCAGCTTGGCGTCGAGGTTCGAAAGCGGCTCGTCGAACAGATAGACCTGTGGGTTGCGCACGATCGCCCGGCCCATGGCCACCCGCTGGCGCTGGCCGCCGGAAAGCTGCTTGGGATAACGCTCCAGATACTCCGTCAGGCCCAGGATGCGCGCGGCCTCCGCGACCCGCCGCGCGATCTCCGCCTTCGGCGTCCGCGCCAGCCGCAGCGAGAAGGCCATGTTCACGGCCACCGTCATGTGGGGGTAGAGCGCGTAGTTCTGAAACACCATCGCGATGTCGCGGTTCTTCGGCTCGACCTGGTTGATGACCCGGCCGCCGATGCTGATGGTGCCCCGGTCGATCTCCTCCAGCCCCGCGATCATGCGCAACAGGGTGGACTTGCCGCAGCCCGACGGGCCGACCAGGACGACGAACTGACCGTCCGGCGCATCGACCGACACGCCCTTGATCGTCTCGACCTCGCCATAGGCCTTGTGCACGTCGCGGATCTGAACGTCGGCCATGGTCTACTCCGCGACGCTGGAACGGGTGATGGGCGTCATTCCTTGACCCCGGTGCTGGCAATGCCTTGGACGAAGTTGCGCCGCAGGATGACGAAGATCGTCACCGAGGGCACCAGGACGGCCGCGGCCGCCGCGCTAAGCCGGCCGAGATCGACCGTAAAGCCGGTCTGGAACAGGGCCAGGCCAACCTCGATGGTGTAGGCATCGCGCGAGGTGGTGACGATGATCGGCCAGGCAAACGCGGTCCAGGCCTGGAAGAAGGACAGCACCGCCAGCGCGCCCAGCGGTCCGCGCAGCAGGGGCAGAACAATCCGCGCGAAGATCCACAGCTCGCCGGCGCCGTCGATGCGCGCCGCTTCCAACAGCTCGTCGGGGATCGAATGCTTCACGTTCTGGCGGATCAGAAAGATGCCGAAGCTCATGACCAGATAGCCGAGCAGCAGGCCCCAGATCGAGTTGAGGATGCCGAGTGACTGGGCCTGGAAATAGAGCGGGATCATATAGACCTCGAACGGCACGATCGCCGTGGCGAGGATCAGGATGAAGATGACCTCCAGCGTCCGGAACTGGAACTTGGCCAGCACATAGCCGACGATCGACGAGGTTATGACGATCGCCACCATCGACAGGAACGCAAAGCGCAGGCTTGTCCAGATCCAGCGCAGCAGCGGCGTCTCGCCGAGCACGGAGCGGAAATTGTCGAGCGTCGGGTCGGCCGGGATGATCGTCGGCGGCCAGGCCACCATCTCCTGAGGCGTCTTGAACGCGTTGGCCACCAGCAGCACCAGGGGCAGCACCATCAGGATGCCGAAGACGAACAGCACGATGTCGATGGTCAGGTTGGTCAGCCGCGCGCGGGCGGTCATGCCAAGGCCGGGGACCGTCTCGGCGGCCGGCTTTTGATCCGCGTCGCTCATCGGTTCCACTTCTCGCGCAGCAGACCGAACTGGACCAGCGTCAGTACCAGCACGATGCAAAGCAGAATGACCGCCTCCGACGCCGCGTAGCCGACGCGGTAGTTGCGGAAGGCGTTTTCCAACATGTCCAGCACCAGCACGCGAACCAAACGGCCGGGCGCGCCTTGCGAGTCCGAGGCCAGCACGAACGCCTGGGCGTAGACATTGAAGCCGGAAATCAGCGTCACGACCGAGACGTACAGCGTGATCGGCCGCAACAGGGGCACGGAGATGAAAAAGAACCGCTGAATGCCCGAGGCGCCGTCCAGCTTGGCGGCCTCGAACAGGGTGTGCGGCAGGTTCTTGAAGCCGACCAGATAGATCAGCACCGCATAGCCCAGCGCCTGCCACGAGCACAGGATGATGATGCAAATCACCGACAGCACCGGGTCGAACAGCCAGGCCTGGCCCGGGATGCCGAAGAATTCCAGGACTGCGTTCAGCGGCCCGAGATTGGCGTCGAAGATCCATTTCCAAGCCATCGCCGCCGGCACCAGCGACACGATGTGCGGAATGAAAACGGTGGTCTCGTAGAAGCCGGCGAAGCGCGAGCGGGTGCGGTGGTAGATCAGGGCGGCGATCACCAGGGCCGCCGGAATGGTCACGAACAGCACGCCAAAGGCGATGATCGTGGTGTTGACCAGGGCGTTCAGGAACAGCTGGTCCTGAAACAGCTCGCGGAAGTTCTCCAGTCCGATGAACGGCTTATCGCGGGAGAGTATGTCCCAGCGATGCAGGCTGAGCCGCAGGGTTTCCCAGATCGGAAACATGCGCACCCAGGCGAAAATCGCGAGCGTCGGCAAAATCGCCAGGATCGCAAACCGCCACTTCTTGGTGCGCAGCATCTGCCCGCCTTATCGAACAAAAAACATGCCGTTCCGGGGGGTGAGGCAGCCCCGGAACGGCAGTTTCTCAAACGTTCAGGCTACTGTGCAAGCAGGCCTTCACGCTCGAGGATACGGTTGGTCTCTTCCGCCGCGGCCGCCAGGAAGGCGTCGATGGCGTCAGGATCGTCCGCCAACGACGGGTCGGCGAAGGCCTGCTCAAGCTGCGCGGCAAGGCGGGTCAGAACCTCTTCGATCGGCCCGATCGCCGGCAGTGTGAAGAATTCAAAGCCCGCCGGGTTATCGACAAAGGCAGAGAATTGTGGAACGGCCTCGGTCACCGACGAATAGTCGACATTGATCCGGTTGGGCAGCCAGCCGACATTCTCCAACAGCCAGACTAGGTTCTCCGGCTCGTTGGCGGCCATGGCGAAGGCCCAGGCTGCGTCCGCGCCGTCGCCATCGGCCTCGTTGACATAGAGGTTGACGGGCAGCGCGATTGAGCCGACGGGCAGGGGGGCGGTCGCATAGTTCAGGTCAGGTGCCCGTGCGGCGATGTCGCCGATGACCCAGGATTCGCGGATGAACATGGCCGTCTGGCCGCGCTGGAACGCCTCGGCGTCGGCTGGCATTTCCGGCGTCACCGTGTCCAGCGTGTAAAGGTTGACCAGATACTGGTTCAGCGCGTTCCGCCCGGCCTCGTTGGCGTAGCCGGCCTGCCACGTGCCGTCGTCGGTCTGTTCGAGCACCGAGCCGCCGAACTGGAACAGGTTGATCCAAAATTTCTCGGCAATGCCTTGTCCGCCACCGGACAGGCGCAGGCTCCAGCCCGACACGATCGGATTGCCATCGGCGTCCCGCTCGGTCAGCTGCTCGGCATAGGTCGTGTAGTCGGCCATGGTCGCGGGCGGCTCGCTCAGGCCCGCCGCCTCGAACATGTCGGTGTTGTAGAACAGGGCGCCCTGGCCCCGGAACAACGGCACGCCGTACACCGTGCCGCCGTCGCTGGCCGTGTTGATGAAAAACTCCGAGAAATTGCCGTCACCCGTCACGAAGCTGGCAACGTCGTCCGGCACGGCCGGCAGAAGTTCATTCTCGATGTAGCGCTGGGCGGTGGAGCCGGCCAGTTCGATCACCAGCGTGCCTTGTCCGCCGCCGGTGAGGCCGAGCGCGATGCGCCGTTCATGCTCGCGCAAGGCGATGGCCTCGACATTGACCTCCAGGTCCGGATGGTCGTCGGCCATGGACGCCGCGACGTGCTCGTAGAAGGGCACCATCTCAGGGAACCCGCTCCAAACGGTGATCGTCTCCGCCGCTGCCGAGTTGGCCCCGATCGCGGTGCCGACCAGCAGCGCCGCACTCAAGGTCATCGATGTCTTCGTGTGCCTTCCCATTCTCCCCTCCTTGGTTGCGCTTAAAGAACGCCAGAGCTTGAATGCAGTGTTGCATGCAACCGGTTGCATGTCAAACGTGCCGGACGCCGGTGATAGCCAAGGCCGCATCGCGAATCGCCTCGGCGCAGCCCGGCGCGATTGTGGCCGGCTGGCCATAGAAGCGGTGCGCCTCGTCGACCTCGTAACCGCCGAACCGGTACTCTTCCCGCGGCGGGATATAGCCGGGATTGTCGTCGCAAAAGCCGGCCAGCATCACGGGCCGATCGCCCAGCGCCGCGCGCAGATCAAGGGCTGTCGCGGCAAAGATCTCGCCTGGCATGCCGATCAGGATCATGCCGCCCCAATCGAACATGGCGACCCGCTCGGGAAGCGGGTCCAACGGACGCGGCGCGATGTCCCGTGCCCAATCCGCCCAGATCTTCAACAGCTCCGCGCGCGCCTGGTCGCTGTGTGCCGCCTCATCCAGCCAGGAGAGGCGCAGGCTTTCGAAGGGTGCCTGTTCGCGCCGCTCAAATGTTAGGGTCACGCTGGTCAAGGCTGCCGAGCAATCGGTGCCGAGCGGCCTGTCTTTGCCCTCCGCGACGGCCTCGGCGATCCGCTTGCCAATGGCCTCGGCGGTCGGGAAGCTGCGCGCCGGATTGCCGGCCAGGCTGATCGAGGCCTCGGCGGAATGGCCGGTGTTCAGATCGCCGATGCAGCCGGTCAGGAAGATCGCGGTCGCGCCGGGGTTGGAGGCCTCGAGTTCGGCGCGGACGAAGTGCGGATAGTCGCCCGTCCATTGCCGATTGTCGGCGCCCAGCACCACCGGATGACAGGCGTAGTTGACCAGGATCGCCAGCACGTCCCCATCCGTCCGGCGCACCGTCAGGACCGGCAGGGTTCGGTCGATCGGACCGTCATCATGGCGTCGGTTGCGCGCCACGTCGGGATCGTCACCCGCTGCAAAAAACAGCTCGGCGTCGACGCGCCTGTCACGCGCCTGGTCGATGGCCGTGACGCAGGCATCCTCCAGTCGGCCCAGATAACCGGAGTCCGCCGCCGCATGCAGCCGTCCTAGCATCGAGACCGGCCCGCCATGGGTGTGCGTGGCGCACAGCATGACATTCTCATCGGGCAGGCCGCAGCGGGCGCGCACCCGCGCGCTCATCTCCTGGTGAAAGCCGATCACGTCCGCGACCACTAAGACGGTCTCATCGACCGCCAATGCTCGGACGGTCAGGGGATCATGGGCGCCCTCCGCCGGCTCCGTGCGCGCAGCGAAGCCGGCCATCAGCAGGCCCGGCGGCGGCGTGATGTCGATCACCGCGACGCCGGCGCGGATCACGGCGCCACCCTCCGCCCGGCCGACCAAACGTCGACGACGTCGAGCGGCCCCTGCGGGTCGTACGGTCGGCGGAAGCGCAGAATGTCGGCACGCGCACCAGTCTTCAGACCTTCCGACCGGCCGACGAACCGACCAGGGTTGGTCGTGGCCATGCGCAGGACCGAAGCGAGATCGAGCCCCGCCATGCGCATGGCGATGGGCAGGGTGTTGATCAGTGGCAGGCCCGCGCCTGCGAGGTAGGGCGTGCCCGCGAGGCTCACCCTACCGTCCTCGCTCAACTCGACCTTACCGCCGATCGGCTGCTCATAGACCCCGGCCGGCAGTCCGGCCAGGGCGACGCTGTCTGAGACCAGGACCGCTTTGTCCAGTCCCTTGGCGCGCAGCATCGCGGCAAACGTGTCGGCCGGCAGGTGATGCCCGTCGGCGATGAAGGTGGCGGTCAGCATGTCGCTGGCGAGCTGCGCCCAGATCAGGTTTGGATGGCGCGGCAGCGTGGCGGCAGCCCCGTTACCGAGATGGGTCGACAGCCGCGCGCCTTCAGCGACAGCCGCGTGGATTTGATCCGCCGACGCGCCGGAATGGCCAATGGCGACGTGGACGCCGCGTTGCGACACGGCGTCGATGTAGGTGAGGGCGCCGTCATGCTCTGGCGCTAGTGTCACCATCGCAACCAAACCGTCGCAGGCCGCTTGCCAGCGGTCGAACTCCTCGATCGATGGCGGCCGCACAAATTCGAGCGGATGCGCACCGCGCGGCCCGTCCTCCGGCGACACAGACGGACCTTCCACATGGATCCCAGCGATCATCTCGGCCGCCAAGGGATCGGCCGCCCGCGCGGCTGCGATCCTGCCCAGGGCGCCGATAATCCGATCCTCCGGGGCGGTAATGACCGTTGGCAGAAACGTCGTCACGCCGAGCGTCGCCAGCGATCGGCATAGGTCGGAGACGGCATCGGGCGTCAGATCGGCATCGTTCAGGTCAATGCCGCCATAGCCGTTCACCTGCAGGTCGATCAGGCCCGGGGCCAGGAAGGCGTCGGTGTCTTCGGCAGCGGGCTCGATCGCGGCGATCGCACGGTCCTCGACGATCAGGCGAAGGCTTTCGCCCGTCGCCGGGTCGCTGCCCAGGATCTCCGCGCCGTCTGTCATAGCGTCGGCACGCGGTGCCTGAACTTGTCGATGAAGCGCGCATTGGCCGCATCCCCGCCCGGCGCGTTGCCGCTGCGCCAGATCGGCGGGTCGATACCGCGATCCTTCAGCTTGGCGACGACGCGTATGACCAGGCAGTTCAGGGTAAACGCGTTGGCGAAGGTCGAGACCGCCGCGATCTTCTCGCCGATGCCCGGCACGGCGACGACCGCGTCACCGATCGGCACCTTGGTGTCGATATGCAGGTCGACGACGTCTTGCAGGTTCTGCTTGGTCGGGTGGCGCGCCGGGTGGTCCGGGGCCGTGTTCGCCGCGTGGCCCGCCGAGCTGATACCGATGATGGTGCAGCCACGGCTGCGCGCCTCCAGCGCGGAATCGATCAACGCCGCGTTGATGCCGTAGGCATTGACCAGCACCAACAAATCCGTGTCGCCAAGGCCGCGATTGGCGATCACCACCTTGCCGTAGCCCGGCGTCCGCTCGATCGCCATCGAGCGCAAGGCGCCGTTTGCCAGCATGGTGCCCTCGTCCAGGATGGCGCTGATATGCATCAGGCCGCCGGCACGAAAGAACACCTCCTGCGTCGCCAGGTTGGAATGGCCGCCGGGGCCAAAGACGTGGACCAGCCGGTCCGCCGCGATCTGGTCGGCGAGCATCTCCGCTGCCTTGTCCAGCGCGCCTGACTCCTCATCGAGGATGCGCCGCATCAGATCCTGAATTGCGCTGAAATAGTCCTCGCACAGCGCGTCGGCGTTGATCTTTGGCTGGTCAGACATCGGGGTTGGAGTCCTTGTCCAAATAGAGCGTGCAGTCGGGATGGCTGCGCAGAATGCTGGCCGGCCACTCGGTGGAGACCGGGCCGGTCAGGCACTGCTTCACCGCCTCGGCCTTATGGCCGCCGGGCACGCAGCAAAACAGCTTGTTCGCACGCCGCAGCCGGGGAATCGTCAGCGTGACCGCGTGGGTCGGCACCTGGTCCAGGCTTGAAAAGCCCTGGTCGTCGACCTGCTGAAGCCGGCAGGTCCGGTCCAGTTCCACGACTTTGACGTCCAGCGGATCATCGAAATCGGCCACCGGCGGGTCGTTGAAGGCGATATGCCCGTTCACCCCGATGCCCAGGCAAACGACGTCGATGTCGTCCGCGCTCAGCAGACCGGCATAGCGTTCCGCGGCCGCCTCCGGTGCCGGCTCGGGCACGATCTTATGGCATTCCGCCTGCGGCACCTTTGCGAAGAAATGCCGGTCGAGCCAGACGGCGAATCGTTGCGGCGCCCCCGCCGGCAAGCCGATGAACTCGTCCATGTGAAACAGCGTCACGCGTGACCAGTCGATGTCAGCCGACTGCGCCAGTTCCGCCAGCATTTCGGCTTGGCTGGGCGCGGCGGCCAGGATCAAGCGCGCGCGATCCTGCCGCGCAAGGCACTCGGTCAGGGCGCGACGAATGTCGGTGCTGCTGGCGTGGGCGAGGGCCTGGCGCGAGCCGTAGGTCTGCACCCGCAGCGATCCGACCAGGGCGCTTGCGATAGGTTGTTCTGCCTCGGCGCGCGGGGGGGCTGCCTGGCCATTTGTGCGCGAAGGATTCGAGCTGCTGAGCGTCATTCCCGGATTGAGCCATGCAACCGGTTGCATGTCAAACTTTGTTTCCGAGGACGTCTTGTGCCAGGGTGGGGCATGCAGCCATCGCTCAAGACAGTGCGGGACAAGGCGTGATCAAGCGCAGGGGCACGGTAACCATCAGCCAGGTGGCGCAGGCGGCGGGCGTGAACCGGTCGAGCGTTTCGCGCGCCTTCACCAAGCCTTACATGCTGACGCCGGAAACCGTGGCACGGATCAAGGCCGTTGCCGATACGCTCGGCTACGTGCCGAACCATACGGCGCGGGCGCTCAGCACCGGCAGGAACAGCAATCTGGCCCTGATTGTGCCGGACGTGGCCAACCCGTTCTTTCCGCCCATGATCCGCGCCGCCCAGGACGCGGCGGATGCCCAGGACTATTGCGTCTTCCTCGGCAATTCCAACGAGGACCCCAGCAAGGAAGACCGCCTCGTGGGCCGCTTCATCGGCCAGGTCGAGGGGCTGATCCTGGCCTCCTCGCGGCTGCCCGAAAAGCGCATCCTGGACTATGCCGAACAGCGGCCGATCGTGCTGATCAACCGGGACGTGGCCGGCGTGCCGCGCGTCCTGATCGACTCGTCCAACGGTATGACCGAGGCGGTGCGCTTTCTGGCCGAGCGCGGCCACAAGAAGATCGCCTATGTCAGCGGCCCGTCCGGCTCCTGGTCGAACAAGTCACGGCGGTCGGCCGTGCGCAAGGCGGCCCAACAGGCGGGTCTTGAGCTCTATGTCTGCCCGGCCCAGGTCTCCAGCTTCGAGGCGGGCCTGAGCGCCGTCGACCGCATCCTGGACGCCGGCACCACGGTCGCCATCGCTTTCGACGACGTCACCGCCCACGGCATCCTCGCCGGCCTTGAGCAACGCGGCATCACGGTGCCCGACGGTTTCAGCGTCGTTGGCTGCGACGATGTCTTGGGCGACCTGACCCATCCGCCTTTGACCACGATCTCAAGCCGATCGTCGGAGGCCGGCGGGCTGGCCGTATCTCTGATGTATGACGCGCTGCGTTCGGTCGGCCTGAAGGACGCGCGCTATCTGCTGCAGACCGAACTGGTCGTACGCCAGACAACGAAGTGAGTCGGTGGCCGGCGGCCACGCGTCTTGTGCGCGTGAGTCCTGGCGACTTACGATGCCGATACCCGAACGAAGGAGACCCCAGTGACCGATCGCTCGTCCGCCGATGTTTTGAACGCCTTGCGCGGCCTCGACACCCCGACCGTTTGCAATGCCTTGGAACTCGTCGCGCCGGACCGGCGCGGCACGGGCTACACGGTCGACCATCTGCACTGCGTGCGGCCGGAACTGGGCAGCATGGTCGGCTATGCCAAGACCGTCAGGATCGAGGCCGAAACGCCGGACCCTCAATCCGCGGAGGAAAAGCAGGCCAAGCTGGTCGACTATTTCACCTACATCGCCGAAGGCGACGACCCGAAGGTCGTGGTGGTCGAGGACATCGACGAACGGCCCGGCTTCGGTGCCTTCTGGGGCGAAGTGTTCACCAATGTCCACAAATCGTTCGGCGCAGTGGGCCTGGTCACCAACGGGTCGGTGCGCGATATCGATCAGTTCGCCGAGGGTTTCCAGGCGCTTGCCGCTAAGGTCGGCCCGTCACACGCCTATGTCCGGGTGGTCGATTTCGGCGGTCCCGTCTCCGTCGCCGGCATGGACGTTGCGGACGGTGATCTCATCCATGCCGACCGGCATGGTGCGGTCGTGGTGCCGCACGGCGTTGCCGCCGGCGTGCCGGACGCGGCCGACCTGATGTTCCGGCGCGAGGCGTTCATCATCGGCGCCGCCAAGGGGCCGGACTTCTCCGTCGAGAAGCTGCGCGAGGCGATGGAGCAGGCGGCGACAACCGACTAGCAGGCTATCGCGGGCCCTATGGTTCGGTCGGCGTCAGGGCAACGCCGCCGACGGCCTGCTCGGTCGGCAGAATCTCGATCGTGGCGATGTTCATATGGGCTGGCGCCTCTATGGCGAACAGGATCGTGCGGCCAATGTCCTCGGGGCTGAGTTCGGCGATGCCGGTTTGCTTCGCGGCCGCGAGCCGCTCTTGGTCGCCAAGCGCGCTGTCATAAAACTCCGACGACACCCGGCCGGGGCAGATCTCAGTCACGCGAATGCCCGTTCCCCGCACCTCGTGGCGAAGGTTCTGGCTGAACATATGCACCGCCGCCTTGCTGCCCCCATAGACCGCCGATGTCAGGGTATGCAGGCCGGCGATCGAGCCGATGTTGACGATGTGACCGCGCCGGCGCTTGCGCATGCCGGCAAGCGCAAGGGCGGTGATTTGCATCGGCGCGATGACATTGACCTCGATGGCTTCTTGAATGTGGTCGAGGCCGATCTGCTCCAGCCCCATGATCCCGTGGCCGACCCCGGCATTGTTGATGACGACCTCCGGGCCGAACTGCTCGATGGCATCCTGCAGCCGTTGGGTTTCGCGCACGTCCGCCGCGATCGTTCGGCACCCCGTCTCCCGGGCCAGCGTCTCAAGCCGTTCGGCGCGCCTGGCGACCGCCAGGACGTCAAGAGATTCTGCGCGAAGAACGCGGACGATCCCTTCGCCAATCCCGCTGGTCGCGCCGGTCACGAGAACTCTTGTCTCCGATCGGTCGGTCATGATGTCTCCAAGCTAGCCGGGCAAAAGAAAACGAGACTAGTGCCCACGCAGGCACTTTGTCGCGCCGCGATTTCAGTCGAAGCTTTGGGGGCCGAAGCTTTGAGGGCGAAGAGCGATCAGCACAATAGAGGACAGGACGCACAGCCCTGCCAGATACCAGGCAAAGGCCAATGGATTGCCCGTGGTCTCGTTCAACCACATGGCGATCACCGGCGTCGTGCCGCCAATCGCACCATAGGCGACGTTGAAGACGAGCGACGCGCTCAGGCCCCGAATGGTGTGCCGGTACAACCCGACGGTCAGGGCGGCGATGGACGGTATGCAGACGGACGTCAAGGCGCCCAGGAAGCAGAAGACCAGCACCATCGCCGTCGTCGATCCCTCGGTGAAGACAGACAGCAGTGGAACGAGCGCAACCGCCAGCACGACGGTTCCGATCAGCGCGGTAATGCGCGCGCCGATGTAATCGCCAAGCCTGCCGCAAAACGGCAACACGACCAGCGCCGCCAGTGCGCCTGCGATCGGTGCGAAATGGGCCGCCTGGGCGTCGGCATGAAGCGTCACCACCGCCCAGGTCGGCACGAAGACGAACAAGCCGACGAAACCGACCGCGATGCCGGCAAGCGCCAGCACGTTCAGGATCATTCGGCCGCTCTGGCGGGCCGCGTCGAACCAGATTTTTCTTCCTGCCGCCGCCGTAACTGCTTGGTCGCCGACCCGTCGGCGTATCAGCAGGCCGACAAGAGCGATGACCACGCCAAGCCCGAACGCAATGCGCCAGCCGAAACTGGTGAACTGCTCGTCGGTCAGGGCGAGGTGCAGCACGGCGACGACGGACGCGCTGAACAGGATGCCCAGGGCAGGGCCCGCGCCGACGGCGCTCATGGCCGTCACCCGATGACGCTTCGGCGCATGTTCGCGCACAAAGACATATGACACGCCCAACTCGCCACCGACGGCCAAGCCTTGAGCCAGCCTCAACACAACCAATAGAATCGGTGCTGCCACGCCAATTGTTGCGAAAGTCGGCAGGACGGCCAGCAGCCCGCTGCTGACCGCCATTGTGAGGATCGATCCGATCAACGACGCCCGGCGGGTAAACCGGTCCGCCAGCCAGCCGAAGATCGCGCCGCCCGCTATCCGCGCGATCAGACCGACCGCAAAGGCGGCAAACACCGCGATCAAGGAAGCGCTGGCGCTCTCCGATGGGAAGAACAGCGGCGCCAAGGTGGCGGCCATCAGGCCGTAGACGATCAGGTCGTAGAATTCGAGCCCGGTGCCGATGGCGCCGGCCGCCAGCAGCCGAGGCGGCAGCGGCCGTGTCGCGTCGCGAACCGTTTGGTCATTTGGCATGCGATCGCCCTGGTCGCTGGATTGGCGGTGGCTGCAATGTTGGAATGCAGCGACAACTCTCAACGGTGGTGATCGCGCCGTCAACTGACGACGAGCGACCGCGGTGTTCAGTGCAACGCACGAACCGACCACTCAGCCGTCGCTGGCGTCGCGCCCCGCAACGGGCCAGACCGAATCGCAACGAAGCCGTGCCGGTGCGTTCAGTACGGCATTCCGCCTTGGGTGGTGGTGCTTCGATAGGGAACGCATAGAGAGGCCACCGGCCTGGCGGCCATCCTTCAAGAGGCTTTGGCTTTCGCCGGTTCAGCAAGTCGCTTGTCTTCATCTCGGCAGCTGGTCGACAATGACCCCAGCGTTCGAAGAGACGACAGGGACAGGATCGCATGACCGAGGCAACGCCGACCGAGCGGGTCAACGCTTGGCTTGAGACCTTTGCCGCCGCGCTGGCGCGCAACGACACCGCCGGCGCGGCCGACTTGTTCGGCGAGGAATGCTACTGGCGCGACCTCATCGCCTTCACTTGGAACATCAAAACCGTCGAGGGCAGGGACGCGGTCAAGGCGATGCTGGATGCGAACCTTGAGCGGGTACAGCCACGCAGTTGGCACCTGACCGAGGATGCGACGGTCGCCGGGACGACCACGGAGGCCTGGGCCGCCTTCGAGACCGAGGTCGGCCGTGGCGTCGCGCATGTCCGTCTGAAAGGCGGCAAGTGCTGGACCTTGCTGACCACGACGGAAGAGCTGAAAGGTTTCGAGGAGCATAAGGGTGCGACGCGCCCCAACGGCCACGCCTTCGGTTACGTGGCTGGGCGCAAAAGCTGGCTTGAGGAAAAGCTCGAAGAGGAAGCCACGCTCGGTCATACCAAGCAGCCCTACTGCGTCATCATCGGCGGCGGGCAGGGGGGCATCGCGTTGGGCGCGCGGCTGAAACAACTCGACGTTCCCACGATCATTATTGAAAAGAACGAGCGGCCCGGGGACTCGTGGCGCAAGCGCTACAGATCGCTCTGTCTGCACGACCCGGTCTGGTACGACCATCTGCCCTACATTCCGTTCCCGGAAAACTGGCCGATCTTTTCGCCCAAGGACAAGCTGGGCGATTGGCTGGAAATGTACGCCAAGGTGATGGAGCTGAACTATTGGGGCAGCACGGAGTGCAAGAACGCCCGCTATGACGAGGCCGCCGGCGAATGGATCGTCACCGTCGAACGGAACGGCGAGACCATCACGCTGAGGCCCAAGCAACTGGTTCTGGCGACCGGCATGTCCGGCATGCCCAACGAGCCCAAGTTTCCCGGTGCCGAGCGCTTCAAGGGCGAACAGCACCATTCCAGCAAACATCCCGGCGGCGAGGCCTACGCCGGCAAGAAATGCATCGTCGTCGGCTCCAACACCTCGGCGCACGATATCGCCGCCGATTTGTGGGAACACGGCGCCGACGTCACGATGCTGCAGCGCTCCTCGACCTGCATCGTCGGCTCTGAGAACTTCACGCGGGTGAATTTCGGCGCGCTCTATTCCGAAAAGGCGATCGCGTCCGGCATCACCACGGAAAAGGCCGATCTGATCTCGGCATCGATGCCCTATGCCCTGATGGCCGACGTGCAAAAGCCGATGGCGGAGGCCGTCGCCAAGAAGGATGCGGACCTGCTGAAACGTCTGGAGAAGGTCGGCTTCATGCTGGATTTCGGCGATGACGGGACCGGCCTGCCGATGAAGTACATGCGGCGGGGCAGCGGCTATTACATCGATGTCGGTGCGTCCGACATGGTTGCCGACGGCAAGATCAAGCTGAAGAGCAGGGTCAGCATCAAGGAGATCACGGAGACCGGCCTGGTGTTGAGCGACGGCACCGCGCTCGACGCCGATCTCATCGTCTATTGCACCGGCTACGGGTCCATGAATGGTTGGGCCGCGCTGCTGATCTCGCAAGAGGTCGCCGACAAGGTCGGCAAGTGCTGGGGCTTGGGCTCCGACACGACCTATGATCCAGGACCCTGGGAGGGCGAACAGCGCAACATGTGGAAGCCGACCCACCAGGAGGCCCTATGGTTCCATGGCGGCAACCTGCACCAGTCACGGCACTATTCGCAGTACTTGGCGTTGCAGTTGAAGGCTCGGCTGGAGGGCATTGCCACGCCGGTCTATGGCATGGAGCCGGTTCATCATCTCGGTTGACACCGGCGCCAGCGACACCGGTGTCAGCAGAGATGTTTACGCAGCGATGATGGCCGCGACCGCAAAGAACGCGGCTGCGAACACCAGCACGGCAATGTTTGATCTCAGATCCATTTTTCTTCTCCCCGCGCGAGAGCCTCAATCAAGCCTCTCGCGATCCATACTCCGATAATCCTCGTTCCTGCGGGCCCCGTCAGTGACGGCGGTCATAGGGCATCAGGCCGCCAGGCAGGCGTTGGCGATGGCCTCGACATGGCGGTGGTCGGTGCCGCAGCAGCCGCCATAGACGTTCAGCCGCTGCAGCAGCCGGCGCAGTTCCCTGTGATCGTCGCCCAGCTCCAGCGGGTTGCCGTCGTCCAGCTCCTCGGCCTCGTCCAGCTCCGCATGGCTCATGCGCGAGGCGTTGGCGCGGACGCCGCGAATGCGGTCGAGCCACAGCTCGTTGCCTGTCAGCTCTTGGCTGAAATGGCTCGGATGGGCGCAGTTGATCATGTAATAGGCCGGCGGGTTGTCGGTCACGGCGTCGACCGTGCCGATGGCGGCGCGCAGGCTGTCGCCCGACGGCAGCCGCCCGTCCGTTTCCACCGTGAACGAGATCACCACCGGCATCGACGCCTCCGCCGCCGCCCGCGTGATGCCAATGGCCTCGTTGATGTTGGTCATGGTGATCGCCGTGATCATATCGGCTTGCGTGTCCTTGAACGCCGCGATCTGATGACGGTGATAGCTTTGCGCCTCGCGCGCGCTCATGATCTCGCCCGGGTCGTAGCCGTCGCCGCGCGGGCCGATGCAGCCGCTGATGACGATCGGGGTTTGTGCGGTTTCATAGCTTTCGCGAACCTCGCTCAGCAGCGCGATCGCGTTGCGGTTGGCGTCGTTCAACTCTTCGGGCGAGTAGCCCATCTTGGCGCCCCAGTCCGGGCTGGCCCGCCAGGTCGCGCTTTCCAGGATGAAGCCAAGCTGCTTGGCGCGGGCGATTTCGGCATAGCGGCGATAGTATCGGTGCAGCGCCTCCTTGCCCTTTTGGTCGCGCAGCAAATCGAAGGCGGCGAAATGGGGCAGGTCGAACCCATCGTGAAAAATCAGCGTGGTTTCAATGCCGCCATCGGTCAAAAACATGGTGCCGTTCAATTGCGGCAGGCGGGCGCGATACTTGGCCATCATGAAATGCTCCTTCCTGGTCTTTCAGCCTCGGCCCTTGCGGCCAAGGCGATGGGGTCGTTTGCGTCTGTGTAAACGCGACGCTAATCGCCCAGCATTTCCGCCATATTTCTTAGGCGCCCTTTCTTTGTTTCAGTTGTTTCAACGGAGCGCCGCAATTATACCAAGGAGCGTTGATAATGACTCATGTGACCGCGTTGTCTTGTCGGCTGGAAAGGAGCGTGTCGCGCCGTGGTGTGGATGCACCACAAGCGGCGCGCAACGCAGCCAGCGG
Organism: Alphaproteobacteria bacterium; assembly: GCA_028277405.1. GTDB lineage: Bacteria > Pseudomonadota > Alphaproteobacteria > DSM-16000 > Inquilinaceae > JANQGH01. Next base: position 65,682 of record JANQGH010000069.1, on the reverse strand, counting down.
GCAAGACAACGCGGCCTTCGGTGGGGCCAAATCGCTTCACGGCTGCGTTACGCCGCTTGCCCGATGCACCGCATCGCGCCGCGCGCCGCGCCTTGCCGTGAACCGATTTGGCCGCCATCCCATGGGTCATTATCAACGCTCCTTGGTATTAGACCCGGGGACCGATTTGATGTTACGCGACTTCGATTCGGGTAGATCTTCAGGTTCCACGTTGGCCGTTTGGGCCATAGGCATTGGCTAGAGGAGCACTTCGATGATGAGTAGGGTAATGCTTGTCGGCGCGGTTATCATTGCATTGTCGGCCGTTTCGGTGTTTGCCGGTCACGCCGTTTCCAACGCTCAAGGGGAGGATGACACGATGGGCTCAGAGGTTTCCTGGATGTACGCCGTGACCATCAAGGCAGGGCAGGTGGACGCCCTGAGGGACTTGATCGCCGAGATGGCGAGCCGGGCCGAGGCCAACGAGCCTGGCACGCTGGAATACCACTGGACCATCAGCGAGGACGGCACGACAGGCCATCTTCGCGAGCGCTACGAGAGTTCCGAAGCGGCTTTGACCCACCTCGCATCGTTCAACGCCAACTTCGCCGATCGGCTGATGCCGTTGCTCGACTCCGCGCAGATGTTCGTCAATGGTGACCCCAGTCCCGCGCTGCGCCAGGAAATTGCCGGCGCCCAACCGACCTATATGGTCGAAGCCGGCGGCTTCATCCGGTAACCCTACCGGCAGCCGCCGGCTCTAAGGCGTATCGGCAGCCGTCGCCGCCGCCTCGGGCTTGCGACGATGGATTAGGCGTGAGACGCCCCGGACCATGGTGAAAAAGGCCGGGGTGAAGAGCAGCCCGAAGACCGTGACGCCGATCATGCCGGCGAAGACCGCCGTGCCGAGCGTCTGGCGCATCTCCGCGCCTGCGCCCTGGGCAATCACGAGCGGTACGACGCCCAGAATGAAGGCAAACGACGTCATCAGAATCGGACGCAATCGGGTACGCGCCGCGTTCACCGCCGCATCGACGAGCGATTCGCCGCGTGCCTCGCCTTGGCGGGCGAACTCGACGATCAGGATGGCGTTCTTCGCCGCCAATCCGACCAGCACGATAAAGCCGACCTGGGCCAGCACGTCGACGGGGAAATTGGCGATTTGCAGCCCGGTCACGCCGGCCAGCAGGCACATCGGCACGATCAGGATCACCGACAGGGGCAGGGACCAGCTCTCGTACTGCGCGGCCAGCAGCAGGAACACGAACACGACCGAAAGCGCGAAGATCCAAAGGCCGCCGCTGGCCTGCACCTCCTGATAGGCGAGGCCGGTCCATTCGAAGCCGAAGCCGTCGGGCAGGGTGGTGTCGGCAAGCGCCGCCATGGCCTGCAACGCGGTGCCGCTGGCCACGCCGGGCGCGGCATTGCCCTGTACTTCGGCGGCGCTGTAGAGATTGTAACGCGCCACCCGGTGCGGCCCGGTTACATTGCTGAACTCCGCCACGGCGCCGATCGGCACCATCTGGCCATAGGCGTTCCGGGTGCGCAGGTCGGCGATGTCGTCGACGGTCTGCCGGAAGGACCCGTCGGCCTGGGCGGTAACCTGGAAGGGCCGGCCGAGGAAGGTGAAGTCGTTGACGTAGGCCGAGCCGAGATAGATCTCCAAGGTTTCGAACAGCTGGTCGGCCGGAACCCCCAGCATCTCGGCCCGGACCCGGTCGAGGTCGGCATAGATCCTGGGTGTGCGCGTGTTGAACAGCGAAAACACGCCGACCGCGTCGGGCGACTGGTTGGCCGCCGCGACCAGTTCGCCGACTGCCTGCTCCAGCGCTGGCAGGCCGCGCCCGCGGCGGTCCTGGACCATCATCATGAAGCCGCCCGTGTTGCCGATGCCTTGCACGGGCGGTGGCGGTACCGTCAGGATGAACGCCTCTTGGATGTCGGCAAGCCGCGCGTTGATCTCGCCCAGCAAGGCAAAGGCGCTGACACCCGGCCGCTCGCTGAACGGCACGAGGGTCGTGAAGATGGCCCCGGCATTGGACGCGTTGGTGAAGGTCGCGCCGTCGAACCCGCCGAAGGCGACCGTGTTGGAAACGCCGTCGATCTGGCGCAGCCGATCGGAAGCCTCGCGTATGACGGCATCCGTGCGCTCCAGCGAGGCGCCGGGCGGCAGTTGAATGACGGTGATCAGATAGCCCTGGTCCTGTTCCGGAATGAAGCCGGTCGGCGCGCTTTCGAACTGAAAGAACGTCAGCGCAATCAGCCCGGCATAGACCAGCCCGGTCAGGATCGGCAGCCGCGCGATCCGCCGCGTCAGGCCGCCATAACCCAGCGACAGCTTGTCGAACGACCAGTTGAAGCCGCGCGAAAACCGGCTGAACGGGTACATCAGCCAGCCGAACAGCGAGCGGGGGCGCGTCGCCTCGCGATGGGGCTTGAACAGGATGGCGCACAGCGCAGGGCTCAAGGTCAAAGAGACCACGGCCGAGATCACCGTCGCCGTGGCGATGGTCACGGCGAACTGGCGGTAGAACTCGCCGGTGATGCCGGTGACGAAGGCCGCGGGAATGAAGACCGCCGACAGCACCAGCGCGATCGCGACCAGGGCGCCGGAGACCTCGTCCATGGTCCTGTGCGCGGCGTCCTTGGGCGAGAGGCCGTTACGGATGTGCCGTTCGACATTCTCGACCACGACGATGGCGTCGTCGACCACAATGCCGATGGCCAGCACCAGGCCAAACAGGGACAGCGTGTTCAGTGAATAGCCGACAGCCGACAGCACCGTGAACGCGCCGATCAGCGAGATCGGAATGGCCAGGATCGGCACGATCGAGGCACGCAGATTCTGCAGGAACAGGACAACGACGATCACGACCAGCGCGACCGCCTCAAAGATCGTCACGACAACCGCGTCGACGGACTCCGCGATGAACTCGGTCGGGTTGTAGACGATTTCGTACGCCACGCCGGAGGGGAAGTTCTGCGCCAGTTCGGCCATCTGGGCCTGCAGCAGATCGGCGGTTTCCAGCGCGTTGGAGCCGGGGCGCTGGAAGATCGCCATCGCCACGGCCTGTTCGTCGTTCAGATAGCTTGTCTGGTTATAGTCCTGGGCCGCGATCTCGATGCGCGCGACGTCGCCCAGCCGGGTGATGCGGCCTTGGTCGTCGGTCTGCACGATGATCTGTTCGAACTCGTCGACGTCGCGCAGGCGGCCCAAAGCCTCGATGTTCATCTGAAAGGCCGCTGCCTGCGGCACCGGCGGCTGGTTCAGCGAACCCGATGCAATCTGAACGTTCTGGGACCGGATGGCGTCGACGACGTCGCTGGCCGTCAGATCACGGGCGCGCAGCAGTTCCGGGTTCAACCAGATGCGCATGGCATACTCGCGCGCGCCGAAGATCTGGACATTGCCGACGCCGTCAAGCCTGGCCAGCACGTCGCGCACCTGCAGCGTGGCGTAGTTGGAGAGGTAGAGCTGGTCGCGCGTGCCGTCGGGCGAGGTCAAATGGATGACCATCAACATGTCCGGCGAGTTCTTGGCCACCGTCACACCGAGACGGCGCACCTCCTCCGGCAACTGCGCCTCGGCCACCGCAACCCGGTTCTGCACCAGTACTTGCGCGATATCGAGATCCGTGCCCAGCGCGAAAGTCACGGTCAGCGCAAGGCTGCCGTCGCCGGTGGACTGGCTGCTCATATAGAGCATGTTTTCCACGCCGTTGATCTGCTCCTCCAAGGGCGCGGCAACGGTGTCGGCGATGGTCTCGGCCGAGGCGCCGGGATAGCTGGCTGAGACGACGATCGTCGGCGGCGCGATCTCCGGATACTGCGCGACCGGCAGCGACAGGTAGGAGAAGGCGCCGACAAGGACGATCAGGATCGAGATGACCGACGCGAAGATCGGCCGGTCAATGCAGAAATGGGCGATGCGCACGTCTGTTGGTCCGGCGCTTAGGGCTGGTCGGCGGCCGTGATCTGGCCTGGTTCGGGTGTCACCGTGGCGCCCGGTCTGGCCCGGATCATGCCGTTGATGATCACGCTGTCGGTTGGCTCCAGGCCGCTGCGAATGATGCGCAAGCCGTATTCGCGGGGGCCGGGCCGAACCACCCGCGATTCAACGACATTGTCGCCATTGACGATCAGCACGATGCGCTGGTCCTGGTCGCTCAAGATCGCCTCGTCCGGCAGCAGCAGGGCATCGTAGCGCGGCGACGCGGGCAGCCGCAGTACGCCGAACTGGCCCGGCGTGATGAAGCCGTCGGCATTGGGAAACACCGCACGCATACGGATGGTGCCGGAGGTTCGGTCGATGCGGTTGTCGACGAAGTCGATGGTCCCTTCAAGCGGCCAGTCGGTCTCGTCGAACAGCCGGGCGTTGACTTGAACCCCGCCGTCGCGTTGCGACTGCAATTGGCCGGCGGCGATCGCACGCTGATAGGCGAGATAGTAGGACTCGCTCATATCGAACTCGAAATAGATCGGGTCGAGCGAGACAATGTTGGTCAACAGGGTCGCGCTGCCTGACGTGCCGCCCAGGATCAGATTGCCCACGCTTATTTCCCGTCGGCTCATCCGGCCGCTGATCGGCGCGGTGATCCTCGTATAGCCGAGATCGAGTTGGGACAGGGCCTCATGGGCGGACGAGAGGTCCAGCGCGGCAGAGGCGGCGTTCACCTCTTCGACCCGCTCGTCATAGGTCGCCTCCGCGATGTTGTTGTTCTGCAGCAGTTCTTCGGCGCGCTGGAGCTGCTGCTGGGCCAGGTCAAGGCGCGCCTGCGCCTGTGCCACGTCGGCCTGGGCCGCGCGCAGGTCGGCCTCGAACGGTCGCGGGTCGATGACGAACAACAGATCGCCTTCGTTGATCATTTGGCCGTCTTCGAAATGGATCTCGTCCAGATAGCCGCTGACCCGTGCGCTCACATCGACATAGTCAATGGCCGCGAACTGGCCGGTGAACTCCTGATACTCGATCAACTCCTGCTGAAGAGGCGGGCTGACCGTCACGGCTGGCGGCTGGCCAGACTGGGCGTTGGCAGGGCTCGCCGCTCCCGCGATCCATAGCGCAAGCGCGATAAACCAAGCCCGCTTAGTAAATGACCGAAGGTAGGCGGTGGCAAAGGGGGGAACCATGGACATGTCCTAAATGACGATTTTAGCGCCGCACGCGCGCCAGCGGCTGGGGAATGGGCGTCGGTCGATTGCGAGATGGTCGCAGCGGCGCGCCCAACCCTCGAACCATAGTGTTGCAGATCTTCGAACGTTCGGCGAATGACAGAACGATGACCGTGGTCATGGCTAGCGTGAATCCGGAACGGGGATTTGACGGGCCATAGGGTCGTTCAAGCACCATGCGTGATGACGATTGCGCCGAGGGTAGCGGCTTCAGTTGGAAGCTTCAATCGACAATAGCGCCCGGCAAAACCGTTTTTGCAGTCAAAGCGGCACGTGATGCTTCATGCCCGTTTGCCCGCCTTGCTTGCCCGAATGCGGCCCAGCCGCGCGGTGTCTCCATACCGGATCTGGTCTGCACACGAATTTGTCTTCGTACGCGGCCTTTTCATCCGCGAAAGGCACCTTTCGGTTTCGCGCCATTTTCGACAGTTCGGCGCAGGACCAAATGCCGAGCCTGAAGCAAAAGAGGACGCATTGATGACGTTGAATGATGTGAAACTGTGGAACGGCAAAACGGCACCGAGGATTGGGATCGGTACCTGGGTGATGGGGGGCGAGCAGTATTGGAACGGGCAGGCGACCGGCTGGGCCAACGTTGACGACACGGAGTCGCTGAGGACCCTCCACACGGCCTTCGATAGGGGCGTGCGGATCATCGACACGGCCGATCAATACGGTGCCGGCCACGCCGAAACGATCATCGCCAGGGCGCTTAAGGAGACCGACCTGCAGCGTGACGATTTCGTCATCTGTACCAAGGCCGGCATGGTCTGCGACCCCGACAGCGGCAACATCGTCGGGCTGACCGATCGCGAGGAAGACATCGGTGCCGCCATCGATGCCTCTCTCAAGCGCCTGGGCGTCGACCACATCGACCTCGTGAAGTTCCATATCAACCACCATGCCGTCGCGCGATCGGAGGGTGTTTTTGCGGCGTTTTCCCGTGCCTACGAGCAGGGCAAGATCGGCGGCTTCGGCTGGAGCAACGATGACGTCGAGGGCGCGATGGCCTTTGCGGACCTTGAAGGCTACGTGGCGGTTCAGCACGACCTGAACCTGTTCTCCCCGGCCGATGACATGCTCCGTGCAATCGAGAAGCGGGGGCTTTGGTCTTTCAACCGTCAGCCTTTGGCCATGGGCCTGCTGACCGGAAAGCATCGCCCGGACAGCCCGGCGGTGGGGGAGAACGATGTCCGGGGCAGCGGCGTTGAGTGGTTACGGTACTTCCACGACGGATCACCAAGCACGACCCTTCTGGCCGCGCTTGAAACCGTGCGCGAGCTTTTGACCGAAGATGGCCGCAGCCTGGCCCAAGGCGCCCTTGGCTGGTGCCTGGCAAAGTCCGACCGAACGATCCCGCTGCCCGGGTGTCGCACGCCGGCACAAGCGACGGACAATTTCGGTGTGCTGGCCTACGGTCCACTTGCGCGCGAGACAGTCCGTCGGATCGATGCGCTGCTCGCCGACACCCGAAGCTAAGGTGCGTTCCATCTCTAGCTGAGTCTGGCTCTGAGACCGCGCAAGAGCGCTTGCCACCATTCCCCGTGCCGGCGCAGGAAGACAGCGTCGTCCATCGTGTGGCGTGCCGCATGTTCCTGGGGAATGCTGTCCCAGCCGGAATGGCTGACCGTGACCCGTGTTTCCTCGCCGACGGCTTCGAAGCGGACATCGACCAGGGTCGACTGGCCGGGCTCGAACGTGTCCTGGTGCCAGGTGAAGGCCAAACGGTCGCCCGGCTGCCAGGCGGTGATGCGGCCGATCTCGAACGTGTCGCCATTGGCATAGGTTTCGACCAGCCTGCCGTCCGGCCCCGGCTCGAAGGCCAGCGTGCCCGGTTCGCGGCGGCTGAACGGAAACAGCATGTTCGGCTGCCACCAGGCGCCGATCTCGCTGGTGAAGACGTCGAAGGCCCGCGCCGGTGTTGCCCCCACACGCAAGGCAACGATGACGGACGAGGTCATTCCGTGCGCTCCAGATGCTCCTTAAAGGCCGCCAGCTGCACGGTCCAAAGCTGTTCGGTTTCTTCCAGCCAACGTTTCAGCTCCGCCATGGGCTGCGGCCGCAGCCGATAGACGCGGACCCTAGCGTCGAACTCCGGATGGCTGTCCTCGATCAGGCCGCTCTTGCGCAGTGCCTTCAGATGCCGGCTCATGGCCGGCGGCGAGAGGCCGACGAGGTCCGCGATCTCGCCGGCCCGGCGCGGCCGCTCGCGCAGCAGGTCGACGACCCGGCGGCGGTTTGGATCGGCCAGCGCCGCCAGGGTCTGGTCCAGGTTTGCCGCCGCTTTCAAATCCACCCTTCGATCTTCAGGCCGCTGGCCTTCTCGGCCTGTTCCCGGCTGACCTGCCGCACGGTTTGGGCAAAGGTCCAGACATGGCCCTCTGGGTCCTTCACGGCATAGACCCGGTCGCCATAGAACTGGTCCTCGGGCTGACGCACGACCTCGGCGCCGGCCGCTCGGGCGCGCTCACAATGGGCGTCGAGATCGGTGTCCAAGTGCACATGGACCGACTGCGTGTTCTTGCCGCCGACGGAGGCGGGGCTGGCGACATGACCGGCCCATTCCGCCCCGACCATCAGATAGCATTCGCCGACCGTCATCTCCGCATGGCTGAGATTGCCGTCGGCATCGGTGATCACCATCGAACGTTCGAACCCAAACGCCTTCTCCAGCCAGTCGAGGGCCGCATCCGGGTCCTTGTAGACCACGGCCGAGGCGAGGGTGGCGCGATGAGGTTGATCTGTCATCCGTCGTCATTCCTATTTCAATTCAGGTGAATAATTAATGATATAGTGAAATATATTGTCAAGCGTGAAAGGCTGTCAAAGTCGCTGTTTCGAGAGCCGGTTGGGTTGGTCGACCGCCGTCAGGCCATTTCAGCGTTGTGCTTGTCCGCGGCCCACTTCTTCAGCCTGACACGGTCTACCTTGCCCGTGGCGTTCAGGGGCATTTCGTCCAGGAACTCGATCAGTTCCGGTGCCTTGTATCCGACGCGTGCACGCGAGAACTCGATCAGTTCCTGCACCGGGGGAGGCTCCGCCCCATCCTCCAGCGTCACATAGGCCCAGACATTTTCGCCATGGACCCTGTCATGCACGCCCACGACGCCCGCGCTCGCGATCACCGGGTGGGCGAGCAACGTGTCCTCGACCTCCTGCGGGCTGATGTTCGAGCCGTCATGCACGATGATCTGCTTTTTGCGGCCGCAGAACCAAAGATAGCCATCCTCGTCGGCACGCATCATGTCGCCGGTATTCAGCCAGCCGTCGACGATGGCCTCGGCGGTCGCCTCGGGATTGTCCCAATAGCCGACCGTGATGCTTGGTGATTTGGTCCACAATTGTCCGTCGACGCCTGGCCCGACCTCGTTGCCGTCATCGTCACGGATCGACTCGACAAAGCCGAACGTTGGCGGCCCGACAGAGCCGGGCTTGTTCGGCCCATCCGGCGGATTGGCATTAAGGATGCCGCACTCCGACATGCCGTAGGCTTCGTTGATCGGGATACCGACCAGTTCGGCGAACCGTTTTTCCAGTTCAGCCGGCACCTTGTCGCCGCCCGAAACGCAATGGCGCAACGAGCGGAAGTCCTCGTGCCGCGCGCGCTTGTCCTCGACGACGCGAAACAGCGCGGCAGGCAGCATGATCATGAAGGTCGGCGCCTGTTCGCGGGCCAGCCAGATCACCTCTTCAGGGTCGAAGGTCCGCGCGATCAGGGCCTTACCGCCGACCGCCAAGGTCGCCATGACGGTCATCGAGGCGCCCATATGGGACATGGAAGCCGCGCTCAGCGTGACATCGCCGGAATGAATGCCAAAGCTCCTGGCGCGGGTTTTCAAAACCCAGCCCAGCGTGCTGACCGTGTGGGTCACGCCCTTCGGCTTGCCGGTACTGCCTGACGTAAAGAAGATGAAGATAGGGTCGTCCAGCGACGGCTTGTCGAACGCGACCGCCGGCGCTTCCTTGAACAGCAGCGCCTCGAAACCGTCATCGCCTTCGCCGGCGCCGTAGTGGATCACGCCGTGCGGCAGGTCGGCCACCGTCTTCGCAGCCGCGAGGTCGTCGTCGCGCTCGACATGGGCCAGCAGGATCTTCGCGCCCGACAGCGCCAACGCATGGTCGATCTCAGGCGGCATGTAGCGATAGTTCAAGGGTACGGCCACGAAGCCGGCCTTCATGCATCCGAGATAATGGACCAACAGGGCATCCCTGTTCGGCATCAGGGAGGCGACGCGATCACCCTTGCGAAGCCCTTTGGCGTGGAGATGCGCCGCGTAGCGATCGCTGGCCTTGTCGAGCTGACGCCAGGTCCAGCTGTTTTTGGTGGACAGGACCGCAATCGTATCCGGATGCGACCCGAGGCCGGCGTCAAGCAGGTTTGGAACGTCGACGGGTGTCTCGCCAGCGTATGAAGGTCCGTGGAGGGGCATCGGCAGTCTCCGAGTGTGTCGTGACCGAGTGGCAAACCGTTGCGCTGCGCCAGGCAATCAGGAAGCGGTTTCGGCGTCGTGCCGTTCGGCCGCCCAGCGCTTCAGCATCACCCGGTCGGTCTTGCCGGTGGCGTTCATGGGCATATCGTCGAGAAACACGATCACCTCCGGTGCCTTGTAGCCCACGCGTTCGCGCGAGAACGCGATCAACTGCTGCGCGGTTGGCGGTTCGGCAGCGTCGACCAGCTCGACATAGGCCCAGACGTTTTCACCATGGATCAGGTCGTGCACGCCGACGGCCCCGGCGTTGGCCACCGCGGGGTGTTCAACCAGGCTCTCCTCGACCTCCTGCGGGCTGATGTTGGAAGCGTCATGGATAATGATCTGCTTCTTGCGCGCGCGGAACCAGACATAGCCGTCCCCATCCGCGCGCACCACGTCGCCGGTATCCAGCCAGTCGTCGACGATCGTCTCCGCCGTCGCCGCCGGGTTGTCCCAATAGCCGATCATGTTGGCCGGCGATTTGACCCACATGCGGCCGTCGACATCGGCGTCGACCTCGTTGCCGTCATCGTCCCGGATCGAGAGGTCATAGCCGACATTGGCGGGCCCGACCGAGCCGGGCTTGTTGATGCCGGACGGCGGGTTCATGTTCGAGATGCCGATCTCCGACATGCCGTAACACTCGTCGATCGGAATGCCGGCAAGACGTTCGAACTCGCGTTCCAGTTCCGCTGCCACCTTGTCGCCGCCCGAGATGCAGAGGCGAACCGAGGCGAAGTCCTCATGTTTCGCATCGGGATGACGCACGACGCCAAACAGTGCGGACGGCAGCATCAGGAAGATCGTGGGCGCGTGATGGCGCAGCAGCCACAGCGCTTCGTCGGTATCGAACTGCCGAGGAAGCACGACCTTGCTGCCGTTGGCGAGGATCATGAACGCATGCATGAACGACCCGATATGCGACATGGATGACGCGGACAGGATAATGTCCTTTGGCGTCACCTCGTAACCGGCGACCAGCGTCGCGAGAATCCAGCCAATCGTCTCGAAGGTGTGCGTGACACCCTTCGGCTTGGCCGTGCTGCCGGAGGTAAAGAAGATGATGGCCGGGTCGGATGCCGCCGGTTTCGGCAGGTCGACGTCCGGCGCCTGCTTTTCCAGCATGGCCTCAAAACTGTCGTCGCCCTCGCCGGCGCCATAGCGGATGACGCCGAGCGGCAGTTTCGGAACCTCGGCCGACGCAGCCAGGTCCGCGTCGCGCTCGACATGCGCCAGCAGCACCTTCGCCCGGGTCAGCGACAAGGCATGATCGATCTCCGGCGCCATGTAGCGATAGTTCAGCGGCACGGCGATGAAACCGGCCTTCAGGCAGCCGAGATAGTGAATGACCAGCGCATCCCGGTTCGGCATCAGCGAGGCGACGCGGTCGCCTCTTCGTATGCCGAGCGCGTGGAGATGCGCCGCGTAGCGATCGCTCGCCTTGTCGAGCTGCCGCCAGGTCCAGCTGTTCTTGGTCGAGACAACCGCGATCTCGTCGGGATGGGCGCTCAATCCCCTGTCCAACAGGCGCGTCACATCGACCGGCGAGATGGTATCAGCGGAACGTCCGTGAAGCGTCATGGCTGGCTCCTTGAAGGCTTCGGGGCGGCTTTGGCGGCTGCGGCCCTGGTCAGGCAGCGACGTCGACCTCGTGCCTCTCGGCAGCCCATTGCTTCAACGTGACGCGATCGACCTTGCCGGTCGCGTTCATCGGCATCTCTTCCAGGAACTCGATCATCTCCGGCGCCTTGTAGCCGACGCGGGCGCGCGAGAATTCGATCAGTTCCTGCATCGCGGGCGGGTCGGTACCTTCCATCAAGGTGATGTAGGCTCGGACGTTCTCGCCATGCACCAGATGGTGCACGCCGACAACGCCAACGCCGCGCACCGCGGGATGCTCGATCAAGGATTCCTCGACCTCCTGCGGGCAGATGTTGGAGCCGTCATGCACGATGATCTGCTTCTTGCGGCCGCAGAACCACAGATAGCCGTCTTCGTCCGCTCTCATGACGTCGCCGGTATCCAGCCAGCCATCGACGATGGTCTCCGCCGTCGCCGTCGGATTGTCCCAATAGCCGACCATATTGACCGGCGACTGGACCCACAGCCGTCCTTCCTCGCCGACCCCCAACTCGTTGCCGTCATCATCGCGGATGGAGAGGTCGTAGCCGGCATTGGCCGGCCCGACGGAACCCAGCTTGTTCTCGCCGGAGACCGGATTGAGGTTCGACAGGCCGATTTCCGACATGCCGTAGATCTCGTCGATCGGAAAGCCGACCATGTCGGTGAACTCGCGTTCCAGCTCCGCCGGGACCTTGTCGCCGCCGGAAACGCACAAGCGCAGCGAGGTAAAGTCCTCATGCTTCGCGCCGTGCTCCTGCATCAGGCCGATCAAGGCCGACGGCAGCATCCACAAAAGCGTCGGCCTGTGTTCGCGCAGCAGCCAGAGCAACTCGTCCGGATCGAAGGTCCGGGCGACCAGGGACTTGCCGCCGACAGCCAGCACCATCAGCGAATGCACGTGCCCGCCGAGATGGGACATGGACGAGCCGGGCAGCACCACATCGTCGGGCGTCACCTCGTAACCCTGGATGCACGCGCTCAGCATCCAGCCGAAGGTCTCATGGGTATGGGTCACGCCCTTCGGCTTGCCGGTGCTGCCGGAGGTGAAGAAGATGAAGACCGGATCGCTCGGCTCGGGCGCCTCCAACGTAACCTCCGGCGGTTCCTTCAGCAGCATGGCCTCGAAACTGCCGTCACCCTCGCCGGCGCCATAGCGGATCACGCCCAGCGGCAGTTTGGGCACCTCCTGCGAAGCGGCCAAATCGGCATCACGCTCGATATGGGCCAGAAGGACCTTCGACTTGGTCAGCGCCAGGGCATGGTCAATCTCCGGCGGCATGTAGCGGTAGTTCAGCGGCACCGCGACGAACCCGCCCTTGATGCAGCCCAGATAGTGGATGACCAGCGCATCGCGGTTCGGCATCAGCGAGGCCACCCGATCGCCCTTGCGAATGCCCAGCGCATACAGATGGGCGGCGTAGCGGTCGCTGGCCTTGTCCAACTGCCGCCATGTCCAGCTGTTCTTGGTCGACACCAGCGCGATTTCGTCGGGGTGAGCCTTCAGGCCAGCTTCCAGAAGACCGACCAGTTTGAACGGCTTGTCGGTTTCGAGCGGGGGACCAAAAAGCGGCATGGGAGGCTCCACGTTGGATTGCGATGACCGGGGCGCGACGCCAGTTCGTCGTCGGAAGGCCGGAAGATATCAAAAAATCGATGAAGTTGAAGCGACGGTTGAGCCAGAAACCATAAGGCGCCGACCGCCCTAGTCGAGACCGCTCAACAGTTCCGTGGTTCGCGCGCGCGCCTCCGTGATACGGCAGGCGAGGATCGCGATACCGGTCCCGGAACCGCCGCCGTAGGTCGATCCGACATAGTCGCAGTGGTCGTCTCGGAACGTCTCCCAAGCCGATTGGCTGGCGTACAAGGCTGGCACGACGCTGGCGCGCCCCGTGACCTCGTCCGTTTCTGCTGCCGAAGTGAGAGCGAACGAGAAGGCCTCGTCGACCGCAGCGTCGGCCCGCGCCAGCGTTTCCTCCAGGCACTCCCTGATTTCGACCTGGCTTGTGCCGTCGCACTCCATGCTCGGGTCGGCGTTGGCGCTGAACGGGGTCAGCAGGGTGGCGGCTATCGCCATTACCAGAAAACCAGTGAGCCTTCGCATCGTGCTGTCCTTCTCGCCGTCAAACGATTCCCGCCACTCAACAGCAACTCTTTTGCGCAATCAACGGCTGGGTTCGCAAATCGGTGCCGAGGCCCGCCGGTGGCGCACATTTGCCAGCAAGCGGCGATCATGCGACCCTCGATGACCGGCCGTTGCCGGCGGCGGCGGCCGGCGCCCCCAATCATGAAAGGGAGAGCGTTGCCATGTCCGACAGTGTTTACAAGATCATCGAACTGGTGGGCACCAGCCCGACGTCCTGGGACCAGGCGGCTGCGAACGCCGTCGAACGTGCCGCGAAGACCCTGCGCGACCTGCGCGTTGCCGAGGTCGTCGAGCAGGATATCGTGATCGAAGACGGCAGGATCGCGGCCTACCGGACCAAGCTGAAGGTCTCGTTCAAGTTCGAAGGCAGCTAGCGCCGGACGAGAGGCGTCGGGGGCGCGGGATACGGGTGCCGCCCGACCGGTGGGCCGGGCCAAGGTCGTTGCCCGCGCTGCCGATATTGGCGTCCAGCCAGGCTTGCGCATCGTCCGGTATGTTCGGCCGCATGGGGTCGTCGAGATCGTAGTAGAGAGCATAGAGCTCGGCGAAGAACTCATACGGCGACATGGCGGCATAGCTGCTGGGCATGCCGCGATTGATCAGGTCCAGCGTCGACATGCCGACGGTCATCAGCTTCTGGTACCAGAAGTTCAGGAAGAAGGCCTGGTCGCCGACGCGGAACCAGTTGCGATTGTTCCGATACCAGTCCGCGCCCGTGCGCTCGTAGGCCAGGCGCGGGCCGAAGCCGGGCTGGCTCCAAGGATGATTGGCCGGTGCGTTGGGTTCCGGGCCCGGGTTCCAACTGCTGCCGGTGCCCAGCGCCGTGCGCAAGAAGGCGCGCACATCCCGCCGTTGGCCGCTGGTCAGCGCGCCCCAGCCGCCCATCATGTCGACCCAGGCATCGATGCCGGCATTGGTCGGGTCGAACATGCGCCAGCCGAACTCGTCGGCCAGCCAGGGGTCGACCTCGGCTTTGCGCTTTTCGTGCACGGCATGGCCGACCTCGTGCCGGACCACGTCCTCGAAGCGCTCGCGCCGCCGCAGCGTGGTTTCGCCGATATGGACGTCACCGCTCCACGGCTCGTACCAGCCGCCGCCCTTGCCCTCGGCCAAATACAGGCTCTTCAGGTTGGCGTTGCCCTCGACATTGCTGTCCGGCAGGTCGCGCAGCAGGGACCATAGCGTGTCGATGTCGTCCGGATCGTTGTTGAACGCCCAGTCATCCTCCAGCTCGATACCGAACCGGATTTCGAACAGCGTGTCCTGCAGCTTGGCCTCGCCCGCGCGCTTGGCGTGGTCGTGCAGCGTGCGCAGGTCGCGCTTGGCCGTGCCCGGCAGCCGCTTGCCGCGGGGCAGGGTGCGCAGCATGGTCTGAAACCGGCTGCTGTCCATCGGCACCGCGCCGCCGGAGGCCGCCAGACGGGCCATTTCGCGCAAGGTGCGGATGGCGCTGAGCGTTGGCGACCAGCGCCAGAAATTCACCCAGCGCTCGCGGCTGTCGTCGAAGATGTTGGCATGCGTGTGGTTGCGATTGACCCAGCCTTTCAGCGTGTCCTGATCCTCGACCAGTTCATCGGCGATGTCGCGCGGCACGGCGACCTCGAACGCCTCGCGATCATGGTCGAAGGCGGCGACGAAGCCGTACTTTTCGTCGTCGACGCCGTCCAGCATCAGGCGCAGGCGCGGCTTCTGGATCAGGAACGGGTGCTCGTGGATCAGGAACACCTTCATCAGTTCCACGATCCGATCGTCGAGCGCGGCCTCTTGGGCGACCAGCTTTTCCCGCAACTCGCCAAGCCCATACACCACCCGCGCATAGCGTTTGTCATATGCCGATAGGGAGGCGGGGATCTTATCCAACTCCTGTTCCAGCGCCTCGGAATCGTCCATCCAGGCAAAGCGGGTCTTCGGCGGATGGACGGCGAAGAAGGTGTCGCGGCTCATGTCGGTGTACATGAACGGCGCTTCGACCGTGAACGGCTTGCCGGTCTTCGGGTGACTGAACCGGTGGAAGGTGCCGTCGATGATGCTCTGGCGGATCTCGGGGAAACGTTCGGCGTTTACGGCGGTCGCCAAATGCACGACCATGCTCTCTCCGTCGCTGAGCCGCACCGTGAATGGATGAAACAGACCCATCTCGCCCTCCCTTCGGATTGAGGCTGAAGACTTAGCATGCGCCATTTGGCGCATTTGCGGCTATCCTGGATCCAATGCCGTCAACCGCGCGCAAAACCCTGGTATCCCATGAAGGCTCTGAACCCGAGGCACCGTGATGTCGGCAGACCCGCCTGGCCAATCGTTGATCGGACCAGCCAAGCGCGCTGTCTTGGTCCGGCCCTGCGGAAGGCGCGGTCGACATGAGTGGCGACCGGCATGTCTTGGTGACCTGCGGGCGCTTTCACCCGGCCACGGGGATCGTGCGGGCGCTCCACCAGGGCCCGTGCCGGATCGACGTGGTTGACAGCTTCAAGCTGGCCACGGCGATGCACTCCAATGCCGTGGACAAGCTTCATGTCGCCGCGGCGGCGGCGCCGGACCCGGTCCAGTATGTGCAAGACATCGCCCAGATCGTGCAGCAGCGCGGCATTGACCTTGTCGTGCCGTCCTACGAGGACGGCTTTTTCCTGGCCCGGTACGCCGACAAGATCCCCGCACCGCTGTTCGCGCCGGCGTTCGACACCATCGCGTGCCTGCACGACAAGGCCAGGTTCATCGAGCTGTGCGCCGATCTCGGATTGCCGGCACCGAGGACCGAGGTGGTTGCCAGCCGCGATGATCTGCGAACGGCGGCTGGCCAGTTTGATGCGTTCGTCGCCCGCCCGGCCTACTCGCGCGGCGGCATGGTCTATCTCACCAACCACGGTCCCAGGGCTGGCGAGATCAGCCTCGATGACTGCGACCCAACGGCCGAAAACCCCTGGCTGGTCCAGGAATACGTCGAAGGCAACGACGCCTGCTCGTTCAGCGTGGTGCGAAACGGCAGGGTCTTGGTCCATTGCGTCTACGAGCCGACCATTCAGGCCTCCGGCGGGTTCTCCGTACAGTTCTCGTCGATCGAGGATTTCGGATCGCTGGAGGTGACCTCGGCGATTTGTGCCCGGTTCAACTACACCGGCTTCATCGCTTTCGATTTTCGGCGCACGCCGGATGGCTTCGTCATGATCGAATGTAACCCGCGTTCCAGCGCCGGGGTTTTCCTGACGCCCAAGATTTGGGTTGCCGATGCGGTTCTTGGCGAGCCCTCCGAAACGCGGATCGTCGAACCGGGCGCCCGGCGGCAGTACGATGCCTTTCTGTTCAGGCCCGGGATGGTTCAGTTGCCGGCGCGGCAACTGGTCCGAGAGCTGTTGACGACGCCGGACGTCTACATCTCGGCCGAAGACATGCTTCCGGCGCTGTACTTCTTCATCAATCTGCGCCACTGGTCCAAGCGTGCCGAGCGCGAGCATATCGAATTTGGCCAGGCCTTCGTCGGCGACGTCTCCTGGGATGGCGCGCCGATGCCCGACTGGCCCGCAAACGCCGATCCATGAGATGCCCGCCCAAGCCGTTGGCCGGCCACCGGTAAGGCCGGGCGCCTTGCTGTAGTGTCAGCGCGCGAACCGTTAAGCTTTCCGGCAACGCAAGGGGGATTGCTGGTGTGACCGTTGCGGTGCCTCCCGGCACGGGGCCCAATCGCTGGATCGTCATGGCCGGCGCGTGCCTGGGCGTGTTCAGCCTGACGATGAACGGCACGGCTCTGATCACGGCCGTCCCAGCCATCCGGCACGCGTTCGACATCAGCCCCGTCACCGTGCAATGGATCGTGACGATCTACTTCCTGACCGGCGCGGTGTTCCTGGCCGCCGCCGGCCGGATCGGCGACCATTTCGGCCATGGGCGGGTGTTTCTCGCCGGCGCGCTCAGCTTCATGATCGCCTATGTGATGATCGCGCTGGCCGGCAACGCGGCGACGATCCTGATCGGCCGCGCCATCCAGGGCTTCGCCGGTGCTCTTCTGCTGCCCATGTCGCTGGCCCTGATCAAGGCGACCTTTCCGGAACACCAGCGCCAGGTCGCGGCAGGGATCTGGAGCGGTTTTCTCGGCCTCGGCCTCGGCATCGGGCCGATCGTCGGCGGTCTCTTGACCCACTATCTCGACTGGCGGGCCGTTTTCTGGGTCAGTCTGGCCATTGCCGCGCTGGCGTTCGTGATCGTGGCTGCGGCCATGCGCGGCCACTTCGAGGCCAGGGCAGCGCGTTCGGCGGGCAAACGCGACTATCTCGGCTTCGGGCTGCTGGCCGCGGCGATGGCCGCCTTCACCTACGCGATCACACACGCCCAGGGCCTCGGCTGGGCTTCGGTCGCGACCCTTGCAACACTATTCGTTGCGGTCGCCGCGCTGGTGACGCTGCTGCTGCGCGAGCGCCGGTTGGAGCGGCCGTTCCTGGACCTGAAACTGTTTCGCCACCGCCACTTCATCGCCGCCACCGTCGGCATTTTGAGCACCTTCTTCCTGATCTACGGCATTCTCTATTTCGCCAGTGTTTTCGTGCAGAACACGCTGACCCTCGGTGACAGCGCCGCCCAAGCCGGCGTCACGCTGATCGCGCTGACCGTCGTGATGTTCGTCGTTTCGCTGTTCGTCGACCGGGCCGTGTCACGCTTGGGGCCGCGCAGCGTCGTTACCACCGGCATGGTGTTGCTCTGCCTCGGCGCGCTGCTGCTCCATATCGAAGTGGCCGTCGACAACCTCGTGGGGCTGGAAACGGCTCTGGTCCTTTGCGGCCTCGGCCTGGGCCTGACGGTGCCCGTCTTCTCCGGCATCGGCCTGGCGACCCTGTCGCCGGATCAGACCGGGCAGGGGGCGGGCCTGTTGACGACGTTCACCTTTCTGGGGGCCACGATCGGCGTATCGCTCGGTGGCCTGGTGTCGGCCGCCGCCACCGACGGGTCTCTGGCGAACAGTCTGGCGGCGCTGCAGATCACCGATCCGACGCAACTGGCCGCCGTCCGCGCCGGCCTGCATGCCAACGCCGCACAGTTGCAGTCCGTGTTGGGCCAGTTCGACGCGGGGACCGCCGCAAATGTCCAGGCCGCGTTGAGGCACGCGGTCGATGCCGGCTTCGAGGCGCTGACCCTCTTGTGCGTCATTGTCGCCGCGATCGGCGCCATTGCCCAATTCGTGCTGCTGCGAACCTCGCAGTCCGAGCCCTAAGCGGTTGCACCGGCGGCTTTCGCGGGTTTTGCTGTCCGGCCATCATCCAGTCGAGAGCCCGCCATGACAAGCAAGCCCTTTGCCGACATTGCCGTCTGCGTGTTCGACGCGTACGGAACGCTGTTCGACGTCCACTCCGCCGTCCAGCGCGGTGGCGAGGCGCTTGGCAACAAGGCTGTTGCCGTATCGGCCCTGTGGCGCCAGAAGCAGCTGGAGTACGCCTGGCTCAGCGACATCATGGGCGCCCATCTCGACCTATGGGAGACGACGACGCGCGGCCTCGACTTTGCCCTGGCCAGCTTTGGCGTCGACGATCCCGCCCTCAGGGCACGCCTGCTCGATCTCTATAGGGCGCTGACCGCCTATCCCGAGGTCGCCCCGGTCCTTCGGGCGTTGCGCGATGGCGACATCGGCACGGCGATCCTGTCCAACGGATCGCCACAGATGCTGAATGCGGCCGTGGCGTCCGCCGGGCTGGACCAGGACTTCGACGCGGTCCTGTCCGTGGAGGATGTCGGCATCCACAAGCCCGCAGCGCCGGCCTATCAACTCGCGGTCGACCGCCTGAACATCGAACCGGCGCGGGTCTGCTTCGTCTCCAGCAACGGTTGGGACATCGCCGGCGCCGCCCGCTTCGGTTTCGCAGCCTGTTGGTGCAATCGACTTGGCCTGCAGCAGGACAGGCTGCCCGCAGGACCGGCCGCCGTGATCACCTCGTTGGCTGAACTGCCGGCCCTGGTGGGCGTGCGCGCTTAGCGCTCAGACGGTCTCGGCGATGCCGGCCTCGCCGACCATGACTTCCGGCTCGTCCGGCAACAGGTGCATGAATTTGGCGCGCGCGGCGACCGCTTGCTCATTCGATCGGCGGGCCGCTTCCTCGCTGTCGAAGATGCTGACCGAGGCGATCATGCTGCCGCCGTCATCGATCATGTAGAATCCCCGAAAGCCGGGGTCCTGCTTCAACACCGGCACCAACTCGCGCCGTACGGCGTCCTCGACATCCTTCGCCGATCCTGCCGCCTGGTATTTCCGAATCGCAATGTACATCGCCCTCTTGCTCCTTATTGTCGTTATGGCGAGCGCCTCTTGGTGCAACCTCTGGCTGTTGCACGCGTGAGTCTAGCTGCGTTTGAGGGTGTTGTCGCCTCGGAGGCAGGGCACTGATTGGGGGCTCGCGACGAAGTGATCGCGGCCAAAGGAGCGATCGGGCAGGCAGATTGAGGGCTAGATGAGCACTTTGGCCGGCAAAACGGCATTGATTACCGGCGCCTCGCGGCACAACGGGATTGGTACTGCCATCGCAAGGGCGCTTGCGACGGAGGGCGCGGACACCTGCCTGGCTTACTTCCGACCATACGATGGCGCACAGGCCTGGGCCGACGACCTGGGGCCAGCCATCAACGACGTCCTGCGTGAGATCGCTGACCTGGGCGTGCGCGCCGTGGGCTTCGAAGTCGATCTGTCGAAGCCGAGCGGTGCGGCCGACCTGTTCGACAAGGCCCGGTCCGCCTTCGGCACGATCGACATCCTCGTCAACAATGCGGCCTATTCGGCCCACGACGGGATCGACCGGCTCGACGCCGCTGGGCTGGACGCCCACTACGCTGTCAATTTGAGGGCCACGGCCTTGCTCATCGCCGAATTCGTCCGGCATTTCGATCGGGCCGAGGGCGGTCGGATCATCAACATGACGTCGGGGCAGGGGGCGGGGCCGATGCCGGATGAACTGGCCTATGCCGCGACCAAGGGCGCGATCGATGCCTTGACGGTCAGCCTGGCCCCGGCGCTTGCCGGCCGCGGCATTACCGTCAATGCGGTCGATCCAGGCGTTACCGACACCGGTTGGATCGGCGAGGATCTGCGCCAATCGCTGGTCGAGGCCGCGCCCACGGGCCGTCTGGGGGAACCTGACGATGCCGCGCGGCTGGTTGCGTTCCTGGCTTCGGACGATGCCGGTTGGATCACCGGCCAGATCATCCGGTCGCGCGGCGGCGCTTGAACGCGAAGCCACATGTCGCCACCGCAATCCCCATAGACGCTGCAAACTATTGACAGGCAGCGCCAATCGGCCTGATTTGGCGCGCAGACTCGCCTTCGATACCATTGGTTCATCACGACATGACAACCGGGCCCAGACCGACCACCAGCATTGGCGGGACGCCATGACCCTTCGCTATGGCGTCATCGGCACCGGCAATATGGGGCAGGAGCACATTCGCAATCTGGGCGCGGTCGACGGCGTCGAGGTGACCGCCGTTGCCGATACCGACGCGGGCATGCGCGAGAAGGCGGAGGCGTTGACGGGCCTCACCGCCTATCCGGACTATCGCGACATGCTGGGCGCCGAGACCCTCGACGCCCTGGTGATCGCGTCGCCGAACCATACCCACAGGTCCATTCTGGCCGATGCCGTGGCGACCGATCTGCCCATCATCGTGGAAAAGCCGCTGTGCAGCACCGTGGAGGACTGCCAGGCGGTCATTGCCGCCGCATCGTCACGCGCGGCCCCTGTCTGGGTGGCGATGGAGTATCGCTTCATGCCGCCGGTCACCCGCCTGATCGAAGAGGTGCGCAAGGGCACGGTCGGCCAGTTGCGCATGCTGGCGATCCGCGAGCATCGCTTTCCGTTCCTGGACAAGGTCGGCGCCTGGAACCGACTGTCCGCGCTGTCCGGCGGCACGATGGTGGAGAAGTGCTGTCACTTCTTCGATCTGATGCGCCTGATCACGAACAGCGATCCGGTTCGCCTCTATGCCACGGGCGGCCAGGACGTGAACCATCTCGATGAAACCGTCGACGGCCAAGCCGCTGACGTCGTCGACAACGCGTTCGTCGCGGTCGATTTCGCCAACGGCACGCGCGCCATGCTGGACCTGTGCATGTTCGCCGAAGCCAGCCGCGACCAGGAGGAAATCACGGTGACCGGCGATGGGGGCAAGGTGGAATGCGGCATTCCATCCTCGCGGCTTTCGATCGGAAAACGCGGCTTTGTCAACAGGATGGGTGACATTCTTCCAATGTTATCTGAGCATATTCCGGTTGACGAGAAGCTGTTGCAGATCGGCGACCATCATGGCGCGACCTATTTCGAGCATGTTGCCTTCCGCGACATGATCCGCACCGGCGGCAGACCTGCCGTCACGCTCGATGATGGCTTGAGGGCCGTCGCCATGGGCCAGGCGGCGGAACGCTCGATCCGCGAACATGCCGCCATCGTGCTTTGACAGCGTGATCCACCCCGTTCGCTGGCAATAGCGAGTTGCGCGTCCAGCGGGCCTTCCGCTATGACGATCCGCGACCCAATCCGCTGTCGACGAGGGCGCGCCGGGGAAACAGCCAATGAAAGTCTTGTTCGCGACGCCCACCGGAAGGGGGGTCATCCAGGCCTGCGCCTATCGCTCGATGATGCACACCATCGTCTCGATGACGAAGGCCGGCGTCGCGGCCGATGTGTTGACTGTCGACCTTGCCGACGTCATGCGCGCCCGCAATGTCCTGGCGTCGACCTTCGTCAGTCGCAAGGACTGCACGCACTTGGCGTTCGTGGATGCCGACATGGCATTCAGCGCCGGCCTGTTCCAGCGCATGCTGGCCTATGACAAGCCGTTGATCGCCGTCGCGGCCCCGAAGCGCACCTTCAACACCAAGAAAATCAACCGTACCATCGGCGAACTGATCAAGACCGAAAGCGCGATCGACATCCGGCGCGCTATGGGCTTGAGCGACTCGTTCAACGTCGCGCTCGACGTGCCGGTGAAGGACCTCGAACCCGATCAGGGCTTTGTCGAGGTCAAGGCGCTGGGGACCGGATTGATGTTGGTCCAGCGCCAGGTCTTCGAGCGCATGCTGGACACCGGTGAGGCCAAGGCCACGACGCTCAGCGGTTATGGCTGCGAGATCTATGGTTTCTTCAACTGCATCATGATGGAAGACAGCGGCGACTACATCTCCGAGGATCTGTCGTTCTGCATGCGCTGGCGCAATTGCGGCGGCACCGTCTACGCCCTGGTCGACGAGACCATCGGCCATGAAGGAAGCCTGCTCGTCGAGGCGTCGTTCGCGGACCGGATCAAGCGCGCCAAGGCCAAGACCTAACGTCTTGGCCGCACGCTTTGGCCGCACAGCCGGCCCAATGCGGAAAATCAATCGCATGATCGCGCTTGCCTGTTTAGGCTGTAGCGCAGGGGCCACTGATGGTCGACGGAGGTACCGTCTCGACCGCGCATGTGACAGCTTTCGGGAGGCAAGACGTGGACTTCAACTTCCTCTTCACGGACTTCGACGGCCGCATCAACCGGCAGCCATTTTGGATCGGCGTTCTGGTTCTGGCCGTCGCGGCGGTCGTCGGATCGTTCATCCTGATGCTGTTCCTGCCGGCTTGGCTGACCCAACTCATCGTCAACCTGGCGGTGATCTATCCCGCGCTGGCGCTGATGGTGAAGCGCCTGCATGACCATGGCGATCCCGCGATGCCTCTGGCGGCGGTCTTTATTCTGCCGTCTTTTGTCGCGTCACTGTTGCGGTTGACGGGGCTGACCTATTCCTCCGTTACCCTGGGCGAGGTGACCTATGTCGCACCGAACTTCTTTGGCTGGCTGATCAACCTGATCGTGTTGGCGATTGGGCTCTATGCGCTCTACTATCTCGGCATCAAAGAAGGCCAGCGCGAGGGGAACGCCTACGGTCCCGACCCGCTCAAGACCTGACCTGCGTTGGCGCGCGGCGCCTCTGATCCTGGCGGCGCTTCTCTGGGCGAGCCCGAGCCTTGGCCAGGCGCAAGACGAAGTCGCGCTTGACCTCGAAGATGCTCCCGTCGCGCTGGCGATCGCCGAGGATGGACGCATCGCTGTTGCCGGTCCCAACAGCGTAGAACTGCGCGACCCGTCGGGCGCGCTGCTGAACCACTTTGTCTTCGGCGCCATGCCGGAGGGCTGCTGTGTGCGCGACCTGGCGTTTGCCGGTGACACGCTGCTGATCGCCCGCAGCCCGTCCTGGGAGGACCGAGAGGGTGCTGGCGGCACGCTGGGCGGTCTCTACCGCTGGGACGGCGCGCCGGACATCGCGCCGCAAGACCTGCCCGTCGGCGGCTGTTCGACCATCGCCGTCGCTGCCGAGACCCAAACCGTCGCGACGGCCTGCGCCGGTGCGGTCCAGCTTTGGGATCTCGCCGCTGCTGACGAGCCCGTTATCATCCATGACCAACCGGCCGCGGCCATTGCGCTTGGCCAAGAAGGCGCAATGCTGGCGGTCGCCGATCGCCGGCCCGAAGCCGATGAGACAGAGGGTGGGGCGGGCGGCGACGGCACATCGGCGTCCACTCCCGTTCGCATCTACGCCTTGGGCGAGGGGGCGGAGCCGCTTGCCGAGATCGAGCCCTCCGACACGCCGGTCCGCCAACTCGCGTTCCTTGCCGATGGACGCCTGCTCTCGCTGCACGCAGACGGCTCGTTTGTCATCACCGAGCCCGGAAAATGGACGAGCCGTCTCATGGCTGAAAACGGGCCGCTGTCCGAAGGCGCTGCTTCTGCGGGCGAGATTGCGATCAGCCCGGATGGCCGCTTGCTGGCCGGTGACCTGAGCGGCGCTGATGGCGGCGTGCTGATCGACCTGGAGACAGGGAGCATCATCGACACGCCCGCCGCTATTCCGATGCGTGGCGCCGGCCACTGGGCATTCGTGGGAGAGGCTGGGCTGCTTTGGGCCGGCCGTCCACCAACATTTCCCTCAGCGATCCTCCGCTGGTTCGACGTACCACCGGTTGCGGCTATGCAGGAGCCGCCGAGTGAGAAGGAGTGACGCTGCCTCGGGGCTAGGTCATGGGGACCAGCCAGCGTTTCGCCGCGTCGACGACGGCTGAGGTGACATCCGTCAACGCCGCCGCCAGCATGCGGCTGCAGTGCCAGTAAAGCGCGACGTCGAGCGGACGGTCAGGCTTCAAGACCACCAGCCGCCCGTCTTCAATGTGCTCTCCGACCAGACCTTCCGGGTTCATCCCCCAGCCGATGCCCGCCAGGGTCGCGTCGATGAAGGCTTGGGTTGACGGCAGCCAATGGGACGGCATGACCAGACGCCGTCCATACACCGCCTCCACCCAGCGGGCTTGCAGCTCGTCCTTCGTATTGAAGGTGATCGTGGGTGCGCGTGCCAGCGCCTCCGCGTTTGGCCCGTCGGGAAACCAGCGATCGACGAAGGCGGGGCTGGCCGTCGCGACGTAGCGCAGCGCGCCAAGAGGTCGGACGTCGCAGCCCTGAACCGGCTGGGGCAGGGCGCTGATCGCGGCGACGACCTCGCCCCGCCGCAGCCAGTCGGCGCTGTGGTCCTGGTCGTCCAGAACCAAGTCGAACAGCCGGCCCTCGACCGAGGCCATGGCGCCCACGAACCAGGTGGCCAGGCTGTCCGCATTGATCGCGATGCGCAGGGTCGCCGGTTCGATCGCTGGCCCCAGGTCGCCGAGATCGCTTTGCAGAGCCTGCTCCAACAAAGCTACCTCATCGACATGGCGGCAAAAGCGACGCCCGGCATCCGTCGCCGTACAGGGCTGGCCCCGAACGACCAACACGGTGCCCAACCGCTCTTCCAGCAGCTTGACCCGTTGAGACACGGCTGACGGCGTCACGTGCAGCTGCTGTGCCGCCTTTTCGAAGCTTCCGCTGCGGACGACGGCGGCGACCGCCGCAAGATGCGCATAGTCGAGCATGTTTAAGATTTCTTATGAAGAGTTAGAAACATTAGGTTCATTAATCTCTGGGCCTCGCCTAATCAAGGTGTGGTCTTAAGGGAGATCCCAAATGGCGGCCTTTATTGCCGGCTTTCTGCTCTGCATCAGCTTGATCGTCGCGATTGGCGCACAGAACGCCTTCGTGCTGCGCCAGGCGATCCGGGGCGAGCATGTGTTTCTGGTTTGTCTCGCTTGCGCCGTTTCCGATGCGGCGCTGATCAGCATAGGCGTGGCCGGCTTCGGCACCATGGTCGATGCCGCGCCTTGGGTGGAACCGCTGCTGCGCTATGGCGGGGCGGCGTTCCTTGCGGCCTATGGTGCGAGAAGTCTCTGGTCGGCCGTCCAAGGTACCGGCGCGCTGGTCGCCGCCGCTGGGCCGACTGGCTCCATGTCGACGACGCTGACAACGTGCCTGGCCTTTACCTGGCTGAACCCGCACGTCTATCTCGACACGGTCGTCCTGATGGGGTCGATCTCCACCCGATATGACGGCCGACAGGCCGCTTTTGCCGCCGGCGCCATCGGCGCTTCGTTCGTCTTCTTCTTTGCCCTGGGCTATGGAGGCCGGGTCCTGCGGCCGGTCTTTGGACGGCCGGAGGCTTGGCGCTTGCTCGATCTGACGATCGGCGCGGTGATGTGGGCCATCGCTTTCAGCCTGGTTTGGGGGGCCTAGAGCACGTCCGTCTGGCTCGGGGCCAGGCTGTTTGCCACGATGCCGCTGTGCTAAACTCCTGCTTGAGTGAGGATGCCTGCCATCAACCTGGGCGTTCAGCTTGCGGACCTTCTCGCGGGCTGAAATTGAGGAGCGGCAATGCCGTACATTCGCGATATCGACCAAGATCGAGCGGCGCTGCTGGTCCGGGCCAGCATCCAGGCCTACAACGCGTTCGACACGGCGCATCCCACGACATGTTATGGCGGCCGGGTGACCTGTCCCGACGGCTATGAATTTGTCGAATGCTGGACCGGCGTCGACGAGGTCATCTACCAGAACACCGAGATCTACGGCATCGTTCTTCGTTCGGTTTCAGCGCCGTACAAGTATATCTTCGCCTTCCGTGGCACCTGGTCCTACGATGACATCGTCGTCGACCTTGAGGAGATATTTTACGAACAGTCGGCCTTCGTGCCCTATGGCAAATCGACGCCGCCTGTGCCGGGTGCCAAGGTGGCGGCCGGTTTCTGGTCGGCCTACACGGCATCGTCCAGCATGGCAAAGCCCATGCAGCAGCAGCTGTTCGACCTGATTGGCAAGTACCAGTCGTCCAGCAAACCGATCGCCGAACTCTACATCACCGGTCACAGTCTTGGCGCGGCGCTGTGCGAGCTGTTCACGCTCGACGTCGCCTTGGCGAAACTGCCGTTCAAGACCGTCAACTACAACTACGCTTGCCCGCCGGTGGGCGGCCAGGCCTTCGTCGACTTCTACGACCGGCAGCCGGCGCAGCAGGACCCGCACACCAGGACCGTGCGAATCCAAAACACCTATGACTATGTGCCGTGCCTGGGGCTAGGGCTGGGCTGGGACTACGGCCACGTGCCCTACGCCTATCTGATCGCGTTTCACTACGGCAGGGACTGGGAAATCCATCCGGTCGTGAACCATTCAGCCGAAGGCTACCGGGCGGTCATGGATTGCGCCTTTGCCAGCCCGACCGGCTACTGCCTCGGGCAGCCTTCGTTCCGCGACGGTTCGAAGGTCTATCAGGTGACCTCGGTCGAACCCAATCCGAATACCGTGTGCGACTTCTGGCCGGAACGAAAGAAGATGCGGGCGGCGGCCTTGGAGTCCAAGGCGACCGAGACCGCGGCCTATTGATCGGCGGCGCCGGTCAACTGGTCGGCAATCTCGTCGGCCCAGCCATCGATCTCGTCCCACTTGCGAAAGTCGCCGTAGCGGCCGCCTGACAGCCGGAAGAACAGGCGCACCAGGAAGGACAGCTCGTCAGGCTGAATGGCGCCGGTGAACATCCGGTGATCGCGGGCGTTGACGGCGGCGCGCAGGCCATCGACCTCCTTGGCTTCCGGCCAGTCGGCCTTCGCCATGAGGCCGCGCTGCTGATCCAGCGGGCCAAGGCTGAACAGCCAGACCGGCTTTTGCGCCAGCGCGCTGGCGTTCTGCTCCACAAAGGCGACCGCCTCCGCCATCCAGGACCCGACATAGACGGGGCTGCCGATGACATAGGCATCATAGGCCGCCACCGATGGGCCGGCGTCGATCGATTGGACGTCAGTGTCAATTCCGCGCCGCTCTAAGGTTTCGCCCAAGCGTTCGGCGACCCCTCGTGTCGACCCGTGGGCGGAGGCGAATGCGACCAATGCTTTCATGGGCACAGGCTACAGGTGTTTGCCTCGGCCGGATAAGAGATTCTGCAGAGATGGTCGAGGGTGCGACCGACCGTCCGCATTGGTCCGCGTCAAGTCCTTGCGACCGCGCCGTCGGATGCTAGCATCCCGGCGCGCAAAAGATCGTCGATCGAGGCAAAGAGTGTCAGGAGCATCCGACAGCAATCCATCGGGCCTAGCCTGGCCCGACTCCTATGCCGACCTGCGACCGGTCGTGCTTGAGGAGTGGGGCGTCGAGGGAGATATCTACCTCAACCGCAAGCTCAGCGGCGGCAAATCCGGCGCCCTGGTCTATACCGCCGATCTGGCCAGCCCGGATTTCACCGGCCAGGCGATATTGAAGTTCGACACGGTCGAAGGGATGGACCTTTCGGAAGAAAAGGAGTTCGAACGGCATCGCAAGGCCATCGATACAGAACCGGACTATGCCGCGCAGCATATCGAACGCTTGGTCCATGCCTCGTTTCAGGACAACAAGGTCGCGCTGATTTCCACGATTGCCGGCCGCGGCGTGGAGTATGTCGTGCCCTGGTCGAAATGCCGGTTCGACACCCAGCTCGCCATCATAAAGCACCTGTCCTCCGATCTGCTGGAGTGCTGGAACGCTCACTACACGCTGTCGGCCGGTCTCAGGGCGCCGCAAGAACTGCTGCATGCCTGGCTGAAGCATCGTATCGAGAAACCGACGAGCCGGCTTTTTGAGTTCTTGCCGGACCATTGCGGCCTCGCGCTTGACGAGCCGACCTTCACCTTCGACGGCAAATGGTACCCCAACCCCGTTGCCTTCGCGATCGGGCCGAACACGGCGCCGGACGGGGCGCGAATGAGGGCGGTCATGGGCAGCAGCCATGGCGACCTGCACGGGCTGAACGTGCTCGTCCTCTCGAAGCGGTCGGGCGATCCGACCTATTCGCTGATCGACCTGGCCATGTACGAGGCCGATCAATACCTGTTCTATGACCATGCCTATTTCGAGATCGCCCATCTGCTGGCGACCCGCGACAGCTCCGACCCGGTCTATTGGACGACGATCCTTGAGCATTTGCGCGAACATCATCCGACTGGGCTGAGGCACGACATTCGGGCGGACGATCTGGGCCTGGCTCAATTGATCGGCGCCTTGCGCGGCGAACTTTACGACTGGATCGACAGGCACGAGGCCAACCGGCTGTCCTACATGGAGAGCCAATACCTGCTGGCCCGGGTGGCGGCCGGGTTGAACTTCGCCAACAAGCATCTCAAGGCCGGCCATCGACGGCTGTCCTTCCTGTACGCCGCCTTCAACCTGAAGCTCTACCTGCGACACCTCGGGCTCGATTGGCCAAAGCACGGGCCACAGTTGCGGTCGGAAGCAGAGCACTCGACGGGGGTAGGGGCGGGGGCGGCGCCGACCCCCGCGGTCCCGCCTGTGGCGGATCGGTCGGCCGACAGGGTGGCCATGCCCGGCAAAGCCGAGCCGCCGCACTTGCCGGAGCACCCAGCGATCGCCGTGATGCCGTTTGAGAATCTCGGCGGCGGTGCCGAGCGTGAGCATATCGCCGACGGCATCTCGCTGGAGATCATCACCGAACTGTCGCGCGTGGACTGGCTGACCGTCATCGCGCGCGGATCGTCCTTCGCCTACAAGGGCAAGAGGATTGACCCGATCGAGGTCGGTCGCGAGTTGGGTGTCAACTATCTGGTCGAAGGAACGGTGCGCACCGTGGGTGACCAGTTGCGCGTAACGGCCGAACTGTTGGATGCCGCCGATGGCCGCGATATCTGGACCCGGCGCTATGGCGGCACGGCGGAGGATGTCTACGCCGTGTTCGACGAAATCGCCGAATCCGTGGTCGCCAATATCGATACCGAGTTGAAGCGCCATCAACGCCAGCTCGCCAAGCGCAAGCGAGGCAATTTCACTGCCTGGGAGCTGTTTCAGCGCGCGATGGCGTTGTTCATGCGCCGAACCAAGCACGATTCCCAGGCAGCGCGAGAGTTCCTGAACCGGGCGATCAAGGCAGACCCCGACTTTGCCGAGGCCCTGGCGGTTCTCTCCATGATCGAGCTGAGATGCCTGTTCCTGGAGCCCGGCGAGCCCGCCGACCAGGTTATGGATCGAGCCCTTGACCTCGCGCGCCGGGCGGTCCAGAGCGACGAAGGCAGCAGCATCGCGCACTCCGCCCTTGGCCGCGTCTACTCGCTGCGAGGGGAGCACGAAAGGGCGCTGGTCGAAGGCAACGAAGCGGTCGAGCTGAACCCGAGTTTCTCGCTCGGTTATCTTCAACTGGGCGCGATGCTGATCTGGGCCGGCCGCGCGGACGATGGGCTGCAGGCGGTCGAGAAGTCCATGCGTCTAAGCCCCAAGGATCCGTTCAGCCGGGTCCGCGCGATTACGTTGGGGCTCGGCCAATACTTCCTGGGCGACCTTGACGCCGCGGGAGCGTCGTTCAAACGGGCGCAGCACGGCCATTTCATCGCATCCGTCGCCTACATCTTCAGCGCTTTCGTTCTGGCGCGCCAGGACAGGCTCGACGAGGCGCATGCCGCGCTTCACCAGGCGCGCAAGCTGCGGCCGGACATGTCTTGGGACCTTTTCAAGACCAATCTTGGCGCCATGATCCCCGACTACTGGTCCCAAATCGAAAGCGACGCGCGCAAGATCGGCTTTCTGGACGATTGATCTGCAGGCCCAATCGATGGTCGGCCGCGATCAGGCGCCGGCGATGCGCTTCGCCAGCTACACGGCACGGCGGCAGCCGCGCCCTGTCAGGGCCGCAACTCAAGCCGATGGGCGGCGCCAATTCGCTCCATCTGATCCGCCGGCACGCCCGAGGCTTCGGCGAACACCGGCCAGCGCGCCACGGCCTCGCAGACCTCTGCCAAAATCTCGACCGCCCGGCCTGAACTCACGCCGGCGGTCTCAACGCAAGCGACATAGTCGTCGATGGCAAAACCATCGAGTTTGCCCGCCATAGAGGTTTGGTGGGTTTTGGTCCACTGGCCGGCTGGGTTGTAGCTAAAGGTGAGGTCGTAGGCGGGCGACAATGACCAGCCGCCGGACGGGTCCATGATGAACGAGGTGTTCTTGGCGTGATCGTCCTGATTACGGGCGACGATGTTGAAGGCGACGCGCCTGCTCTGCTCGACCAGTTCCGCTTCGGTCAGGCCCAGTCTCAAGCAGACCTCGAACAACTGCTCGTAGCTATGCTCGCCGGGTCGATCGATGGAGAAATGGGCCATGGCGCTGAGCGTCTGCATATGCCGCTTGGCGCCGTCGGCCGCGCGGTCGAAGCGTCTTGTCACGAAATGGTAGCGGCCATTTTCCTCAAACAGCCGACATTCCGCCATCGAGATGCCGGCCGCGACCGCCATCTTGTGATAGGCGTGCTCGATGCGGCCATAGCCCATGATGTCCGCCTGCTCGCGATCCTTGTTCTCCGCCACGCCGTCGAATTTCAGAAGCCACGGGTCGAAACCGTCGCCGACAGGGCCTTGGCCCGCGCGCAACGCGGCGTCGCGACCTGTCCAGCCCACCACCGCCTTTGCCCGGCTGCCCCCGGCCGATGTCCCGATCTCCAGGATCTGCGACATCCCGTCGGAAACCCGCGGGTTCGCGGGGTCCGATGCCGATTGATCGTGATTGATGAGGATGTCGCTGGCCGTGCGCACCAACCGGTCAAGGTCCAACGGTTCGGCGGACCTGTCCGCCGGTCCGTCGGCCGGCAGGAACTCCAGCGCGCCCATGCCGCGACGTCCCGTAAAGCAAAGGCGGGCCACCGGATCCAAATCCTCCGGCCGGCGGCCCTGGCTGGCGAGCCAGGCGTCGGTCAACACCGTCCCAAAGCGGTCGGGCAAGGCATCCGCCACCAGACCGGGCAGCCCTCTGAAGGTCTCCCGGGAAGCGTCGGGAAAACTGTAGGCCCGATGCGACAGCGGCATCATGAGGGGCGCGAGGGCGGGCCCGTCCGCTGCGAACTCTCGGGCATATTCGAACCTGCCCAAGCGGGCCGCCGGGTCCCACGACACCGTTCCGACGGTGCGCCCCCACAAACGTATCTCGGCCCGGGTCATCCCGGGCGGGCCACGATGGTTTCCCCGGCGGGCTTCATGCGATGGTTGCGTCCGGTTTCGACATGCCTGACAATCCCAGTCTGAGCGGAATCAATCAAGCTGGGGGGCATGATGCTTCGAAAAACCGACAAACGGATTGCGCGGGCAGGGGTTGCCGTTCCCGTCCTCGGATTGACCGTGCTCGTTGCGGCGTGCAGCCAGTCGACATCGCCGACCATGCCCACCCCTGCTGAGCAGGAGGCGATCAATGCGGGCGTCGAGGCCGCGGACGCAGGCAACCAGATCTCGGTCACCTGGGACTGTGACGGCACCATGATCCCGGTGCGTTTCATGGAAGACGCGGCCCTGGTCGACCTGCCGGACGGCACGTCGGTGACGCTGCCGATCGCGCGGTCCGGGTCCGGTGCGCGCTACACCAACGGCACCGTGACCTATTGGGAACATCAGGGCACGGCCCGGATCGAGACACCGACCCAAAGCTGGGAGGATTGTCAGCGCGCCTCCGCGTAGGGCATTGTCCGACCGATTGGAAACGCTTCGCGATCCGAACGACCGGCCAGCATCGCCCTATTGATTGTCGCGGCTTCGACGGGCGCGCGGAGCCACCGCACGCCATACCCTTCAAGGCTCGCGGCAGCGGTGCTTGATTCAGGACCAATCCGTACCGGGCGGCACTGCGCCTTTTGCGGTGCGCGACCGTAGCCGACAACTTCAGTGCCGCGGCGGCGGAATCACCCGGCAGTAGCAAGCGGCAAAGGTCAGCAACCACCGCATCGGCCGATTCCTGGTGCAAATCGAATCACGAAACGATGACTTCGTCCCAACGGCCGATTGTCCCATCAAACGCGAGATCGCTGTGACGTCAGGTCGAGGCGTTGTCCGTGGTTAATACTGTGCAGGACAACGGTAGCTTAAGTGAAGGCGAACTCGGCGGGCGTGTGTTCGCTCTTTCTGTTTCGTTTGCCAACGGTCTTCGCCTTTGTCCCATGTCAACGCGACAAACAGACCAAACCGCGTTCAACAGTGGCCAGTCGATAATGCCGTTCGTAAACTGCTTAGTTGGCGCTTTGTGCTAATTGTCACATAAACCTTCCCAGTTTTCATGCAGTTTACACAAGAGTAATCAGAGATTTTAAACTTGGTTGTGCAGAAGCAACAATGGCCTTGTGCAACTCGAATTCTATTTGCCGTTCATCGACCTGAAAACCGGTCGGTCAGACCGGAAATTCATGGGGAGTACTCATAGCCATGACGACAAATATGCCAGGTTCAAAAGCCTTTTTTTCCAAATCATCTTGGTACGTGCGCCCATTTATTTGGATTGAATTGAAACTGGAGGTATTCGCCGATTGGGTGGGGCGCCTGGCGGTCTTTAGGATCCTTGAATATGCGGGGCGCCTTACCATTGTGGTTGCTTTGCTCGTTTGGCTCTTTGGCTTTGCCGAGAGACACCAGGCCGAGGTCAGGGCGGCCTGGTCGTTGTTGAACTCTTCGGGTGGCGGTCGACTCGAGGCTCTCCAGTATCTTGCCACGCAAGAGATTGATCTACGGGGAACCGACGGGTCCGATGGGTACTTTGGAGCCATCGATTTGGGAGGCGAGGACCTCAGATGGTCTGATTTCTCCCAGGCAAACCTCGACGATGCGATTCTCAACGGCGCAGACCTGCGCGGGGTTCGGTTAGAGGGCGCAAGCCTTGATGGAGCAACGCTCAACGGCGCGGACCTGCGTGAGGTCCGGCTGGAAGCGACAGAGCTCAACAATATTTCGGCGGCACAGGCCAATCTTGCCGGCGTTTCAATAAAGGATGTCTATATTGGGCGAAGCCCTATGTACGGCGCTGACTTGCGCGAGACCAATTTGTCGAATCTAACATTCTTTATAACTAATTTACAGAGATCTATTTTTAATCAGTCGAGAATCGATGATACTGATTTCTTTTCAACTATGCTTGTGGATTCGGATTTCGGTTCTTCTTTTCTTCACAATGTGTCCTTTCAGAACAGCGATCTTACGGACAGCGATTTTCGAGGAGCCACTTTCAGAAGCATGCCGTCTGATGCGTTTCGAGGGGCCATTTTGACGGGTGCCAACTTCACTGGAGTTCGGCTTGCGGATGGGCAGCTGGAGCAGTTTGCAGACATGTTAAGCGTTTCAGAGGGCTGGCATAACGCAACGTTCGACCCCGATCTTCGCGAACTGCTTGAAGGCCGGCTGAACCGAGACGGCGATGGCAGAGCCTACTGAGACTTCGCGGAATAGCTGTTGTCGGTCTATCGGCGGGGAGGAAAGATCGGGTTTCTTAGGAGTTAGTGCGCTTCGGTTCCACCCCAATAGCTGGGTTCGATGAAGGTCCGCACCTGCTCATCCTTCCAGATGAGCCCGAGCTTGTCGGCGATCGGTCGAAGCGGGGCGCCATGGCCTTCCAGGATGTCGGTTGACCAAAGCTCGTCATAGGCCAGGCCTGAGGCCTTTAGCTGATCGATGCGCTGTTGATAGACGGCGACGCTGGATTGCCAGAATTTCGGATTTGCCGAGCGCACCCGCAGGAACGGCGTTCGCAAACATGAACTGACGACCTGGTCCGCCGGCCGCCGGACGATCAGCCATCGTGCCTTTGGAAAGGCGCGTGCCCAGATGGGCCAGGACAGCGTCATCTTGGTACTCTTGAAGCCCCAGGGGATGTCGCCAGCGTAGCCGTCGCCGCGCAGTTCGAAGTCCGCGAGGTTGCGAATGCTGGGGAAGTTCTTGAACGCGCTGAGCTTTGGCAGCGGGTTCACGCCGTTGGGGTCGGCGCCGGCCAGGCCGAGGCAGACTTCCGCAATGCGCCGTTCGAGGCGATAGTTCTCGTAAAAGCCCTTCGGATTCTGCGGCGTCGGCGGTCGCATGGTGCCGATCCAAAGGCCGCAGGCCGCCAGCACCCCCATTGCCATCGAGGTCCCCGAACGGGGCATGCCGATGCAAAACAGCGGCCTGTTCCAGTAGTCGGCCTTTGCTTGCGTCAGGATGGGTTTGTCCATGGCTGCCTTTCGCTGCCGGTCTTTCATGCTCCACGCCGAACTACCACGCCGCATTAAGCCGGGGTCAGGCTAGTTGTGGCAAAGCTCCTGTATGCCTGACTGCAGGTCCTGGCGCAGGGTCGTGATGCGTGCCTGATAGGCCTGAGTGAGACACGAGACGTCTGAACCGCACTGGCTTCGCTGATGCAGGAAGGCCTCGGCCTCGTCATGCCGATTGCCGCTTTCGCCCATCAGAAAGGGCAGCAGATTGTAGGCATACCACAACCCACCCATTTCGCTGTCGAGCGCCGACAGATCCGCATTGTCGCACACGGCGATTTCGTCGGGCGCTTCGGCCTGCGAACAGTCGAAGCTTGCCGCGGTCGCGGATTGCCCGGGGGCGGCGACGAGGCCTGTCGCAATGGCGATGGTTGCGAGGGCGCGGATCATGGGCAGAACCTTTCATGTAAGGGCTGGCGCTGAGCCGACCTTAAGCGACGCCGACGCGGATCGAAAACACGATCTTCGTCCTGGCTTGCGCGGCGCCGGGCAAGGGCCTATATCTGGCGCACTCACCCACCAGCGAGCAGGAGGGACTTCATGATTGTCGTGTTTGTTGGCCTCGCTGGCTGCGGGAGCGCCAGCGCCTGACCGTTTGCGTCCGCGCTTTTTCTCCATCGTTTAAGCCGACGCGTCGCGTCTGACGCCGGAACCCCTCTCGACCAGTCGAGGCCCCGTGTGGCCGCCGCCGGCATCCGGCCGCGCCCCACATCGCGATTCGCCAAAACCTGGCCGCCGGCGCGAATGCCGGAGGGCCCAGACGATCGAGAGCAATGACACATCAGACAGACGATCTGGCCGACTATGGCTGGACACCCTTTTTTCAATCTCAAGTCGGCATCGACGAGTTCGATGCCACGCTACCCGCACGCGTTCTCGCGGTCCATCGCGGCGGCCTCGATGTTGCGCAGCCGGCGTTCAGTGGCCGGATCGCCACCCTCGACGGTCCTGACGACGAAGACCGGCCGACCGTCGGCGACTGGCTGTTGCTGGATCGAACCACCCACATGCCGCGCCGCCTGCTGGATCGCACGAGCGTCTTCAAGCGCAAGGCGGCCGGCAGCGACCGCCGCGTGCAACTGATTGCGGCCAATGTCGATACGCTGTTCGTCATGTCGTCCTGCAACCAGGACTTCAACCCGGCGCGCATCGAACGCTATCTGGCCTTGGCGCACGAGGCTGAGGTGACGCCGCTGCTGGTCCTGACCAAGGCCGATCTCGCCGACGACGTCGACGATTACCGCCAACGCGCCAGCGCCCTGTCGCCGGGCCTGTTGATCGAGACGCTGGACGCGCGCGATGGTCACGCCGCCGAGACGCTTCTGCCCTGGTGTGGTCGCGGCCAGACGGTGGCCCTGGTTGGCTCGTCCGGTGTCGGCAAGTCCACCTTGGTCAACACGCTCACCGGCCAGGATGTTCAGGACACCAAGGGCATCCGAGAGGACGACGCCAAGGGCCGGCATACGACCACGGGACGCTCAATGCATCGGCTGAGCGCGGGGGGCTGGCTGTTGGACACGCCGGGCATGCGCGAACTGCAACTTGCCGACGTCGCCGCCGGCGTTGACGGCGTTTTCGAGGACGTTGTCGCCTTGACGCAATCATGCCGTTTCACCGACTGCCGGCATGAGACGGAGCCGGGCTGCGCGGTTCGTGCCGCGATTGAGGATGGCAGTCTCGATCCCGATCGGTTGAAACGATACCGAAAGCTGCAGGCGGAGGACGCGTTCAACTCATCGACCTTGGCGGAGCGCCGTGCCCGAGGGCGCGCCTTCGGTCGGATGGTCAAGGACGTGATGAAGCACAAAAGGGCCCTCTCCGATCCAGGCCTCGACTAGCCGACAAAAAGGTCTCGTCTCGCGGGTATTGGCGGCGCTCAAGTGCTATAGTCCTTTGCAAGGAGGACCGCCCGTGCGAACAGACCTGTTCCTTGCAAAGCCGGCCGTGGCGTTGGCGGTGTCCGCCGTCATCGCCGGGGCCGCCTTTGCGCAAGAGGTTAATGCGTCCGATGCCCAATGGCTGGCCGTGATCCACGGCCAGATGATCGAGGTGGCAGACGGCAGCATCGTCGTCGACGCCAACCCGAACATCATCGCGTTCACCGACCGGCCGCAGCGGGATGTGTCCCTGGTCGATCTTGAGGACTTCGTGGCGGCGGCCTGGGGCGAGGACGGGTTTTTCGTCGACAACCCGCCCAACGCCGCCGTTGCCTCCGCCGTGCGCGACGATCTGGACACCAAGATCATCGAGATGACCGACGTCGCGTTGGACAACACGCGCATGACCATCAGCATGGTGCCGCTGGAGGGCGATATGCCCGGTGCGGGCGATCAGATCATTCTGTTCGTCGACGAGATTCCTGCCGTGGCGTTCGCCGCACTCGAATAGCGGGGTCCCTTGCTTACGGCAACGGTTTGCGCGCCATCTCGGGCAGTTTGAGAACGATCACGAATGCGATCACCGCGGCCGCCATCCAGTAGATGACCGGCGCGTAGTCGAGCGATGTGCGCTCGACCAGATAGGTTGCAACCCAGGGCGTGGTGC
The DNA here is from genome assembly GCA_028277405.1 of Alphaproteobacteria bacterium. GTDB lineage: Bacteria > Pseudomonadota > Alphaproteobacteria > DSM-16000 > Inquilinaceae > JANQGH01. The sequence continues at coordinate 28,376 of JANQGH010000069.1, read as the reverse complement.
CGCCGAACACGGCCAGGCAGATGTTGTAGCTCATGGCGACGGCGCTGACCCGCACCTTGGCCGGCAAGAGTTCGACCATCATCGGTATGGTCATCGCCCAGCCGATGCCGTTGAGTGCCGCGAGCACGACCTGGCCGACGAAGATCAGTGCCAGGCTCTGCTCGTGCATCAGGGTCCAGAGCGGCCAGGCCAGCACCAGCGTGCCGATCAAGGTCACGTACATCACCGGCTTGCGGCCGAACCGGTCCGACAGATAGCCGGAGATGGGCGCGATGCAGGCGAACACCACCAGGCTGATGGTGCTGATGTCCAGCGCCTGGGCCGTGGTGAAGTGCATCTGGTCGGTCAGGTAAGAGGCCGCGTAGACGAAGATCAGAAAGTAGCCAATGCCGGTCGGCAGCACGATCCCGATGATCTTAAGCATCGGCCGCCACTGGGTGCGGATGGCCGTTGTGATGGGTGACGACTCGGCCCGTGCTCTGGCCGTCATGACCGGTGACTCGGTCAGGTGCCAGCGCAGGATCAAGCTGAACACGGCAATGACGGAGCCGAACAGGAACGGCAGCCGCCAGCCCCATTCCTGCATGGCCTCCTGGCCCAGCACGTTGCTTGCCAGCGCCGACACGCCCGACCCGAGAAGGCAGCCGCCGGTCATGCCGAAGACGATCCAACTGCCGATCAGACCGCGCTGCTTGGGTCGCGACGATTCGGTCAGCAGAACGCCGGAACTTGCATACTCGCCGGCGACCGAAATGCCCTGCACGCAGCGCAGGACCACCAGGATGATCGGGCTGGCGATGCCGATCTGGGCATACGTTGGCAGCAGGCCGATCGCCAGCGTGCCGCAGCCCATAATGAAGACCGAGATCAGCAGCGCCGGCTTACGACCGATGCGATCGCCGACATGCCCGAAAATGATGCTGCCGACGGGCCGCGCCGCGTAGCCGGCCGCCAACGCCCCGAACGATGCCAGCAGGGACGCGACCGGGTCGGCGGACGGAAAGAAGACGCTGCCGATGATCGGCGCCAAGAAGCCGTAGGCGGTGAAGTCGTACCACTCAAGGACATTGCCGGAGCTGGCGGCGACCACCTTGCGGGACATGCCATGCTCTTTGCGTGCTGCCAACGCGCCAAACTCCATCAGATGCCCGTCTTCGGGCGGCAGCGCTGCTTGCCGGCAAAAGGGGGCATCGTCAAGACAAGGTTGCAGCCGGCGCCGGCTGAGCTAGGCTGTCCGGAAAACAGCCGAGGGCTGGCCAATGGTGGAACTGACCAACCTGTTCGAACGCAACCGCGCTTGGGCCGAGCGCATCAAGGAAGACGATCCGGAATTCTTCAGCCGGCTGTCCAAGCAGCAGAAGCCGGAGATCCTTTGGATCGGCTGTGCCGACAGCCGGGTGCCGGCCAACCAGATCATCGACCTGCCGCCGGGCGAGGTCTTCGTTCACCGCAACATCGCCAACGTGGTGGTGTCGTCGGACCTGAACTGTCTGTCGGTCATCCAATATGCCGTCGACGTCTTGAAGGTGAAGCACATCATCGTCTGCGGCCATTACGGCTGCGGCGGCGTCCAGGCGTCGATGTCGAAGGACGATCACGGCTTGATCGACAACTGGCTGCGGCACATCCAGGACGTTCGGCGCAAGCATCTCGACGCCTTTCACGACCTGCCCGACGAACAGGCCGCGGTCGACCTGCTGTGTGAACTGAACGTGATCGAGCAGGTCTACAATGTCTGCCGCACCACGATCGTGCGCGATGCCTGGCGGCGCGGGCAGGCCTTGTCGGTCCATGGCTGGGTCTACGACCTGAAGGACGGCATTCTTCGCGGACTTTGCGCCCATAGCGAAAAGACGGAGGATCTGGACCAGAAGACGGACGCGCCCGAAATCGAATACACGGCCAAGCATGTCGGGATCAGCGGCTGATGTATGTCCGTCGGGGCATCAACCCGTGGCATCTGTTTCATGATTCCTGGCGGTTTTTGCTGCTGGTCGGGCTGTGGGCCTTGCTGGTTGTCTATCTGCGCGAGTTCGAGGGCATCCAGGCCGTCGGCCTGCCCGTCGCGCCGGTCACGACCATCGGCATTGCCGTCTCGCTCTATCTCGGCTTCAAGAGCCAGTCGGCCTATAGCCGCTGGTGGGAGGCACGGCTGGTCTGGGGCGACATCATCAACGGCAGCCGCAGTTGGGGTAACTACGTCTTAAACTTGATCTATGCCGAGGGCCGGCCCGTCGATCCGACTGTTCAGAGGGAACTGATCGAAAGGCACCTGGCCTGGGTCAACGCTCTCGCCTTTCAATTGCGCAAGTCGACCCGCCTGAAAGAGTCCGCTGCCACCCGCGTCTTTGATCACCGCCGGGTATTTGAGCATCACGATTATCATCAGACGCCGGACAGCTTTCGGCGTCACTTGTCCGAGGCGGAGGCGGACGAGATCGACGGGTTTGCCAATCCGGCGACGCATCTGCTGCGGCGCCAGGGCGACCGGCTGCGGCAGCTCGCCGAGGGCGGGTTTCTGGACAGCTATCGGCACGTCGAGATGATGTCGAGCCTGAGAGACTTCTATTTTGCGCAAGGAAGCTGCGAGCGCATCAAGAACACGCCGTTTCCGCGGCAGATCGCCAATTTCGGACTGGCGTTCACCTGGGCCTTCATCGTCATGCTGCCGCTGGCCTTCGTCGAGATCTTCGAGGCGTCGATCGCCGATGCCAATCTGTCGACGATCCTGCAGCATGAATTCATGCTGACCCTCGTGCCGTTCTCGATGCTGATCTCCTGGATCTTCTATTTGATGGAAAAGGTCAGCGACAGTGTCGAGGACCCGTTCGAGGGTGGCGTCACCGACGTGCCGATCTCCACCCTATGCCGCCTGATCGAGATCGACCTGAAACAGATGCTGAACGCCGACGACGTTCCACCGCCGATCAAGCCGATCGACGGGGTGTTGTACTAACTTCACGCAAATCGGAAGACCGGCGTTCGGTTCGATCGAACGCAAGTCATCATCGAAGCTAAGGACGGCGATGCGCAGGATCGATGAGACGCGCGGACGATGGTGGTTCCTGGTCGCGATCAGCCTCGGAACGGGTCTGATCCTCCTTGACGAGAGCGTCGTCGGCCTGGCTCTGCCGACCTTGCAATCCGATCTCGGCATGTCGCTTACCGGCTCGCATTGGATTGTTAGTGCTTACCTGCTTGTTTTTGCTTGCCTGATCGCCGCTGCCGGCAAGCTGGGCGACATGATCGGGCTTAGAAACCTGGTTCTTGGCGCCCATGTGATCTTCGGGCTCGGCTCTCTCGGGGCAGGGTTCGCCGAGAGCGGCACGTGGATGATCGTCGCCCGATGCATCCAGGGCGTCGGCGCGGCCGGCATCTTCCCAACCGCGCTGGCCATGGTGACGGTGGCCTTTCCGAAGATCCAGCGCGGCCTCGCGGTCGGCTTCTTCGGCGCCGTTTGCCTGGCCTTCTTGGCGGCCGGTCCGCTGGTGGGGGGCGCCATCATTCAGTTCGTCTCCTGGCCTTGGATCTTCTGGATCAATCTGCCCGTCCTGATGTTCAGCGCGGTCGTCATTCTGGCGACCTGGATCGAGCCGGCGAGGGCGGTGACGCGAAGCAAGTTCGATGTCCGCGGTTTCGTGCTGCTCGTCGCCGGCCTGTGCATGCTGATCCTGGCCATCATGCAGGGACAGGAATGGGGCTGGGCCACGCCTCTGATCCTCGGGCTGTTTGCCGGGGGGCTTCTCGGCCTCGCCCTCTTCGTCCTGGCCGAGCGGAAGCGGCTAGACCCGCTCGTCGATCTCGGACTGTTTCGCAATGCGACCTTTACGGCATGCAATCTGATCATCTTCACCGGTCAGATGAGCAAGCTTGCGATTGTCGTCTACGCCGCGCTCTACCTGCAGACGACGCTGGGGATGGATCCCTTGATTGCCGGGCTAGCCCTGCTCGTTTCGGTCGGCGCGTCGCCGATTGCGTCAACACCGGCGGGCTGGCTCGCCGATCGGTATGGGACACGCGGACCGGCGCTTGCCGGCGTGGCGCTGACAACCCTCGCGCTTCTCTGGCTGGGCTTTTCGGCCCCCTGGCAAAGCTACTGGCTTTTTGCCCCTGGGCTCTTGCTATGGGGCGGCGCCCTGTCGCTGGCCTATATACCGAGCGCGCGCGAGATGATGAACGCCGTGCCCACCGAAAGTCAGGGCCAAGCCGGCGGTGTCGTGGGATTGACGCGCCTCTTGGGCAGCACTGTCGGGATGTCGCTGTCCAGCATGCTTTACGTCACGACCGGTTCTTTCCAGGTCGTGTTTTTCGTGACCGGCGGATTTCTCCTGGCCGCCACCGTGAATGCCTGGTTTTCGATGGAGCGTGGCGCCGCCGCCCGGCCGCCGGATCAGGGGGCAGGGCCTCGATCAATGCCCGTCCACTAAAGGGACGTGGTTCACTGCAGCCGGTGCCGCTTTGACGTGTCGATACGGAGCTACGCTGAAGCGACCGATTGCCGCCGTCGCACCTGGGCCAAGAGATTGGGCGCAAAAAGACGGCACTGGGCCTCGACAACTCCGCTGACGGCGTGCCGAAAGTGGTCGCGCTGCTGTTTCGACAGCACGATCACCCGACTGCCGCGCGCGCGCAGCGCTTCCAGGCAAGCCGCATCCTCATCTCGGGCAAACCGGCGCTGAGCGGCCGTGGCCGCTTCAGCGGCCTGCTTGACCGCTTGGCGCAGGGCAGGGGACCAGTCGTCGAACCGTTCGCGGTTCGCCAGCAGCAGGGCGGTGCCGAAGAAGTGGCGCGAGATCGTGACGAACGGATGATGCTCGGCAATGCCGAAATTGACGGTGTTGGTCAGCGGGTTTTCCTGGGCGTCGATCCGGCCCCCGGCCACGGCGGGAAGCAGGTCGCGCACGTCCAGGACCTGGGGCTCGAAACCCAGCGCGCGAAACACCTGTTGGTGAAACGCGTTGTCCAGGGTCCGCAGACGCAGCCCCGCGCAGTCCTTCGGTTCGATGATCGGTCGCAGCCGGTTGGAAAGGTTGCGAAAGCCATTGTCCCAGAAACCGAGCACGCGATACGGCGTTGTCGCCGCCACACTGTCCGCCAGGTATCGGCCAACCGGGCCGTCCAAAACGGCATAGGCCTGGGCCCGGTCGGCGATTTCGAACGGCAGGTCGAGCAGGCCGAGATCCGGTACCTGATCGGCCAGATAGCTGGCGGAGAAATAGCAGATATCCAGCTCGTCGCCGGCGACCATCGACCAGAGATCCGCGGCGCGCTGTCCTTGTGTGGTGATGTCGGGTTCCACGGAGAGCGCCAGGCTATCGCCCATCGACGCCGTCAGCTCGGACGTAAAGACGCCGAGCCCTCTGGTGTGGACCGACCGGGGGCCTTGATAGCCGCCGATGCGCAACTGCTGACGTTCGAGTTCAGGCAAGAGGTTCGGCGGCTCCGATGTCGAAGGGCGGAACGAAGATAGGGGATCGGGTCCGGCTATGGGTATGACTTCGGCGCCTTGAAGTATTCCGCGCTGGACCGGCGCCGATCACCTTGCGTGCCGGCTGGCACCACCGCATCATTCGTGACCCAGAATTGCCGGCCCACGCAGCAGGGAGGAAGACAGATGTCAGGCGAAACGCCCGCGGGCGGGACCTACTCCTTTCTGACCGAGGAGACCTCGGTCGACGCCGTTCTGGCCCGATTGGAAAACTGCCAGGACGAGCGCCTGGCCGAGGTCATGACTTCGGTCATCCGCCATCTGCATGCGGTGATCAAAGAGGTGGAACCGACCCAGCAGGAATGGGCGCTGGCCATCGACTTTCTGACCAAGACCGGCCAGAAATGCGACGACAAGCGCCAGGAATGGATCTTGATGTCCGACACGCTGGGCGTGTCCATGCTGGTCGATGCGATCAATCACCGACGGCCGTCCGGGGCGACGGAGAACACCGTTCTCGGCCCGTTTCATGTCGAGGGCGCGCCGGTCCACGCGCTCGGCGGCAACATCTCGAAGGACGGCAAGGGCACACCCTGTTTCGTTAGCGGGCGGGTGCTGGACAGCGACGGCAATGCGATCCCGGGCGCCAAGCTGGATGTCTGGCAGTCGAACGCCGACGGCTTCTACGACGTGCAGCAGCCGGGCATTCAGCCGGCGATGAATTTGCGGGGCATCTTTCGTGCCGATGACGAAGGACGCTATTGGTTCCGCACGCAGAAACCGCAATTCTACCCGGTGCCGACCGACGGACCCGTGGGCAAGCTGCTGATGGCGATGGGCCGCCATCCGTTCCGGCCCGCGCACCTGCACTACATTGTCAGCGCCGAAGGTTGTGAAACCGTCACCACCCACATCTTCGTGCGCGACGACCCCTATCTCCATTCAGACGCGGTGTTCGGGGTGAAGGAGAGCCTGATCCGGGACTTCGATATGGTCGATGACCCGGACCGCGCCGCCGAGATCGGCTTGCCCAATCCCTTCGCGGAGGTCGCGTTCGATGTGGTTTTGGCCCGAGTGTAGCAAAAGGCGTCAACGGCCTTGGAAGGCTGGCCGACAAAAACCCGGCGAGCCACGTGCCGCACGATTGGGTCAAGACTATGGGTTGACCGCATGTTCCTGCGGCAGTCGGAGGTGATGCTCCGGCAACTGGCGTAACTCGCCGGTAACTGAAATACACATATAATATACTTTTTAACTTGATTAGATTTCAACGCTTGTCACGGTTTATTTCAAAGTGTTTCAAACTAACCATATAATATTTAAGTGGGGTGAATACTTGAGTTTGTCAACCGCCTGTTGATCGGAAGTTCTCAAGAACGAGCCGTGTCCGTGCGAGGATCAACCCTCTGACACGGCACCGATATCGCCGACCGCGCCGACGATGATGAACAGCCCCAGCAGCAGCAGGCCGACGAAGAACACACGCCGAAATCTTGCCTCCGACAGTTGACGCCGAATGCGCTGGCCGGCGGCCATGCCGATCAAGGCCGGAACCAGGGCCGCCAGGGACAGGACGCCGAGATCGGCCGTGAGCAGGCCGTTGCCCTGCAAGGCGATCGCCAGCGCGACCGTCGAGATCGAGAAGACCAGCCCCATGGCTTGGATCAGCGCGTCCTTGGCCAGCCCGATGGCCTGCAGGTACAGGATCGACGGCATGACGAAGGCCCCGGTCATGCCGGTCACCGTGCCGTTCACGATGCCCACCAGGGCACCGACCCATTCCTCATTGTGCCGGCTGATCGACACACGCCAGCCCGCCAAACTGACAAGGGCATAGGATGCCAGCAGCACGCCCAACAGGGCGGTCAGCAAGGCGAGGTCCACCCGGGTGAGTGCCGCGGCGCCGAGCCAGACCGTCACAAAGGCGGTCATGAGGAACGGCCAGATGCGCCGCAGGATCGCGATGCCATGACCGCCGACCGCCGCCTGCCAGATATTGGTGACCAGCGACGGCACCAGCATCAAGGCCATGGCGCTGGTCAGATCGACTGTCAGGGTCAGTAGAGCCAGGGCGACCGAGGGCAGGCCCATGCCGATCACGCCCTTAACCGTTCCGGCGATGAGGAAAGTCCCGACAACCGCCAGGATCAGAATCAGATCGGGCATGAGGCGAAGTTATACCAAGGATCGATGATAATGACCCATGTGACTGCGTTGTCTTGTTCGCTGGTCAGGCGCGCGGCGCGCCGTGGTGTGGACATACCACAAGCGGCGCGCAACGCAGGCAGCGGACAAGACAACGCGGCCTTCGGTGGGGCCAAATCGCTTCACGGCTGTGTTGCGCCGCTTGCCCGATGCTAAAGCATCGCGCTGCGCGACGCGCCTTGCCGTGAACCGATTTGGCCGCCATCACATGGGTCATTATCATCGATCCTTGGTATTAGGCGAGGCGCCGTGCGATGAGAAGGTTGGTCCGCCGCCCGTAACCGATCAAACGAGAACACGTTCCAATGAACGGGCGTGAGGTTCGGACCGGTTCCCTGGACAGACGTGAGACAGCTTCCCGCTCGGTGTTTAAGGCGATCGGCCGACAACGAACACTGACTGGAAGTTTATCGAACGGTTATTTGAAGCCGGCGTTGCACACGCCAAAATCAAAGCAGATCGCCGTTTTGACGGAATCGTACTAGAATCGTCGACCGAACTCAGGTCGACCTGGATGTTTGTTTAACAGCGAGCCAGCGGATGTCGACCGACCAGTACACGGGGTCGCGGCCCATGCGGGTCTTGTCGTTTCTACCACGAAGCCTGTTCACCCATTTGGGCGCGACGGACGCGGACAGGCGCCTGCCGACGCGCGTGCTGGGGGTCTTGCGCCAGCGGGAGGAGGCTGGCGAGCGGCTGATCGGCTGGGTTCAGCTTGCGCTCGTGGTCATGTTCGGGACGCTCTATTCCATCGCGCCGCGCCCGGCCGACGCGATGGAGTTGGAACCCGTGCCGGTCTTCCTGGCGGCCTATTTCCTGTTCACCGTGATCCGCCTTGCGCTGACCTATCGCGGGATCATGCCGGGCTGGCTGCTGGTCGCTTCGATGCTGGCCGACGTGATCATGCTGATGGGCCTGATCTGGTCGTTTCATGTGCAGTACCACCAGCCGGCGGCGTTCTATCTGAAGGCGCCGACCTTCACCTACATCTTCATCTTCATTGCGCTAAGGGCACTGCGCTTCGACCATCGCTTTATCCTGTCGATTGGGGTCTTCGCCGCGCTCGGCTGGCTCGGCATGGTGCTCTATGCGGCCGAAGTGTCAGGACCCGATGCCATAACCCGCAACTTCATCGAGTATATGACCGACAACGCCATCCTCCTGGGTGCGGAGTTCGACAAGATCGCCACGATCCTGGTCGTCACGGCGATCCTGACCTTCGCCATCTGGCAGGCGCGGCGCACGCTGGTGATCGCGGTGCGTGAGCAGACCGCCAGCGAGGACATGAAGCGCTTCTTGTCGGCGGGCGTTGCCGAGGCCGTCACCTCGTCGGAGGATGTTGTCGAAGAAGGGCGGGCCGAAGAGCGCGACGCCGCGATCGTCATGATCGATATTCGCGGCTTCACGCGGTTTTCCAGCGGCCGACAGCCGCGCGAGGTGGTGACCACTCTGGTCGGGTTTCATCAGCGGATCGTCCCGATCATCCAGGCCAACAACGGCGTTATCGACAAGTTCCTGGGCGACGGCGTGATGGTCACGTTCGGCGCGGTCGCGCCGTCCAAGACGGCGGCGGCCGATGCGCTGCGCGCCTTGGACGCGATCATGGCGGCGGCGGAGGCCTGGCGCAGCGAAGTGGATCGGGAGGGTTTGGGCGTCAAGCTCTCCGTCAACGGCTCCATGGCGGCGGGGCAGGTGGTGTTCGCGACGTTGGGCGGCGGCGGCAGGCTGGAGTACACGGTCATCGGCGAGGCGGCCAACCTCGCGGCCAAGCTGGAAAAGCACAACAAGGCCGAGCGGGTGGCGGCGTTGACGACGCGGGAAAGCTACGAGATCGCGATCGGCGAGGGCTATGAACCAGGCCAGACGCCTCGGGTCTTGCAGGCCAGGAAGGTCGCGGGCGTCAACCGCCCCCTCGACCTGATCGTGATGGCCGAGACCGCCTAATAGATTTCCGGCACGAAGGTCTGGTCGCTCATCGGCGGGCGCACATAGCCGCCGGCGTCCTGGCGCGGCGGCAGTTCGATCGCTGCAGGGGTCAGATCCTGATAAGGGATCATGCTCAGCAAATGGCTGATGCAGTTCAGCCGCGCATGCTTCTTGATGTCCGCCTGCACCACGTACCAGGGCGACTGTTTGGTGTCGGTGTGGGCGAACATGGCGTCCTTGGCCCGTGAGTATTCGACCCAGCGCTTGCGCGATTCCAGGTCCATCGGCGACAGTTTCCAGCGCTTGGTCGGGTCCGTGATGCGGCCTTCGAAGCGACGTTCCTGCTCGTCGTCGCTGACTGAAAACCAGTACTTGATCAGGACGATGCCCGACCGGATCAGCATGCGCTCGAACTCCGGACAGGTGCGCATGAACTCGTTGTATTCCTCGTCGGTACAAAAGCCCATCACGCGCTCGACGCCCGCGCGGTTGTACCAGGACCGGTCGAACAGGACCATCTCGCCGGCGGCCGGCAGGTGCGCGACGTAGCGCTGGAAGTACCACTGCGTCTTTTCGCGCTCCGTCGGTGTGCCAAGAGCCACGATGCGGCAGTAGCGGGGGTTCAGGCTTTCGGTGATGCGCTTGATCACGCCACCCTTGCCGGCAGCATCGCGGCCCTCGAAAATGACGACGACGCGCAAGGCCTTATGCTTGATCCAGGCCTGCAGCTTGACCAGTTCTACCTGTAGCCGGGCCAGTTCACGCTCATAGATCTCGGCCTTGATCTTCTTCTTTTTCTTGCTGGTTTCATCGCCCGTCTTCGGCAGCGATGCGCCGGGCTCGACCAGCCGCAACTCCGCCGTCTTGGAGCCTGACTTTTTCGCCATGGTGCCCCTCCCCGAAGCTATCCAGCGGCGGGGCAGCCGCGCGCCACGCCCCGCCTGACGATCATAGGCAATCGGTACCCAGGATGATAGTGTTGCGGTCCTGTCAAACGCGGGGGAGCGTGTGCGATGCCGTTAAGCGGCGTCTGGACGGCCGAGGTCTACGGCCCGTTCGGCTGGGAAAACCGGGGCATCTTCGTGATCGAAAAGCGCCGGGTCATCGGTGGCGACAACCGGCACTATTCTGTCGGCAGCTATCAGCTCGATGGCGATCAGATGTCGGCCACTTTGAATGTCCACTATTATGGACCGCCCCGCACGCAGTTCGGTTCGGCGAGCGAGCGCTTTACGACCGAGATCAAGGGCCGCCTCGTTGGCGACACGATCGAGGGCATCATCCGGCGGCCGGACAAGCCTCAGTTCGACCTTCAGATCCGCATCACAAAGCGGATGGGTATCCCGGGCGAATAGCCACGATCGGGGGGCGTCGTTCGGCCGGCGGCCATCGTTTTCGCAACGGTGTCAGTGCCGCTCGGCAGCCATGGTCTTCAACAGCACACGGTCGATCTTGCCGGTCGGGTTCAGCGGCATCTGGTCCAGGAACGCGACCTGTTCGGGCGCCTTGTAGCCGATGCGCGCGCGCGCGAAATCGATGATCTCCTGATCCAGCGGTTGTTCCACGTCGTCTCTCAGCGACAGATAGGCCCGCACGATCTCGCCATGCAGCAGATCGAGCACCCCGACCACCCCGGCATTGCCGATTGCCGGATGCTCCAGCAGGGCGTCCTCTACTTCCTGCGGGTAGATGTTCGACCCGTCATGCACGATGATCTGCTTCTTGCGGCCGCAAAACCACAGATAGCCGTCGGCGTCGACCCGCATCATGTCGCCGCTGTCGATCCAGCCATCCTGGAACGTTGCGGCCGTTTCCTCGGGATTGTCCCAATAGCCGGCGGCCAAGGTGCGGCTCTTCATGAACAGCTTGCCGGGCGTGTCGACGGGCACCTCGACGCCGTCATCGTCGCGCACGGACATTTCGAAGCCGGGTGTCGGCACCCCGACGGAGCCAAGCTTGATGCGGCCGGATGGTGGGTTGAGCGTCGCCAGGCCCACCTCGCTCATGCCGTAGCCCTCGTCGATGGCGTGGCCGGTCAGTGCCTCGAACTCGACCTCCAACTCGGCGGGCACCTTGTCGGACCCGCAGCGGCACAACCGGATCGAGGCGAAATCCTCCCGCGTGGCGCCATGGTCGCGCACAAGACGCATCAGCGCTGCAGGGATCATGCACAGCACCGTCGGCCGCTGGCTGCGCAGAAGGGGCAGGATTTCGTCGCCTTCGAAGCTGCGCGCGACCACGACCTTGACACCCTTGCCCAGCCCCGCATGCGCCCACATGAAGCTGCCCAAATGCGATATCGAAGAGCCCGGCAGGACGATATCGTCCGCTGTCAGCTCAAACGCCTCGGCCGCGCAGGCGAACATCCAGCCCAAACTGTCGACGGTATGAACGACGCCTTTGGGCTGGCCGGTACTGCCCGACGTAAAGAAGATGGCCGCGGGCTCGGACGGATCGCGTCGAGCGAGATCCAGTTCGGTCGGGCCGTCCGCGATCAGGTCCTCGTAGCGCAGGCCCGATCCCGCCGGCCCGCCATAGGTGACGACCCCGTGGCGCATGCGGCCGGCCTGTTCGCTGGCCAGCCAATCGGCTTCGCGTTCCGCATGCGCCAGCAGCATCGAGGCGCCGCTGACCCCGATCGCATAGTCGATTTGCCGGTTCATGTAGCGATAGTTCAACGGCACCGCCACCAGCCCGGTCTTGAAGCAGGCGAGGTAATAGATCAGCAGCGCCGTCCGGTTGGGCATCAGCGAGGCGACCCGGTCGCCGGGCTTGAGCCCCATGGTGAGCCATTGCGCGCCCAGGCGGTTGGCGACCGTGTCAAGCTCACGCCAGGTCCATTGCATCTCGGCGGAGACCAACGCCGTTTGATCAGGGTGTCGGCTCAAACCCACGTCCAAAAGGTTTTGGATATCGACGGAATAGTCCAACGGGGGGCCGGCGAAGGGCATGGGCAGGTCCGAAGCTGTCGTGGGGCGATCACTGGCGCAAGCTCATCAGGTCTACATCGGCCGCCTGGTTTTCTCAACGGGCCTAGAAGCCCAGCCCGGCGCCGATCGGTGAAACCAGCGCCGCGACGCCGACCAGGCAAAAGGCGCCGCCTTTCGGTGAAGTCAGCAGGGCGGGTCGACGCCGCTGCGCCGAGAATGCCACCACGGCGACACAGGCGAGTTCCACGCATAGCGCACAGACCAGGTAGCTGGCTGTAAGAACCGCCATCTGCGGCACAGTGGACAAGATCGGATCGATAAATACCGGCAGTTGGGTGGCCAGAAAGAGGAGAGTTATCGGGCTGCTGGCCGCGACGACGAAGCCTTGACCGAAAGCGCCGCGAGACGCTGATGCGACGTCGGCATCCCCCTGAGGCCCTGAAACTGCTGAACGCCAGGCGCGCAGGGCAACACAGAGCAAGACAATGGCGCCAAACCAGCGCAGCCATTCGACTTGGGCTTCGACCAGCATCATCGTGCTCGAAAGCAGGACCGCCACCGTGATCGCCAAACAGGCTTTGCCCGACGCGACGCCGAACACGGTGCTCAGGCCGGCCCGATGCCCGCGTTGTGCTGTGTTCAGCGCGATCACTGCCAGTGTTGGCCCTGGCACCATCAAAATGGCCAGCATGACCAGCAGAAAGGCGCCGTAGAGTTCCCAGTTCAACAAGTCCGCCAGTCCTCATCGAGTGACGTCGAGTGGCTGTCGGACCTTTTGGTGCCATCGCGCTCGTCAAGTACGCGTCAATGGAGTTGATGGAGGATTAGCTTATCTACTTTGACGGTTATTTGACGAGGAGGGGGCGGGCTCCCTATTTCGGTTGGGCGCCAACGGGCTGGATACCGCCTTCTTCCCAAACCGGACGCAGCATGCCAAGGCCGCACATGAGGTGCACTTGGGCCTCGACGGTCTGGTCGCGCACGACCGATACGCTGCCGGCGAGGGTTAGGGTGTCGCCGTTCGACGTGCAGGGCGTGAGCAGGTCCATCCTGTCACCGGGCAGCACGTCAATCCCTTCCGACATCCGGGCGACCGACTGAACGGACAGGCCGATGACGCACTCGCCATCGTCATAGGCCTCGTCCTCGACCCAATCGACGATCGTCGCGCGCAAAACGGCGTCGACGGTCTCCGGGCAGGCCTGGTCGATCGAAGCCTCGAACAACAGCATGAAGGAGTCGTAACAATCGAGCCGCGCCAAGGGCTCGTCGATCGAGCCACACATGGCGGCCAGCGTTCCCAGCGTGTCCTCGTCGACGGCGTCGGGCGTTTGCGCCAGCGCGGGCGGTGCGCTTGACACAGCGAAGCCGAGCGCGAGGCAAAGCCCCGCGCGGACCCATCCGTCTGTCATGGTCAGTTGAGCCAGAGCCGAATTGCGTAAGCGATGACCGCTATCACGGCGACACTGCCAAGCCACAAACCCGCAAACCAGAGCAAGCGGCGCCACAGCGGGGCAGAGGGACCGTTCTGTTCCGGCATCTCCATGTCTCGAGAGGCGCCCTAGTGGTAACCAGACTTCGCGGTCACCTTGCCGCGAAACACCCAGTAGGAATAGCCGGTATAGCAAAGCAGGATCACCAGCAGGACCGGCGCGCCGTAGAGCAGGAAGATCTGGCTGCTGGACGGTGCCGCCGCGTCGAAGATCGTCAGCGTCGGCGGCGCGATGTAGGGATACATGCTGACCGCGAGGCCGGCATAGGTGATCACGAACAGAACCAGCGCAAGCAGGAACGGCGCGCGTTCCTGGCGTGCCAGGAGCGCGCGCCAGAACAGCGCCGCGACGATCACCACCAGAATGGGCACAGGCGACACGTAAAGAATGTTGGGCCAGCTATACCAGCGCGCAAAATAGGTGTCGCCGAGGAACGGCGTCCAGATGCTGACCGCGACGATGAAGCCCAGGGTCACGACCCCGGCGACCTTGGCAATGCCGAACGCGCGTTCCTGCAAGGCGCCCTCGGTCTTGAGGATCAGCCAGGTCGACCCTAACAGGATGTAACCGCTGACGACCGACAGGCCCGTCAGGATGCTGAACGGCGTCAGCCAATCCCACCAGCCGCCGGCATATTCGCGGTTGGCGATCTCCACGCCCTGCAAGACGGTGCCCAGAGCCAACCCCTGGCAGAAGGCCGCGAGCAGGGAGCCGCCGGCGAACCCGGCGTTCCAGATGAACCGGCCCTTGGTCGCGCGCCAGCGATACTCAAACGACACGCCGCGAAAGGCCAGGCCCAACAGCATCGCGATCAAGGGCGCGTATATGGCGGGGAACAGGACCGAGTAGGCGAGAGGGAAGGTCGCCAGCAACCCGCCGCCGCCCATCACCAGCCAGGTCTCGTTGCCGTCCCACACGGGCGCGACCGAGTTCATCATGACGCCGCGATGCTCGTCTTCATGCACGACGGTGAACAGGATGCCGACCCCCAGGTCGAAGCCGTCCAGCACGACATACATGATGATCGCAAAGCCGATAACGGCGGCCCAGAAGATCGTCAGAGTGGTGTTCGGTTCCATCCTTCCGCCCCCTCAGTCGCCCGCTTCCGGGCGGCGGCTGTGCTCCGGCGCTTGGATCTGTGTAAAGCCTGCGGTGCGCGTCGGCCCCTCGGATATGGGCGCTTCTTCAGACGAGGCCGGCGTGCCGCGCATCAGGCGCAGAATGTAGAGGGTCCCGGCGCCGAAGATGAAGAAATAGACAATGATGAAGGCGAGCAGCGAGGCGCCGACCGCTGGCGCGTCCAGGGGCGAGGCGGAGTCCGCTGTGCGCAGCAGATTATAGACCGTAAAGGGCTGCCGCCCGACCTCGGTCGTGACCCAGCCGCACAGCACGGCAGCAAAGCCGGCCGGCCCCATGATCACCGCGTAACGATGCAGCCAGGTTGAGTCGTAGAGCTTGTGCCTGATCCGCTTGTAGAGGCTGAACAGCCCAAGACCCAGCATCAGCACACCCAGCCCCACCATGGCCCGGAACGTGAAAAACACGATGGTCGTTGGGGGCCAGTCCTCGCGGGGGAAGGCGTCCAGGCCCTGCAACGGGCTGGTAAGGTCGTGGGTGAGGATCAAGCTGCCCAGCAGCGGTACTTCAATGGAGTACAGCGTCTCGCCGGCTTCGTTCGAGGGCCACCCGAGTAGGATCAGGGGCGCGTGGCCGTCGGGATAGCTTTCATAGTGGCCCTCGATCGCTGCAATCTTGGCCGGCTGATACTCCAAGGTATTGCGGCCATGCGCGTCGCCGGCATAAAGCTGCATCGGCACGACGATGGTCAGCATCCACATCGCCATGGAGAACATGATCCGGATCGGCTCTTCGCGATTGCCGCGCAGCAAGTGCCAGGCCCCGACGGCACCGACCACCAGCGCCGTCGTGATATAGGCGGCCAGCACCATATGCACCAGCCGGTAGGGGAAGGACGGGTTGAAGATGACTGCCGCCCAATCGGCGGCGACGAACTGGCCGACCTCGTTCATCTCGTAGCCCGCCGGGGTCTGCATCCACGAGTTCACCGAGAGAATCCAGAACGCCGACCCCAGCGTGCCGATCGCGACCATCAGGGTCGAAAAGAAGTGCAGGCCCTTGCCGACGCGGTTGAGCCCGAACAGCATTACGCCGAGGAAACCGGCCTCCAGGAAGAAGGCCGATAAGACCTCATAGCCCATCAAGGGGCCGATGATCGGCCCCGCACGGTCCGCAAAGACACCCCAGTTTGTGCCGATCTGGTAGGCCATGACCACGCCCGAGACCACGCCCATGCCGAACGCTACGGCAAATATTCTCACCCAGTACTTGAACAGACGCAGATAAACGTCTCGTTTCGTTATCAGCCACAGCCCCTCAAGCACTGCCAAGAAACTGGCCAGCCCGATGGAGAAGGATGGAAAGATGATGTGGAACGCGACAGTAAAGGCGAACTGAAAACGGGCGAGCAGGACTGCGTCTGCACTCTCGAACATAGCGCCACCTTATGCGTGACCTGGGGTCTCGTCGCCTGAGTCGCCCATGATAGTAGTTGATTGCACTGCGCCATGCCACCTTAAGGCGCTTCCAATATGTCGCACGTAAAAGGCGCAGGCGTCGGCGGCCGTCTATTTGATAAGGCCGCGCGTGATCAAAAAGTCCGCTGTCGCGCGGATGCTGAGCTCGACATCGGCGAAGGTCATGTCGAGCAGGTCTTCGGCCCGCCCGGTCGAAACCTCGTCCCGTTCACCGAGCCTGGGAATGAGGGATCGTACGGGTTTGTCGACAAGGCCGATGAGCCGGATCAGCCAGTCCGGCGCCTGACGTGTCACGATCCGCCGGTCCGGATATGCGGCCGCCAGGATCTTGGCCATTTCCACGAGATGCACGAAGCGGTCGGCGCCGATGATGCGCTGCCCGATGCTGGCCGGTGTTGTCAGGACGCGTATGTGCATTTCCGCGATGTCCTTAACATCGACGCAGGTGAAGCCGAGATCGGGCAGGGCGGGGTGCTTGCCCCGAAGCAGGCGCTGAACGACCTTGATCGATGCGCTGAGATGGTCATCCAGCGGCGTGCCCAGAACGAAGGAAGGGTTGATCGTTGTCAGGTTGAGGCCGGGCGCCTCGCGTGCGACGAAGTTCCAGGCCGCCCGCTCCGCCAGTGTCTTTGACTTCGCGTAGGGCGTGATCGAGGGATGGGCAGGATCGCTCCACACCGTTTCGTCATACACCTGCTGGCCGTCGGGCAGATCCCGGCTCATGATCGCGGCGGTCGACGACGTCATGACCACCCGCCCGACGCCGGCCGCCTGTGCTGCCCGCATTGCGCGCAAGGCACCATCGACGGCCGTGCGGACGATCCCGCGCGGGTCGTCGGGCTGTTCCAGGGGCAGGGGGGAGGCGGTGTGGATCAGGGCGTCGACGCCGAGCATGGCCTCGTACCAGCCCGCGTCGTCATCGAGGTCAAGCGCCACCAGGCGCAGCCGGTCGTCGATATCGGCGTCGTCGTCGAGATGGTCCCGGACGGCGATCAGGGTTTCCTCCGCACGCGCCGGTGTGCGCACGGACCCGACGACGCGATACCCTTCGTTCAACAGCTTCAGGCAGATATGCTTGGCGATGTAGCCGGACGCACCGGTGACAAAGACAGTGCTTGGCGGATCGACTGTTTGACCCTGGACCATGCACTAACGATAGGGCTTTGCTCTGTCGCTTGGCGAACGAACAACAGACATCATGACGGCTAGCGGTCAAGTCCGTGGGCGATCAGATAGTCGGCGGCATCTCGCAAGCCTTGCTCGACATCCATGAACTCCATGCCCAGCAGATCGCGCGCCCGCTGGTTGGATACTTCGCGCTTCTGGTCCAGGTCCGCCAGGATGGTTCGTATCGGCTTGTCGACCAGGGCCAGACCCCTGACCAGCCAGTTCGGCGCCCGGCGGGTGGTGATCTTGCGGTCCGGATAGGTGGCGGCCAGCGTTTTGGCCATATCGATGTACCAGAAGAACCGGTTCACGCCGGCAATCCGTTGGCCGATGCTGGCGTCGTTCGACAGCGCGCGCACATGCATCTCGGCGATGTCGCGCACATCGACGCTGGCGAAGCCGAAATTCGGCAGGGCGGGATCCTTGGAGCGCAGCAGGCGCTGCACCACCTGCAGCGAGGTGCCAAGGTGCCCATCCAGCGGCGGACCCAGCACCAGGCCCGGATTGATGGCCGTCAGCGCGATCTCCGGCGCTTCCTTCTCGACGAAGTCCCAAGCGGCCCGTTCTGCCAGCGTCTTAGACTTCACGTAGGGCGTGGCCGTGGGATAGTCGACATCGGACCAATCGCTTTCGTCGTAGGCCGTTTTCCCCGGCGGCAGGTCACGGTTTACGATCGCGACGGTCGACGAGGTCAGGACCACCCGTTTGACGCCGGCGGACTTGGCGGCGCGCAGGGCCCGCAGCGTGCCGTCGACGGCCGGTCTGATCACGTCGTGCTCGTCCTTGGGCTGTTCCAAAGGAAAGGGCGACGCGGTGTGCATCAAGACATCGACGCCGCCCATGGCCTCGTCCCAACCGGCGTCATCATCTAGATGCAGCGTCACCATACGCAGCCGCTGATCGAGATCCGTGTCGGGCGCCAAGTGTGGCTTGATCGCGGCGACCACCTCTTGGCCCCGGCTCTCCGACCGGGCCGATCCGACGACCCGATGACCGGCCTGCAACAGCTTCAGGCAGATGTGTTTGGCGATGAAACCCGAGGCGCCGGTTAGAAGAACGGTCTTGGCTTCGGTCATTGCGGGCATCCGGAATTGCGACGGTCATGGGCTGATACGCGCCGAACCCGGCGCTGGATTATCATCAACTGGGGCGGTGCCTATCCAGGGTCAGCGCGGGTAGCCCCTCATACGTGAAGCGTGAAAGCGGGCAGTATCCCGCCTTCTCGGCAACGCGCATGGTCGCGGCGTAATCAGGATCAACCAGGCAAAAAGTGCGGTCGTGCGCCAGGTGCGCGTCGCCCCACTGCACGGCCGCGCGCACGGTCTCCGTCGCCAGGCCCCGACCGTGTGCCGCCGGCTGCAGGACCCAGCCGATCTCCGGCACGCCGTTCAGCGACGCGTCGAGTTCGCGCTTGAAGTCGCCAAAGCCGACCTCGCCCAGAAAGGCGCCGGTTTGCTTGTCGGTCACGGCCCAATAGCCGTAATTAAGCGCGGACCAGTGTCCGATGTACTGCAGCAGTCGTGCCCAGGATTCGCGACGCGTCGACGGCTTGCCGCTGATGTGCTGTACAACGGCGGGTTCGGCCCACATGGCGGCGACATCCTCGAAGTCCTCCACCCGGTGCGGGCGCATCCACGTCCGATCGGTTTCCATGGTTCGCGGGGCAATCGCCGGTTGCGCGTCGGCCAGTTCGTGGCCACGCGCGAAGTCGGCCAGGGCGTCGCCTTCGAGACGGTAGTAGACCTTCTCGTCAAGCCGCCGACCGACGAGCCTGTCATAAAGCGCCATCGCACCGGGGTTGGAGATGGCGGTCGTCCAGTCCATACGGCTGCAGCCGCGCTCGACGGCGATGGATGCCGACGCGCGCAACAGGCGCTCGCCGATCCCCTGGGATCGTGCCCGATCGGTCACGAACAGGTCGCGCAGGAAGACCTGCGCCCCCAGTCCGTTGGCGGGGAAGAGCACTGAGAAGGCCGCGAAGCCGAGCGGCGCGCCATCGCGCCAGGCGATCAGCACCTCGCACCCCAGATGGGCGTTCAGCTGCCCGACCACCTGCTCCGCCGCATCCGACTGGGCGTAGGACCTGTCGGGGAAGTAATGGCCGGCCATTTCCCCAAACAGCTTCCCTAGCGCCGCCTTGTCGCTGTTCGGGTCGGCCAAACGGATAACCAGTGCGTGCTCGGTCATGGATGCTTGTCAGCCCTGATCAATCCGTCGAAAATCTGTCGAATCGCGCGCCGGTAATGCGCCGCTGGCGCGCCCTCTGAGATCGCCAAGGCCGCGCGGTCGAAGGCGGCCGACAGGATGTCCGCCAGCGCGTCCATCGTTCTATCCGGCAGGCCGTCGGCCGGCAAGGCAAAGGCCAAGCCCTCGCGCAGCTCCTCTCCGCCTGCCTGCTTGTCGATATGTACCATCTCTCGATGCCCCAGCACCGCCGGGCCGTCCAACAGCAACAGACGGACCCGACCGGGCGCCGCCATTGCGGCGAAATAGGCGTCCGTGCCCGAGGTCAGGGCGTCGAGTGCCGAGGTGGGGTCGGCGCTTTCGGACTCGATTTGCGCCGCCACCGCCGCCGCCTCGCGTCCGACCACCGCGCGGAACAGATCCGCTTTGTCGGCGAAATGGTGATACAGCGCCCCGCGCGTGACACCGGCCTTGGCGACGATCTCCGGCGTTCCGGTTTCCGCATAGCCCTTGTCGACGAACAGCGACCGTGCCGCGGCGACCAGGGCGGCGCGTGTGGCCTCGGTACGCTCGGTATTCGAGCGCCGGACGGATTTCGCTTGCATACATACAGCCTGTATGTTTATGACATTCTCATGCAGAGTGTATGTAAATGAGCAAGGAGGCGAAAGCCATGAAATGCACCCAGTTCTATCCTGTGATCATGACCGATGACGTGACCGGCACCGCCAGGTTCTATCGCGACCATTTCCGCTTCGCGCCCAGCTTTGAGAGCGACTGGTACGTCCATCTGCAGTCAAGCGAAGACCCGAAGGTCAACATCGCCGTTCTGCGGGGCGATCACGCGACGGTTCCGGAAAGCGGGCGCGGGCGCGTCTCGGGCCTCCTGATCAATTTCGAGGTCGAGGACGTGGATGCGGAATTCGAGCGCGCCACAAGCGCGGGATTGCCCATCCTGCTGGCCCTGCGTGACGAACCCTTCGGCCAACGCCACTTCATCACCCGAGACCCCAACGGCGTGCTGATCGACGTGATCACGCCGATACCGCCGAGCGAAGAGTTCCTGGGTCAATACAATGCCGAAGCCGTGCAGTCGCCTTAGAAGCCGGAATTCATCGCCTAATCTCGATTGGGCCGACCGGCCTGGACCGTCGGCCACGCCCTCCATCCTTTATCGGCGCATCAAGCGCATAGGTCTGATATGCGGACTTTGATGCCATTCCCGGCGATCGTTTTAATGGCTGCTTGAGCCAGTGCGCTGAAAATCAGTTTGTTGCTCAGGTCAACTTACACTCTGCGTTGATAGCCTATTGCAAAGGCAGGCGAATATCGGTCCTGAGGTTGGCCGAAGGCGTTTTTCTTGGATCGTTGACATACACTTCCAGCGGCGGAGCATCTCTCGGTTCCATTCCGGAGTCTGGTAACCAGTGACCATAAAGCCAGTCGTAGGCCGCCTTCAGCGTCTGATAAGGCCCTTTGTGCTCAAGAACGGCATACCTCCCCCCACGGACATCGAAGTAATCAAGGCCCTGTAGTCCGGCGGGAAAACTGTTCAGTGTGGATACTGCAACATGCGACTGAAGTTCCTCATCCGGTTTGGACTGCGGAGGGTCATGATAGATCACAAACAACTCGCTTACGTCTTGCATAAGAGAGTTTGCCGTCAACACTCCGCCAAGCTTATTAAATGCGCCGCCGATCTTGCGGTACGGGCCTGTGTGCAGAACACCCGCCGCACGGATATCGCTCATTTCCCTGATGGTCACTGGATACATGTTCTTTCCCTTTGGAGGGCTGCCTGAGAAGGCGTTTATCGTCTTGCCGTTTTGACGGTATTCGTTGGGGGATAGACCGTGTACGCGTTTAAAAATGCGGGAAAAGCTGGACAGGTTTTGATAGCCAACCTGTGCTACGATATCGCGAATAGGCGCATCAGTTTCTACAAGCGCGTTGGCGGCCTGGTGAAGGCGCAATCTCCGGATGACACCAGACAGCGTTTCTCCGGTCATCGCACAGAAAACACGGTGCCAATGATAGCGAGACATGCATGCCACTTCGGCAAGCAGATCGAGATTTAGATCCTCATCCAGATTCTCATAAATGTAGGAAAGCACCCGATTGAGCCTTTCCTCGTAACTGGCGAACGGCCGTTTTTTCTGCAATTTATCTTGCCTCTTCAACATCTTCCCAACTCCAATAGTACAGACGAGTTGTGCAGGTATTGCTGAATCGACGTTGGGCTCAGGCTCCGAAAGCGGACGTTGGTAAGTCTTGCGCATCGGTCAAAGAGGGCTCGAAGCGGTCGTTGTCGTCGTCATCGTGAACATCTCGCTTCTGTGGCCCGGCGGTTAACTGCACTTTCTGGCGACCTTTGGTGTCTCAGTCTCGAAACGCCAAGTCCCGTTCGCTAACCCCCGAAGCTGATCGGCACGACCAGGCTGGTCAGCCACATCACCAGCAGAAGGAGGACACAGGTCCCGGCGATCCATGCGGTTGCCGCACCGAAGGACAGTTCGCCCATCTGCATCCCGCCCTGTTCGCCCTCGGCCTCCGGCGACCGGTGTCCCAGGCCATGGGCCGGGCCGTCGGTGCCGGGCAGGGTCATGCAGCCATGTTTCAGATGGTTTTTCACCAGCCAGTAGTTGATGGGATAGGTGAAGATGCCGCCGACGATGGTGGCGATGCCCATGCGGAACCAGAACGCGGCGTTCAGCGGGCTTTCGGAGCTCGGGATCGCGTCGGCCAGGATGATCATGGTCGGCAACATGCCGGTCATCACCAGATTCATCGACACGGTTTCGGCGAAGAAGGTCTTGCGCACCGCGCGCCAGTAATTGCCGTCATACATGCCGCGCATCATCAACGCCTGGAAGATGAACAGCCCCACGGCGAAGCCGGCGATATACTCCAACACCGCATCCCAGCCATTGGCCAGGCCCAAGACGGGAACGATCGCGGCGGCGATCATGATGCCCGTGGCATCGCCGGCGACACAGTGCATCTCGCTGTTCATCGCCTGCTTCCATATCGGCCGGGTGAACGCGTCATGGCCGCCGGGGAAGGGGCGGCGACAGGTCAGCAGGTAGACAAAGGCGCCGATCGGCCCGGTGTAGATTGTGACCAGGATCCAGGCTGCGCGCTGCACCCAACTGGTGACGCCGTTGGTGACGGAATCGTAGACGACAAAGAGGACGGACAGTCCGGTCAGGACAAACCAGACGATCAGCGCGCCCGCGAGCATGGTAGAGCCTCCGCTAGCTGAGTCTCGTCAAGGTTAGCACACTCTGGCGAGAATCGCTTATCACGAGCGATCGGGTTTGATTGCCCGCATCGCCCGTTCCTCTTGCCGAATGCGCAAGACCAGCAACACGGCGTAGACCGGCAGGCCGATCACCGCCGTCCAGAAGGCGTGGGCGACAATGACCAGACCGACCAGCTCCGGGACGATGCCGAGCACGTAGTTCGGGTGGCGCATCCAGCGATAGATGCCACTCGAAACCCTGCGATGATCCGGCGCGATCATAATCTTCACGGTCCAGACGGACCCAAGTCCGCGGATGGCCAGCACCAGGCCGATCAGCCCGACCAGATAGACGGCCAATCCCAGGATGCTGATGCCAGGGGCCGAAAAGACGCCCCGCAGATAGGCCTCCAGTAAGGCGCCTAGGTAGATCGCGGTATGCCAGATCGCCAGTAGACGGGAGACGCCGGCACCGTGCTCGACCGCGCCGTCACGGCGAAGCCTCGCCTCGTTGCGCTTCGACCAAGCCAAAGTGCCCAGCCGCGCCGCGATGGCGACGGCAAAGAAAATCAGGACGGCCAATCAAGCCTCCTTAGTCGTCGCGATTTGGCGACGTTTCTAGCTGTCGGGGTGGGCGATGCGCGCTACTTTGAGCGCATGACACGGATTTATGCAATGAAACAGTCGCGCGCCGGCATTCGGAGCGACAATCATGGCGGATCGAGGCAGCAGGAAGGGCCCGCATGATCAAGGTGGCGTTGGACCGGCATGGCGACGTTCAACGCTGGGGCGTTGTCCGGCAGGTCGACCACGCGCGGCTGTCCTTCGATCTGGCGGAGCGGTCGATCCTGTTGTCCGGCCTGCCCGATGTGGTCAAGTCGGAGGTGCTGTGTGCGATCGACCACCATGATGACGGCTGGCAGGAGCGGGACCTGGCGATCGAGATCGACCCCACGCGCAACCGGCCCCGCACGTTCGATGAAATGACGGTCGACGAGGCGCTGGCGATATGGGGACGCTCGGTCGCGCGTGCCCAGGGCTTCGGCATCCTGTCGGGCTGGACCGTCGCCGGCCATTTCGCCTATCTCGCGACGTTGAAGGATGGGGCCGAGCGCCCGATCGGTCGAGCCTGGGCGGCCGAACGGCAAACGGAGCGCGCGCGGTGGCTGAGCGACTGGCTCGCGCTCGACCCGTCTTACCGCGCCGACCATGCCGAGACGGCCCTGACATGCCTCCGGCTGTTCGACAGCCTCAGCCTTTACGTCATCGGTGTCGGTTCGGAATCACAGCGCACGTTCAGGCTGCCCGATGGCCGAACCGCCACGGTCAAGCGGCTGCCGAACGGCTTGTTTTCCGCCCAGCCATGGTTTTTCGACCGGGACGACGTGTCGTTCGACGTTGCGGGCGTCCTCGTCGACGACACCGAGATCGTCGGTCGGTGGCAGCCGACGATCACCCTTCGTCGCGACGCCGATTGACCAGCATCCCTACCAGAGAGTGCGTCGCGCCCGTTCCGGCCACTCCCGATCATAGCGTTCGCCGCCGACCCGGTTGTCGCTGAGGTCCGCCAGGATCTGCCCCGGTGTCGGCAGGGAGCGCGCGTCGACATGGCCAGCCGGGTTCCACAGATCGGATCGCACGATCGCGCGGGCGCATTGGAAATAGACCGCCTCCGTCGTGATCACGATGACGCTGCGCGGCGCCTTGCCGTTGACCGCGAACGACGCCAGCAGGTCGGGCTCGGCGCTCAGATGCGCGTGGCCGTTCACCCGGATGGTATTGCCCACGCCCGGCACCATGAACAGGACCGCCACGCGCGGGTCGCGAATGATGTTGCGCAGCGAATCGACACGGTTGTTGCCGCGCCGGTCGGGCATCATCAGGGTCCGCTCGTCGGCGATCCGGACAAAGCCCGGCCCGTCGCCGCGTGGCGAGCAGTCCAAGCCTTCGGGGCCGGCGGTGGCCAGCACGGCGAAGGGCGCCGCCTCGATGAAGGCGCGATAGTGCGGCGTGATCCGGTCGACCTCCTTGGCGGTCGCGGCTTCGACCGGATGGCCGTAGATCGCCTCCAACTCGTCCAGCGTGGATATCACCGACATGTTGATCCTCATCAGCGCCGATCGTCGAGGCGATCTAGCACGGTTTGAGGGGTGACTGCATGGGCGGCGGCGCGGGTTAGACCTGCGAAACACCATTAATCGCGGTGCCGTTTTGGTCGAGCCGGCTTGACGGCCTCGCCATCTTGCGCAGAGTCGGTGCCGCCGGGGGCGATCCCACGCCCCCGGGCTCGTTATCCGGGAGACAGCGCCATCGCCGGTCCAGGATTGCTAACCGAAATGCCGCAACCGGAAGTCAGGCCGGCGCAGCCGTCCGTGGCGTTGGGCGTACCGGCGGCCGTTGCCATGGCAATCGCCGACTGGCTGGTCGGCGCGCCGGGCGACGGCGCCCAGGAGATTGCGCTGAAGGTCCGGGCCAAGCGCGGCAGCGGACTGCTGGTCGACTTGGCGGGTTATGTGGCCGGTCGGATCGGCCAGCCGGCTGATCTCGATGAACTGGCCAGCCTCGCTGCGCGTCAACTCGACGACCGTGATCTCGCTGATCTGGCCCAAGTAACCAACGCGCTGTCCGAACGCCGGCGGCTTGCAGCGGCCGAGGCGATGGTCGAGGCGGGCTGGTCCGTTGAGGCAAATCGGCGCCAGCCGCTCACCATGACCTATGGCTTGACGCTGGTGACGGCCCAACGCGCGCCGGAGGCGGTGGAACCGCTGAAGATTTCGACGGTTGAGAAGCCGGACGATGCGACCGCCTGGTTCAACCTGGCGCTCGCTTACGTGTTCCTCTGCGACTACGACCAGGCCTGGCCCGCGTTTCGAAAGGCGCTGGGGCTGTCACCGCGTAATCCGCGCATCATGGCGAGCTGGGGGCTGGCGCTGTTGACCGCCGGCCTGCCCGAACTGGCCTGGCCGCTTTACGAGGGCCGCATGGCGCTAGGGGATCAGCGCAAGCGCCATGATCAGCCGACGCCGATGTGGCACGGCGCCCCCTATCCGGGCGAGACGCTGTTTGTCTATGGCGAGCAGGGTTTCGGCGACTTCATCCAGTTCGCGCGCTACCTGCCGGCGGTCAAGGAACTGGGCGGCCAGCTGGTTGTCGGCTGCCGCAAGCCCTTGATCCCGCTGTTGTCGCGCATGGACTGCGTCGACGCCGTGGTCGCGTTCGACCCCGGCGGCCCGACGCCGAAGCATGATCAGCGCGTACCGGTGATGAGCCTGGCGCAATATGTCGATCCACGGCTGGAGCGCGCTGGTATGGACAAGCCCTACCTCGGCGCGCCGCCGCACAAGGGCCTGCCGCGCGCCGGCAAGACACCGCGCATCGGCCTGGCCTGGGGCTGCAGCCCGACCGGTTCGGGCGCTGCCTTCAAGCGGGTGCCGACGCCCTTGCTCGCGCCCCTGATCGAGACCGGCGCTGCGGCCCGCTGGTTCAGCCTGCAGTTCGAGGCCGACGTGAACGCCGAACTGTCCGACGTGCCGTTCGGCGATACCATCAGCCAGAAGCTGTCCGGCGCCATGAAGGATTTCGGTGACGCCGCGGCCAACCTGACGGCCATGGACCTGATCATCACCACGGACACCGCCACGGCCCATCTCGCCGGCGCCATGGGCCTTCCGGCCTGGGTGCTGTTGCAGCGCTATGCCGATTGGCGCTGGGGAGCGAACGGCGATACGATGCCATGGTATCCCAGCCTGCGCCTGTTCCGCCTGGAAGAGGTCGGGGCCTGGCAGCCGCTGATCGCCACGGTTTCGAAGGCTCTCGAGGCCTGGCTTCAGGAATGGCGGCCACCAAGAAGGAAGCAGTGAGCAAAAGCCCGTGTCCCATGCCGTCCCCTCGTCGTCGCTGCTGAGCGGCGATCTGACCACGCTGCGCCACACCCGCCACGGGCTGATGCGCTATTTCCGCAACGATGTCTTCATCGGCACCGCGCTGACCGAGTATGGCGAGTGCGACTATCTGCTGGGCGACGCGCTGGCCCAACTGGTCAAGCCGGGCGAAACGGCGCTCGACATCGGCGCCAACATTGGCGTGCACACGTTGCGCCTGGCCGAGGCGGTGGGGCCGACCGGGCGCGTCTACACCTTCGAACCTCAGCGCCTGGTCTTCCAGGTGCTGTGCTGCAACCTGGCGCAGAACGAGATCCCGAACGTCTGGGCCTATTTCGCGGCTGTCGGCCGGACGAACGGCACCGCCAAGATCCCGACGCCGAACTACGCCCAGGCAGGCAACTACGGCGGCGTCTCGGTGACGGAGGGGGCGGGCGACACAGTGCCGCTGATGACCGTCGACTCGCTGAAGCTGGACGCCGTCCACCTGATGAAGATCGATGTCGAGGGCATGGAGGCCGACGTGCTGGCCGGCGCCAAGATGACGATCAAGCGCCACCGGCCGGTGCTCTATCTGGAAAACGACCGCAAGGAAAAGTCGCCTTCGGTCATTCGACTGCTGCAGAACGCCGATTATCGCCTGTGGTGGCATCTGCCGCCATTGTTCAACCCGAACAACCACGCCGGCAACAAGACCAACCGCTTTGGGCGCATCCTGTCGATCAACATCCTGGCCGTGCCCAAGGAGCGGCGCGCGGACATCCGCGACATGAAGGAGATCACCAGCCCGGACGACTGGTGGAAGAAGGAATAGGCCAGCGAAGGAGGGCTCGATGGCCAAGAAACGGTATCCGCTGCCCAAGCGTTTCAACGCCGCCCTCTCTGAGGCGGCCTACGCGAAGCTGCGCGCCCTGAACGACCGCTATGGCCTGGGCAACAACTATCTGCTGGTCATTCTGCTCGAAAAGCTGGACGACTACGCCGACGCCGAGTCCCTGCACAAGGCGTTCGACGACTTCATCGCGGAGTATGGCGCGCCGACGAAGGGCCCGTAATCCCCGACGCTGTCAGTGGTCGCGCTCGACGTCTTCGATAACCGCCGTCGGGTCGCCGGTCAGGTCGGCTTTCAGGAACTCGGCGGTTTCCGGGATGGCCATGCGGAAATCGGACATGTGCTCCAACTCGGCGACCAGCGGACCGCCGCTGCAGTTCAGGATGTGCCCGCCATGCAGGCCGTCGTCCGACAGAAAATGCAGGTGCCAGCCCGTGACGTTCACCGCACTTGTGTATTCCGGCATCCAAAAGCCGACGATGGTGCACGGCATGTCATCGAACTCGAACACCGCTTGTGTTTCGGCAAGCTCCG
>JANQGH010000083.1 GCA_028277405.1 Alphaproteobacteria bacterium | reverse complement strand
ATCGCCTGCTGCAGGACGTCATCGTGCCCGCCTTCGACAACCCGCTGCTCGGCGCCCAACATGACGGCGCGGTGTTCGAGGCCGCCGGCGCGCGCCTGGCCATGACCACGGACGGCTATGTCGTGCGGCCGATCTTCTTCCCCGGCGGCGATATCGGCCACCTCGCGATCTGCGGCACGATCAACGATCTCGCAATGTGCGCGGCCCGCCCCTTGCACATCGCCGCCGGCTTCATCATCGAAGAGGGCTTTCCGATCGCCGACCTGGCCCGCATCGCCGCCTCCATGCGCGCCACGGCGGAGGTCGAGAACGTCACCATCGTCACGGGCGATACCAAGGTGGTCGAGGCCGGCTCGGGCGACGGCGTTTACATCACCACCACCGGCATCGGCCAGGTCGCGGACGGCCAGGACATCGGGCCGAACCGCGCGGTGCCAGGCGACGCGGTGATTTTGTCCGGCGATATCGGCCGCCACGGCATCGCGGTGATGGCGGCCCGCGAAGGGCTCGGTTTCGAAACACCGATCGAAAGCGATGCGGCGCCGCTATGGCGCCCGGTCGACGCGATGATCCGGGCCGGCATCGACATCCATTGCCTGCGCGACCTCACGCGCGGCGGCCTGGCCACGTCCCTGATCGAGATCGCCGAGGCCGCCGGCACGACCATCCAGATCGACGAAGCCGCCATCGACGTTCACGGCCCGGTGCGTGGCGCCTGCGAGATCCTGGGTCTTGACCCGCTTTATGTCGCCAACGAGGGCCGCTTCGTCGCCATCGTGCCGCGCGCGCAGGCCCAGACGGCGATCGACGTTCTGGGCAGCGAGGCGCGAGAGGTCGGCCAAGTCGTGAGCCGATCAGGCGCCGGCGTCATCGCCAAGACCGTGATCGGCGGCGAACGCGCGCTGGACATGCTCTCCGGGGACCAGTTGCCGCGCATCTGCTGATACCGCCAGTTGCGATGAAGTCATCACGGCACTGAGAGCCAACGCGCGGATTCGACCTTGCGCGCTGCCGTTCGGTCCCACATAGATGGCCGCTCCTTTTGAGGCTGGGCGGCGCGCTGCTCGCCCGGCCCCTTCAGCCCTTCGACGGAGACCGCTCGTGACCCCTGGCATCGCCCTTTACGACAAGACACGGATCGCGGATGCGACGGCCAAGATGCTGATCGAGGTTGGGGCGGTGCTGTTCAACGCGCGCGAGCCCTTCATCCTGACCTCCGGCCGGGCCAGCCCGGTCTATATCGACTGCCGCAAGCTGATCTCTTTCCCGCGCATAAGGTCGACGCTGGTCGATTTCGCGGCCTCCGTGATCGTGGAGGCGGCGGGCTTCGAAGGCATCGACGCGGTCGCGGGCGGCGAGACGGCCGGCATTCCCTATGCAGCCTGGATTGCCGACCGGTTGGGTCTGCCGATGCAGTACATCCGCAAAAAGCCCAAGGGGTTTGGTCGCAACGCCCAGATCGAGGGCCATTTGACCGAACGTCACCGCGTGCTACTGGTCGAGGATCTGGCCACCGACGCGGGCTCCAAGGTGAATTTCTGCAAGGCCTTGCGCGAGGCGGGCGCCACGGTGGAGCACGCCTTCGTCATCTTCCACTACGGCATCTTTCCGCAAAGCGTCGAAACCATGCGGGGAATCGGTGTCGAACTGCACAGCCTGGCGACCTGGTGGGACGTGTTGCGCGTGGCCAAGCATCATGGCTACTTCGATGCCAGCGACATCGATCAGGTCGAGGCCTTTCTCCATGGGCCCGCTGAGTGGTCACGGCAGCATGGCGGCAAGCACGACTGAGCCATCAATCGGCCGCGTCGGGGCGGCGTTCAGGTGCCGCGATCGTCGCGAATAACGTCGTAGACCGCCGGGTCGAAGGTGCACACCTTCAGATACTCGCCGGCCAGCTTCCTGACGGCCGGATTGGCCAGCGCGGCCTTATAGGTCTCCAGGCTCTGCCATTCGGCGACGTTGATGTGGGTGAAAGGCGCCTGGTGTCCCGGCGCCTGATGATCGGCGGCCCGCACCAGGCGGGCGGAGATGTAGCCCGGCGCCGTGCGCAGGATCGCGTTGGTCTGATCCCATAACGCCAGAAAGGCATCCTCTTCGCCGTCAAAAACGGTGAACGGGTTGATCAGGACGAGCATGAGCGCGCGATCCGGCTGGGGCAAAGGCGGCCAAGCCTAGCATGAGATCGTTACAAGCGTCCTGCGACTGATGCCGACGCGCGGCAATCAGCAACTTATGGTAGGGTTGCAAGACGGATTGGCCATCCTGGTCATGTGTTGCGACAACGAAAGGAGGCGAGGGGTGCGATGAAACCGACGGATCTGTTCGGGTCGGACGTCTACGTCAACTACACGGCCGTCTATACCTGGAACTCCAACCAGATGGCCCACGCCATGATGGGCTTTGCCGGCACATCTCTGTTGATCGGCGGTTTCGCGGAGCTTGGCGCCGGCCCCTGGTGGGGCCTCTTGTTCGCGATCATACCGGCATTGAAGGACATCACGGATTACGGCGTCGATCTGACGCGCGCCGGCCACATCTTTCGCACCACGGACGATCACGTGGCCGAGCTGCGTCAGGACGGCTTGACCGACAACTGGTTCTGGAATGCCGGCACGCTGTTTGCGGTCTTTCTGGCGGTCGCCATGCGGGATGGCGGCTGGGGGACGATCATCCTGCTGGTCATCGCGGTGGCTTGGGCGCTCATCGGCATCCTGCTGATCGCGCGGGAATTCGTCAGCCAAAAGCGGCTGTTCGATGTCTCCGCCCTGCCATACTTCTTCAGGCTGCCCAACTTCGCGGGCAACCCGCTGGCCGTCATTCGGGTCGGCGAGACAGACGAGCAGCGCGAGGAAGATCGTGCGGCCGCCGTCAAGGCGGTTGAAGACTTCACCTACGAGCGCGGCGGCGCGCCGAACCATCTCATGCTGTTCGGGCCGCCACGCTGTCGCAAGACCACCTTGGCCAGCGCGATCGGTTCCGGCCTCACGGTGCGTGACCGCAAGGTCCGCTACATCCCGCTTTCGACACTTGTCGATGAGCTGGGAACCCCACCGCCCTCGGACCGCGCGGATACCGAACCCGTGCCGCCGCAAGCGGCCGACGTGGTGATCGTCGACGATGTCGATGCCGACATTCCGGAGGGCCTTGCCGCTCGGTTGGCGGACAAGAGGTCCGTTTGGGTGGTGGCCGAGTCGGACGAGGCGGCCGGCTTGCGGCGGCGGCTGCGCGATAATCTGAAACAGGATGTCGTGGCGATCGAACTCGGCCAGCCGAGACCGCAGGACCGGGTTGACGGTCAGCCGGTGCCGGAATGGCTGACCCGATTGTCGCTCGGTACCCTGGGCCTTTCGGCCGTCGCGATTATCGGTTCGCTGATCCTGCTGGTCTTCTGGTAACGGCTGCGGCGCGATCAGACGTAAAAGCCGTCACGGTCGAGATCACGGACGCCGGGATGGGCCTCCATCTCGGCTTCGATCAGATCGACGCCCAGGCCGGGCCGGTCGCTGAGATGCAGGTGGCCGTCGCGAACGTCGAGCGGGTGGCTGATCACCGTGTCGCGCCAGGGCACATCCTGGACCATGAACTCCTGCCGGAACAGGTTGGGGATGCTGGCGCAGACATGGGCCGATGCCAGGGTCGACAGCGGGCCGTTGGGATTGTGTGGCGCGACCAGGGCGCCATAGGCCTCGGCCAGCGTCGCCATGCGCTTCAGCTCCGACGGGCCGCCGCAGCGCGTGACGTCGGGCATGACGATGTCGCAAATCTGCCGCTCCAGCACCGGCAGGATACCGGCACGCGTATAGTGCCGCTCGCCGACGCAGACGGTGATCGCAGAATCGAGGCGCCGTCGCACCTCCGCCAACGTGTTCACGTTTTCCGGGCCGACCGGTTCCTCGAACCAGGTGATGTCCAGATCGGCCATGCGTCGCGCCATCTTCACCGCGGTCTGCAGGTTCAGCATGGCGTGGGTTTCGATCATGATGTCGGCGTCCGGCCCCATGGCGTCGCGTACCGCCCGGGCGATGGCCAGCGCGTGGTCTTCCTGCTCCCGGCTCAGCGACAGGTTCGTCGACAGGTGATCGCCATAGAGGTAGGAGGTGTGGGCGAACGGGTCGAACTTGCAGCCGGTGAAGCCCTGGTCGCGGATGATCTTGGCCTGCCTTGAATAGTCTTCCGGCGTGCCCTCGCCCTCCAGGAACCAGTAGTTGGCGTAAAGCAGGATGCTGTCGCGATAGCGGCCGCCCAGCAGTTCGACCATCGGCACGCCCAGCACCTTGGCCTTCAGATCCAGCAGCGCCATGTCGATGCCGCTGATGGCGCACAGGCTGGCGCCGTAGGGGCCGATCCAGTTCAGATCGCGATAGAGCTTGGTCCAGATATAGTCCGTGCGCATCGGGTCGAGGCCGATGATGCGCTGGCCGGTGTGGCGGGCCGCTGCCTCGATGATCGGGCTGCCGGGCCAGTTCGTGGCCTCGCCGACGCCGGTGTGGCCTTCGTCGGTGAAAATCTTCACGAACGTCCAGTTGTACTTCACGCCCTCGACGAGCCAGGTCTTGACCTCGGTGATCTTCATGATGGTGGCTCCGTGAGGGGTCGGTGAATTAACCGGCGAACTGGCCGTCGGCCATTCCCCTGACGCCGGGTTTGACGGCAAACAGACCGCCGGCTTGAGGCGCCTTTGCCAGCGCCTCTTCATCCTGCAGATAGCGGGCGGTCGTGATGTAGAGCGTGTCCAGGTCCGCACCGCCGAAGGCGCAGCTCGTGACCAGCGGGCAGGGCACCTCGATCACGCGATCGACCGTGCCGTCGGGCGCAAACCGCACGACGCAACCACCATCCCAGCGCGCGTTCCACAGCCCGCCCTCGGCATCGACCGTCGAGCCGTCCGGCACGCCGCGATCGAACGAGGCGAATTGGCGCTTGTTGGCGATCGTGCCGGCGGCTTCGTCGAAATCGTAAGCCGAGATCCAACCGGTCGCCGTGTCGCAGAAATACATCGTGGCCCGATCCGGGCTCCAGCACACGGTGTTGGAGATCAGGATGTCCGTCTCCATGGCGTGCAGCGACAGGTCCGGGTCCAGGCGGTATAGCGTCCCGCTGGCCTCGACCAGGTCGATCGGCGCGCCGTTGGGCGCTAGGTTGTTCTGCATCGTGCCGAACCAGAATCGGCCTTGTGCATCCGCCGCCCCGTCGTTGCAGCGGTTGAACGGCTTGTCCGGCTCCGGCCGCAGCACGTGCCTTAGGCCAGACGCCTCGTCCCAGTGGTTCAGGCCGCCGTGAGATGCGATCAACAGACTGTCCTGACCGGTCCTCCGGCAAAGGCTGGTGATCATCTCCGGCATGTCATGGCTGGTAACGGTGCCGCTGGCCGGGTCAAGGGCAAAAAGCTTGGACGGCATCGGCACGTCCAGCCACCACAACAACCCGCGTTCGGCATCCCAATAGGCGCCTTCGCCAAGATGGTTGCGGCAGTCGACGACGCATTCGGCCGTGGTCATCCTCCCCTCCCGTTCTTGATTGCGCGCGCGCTCACGCGTCATGCAGGCGGATCGACAGGCCGCCATCGATGACGATGTTGGCGCCGATCATGAACCTGGCCTCGTCCGAGGCCATCAGAGCGGCCACGGCGGCGATCTCGTCGGGCAGGCCCAGGCGCTTCACCGGCTGCATCTCCTCCGTCTGCCGCCGCGCCGCCGCCGGGTCCGGCTGCTGGCCGAAATACCAGTCGGCGATCGGCGTTTCGATATAGCCGGGCGAGATCGAGTTGATACGAATGCCGCGATCGGCGTACTCGATCGCCAGCGAGCGGGTCAGCCCCAGCACGCCATGCTTGGCCACCGGGTAGGGGAAGGTGTGCGGGATGATCTGAAAGGCATGGTTCGAGGCGATGTTGACGATCGCGCCCCCGCCGCGCTCCAGCAGATGCGGCAGCACCTGGCGGCAGCAGTGCCAAACACCGTCGAGGTCGACCGAAAAGCAGCGATGCCAGTCATCCTCCGTGATCTCCAGCGGGTCGCCGAAGACGGCAATGCCGGCATTGTTCACCAGGATGTCCGGCGGCCCGAAGGCGCGTACGGTCTCATCGACCATAGCCGCGACCGACGCCTGGTCGCTGACATCCGTTTCGACGAAGAGCGCGCGTTCCAGCGAACCGGCGACGGCCTGCCCGGTCTCTCCGTTCACGTCGGCGATGACCACGGCGGCGCCCTCGTCGGCAAATCGACGGGCGATTGCCTCGCCGATGCCCTGGCCGGCGCCGGTGACGATCGCGGTCTTTCCGGGCAGTCGTTTCCCTATCGGCCGTTCCCCGGCTGGTCGATTCATGGACGTGGTCCCCAACACAGGCTGGAATGGACGGGGCTTGGAACGCACTAGGTTCGTTGACTTTGACAGATTATCATATAAACTGATGATCTTCCTGAAGGGAAGTCCTTTTTTGCTGCTCTAACCAACGGCGCCGACGCTTGCGGGATGGGTCCCAGCGTCCGGTAAGCCGACCATCCGGGAGGACGAGAATGCAGTTCACGGAATGCTTTAAGTTGAACAGAACCAAGGTCGCGCTGCTGGCCACGGCGCTTGGCGGCACGGTTGCGTTGGGCGCCGCCGCCCACGCCCAGGAAGACCTGCTGATCGCGATCTATAAGAGCGGCACACAGCAATACTTCATCGACCAGTCGGACGGCTTCATCGCCGAGGCCGAAGCGCTCGGTTTCGAGGCCAGGACGTTCAATGTCGAGCTCGACGCCAATCTGGCCATCAACACCGTCAACGACGCCATCGCCCAGGGCGCGGCCGGCATTGCGATTACCGTGCCGGACCAGGCCATCGGGCCGGCGGTGGCACGCGCAGCGGCCGAGGCGGGCATCCCGCTGGTTGCCACGGACGACAGCATCCAGGATGCCGAGGGCAATTCCGTGCCGTTCGTCGGTTTCGACGGCACCGACATGGGCAACAAGGTCGGCGAGGCGGCGGCCGCGCTGTTGGAAGAGTCAGGCTGGCTGAACGACTCCGACGTCACGCTCGGCGTGCTCAGCACCGAGGTCCAGACCCTGTCTGTCTGCAATGACCGCACCAACGCCTCGCGCGCGCAGGTCATGGGCGTCGGCGTGACGGAGGATCAGATTTTCGCCGTCCCGTACGAGGGCACGGCCGACTCCGCCTTGCAGGTCGCCGGACCGGTGATCACCGCCCATCCGGAGGTCGATCGCTGGGTCGTCTTCGCCTGCAATGACGAGGGCGTCCTGGGCACCCTGAATGCGCTCTATGCCGCCGGCGTGACGCCGGACGACATCATCGGCGTCGGCCTCGGCGCCTATGAGGCCTGTCGCCCATGGGAGGCCGGCCTGGACACCGGCTTCCGGGCGGCGCTCTATATCAGCGGCGTGGACGTTGGCGCCGCGGCTGCCGATGTGCTGGCCGCGAACATCAATGACGGCACCCCGCTGCCGCCGATGACCGTGGCCAACACCACCATCGTCACGCCGGAGACCTATCAAGAGTATTTCCAGTGCAATTAGGCCAATGGGCAGGGGCGCCGTCTGGCGCCCCTGCCGACCCTCTCTCCGACTGACAGGCCTCCACCAAAATGCCGGATGCGCCGATCCTGCAGGTCGCCAACATCGACAAGGCGTTTCCCAATGTCCGGGCGCTGTCGGATGTGTCGCTGGAGGTCTATGGCGGCGAGGTCGTCGCCTTCATGGGCGAGAACGGCGCCGGCAAGTCGACGCTGTTGAAGATCCTCAGCGGCGACTACCACGCCGATTCAGGCACCGTCACGCTGGACGGCGAACCGGTCCGGTTCCACGGTCCCAAGGACGCCCGCACCGCCGGCATCCGGGTCATCTATCAAGAACCCGAAATCATCCCCCACATCACCGTGGCGGAGAATGTCTTCGTTGGCGAGTTGCCGAAGCGGCGAGGCTTCGTCGACTTCCGTGAACTGCGGCGGCGCACCAATAAGGCTCTTCAAGACTATGGTTTTGAAGGATTTGTCGATGTGGATGCGTTGGGTTCCAGCCTGTCTCCGGCCCAGCGCCACATCGTCGAAATCCTGCGTGCCCTGAAGCCCGGCCTGAAGGTTCTGGCGCTGGACGAGCCGACCTCGTCGCTGACCGATGACGAGGCCGCGCTTTTGTTCAAGCTGGTTGGTCAATTGCGCGAACAAGGCATTGGTATCATTTACGTTTCGCACCGGCTGCACGAGATCATGCAGATCGCAGACCGGATCGCCGTGCTGCGCGACGGCAAGCTGGTCGGTGTCCGGCAGGCGACCGACACGACCGAGAGCGACATCGTCGCCATGATGGTCGGGCGCAACCTGACCGACCTGTTCACCCGCGACCATGCCATTCGCGACCAGGTCGTGCTGCGGGTCGCGAACCTGTCCAGCCGCTGGCACCACGACATCAGTTTCGAGATCCGAGCCGGTGAGGTGCTGGGCCTGGCCGGTCTGATCGGCGCTGGCCGGACGGAGCTGGCGAAGGTCCTGTTTGGCGAATATGCGCGCGACGGCGGCACCGTCTCCGTGAATGACAAGGCGCTGGTCACCCACCACCCCAGCGATGCCATCGCGGCCGGCATCGGGCTTGCGCCCGAGGATCGGCGCGGCGAGGGTCTGGTGCTGGTCCGCAGCGTGCTGGAAAACACCGTCCTGGCCATCCTCTCGCGGCTGTCGCGTTTCGGTATCGTCAGCCCGTCCGTGATGACCGCCACCGGCGCGCCGCTGATCGGCAAGCTTGAGGTCAAGACCCCCTCGCTGGACCAGGAGGTCGGCAAGCTGTCGGGTGGCAACCAGCAGAAGGTCGTGCTGGCCCGCTGGCTGGCCGCGCGCCCGGCGGTGCTGATCCTCGACGAGCCCACCCGCGGCATCGATGTTGGGGCCAAGGCGGAGATTTACCGGCTGATCGACGAGCTGGCGTCCGGCGGCATCGCGATCCTGCTGATCTCGTCGGAGATGCCGGAGCTGCTGGGCCTCGCCGACCGCATCCTGGTGATGCGCGGTGGCACGATCGCCGGAGAGCTGAGCCGTCAGGAGGCGTCGGAGGAGTCGATCCTGCGCCTCGCCATGGCCCACGATGCCGAACCGGCGTTGGCCATGTAATGCCAAGCAGAGTGGAAACGAATGGATAGCAGTTCCGCCGAACCCGGGAACCGGAAGGCCGAGCGCACGCCGGGCGCGCTGAAGCGCATCACCAACGCCGTCGGGGCCGAAAACCTGTCGCTGATCATCGCGCTGGCCATCCTGGTCGCCCTGATCGCCTCGCAGACCGACGCCTTCTTCCAGACCCGCAACCTCTTGAACATCGGCCAGAACATCTCGGTCGTCGGCCTGGTCGCGATCGGCGTGACGATCGTCATCGTCTCTGCCGGCCTCGATATCTCGGTCGGCTCGATAGCGGGCGTGGCCTCGGTCGTGTCGGCATTGGTCATCACCCAGTTCGATACCGAGATCGGCAGTGTCGCGGGCGGCATCGCCGCCGGCGCCGCGCTGGGCCTGGTCAATGCCGCCGTTATCACCTTCCTTCGGGTCAATCCGGTGATCGCGACCCTGGCCACCTTTTCAGCCTTCCGCGGGCTCGCTTTCCTGATCGCGCCGGGCGGCCGGTCGATCGGCGTGCTGGATCAGGAGTTTACCTGGCTGGGTGTCGGGCGCCTATTCACCGGCGAGGAGTTTCCCGGCGTCCCCGTGCCGCTGGTGATCCTGGTCGGGGTCGCCATCATCGCCCATTTCGTGCTGCGCTATTCGGTGTTCGGCCGCTCGGTCTACGCCATGGGCGGCAACCCAACGGCCGCGCGGCTGGCGGGCATCAACCTGACGCGCATGAAGTTCATGATGTACTCCGCCTCCGGCGCCCTGGCCGGCCTCGCGGGCGTGATCGTGACGGCCCGCACCAGCTCCGGCCAGCCGGCGTCCGGTACGCAGGGGCTGGAGTTGGAGGCCATCACCGCCGTCTTCCTGGGCGGCGCGATCCTGGCCGGCGGCAAGGGCACGATTGCCGGCACCATGCTGGCCGTGCTGCTGATCGGCACGTTGAGCAACGGCATGAACCTGATGGGCATCGCGACCTTCTATCAGCTCGTGGCCAAGGGCCTGCTCTTGATCATCGCCGTCGCCATCGGCCAGTGGCGCATGGTGCGCGCGGAGCGCATGCAGGCCCGCGCCATCGCCTCGACCGGCGACAAGGCGTGACCCAGGCCGCTGGCACGCATGGCCCGTTCGATGTCGTTCGCATCGAGAACAAGGTCGTGCGCCTCGCGGTCGTGCCGGACTATGGTGCCAAGATCATCGAGCTGACGGACAAGCGCAGCGGCCGCAACTGGCTTATCACCGGTACTCCGACGGAGGCTGCCGGCGACGACGCGGTCTTCGGCGGGCCCCAGGCCTATGGCTGGGACGAGTGCTTTCCGACGGTGGCGCCTTGTCCGGGCGCGGACCGGCCGCCGGCGACCCGCGATCACGGTGTGCTCTGGGGGCGGCCGTGGTGCGCTAAGTCCGAGGATGACGTGGTCACGACGACGTTCGATCATGCTGACTTCATCTTCTCGCGTCGGCTCGTGTTGGACGAAGATCGGGTGAAGGCCACCTACACCCTGGAAAACCCCGGCGACCGTGATCTCACCTACCTTTGGTCGGCTCACCCGTTGTTGGCGCTCCGCCCGGGCGAGAGGATCCGGCTGCCGGGCGTTGACATAGCGTCGGCGACCTACGTAAAGGCGTGCGGCAAAGTTGCCTCGCCGTCTGCAATGGACTGGCCAGCTGCTAACATCAACGGCCATTCGATCGATCTCTCGCGTGTCCACGCCATGGAAAGCGGATTTGCCGCCAAGCTTTATTGCGATACCGCTCCGCCAAGCGACGTCACGGTTGAAGGCGCCGACGGTCGCCTGATGCTGACCTGGCAGGGCGATGTGATCGGTGCGCTCGGCATCTGGTTGGACTATGGCGGCTGGCCCGATGATCGGCCGGTCCATCAGGTCGCGTTCGAGCCGACAACGGCCCCCGCCGACGATCTTCTCTCTGCGCAGGCTTTGGGCCGGCACACCGTCCTGTCGCCGGGCGATCGGCACGCCTGGCGGCTCGTCTTCGCATTGGAGGCGGCTGCGTGAGCGGCACCAGGCGACGGGCACCGGCCTACGGCGTCGACCGCCGCCGGCGCCTTGCGCGCGGCAATATCGGCCGGGGCGTGCATGCCGACATCGTCGATACGCTGGGCGTGCAGATCGTCGGCGGCAACTGGCAGCCCGGCGAATCTCTGCCGACAGAGGCGGAGTTGATGACCGACCTGCAGGTCAGCCGCACAGTGGTGCGCGAGGCCCTGCGCGTGCTGCGCGCCAAGGGGCTGGTCGAAAGCCGGCCCATGGCGGGCGCCCATGTGCGGCCCCGGCACGACTGGCGGCTGCTGGACCCGGACGTGCTGCAATGGCGCATCGACTCCGACGGTCGCGAGGCGCTGTTGCGCGATTTGATGGAGGTACGGCTGATCGTCGAACCGGCCGCGATCAGATCCGCGACGCAGAGGGCCGACGATGCCGCCCGTGATCGGATGCGCGCCGTCTGGGACCGGATGCGTACCGCGCGCGACCTTGAGACCTTCATCGATGCCGACATCGACTTTCACGCCACCCTGCTGTCGGCGGCCGGCAACGAGATCCTGGAACAGTTGTTCGCCGTGATCGAGGCCGCCCAGCGCCTGCTGATGGATTTGCAGATGCGGGCGGCGAAAACGCTGGTTGAAAAGCCGGAACTGGCCAAGACCTTGAAGCTGCACGGCCGTGTCGTCGATGCCTTCCTGAACGGTCGCGGCGACGAGGCCGAGCAAGCCATGCACGCCCTGATCGAAAGCGCCATCAAGGATGCCGAAAAGGGCCTGCGAACCATCGGCGTGGGCGATCAGGGGGTAGGTGATTGGATGGGGCGTGGTTAGATCGTGGGCGATATGTCTCCGCGCCCGGCACTGATCGGCATCGATTGGG
Source organism: Alphaproteobacteria bacterium (assembly GCA_028277405.1). GTDB lineage: Bacteria > Pseudomonadota > Alphaproteobacteria > DSM-16000 > Inquilinaceae > JANQGH01. Next base: position 105,581 of record JANQGH010000083.1, on the reverse strand, counting down.
GCACGACATCGTTTCGCGCCTATCAGATCGCCGCCGACGGGAGGGTCATCGATACCGTCGAAACGGCCGAAGGGATCGCAAACCAGCCGGCCGGCGGGTTTGAGCAGACCTTCGACCGTTACGTCGGACCCTGGCTTGACGATGGTGAGCATCTGCCGGTCGTGGCCTCCGGCATGATCTCCAGCCGCAATGGCTGGCGCGAAACGCCCTACCTCAAGGCCCCGGCCGACGCGGCCGCGTTCGGCGCCGCGCTGACGGAGCATGTCAGCCAGGCCGGCCGCCGGCTTCACTTCGTCTCGGGCCTGATCTGCGACGACCCCTCAGGCAATCCGGATGTCATGCGCGGCGAGGAAACCCAGCTCATCGGCTGCCTCGCTCTCGGCGTGCCGGACGGGCTCTTCGTCATGCCGGGCACGCACAGCAAATGGGCGATGACGGAAGGTGGCCGGCTTCTTGAGTTTCGCACCTACATGACCGGGGAGGTCTTCGCGGTGATGCGCGAGCATTCGCTGCTAGGGGCTTTCATCGACGCTGATGCCTGGTCGGAGGCGGCGTTCGCCGATGGCGTTGCAGCGAGCCTGGCCGACAAGGACTCCGTCTTGCATCGGCTGTTCACGGTCCGGTCCCGCGTGCTGGACCGGCGCATGGCGGCGGACGATACGGCCGCCTACCTGTCGGGCATTCTGATCGGCGAGGAGTTGCGCGCCGGGCTTGCCGGTCTTACGGAAGGGGCGGACCTTACGGTCGTCGGGGCCGGCGCGCTGGTCGATCGCTACCTGGCCGCCCTGAAGGTGGCAGGCGTTGGCGCGCGGCCGGCGCCGGATGCCGCCGTAGCGCGGGGACATCACGAGATTGCAAGGCAAGCGGGGCTGATAGCGTGAGCGAATGGGAAGAGGCGCTTGCCGACATGCCGCTGGTCGCGATTCTGCGCGGCATTGAGACCGGCGAAGTCGATGGCGTTGTCGGCGCGTTGGTCGACACCGGCTTTCGCATCATCGAGATCCCGCTGAATTCGCCGAACGCGCTCGACAGCATCGCCCGCGCGGCCCGCAACTATGCCGCAAAGGCCGTGATCGGCGCTGGCACCGTCTTGACGGCCGATGACGTCGGGCGAGTCCACGCGGTAGGCGGCCGCCTGATCGTGGCGCCCAATTTGAACGAGGGGGTGGCCAAGGCCGCCTCCCATCACCGACTGACCTATTGCCCCGGTGTGATGACGCCGACGGAGGCGTTTCGCGCGCTCGATCTCGGCGCGGACGCCCTGAAGCTGTTCCCGGCCGAACTGATCCCACCAGCCGGGGTCAAGGCCATGGCGGCCGTCCTGCCGCCCTCGGCCGCGATGCTGGCGGTTGGCGGTGTGACGCCAGACAAGCTCGCCGTCTATCTCGAAGCGGGCGCCGCCGGCTTCGGCTTGGGCTCGGCCCTCTACCGGCCAGGTGACGACCCCAAAGCCGTCGGCAAAGCCGCCGCCGCGTTCGTCGACGCATACCGGTCTGTCCGGCGCCCGGGTGGGCAAGAGCCCGCGCCTTAATCCTCGTGCAGCCGCTCGATGAGCTGGTTCAGCAAGACCGCACCCAGGATCAGGCCGCCGCGCACGACGTACTGCCAGTACTCGCTGACATTCAGCAGCGTCATGCCGTTGACGATGATGCCGAGGAACAGGACCCCGATCAGCGTGCCCCAGATGCGGCCCTTGCCGCCGAACAGGCTGGTACCGCCGATGATCACCGCTGAGATGATGTCCAACTCCCAGCCCCGGGCGGCCGACGCGCTGCCGGACAGGATTAGGGACGAAATCAGGATGCCGCTGATCGCCGTGAAGACACCGGTCAGGCCCAGGGCCAGGCACTTCACCCGCCAGACATTGATACCGGACAGGCGCGCGGCCTCCAGATTGCCGCCGACGGCGTACAGCGAGCGGCCGAACTTGGTGTAGTTCATCAGGAAATAGACCAGACCGAACACGGCGGCGAAGATAAAAACCGGGAACGGGATGCCGGCAACGGTGCCGGAGCCGAGGAAGTTGTACCAGTACGGAAAGCTGGTGATCGGAAAGCCGCCGGTGATCAGGTTCGCCGCCCCGAACAGCACGGTCAGCATGGCCAGCGTGGTGATGAAGGTCGGCACGTTGAAAACCTGGCGGATCTTGCCGGTCGTGTAGCCGAGGCAGAACAGCACCACGATGGCGATTATGCAGGCGATGGCGATCGCCGCCGGCAGGCCGATCAGATTGCCCAGAAACTCGGTGATCCAGGCCGTCAGGCAGCCGGCGAAGGCAACGCCGGAACCGACCGAAAGGTCGATCTCGCCGGACACGATCACCATGGTCATGCCAAAGGCGATGATGCCCTGCATGGTGATGTTGCGCAGCACGTTGAGCTGGTTGTTGACCGTGAAGAACCCGGGTGCGGCAAAGCACAGGCCGACGAACAGAATGACCAGGATGATCTCAAGCGGATAGCGCCGGAACAGCGTGCCGATGAACATCTAGGCGGTTCCCATGCTGGCACCGTACAAGTCTTGGATGGTGGCGGTTAGCGGATCGAGTTCGCCGATCAGGCGGCCGTCGCGCATGACCAGGATGCGGTCGCAGACATCCAGCAACTCCTCCAGCTCCGTCGAGACGAACAGGGCCGCCACGCCGTGCTGTGCCTTGTTGCGGATGATCTGGAAGATCTGGCGCTTGGCGTTCACGTCCACGCCCCGGCTGGGCTCGTCATAAAACATCACCTTCGGTTCGATGTTCAGCCAGTTGCCGATGACGACCTTCTGCTGGTTGCCGCCGGACAGGGACGACACCGCATGTTCGGCATGGCCGATCTTGATCGACAGATCGTCGACCTGGCGGTCGACATGGGGCGCCTCGCGCCGGCGGTGGATCCAATGGCCACGGGCGATGCGGTCGAGCGCGGCCATGCACAGGTTGGCCCGGATCGGGTGGAACTGGATCAACCCTTCTTCCTTGCGATTTTCCGGCGTGTAGCCGAGGCCCAGCTTGGTCATCAGATGCGGGTTGGGCCTGTCGATCGGCTGGCCGTCCAGGATGATCTCGCCACGGTCCAGCGGGTCGGCGCCGAAGATCGCGCGCATCAGTTCCGTGCGCCCGGCGCCCAACATGCCGGCGATACCCAGCACCTCGCCGCTGTGCAGCGTGAAATCGATGTCCTCGAACGCACCCTCGCGGGTCAACCCCCGCACCTCCAGCACGGGCGCACCCAGGCCGTTCGTGGTCTCGCGGTCGATCGCGGCATGGGCCTCGTCGCCGAACATCAGGTCGATCAAGGCCTGGTTGGTCGCCGTTTTCATGTCCAGCGACCCGACCAGTTCGCCGTCGCGCAAGACCACGGCCGTGTCGGCGATCTCGAACAGTTCCGCCAGGCGATGGGAGATGTAGATGATGGTCACGCCCCGTTCCTTCAGGCGGCGGATCAGGGCGAACAGCATCTCCACCTCCTTGGCCGCCAGCGCCGAGGTCGGCTCGTCCAGCAGTAGCAGGCGAGGGTGCAGGCTGTAGGCCTTGGCGATCTCGATCATCTGCTGCTGGCCGACGCTGTAGCGCGACACCGGCCGGTCGATGTTCAGATCAAGGCCGATTTCGTCCAACAGCGCCTCGACCCGGCGCCGCGCCTCCGCCCAGTCGATCCGCTCGATGCCGAGCATCTTTCGGCTGGGCATGCGACCCAGCAAGACGTTTTCCAGCACCGACATGTACGGCACCAGGCTGAGTTCCTGATAGACCGTGACCACGCCCGCCGCCATCGCGTCGGCGGGGCTGGTGAACGAGACCGGTTCGCCGAACAGGTCGACGCTGCCATTGGTCGGCTGCACCGCGCCGTTCAGGATCTTGACCATGGTCGACTTGCCGGAGCCGTTCTTGCCGACAAGCGCGTGGACCTGGCCGGCCTCGAACCTGTGGCTGGCCCCGTCCAGAGCCACGGTCGGGCCATAGACCTTGCGCAGGCCGTCGATGGTGATCGCGGTTGTCATCGGTTCGTGCCGGACACAAGAAGGGCGGCCGAAGCGCTCACCTCGGCCGCCGCTTGTCTTGCGATCCTATTGCAGTTCGCCCAGCGCCTCGCGGAAGGCGATGACCTCGTCCGGGCGAATGCGCATGAGGCCAAGGACCGGCACGATGACGGTTTCCTCGACTTCGTCGCCAGCGATCACAGCGAGGGCCGAATTCACTGCCTCGCGACCCATTTCGAACGGTTGCTGGGCCGTGACGCCGTGCAGGACATCGTCCTCGTCCAAGAGAAAGCCGGCTAGCTGGTCCGACCCGTCGATGCCGAAGACGAAGACCTCGCCCTGCCGGCCGGCGTTTCTGACCGCCTGGACCGCGCCGACGGTGCCGCCTTCGTTCGCGGCGTAAATGATGTCGAGGTCCGGGTTGGCGGTGATGATGTCGCCGGCAACCTGCACGGCATCCTCCGCCAGCCAGGCATCCTGCTGTGCGACGATGTTCAGCGTGTTGCCGTCGCCGGCGACGTCAAGAAAGCCGTTCACGCGATCACCGGAGATTTCCGGCAAGAGGGCGGCAAAGCCCAGGGTCGCGATGTTGGCCTCGCCGTCGAACTGTTCGGCGATAAAGGCATTGGCCATGGCCCCGGTCGACTCGCCGAGATCCCGCTGGGACGAGTTCAGATAGCTGGCCGGAAAGTCCGCATCGATGGCGGAGTTGTAGGTAATGATGACGATGCCTTCATTGTGCGCGCGCTGCAACGCCGGGATCGAGGCGGTGGCCGAAATCGGCGAGATCACGATCGCGTCGACACCGCGCGCGATGTAGGTGTCGATCAGGCTGATCTCGCGATCGAGGCGCGAATCCGAATTGCCTTGCAGCAGTTCCACGCCGGCCGCCTCCGCCGCGGCCTCCATGCCCAATTCAATGGTGCGGAAGAACTGGTCCTGCTGGAACACGACGGCGGCGACGCTGATGTCCTGCGCCATGGCGGGAACCGAGAGCGCGGCGGCAATCGCGGTCGCGGCGACAGTCTTGATGAGGGATTTGCACATGGTCGTTCTCTCCTGTCAGTTATCGGCTTGTTGGGGGGACGAAGTCGAGGCACGCGCGCCGGTGGCCGGGATGTAGGCCAGCCCGTGATCCAGATGGCTGCTCATCAGATACTGAAACGCCAACCGGTCGCCGGCCTCCAGCGCATCGGCGATCTCGGCATGGGTGCGCATGGTGGGCGCGTTGCTGCCGATGGCCTTACCGGTTTCCATCAGCCGCGAAATCATCGGCTTCATGATCTGATAGATCTTCACCACGGTCTCGTTGCCGGCGATCGCCAGCAGATCATGGTGAAAGGCGAAGTCCATCTCCGCCATCGCTTGCGCGGTTTCGGCCCGGCCCATGGCGTCGTTCAGACTGCGCAGATGCGCGATATCGGCGGGCCCGATGCGGGCCGCGATGGCATCGTAGGACCCGACCTCGATCAGTTTGCGAAAGCCTTGGACATCGCGGAAGGCCTCCCGCGAGAAGGTCAGGTGGAACGAAAACAGGTCCAGGGCCGCGTCCATCTTGGCGTCGACCAGCACCGCGCCGACCTTGGGCCGGACATCGACGACGCCGAAGGCCTTCAAGGTGCGAAACGCCTCGCGAACCGTGTTGCGCGAGGCGTCGAACATCAGGCCGACCTCACGCTCCGACGGCAACTGGCTGCCCGGGCCAAGGCCGTGTTCCTGGATGTAGGCCTTGATTTGTTGGACCACGATGTCGACGGCGGACGTGCCGCGCTCGCTCGGCTCATTTTCCACTGCGGAAATCATCGAATCCTTCGGTCGAACACCGGATAAGTCCAAGATTGGATGGCTCTATTTGTTGGGCCAGATGATAGATTGCGATCAATCTTGACGCAATGGTCAATCTGCAAACGCCAAGTCGAAAACGAGTGGCGGGACATTTTCATGATCTAAAACAGCGTGTTATAGGCGCATAGGCGAATTGTGGTTGATTGACGGGTAGAGATGTCAGCTCATCTGGCCCAACAATAAGGTTGTCTATTGCGATCAGGCTGGCCTACCCTTGATAGACAAGACAGGCGACGGCCGTTCGGCCCTTCTCACGAGAGCGAGCATATGGAACAGACTTGGCGTTGGTTCGGTCCGTCGGACCCGATTTCGTTGGACCAGATTCGTCAGTCCGGTGCGACCGGCATCGTGTCCGCCATTCACGAAAACTATCGCGGCGATGCCTGGACCGAAGCCGAGGTGGCCGCACGCAAGGCGGAGATCGAGGCCGCGGGTCTCGCCTGGTCGGTGGTGGAGAGCATTCCCGTGACCGACGCCATCAAGCGCCGCACGTCGGATTGGGAACGGGATGTCGACGCCTATTGCACGACCTTGCGCCGCGTCGCCCGCGCCGGCGTGCCGACCATCTGCTACAACTTCATGCCGGTCGTCGACTGGACGCGGACCGATCTCACCTACCGGCTGGCCAACGGGTCGTCGGCACTGCGCTTCGACACGGCCGAGTTCGCGGCCTACGACGTCTTCGTGCTTGAGCGTCCTGGCGCGCGAGACGCCTATACCGACGACGTTATCGAACGGGCCGAGCGACTGGCCGCCGCGTTCGACGACACGGCCATTGCGCGGCTTGAAAAGACCGTCATTCAGGGCTTGCCGGGCGGCGAGGGTAGCCACGACCGCGAGGGTATCCGCGCGCGCATCGAGGGCTATGCGGGCATCGATGACGCGACGCTGCGGGACAACCTGATCGCCTTCCTGAAGGTCGTTGTGCCGGTGGCGGTGGAGGAGGGCGTGCGGCTGGGCATTCACCCCGACGATCCGCCCTATTCCCTGTTCGGCCTGCCGCGCGTGGTCAGCACGCTGGAGGATTGCCGTGCCTTCTTGGACGCCGTGCCGGAGCCGGCCAACGGCATCACCTTCTGCGCCGGATCGTTCGGCTCCCGGCCCGACAACGATCTCGTCTCCATGGCGCGGGTGCTGGCGCCGAGGGTGAATTTCACGCATCTGAGGCTGGTGACGCTGGAGGATGACGGCTCGTTTTTTGAAGATGAGCATCTGCGCGCTGGTTCGCCCTTGGTCGACATTGTGCGTGTCTTCATCGCCGAGGAGGCGCGACGTGCCGCAAAGGGCGAGACGCGGCCGCCGATCCCCATGCGCCCCGACCACGGCGCGCTGTTCGACGCCGATCAGGCCCATGCGGCCTTGCCGGGCTATTCCTGGGTCGGACGTTTGAAGGGGTTGGCCGAACTGCGCGGCGTGGCCCATGCGGTCGACCGGTTTGGCCTGGCGGACCCGGCCCTGATCGCGCCCGACTACGCCGCCTGACAGACCACGCCGACCCGAACGAGGACACCGCCCATGAAAATCGGCCTCGGGCTCTATCGTCAGATGTTGAACGACGAGCATTTCGCCTTCGCCCGCCAAATGGGCGTCAGCCACGTGGTCGCCCATCTGGAAGACTATTTTTCGGCCGAACCGGAGCTGTCCAGCGGCGATGGTGGCGGCTGGGGCCGGGCCGGGGCCGCGACCTGGTCGTACGACACCTTCCGCGATCTGATCGACAAGCTGGGCCAGCACGACCTGAAGCTCGCCGCGATCGAAAACCTGCCGGTGGCGGGTTGGTCAGACATCCTGCTCGATGGGCCGGACAGGGAGCGGCAGATGGACGGTCTGAAGCAGATGGTGCGCGATGCCGGCCGGGCCGGCGTGCCCTGCATCGGCTATAATTTCTCGCTCGCCGGCGTGTGGGGCTGGTCGCGCGGTCCGTTCGCCCGGGGCGGCGCCATGTCGGTCGGCTTCGACATAGATGCCATCGATCCGCAAGAGCCGATCCCGGACGGCATGGTCTGGAACATGCAATATCGGGACGGCAAGCCCGGTGAGACGGTGCCTGCGGTGGACAGTGACACGCTGTGGCAGCGCTACGCCTGGTTCCTTGACCAACTGCTGCCGGTCGCCGAGGAGGCGGGGGTCGTCCTGGCCGCCCATCCCGACGACCCGCCGATGGACCGGCTGCGCGGCACCGCCCGCCTGATCAACCGGCCCGACACTTATGGCCGAGCCTTCGCGCTCAATGACAGCCCGGCCAACAAGGCCGAGTTGTGCCTGGGATCGGTGCAGGAGATGGGCGGCGGCGCCGTTTATGACGTGGTCGCCCAATGCGCTGCGCAAAACCGCATCGGCTATATCCATTTCCGTAACGTGAAGGGTGCGGTGCCCAAGTATCACGAGGTCTTCCTGGACGAAGGCGACATCGACATGGCGCGGATCATCCGTATCCTGGCAGGCCATGGCTATGACGGCGTGCTGATCCCCGATCACACGCCGGAACTGGTCTGCGGCGCGCCCTGGCACGCCGGCATGGCCTACGCCATCGGCTATATGAAGGCGCTGATCACCCAGGTGATGGAAAACCCGGCAAGTTGGGAGCGGCCGGGCGCGAGGGAGGTGGCGTGATGACCGGGCTTACCTGTATCGCGCCGGTCGGCGATTGGTGCGGTGAGGCGGCGACCTGGGCGGCGTCTGACGATGCGGTCTACTGGGTCGACATCAATCGGTTTCTGATCCATCGCCATCACCCCGGCTCGGCAGCGACAAGAAGCTGGCACTTCGACGAGCCGGTGGTGGCGCTGTCCCTGACCCGACGCGACGACACGCTGTTGGTCGCGACAGGCTCCGGCCTTCTGTTGTGGCGGCCGGAGGACGACAGCCGAACGCCTTTCGGCTGGGAACTGCCGGGCTGGCCCGATGTTCGGCTGAACGATGGCCGGCCGGACCCCCGGGGCGACTTCTGGGTCGGCTCGATGAAAAACAACGTTCTGCACAATGGCGAGCAGGGCGATGTCGCGGCGGGCCACGGCATCTTGTACCGAATCACACCCGACGGCAGGTCCAGCGTTTGGCGCGAGGGTATCGGCGTTTCCAACACCCTGTGCTGGAGCCCGGACGGTACCCGGTTCTATTTCGGCGACACGCTGGAAAACGAGATCCGCGTCTTTGACGTCGATCCGAACAGCGGTGATATCTCGAACGACCGGCCCTTCTTCGCCGGCTTCGATCGGGGCCTGCCCGACGGTTCGACCATGGATGCCGAAGGGCATTTGTGGAACTGCCGCTGGGATGGCGGTTGCGTGGTTCGCGTCGACCCCGAGGGCCGGGTCGAACGGGTAATCGACTTGCCGGTTTCGAACGTCACCACCTGCACTTTCGGCGGCCCCGGGCTCGCGACCCTTTACGTGACGACCGCCAGCGTCAATCGTGGGGCAGGGGAACGGCTGGCCGGAGGCCTGTTCGCGCTGGAACCAGGTGTTGCCGGTCTGCCGGAAAACCGATTCGGCTGGAACGGCTAAGAGAGTGAGACCATGAAGGACGAACTCGCAGGCAAGATCGCGATCGTTACGGGCACCAGCGGCATCGCACTGGCGACGATCAAGCGGCTGGCGGAGGGCGGCGCCCATGTGGCGGCCTGCGGCATCGATCCGACGGCCAACGAGGCGGCGGTGGCCGCGACCGAAGGGCTGGATGTTGCCATTACCGAGCTGGACCTGACGGACGACCCGGCGCTGACGGCCTGGATCGAAGGCGTCATCGCGGACAAGGGCGGCATCGACATTCTGGTCAACTGCGCCGGTATCCAGACCTATGGCGACATCGAGACCACCACGCCCGAACACTGGGACCGGGTGATGGCCGTCAATCTGCGTGCCTGTTACATGACCAGCCACCTCTGCGCGCCCTCGATGCGCGAGCGGGGCGGCGGCGCGATCATCCACGTCGCGTCCGTTCAGGGCTACGCCAATCAGAACAAGGTGCTGGCCTATGCCACGGCAAAGGGCGCCCAGCACGTCCTCACCCGGGCCATGGCCGTCGACTGCGCCCAGCATGGCATCCGGGTCAACTCCGTCAGCCCCGGTTCGGTCCGCACGCCGATTCTCGAACTGTCGGCGCGAGAGCTGGATGAGGAAGGAGTTGGTATGGAGGAGATGATCCGCCGCTTCGGCCTATCCCACCCGATCGGCCGGGTTGCGCAGGCGGAAGAGGTGGCCGAGGTCATCGCCTTTCTGGCCGGCCCGCGCTCCAGCTTCTGCGCCGGTGCCGATTTCGTGGTCGACGGCGCGTTGCTGGCAGGCATAGGCGTTTGACCGGCCGAGTCGGCTCCACCAGAGCAAGAACGAGGGGGCGCGATCTCTGATGACCGGCATGGCACTGTTTCCCGAGATCGAGCCCTACGATACCGGCCGGCTGAAGGTCTCGGACCTCCATACTCTGACATATGAACAGGTCGGCAATCCCGAGGGTACGCCGGCGCTGTTTCTACATGGCGGCCCCGGCGTTGGCATCCTGCCCGGCTATCGGCGGTTCTTCGATCCGTCCTTCTACCGCGTCGTCCTGCCCGACCAGCGAGGCGCGGGGCGCAGCACGCCGCATGCGGAGATCCGCGAGAACACGACCGCCGACATCGTCGAGGATCTGGAGAAGCTGCGGCGCCATCTCGGCATCGACAAATGGCTCGTCATGGGCGGCAGTTGGGGCAGCCTGCTGGCGCTCTGCTATGCCATCGCCCATCCGAAATGCGTGAGCGGCCTGATCATCCGTGGCGTCTTTCTCGGCCGACCGTCCGAAATCGCTTGGCTGCACGAGCCGGGCGGCGCCTCGGAAATCTATCCGGACGCATGGGAGCGGTACCAGGCGGGCATCGAAGGGGTCGAGGCGGAAACGACCGTCGCCGCCTATTTGAAGCTTCTCACCAGCGATGATGAGGCCGTGCGAAAGGAAGCGGCCCAGTCCTGGGCCCGCTGGGAGGCGTCGACGATGACGCTGATCCCCGACGAGCAGACGATCACCGAGATGACCAATGACGCCTCGGCCCTGTCGATCGCGCGCATCGAGTGCCTGTACACCCACAACGACTTCTTCTTGCCGAGCGACAACTATGTTCTGGAGAACAGCGCGGCCATCGCCGGGATCCCATGCCGCATCGTTCAGGGCCGCTACGATGTGATCTGCCCGATGGTGTCGGCTTGGGACTTGCACAAGGCGTTGCCGAAGTCGGACCTCAGGATCGTTCCCAACGGCGCTCATTCGCCGATGGACGATGGCATGATCGCCGAACTGGTCGGCGCGGCGGAAGACTTCAAATTGCTGATTTGAATGCCGCTATTCATGGCTGATTGACGGTCGCTAACGGGCACCGGCCTCCGCCACCCGCACCTCGAGCGCCTGTAACTCTCTGTAAATCATAAAGAATGTCCGACCCCTGACCGTGTGCGATAACCGGATCGCGACGTGCAGGCTTCAGAAATTCGGTCGGCCTTCTTCAGGTTTTTCCGGTCCGCCACGGGCATTTACTCCGCCCAACGATGACCGGCACCGCCGCCGTGATCGCAACGGCGGATGGATGGTGCTGACCGAAGAGGTTTTTGACGATGGACCAAGAAACGATTGGTCAGATCTTTGAGCGCAACGTTCAAACGCTGACCAAGAGGCCCTCGCGCGGATTTCTGACGGCGACCACTAAGGCCCGCCTGGTCGAGGGCACGCGCTGCGAGATCGAAGAGGGCAAGTGGCGCCTGGCGGCGGACATGATCGCCAAGGTCGGCGGCACCGAAACCGCGCCTGTGCCGGGTGTGCTGGGCAGGGCTGCGCTGGCCAGCTGCCTGGTGCTGGGCATCACGCGCTGGGCCGCTCGTCTCGACGTGCCGATCGAGGCCTTGGAGGTCGACGTTCAAGCTGACTTCGACGCCAGGGGCGAGCTGGGCATGAGTGACGAGATCCGCCCCGGCTATGGCGAGGTCAGATACACCGTATCCATCCGCAGCCCGGCGTCTGAAGAGAAGATCGAGGAACTACTGGATCTGGCGGAGCGCTACAGCCCGTATCTGGACGTCTTTGGCCAGCCCATCCCGCTGCGGCCGACCCGCCGCGTGAACGCTACCGAGGACTGACCCCATGGATGCGAGATTGCAGCGCCGCGTCCAGCGCTATGGCTGGGACCGCGCGGTGGACGATTATGAGCAGGGCTGGCGCGCGCAGCTTGAGCCGGCGCAGTCGCTCATGCTCGACATGGCGGCACCGCGGATGGGCGATCGTGTGCTGGACGTCGCCTGCGGCACCGGCCTGGTCAGCTTCCGCGCGGCGGCGCTTGTCGGTCGTGGCGGCAAGGTGGTCGGCACCGACATCTCCGAGGGCATGATCGAGGTCGCCCGGCGCATCGCGACCGAGCAGGGTATCCCGCACGCCAGCTTTGAGCATTGCGATGCCGAGGCCCTGCCGTTCGCCGATGCGACCTTCGACGCGGCCCTGTGTGGTCTGGGCCTGATGTATGTGCCGGACCCGGTGGAGGCACTGCGCGAAATGCAGCGCACGCTGAAGCCCGGCGGCCGTGCCGCCGCGGCGGTGTGGGGCGCGCGCCAAGGCTGCGGCTGGGCGGAGATCTTTCCGATCACCGACGCCAGGGTCGCATCTGAAGTCTGCCCGCTGTTCTTCCATCTCGGCACGAAGGACATGCTTGCCCGCGCGTTTTTGAGCGCCGGCTTCGTCGACGTCCGTCATCGGCGCATTTCCACCGTGCTGCATTACGCCGACGCCGACGAGGCGTTGGCCGCCGTCTTCCGCGGCGGACCGGTCGCGCTTGCCTACAGCCGCTTCGACACGGCGACCCGGCAGGCCGTCCACGCCGAATACCTCGATTCCATCGCCGCCTACCGGGTTGGCGATGGGTACCGGATCCCGGGCGAGTTCGTCATTGCCGCCGCCCGGGCTCCCTTTTCAGAACAGGCATGACGAGGAGAACATAGATGACCGTAAACATGGAAAGCGTCGATAACGGCGTGAATGTGGAAGCGTTGATCGGCGCCCGTGAGGCGCTTACGGCGACCCCGGAAGGTGCCCAGTTCGAATGGCGCGCGTCGTGCGCATGGGTGCGCGGCACGCACACCCAGTCATCCGTCGAGAGCTTCTTCGGCTTGGGTGAGGAGCAGAAGCACAAGAAGAAATTCGTCTATGACGCCGACCATCCGGAGCTTTTTGCCTCCGAAGACAATGGCGTCACGCCGGCCGAAATCGCGCTGGTGGCTTTGGCATCCTGCCTGACCGCCGGCATGGCCGCGATCGCGCAGCATCGCAAGATCCAGCTTCGCTCGGTCGTGGCCGAGATCAGCGGCACGATGGACATCCAGGGCATCCTGGGCATCGACAGCGACGTGCGGAACGGCTTCCAGGCGATCCGGGTCAACTACAAGATCGATGCCGATGCTTCGCCGGACGAGATCAAGGCCCTGGTCGCCCAGGCGCAAAAGCGTTCGGCGGTCTTCGACGTCATCACCAACCCCACGAACGTCATCGTCGAGGTCGCCTGACCTCAGCGACAGCAAGAGGCGCGAGTCCCATGCGAAACATCACGACTGTGATCATCGGTGCCGGCCATGCCGGCCTGGCGATGAGCCGGTGCCTTGCGGAGCGTTCGATCGACCATGTGGTCCTTGAGCGTGGCGAGGTCGGCAACACCTGGCGCACGGAACGCTGGGACTCGCTTCGCCTGCTGACGCCCAACTGGCAACGCCGCTTGCCCGGCTTGGGCGAGGAAGGCGGCGATCCGGACGGCTACGCCACCATGGCGGAGACGGTCGCCTTCATCGACCGGTATGCAGAGCGCATCGCGGCCCCGGTCGAGACCGGCACCAACGTTGTCTCCGTCCGCCGTACGGAGACGGGCTATCTGGTCGTCACCGATCGGGTGGACTGGCATTGCAAGACCCTGGTCATCGCAACCGGCGCCTGCAACCTGCCGAGCGTACCAAGGCTCGTCAACGCGCTGCCGGGCACCATCGACACGGTCACACCCCTCGGCTATCGCAATCCCGATCAGCTTCGCGATGGCGGTGTGCTGGTGGTCGGCGCGGCGGCATCCGGCGTCCAACTCGCCAACGAGATCCAGCGCTCCGGCCGACAAGTGACGCTGTCCACGGGCGAGCATATCCGGGCACCCCGCATGTACCGCGGGCGCGACATCCAATGGTGGATGGACGCCGCTGGCGTCCTCGACCAGCATTACAGCCAGGTCGACGATATCGAACGCGCGCGGCGCGTACCGTCGCTGCAACTTGTCGGCTCGCCCGAACGCGAGACCATCGACCTGAACGCGCTGCAAGAGACCGGTGTCAAAGTCGTCGGCCGCCTGGTCGGCATCAACGATACCAAGCTGCAGTTCTCAGGCTCGTTGCGCAATCACTGCGCCCTATCCGATCTCAAGCTGGGTCGTCTGCTCGATACCATCGACGCATGGGCGACCATGAACGGGCTCGACGGCGAGGTGGGTGAACCGCACAGGCTGCCGCCGACGAAGGTCGACGAAAACCCTGCGCTCGCTTTGGATCTCGCATCAAGCGGTATCCAGACGGTCCTCTGGGCGACCGGTTATCGGCCCGACTATTCGTGGCTGCACGTACCGGTATTCGACCGCAAGGGCGGGCTGCGCCACGATGGCGGCGTGGTTGACGCGCCGGGCCTTTACGTCCTCGGCTTGCAGTTCCTGCGACGCCGGAAGTCGGCGCTGATCGATGGCGCCGGCGACGATGCAAATGCGCTGTCGAACCATTTGTCGGCTTTTCTGGACGGCGTGGCCGTGCCGCCGGAGCAGCGCTTGGCTTCATAGGTCTGGTAGCCAGTAAGCGCGCTTACCAAAAACTCTATCACGGATACGTCTCGACTGGCGGAGCGCCAGTCCGCGGCACTCCACCGTGCGCCGTACCTATTGAAATAGGAAGGAGCCAACCATGGACGACAGTAAGCCAACCCGATTGCGCTGGATGACGGGAACCGCGCTGGCCGTTGTCGCAGCGGTCGCCGTGGTCGCGGTTGCCAGGCCGCAGGCGCCTGATCCGGTAGCAGAGATAGAACCGCTCACGGACGGCGACTTTCTCGACGACGGCGCGCCGGCGCCGGAGATAGTCGAACTCGGTCGCGTGCTGTTCTTCGACAAGATCCTGTCGGGCAACCGCAACATCTCGTGCGCCACTTGCCATCACCCAAGTCTGGCCAGTGCCGACGCCGTGTCGCTGTCGCTCGGCGAGGGCGCCACGGGGTTGGGCACCGATCGCGCGGCCGGCCCCGACCAGCCCGTGCTAGGCCGCATCCCGCGCAACTCGCCGGCGCTGTTCAATGTCGGCGCGCGCGAATACGTCACGATGTTCCACGACGGAAGGGTTGAGCCCGATACGGTGGGATCGCTTGGCAGCGGGTTCTGGACCCCGGCGCGCGAGCAACTGCCGCCGGGCCTCGACAGCTTGCTCGCCGCACAGGCGATGTTTCCCGTGCTGTCGGAAGAAGAGATGGCCGGCCATGAAGGCGAAAACGAAATCGCCGATGCGGTGGCGACCAACCGGCTTGGAGGGCCGGGCGGGGCCTGGGATCTACTGGCCGCACGCCTGCGCGCGACCCCGGACTATGTCGCCCTGTTCCAAGAGGCCTTTCCGGAGATCGACCAGGCCGACGAAATCACCTTCGTTCATGCCGCCAACGCCATTGCGGCCTTCGAGGCAACCGCGTTTCGCGCCGACGACAGCCCGTTCGATGTCTATCTGCGCGAGCGAGACCCGACCGTGCTGCTGGCGTCCGCGCAACGCGGGATGGACCTGTTTTACGGCGAGGCGGGCTGTGCCGCATGCCATGCGGGCGCCCTGCAGACCGACCACGGTTTCCACGCCATCGCCATGCCGCAGATCGGCCCAGGGCGGGGGCATGGGCGCGACGACAGCTATTGGCGGGCGACCGGCTTCCACGCCCGCTTGGAAGATTTCGGCCGTTACGCGGTCACCTTCGACCCGGCCGACCTTTACCGGTTCCGCACGCCCAGCCTGCGCAATGTCGCCCTGACCGGCCCCTGGGGCCATGCCGGCGCCTACGCCACGCTGGAAGGCGTGGTGCGCCACCACCTCGATCCCGTGGCCGCGCTGGAGGCGTACGACATCGACCAGGCGCTGCTGTCGCCGGCAGCGACAGTGATCGAACCCACCGGGCAGGGTTCCGAACTGCGCTTCGACCCGGTCAATCCCGCGCGCCGGGCCGACCATGCGTTGCGCGATGGCTGGGTGCAGCAGACCGATGCCCTGCGCGGCAGCATTGCCGATGCAAATGAGCTGCCGTCGCGCACGCTGAGTGACGGGGAGATCGACGATCTCCTCGCCTTCTTGCACGCGCTGACGGACCCGACGAGCCGTGAGCTGGACCATCTGGTCCCCACGGCCGTGCCGAGCGGCCTTCCGGTCGCCGATTGATCCACCAACCAAGGGATTTGGAGTTAGGGGAATGACCTTTATGCACAAGCTGATGACCGCCTACGTGGCGCTTGCGATTGCGGGTGGTGCGGCGCATGCCAGCGAGACCGCCTATGACGGGCCGGTCGAAATCGAACTGACCTTCGTCGACCATATCGGCGCGGAGATGACGGAGCAGGACGTGTTCGTCCGGCGTGAGGGGCAGCCCGGCGTGTGGCGCGCCACGCCCGGCGGTCGCGACTTAGGCGCGCCGGTCTTCACATCCGCCGAACCGGTGCCGCACGACCCGTTCGACCCCATGGCTGTCGGGCCTTATCCGATTGGCCAGGATTTGGGCATGACGCTTGGCGACTGGCTGGGCGCCGAGGGGCACGGCAGCTATGCCTGCGTCGACGGCGAAGGCGAGATCGACATCACCTTCACCGGCCTGGTGCCCGACGGCGTCTACACCATGTGGAACTTCTACATGGCCTCGCCGCCGACCGACCCGTTCATCGGCACCTACGACCTGCCGTTCGGCAACCGCGACGGTTCGGAAAGCGTGTTCCAGGCGGATGCGTCCGGCAATGCCCACTTCGTGCGCAGCATGGCGCCATGCCTGCAGCTCTCCGGCGAGCATCTGATGGCCGGCCTGGCCATTGCCTGGCACAGCGACGGCGAAACCTACGGCGCGCTGCCGGGTGACTTTGGCTACAACAGCCACGTGCACCTGTTCGTCGGACTGCCTCAGCGCTCCGGCCTCTGATGCGCTGCCCTTGAGCACAGGCACAGAGGACGCGATCAGCGATCCGTCGGCGGCGTTGCCCCTCCGCGCCGTCGACGATCGCATGACGCGGCCTTGACCATGGCCCGCCCATTCCTCAAGCGATAGTCGCCCCCTGAAGACAGTCGCTTGACGGCACAGGGCGGGCCATGGTTGCGAGCGGGGCGAGGCATCTGTTTCCGGAGATCGAACCGTTCGACACGCGCCGGCCTCGGGTTTCCGATCTCCACGAGATCTATTTCGAGCAGGTCGGCAACTCGGCCCACCCGCCTTGTTCCCGGATGGCGACAACCACGTCCTCGACAACTGCGGGGATCCTGTGCCGGATCGTGCAGGGCCGCTGCGGCATCATCTGTCCAATGGTTTCAAAGTGTCTTCTGACCGCAGACCGTCAGCAGCGTGCGGTCTGAAGCACGGGCGCGCTCGCGGCACGGCAATGCGTCGGCTACAACCAGACCATGGTGGTCAGAATCGACAATCGCCGGGCGCGCCGGCTGCTGCTGGATCGGCAGGGCCTGTCCCAGCCGCCGTCCCGCAAACTCTCCCGCGACGGCCTGCTGGCGCTGATCGAGCGGATCGGCTTTGTCCAAGTCGACAGCATCTCGACCGTCGAGCGGGCCCATCACATGATCCTGTTCGCGCGCAACCAGACCTATCGGCGCGCGCATCTGAAGCGCCTGTTGGAGCGGGATCGGACCCTGTTCGAGAACTGGACCCACGACGCTTCGATCATTCCCACCCGGTTCCACCCCTATTGGCGACGGCGCTTTCAACGGGAGCACCGGCGCCTGCACGAGCGGCTGCAGAAATGGCGGCCCGGCGTCTCGGAGCGGGATTTCACCGAAGTGCTGGAGCGCATCGCGCGGGACGGCCCTGCCATGTCGCGCCACATGGCGCCGGGCAGCAAGGGTGGGAACGGGGGCGGAGAAGAAAACGGCGCCGGCTGGTGGAATTGGCATCCCTCGAAAACCGCGCTTGAGGTCCTGTGGCGCACCGGCGCGCTGGCGGTCACGCGCCGCGAGGCGTTTCAGAAGGTCTATGACCTGACCGAACGGGTGATCCCGGCGGATCTCGCCGGCCGGGACGTTTCTGAGGAGGCGTTTGTCGACTGGGCCTGTGCCAGCGCGCTCGACAGGCTGGGCACTGCGACCTCCGGCGAAGTCGCCGCCTTCTGGGATCTGATCACGCCGGCGGAGGCCAAGGCCTGGTGCGAGGCGCGGCTGGGGACGGCGCTCGTGCCCGTCGAGATCGAAACCGCCGACGGCTCGAAACCCCGCCGCTCATTCGCCCGCCCGGATATCGAGCAGTCGATCGCTTCGGTGCCCGAACCGCCGGGCCGCCTGCGCATCCTCAGCCCGTTCGACCCGCTGATCCGCGATCGCAACCGCACCCACCGCCTGTTCAACTATCACTACCGGATCGAGGTTTTCGTGCCGGCCGCCAAGCGGCGCTACGGCTATTACGTCTTCCCGCTCCTGGAAGGGGACAGGTTGATCGGCCGCCTGGACATGAAATGCCAGCGCGACGCCGACACCCTATCCGTCACCGGCCTATGGCTGGAACCGAAGGTCAAGCTGTCCGCTGGCCGCCGCCAGAGACTGGAGTCCGAACTCGACCGCATCCGGCGCTTTTCGGGGATGGATCGGGTCGCGTTCAACGACGACTGGCTCAGGGCAGAGCCCTAAACTGAGGTTTCATCCGTGTGCCCGGCCTCCACCAGCGCCACCAGCCCGTCCAGACAGCCGAACCAGCCCTGCTCGTGCTCGTCGCGGTCCGCCTCGCTGACGATGCGTTCGTGGGTGATGATGACCTCTGTTGCGGCGTCTTTCGGCACGAAGAGGACCGAGACGCGTTCGATGTTGCCCGATCCGGGTTCCAGCCGCCAGCTATAGACCAGCATGCGCGGCGGCTCGATCCGTTCGAACTCGCCGACGATCCAGAGCAGGGGTTGGCCCGGCTGTTCGTTGGCGATGCGGTACGTGCCGCCGACCCTGAGGTCGACGTCCGCCTTCGGACATGTAATGCCCGAAGGCCCCCACCAGCGGACGAGCTCGTCTGGCTGAGTCCATGCCGCAAACAGGCGCTCGGCACTGGCCCGGATCGTCCGGCGCACGACGAGGGTGATCGACTTCTGATCATGTCGCGTGGTCGCGGCCTCGCTCTGTGTCACGACACTTGTTCCTCGCTGTCATCCGAATTGCCGGTTTGGTCGTCACCGTCCTCCACATGCCGCGCCAAGGCGTCCAGCGTGTCGGTCCAGAAGGCCCGGTAGTGATCCAGCCAGCGCTCGACCTCGCGCAAGGGTTCGGCCTGGAACGAGCAGCGATGGACGCGTCCGTCGATGTCGCGCTCGATCAGCCGCGCCCGTTCCAAAACCTTCAGATGCTTCGAGACCGCGACCAAGGACATGTCGAACGGTGCCGCCAGGTCGGTCACCCGGGCCGGGCCTTGCACCAGCCGGGCCAGCAACGCCCGTCGCGTCCGGTCGGCAATCGCACGCAGGACGAGATCCAGTCGATCGTCATCGACATCCTCGTCGATCAAAGCGCTTGCCAGCATGTCGATTTCACATTAGTTAACCATATGGTTTAATTTAGTCGAACCCAACGGTCCGGTCAAACCAATCAGCATGGGAGACGCCATCATGTCAGATGCCATCCATCAGGAAGTGATCTTCAAGACAAGTCCCGACCGCGTCTACGAGGCGCTGATGGACGCCGACCAGCATGGATCGTTCACCAACGCCAAGGCGGAGATCAGCCGCGAGCCAGGTGGGTCCTTCACCTGCCATGACGGCCAGATCGAGGGCCGGAATATCGAACTGGTGCCCAATCAACGCATCGTTCAAGCCTGGCGCGTGGCGAACTGGGAGGACGGACAGTATTCGGTCGTCCGTTTTGAGCTGATGCCGGAGGGCGACACAACCCGCCTGATCCTCGACCATGCCGGCGTCGATGACGACAAGGCGGAGATGGTCGCTGCCGGCTGGAAAGTCCGCTATTGGGAGCCGATGCAGAGCTACCTGGCCTGATCTTCCGATAGCTACGGTTCGGACGGGCGGCGGTCGCCAACCTGGCCGCCCTGACGGCGAGCATGCCCCCGGCAGATCGTTGGGGGCATGTTTCGTCGCGGCCATCACAGACTGCAACGACCTGATACGTCCCAGGGTTATACGGATCGGATGGTGGCGCGCTGGACATAGAGCGCTTCGAACTTGCCCCAAAAGCCGCCGCCGAGCACGACGAGGCTGGCCAGAAGCACCGCGTTGCCGACCAGGCCGAAGATGACGCCATTGGTGGCATAGCCGGGGATGGCGTCAGCCAAATGCGGGATCGAGAAACCGAATATGATCGGCGTGACGAACATGACCAGGCCGACGATGTGGCGCGTCCGGCCGACCGTCTCCGGCAGGCCTTGCGTCATCATCGCGATCAACCGGGTTGCCCGGCTGCGCCGAACGATCAGCGCCGCCGCGATGAACATCACGATCGGCCCCACGGCCGCCCAGCCGTAAAGCTGCGACTGCCAGGCCGACGACAGGGTCGAGACGCCGATCAAGGGTGTACTGGCCAGGCCCAAGGCACCGATCAGGATGAGAGCGCCGCCTGTGAGCAGACGCCACCGCTCTTCCGGGCCGGTCGGCATGGATGTGGTCTTTTCGACAGCGGAAAAGTCGGCCAGTTCCGTTCTGATGAACAAGGCTCGGAGCTTTCGCCAAAACGCGCCGCCGAGCACGAACAGGCTGATCACCAGCATCAAATCCGCGACCCAGGACAGAATGTAGACCATCTGTGGAATGCCCGCCGGCACGTAGCTGGTGTAGGGAAACGACCACTCGATAAAGAAGGGCAAGGTGAACAATACCAGCCCCACGCGGTAGCGCGATCTGCCGACCTCTTGCGGTGGCAGAACGGGATCGAGGAATGTGATGATCCTTGATCTCAGCCAGAGGAAGCCCGATCGACCCAGAACAAGCACGGTGCTGAGCACGCAGATTTTCGGCACGACCGTGAACATCAACCCGATCACCAGGGCTTTCGTGCCGGTCGAATAGTCCGAGGCCAAGATGATGATCGGTCCGACGATCTTGCTGAACGGCCAGATCGCCAGGATGGCACCGCCGATGATCAGACGTGTGGCCGGTGGCCGCGCGTCGGCGTCGTTGCTATCGCCACGGTGACTGTCCGGCCGTGTGCCCATCAGCCTGCCTGTCTGACCGGCCGACCGCGCCGGCAGCCACCGAGCGTGGGATTCAGGCCGCGTCCACCACCCGCCCGAGCCGGACCGCCGTCTGACCCACCCAGGTGCGCCGGGTCGGCATGATCAGAACACAGCCGTCGAACGGCGCGCGGACCTCCTCATCGCCGTCCCAGCCGATCAACTCGTCCTTGGCCAGGCTCTCCATGCCGGTGAATTTCTGGGCGAACCGGAAATCCTCGGTTTTGATCGTCACCGGCCGGTCGACCATGATCACCGTCTGCGTCGGCGGCGTCGGCAGCAGGTGCGGCCCGGCCATGTCCCGGTCCGCCATGCCGAAATGCATCAGAAAGCGATAGACGCTGTCGATCGCGACCGGGCCGGCATCCCGCTCCCAATGCTGGCCGCATTCGATCAGCAGAGCGTTCTTGTCCGAGGCCGGATCGCCAAAGCCGCCATAGTCGCGCAGGCGCCGGCCGGCCTTATGCCCGCCATCGCTGACCACATAGGACGGCGAGGCCATGGCCCGGGCCAGCGCCCGGCCCTTTTCCAGCGGCCCGGAGATCATCAGGGGCGTGGTCTTGTGCTGCATCGAATGGATGTCGAACAGATAGTCGACCGTGTCGATCAGCGGGCGGATCTCGCGCGCCCGGCGCAGCTCGCGGCTGTCCCGGTCGCCGTCCAGCGTTGCCGCGTCCCAGACCCGGTTGAAGTCTTCGTCCAGGTAGCGCGTGGTGGTAGGATCCGCCGGGTCGAAGGCGTGGTAGGCCTCCACATTCGCATAGCCCAGGGTCAGCTTGCCGACCAACGGGCGGAACCCGGTGGCGAACAGATGGTCGAGCGCGATCGGCCCGCACAGCTCGTTGCCGTGAACCACCGCGTTGACCAGCACGTGGGGGCCGGCCTTTCCGGACTCAAAACTGGTGTAGTAGTCGACGCCCGTATTGCCGGCCTTGTGGGCGCTGATGTCCGGCGCGGTCAGTTCGACGGGATAGTCGTTCGGCACGCTTTTCATGCGGCGGCCCTCTCGGCTAGGCGATGCATAAAGTCCTCGCAGCGGCGGATCTGCTCGATGGCGATGAACTCGTTTGGCTTGTGGGCCTGCTCGATCGAGCCGGGACCGCAAATCACCGTCGGCACCCCCGCCTTCTGGAACAGCCCGCCCTCGGTGCCGTAGGCGACCTTGCCGGTATCGTTGGCGCCCGCCAGTGCCTTGGCCAGGGTCACGACCGGGTCCTCTTCTTCCGTATCCAGGCCGGCGAACGCGGCCATCTCCTCGAACCGGAATCCGGCATCGGGGTCGGTTTCGCGCATCTCGGGCTCCAGGGTCTCCCGCACGAAGGACTCAAACTGCTCGATCAGGTGCAACGGGTCTTCCCCAGGCAGATGCCGGACTTCGAACTCGAACACGCAGTCGCGCGACACGATGTTCAAGGCGGTACCGCCGCGCACAGTGCCGGTATGGACGGTCGTATAGGGCGGATCGAAGGCCTCGTCGAACGGCCCGTTGTCGCGCTTGCCACGCGCCATTCGGTGCAGGAAGGCAATAGCCTCGGCGGCGTAGTGCACGGCGTTGACGCCCTGATGCGCCAGGGACGAATGGCATTCCAGCCCGCGCACATGGGCGCGCACGCTGCGCTTGCCCTTGTGCCCGGTCACCGGCTTCATCGAGGTCGGCTCGCCGACGATGCAGGCCGACGGCTTGATCGGCATCGCCTCCAGCCTTTTCAGCAGCCGGCGGACGCCGAGGCAGCCGACCTCCTCGTCGTAGGAGAAGGCGAGATGGATCGGGGTGGTGAGGTCGCGTGCCAGAAACGTCGGCACCATGGCGAGCGCGATCGCGACGAAGCCCTTCATGTCGGCCGTGCCGCGGCCATAGAGGCGTCCGTTCCGTTCGACGGCCTGGAAGGGATCGGTGTCCCAGTCCTGACCATCGACCGGCACCACGTCGGTATGGCCGGACAGACAGATGCCCGGCCGGTCGGTGGGGCCCAGCGTGGCATAAAGATTGGCCTTCCGGCCGCTTTCGTCCGGGACGATCAGCGCCTCGACGCCATGCTTGGCCAGTGTGTCGCGGATGAAGTAGATCAGATCGAGATTGCTGTCGCGGCTGACGGTCGGAAACCCGATCAGGGTTTCGATCATGTCCTGGCTGATCGGCCGCGAATCCGGGGTGTGGGAAGTCGGCAAGGCGGGCTCTTAAGACTGAAGTGTGCTTGGGATCTAGGATCGTCCGCCTAATATGGGCGATCAATCGGGCCGAAGCTACAGGAGACCGCCTTTATGGGACCGCGAATTGCGTTGATTGGATGCATCCTGGAAAGCAACGCTTTCGCGCCGCCGTCCGTCGAAGACGACTTTCGGCGGCTGTGTTACGTCGAGGGTGAGGCCATTCCGACGCTCGCCCGCCAGGACCCGTCGCCCCTGCCGGCGGAGATTTCGGCCTTTGTCGATCGCATGGACCGAAACGGTGCGTGGCAGCCCGTCCCGATCCTGATCGCGGCGGCCGAGCCGGGCGGGCCGATCGACCAGGCGTTGCTGGAGCGGTTCGAGGCCGAGATCACCGAGCGCCTGAGCCAGGAAGGCGATGTCGACGCCGTTTACTTCTGCGCCCATGGCGGCATGACGGCGACCGGCGAAGACGATCCGGACGGCAGGCTATGGGCGGCGGTGCGGCGGCAGGTCGGCCCGGACGTGCCGATGGCCGCCACGGTCGACCTGCACGCCAACATCTCCGACCGCATGGTCGGCTCGGTCGACGTGCTGATCTCGTACCTGACCAACCCGCATGTCGATCAGAAGGAGCGGGCGGAGGAAGCGGCAGATCATCTCTTGGCCCTGCTCAACGGGGAAAAGGC
This sequence comes from Alphaproteobacteria bacterium, assembly GCA_028277405.1. GTDB lineage: Bacteria > Pseudomonadota > Alphaproteobacteria > DSM-16000 > Inquilinaceae > JANQGH01. The sequence goes on along the minus strand of JANQGH010000083.1, from coordinate 81,522 downwards.
CGAGGCCGCCTTCATCCGACTGCCTTTGACGCCGCCCTCGGTCACGCTGCTGACGGCCGAGGGGCCATACGCCGACCTGATCGATTATGGCCAAAGCCGCCAGACGCCGGAGATCATGAACGTCTCCGTGGTCGGCGGCTTCGCCTTTTCCGACACGGCGAAGAACGGCATTGCGGTGATCGTCACCGCGCGGGGCGCCGTCGAACCGGCGCAGGCGCTGGCGGCCGACATTGCCCAACGCGCCTGGGACATGCGCGAGCGTTTTAACCGCCCATTGATGTCGATGAAGGACGCGACCGACCGCGCCGTTACCGGTGACGCACTGCCGGCGATCTATTCCGACGCGGGAGACAATCCCGGTGGCGGCGGGCGCGGCAACACCTCGGTGTTCTTAAAGGCCCTTTTGGATGCCGACGTTCAAGACACGCTTTACGGCGTGTTCATCGACCCCGAACTGGCAGCCCAGGCAACCAAACTCGGCCCCGGGGCGGAGTTCGAGGCGCGTTTCAATCGGCATCACCTGGCGGACGACCGCTTCGCGCCGCCGGTCTCGTGCCCGGCCGAAGTGCGGGCGGTCCATGACGGCAATCTGGTCGGCAGCCCCGGCTTGTGGGAGGGGCGGCAGTTGGCCCTGGGGCCGACGGTGGCCCTGGATCTGGGCGGCGTGATCGCCGTCGTGGCGACCGAGCGCAAGCAGTGCGCGGACCCGGCCTTTTTCACCATGCTGGGCCTCGATTTGCGCGCGGCGCGCACCGTCGTGGTCAAATCCCGTGGCCATTTCCGGGCCGGCTTCGCGCCGTTCTTTCCCTCCGAACGGACCTTCGAGGTCGACACGCCGGGCCTGACCTCGCCGGTGCTTTCGCGCTTCGACTTCAAGAACATGCCGCGTCCGTCATTCCCGCTCGACAAGGATGCCGTCTGGGAACCGCCGGAGTGGGCTCGGGCGTATCTGGCATCGCGAGATTGACCGCCGTCATGCCGATTGCGGCTCGCTGAGATATCTTGATGCAGGTCAAGTGACACTCTGGCCGCCCGCACCCATATGGCGGATGCCTGCCCAAAGGTCCGGAAGGGAACGGACAGCAATGAAGACCGTGCGATTTCAGCAGCGTGCCATCAAAGTGTGCTTTCGGACGTGATAGGGGCGGGACCGTCGTCGGGCGCGGGCCGACGGGTGATGGTTAGGCGCGTGCGCCATGGTTGAGGCCATCACCGACTACATCTTTTACGAGATCGCCGCCCTGCTGGTGCTGGCGGCGGCCGCCGGTTTTGTCGGGTTGATGCTGCGACAGCCGTTGATCGTCAGCTTCATCGCGGTCGGTATTATCGCCGGACCGTCGGTGCTGGATATCGCGCAGTCCGACGAGCATATCGATCTCTTGGCCGAACTCGGCATCGCGGTCCTGCTGTTTCTGGTCGGGCTGAAGCTCGATTTGAAGCTGGTCAGGACCTTGGGCCCCGTCGCGCTGATGACCGGCCTGGGGCAGGTCGCCTTTACCACCGTCTTCGGGTTCCTGATCGGGCTGGCGCTGGGCCTGGACCCGCTGACCAGCCTGTATGTCGCGGTGGCGCTGACCTTCTCGTCGACCATCATCATCGTGAAGCTGTTGTCCGACAAGCGCGAGATCAACGCGCTGCACGGCCGGATCGCGCTCGGCTTCCTGATCGTACAGGACCTGGTGGTCGTTCTGGCGATGATCGTGCTGTCCGCGGTCGGTGTCGGCGCGGCCGGTGAGGGGGGCTTCGGCGAGGTGCTGCTGGTCTTCGCCTATGGCGCCGCGATGCTGATCGCGGTCGGTCTGTTCATCCGGTTTCTGGCCAACCCGCTGGTCGAGCGTCTGTCGCGTGCGCCGGAGTTGCTGGTTTCCTTCGCGATCGCCTGGGCGGCCCTGCTGGCGGCGGTCGGCCACTATCTCGGCTTCGGTAAGGAGCTGGGCGGATTGCTGGCGGGCGTGTCCCTGGCCTCGACGCCGTTTCGCGAGGCCATCGCCGCCCGGCTTTCGTCCTTGCGCGACTTCCTGCTGCTGTTCTTCTTCATCGCGCTGGGCGCCTCGCTGGACCTCTCGGTGCTGGGCGCCAGCGTCTTTGCCGCGGTCGTGTTCTCCCTGTTCGTCCTGATCGGCAACCCGCTGATCGTGCTCGCGATCATGGGCGCGCTGGGCTATCGAAAACGAACGGGCTTTCTGGCCGGGCTGACGGTCGCGCAGATCAGCGAGTTTTCGCTGATCTTCATGGCCATGGGCGTGACCATCGGCCATGTGGCGCCCCAGGCGCTCGGCCTCGTCACGCTGGTCGGCCTGATCACGATCGCCGCGTCGACCTACATGATCACCTATTCCCATCAGCTCTATGACCGGTTGGAGCCGGTGTTGGGCGTGTTCGAACGCCGCAGCGCCGGCCGCGTCGAGGACGCCGGCCGGCCTGAAGGGGCCGCCTATTCGGTCGTCGTCTTTGGTCTCGGCCGCTACGGGCTGGCGATCGCGCAAGAGCTGAGAGACGCCGGCCAGCGCGTGCTAGGTGTCGATTTCAACCCGGAGGCCGTGCGCTTCGCGCGCGAGCACGGTTTCGATGTCGTCTATGGCGACGCGACCGACCCGGAGTTCCTGGCCCATCTGCCCTTGAAGGGCGCGGCCTGGGCGGTATCGGCTGTGCCGGAACATGACACGGGCGTCACCCACGATGATCCGAGGCGATCGCTGGTCCGGTCCCTTCGCGATCTGCGCTTCGAAGGCCATATCGCCGTGTCGGCCCATAGCGAGCAGACCGCCGAGCAGATGCGGTCGGTCGGCGCCGACCTGGTCCTGCTGCCTTTCCGCGACGCCGCGTCGCAGGCCGCCGCGCTGGTGCTCAGCAACGCCAAGCCGCCGCCGGTCGAACTGGTCGATCCGGAGGGTCAGAGGGAGCTGACCGCGTGATGGCCGACAGTCCCGCTCCGGCGTGCGCCGGCCCACTTCAGCGTGTGGTGGTGGTTTGCTCACCGGGCGCGCCGGATGAGCAGACCTTGAAGGCCGCCGACACAGTGGCGCAGGCCCAGGGCGGCACGATCACGCTGCTCGACATCGTCGAACCGCCGTCTGAAATCGACCGGATTGCGGCAGCAACCGGCCTGTCGCCGCCCGCGATCGAGGAGCGGTTGGTCGCCGAAAGGCATGAACGCCTGTCCGAACTTGTCTCCAAGATCAGTCCCGAGAGCCGGCCAGCCATCGATGTCCGCGTCGGCAAGGCCTTCATCGAGATCATCCGCTATGTCATCGCCCACGATATCGATCTGATCGTGAAGGCGGCGGAGGAGGCGGACGGGCTCAGCCGCTACCTGTTCACCAGCACCGATCAGCACCTTTTGAGGAAGTGTCCCTGCCCGGTGTGGCTGCGGCCGCCAGGCAGCTCCGAGGCCGTCAAAACCGTGCTGGCCGCCGTCGATGTCGATGACAGCCTGGCCAGCGAGCCGCAGACGCTGAGGGGGCTGAACGAACGGATCATCGAGACAGTCGCCCAACTCGCGGGCGAACAGGCGATCGACGCCCATATCCTTCACGTCTGGGATGCCCCGGGCGAGGATCTGGTCCGCATTTGGTCGGACACGCCCGATCCGAACCGGATGGCCCAGGACTATGTCGGCGATGTTCAGGCGCGGCACTGGCACGCGCTGGACAGCCTGGTGGGTCAGGCCGCCGAATTGGTCGATCCGGACCGGTTGAGCAAGGTCCGGTTGCTGCCGATTTTGAAGCGGGGGTCGCCGCGGAAGGTGATCGCAGCGCAGGCCGCCAAGCTGAAGCCCGACGTGCTGGTCATGGGCACGATCGCGCGGACCGGCGTGCCGGGTTTCATCATCGGCAACACGGCGGAGGACATCCTCAACAGCGTCGACTGTTCGGTCCTGACCGTGAAGCCGCCGGATTACGAAAGCCCGATCAAGCCGGCCGAAGCCGACTGAGGGCTGGCAGGGCCCGCTCTACAGCCGGCCGGCTTCATCCATGGAGTAAGCCGCCAACGACCCGATTAACCGATCGAGCGCCGCCGCCAGGGCGCCGAAGCCAGCCGTCCGTTCGAACGTTTCGTCGTTCATGTAGAGCCCTCGATTGATTTCGATCTGCAGACTGTGACGGCCGGCCACCGGGTCGGAGTAAGCGTGCGTGAGTTCAGCGCCCTGATAGGGATCGTTGAACTTCACCGTCAGGCCCTCCGCCTCCAGCCGCTCGGCGACGAAGGCCGCGAACGCGCGGTCGCATGAGGTGCCCATGCGGTCGCCCAAGACCATGTCGGGCCGTTTGACACCGGCATCGTCGTTCATGGCGTTGCCGACCGGTTTCATGGAATGGCAGTTCACGTGCCAGACCGCGCCAAACCAGTCGAGACGCTGGTCAAGCAAGCGGACCAGGGTGTCGTGATAAGTCCGGTAATAGCGATCCAACCGCATCTGGACTTCCGCCACCGGCAGCGGACCGCCGTAAAGGGGCACATCCGGCAAGACCAATCGCCGGAGCAATCCGAAACCGCGCTCGGACTTCTCGGTCGGGTTCACCGGCAACGGCCAGACACCTTCGATGAGCGCGAGATCGATGTCGTCCGCGGCCCGGTTGGGATCGATGTACATGCGCGGAAACAGCGCGTGTAGCAGGGCGGCGCCATGGCTGGGTGCGGTGCCGAACAGTTCGTGCACATAGAGGTCGACGCCGGAATCCAAGGCTGCCTGTGGCGCGACGACCTTGCTGTTCGGCGGGTAGTCCGTGCCGCTGTGCGGGCTGTCGAACACAAGGGGCACTTGTCCGACATCGGGATCTTGCACCTCTAAGACACCTTCGATGCGCTCAAGCGGCATTCGCGTTCTCGCTATAAGTGTGCGTTTAGAAACGTCGACGCCGGACGACCATCGGTTCGGCGCATGATTTTTATTGCACACCGGGTTTTGGCGGGTAAACATCCGCCGATCTGGTCCGATCTGCAGATATGCGCCGGCGAACGAGCGCGGGAGGGCGGACCTCGGGGAAGTGTCAATCACGTTAGAAGGGGGATATCCCATGTCCTTGCGCAAGTTCGCTCTTGCCGCCACCACCGCACTTGTTCTGACCGCACCGGCCGCCTGGGCCGAGGATCTGGTCATCGCCGTGGCCTCCGAGGCCACCTCGATGGACCCGCATTTCCACAATACGGGCAACAACAACCAGATCATGCGGCACATCTATGACCGTCTGATCAACCAAGGGCCGAACCAGGAGTTGCTGCCCGGCCTTGCCGAATCCTGGGGCCCGACCGACGACCCGAATGTTTGGGAATTCAATCTGCGCCAGGGCGTGACGTTCCATGACGGCACGCCGTTTACCGCCGACGACGTGGCCTTCACGCTCGGCCGCGCCGGCGACGTGCCGAACAGCCCGTCCGGCTTCGGCACCTATACCGCCGACATCGCCAGCGTCGAGGTCATCGACGATCACACCGTCCGGATTCACACCGACGCGCCCGTACCGCTGATGGCCAACAACCTGTCGACCATCTCGATCGTCAGCCGCGCCCATGGTGAAGGGGCGACAACCGAACAGTACAATGCCGGCGACGTTGCCATTGGCACCGGCCCCTATCGCCAGACCGAATACGTGCCGGGCGATCGGATCGTGATGGAGGCCAACCCGGATTATTGGGGCGAGGCGCCGGCCTGGGACACCGTGACGGTCCGACCAATCTCAAGCTCGGCGTCGCGTGTGGCCGCGCTCTTGGCCGGCGACGTTGACGTGATCGCCAACGTGCCGACGGCCGACATCGCACAGCTTGAGGACAACCCGGACGTATCCCTGTCGCAGGGCGTCTCCAACCGGGTTATCTATCTGCACCTCGACAGCGACCGCGAGCAGACGCCGATGATCACCGCGATCGGCGGCGGCGATATCGAGAACCCGTTGTTGGATCAGCGGGTGCGCGAAGCGCTGAGCCTGGCGATCGACCGCGAGGCGATCGTTGAAGAGGTGATGGAAGGCATCGCCATTCCAGCCGGACAGCTGCTGCCGGAAGGCTTCTTCGGCGTGTCCGACAACATCGACGTGCCGGAGTACGATCCGGAACGGGCGCAGGAGTTGTTGGCCGAGGCCGGTTACGGCGACGGCTTTGCCGTGACCTTGCACGGGCCGAACGATCGCTACATCAACGATGCCGCCGTGCTGCAGGCGATCGCCCAGATGTTCAGCCGGATCGGCCTTGAGACCCAGGTCGACGCCATGCCGCGCTCGGTCTATTTCGGCCGCGCCTCGGATCTGGAGTTTTCGGTGATGCTGGTGGGCTGGGGTTCCGGCACCGGCGAGGCGTCGTCGCCGTTGCGCGCCTTGATCGCGACCAACAACCCGGACCTCGGCTGGGGCGCGTCCAATCGCGGCCGATACTCCAATCCGGAGTTTGACGCGATCCTGACCGAGGCGCTTCAGACGGTGAACGATGCCGAGCGCGAGGCGCTGTTGGCCCAGGCGACGGAAATCGCCATGCAGGATATCGCGATCATTCCGACCCACTTCCAGGTCAACACCTGGGGCACGCGGCCGGACCTGCAGTACATTCCGCGCACGGACGAATACACGCTCGCGATTGGCGTGGTGCCGGCAGACTAACCGGCAGCGGACTTGAGTGGGCGGGAAGAGAGATGATCTCTTCCCGCCCTCTTGATATGCGCATTGACGCGCCGAACGGCTGGGCCCGGACGTGACCGTCTTCATCATCCGCAGAACGCTGCAGGCGGTCATCGTCCTGCTGGTGATGTCGGCGATCGTCTTTCTCGGCGTGTTCGCCATCGGCGACCCGGTCGCCATCCTGATTTCCCCGGACGCCACGCAAGCCGACATTGACGCGGCGATCCGCAATCTGGGGCTCGATAAGCCCATTTGGGAACAGTATCTCGTCTTTCTCGGCAACGCACTGCAGGGCAATCTTGGCGACTCCTTCGTCTATAACGAACCCGCCATTCGACTGATCCTACAGCGTATGCCAGCAACGCTGGAGCTGGCGGTTGTGGCCGTCCTGCTCTCGATTTTCGTCGGTATTCCGCTCGGCATGTGGGCCGGCCTCAGGCCTAGCGGCGTTGCGGGCAAGTCGATCATGGTCGGCTCGATCTTCGGCTTCAGCCTGCCGAACTTCTGGCAGGGCATCATGCTGATCCTGCTGTTCGCCGTCATTCTGGGATGGTTGCCCGCATTCGGGCGCGGCGACACGGCAGAATTCCTGGGCATCCGATCCAGCCTTTGGACGTTGGATGGCTGGGCGCACATCATCCTGCCGGCGATCAATCTTGCCTTGTTCAACACCTCGCTGGTCATCCGGTTGACGCGGGCCAGCGTGCGCGAGGTGATCGGCCTGGACTACGTGAAGTTCGCCCGCGCCAAGGGCCTGTCGCGCCGTCGCGTCGTTGGCGTGCATGTCATGAAGAATATCATGATCCCGCTGGTTACGGTCATCGGGCTGGAACTGGCGTCGCTGATCGCCTTCGCCGTGGTGACGGAGACGGTCTTTGCCTGGCCGGGCATGGGCAAGCTGATCATCGACTCGATCTTCGTGCTCGATCGCCCGGTGATCGTGGCCTACATGATGATCATCGTTTTGATGTTCATCGCGATCAATCTGATCGTCGATATCCTCTATTCGGTCTTCGATCCGCGCGTTCGCTTGTCGGATATGAAGCGATGACCGATATCGCCGATACCTCAGGGCCGCCGGTCGACCCGCTCGGCACGGCCGCGGCGCCCGAAAAATCGGTTCGCGGACAGTCCCCGTGGCGACGCGTGGCGTCCGATTTCGTCGAAAGCTGGGTTGCGGTCTTAGGCCTCATCCTCTTGCTGATAATTATCTTCGTGGCCGTGATGGCGCCGATCATCTCGCCGCAGAACCCCTATGATCTGAACCAGATCCGGGTGGAGGAAAGCCGCCTGCCGCCGGGGGCGGCCAGCATGACCACGCCGCCGACCCAGGACATCGATGTCGCGATCGACCCCACGGTTGCCGGCCCCCTCTCGATTACCTTCAATGGCGAAGCGCCATTCGCGTCCGTTACCGGCGAGGCGACGCCGAACGAAGATGCCACCAGCATCGCCGTTTCGCTGACCTTCGACCCGCCAGCGACGATCGAACGCGTGGCACGCGTTCGCGTCGACGGTCTGCCGAGGGGTGCGGAACTCAGCATCGGCGAGAAACACTCGTTCCGCAGCTTTTGGGAGGTTCCGACCGAGGGGTTGAGTCAGTTCGACATTACCGACGCCGACGGCATCGACGCGCCCTTCACGCTCGAGATTGAGGCGGTCGGCACTGAGGGCGAAGTCCTGATGACGTACTGGCTGGGCACGGACGGTCAGGGCCGCGACATGTTGAGCGCGATCTTCTACGGCCTGGAGATCAGCCTGCGTGTCGGCGTGCTCAGCGGCATCTTCGCGCTGGCCATCGGCATGTCGATGGGCCTGATCGCGGCCTATTACGGCGGGCGCATCGACAGCGTGATCATGCGCATCGTGGATATCCAGCTCAGCTTCCCGGCCATCCTGGTCGCCCTGATCTTGCTGGCCATCATCGGCCGGGGCGTCGGCAACGTCATCCTGGCCCTGATCATCGTGCAGTGGGCGTACTACGCCCGCACCACGCGGTCGGCCGCTTTGGTCGAACGCAACAAGGAGTATGTCGAGGCGGCCCGCTGCCTGGCGCTGTCGACCCCGCGAGTCCTGTTTCGCCATATTCTGCCCAATTGCATGCCGCCCTTGATCGTCATCGGCACCCTGCAGGTGGCCAACGCGATCGCCTTGGAGGCGACGCTCAGCTTCCTGGGCATCGGCATGCCGTTGACCGAGCCCTCGCTGGGCCTGCTGATCGCCAATGGCTTCGATTTCATGCTGTCCGGTCGGTATTGGATCAGCGTCTTCCCAGGCGTGGCCCTGCTGATCACCATCATCGCCATCAATCTGGTCGGCGACCAGTTGCGCGACATTCTGAACCCCAGGCTGCGCCGCGATGGCTGATCCGATCCTGAAGGTCAGCAATCTGTGCACCTACTTCCACACCAAGGCCGGTGTGGTGAAGTCGGTCGACGACGTCTCGTTCGAGGTCGCGCCCGGCGAGATCTTGGGCGTCGTCGGTGAAAGCGGGTCCGGCAAGTCGGTGACCGGCTTTTCGATCATGGGGCTGGTCGATCCGCCGGGCCGTGTCGACGGCGGCAGCATCGTCTTCGACGGAAGGGACCTGGTGGGTCTGGATGACGGCCAGATGCGCCGCCTGCGCGGCAAGCGCATCGCCATGATCTTTCAAGACCCGATGATGACGCTGAATCCGGTCCTGCGCATCGACACCCAGATGATCGAGGCGTTGACCGCCCATATCACGATTTCGAACGAAGAAGCCCGCCAGCGCTGCCGCGATGCGCTGGGCATGGTCGGCATTCCATCGCCGGACGAGCGGCTGAAATCCTATCCCCACCAGTTTTCCGGCGGCATGCGCCAGCGGGTGGCGATCGCGATTGCCCTGCTGCACAACCCTGAACTGATCATCGCCGACGAGCCGACGACAGCGCTCGACGTCACCATCCAGGCCCAGATCCTGTATGAAATCCAGCGCCTGGTGTCGGAACACAACACGGCGATGCTGTGGATCACCCACGACCTCAGCGTCATCGCCGGCCTGGCCCAGCGTGTCGCGGTTATGTATGCCGGCAAGGTGGTCGAGACCGGCACGGTGGCCGAAGTGATCGACCGGCCGCTGCACCCCTATACCAACGGCCTGATTGGCTCGGTGCCGTCGCGCAACCGGCGCGGCGAGCCTCTGGCACAAATCCCGGGCATGACGCCGTCGCCGCTCAACCTGCCGCAAGGCTGCGCCTTCCGCACCCGCTGCCCGAAGGCGGATGAGGCGTGCGCGGTCCAGCCAGGAATCACGGCCCCGCTGCCGAACCGCTTCATTCGCTGCTTTCATCCGGTTGAGGCCCAAGAGGTCATCGGGGAGGCGGTCAGCGCATGAGCGACGCCGCCCCCATCGTCGAACTGCGCGACGTTTCCAAACGGTTCACGCGCACCCTTGATGTCGCGGCCAAGCTTGCCAATGTGGTCGGCGCCGGCATGCGTGAGGAGACGGTGCACGCGGTCGATGGCGTATCGCTCGCCATTCGGGAGGGCGAGGTCGTCGGTCTGGTGGGCGAAAGCGGCTGCGGCAAGTCGACGCTCGGCCGGGTCGTCGCGGGCATCCATGATGCCAGCGATGGCGCGCTTTTCTACCGTGGCCGCAATGTCGCCGAGCAAACGGCGGCACAGGCGCGTGAGACGGCGCTGAAGATCCAGATGATCTTTCAGGGCCCGATGTCGTCGCTGAACCCGCGCCTGCGGGTGGCCGAGATCATCGGCGAGGCGGTGAAGGTCCACAAGCTGGTGCCGCGATCCGAATTCAACGCCTATCTCGACGATCTCCTGACCCGCGTCGGTCTCGACGCCGCCTACAAGCGGCGCTATCCGCACCAGTTCTCCGGCGGCCAGCGCCAGCGCATCGGCATCGCCAGGGCCCTTGCCGTGAAGCCGGACTTCCTCGTCTGTGACGAGGCGGTGGCGGCGCTCGACGTCTCGATCCAGGCGCAGGTCTTGAACCTGTTCATGCGCCTGCGCGGCGATTTTGGCCTGACCTATCTGTTCATCAGCCACGATCTGGGCGTGGTCGAACATCTCTCTGATCGGGTCGTGATCATGTATCTCGGCCGCGTGGTCGAGGAGGCGCCGACCGACGAGCTGTTCGACGCGCCGAACCATCCCTACACTCAGGCCCTGCTGGAGGAGGTGCCTCGGCTCGACACCGCGGGCCGCAAGTTCACGCCGATCAAGGGCGAGATCCCGTCGCCCTTGGACCCGCCGTCGGGCTGCCATTTCCATCCGCGCTGCCCGCACGCGATGGAGCGCTGCCGCAATGAGCGGCCAGCGTTGAAAGAGATCGCGCCCGGCAGGCTTTCGGCCTGCCATCTGAACGACCAGGCGTAGGCGCCTTCCCGCACCTGTCACGAAACCGCAAACAAGTGGTTGCGCTGCGGCCTCATCGGGCCTTCAATTGATGGTTCGAGCAGCCGGCGAAGAACCGGCCGATGAAACCAAACATGAGGAGGAAGGAAAGCCGTGACTGCCGACCGCAGACCGGCCGGACCCAGGTGCGTCGCCCTGATCGGTCCGCAATCCGCCGGCAAAACATCCCTGGCCGAAGCATTGCTGAGCGCTGCGGGAGCCATCCCCCGTAAAGGGACGATCAAAGACGGCAACACCGTCGGCGACAGCTCCGACGAGGCAAGAGCGCGCCAGATGTCGACCGAGGTCAACATGGCGCGCTATTCATATCTGGGCGAGGATTGGAGCCTGCTGGACTGCCCGGGCGCGGTCGAGTTGTCGTATCTCTCGGAGACCAGTCTCATGGTCGCAGACGCGGCGGTCGTTGTCTGCGAGCCGGTGATCGACAGGATCGCCAGCCTGCAGCCGGTGCTGCGCACGCTGAACGATCTGGCCATCCCGCACATGGTGTTCATCAACAAGATGGATAACGCCGACATCCGCGTGCGCGACCTGATGGCCGCGTTGCAGGAAGTCTCGGCCCGCAAGCTGGTCTTGCGCCAGGTGCCGATCCGGGATGGCGAAGACATCACCGGCTATGTCGATCTGATCTCCGAACGGGCCTACAAATACCGGCCGGGCCAGGCGTCCGAACTGATCCAGATGCCGGGCGACATCCAGGATCGCGAGCAGGAGGCCCGCCAGGAGCTCTTAGAAACGCTGGCGGATTTCGACGACGCGCTGTTGGAACAGTTGCTGGAAGAGGTTCAGCCGGCGCGCGACGAGATTTACGACCAGTTGAAGAAGGACCTTGCCGGCGATCTGATCGTGCCGGTCCTGCTGGGTGCAGCCGAGCCGGGCTTTGGCGTCACGCGGCTGTTGAAGGCCCTGCGCCACGACGTGCCGACCTTGGACGCGGCCATTGACCGCCTGGGCCTGCCGGATAGCACGCCGCTGGCGCAGATCTTCGCCACCAGCCTGGTGCCCCATGCCGGCCGTATGTCCTACGCGCGGGTTTGGCGCGGCAATGTCTCGCTGGGCCAGACGCTGGGCGGCCTGAAAATCGGCGGGATGTATACGGTCAATGGCGGCCAGACCGACCGTCTGGACAAGGCCGGCGCCGGCGAGATCGTCGCGTTCAACCGGTTGGAAGGCCCGCAGACCGGCGATCTGTTGACCGAGGATGCGGTGAAGACGCCGGAACTTTGGCCCGAGGCGCCCGAACCGGTCTTCGGCCTGGCCGTCGCTGCCGAGAACCGTGGCGACGAGGTGAAGCTGACGGGCGCGCTGCAGCGCCTCTGCGAGGAAGACCGGTCCCTGCGCTATGCTCATGTCGAGGACACCGGGCAGCTGGTGCTGGAAGGCCAGGGCGAGATCCAGCTGCAGATCGCGGTCGATCACCTGCGCCGCAAGTTCAACGTCGCGGTCACGGGCAGCCGGCCCGAGGTTCCCTACAAGGAAACGATCCGCAAACCCAAACGCCAGCACGCCCGTTTCAAACGTCAGACCGGCGGCCATGGCCAGTTCGCCGACGTAACGGTTGAGATTGCGCCGCTGGCGCGCGGGCAGGGCTTCACCTTCACCGACAAGGTGGTCGGCGGCGCCGTGCCGCGCGGGTTCATCCCGGCCGTCGAGCGGGGCGTGCAGGACTATCTGTCGCGGGGACCGTTGGGCTTTCCGGTGGTCGACCTTGCCGTGACCTTGGTTGACGGCCAGCACCATTCGGTCGATTCCTCCGAACAGGCCTTCCGCACCGCCGGTCGCCAGGCCATGGCCGAGGCCTTGCCGGACTGCCAGCCGATCCTGCTGGAGGAGATCTGGAAGGTCTCCATCGGCGTGCCCAGCGAACACACGCCCCGCATGCAGCGGCTGCTGAGCACCAGGCGCGGCCAGATCCAGGGTTTCGACAGTCACCCCAGCTGGGATGGCTGGGATCAGGTTGACGCCTTTCTTCCCCGGTCGGAGTTGGCCGACCTGATCGTCGAGATCCGGTCGCTGACGCAAGGTGTTGGGTCGTACAACGCCAGCTTCGACCATCTGGCCGAACTGGCCGGGCGCGAGGCCGACAAGGTCGTCGAACAGCGCAAGGAGGCGTAGCGCTCTAACTCCGACGGTCTGCGAGCAAAAAAGGGGGAGCCGTTTGGCTCCCCCTAGGTCATTGGATCAGGATCCGCCGACTATTCGACGATGACGAGGCGCCCCTCCACCGCTGGCGAAATCTCGCCTGCGGCCTCGATGGCGTCCATCACCTGGCCGGCCATCAGCTCGCCCGAGGTGCCGTCGATAATGACCCGCGCGTTGGTAAACGCGCCGTAGCCGTCGCCGCCACCCGCCATGTAGTCGTTTGTGGCGAGCAGATAGTTGGCCGAGGGGTCCAGCGGCTGGTCACCGACCATCACCGAAACGACCCGCTCGCCCGCCGGTCGGCCGGGCGCATATTCCACCGTCATGCCCGAGACATGGGGGAAGCGGCCGGCGACATCCTCAATCCGGCTGAAGCCGTTTTCCAGCGCGGCCAGGACATCGGCGCCGGAAAGCTCAAGCAAGACCGTGCGGTTGCCGAACGGCAGTTCCTCCAAAATATCGCGACGTTGGATGACGGTGCCCGGCGTATACTCGCGCCCGGCCCGGATGCCGCCGCCATTGGTAAAGCCGATGTCGGCGCCGACGGCCTCGCGCATGGAATCGGCGACCAGGTTGCCGAACGCGTTCTCGCCGGTTCGCACCATCTGCCGGTCCGTGTTCATCGTCGTGGCCGTTGAGCCGATCTCGACGCCAAGCTCTTCGTCGAGCTGGCCCTCGTAAACCGCGACTGCGGCGGTCATGCCCTCGTGCGGCTCGACGGTCAGCGTGTTCACGATGTCGTAGCTGGCGTGCCAGACGACCTGGTCCTCATCATCGCGATCGAGCATGAGGTCGATGATGGTGACGAAATCGGCCTGGCTGTTCGATTCCACGAATGCGGTGTCGCCGAACCAGTTGATGCGCAAATCATGGTCGTCGCCGCCCAGGATCAAGGGCACGGCAGCCTGCTCCATCAAGGCCCGGTCTTCGGCCACAGTCGTGTGGGCCAGCGCAATCACGAAGTCCGCGCCGGCCTCCTCCAGCTCCGCCGCCTGCGCCGCCGCCGTCTCGGTGACGTCGAGGAACGCAACCGGGGCCGGGCTGGCGCGGTCGACGGTCGACGGCGTGGTCAGGCCGAAAACACCGATCGTCCAATCGCCATAGTCAAAGGTCGTGTTGGCCAGAACACCGTCGGGAATGGACCCGTCCGGATTGACCGAGTTGGCCGATACGACCGGAAACTGGGCCTCGGCGACCCGCTGCATCATGACGTCGGGGCCGAAATCATATTCATGGTTGCCCAGCACCATGACATCGGTGCCAAGCTGGTTCAGGAGATCGATGAAGTGCGCGCCCTCGTCGATGCTGGCCAGGATCGACGGCGAAATCGTGTCGCCGCCATGGGTGACGAGCACGTTGTCCGCACCCTCGCGGGCATTGGCGATGACCGTGGCTAGCTTCGGCAGGCCGCCGGCGCCGTCATCGTCGGACATGCGGTCGAGATCATTGAAATGCACGATCCGCAGATGCAGCGGTTCGGCGGATGCGAGCCCGACCGTCAATGCCGCCGCGCTGAGGCCAAGCGTTAGTCGGCCGATTAGCAGACGTGTTGCCATCTGAGTTACCCCGTTGAATTGTTGTCGAGACCGGAAATCGGTTGCTGGTGGCCACGGATGTGAAGCCCCACAGTGTGGTTCGACTTTACGCCAAGCGGCCTGAGTGACAAACACGTCATTTCAGGCGCTGCTCGCGGCGCCACTGCGATCGCGTAGGTTGGACTACGAGCTCTTGGATCGGAGAAAGCCATGGCCCTTGACCATATCGCCGTCATTGGCGCGGGTGCCTGGGGCACGGCGCTGGCCGTCATCACGGCGCGGGAAGGGCGGGATGTCGTCCTTTGGGCTCGGCGTCCGGAACTGGCGGCGGAGATCAATCGCGACCACCGAAGCCGTGACTTCCTGCCGCAGGTCGACCTGCCCGGCTCCTTACGCGCCACGTCGGACCTGGCCGAGGCCTGCGCTGGACGGGGCGCAATCTTGCTTGTCGTGCCATCGACTTATGTCCGCGATCTGTGCCGACGGTTGGCGCCCCATGTGGCGGAGGACGCACCGATCATCCTTTGCGCCAAGGGTGTCGAGGCCCAAAGCGGCGCATTGATGTCCGAGATTGCGCAAGACGAGTTGCCCAACCACCCGGTCGGCGCGCTGAGTGGCCCGACCTTTGCGGCAGAGGTCGCGCGCGGCCTGCCGACCGCGATCACGCTCTCGATCCCGGGGACAGACGCGCCGGCGATTGCGGAGGCCATCAGGACCCCCGCTTTCCGCCCTTACCTGTCCGACGATCTGATCGGCGTGCAGATCGGCGGGGCGGTCAAGAACGTGATCGCCATCGCCAGCGGCATCGCGACGGGCCTGAAGCTCGGCTCCAATGCTCAGGCGGCCTTGATTACACGGGGCCTGGCCGAGATCGCGCGGCTGGCGGTCGCACGCGGCGCCCGGGCCGAGACCTTGATGGGCCTTTCCGGCCTGGGCGATCTGGCCCTGACCTGCTCCAGCCCGCAGAGCCGCAACATGGCCTTTGGCATCGGGCTCGGCGAGGGCCAATCGATGGCCGACCTGCTGTCTGGCCGACGGTCTGTGGTCGAAGGCATCGAAAACGCCCAGACCGTAACGGCAGCCGCCCGCGCCCTCGACGTCGAACTGCCGATCTGCGAGGCGGTGAACGCCGTTCTGCACCATGGCACGGACATCAAGACTGCGATCCGGGGCCTGCTGGACCGGCCGTTGCGGTCGGAGGTTTGAGCTGGACGCGGGATCGATGCCAAGAGTTGAATTGTCATCGTCGCAGGTTCAGCGTATCTCAATTGAGATACGCGCTATTTGCCAACCGAAAGGACTGCTCATGGGCGGCCAAACGTCGATGCTTCACGTTCGCGTTGATCGCGAACTAAAGGGCAAGGCGGCCGATGTGCTGGCGGGCGTCGGCCTGACGGTATCAGATGCCGTGCGCATCCTTCTGACGCGGGTCGCTGCCGATGGTGGTTTGCCCCCCGGCCTGACTGCCGAGCCGCGGGCCTACGATGCCTGGTTCAAGGCCAAGGTGCGCGAGGCCCTGGATGATACCGGGGGAACGCTGGCACACGATCAGGTTATGAGCGACGCGCAGGCGCTGATCGATCGAAAACGCGGTGCTCGATCTTGAATGGAAGGCGGCTGCTGCCGCCGACTTGCTGGCGATCATCGACTTTATTGCGGAGCAAAATCCAGGCGCCGCTCAGGCGCTCAAGGACGAGATCGAAGCCAAGGTGTCGCGGCTTAGAGTTCATCCACGTCGCTATCGCGTCGGGCGTGTCGAAGGGACGCGCGAGATGGTCGTGCGACCAAACTACATTGTTGTCTATGCCGAGAATGAAGAGACCGTGACAGTCTTGCGCGTTCTACATGCGGCACGGCAATGGCCATGACCATGTTGGACCGCTGCTAGGCGCGGGCTCTGAACCCGCCAAAACTCAAGACAGCGCCTGTTGCCGACGGCTGACGCTTTGGCGGGTTTGCAGGACCGTTGGAATGACCAGCAGCATCAAGATGGCGATCGTCAGGAAATAGGTTACCGGCGCTTGGGCGTCGAGCATCCAGGCCAGGCCCAGCGGCGCGATCGTTGCGCCCAGGTCGAGGCCGGAATAGACGAAGCCGAATACCTTGCCCGCCGTTTCGGGCGTTGCCGCCTTGCGCACGATCTGGTCGCGGGACGGCAAGGTGATGCCGAAGGCGGCACCGATGACAGCCATCACCGGGAACATCGCGATGGGTCCGATATCGCCGAGCGCCAGCAGAAAGACCGATGCCGCGGCCACGACCATGCCCGACACCGAAACGATGTCGTGCCGATCCGTCCAGTCCGCCAGTACGCCACCCAGGAGGATGCCGCCGGAAATGCCCAGCAGCAGGGTGGTCAGGCCGCCCGCCGCGACGTTGGCGCCGATGGCCAGCAACTGTTCCAGCGCCGGCGCGGAGAAGATCTGCAGGCCGATCTGGATCGCGGAGTTGAGCGTGAAGAAGACGAAGCCCAAGAGGATTGCCGGTGCGGCGACAAGTTGGACATAGCCGCCGATCGCCGCCCGGCGGGACTGAACAGGCCGCGCCGTCGCCGGAGTTCGGTGGTGCGCGGTGTCCAGGCAATCGCGGTTCCACCACAGCACGATGACGGCGGCGATGCCGACCACGCTTGACGCGCCCAGGGCACCGCGCCAGCCGATCAGCTCCGCCAGAACCGTCATCGTAATCGGTGCGGCGGCGTAGCCCAGCATGCCGGTGAATGAATGAACCGCGTAGGCCCGGCCCAGGCGACGTTCGCCGACCCGCAAGCTCAAGATCGACAGATCGGCGGGATGGTAGATGCTGTTGCCCAGGCCGGCGATAACGGCGAAGACAAGCAGCGCCAGATAGCCGGGGGCCAATCCGGCCGCCGCAATCGCCGCCGTCAGCAGGGCGGTGCCGGCAATCAGGACCCGGTCGCCGCCGATCCGGTCGACCAGCACCCCGGCCATCGCCTGGGATACGCCCGAAGCCACGTAAAAGGCCGCCATCACCAGGCCAAGCTGGGCGTAGCTCACCCCAAACTCCGCCCGGATGAACAGGAACAGGGGCGGCAGGGCAAGCTGGTAGAAATGGCTGGCGAAATGGGCCAGCCCGACCACGGCGATCACACGGCCGTCGGCTTTGGCGGAGGGTTGAGAATGGGCGGCGTCGGACATGACGCCGGACCCTATCATCTTGGCCTTGCCGGAACCCAATCGGTTCGGAATGGCGGCTATGCAGGCCTTGGCGCGGGACCGGGCCCGCGTTGCCCAATACGGGGCCCGTTTTCCGCCGTCCGCGATCGCGTGCTAGAATGATGACAGCAAAACCCAAATCGCCGGTATCCAGCGCACCGCGTTCGCCGATGCGCGCGGCGACCCAACAGGGAGGACGCTGTCGACATGGTGGGGTCAGGCACCAAGACGAAATCTTCATGGCGGGCAAAAACGGGCACGGCGATCATCGCGGGATCGCTGTTCGCGGCACAGCCCGCCGGCGCGTTTGACGCGGACTGGATACCGACCGGCTTTGACGAACACTCGCGCGCCGCTTGGGCCGCGATTATGGCTCTCTGCGGCGCCGACATGCCGGATCGGGCGGACGACCCGGCAATCGCCGATCTCTGCGCCCAGTCCTACGAGGTCAGCCTGCTCTATCTTGCGATCTTGCTGGCCTGGTCGGAACTGCCGCCGGCCGAAGGGGGCAATACGGGCATGCGGGTGTTTCCCGAGCTCGACCCCGCATGGATGGCGAGAATTGCGGAGCTTGCCGAGACGGCTGAGCCACGCTGGACCATCGAGGCCAACCCGGACCTGGCGCGGGCGCCAGCAATTCTGCGGCAGCAGCTGATCGACACCACCGTCCTGTCCTATGGGACGATGCAGCGCGTGGCGATCGCCCACCCGCTGGTAACGCAGCCCGAGATCATTTTGATGGATGAACCAACCAGCGGTGCTGACGAAGAGACGACTGCGACGGTGACCGAGGTTGAGGAGGCAGCGGCGGCGACCGCCACGACGGCGCTGGAAGCGGATGCAAGCGCATCGGCGGCGGCCGACGACGTGTCAATCGGCCCGCCGGGCGTCTCGGATGATGCGTCGGCGAAGTAGGCCGTCGAGCGCGCTATCCAGCGCAGTCCGCCGGGGCGTCGCGCATGAATGCGGCGATGCCGGTGATCTCGTCGAAGCCCATAACGCCGCGCAGCCGGGCCGTTTCGGCGTCGTTGCCGTTCAAGGCCGCGATGTAGAAGGCACGCTGGTCCGCCGTCAGGTCAACCGACGACACGCCGACGCAATCGCAAAGATCCTCTGGTGCGTTTGAGTTGGCCGAGCAAGCGGCGGCGACCTCCTCCGGCGTATCTTGGGCGGTGGCGCTCCCGAAGGTAGCCAGCAGGAGCAGGCCGGCGCCAAACGCGGCGGTTTCGATGTGGCGAGTCATTGTGGGGTCCCCCTTGAACTGAAGGTATGCTCGCCGATGATACGAAGCCGGACGTGAAAACGAAACCGGTGGGCCATCACAAATTTGGGGTGTCCAGACCCACGCGCTGTGGGGCGATCGCCGTGACCCTTGGCTGCGGCGCCTCTAGTCCGTCACCAGCCTCGGCCGGCGATCAAACGCATCCAGGACATCGCCCAAGGAGCGGGATCGTCCGACGCGCCGATGCTGGTCGAAGACGGCATAGTCGGTCTCACCACCGGACAGCGATTTGGCGATTGCATAGATCGGTCGCTCATTGGCGTGGCGAAAGATCGAAAAAACCGCGACGCCGGCGGAATGGTCGATGGCGTAGTCGCGCCACTCACCCCGCGCGACCCGGGTGGAATAAAGGGACAAAAGCTGGGACAGCTCTGACCGGTTGAAGAAGACCCGGCCCTTGCGGTGGCGATAGTCCGCCAATCGAACAATGGACGTCATGGTTACGCTCGAACGTTCAACTGTCGATGCCGATTGTCATCGTTCTGTCACTACTGTCGCCGAAATGAACCCGTGCGTCCAGTCCGGCCATGGGGCCAAGCTTGACCCGTTGATGGGGCCTTGCTAAGCCGCCCGGTCGGTTGCATTTGACAGCGTCGTCCGGGCCTCCGGCTTTAGCGCCGTGCCAGATCAAGAGCGCCCCAGGAAGTCGCAGCAGGAAGCCCCTAGAGGGAACGTGAATGAGTGACATTTTCCGCGAGGTCGAAGACGCCCTAAAGGAAGACCGGGCGAAAGCGCTGTGGAAGAAATACGGCACCTGGCTGATTACCTTGGCGATCGTCATCGTGCTCGCGGTCGGCGGGTTTGTCTGGTGGCAGAATTACAGCCGTGGCCAAGTCGCGCAACAGGGTGCCGATCTGGTCGTCGCGCTTACCCTCGCCCAGCAGGACGAACAGGCCGGCATCGACGCGCTGGCCATCCTTGCGCAGGAAAGCTCGGGCGACGTGTCGGCGCTGGCACGCATCAACTCGGCCTCGCTGATGGCCAACACCGGCGATGTAGAAGGGGCCGTCCTTCTGTTCCGCACGATCGCGGGCGAGGGCGGCGTGTCACCGGTCTGGCGCGACCTGGCCCTGCTGTTGGCGGCTCAGCATTCCGTCGACACCGCCCCGCCTGAGGAAATCTTGTCGGAGCTCGAGGCATTGACCCAGGACAGTAATGCCTGGCGTCATTCGGCCCGCGAGTTGACGGCGCTGTTGGCGATGCGCCAAGGTGACGATGCGGAGGCCTTGCGAATCTACGAAGCGCTGCGTGACGACGACACGGCCCCCGAAGGTCTGAGGAACCGCGCCACCGCGATGGCGGCCTTGCTGGCCGAATAGGGAAGAAGCCATGGGATATCGCCTGCCTCGCCTGTTTCGCGTCTTGATGCTGATGGTTCCTCTGACACTGGTTGTGTCAGCGTGCGAGACAATCAACGATCTGTGGTTCGGCCAGGGCGACGAGGTCATCTTGCCGGGCGAGCGGATTCCCGTTCTGCCCGAGGCCGGCACGCTCGAGGCATCGCCGGATCTGGCGGCCGTTCCCATCAGCCTGCCGCCGCCGCAGTTCAACCCGGACTGGCCGGTTTCGAACCGCACGCCCAACCAGTCGTCCGGGCATCTGCAGTTGAACGTTCCGTTTCAGCGGGTTTGGAGCAGCAATATCGGCGCCGGTTCGACGGCGACCCGCCGGCTCTTGAACCCACCGGTCGTGGCGAACGGGCGCGTGTACGTGGCAGACGCCGTCGGCCGTGTGACGGCACTTGATGCCGAGAGCGGCGGGCGGCTGTGGCAGGTGCGCGCCGCGACCCCCGATGAAAACAGCACGCCGCTGGGCGGTGGCGTCGCCTATGGGGCGGGCTTGCTCTTCGTCACGACGGGTTTCGGCGAAGTGGCCGCCCTGGACCCGGACAATGGCGGGCTGATCTGGCTTGAGGAGATGGGCGCGCCGATCCGCTCCGCGCCGATGGTCGTTGGGGATCGGGTCTACGCCGTGTCGGTGGAGAACCGTGCCGAAGCCTTTAGCGCGGCGACCGGCGAGCCGGCATGGACCCATTCGGGTCTGCTGGAAACCGCCGGTCTTTTGGGCGGGGCGGCACCGTCGGTCGCCACCGGCGTGGTGGTGGTGCCCTATTCGTCGGGCGAGGTCTATGCGCTCAGGCCCGAAAACGGCCGTATCGTCTGGACCGACAGCCTGATTTCGCTGCGTCAGACGGCGGCGCTGGCGTCGCTTGCCGACATCGTGGCCGGGCCCGTGATCGACAACGACCTGGTCGTCGCCGTCAGCCATAGCGGCCGCATGGCCGGGATCGACCTGCGCTCCGGCGCGCGGGTTTGGGAACAGCGCTTTGGCGGCGTGCAGACACCGGTGGTGGCCGGCGAGACGATCTTCATGGTCACGGGCGATGCGGAGTTGCTGGCCCTGCAGCGCAACACCGGCGCCATCCGCTGGGTGAGGGAACTCGCCCGCTGGCGCAACCCCGAGGACCGCATCGGCCCGATCGTCTGGGCTGGCCCCGTTCTCGCCAACAATAATCTGATCCTGGTGTCCAGCGAGGGCGATGGCCTGATCGTTGCCGCCCAAACCGGTGAAATCGTCGGCGAGTTCAATCCGGGCGGCGATACGACCATCCCGCCGGTCGTGGCCAACGGCACGCTCTACGTGCTGTCCGCAAACGGCACGCTGACAGCGTTCCGCTAACCGCCCGGCGTTGGGCGGTGCCGGCCCCATGGGGTTCACGGTCGCGATCATCGGTCGACCCAATGTCGGCAAGTCGACGCTGTTCAACCGGCTGGTCGGCAGGCGGTCGGCGCTGGTCGACGACACGCCCGGCGTCACCCGAGACCGGCGCGCGGGCGAGGCCAGTCTCGGCCCCATGCGCTTCACGGTGGTCGATACCGCAGGCCTGGAGGAAGCCTTCGACGACAGCCTGCCGGCGCGCATGCGGCGCCAGACCGAACAGGCCTTGGCCGAGGCCGATGTCGCCCTGCTGCTGATCGATGCGCGCGCCGGCCTGACGCCGCTGGACCGGCATTTTGCCCAATGGCTGCGCAAGGCCCCGATCCCGGTCTTCCTGGTGGCCAACAAGTGCGAGGGTCGGGCCAGCAACGCGGGCCTGCTTGAGGCGTTCGAGCTTGGCCTGGGCGAGCCCATCGCGATCTCTGCCGAGCATGGTCTCGGCATGGCCGATCTGGCCGCTCTGATCGGACCGATCTATGACGCCGGCAATGCGCCCAAATCCGATGACGAGCCAGAGCTGGCGGACGAGGCCGAGCGCGTCATACAGCTCGCCATCGTCGGCCGGCCCAATGTCGGCAAGTCGACGCTGATCAACGCCTTGGTCGGCGAGGACAGGGTCTTGACCGGACCAGAGGCCGGCATCACGCGCGATGCCATCGCCGTCGACTGGCATTGGCGCGACCAGCCAATCCGGCTAGTCGACACGGCCGGCATGCGCCGCCGGTCGAAAGTCACGGAGAAGGTCGAGCGTTTGAGCGTCTCCGACGGCTTGAACGCGGTGAAGATGGCCCAGATCGTCGTGTTGGTCCTGGATGCCGATGCCGTTTTGGACAAGCAGGACCTGACCATCGCGCGACGGACCTTGGATGAGGGGCGCGCGCTCCTGATCGCGATCAACAAGTGGGATGAGGTGAAGGACCGTACACAAACCCTGGCACGCTTGCGCGATCGGCTGGAAACATCGCTGCCTCAAGCGCGCGGCATCCCCACCGTCACGATCTCGGCCTTGAAGGGGCGCAGTCTGGACAAGCTGATGGATGCCGTCCTGGCGCTTTATCAGGTCTGGAACAGGCGCGTGCCGACCGGTCCCTTGAACCGCTGGCTTGAAGGCATGATCGAAAGCCATCCACCTCCCGCCGTTGCGGGCAGGCGCCTGAAGCTACGCTACATCACGCAGGTCAAGGCGCGTCCGCCGACCTTCGCCCTTTGGACCACCCGAGCGTCGGAAGTGCCCGAGGCCTATGTTCGGTATCTGATCAACGGGCTGCGCGAGACGTTCGATTTGGACGGCGTGCCGATCCGCCTGCAACTGCGCCAGGGCCGTAACCCCTACGCCAACAAGTCATAAGCACCGCGGTGCCCGCTGACCTGGCCCAGCCGTTCGGTGCGGTGCAGTCGGGTGATCGGGCAGCCGATGGTCTGCAAGATGAAGTCATCCATGGTGGCGCCCGGCGCCAGCCGGTCACGGATATGTTCAAGAACCTCAGACTGGTTGAGGGCCTTGTGCCGTCTGCTCTCGGCCCTGATGGCGGCCAGTGGGATCGGCGCTCCGTACCGGCTTAAGGTCGGCCGCCGGCCGACATAGGCATGAGCCTGCTCCAGAACGGTTTCCAGGCCGGGAAACGTCAGGGACAGCCGATTGAGCCGGTCGAACCGATAGTTCAGGGCACCCTCGGTTTCGTGCATGCGCGCCAGTTGGGCCGGATCGAGCCAGATCACCCCGACCTCAACGGTCACGCCCTCGACATGTTCGATCTTGGCCGGCGCGGAGCCGTAGCGGGACAGGTGCGCCGAATAGACGATGTCGTGGTCGTCCAGCCGGGCGTGCGTCACCGGGATGCTGGTTCCACTGGGCCAGCCGGCGAACTTGCGGGCCAGCGCGGTTGCTGATCGGTTGGCGCCGTAGGCCAGAACCGGCACGCGTCCCTCGCGCCGCCACTGGTCGACCGGCAGGTGGCCGCCGTCCGACACGGGCAAGGGGTGCTCGGCGCCGTCGCGGTACAGGAACGATCTGGACGGCGCCTCGTAGGGGTAGCCCCTTGCGATCGCCAACAGCGCGTCGCTCACGCCTTCTCGCTCTGCACTGCCGGTTCAACGGGGCTTGAGGCACCATAGACCGTCTGGCCCAGCGCCTCGGCCTCGTGCTCGGCGCGCAGCTCCGGCCGGTCCTCGAACGCGATCCGGGCGGCGTGGTAGGGGCAGCCGACCGACGCCAACTCGACAAAGCGGTCCAGCAGCGGTTTGCCGACCGGATAGGCATCCGGGCTTTCGCCGGGAAAGGCGTGAGCGCGCAGCGCCGTACTGACCGTGCCGGGGTCGATCAGGTTCACCTTGATGGTCGATTTGGCGACCTCGGCCGCATACATGCGGACCATCATCTCCAACCCGGCCTTGGAGACCGCATAGGCCGACCAGAAGGGCTTCGGCACCCGGGCCTGGGCCGCCGTGACGAAGATGGCCCGAGCGTTGCTGGAGGCCCGCAGCAACGGGTCCATCGATCGGATGAGGCGCTGGTTGGCTACGAGATTCACGTTCAGAACCTGCTGCCACATTTTCGGATTGCCGTGGGCGATCGGGCTCAAGGTGCCCAGATGTGCGGCGTTGGCGACCACCACGTCCAGCTTGCCGAACCGTTCGAAGATCGAGGCGCCCAACTGGTCGATCAGATCATGTTCTGCCAGATCCATCGGCACCAGGGTCGCCTTGGCGCCCGCCGCCTGTACCTGGTCGTCGACCTCTTCCAGGCCGCCGACCGTTCTTGCGACCAGGATGAGCTGCGCGCCTTCCTCCGCATAGCGCTTCGCGACCGCCGCGCCGATGCCGCGCGAGGCGCCCGTGATCAGGGCGATCCGGCCCTCCAAACGCTTGTTAGCCATGGTTCAACCGGCGCGACGTTCTGACAGGAAGGAGAGTTCCGGCTGGCGACTGGCTTCTTCCCGATCCGGCAGCGCGGTCGGGTAGTCGCCGGAAAAACAGGCGTCGCAGAATTGCGGCGCGTCCGGGTCGCGGGCCGCCTCGCCCATTGCGCGGTACAGGCCGTCGATCGAGATATAGGCGAGGCTGTCGACGCCGATCAGGGCCGCCATCTCGTCGATACTGTGCTGATAAGCGAACAGCTTTTCCTGCGCCGGCGTGTCGATGCCGTAATAGCAGGGGTGCATGGTCGGCGGGCTGGATATGCGCATATGGACCTCGGTCGCGCCGGCCGACCGCACCATCTGCACGATCTTGCGGCTGGTCGTGCCGCGCACGATCGAATCGTCGACCAGCACGACCCGCTTGCCGGCCAGGATCGACCGGTTGGCATTGTGCTTCAGGCGCACGCCCAGATGGCGGATCTGGTCCGTCGGCTCGATGAAGGTGCGGCCGACATAGTGGTTCCGGATGATGCCGAGTTCGAAGGGTATGCCGCTGGCCTTGGCGTAGCCCAGTGCGGCAGGCACGCCGCTGTCCGGCACGGGCACGATGGCATCGGCGTCGACGGCTTGCTCCCGCGCCAGTTCGGCACCGATCCGCTGGCGCGCATCGTAAACCGACTCGCCTTCCACCACGCTGTCGGGCCGGGCGAAATAGATGTATTCGAAGATGCAGAAGCGCTGCTTGGTCGGCATGAACGGCTTCAGGCTGGTGACGCCGTCCTTGTCCAGCACGACCAACTCGCCCGGCTCGACCTCGCGGACGAAGCTGGCATCGATGATGTCCAGCGCGCAGGTCTCCGACGCCAGGATATGGCTGACGGAGCCGTCGGCGCCGTCCAGCCGGCCCAGCACCATCGGCCGGACACCCAGCGGGTCGCGCACGCCGATCACCTGGTCCTTGGCCATCGCGATCACCGAATAGGCGCCCTCGATCTGGCGCAGGGCCTCGACCAGACGGTCGATCACGTTGCCGCCCCGGCTGGTCGCCATCAGGTGGACGATCACCTCGGTATCGGTGGTCGACTGGAAGATGCTGCCCCGCCGCACCAGTTGCCGGCGCAGCTGGTAGGCGTTGGTCAGGTTGCCGTTATGGCCGATGGCGAAGCCGCCGAAATCGAAATCGGCGAACAGGGGCTGGACGTTGCGCAGCAAGGTCGCGCCCGTGGTGGCATAGCGGTTGTGGCCGATCGCCTGGCTGCCCTTCAGCGCCTCGACCACCTCCGGCTGTTCGAAATTGTCGCCGACATGGCCCAACGCGCGATGGGCGTTGAACTGGTCGCCGTCGCAACTGACGATGCCGCAGGCCTCTTGCCCGCGATGCTGCAGGGCATGCAGACCAAGGGCCGTCAGCGCGGCCGCGTCGCTGTGGCCGAAAATGCCGAAGACGCCGCATTCCTCATGCAGCTTGTCGTCCAAGGCGGATGTGTCCAGGTCGGCCGTCGAGCCCATTGGGGCCGGGTGTTCTGTCGGCGTCACTTTGTGCGATCTGTCCTTCCACGCACGCAGAACCGCCATCGCTATTGGGCGGTTTCGATCACGCGGTCCAAGTCGCCGCGCTGGCGCTCGTTATAACCGCTTGGCCCGTCACTTGCATCCCCATTCGGCACGGCCGGTTGCGGTTGGCTCAGGTCGCGCAGGGATGGCCCGAAATCATCGTTCAGCTCGCGCCGCAACGTGCCGAAATCACCGCCGCCATCGAACGAGCCCTCGGGCACCAGATCGATCAGCCAGGCCGCCCCCTGCTCAACGAAGGGCCGCGTGCGTGCGTCCTCGACCCAGGTCGGCAACTGGCCGTCCTCGCTGGCGTAGACCAGGATCAGGTAAGCCAGGCAGACGAGAACCGCGCCGCGCACCAGCCCGAACAGGAAGCCCAGCGACCGGTCGACGGCGTTCAGCGCCGAGGTGCGCACACCGCGCGCGGCGAAATGGGCGAGGGTGGAGAACACCACCAGGCTGATGACAAAGATCACCAGGCCGGTGATCAGGTCCGACAGCCATTCGATGGAGATGTATTGGCGCAGGAATGGCTGGGCGGCGGAAAAGGTGTAGAGCGTGACGACCGCCGCACCGATCCAGGCCAAGACGCCGAGAAACTCGCGCACGAAACCGCGCACGAAGGCGACGATCGCCGACAAGAGCAGGATGATCAGAACAGCCAGGTCGCCGGGGCCGATCGGCCAGTCTTCCACGTCGCGTTCCGCCTTTTGACTAACCGTTGTCGTGAGTCGCGCCCAGGATCGGCAATAGCTCGGCCAGATGGCCAATCTGGCGCATCTCGGGGCCGCGAGACAAGCCCTTGTTGCGCTGGCGAGCGCCCGATCGGGCCGGCACGATCGCACGGCCGAAACCCAGCTTTGCTGCTTCCTTCAGCCGCGCCTCGGTCTGGCTGACGCCGCGCACCTCGCCCGACAGGCCGATCTCGCCGAAGACGACGGTGTCGGCCGGAACCGGCGTACCGCTCAACGACGAGACCAGGGCGGCAGCGACGGCCAGATCGGCGGCCGGCTCGCTGATGCGCAGACCGCCGGCGACGTTGAGATAGACGTCGTTCGGGCCGATGGTCACACCGCAGCGCGCCTCCAAGACAGCGAGGACCATGGACAGGCGCGCGCTGTCCCAACCGACCACGGCGCGGCGTGGCGTGCCCAGCGGCGATGGTGCGACCAGGGCCTGAACCTCGACCAGCACGGGCCGCGTGCCCTCGATGCCGGCAAAGACGGCAGCACCGGAAATCTCGCCTGACCGTTCGGCCAGAAACAGCTCCGACGGGTTTTCGACCTCGATCAGGCCGCCATCCGTCATTTCGAACACGCCGATCTCGTCGGTGGCACCGAATCGGTTCTTCACTCCGCGCAGGATGCGGAACTGATGGCCGCGCTCGCCTTCGAAATAGAGCACCGCATCGACCATATGCTCCAGCACCCGGGGCCCGGCAATGGCGCCATCCTTGGTGACATGCCCGACCAGCAAGAGGCACAGGCCCTGTCGCTTGGCGACCCGGATCAGCTCGGCGGCGCTGGCGCGCACCTGGCCGACCGTGCCCGGCGCGCTTTCCAGCGTGTCCACATACATGGTCTGGATCGAATCGATGACGACCAGGGCGCCATTGTCCAGGCCGTCCAGGCTGGCCACGATATCCCGGACATTGGTCGCGGCGCCCAGCGAAACCGGCGCCTGGTGGACGCCAAGCCGAGCGGCGCGCAGCCTTATCTGCTCAACCGCTTCCTCGCCGGAGACATAGATCGCGGGACGTTCTGCGGCCAGGCGGCAGACCACTTGCAACAGCAGGGTCGACTTGCCGATGCCCGGATCGCCGCCGATCAGGATCGCGGAGCCCGGTACCAGACCGCCGCCGCAGACCCGGTCGAACTCGGCGATGCCGGTGGCGAACCGGGGGGTGTCCGGTCCCGCGTTGCTCAGATCGGCAAACGCGATCTTGCGGCCGGATCGACCGTCCAGCCCGCGCGGCACGGTGTCGGCCGCCTGTTCCTCGACGATGCTGTTCCAGGCCCCGCAGGCGTCGCACCTGCCGGCCCATTTGGCGTGAACCGCCCCGCAGGACTGACAGACGAAGTTGGCAGCCCGCCGCGCCATGGTCGATTTGCTCAGCCGGCCTGTACCGGCATCTGGATCGGACCTTCCGCGCGGCCATTTACGAACTGATCGACGAAGGGGTTGCCGCAATCGTCGATCGACGAGGCCTCGCCCTGCCAGATCAGCTTGCCGTCGTAAAGCATGGCGATCCGGTCGGCGATGGTGCGGGCCGAGGCCATGTCATGGGTGATCGACAGCGTGGTCGCACCCAGCTCCTTGGTGCATTTGACGATCAGCCTGTCGATGACGTCGCCCATGATCGGGTCCAGCCCGGTGGTCGGCTCGTCGAACAGGATGATGTCGGGATCGGTCGCGATCGCCCTGGCCAGGGCCACGCGCTTTTCCATGCCGCCGGAAAGCTCGACCGGCATCATGTCGGCCACCTCCGGCTTCAGCCCGACATCGGCCAGCTTGCGGACCGCCAAGTCACGCGCCTGGGCACGGGTCAACGTATGCCGCTGAAGACCCTGAAAGGCGACATTTTGCCAGACCGACAGGCTGTCGAACAACGCGCCGCCCTGGAACAGCATGCCGAAATGGGCCAGCAGGTCGGTTCTGGCGGCACCCCGCAGATGCGTCGTCTCCTCACCGTCGACGAAGATCTTGCCCTCGTCAGGCTCCATCAGGCCGAGCAGGCATTTCAGCATCACGGACTTGCCCGTGCCGGAGCCGCCGATGACCACCACGGACTCACCCTTGGCGATGTCCAGGCTGAGGCCCTTCAGAACCTCGACCGGGCCGAATCGCTTGTGCAGGTTCTGAAGGCTGATTTTCGGCGTTTCAGTCATGATGTCCGATTGTGCGGCGCTCACGCGGCAAAGAACAGCCCGGTGATGATGTAGTTGAAGCTCAAGATCAGGATCGAGGCGGAAACCACCGAGTTCGTGGTCGCCATGCCCACGCCTTGAGCGCCGCCCTTGGAGTGATAGCCGTGGTAACAGCCCATCAGCGCGATCAGAAAGCCGAAGACGGCGGCCTTAACCAATCCCGATACCACGCCGATCGTTTCCAATGCGTCCCACGAACGGGCAATGAACTGGTGGCCGTTGTAGCCAAGCTCGTAAACCGCGATCAGGAACCCGCCGAAAATGCCGATGATGTTGCCGACCACCACCAGCAGGGGCAGCATCGCCGTGCCGGCGATCAGGCGCGGCACGATCAGATAGCGGTAGGGATTGGTGGCCAGCGTGGTCAGCGCGTCGATCTGTTCTGTCACGCGCATCGTGCCGATCTCGGCCGCCATCGAGGCACCGATTCGCCCGGCGACCATCAGGCCGGCAAGGACCGGCGCCAGCTCTCGGGTCACCGAAAGCACGACGATGGTGGCGACCGCGTTTTCGTCGCTGAAGTCGCCGAAACCGTCGGCGGTCTGCACCGTCAAAACCATGCCAGTGAACAGGGTCGTCAGGCCGACGACGGGCAGCGAGTAGTAGCCGATCTCGACAAACTGCCGCAGGATCTGGCTGACGTAGATCGGCGGCCGGACGCAGTAGGACAGGCTGACGAAGGTGAAGATCGCCAGCCGGCCCGCGGCCGCCAGAAAGCGCAAGGCTGCCCTGCCGATCGCCCGCAAAAACCGCATCTGGTCGATCCCCTAGGCGCCGGTGCCGATATAGCGGCGGTCGAACCGCGCGCCGAGCGAGGTCAGCACTTCATAGCCGATGGTGTTGGCGTCCCGGGCGATATCGTCGACCGTCCGATGCGGTCCGATCACGGTGGCCATCTGGCCGGGTGCCAGGTGTTCGTCGGGAATGTTGGTCACGTCCAGCGTCATCAGATCCATCGACAGACGTCCTACAACGGGGGCCGGTCGTCCGGCGATGCGAACATCCCCCTTGCCGCCGGTAGCGCGAAGCAGGCCGTCCGCGTAACCCACTGCAATTGTGGCTATTTTTCCGGGTTTGGTCAGGGTGTGGTCGGCACCGTAACCAACCGTCATGGCTGTGTCAACGCGACGAACCTGCAGGATCCGGGCATCAAGCCGGACGACTTGACGCGCCGGGTTCGGTTCTCCCGGTGTCGGGTTGACGCCATAGAGCGCGCAGCCGGGCCGCGCCAGGTCGAAATGCAGACCATCGTGGTGAAAGATGCCGGCGGAGTTGGCGAGGCTGAGCGGTGCCATCGGCAGCCGCCGCGCGATGCCCACCAGACTGTCGCGCTGGCCCATCGTCATCGGGTGGCTTCGGTCTTCGGCGCAGGCCAGGTGGCTGATCCAGGCCCGCATGTCCAACCCGTCGAGGACCGACGGCGCGTCTGCCAGCCGTTCCTGCTCGTCCAGGCCCAGGCCGAGGCGGTTCATGCCGGTGTCCAGGTGAATGTAGGCGGGCAGGCGCTCGGCTCGGCGGCTGGCCTCGTCCGACCAGCGCTGGACCTGGCCCAGATCGTTCAGCACGGGCACCAGGCGGTGGCCGACATAGTCCGCCTCGGTACCGGGCATCAGCCCGTTGAGGACACCGATTTCGGCCTCGGGAAGCACCTGACGCAGGGTGGTGGCTTCGTCCAAAAGGGCCACGAAAAAGGTCCGCGCGCCGGCACGCCAAAGCGCCGGCGCCGCGATTTCCACGCCAATGCCGTAGGCGTTGGCCTTGACCACGGCTGCGCAGCGCGCCGGCGCCACCTTCTGTGCGAGCATCCGGTAATTGGCGGCCAGGCCGTCCAGATCGATGGTCAGGACCGCGCCCGTTCGGGCGCCTTGCGTGCCGCTAGAGATCGTCGTTAAGTCGGTTGTCGAGGTTCGAAAAGCGCGTGTAGGCGCCCTCGAAATGCAGTCTGACCGTGCCGGTCGGCCCGTGTCGCTGCTTGGCGATGATGACGTCGGCAAGATTGTGGACCTTCTCCATATCGACTTGCCACTCGGCATGTTCCCCGGTGCCCATCGTCGGTTCCCGCTTGGAAACGTAATAGGCCTCGCGGAAAATAAACATCACGACATCGGCATCCTGTTCGATCGATCCCGATTCGCGCAGATCCGCCAATTGGGGTCGCTTGTCCTCGCGCTGCTCCACCGCGCGACTGAGCTGCGACAGGGCCAGCACCGGCATGTTCAGATCCTTCGCGATCATCTTCAGGCCGCGCGTGATCTCGGAGATCTCTTGCACCCGGTTGTCGACCCGCGACGTGCCACCCGGCCGCATCAACTGCAGATAATCGACGACGATCATGCCGAGATTATGTTGCCTTTTTAGCCGCAATGCGCGCGTGCGGAGCTGGGTGATGGTGAGGCCGGCGGTGTCGTCGACGAACAGCGGCACACGGTCGATCAGGGCCGCCGCCTCCGCAAGACGCGGAAAATCGGTCTTCTTGCTCATCTCGCCCTTGCGGATCTTTTCCGAAGGGATCTCCGCCTCTTCCGACAGAATTCTGGTCGCCAGCTGTTCGGCCGACATCTCCAGCGAGAAGAAACCGACGACGGCACCTTCCTTGCCACCGCTGTTGAGGTACGACTTGGCCGCGTTGAACGCCATGTTGGTCGCCAGCGCCGTTTTGCCCATCGAGGGGCGTGCGGCCAGAATAAGCAGGTCCGACGGCTGCAGCCCGCCCAGCATCTTGTCGATGTCCATCAGGCCAGAGCCGATGCCGGTCAAATGGCTGCTGCGATTGAGCGCGGCGCTGGCGTTTTCCAGCGCGATCTTCAGAACGTCGCTGAACCCGCGAAACCCGCTTTCGAAGTCGCCAGCCTCGGCAAGCTGATAAAGCCGCTCTTCCGCCTCCTGGATCTGCTGGGTGGCGTTGCTGTCGACATCCTGCTGGTAGGCGTCGTTGACCATGCGCTCGCCCAGCGCGATCAACCGCCGGCGCAGATGCAGCTCATAGATCGTGCGGGCATAGTCGTCGGCGTTGACCACCGACACGATGCTGCTGGCCAGATCGGCCAGATAGTCCGCGCCGCCGATATCCTGCAGATCGCCGTCCCGCTCGAAGAATCCCTTCAGCGAGACCGGATCGGCCACCCGGTGCAGCTCGTGGAACTTCAAGCACGCCGCGTAGATGCGGCCATGTGCCGGGTAGAAGAAATGGTCGGCCTGAAGAAACTCACCGACGCGGTCGATCACCGCGTTGTTGACCAGAATTGCGCCCAGCAGGGCCTGCTCTGCTTCCTCGTTTTGGGGCTGGGTCCGGTACGCGGCCGACGGTTGGTCACCAGTCGGCAATACGGTGATGTTGTCGGGCAAATCAGGCGTCGGCTGCGTCGGGTCCATGACGGTCAGCTATAACCCAATCCGATGGCGAAGCGAATTGAATGCCGCACGGGCCATTGTTTAACCCTGGGATGGTCTGTGGGTAACTCTGTGCATGGAATAATATCTGTTTTGTTATCAATAGGCTATCGCGGTTTTCTTGTGGACTTTTTCAGGATTGGTTGTGGGTTGGTCGGGCCTGAAACCGTGTGGTCCTGATCGGACCTCTGGTAACGTCACGGCATCGGACAAAAGGAAAGGGCCGAGTCGCGAACGGCTCGGCCCCTTACTTGGTCAATAGCCCGCGCCGAGCGCGGCCTCGATTTCCTCAGCTTTGAGGCGCCTCGGTTTCTTCGTCTTCCTTGGCTTCCTCGTCGCCCGTCTCAGCTTCCTCGGGCTGCTCCAGAAGCTCGGCGTTCGCAGCCGCCTCGACGGCAGCCCGTTCGGCCTCGCGCTCTTCGGCGTCCAGGATATCGGCGGTGATCATGCCGCCGCGCTGATCCTGCATCTCCGCCTCTTCGGCCGACCGCGCCACATTGACCGTAACCTCGGCCTGGACCTCCGGGTGCAGGCTGATGCGCAGGCCGAACAGCCCCAGCGTCTTGATCGGCCGGTCGATCGCGACCTGACCCTTATCGACGCTGAAACCCTCTTCGGTCAGGCTGTCGGCCACGTCGCGCGCACTGACCGAGCCGTAGAGCTGGCCGCTCTCGCCGGCCTGCCGGATGACTACGATCTTGACGCCATCGACCTTCTCGGCGACCTGTTCGGCCTCCTTGCGAAGCTCCAGATTGCGGGCCTCGAGCTGAGTCCGCTGGGTCTCGAACTGGGCCAGATTGTCCTTGGTCGCCCGCAACGCTTTGCGTTTGGGCAAGAGATAGTTGCGGGCAAAGCCTGGCTTGACCTGGACGACATCGCCCATTTGGCCCAGCCGCTCGATCCGCTCAAGCAGAATGACTTCCATGGTTGGGTCCCGCCTTGGTCAGCTTTGTGAATAGGGCAGCAGCGCCAAGAACCGCGCGCGCTTGATCGCACGGGCCAGTTCGCGCTGCTTCTTCATCGACACCGCGGTGATCCGGCTGGGCACGATCTTGCCGCGCTCAGACACGAAGCGGCCAAGCAGCTTTACGTCCTTGTAGTCGATCGCCGGTGCGTTGGCGCCGGAAAACGGGCAGGTCTTGCGCCGGCGGAAAAACGGCCGGCGGGTTGCGGCGGCGCTCATGCCGAGGCTCCTTCGGTTGCGGTGGTGGGTGCGGGTGCATCGCTGGCCGGACGGCTCTCCGTCGAGCGGCTTTCGCGCGGCGGCCGATCGCGGCCACCATCCCGGTCCCGATCACCGCGTCTGCCGTCGCGGCCGGTCGAGCGGCTTTGCATCATGGCCGACGGCCCTTCCTCATGCGCCTCGACCCGCAGGATCAGCTGGCGCAGCACGTCGTCGTGCAGGCGCATCTGACGTTCCATCTCCGACACCGCTTCGAACGGCGCGTCGATGTTCATCAGGGTATAGTGGCCCTTGCGGTTCTTCTTGATGCGGTAGGACAGGGTCTTCAGACCCCAGTATTCGGTCTTGGCGACCGTGCCACCGGCTTCGGTAATGATTTCGCTAAAGGCCGCGGTCAGCGCTTCAACTTGCGCGGACGCGACATCCTGGCGTGCGATAAACACGCACTCATACAATGCCATGTCTTGCTCCCTATGGCTTTTCACGGCGCGGCGCTGTGTCCTCAAGGGATCAGCCGCCCGCGCCTAGCCGACCGTCCGGGCACGCCCATATGCGATCGGCAAGGAGGTACTGTTTTGAAGGCGCGGGACTATACAGATTTTGCAGCGCAGCGCAAGCGGCCTGCGCCGCGCCGGTTTTCTTGACTTGGCCCCGCCAGCGATTATCACTGTGGCCCGCTGTTTCCATCGCGATTTCAGCATCACAACAGGGTATCGGCAGGCATGTCACGCGCGTTCATTTTTCCGGGCCAGGGCAGCCAGGCCATCGGCATGGGCAAGGAACTGGCCGAGACCGAGCCCGCCGCCCGCCAGGTCTTCGACACGGTCGACGAGGCGCTGGGCCAACCCTTGTCCGCCTTGATGTTCGAGGGCGACATGGCCGAGCTGACCTTGACCGAGAACGCCCAGCCGGCGCTGATGGCCGTCTCGCTCGCCGCGATCAAGGTCTTGGAGGACAAGATCGGCGCGCCGCTTGGCGACATGGCCGCCTTCGTCGCCGGGCACAGCTTGGGCGAGTACTCCGCGCTGGCGGCCGCCGGCGCGCTGGAGCTTTCGGACACGGCCCGGCTGCTCAAACTGCGCGGCCAGTCCATGCAGCGGGCGGTGCCGGTGGGCGAGGGCGCGATGGCGGCCATTCTTGGACTGGATCTGGACGCCGTGCAGGCGGTCGCGGCCGAGGCGGCCGAGGCTGAGGTGTGTGCCGCCGCCAACGATAACGCGCCGGGCCAGGTGGTGATCAGCGGCAATCGCGCCGCGGTCGAACGCGCCGTTGCCTTGGCCGCGGAACGCGGCGGCAGGCGTAGCGTGCTCTTGCCCGTCAGCGCCCCGTTCCATTGCGCCCTGATGCAGCCGGCCGCTATCGAGATGGCCGAAGCGCTGGGTGCGGTCAGCATCAGTCGGCCCGCCGTCCCGGTCATCAGCAACGTCACGGCGACCGCCGTCGACGAGCCGGAGGACATCCGCCGGCTGCTGGTGGAGCAAATCACGGGCGCCGTGCGCTGGCGCGAAAGCGTGCTGTTCATGAAGGACCATGGCGTCGACAGTTTCGTGGAGGTCGGCGCGGGCAAGGTTCTCGCCGGCCTGGTCCGCCGGATCGATCGCGACCTTAAGGCGTCTGCGATCAACGGGCCGGCGGATGTCGACGCCTTCGTCGACGAACAGCGCTAGGCCGTCTGCAGGAAACCGACGTCGGACCACGGTTGGAAAGGTCAAAGAGTCATGCTGGATCTCACTGGAAAATGCGCCCTTGTCACCGGCGCCTCGGGCGATATTGGCCGGGCGATCGCCGAAGTCTTGCACGGTCAAGGCGCGACCGTGGCGTTGTCGGGAACCCGAGAGGCAAAGCTGGACGAGGTGGCGCAAGCGTTGGGCGAACGGGCGCATGTCTGCCCCGGAAACCTGTCCGATGCCGAGGCTACCGAGGCCCTGTTCAAGGCGGCCGAGTCGGCGCTGGGGCAGGTCGACATCCTGGTCAACAATGCCGGCATGACCCGCGACAATCTGTCTATGCGGATGAAGGACGAAGACTTCCTGGACGTGCTGGAGGTGAACCTGGTCAGCGCCTTTCGCCTGACCCGCGCCGCCATGAAGGGCATGATGCGCCGGCGCTGGGGCCGCGTGGTCGGCGTCACCTCGGTGGTCGGCTTCACCGGCAATCCCGGCCAGGCCAACTACGCCGCCAGCAAGGCCGGCATGGTGGGCATGACCAAATCGATCGCCAATGAAGTGGCAAACCGGGGCGTGACGGTGAACTGCATCGCCCCCGGCTTCGTCGCCAGTGCCATGACCGACGCCCTGACGGACGACCAGAAATCCCGCATCACCGATGTCATTCCGATGGCGCGCATGGGCATGCCTATCGACATTGCCAACGGGGTTGCCTATCTGGCCAGCGAAGAGGCCGGCTACGTCACCGGCCAGACCCTGCATGTAAACGGTGGCATGGCGATGCTTTGACCGGCGCTGGTGCCGGTCAGGGACAACGCTGTAACCATGGCAGTTGTAGGCGGGAAACAGCCGTGCTAAACGCCCGCACTTCCTGCCGTTGGGCGCTGGTCAGTGGTGGGTTGGTGTGTTATGTGACGGCTCCGTCGCACCCTTTGGCGGGTGAAACCCTGCGGGGTATCTGTGACTGAACCGTCAGTCGTAAGGGGTTCGCCCCACAAAAGGATGAGCTTGCGGAAAGGCCTGAGAAATGAGTGATGTCGCCGAGCGCGTAAAGAAGATCGTGGTTGAGCATCTTGGTGTTGAAGAAGACAAGGTGAGTGAATCGGCCAGCTTTATCGACGATCTGGGCGCCGACAGCCTGGACACCGTCGAACTGGTGATGGCGTTCGAAGAAGAATTCGGCATTGAGATCCCCGATGACGCGGCGGAAAAGATCGTCACGGTCGGCGATGCCGTGACCTTTATCGATCAGAACAACGCGGGCTGACCCGCCCAGCGGCGCGCAAGGGACCGGCCGTGGGGCGGCTCTGTGACCGATCGGCCGGCTCGCAATCGATCTTGATGTGCGAATAGGGCAATGAGACGCGTCGTCGTTACCGGAATGGGCATGGTCACGCCGCTTGGCTGCGGCGTGGACCTGAATTGGCAGCGGTTGATCGCCGCGGAGTCCGGCATCCGGGCCATCGCAAGTGTGAAGGTCGACGATCTGCCGGCCCGCATCGCCGGCCAGATGCCGCGCGGCGACGGCAGCAACGGCACCTTCGACATCGATGCCGTGATGCCGCCTAAGGACCAGCGCAAGAACGACGAGTTCATCATCTTCGCGGTCGCGGCCGCCGATGAGGCCGTCGAGAACAGCCGCTGGAAGCCTGAAACGGATGAAGACCAGTATCGAACCGGCGTCCTGATCGGATCCGGCATCGGCGGCCTGCAATGGATCGCCGACGGTTCGATTACCTTGACGGACCGGGGGCCAAGGCGCATCTCGCCGTTCTTTATCCCGGCGGCGCTGATCAATCTGGCCTCGGGCCAGGTCTCGATCCGCTATGGCTTCAAGGGGCCTAACCATGCGGTCGTCACCGCGTGTTCGACCGGTGCCCACGCCATCGGCGACGCAGCGCGGCTGATCATGCTGGACGACGCCGACGTGATGATCGCCGGCGGCGCCGAGGCGCCCGTCTGTCGGCTGGGGCTGGCAGGCTTCGCCGCCTCGCGCGCGTTATCGACCGGCTACAACGATCGTCCGACCGAAGCCTCACGGCCCTACGACAAGGGCAGGGACGGCTTCGTGATGGGCGAGGGCGCCGGCATGGTCGTCTTGGAAGAGTACGAGCACGCCAAGCGTCGCGGCGCCACGATCTATGCTGAGATCGTCGGTTACGGGATGTCGGGCGATGCCTATCACATCACGGCCCCGGCGGCGGACGGCAATGGCGCTTACCGGGCCATGGAGGCGGCGATCCGCCGCGCGGGCATGACGCCGGCCGATATCGACTACATCAACGCCCACGGCACCTCGACACCGCTTGGTGACGAGATCGAGCTGGGCGCGGTCAAGCGGCTGTTCGGCGACGCGATCGACGACGTGTCGATGTCGTCGACCAAATCGGCGATAGGACACCTGCTCGGCGCGGCTGGGGCCGTGGAGTCGATCTATTCGATCCTCTCGGTGCGCAACAACATCGTGCCGCCAACGCTCAATCTGAACGATCCGTCGGAGGGCTGCTCCGGCGTAGATCTGGTGCCCCTGACGGCCAAGGAGCGGCCCGTTCGGGCCGCCCTGTCGAACAGCTTCGGCTTCGGCGGCACCAATGCCAGCCTGATCTTCAAGGAACCGGACTAGACGTCCCGAAAATGCTGCGCTGGCTAGGACGGCTGTTCGGGGTCCTGTTCGCGTTGATCTTACTGGTCGGCGCCGCCGTCGCCTTTGTCTTTTGGCACTTCGATCGGCCCGGCCCCTTGCAGTCCGAAACGATCGTTGAGATCCCACGGGGCGCCGGCCTGTCTGCCGTGGCCGATCGGCTGGCGGAGGCCGGCGTCATCGATCAGCCCTACCTGTTCATGGCCGGTGTCATGCTAAATGGGGCGCAAGGCAGCTTGCGGTTCGGCGAATACGCGTTTCCCGCCTCGGTCACCGGCTTCGAGGCCATGGAGATCGTGCAATCCGGTCGATCGGTGACCTATCCGTTCACCGTGGCGGAAGGGTTGACGAGCCAGCAGATCTTCGCGCTGCTGATCGCGGACGAGCGGCTGACGGGCGAACTGGACGCGGTGCCCGCTGAAGGCACGTTGCTGCCGGAGACCTACAGCTTCGTGCGTAATGCGACGCGCCAGTCGCTGGTCGACCAGATGAGCGCGGCGATGGACGCCACGATCGAGGAGCTGTGGCGGGCGCGGGCCGAGGGCCTGCCGTTTGACACGCCGGAGGAGGCCATCGTTCTGGCCTCGATCATCGAGAAGGAAACCGGGGTAGCGGAAGAGCGGGGCGAAGTCGCCGGCGTCTTCGTCAACCGGCTGGAACGCGGCATGAGGCTGCAGACCGACCCGACCGTGATCTATGCGATCACATTGGGTCGCGTGCCGCTGGGCCGCGCGCTGACCCGCGCTGATCTTGAGGTCGATTCGCCCTATAACACGTACCAGGTGGCCGGCCTGCCGCCGGGGCCGATCGCCAATCCTGGGCGCGCGTCGATCGAGGCGGCCTTGAATCCGACGGAAACCGAGTATCTCTACTTCGTCGCCGACGGCACCGGCGGCCATGCCTTCGCCCGCACGCTGGACGAGCACAATGCCAACGTCGCCGAATGGCGGCGCATTCAGCAGTCCCAGGGCGACAATTAGCCTGATCAACCGCCTCGACGGCCAAGCGGCGCCTTGCGCGGCGCCCGGGCCAGAAGCGGATCTGTGAGCCAGTTCGGCAGGCAGCCCAGCAAGCGGGCCGCCAGATAGGTCGGCAGCGGGAAGGCAATGCGCCCGTGGCCCTTGGCCAGGCGCCGCTTGATCAGTCGTGCGGCCTTGTCGGTGTCCATCAGGAACGGCATGCGGAACTCGTTGATGTCGGTCATCGGCGACCGGACATGGCCGGGGCAGATGACCGAGACCTCGATACCGGACGGTTTCACGATGCCGCGCAGCCCCTCGCCATAGAACCGCACGGCGGCCTTGGCCGCGCAATAGGCGGGCGCACCCGGGAACGCCTTGAAGGCGGCGAGCGAGCTCATCAGCGCCAGTTGACCGCGTCCGCGTTTGGTCATGCGGGGCAGCAGCGGACCGATCGTGTTCATGGCGCCGTCGAGATTGACGGCGAAGATGCGCTGGACCTGGGACTCGCTCTCCGCCCCGTCCAGGCCGGCGGTGCCGCCCGATATGCCCGCATTGGCGATGACCAGGTCGATCGGCGTCATGCGGTCGACCGATACCAGCCAGTCGGCCAGGAAGGCCCGGTCGGTGACGTCGATCGTGGCGCTGCGAACGGCCGCCCCTTTCAGCTCGCACGCCTTGGCCACGGCGTCCAGCCGGGCGAGATCGCGACCGATCAGCGTCAGGTGCACATCGTGGGCGGCGTAGCTGAGTGCCAGCGCCCGACCGATCCCGCTGGAGGCGCCGGTGATCAGGATCGATTTGGGATGACGCATGGACGATCGGACAGTGGTTGTTGAGGACGCTTTGGCCGGCTACAAGAAGCCTCCATCCAGCGCCAAGGTATCTTCCGTGTCCAGCCCAAACCTCTCGCCGCGCCTGAACAGCATGACCGGTTTCGGCCGCGCGGAGGGCGACATCGACGGCCTGCGCTGGGTCTGGGAGATTCGCAGCGTGAACGGCAAGGGGCTGGATGTGCGGCTACGCCTGCCGACCGGGTTCGACCGGTTGGACGGGCCCGTCCGGGCACACATGAAGGCACGCTTCGCCAGGGGCAACGCTACGATCAACCTGCAGGTCGACCGCGCCGCGTCCGACCAGCGCCTGGAGATCAATCAAGGGCTGTTGGACCAGGTTCTCCAGCTTGCCAAGACGCTGGAACAGGCTGGCGCAGAGCGGCCGCGGCTGGACGCGTTGCTGGCGGTGCGCGGGGTCGTCGAGACGGTCGACGACCAGTTGGGCGACATCGACGATACGATCGAGGATGCCTTGATGGCCGGGTTCGACGGGGCCGTGGATGCGCTTGCGACCGCGCGGGCGGAGGAAGGCGCGCGGGTAGCGGCCCTTTTGTCCGGCCAGGTGTCCGACATCGCGGCAAAGGTCGCCGAGGCGCGGGCATCGGCGGCAACCCAGCCGGCAGCTCTGCGCGAAAGGCTAGAGAAACAGGTGGCCGAGGTGCTGGCGGCCAGCCCCCCTCTGCCGGAGGACCGGCTGGTCCAAGAGGTCGCGCTGCTGGCCGTAAAGGCGGACGTGCGGGAGGAGCTCGACCGACTGGACGCCCATATCGAGCAGGCGCACGACCTGCTGGCCGCCGGCGAGCCGGTCGGCCGCCGACTCGACTTTCTGTGCCAGGAGTTTAACCGCGAGGCCAATACACTTTGTTCGAAATCCACCGACGTCGGCCTGACGCGAATCGGTCTGGCCCTGAAGGCGTCCGTCGACCAGTTGCGCGAACAGGTTCAAAACGTCGAATGACGGACGCCATCGACAGCCGCCAAGGCCTGCAGCGGCGCGGACTGATGCTTGTCCTGTCGTCGCCCTCGGGGGCCGGCAAGACCACCATCTCAAAGGCGCTGCTGGCGCGCGACCCGATGATCGACATGTCCGTGTCGGTGACGACGCGGCCGCCCAGGCCCGGCGAACAGGATGGCCGTGACTATCACTTCATCGACGAGCCGACGTACAATGCGATGGTGGCCGAGCGTGACCTGTTGGAACACGCGCACGTATTCGGCAATTACTACGGCACGCCGCGTTCCGCCGTCGAAAAAGCGCTGGTGGCCGGCCGTGACGTCCTCTTCGACATCGACTGGCAGGGCACCCAGCAGTTGCGCGAGGCGGCCCGCAGCGACCTGGTCAGCGTGTTCATCCTGCCGCCGTCTGCGGTCGAGTTGGAAAAGCGGCTGCGTAGCCGGGCGCAAGACAGCGAAGCCGTGATCGCCGACCGGATGGCCAAGGCCAGTGCGGAGATGAGCCACTGGCAGGAATACGACTACGTCATCATCAACCGGGACATCGCGGACAGCGCGGATCGGGTGCACGCCATCTTGGAATGCGAACGCCTGCGCCGGGACCGACAACTCGGCCTTTCCGACTTCGTGCGCTCGCTTCAGTCCGCCTTGTAGGCCTCGTGGGCCCGCGCCAAGGCGGCAAAGCCGGCCACGTCAATAGCCTCGGCCCGGTCGGTCGGGTCGAGGCCGGCCGATGCCAACAGCGCCTCGGCTGGACCGAGCGTGCGAAGGCTTGATCGCAGCATCTTTCGGCGCTGGCCGAACGCGGCCTTGGTGACCGTCTCCATCGCCGGCCAGGTCGCGGTTTCGGGATTGGTGCGCGGTGTCAGGCGGACCACGCTGGACGCGACCTTCGGCGGCGGTGTGAAGGCGCGGGCGGGCAGGGTCATCACGTGGCCGATGTCGGCGCGCCATTGCGTCATCACCGACAGGCGGCCATAGCTCTTCGATCCGGGCGCGGCCAGCAGCCGGTCGGCAACTTCCTTTTGAAACATCAGAACCAGGACCGAAAAGCGCTGCATGTCCTGCAGCCAGCGGATCAGCAGGGGCGTGGCGATGTTGTAGGGCAGGTTGGCGACAATGGCGCGCGGCGCGTCGGTCATCGTCGCCGGATCCACGGTCAGGGCATCGGCTTCGACCAGTGTCAGTCGGCCGACGCTGGCAGCGACGAGGGGCTGCAGCGCTTCGAGACAGCGAGGATCGCGTTCGATGGCAGTGACCTGCTTGGCGCCGGCCGACAGCAGCGCCCGGGTCAGGCCGCCCGGCCCGGGGCCGACCTCGACGACTTGGGTCTGGGCCAGATCGCCCGCCGCGCCGGCAATGCGCGCGGTCAGGTTCAGGTCCAGCAGGAAATTCTGGCCCAGCGCCTTTCGCGCCGCCAGGCCGTGGCGCGCGATGACCTCGCGCAGCGGTGGCAGGGCGGCGATGGCGCCGCCCAGGCCCGTCGCGCTGGACGCTGGGTCTGTGCCGGCGATCAGAGCCGCACGTCGACGAAAGCGGCGGCCCGCAGGTCCCGCAGATAGCGGCGCTGCAGCATGTCGATGCGCTCGTTGATCAACTGCTCGCGCATGTCGTTGCGGGCAAAGCCTTCCATGCCTTCGCGCTC
The DNA here is from genome assembly GCA_028277405.1 of Alphaproteobacteria bacterium. Classification (GTDB taxonomy): domain Bacteria; phylum Pseudomonadota; class Alphaproteobacteria; order DSM-16000; family Inquilinaceae; genus JANQGH01. Next base: position 39,049 of record JANQGH010000083.1, on the reverse strand, counting down.
GCAGACCATGAACACGATCACGCCGTCCGGGCTCGCCACCGGCTCGGTCGGCACGCCGATGGGCTGTTCCTCGACCAAAGGCCGCAGCCCGTCCGGCAACTGCCGGAGGGCCACGGTCTGGGGCGTCGCCAAGTTCCCGGTCTCGTAGGTTTCGGCAACCGAGGCCAAGCCCTCGCAGCTGATCACCCCCTGCGCCGCCTCACGGGCTTCGACCACCAGCAACTCCGCCTCGGCCTGGCTGGGGGGGCCGGAGAAGGGCAACACAAGCCGGGCAATCGTAATCTCACGATCCTCCGGGCTGGGGCCGCTGGCGGTACGGGCCTCACGCAGCGCGATGATGTGATAGCCGGCCAAGGTGCGGATGGGGTCCGACACCTGGCCCGGGCTCATCTGCACCAGCGTAGCGTCGATCTCGGGTGCCAACTGGCCTTCGAGAACCCAGCCGATATCGCCGCCTTGCGCAGCCCCGGCGCCTTGGCTGAACTGTGCCGCGACGGCCGGAAAGTTGCCGCCACGACGCAGCTGCGAGACCAACTGGTCGGCGAACTGCCGGATCTCCGGCTCGCGATCGGGGCTGTCGATGCCGAGAAAGATCTCCGACACCAGATATTCGCGCAGCCCCGTCGTCGCCTCCATGCGCCTGGCCATGTCGTCGACCTCCCCGTCGCCGACCTGGACGGTGGGCAGCAGCTGGTTGCGCACGACACTGCGCCACGCAATCTGGGTTTCGAGCTGTTCTTCCAAGGTCGTTGTCGGGACCCCTGCTCTCTGCAATCGGCCCAGGAACTCGGCCGGGGCGAGACCATTGCGGCGCGCTATTGTCACGATGGCCTGTTCGATCTGCTGTTGCTGCACGGTCACGCCCAGCCGCAGTGCCTCTTGCATCTGCAGCCGCTCGTCGATCAGCGAACGCAGGATCTGCGGTGCAAGCCGCTGCTGGTTTTCCTGCGTCGGCTGCAGGCCGGAAGCCAACAGGGAAAGGGCGAGGCGGTTGCGCAAGTCCGACGTGGTGATCACGTCGTCATTGACCACCGCCGCGATCCGCTCGACCTGGGCCTGGGCCATCGTCGCGGACAGGACAAGAATGCCGAAGATGATTGCCATTGGTCGGATTGCGATGGCGATCGGCGCAAAAGAAAGTCGGTGCATAGCTGGTTCCGCGGCCGAGGCCGCCCCCGATGTCGATAGCCGGTGAAATCGTTGCGTCATTGTATCTCGCGTCGGGCCGGTTGCGTCAAACCCGTTGACGGTCAGCCATCCTCAAGGTGCAGCAGCATGGCGATTGCGATCAGAAAACTGGCGCCTGCGGGCGTCCAGGCGGCCAAGAGCGTGGGAATGGTTTCGGCCAGGCCCAGCGCAAAGACCACGTCGCTGAAGACGAAGAGCGCAAAGGCGGTTGTCAAACCGGCCAAGACCATCAGCAACCCCCCGCCTCGCCGTGTGTTCACACGCAAGGAAAACGCCGCCGCGAAGAGAATCATCACCGCCATCAACAGCGGTTGGGACAACAGCGAGTTGAAGTAGAGCCGGTGCCGGACCGTCGAAAACCCGGTTTCCTCCAGCGTGTCGATGAACTCCGGCAGGTCCCAGAACGACAGCGTGTCGGGCGGCGCGAAACTGTTTTCGATTGATTCCCGTGTCAGTTCCGTCGGCATCGTAAAGCCGCCGACGAACTCCGGCTGGGCAACCCCGACCGTTCGCCAGGCGCCTTCGACAAGCCATTCGCCGCCGGTCAGCTCGGCCGTGCCGGCATCGATGCGATCCTCGAACATGCCGTCGGCGCCATAGCGGAAGATGATCACGTTTTGCAGCAGGATGCGGTCCGGCGCGGTTCGCTCGGCATACAGGACCTGGACCCCGGTCTCGTCTTCCTGGCGCAGCCAGATGCCGAACGGCGAAACCTCCAAGACACTGGAGTAGCCGCGGATGTACTGGTTCTCCAGTTCAATGAAGCGCGACTGAAGCGTAGCGCCGATCGGGTTGAAGATCGTTACCTTCAAGACGCCCAAGGCCACGGCGACCAGGATCACGGGTTTCAAGAACTGCCAGACCGAGATGCCGGCGGCCCGCGCGACGATCAATTCCTGGCTGCGGGTCAGCCGCCAGAAGGTGAACATGGCCGCGAACAGAACCGCGAAATGGAACAGCAGGTTCAGCGTTTCCGGCACTTTAAGCAGGCTCAGTTGCAGCGCCTGGCTGACGGTGCCCTCCGGCTGGTTGTTCACCCGCCGAACCAGCTCGATGAACTCGATCAGCCAGATCAGGCCGGTCAGCACGACCAGCAGGCCACCGAACCCGACCAAGAACTGCCGGGCGATGTAGCGCGACAAGATGCTGGTGATGGGCATTATGGTCCTGTCGGTTGATCCCTTGCCGGTCAAGCAAACCGTGACGACCTAAGGAGGCGCTGCTAGGTTCGCTGATGGTCGCGGCCCCATTGGCCCGTGGCCGGGCGTACGACCATGGGTTCGAGCCGCGACAGCTAACGTCTACCGCGCTTCGCGCTATTCCGCAAATGACGAGGACCGGAATGAAGATCAGTTTTGCCGCACCTTCCTTGCCCAAATCGGGCACGCTTTGCCTTGGCGTCTTGGAAGGGGGGACGCTGACGCCCGCCGCCGAGGCCGCCGACGACGCCAGCCAGGGCATGCTCGCCCGGGCGGTGAAGGGCAGCGGCCGCTTCACCGGCAAGGCGGAACAGATCCTGTCGGTGCCGGCGCCGGCCGACCTGCCGGTGGACCGGGTCGTTCTCCTGGGCCTGGGCGCACCGGACGCGCTTGATGCACACAAGGCCCAGCGCCTTGGCGGTGTCTTGGCGGCCGAACTGTTGGCGGCGCGCGACGCGCAGGCGGCCGTTCAGATCGACGGTGTCGATCTCGACGGGGCGGAACTGGCGGCGAACCTGGCCTATGGCGCGCGCCTGCGCAGCTATCGGTTCGACAAGTACAAAACCAGCGAAAAGCCGGAAAAACAGCCGCGCCTGAAAGGCCTGAAGGTTCTGACCAAGCAAAGCGCGGCGGCCAAGAAGGCGTTCGCGGCCTTGGATCAGGTGGCAAGCGGCGTCTTCGCCACCCGCGACCTGGTATGGGAGCCGGCGAACGAACTCTATCCGCAGACCTTTGCCGAGCGCTGCCTGGAACTGGCCGATCTCGGCGTCGAGGTCGAGATCCTGGACGAAAAGAAGATGGCCAAGCTGGGCATGGGTGCCTTGCTGGGCGTCGGCCAGGGCTCGGCACGCGACAGCCGGCTGGTGGTCATGAACTACCGCGGCGGTAAGAAGTCGGCGGCACCGGTCGCCTTCGTCGGCAAGGGTGTCACCTTCGACACGGGCGGCATCTCGCTGAAGCCCGCCGCCGGCATGTGGGACATGAAGTGGGACATGGGTGGCGCCGGCGTGGTGGCGGGCGTCATGCGCGCGCTGGCCGGGCGCAAGGCCAAGGTCAATGCCGTGGGTGTCATCGGTCTGGTTGAAAACATGCCGTCGGGCAATGCCCAGCGGCCGGGCGATATCGTCAAGGCCATGTCCGGCACCACGATCGAAGTGTTGAACACCGATGCGGAGGGCCGGCTCGTGCTGGCGGACGCGCTCTGGTACACCCAGGACCGCTTCAAGCCCAAGGCGATGATCGATCTGGCGACGCTGACCGGCGCCATCATCATCTCGCTGGGCGAGTACAATGCCGGCCTGTTCAGCAATGACGACGCGCTGGCTGAGCAGCTCTCGGCCGCCGGCAAGGCGGTGGACGAGCAGGTCTGGCGGCTGCCGATGAGCGACGCGTACGACCGCATGATCGATGCCGACGGCGCCGACATCAAGAACATCGCCGGCAGCCGGTCCGCCGGGTCGATCGTGGCGGCCCAGTTCCTTCAGCGCTTCGTCAACGACGTGCCCTGGGCCCATCTCGACATTGCCGGTGTCACCTGGTCGTCGAAGGGCGGGCCGCTGGCGCCGAAGGGCGGTACGGGCTTCGGTGTGCGACTGCTGAACCAATACGTCGCCGAGGTCCACGAAAGCTGACGGGTCGGTCGGATGACCGAGATCCGCTTCTACCACCTTGTGCGCACGGGGCTTGAGCGGGCCCTGCCATCCTTGCTGGAACGCACGTTGAAGCGGGGGTGGCGCGCCGTGGTCGTGACCGGATCGGCCGAGCGCACCGAGGCGCTGAACAATCTGCTGTGGACCTACGACGATCGCGGTTTCCTGCCGCACGGCAGCGCGGCCGACGGCCATGCCGAGCGCCAGCCAATCTGGCTGACCGAGACGGACGAAGCCCCGAACGGGGCCGATGTCCTGTTTCTGACCGATGGCGCGGAGACCGCCAATGCGGAGGCGTTCGAACTGGTCTGCCTCTTGTTCGACGGCAATGACGAGGAGGCGGTGGCCGAGGCGAGACGGCGCTGGAAGTCCTATCGCGAAGCCGGCCACGTGCTGGCCTATTGGCAGCAGGACAATGCGGGTCGTTGGACGGAGGCCCAACGGACCTAGGCCCTAGCCGGCCTCCCGCATTTCCAGCTCTGCCTGCAGCTCCAGCCACTCGGCTTCTGCCTTTTCCAGCTTGGCCTGGAGCCGCTGCAGGTCACCCTGCAGCTTGACGATATGTGCGGGGTCGGCGTCCGGCTCGTAAAGCGCGGGATCGTTCAGTCGTTTGCTCAACGCGCCTTGCTCGGCCGTGAGACGCTCCACGGTCTTTTCGGCCTGGCCGATCGCCCGGCGCAGCGGCGCGGTCGCGGCCCTGGCATCGGCGGCCTGCTTGCGCTTGGCCTTGCCGCGCTCGCTGCCGGTGTTCCCCGGCTCCTTCGGCTTGCCGCCATTGGCCTCTTTCCGCACGCGGCGATAATCGTCCATGTCGCCGTCGAACGGTCGCACGGTGCCATTCGCCACCAGCCACAGCCGGTCAGCGGTCAGTTCGATCAGATGCGCGTCGTGCGAGATCAAAACCACCGCGCCCTCATAGTCGTTGAGCGCGTCGGTCAGCGCTTGACGGCTGTCGATGTCGAGATGGTTGGTCGGCTCGTCCAGCAGGAGAATGTGCGGCGCGTCGCGGCACATCATGGCCAGCAGCAGCCTGGCCTTCTCGCCGCCCGAAAGATCGCCGATGACCGTCGACACCGCGTTCTGGGTGAAGCCGAACTTGCCCAGATAGTCACGCACCTGTTCCGGCTTGTTGTCCGGCATGGCCGCTTGGGCCTGGGCCAGCACCGTGGAGGCGGGCGACAGCTCGTCTGTCTGATGCTGCGCGAAATAGCCGACTTTCAGCTTGGTCGACCGCCTGATCTCGCCCGCCATCGGCTCTAGGCGGCCGGCCAGCAGCTTGGCGAGCGTCGACTTGCCGTTGCCGTTGGCGCCCAACAGGGCGATGCGGTCGTCCATCGAGAGGCGCTCGGTCAGGCCGCGCAGCACCGGTTTGGTCCCGTAACCGACGACCACGTCATCGAAGGCGATGATCGGCGGTGCCAGCTTGTCCGGGGCCGGAAAGTCGAAGCGGCGGGCGTGGGCCTCGTCGATCGCGACGACAGGACCCAGCTTTTCGATCGCCTTCAGGCGGCTTTGGGCCTGGCGCGCCTTGCTGGCCTTGTAGCGGAAGCGGTCGACGAACGCCTGCATGTGCTTGCGGCGCGTCTCCTGCTTCTTGGCCTCCGCAGCCATCAGGGCCTGGCGTTCGGCCCGCGTGCGCTCGAACCGGTCGTAGTTGCCGGCGTAGGAGACAAGCTTCTGGCGATCGAGATGCAGGATCCGCTCCACCGCGCGGTTCAAAAGGTCGCGATCGTGGCTGATGATCAGGACCGTGCCCTGATAGCGCTTCAGGAAGCCCTCCAGCCAAAGCGTCGATTCCAGATCCAAATGGTTGGTCGGCTCGTCGAGCAGCAGCAGGTCCGGCTGGGCGAACAGGGTCGCCGCCAGGGCAACCCGCATGCGCCAGCCACCGGAGAAGTCGGAGCAGGGGCGATGCTGATCAGCCTCGCCCAGGCCCAGCCCGGCCAGGATCGACGCGGCGCGCGCCGGCGCCTCATGCGCCCCGATATCCGCCAGGCGGACATGAATGTCGGCGATACGCGTGGCGTCGGTCGCGGTTTCCGCCTCGGCCAGCAGTTGGGCGCGCTCAGGGTCGCTGGCGAGCACGATCTCCAGCGGCGTTTCGGGGCCGGCCGGTGCCTCCTGCGGCACGGTGGCGGCGCGCCAGCGGTTCGGCATCTCGATCTGGCCGCTGTCCGGAGCGCCATCGCCCAAGATAAGCCGGAAGAGCGTCGTCTTGCCGGTCCCGTTGGGGCCGACCAGGCCGACGCGCTGACCGGCGGCCACCGTCGCGGAGGCGCCGTCCAGCAATGTCCGCCCGGCGACGCGGACCACGAGATCGGACAAGGTCAGCATGATGGCGCGGTGTTTATCACGGGCCGAACCTCTCCGCGAGGGGGCTGCGCCGCATGCCGGGCGCGCTGGCCTGATGGTTGCCCTGGCCCCCAAGCCATGGGTATAAGGCCGGCCTCAAATCCAACTTCTTCTCGCAGGAACCCACCATGGCCGTCGAACGGACCCTCTCGATCATCAAACCGGATGCCACCCGTCGCAACCTGACAGGCAAGATCAATGCGCGCTTCGAAGAGGCCGGGCTGCGCATCATCGCGCAAAAGCGCCTGCTGTTGACGCGGGCCGAGGCCGAGGGCTTTTACGAGGTGCACAGCGAACGGGCCTTCTTCGACGATCTGTGCAACTTCATGATCTCGGGCCCGGTCGTCGTCCAGGTTCTGGAGGGCGAGAATGCCGTGTCGCGCAATCGCGAGATCATGGGCGCGACCAACCCGGCGAACGCCGAAGAGGGGACGATCCGCAAGGATTTCGCGGAGTCGATCGAGGCCAACTCGGTCCACGGTTCCGACAGCCCGGAAAACGCGGCGATCGAGATCGCCTACTTCTTCAGCAGGATCGAACTGGTCGGCTAAGTCAACGACCCAGCGGAAAGCTATCGGGCGGCTGCAATGGCCGCCCGTTTTGCGTAGCGGGACAGGCTGTTAGAGCAGAAAGATCGCCATCAAGATCAGGACGATGGCGACGCCGACGATACTGTAGGTACTGAATTTGACGAAACGGGACCACATCGCCTGGTGCTCGGCGAGGATCTCCGGGTCATCGGTCGGCTTCTGATCGCTGGCCATCAGCATTCCCTGCAACGCTCCCCCAAGACTGGGTCCCGTGTTTACGGTCCGGGCCGCGGTTTGACAAGGGAAATTGGGGCGATATTGGCCGGTTGGGAACGGCCAATGCAACCTAGGGTACGCGCAAAACCGATTCCGGCCCAAATCGGGCCGCGAGCGTCGGATCCACGAACAGCACGCGCTCGTCAACGATCTCCACGCGCCGTTCCGCCAACAGCCTGACCGCCAGCGGATAGGCTTCATGTTCGGCGATCAAGACACGGCCGGCCAGGGTCTGACCCGTGTCGTCGGGCAGCACTGGCACGGCCGCCTGGACCAGGATGGGCCCGTCATCCATCGCCGGCCGCACAACATGCACTGTGCAGCCGGATAGGCGTACGCCGGCGGCCAACGCCCGCGCGTGCGTGTCCAGGCCCGGGAAGGCGGGCAGCAGAGAGGGGTGAATGTTGATAATGCGGTTCCACCAGCGCCGAACGAAGTCGGCACTGAGCAGGCGCATGAAGCCGGCCAGGCAAATCAGGTCGACGTTGCTGGCCCGAATGGCGGTGTCGAGCGCGGCTTCGAATGCCGGCCTGTCGGCATAATCGCGGCGTTCGATGACTGTGCCTGGAACGCCGAACGTCTCGGCATGGCCTAAGCCTGCGGCGTCTCGGTTGTCGCTGACCACCAAGGCGACTCGGGCTGGGAAATCAGGGTCAGCACAGGCGGTCAGCAGGGCCTTGAGGTTGCTGCCCCGGCCGGAGATCAGCACCGCAAGGTTCAACGCGCCCACGCGTCGGCCATATTGTCGATGACGACTCTTGGATGGTCGGCTGGCGCTGCGCGAACATCGCCGACGACTGAGGCGGTCTCGCCGGCGTCGCTGAGCAGGCCCAGCGCCCGGTCGACGTTGTCCGGGGCGACGACCGTGATCATGCCAAGGCCGCAATTGAAGGTGCGGGCCATGTCTCGTTCGGACAGGCCGCCTGCTTGGCGCAGCCAGCCGAAGACAGGCTGCAGCTTCCAAGATCGCGCATCCAGTCGACAGCCCAAGCCGGCGGGCAGGGCGCGGGGGATGTTCTCCACCAGCCCGCCGCCCGTGATGTGGGCGAAGGCCTTGGCCAAGCCCGAACGCACCAGGCTCAAGCATGGCTGCACATAAATGCGGGTCGGTTGCAGAAGGGCGGCGCCGAGGCTGTCAGTCGGATCGAACGGGGCGGGGCGGTCATAGCCCAGGTCTTGATCCGCGACGATCTTGCGGACCAGGGAGAAGCCGTTGGAATGAACACCGTCGGAGGCGATGCCGATGACCGCGTCGCCCGGCTTGACCATCTCGCCGGTGATCAGGTGCCCTCGTTCCGCGGCGCCAACCGCGAAGCCGGCGAGGTCGTAATCCCCCTGGGCGTAGAGCCCCGGCATCTCGGCCGTCTCGCCGCCGATCAAGGCACATCGGGCTTGTCGGCATCCTTTGGCGATGCCGGTTACGACAGCACTGGCGACCGGAACCGCGAGTTTCGCGGTCGCATAATAGTCGAGGAAGAACAGCGGTTCGGCGCCCTGCACGACCAGGTCGTTCACGCACATGGCGACCAGATCGATGCCGACGGTGTCGTGCCGCCCGGCATCGATGGCGATTTTCAGCTTGGTGCCGACGCCGTCTGTTGCGGCCACGAGAATCGGGTCTTGAAACCCTGCCGCCTTCAGGTCGAACAGTCCGCCGAAACCGCCAAGCCCGCCGACGACGCCGGAACGGCGAGTGGCGTCAGCGGCCGGCTTGATGGCGTCGACCAGCGCGTCACCGGCGGCGATATCGACCCCGGCGGCGCGATACGCGTCGTCTGATGCTGCAGCGGGCCGGTCCCCGCGTCCGGAAAGCGGGTCTGGAGAGGTGATGGCAAGCCTCCGCCTGCTGACGTATGATCGCGTGCGGGACCATCCCGCTTATCGGCCCGACCATAGAGAAAGCGACCTCGTTTGCAATATCCGCCCCTTTCAGCCCTGGTGCCCAGCCGCCATTCCGTGATCACGGTCGATCGGCGTGATGGCGCGGGAGGCCGGAGATGAGCGAGTCGTCCGGCATGAGCCGGCAGCAACGGCTGGTCTTCTGGCTGGCCATGTTCGCCATCTTCGTGTTTCTGGTCTGGCTGCTGCGATCGGTACTGTTGCCCTTCGTCGCCGGCGGCATTCTCGCCTTCTTTCTCGATCCGGCCACCGACCGGCTGGAACGCGTCATGCCCCGTTGGGCGGCGACCATCCTGATCTTGGTCTTGTTCTTGGTGGTCTGCCTTCTGGCCATCCTGCTGTTCGTGCCACTGCTGGTGTCGCAGATCGCCGGGCTGATCTCCGCCCTGCCGAACTATACCCAACTGTTGGACGAGTTCTTCCGGCCCGCGATGCAATGGCTGCAGGAACGGCTTGGCGAAGAACAGGTCGCGCAGCTGCGCGAATCGGCGACCAGTTTTGTCGGCGATGCCCTGGCCGTCGCCGGAAGCGTGGTGACGGGGGTGCTGCGCAGCGGGGTCGCGCTGTTGAGCCTGTTGTCGCTGCTCGTCATCACGCCGGTCGTGGCCTTCTATTTGCTGCGCGACTGGGACCGGCTGGTCGCGACCGTCGACGACCAGTTGCCCCATCGGTACCGGGACACGATCCGGCGTCTGGCAAGCGAGGTGAACACCACACTGCAAAGGTTCCTGATCGGCCAGGCGACCGTCTGCCTGATCCTGGGCGTCGCCTATGCGGTTGCCCTGACGATCGTCGGCTTGAATTTCGGCCTGGTCATTGGCCTGATCGCCGGTGCGCTGACCTTCATCCCCTATGTCGGGTCGCTGGTGGGCTTCATCCTGTCGGTCGGCATTGCGTTGTTGCAGTTCGACGATTGGGTCATGTGGGTCGTGGTCGCGGCCATCTTCTTCGCGGGGCAGGCCATCGAAGGCAACTTCCTGACGCCGAAGCTGGTGGGCTCGTCCGTCGGTCTGCACGCTGTCTGGGTCATTTTCGCCTTGATGGCGGGGGGCGCGTTGTTCGGCTTCACCGGTGTTCTGCTCGCCGTGCCCGTGGCAGCTGTGATCGGCGTTCTGATCCGCTTTTCGTTCGAGCGTTACCGCCAAAGCAGCCTCTATCTCGATGATGAGCCGGCAGACGGTGCCGGCAAGCCGGAATGAAGCCATCCGCTCAGCTTCCCCTGGCATTGGGGTTTCGGCCCGCGCTGGGCGCGGCTGACTTCCTGGTCGCGCCGTGCAATCAAACCGCGGTCGCCTGGACCGATCGCTGGCCCGAATGGCCAGGGCCCGGCGTGATCGTTCATGGCCCGGCCGGCAGCGGCAAGAGCCATCTGGCGCAGGTCTGGGCGGCACGCGCCGGTGCCCACACGGTGGCGGCAAGCCGGTTATGCGACGATCAGATGGACGGATTAAGCCCCCGCGCCGTCGTCATCGACGATGCGGATGGCGTCGCCGGCGATCCGGTGCTCGAACAGGCGCTGCTGCATCTCTACAACGGCGTCGCGGGCGATGGCGGCCACCTGTTGTTGACGGCCCGTGCGCCCGCGCTGCAATGGCGGGTGCAACTTCCCGACCTGGCCTCGCGCGTGCGCAGCCTGGCCGGGGCGGGCATCGAGCCGCCGGACGACGCGGTGCTCGCGGCCGTGCTGGTCAAGCAGTTCTCAGACCGCCAGCTAACGCCGGCAACCGCCGTCATCGACTATCTGCTGCCGCGCATGGAGCGCAGTTTCGCCGCGGCGCGCGCGATGGTCGACAGGCTTGACCGGGCCAGCCTCGCCGCCGGCCGTCCCGTGACGATCGCGCTGGCACGCCAGGCACTGGCGGAACCGGCGGCGGGATGATACCCAGGCACCTCTCAGCACAAAGAGGCGCTAGAACATGGATTTCGGGTTAGCGGGCAAGCGTGCCCTGGTTTGCGCGGCCAGCAAGGGGTTGGGCCGCGCCTGCGCCCTCGCCCTGGCGGAGGAAGGCGTCGACGTCACCATCACCGCGCGCGGCCAAGAGGCCTTGGATGTGACGGCGGAGGCGATCCGCCAGGCGACCGGCGCGGCGGTCACGGCCGTGGCCGGCGACATCACCACGGCAGAGGGGCGCGAGGTGGCCCTGAGCGCCTGCCCGTCGCCCGACATCCTCATCAACAATGCCGGCGGCCCGCCGCCCGGCAATTTCCGCGACTGGGACCGCGACGATTGGGTCGGCGCCGTGGACGCGAACATGATCACGCCCATCCTGCTGATCCGATCGGTCGTCGACGGCATGATCGATCGGGGTTTTGGCCGCATCGTCAACATCACCTCAGGTGCGGTGAAGGCGCCGATCGCGATCCTGGGTCTGTCCAACGGCGCGCGCAGCGGCCTGACCGGCTTTGTCGCCGGCGTGGCGCGCGAGGTGGCGCAACATGGCGTCACGATCAACAACCTGCTGCCGGGCCAGTTCGAAACCGATCGACTGGTCGCGAATTTCGAGGCTACGGCAAAGGCTGCCGGCACGTCGGCGGAAGAGGTTCGCCAATCAAGGCAGCAGGCCAACCCGACGCGCCGGTTCGGCGACCCGGCCGAGTTCGGCGCCACCTGCGCCTTTCTGTGCAGCCGGCAAGCCGGCTACATCAACGGCCAAAACCTGCTCTTGGACGGCGGCTTGTATCCCGGCACGTTCTAGCGGCCGGGCCGCGCGTCGGAACTCAGACCAGAAATCTCGGTGCGGTGAACTCCACCAGGGTTCCGGCGGCGTCCGGCATCTCCGCCCACCGGTCGATGGCGACGTCGATGCGGGCCAGGCCGCCGGTGGGGAACTTTTGCGCCATCGCCTTCAAATCGTCGGCCGGGCCGTCGCTCGACAACTGTTTGGCCAGCCGCTCGAAGTCCGGATTGTGACCGACGATGACGACGGTGTTGGCTGCGTCCCCCACCTGCGCCAGCCTCTGCCGGATGGCGGCCGGTCCCTTGAGATACAGAACGGCGTCCGTTTCGGTCGTGATCAGGGCATCGAGCTGGGTGGAGACCAAGGCCCAGGTGTCGCGCGCGCGCCGAGCGGTCGAGCTCAACGCCAGGTCGATCGGCAGGTTGAGTTGGCGCAGATACCGGCCGATCACCAGGGCCGCCCGCTCGCCCCGCGGCGCCAGCGGGCGGTTGTGATCGCTGACCGACGTGTCGTCCCAGGCGGACTTGGCGTGTCTCAAGATGATCAGATGCTTCAAGAGCGGCAACCCCAGCCAATGGTCTTGAAAAAGCGTGATTCCTCGCGAGTCGGCGAGATCTTAACACTGCAGCCATGGCGAGCGTCGCGGAAACCCAGTATAAACCGGGTGTTTCCGAAGCTGGCCGACTGGATGTCATGACCTCTGCCGACAGCGATACTGCGCTTTCGATCGCCCATCCCGCAACCGCGACGTCGCCGATGGCTGATCCGCCGCAGGTCGATCCGCGCGCGCCGGAGCGGTTCATCAACCGGGAGCTGTCCTGGATCGATTTCAATCAGCGGGTTCTGGACGAGGCGCGCAATCCGAACCACCCGCTGTTGGAACGGCTGCGCTTCCTGTCGATCTCTGCCAGCAATCTGGACGAGTTCTACATGGTCCGCGTCGCCGGCCTGAAGGCGCAGATCGCCTTGGGCGTCATGACCGCCAGCCAGGACGGCATGACCCCCAGCCAGCAGGTGGCCGCCATCACGGTCCGCGCCAAACAGTTGCTGGAGGATCAGCAGACCTGTTGGCACGACCTGCGCGACCGGCTGCGGGCGGAGGACATCGTGCTCTTGACCCCGTCGGAGCTTGACGACGACCAGCGCGCCTGGCTGGAGCAGAAGTTCACGGCCGATATCTTCCCGATCCTGACGCCGCTGGCGATCGACCCGGCGCATCCGTTTCCGTTCATCCCCAATCTGGGGCTGGCGAAGGCGCTGCGCATGTTCAACCCCAAGGAAGGGGTGGAGTTGAACGCGTTGGTGCCGCTGCCGTCGCTGCTCGATCGCTTCCAGCGTTTGCCGGGCGACCCGGTTCGCTTCGTCTTGCTGGAAGACCTGGTGTCGATGTTCCTGCCCTTGCTGTTTCCCGGCTTTCAGGCGCGCGACGCGGGCGTCTTTCGGGTCATCCGGGACAGCGAGCTGGAAATCGACGAAGAGGCCGAGGACCTGGTCAAGACCTTCGAAAGCGCCTTGAAGCGGCGCCGCCGGGGCAATGTCATCCGCATCACGGTCAATTCCGACATGCCGGACGAGTTGCGCGAATTCGTGCGCGGCCAGTTGGGCGTTGCGGAACAGGATGTGTTCTCGCTCGATGGGCTCATCGGCCTCGGCAATACCAGCGAAATGATCGTCGACGACCGGCCGGACCTGCTGTTCAAGCCGTTCAACGCCCGCTTCCCCGAGCGGATTCGGGATTTCGGTGGCGACTGCCTCGCCGCCATTCGGGCCAAGGACATCGTCGTTCACCATCCGTATGAAAGCTTCGACGTCGTCGTGCAGTTCATCCGCCAGGCCGCGCGCGACCCGGATGTGGTGGCGATCAAGCAGACGCTGTACCGGACCTCGAAGGACTCGCCGATCGTCGCGGCCTTGATCGAGGCGGCGGAGGCCGGCAAGTCGGTCACCGCGATGGTCGAGCTGAAGGCCCGCTTCGACGAGGAGGCGAACATCCGCTGGGCGCGCGACCTGGAACGCGCCGGCGCCCAGGTCGTCTTCGGCTTCATGAACCTGAAGATCCACGCCAAGATCTCGCTGGTGGTCCGGCGCGAGCAGGGGGGGTTGAGACCCTACGTCCACTATGGCACCGGCAACTATCACCCGATCACGGCGAAGATCTACACCGATCTCAGCTTCTTCACCTGTGATCCGGCCCTGTGCCGGGACGCGGCCTCCGTCTTCAACTACATGACCGGATATGCCACGCCGAACCGGTTGGAAAAGCTGTCGATCGCGCCGCTTTATCTCCACCAGACGCTGCTCGACGCGATCGACCAGGAAATCGCCAATGCGCGGGCCGGCAAGCCGGCGGAGATTTGGGCGAAGATGAACTCGCTGGTCGATCCGGTCATCATCGACAAGCTTTACGAGGCCTCCGCCGCCGGGGTCGAGATCGATCTCGTCATCCGCGGCATTTGCTGCCTGCGCCCGGGCGTGCCTGGTCTGTCGGAAAACATCCGCGTGAAGTCGATCGTCGGCCGGTTCCTGGAACACAGCCGCATCGTCTGCTTCGCCAACGGGCACGAGCTGCCGTCGAAGCAGGCGAAGGTCTACATCTCGTCGGCCGACTGGATGCCGCGCAACCTCTACAGCCGCATCGAGTCGCTGGTGCCGCTGGAAAACCCGACCGTCAAGGCGCAGGTCATGGACCAGATCATGGTCGCGAACATGAAGGACCGGACGAACAGTTGGTCGTTGAACGCCGACGGGACCTTCGAACGGCTGGAGGCGGGGGAGGGCGCGTTCAGCGCGCATTCCTACTTCATCGACAATCCCAGCCTGTCCGGGCGGGGCAGCGCTTTGCGCGACCATGCGAACATTCCAAAGCCCGGCCGGCGGACGCGAAAGCCCACGGGTTCTAAAGCCAAGAGCGCGCGCTGATGGCACCTGCGGCGGCAGATCCTAGGGTCGCCGATCCGGCAGTCGCCTCGATTTACGCCCCGATCGCCGTCGTCGATATCGGCTCCAACTCCATCCGTCTGGTCGTCTATGACAAGCTGGGTCGGTCGCCGCTGCCCATCTTCAACGAGAAGGTTCTGTGCGGCCTGGGCCGCGACCTGGCGCTGACCGGCCGGTTGAGCCCCGAGGGCGTGACCATGGCGCTGACGAACCTGCGCCGCTTTCGCAGCCTGATCGACGGCATGGGTGTGGGTCGTGTCGACGTTCTGGCAACGGCGGCGGTGCGTGATGCCGATGACGGCATGAAGTTCGCCGCGGAGGTCGAGCGGACCTGCGGCCTGACCATGAACATCATCAGCGGCGTGGAAGAGGCGCGGCTGTCCGCCATGGGTGTTTTGTCCGCGATGCCCCAGGCCGATGGCGTCATGGGCGATCTCGGTGGCGGATCGCTGGAGCTGGTCGGCCTTAACAAGGGGCGGGTGGCTGATCAAGCGACCTTGCCGCTCGGCCCGTTCCGCCTGATGTCGGCGGAGACGGCCGGCACGGTGCCTGGCGACCTGATCGACGCGGAACTCGCCGGGCAAGACTGGCTGGCGGCCTATCGCAAACGCGTCTTTTACCCCGTGGGCGGCGCGTGGCGGTCGATCGCCAAGCTGCATCTCGCGCTGACCGGCCACCCGATCCACGTGATCCAGGAATACACGGTGCCGGCGGCGGACCTGTTCGACACGGTTTCGCTGATCGCCCGCCAAAGCAAGGGCTCGCTGTCCAGCCTGCAGGGCGTGTCCAAGCGGCGCCTTGAGACGATGCCTCTGGCCTCGTTGCTGTTCGCCCGTGTCTTGAAGGTCTTGGCGCCGAAGAAGGTCGTGTTCTCGGCCAATGGCCTGCGCGAAGGGCACCTGTTCGATCAGCTCGACCAAAAGACTAAGAGCCAGGATCCGCTGATCGCCGCCTGCGCCGACGTGGCGGAGCGGGTCGATCGCTATGGCTTCGGTTCATCTCACGAGATCGCCGACTGGACGGCGCCTCTGTTCGCCGACGAAACCGATGCCGACAGGCGCCTGCGCATCGCCGCCGGGCTGGTCAGCGACATCGGCTGGTCGGACCATCCGGACTATCGCGCCATCCACAGTTTCCATCGTGTTCTGCGGCTGCCGGTCGGCGGCATCGAGCATCGCGATCGCGCGTTTCTCGCGCTTGCGATCCTGATCCGCTATGGCGGCGCGTCGGGCACGGACGACATCGCGGATGCCATCGGGGTGCTAACCGACGAGCGGCAAAACCAGGCAAGACGGCTCGGCACGGCCTTGCGCTTGGCCCACACGCTGACTGGCGGCGCCAGCCGCATGCTGGATCAAACCCGGCTGGTGCCCGGCAAACAGTTCCTCGATCTCGTCCTGCCGTCGGACAAGGAAAGCTTGATCGGGGATGTCGTGCGCCGGCGCCTGGATGCCGTCGCTAGGGCCTTCGACCTGGAAGGCCGCATCGTCACCTTGCCGCAGGTAATGCCCAAGGCCGGTTAAGCGACGCTCTGCTTCAGGTCGACGAGTTGGACCGATCCGCGGTCGATCCTGAGCGCGATCTCACCATGTTTGAGCGCCAAGGCGTCATTCCCGAAAAGCTCGCGCCGCCAGCCCTTTAGCGCCGGCACCTCGGCATCGTCGTCGGCGGCGATCCGCTCCAGATCCGCCGTCGAGCCGAGCAGTTTCTGGGCCACCCCGTGCTGTTCGCATTTCAGCTTCAGCAGGACCTTCAGCAACTCGACGGTCGGGCCGATCCCGTCCGGCAACGGCCGGGATTTCGCCAGCCGCGGCCGCTGGTCGTTGGCGACGTTCAGGCCGCGCTTCACCGCGGCCAACAGCGCCTCGCCCTGCCAGCCCTCGGCCATGTTGCGGGTCAAACCCCTGGTCCGGGTCAGCTCGTCGACCGTCTTCGGCGTATGGGCGGCGATTTCCTGCAAGGCCTCGTCGCGCAGGATGCGGTTGCGCGGAATGTCGCGGTTCTGTGCCTCCTGCTCGCGCCAGGCCGCCACCTCGCGCAGCACCGCCAGGAACTTCGGCGACGCCGACCGGGTCTTCAGCCGCCGCCAAGCCTCGCGCGGTTCGGTGTGGTAGGTGGCCGGATCGGTCAGCACCGCCATCTCGTCGTCCAGCCAGCTTGTGCGGCCGCTTTCCTCCAGATGCTTGACCAAGGCGGCGTAGGCGTCGCGCAGATGGATCACATCGTCCAGCGCGTAGGCCAGTTGGCGATTGGTCAGGGGCCGGTGCGACCAGTCGGTGAAGCGGCTGGTCTTGTCGATCGACGCGCCGGTCAGCCTGGCGATCAGCTTTTCGTACGATACCGCATCGCCGAAGCCGCAGACCATCGCCGCGATTTGGGTATCGAAGATCGGCGCCGGGATGCGGCCGGACAGGTGATGAAAGATCTCGATGTCCTGGCGGCCGGAATGGAAGATCTTGGTCACCGAGCGATCGTCCAAGAGATCGAACACCGGCCCGAGGTCCATGCCATCGGCCAGCGGGTCGATGGCCGCCGCCTCCCCTGGTCCGCCGAGCTGGATCAGGCACAGCTTCGGCCAGTAGGTGTTCTCGCGCAGGAACTCGGTATCGATGGTAACGGCGTCGGACTGGCGCAGCCTTCCGCACAACTCGGCGGCGGCGGCCGATTCTTGGATCAGGTTCATGACCCGGGGGTTGTAGCCGAAACGGGGCGGCCGTGGGGAGTCGAATTGAGATCGGGTTTTGCACGCCACATGTTCTTCGCAGATCAGGGCGCTTGACAAAACACGGGCCAGGATGCCTTGTCGCGCCGTGTCTGGACCACCAGACGAAATCACCAGACAAACCAGACAGAAACCCCGTCCATGCACCCCTTTCGCACCCATACCTGCGGCGAACTGCGCGAGACCCATGCCGGCGGCACGGCGCGCCTTTCGGGCTGGATCCATCGCAAGCGCGATCACGGCAACCTGCTGTTTATCGATCTGCGCGACCATTACGGCCTGACCCAATGCGTTGTCGATGTCGACAGCCCGTGCTTCGAGACCGCCGAGGCGGCCCGTGTCGAGTCCGTCCTGACCCTGACAGGCAGCGTCGTCAGGCGCAGCGAAGAGACCATCAACGACAAGCTGCCGACCGGCCAGGTGGAGCTGAAGATCGAGGAGATCGAGGTTCAGTCGGCCGCGGCGCTGCTGCCGTTGCAGGTCAACTCCGATGAGGATGCGGGCGAAGAGGTGCGCCTGCGCCACCGCTATCTCGATCTGCGCCGGCCCAAGATGCAGCGCAACATCGCGCTGCGCTCCGACGTGATTTCGTCGATCCGCCGGCGCATGATCGAGCAGGGCTTTCGCGAGTATCAAACGCCGATCCTGACCGCGACCAGCCCTGAAGGCGCGCGCGACTTCCTGGTGCCATCGCGGCTGCATCCGGGCCAGTTCTACGCCCTGCCGCAGGCGCCGCAGCAGTTCAAGCAGCTGTTGATGATGTCCGGCTTCGACCGGTACTTTCAGATCGCGCCCTGCTTCCGCGATGAGGACAGCCGGGCCGACCGCAGCCCGGGCGAATTCTATCAGCTCGACTTCGAGATGAGCTTCGTCACCCAGGAGGACGTGTTCGCGGCCATCGAGCCGGTGCTGCACGGGGTGTTCGACGAGTTCGCCGATTTCACGGGCACGGACAGGCCGGTGACCAAGCCGCCCTTCCCGCGCATACCGTATGCGGAATCGATGCTGAAATACGGCACGGACAAGCCGGACCTGCGCAACCCGCTGACGATCGTTGACGTCACGGACGTCTTCGCCCGCGAGGATGTCGCCTTCCGCGCCTTTAAGGGCGTGATCGACCGGGGCGGTGTCGTCCGGGCGATCAAGGCGCCCGCCGTCGGCGACCGGCCGCGCAGCTTTTTCGACAAGCTGAACGCCTGGGCGCAGGGCGAAGGTGCGCCGGGCTTGGGCTACATCCTTTTCGAGGACGGCGGCGGCAAGGGGCCGATCGCCAAGTTCGTGCCGGAGGCCGCCCAGGCCGCCCTGCGCGAGGCCGCCGGGTTGGACGATGGCGACGCGGTCTTCTTCGTCTGCGACCAGCGGCCGGCGGCGGAGAAGATGGCCGGCCTTGCCCGCACGCGCATCGCCGAAGACATGGGCGTCATCGACGAGGACCGGTTCGAATTCTGCTGGATCGTCGACTATCCGATGTACGACATGGATGAAGAGACCGGCCAGATCGACTTCTCGCACAACCCGTTCTCCATGCCCCAAGGCGGGCTGGAGGCGCTGGAAACCCAAGACCCGCTGTCCGTCCTGGCTTATCAGTACGACATCGTCTGCAACGGCGTTGAGCTGTCCTCCGGCGCCATCCGGAACCATAAGCCGGAGATCATGATCAAGGCCTTCGGCATCGCCGGCTATGACCCGTCCGTGCTGGAGGAGAAGTTCGGCGGCATGCTGTCGGCCATGCGCTATGGCGCGCCGCCCCATGGCGGTTCGGCCCCGGGCATCGACCGGATCGTGATGCTGCTGGCCGACGAACCCAACCTGCGCGAGGTCATCACCTTCCCGATGAACCAGCGGGCGGAGGATCTGATGATGCAGGCGCCGGCCTCGGTGGAGGAGGACCGGCTGCGCGAGCTTCACATCAAGTTGAACCTGCCCAAGGCCGTGAAGCAGGTCGCCGAATAGCAGGTTTCCGGCGTCTGCCGCCGGATCGTTGCCGTCTGGTTTACGGTCTTGTGCCTGAACGGGCCTGAATAGAGGCGGGATGCTGCCCACATGATGCGGCGTTGCGTTCAGCGATGCTTCAGCCGAGCGCCCCACCCATGCGGCCGAGGCCCCCAATGATCGACCTCTACACCTGGACCACCCCGAACGGCCGCAAGGTCTCGATCATGCTGGAGGAGGTGGGGCTGCCCTACAGGGTGCATCCGGTGAATATCGGGGCCAAGGAACAGTTCGACCCGGCGTTCTTAAAGATCAGCCCGAACAACAAGATCCCCGCCATCGTCGATCACGACGCCGAGGACGGCCCGCGATCGGTCTTCGAATCCGGCGCCATTCTGATCTATCTGGCGGAAAAGACCGGCAAGCTGCTGCCGGCTACGGGCGCCGCGCGGACCGACGTCCTGCAATGGCTGATGTGGCAGAAGGCCAGCGTAGGGCCGATGTTCGGCCAGTACTTCCATTTCGCCCGTGCGGCTGACGAGCATGTGCCTTACGCGATCGACCGTTACGACACCGAGATGCGGCGCCTGCTCGCGGTCATGGACACACGGCTGGCCGAGGCGCCCTATCTTGGCGGCGCCTATTCGATCGCCGACATCGCCACCTATGGTTGGGTGAATGGCGTGCGCAAGCTCAGGGCCGGCGATCTCGATTGGGCGGATTATCCGAATGTCGAACGGTGGCTTGCCGATGTGGGCGCCCGGCCGGCGGTCCAGCGGGGCATGAAGGTGCCGGGGGATGCAGAACCGTATAGCCAAGTCCGAGCACAGGCCGCTGCAGTGGGCGATTGACAAGCGCCCGGCCGCCCCATTAGAACGCCGGTCGGCCAAGGCGCACATTCCCGCGCGCCACTCCTGCGGAGGGGTGGGTGAGTGGCTGAAACCAGCGGTTTGCTAAACCGTCCATCGGGGAAACCCGGTGCCCGGGTTCGAATCCCGGTCCCTCCGCCAAGTTTGCGCAAATTCAAGCGCCCGTCATCACGACAGACCTCAGCGTAAAACGGCGGTTCGCCATAAGAGACCCTGCTCTTGAAGCCGAGCTTCTCAACATAAGACCGACAAGCAAGCTCTATATCGGCGACGAGGAGCTGTGGTTCGGCCGCCATGATAGTTGCTGTGGGGCCGCTGGACGGTGCTGATGCCGTTATTGTTTCGATACCTTTCCTGAGCGTCGGCCAACTCTCGAAACCGAGCTTTCTGGCCACAAGCTCCTGCGCATCGCTGAGCTTGAAATCCGCGCTTAATACTTCTTTGTCGGACAAGCCTTGGTATCGGACCACGAACCGGCTGATCTGCATCGCGACAGGAAAACATCCTTCACGGGTGCCATCGCAGATAAAGCTTGGCCTGCTTTTTGAGGTTTTCGATGTTTGGCACGGGCGCGTTTCTTGATGAGACATCGCCTGATCCGACATTTGCTGCATTCCCGCGCGGATCAGCTGGACCGCGGCTTCCGCTGAAGCAGGTCCGATCAGCCCTTGACCCCCGATGAGATCATTACCGCTTCTGTCACGCGCCGCTGAAAGATCAGATAGGCCAGTGCAACGGGCATGGCGGCCAAAAGCGCTACGGCCATTAAGCGGGCATAAGCGACGCCAAAGACGTCGTTAACCTGGGTGATGCCAACTGGTATCGTCATCATGTCCTCGGTTGTCGTGACCAGGAAGGGCCAGAAAAAGGCGTTCCACGCACCGATGAAGGTGATGATGGCAAGGGCCGTCGTGATCCCCCAATTGAGCGGCAGATAGAGCTTGAAGAGCAGCACATATTCGCCGCCGCCATCGAGTATCACGGCCTCGCGCATCTCCTTGGGCACCGCATCGAAGAACTGCTTGTAGACGATGATGACGATCGGCACGATCAGCTGCGGCAGAATGATGCCCGCCCAGCTGTTCACCAGCCCCAGATCGCTCATCAGGATGAATTGGCTGACGACCAGCGCCTGGGCGGGGATCATGAAACTGGCAAGCACGATGCCATACAACAGCCGCCGACCGGGAAACCGCATCTGAGAGATCGCGTAGGCGCACATCATGCACGATACGATGACGCCGATCGTGATGATCAGCGCCGTGCCGATCGAGTTGAAGTACCAGCGTACGATCTGCGTGTTGAAGAGCGCGTCGGTAAACGCCGTCAGATTGAACCCGTCCGGAAGAAGCCCCGCATCGTCGCTCACCACATGGCTTTCCGAACGCAAGGAGGTCACCACGGCCCAGTAGATCGGGAATATCCAGACAAGTGCCGCCGTCAGGCCGCACACGGTCAGAACCAGGTTCTCGACCTTGCGTGCGCCTCTCACCGTCGCCCCACGATGCGCAAAAGCTGGAACTGCAACACAGAGACCACAAGGATGATGACGAAGATCACCAGGGCGATCGCCGATGCGTAGCCGCCCTCGTTCAACTGGAACGCTTCCCGGTAGACCAGTAGAAGCGGCACGTAGGACGTGTTGAAGGGGCCGCCCTGGCTCAACAGGTAGACCTGGTCGAAGATCTTCAGCTGCAGGATGAGTTGCAGCGTCAAGACCAACACCGTGATCGGCCATAACAGCGGCCAGGTAACCCGCAGGAAGCGCTGCCGGGCCGTCGCGCCGTCCAGCGCGGCCGCCTCATAAAGGTCCCGGGGAATGTTGCGCAAGCCCGCGATGAACAGCAGCACGTTGAAGCCGTTGACCCACCATACCGTGACCAGCGCGATCATCGGCATCACCCAATACGGATTGCGAAAGACGGCGACCGGATCGCCGTTGAACAGCGTGATGACCGGCTGCAGGATGCCGAACTGAAAATCGAGCATCCAGGTCCAGATCTCGGTCACCACCGAGACCGGCAAGATGTAGGGCAGGAAGAACAGCGCGAGCACGAGCGCCTGCCAGCGTCCTTTTAACTTGTTGACCAAAAGTGCCATGCCGAGCGCCAGGGCGGTCGTCGGCACCACGGTCAACAACAGGAAATAGCCGTTGTTCCAAAGCGAGGTATAAAACAGCCGGTCCGACAGCAGCCGCCAATAATTGTCCAGTCCGATCCACTCACCGTCGCCGATGAGCGGGCTGTCGGTAAAGCTGAGCCGGATCACCTGGAACGTCGGATAGGCGAAGACCAGCGCGAATGTCAGCACGAACGGCGCCACCAAACTGGCGGCGATGAGCGCGTTCTTGCGGGGATTGCGGATCACGGCCATGACCGGCTCCGTCGCGGCGTTGGCATGAGACCGCCGCGGCCTCCTCGTGGAAGCCGCGGCGGTCTCCGTCGATCAGCGAATGAGCCTTTGCAAGTCCGTCTTCATCTGGTCGATCGCCTGCTGCGGCGTCACGAAACCGTCGACCGCAGGCACGATCAGGTTCTGCACCGCATCGTAAAGCGGTGACGCCACGCCTGCGATCTGCGACCGGGGGTCATAGGCGACGGTCTCCACGAGCGCGGCATAGGTGGCGTTTGGCTCCATGGCGCGAAAGTCATCGCTCTCGGCAACCGATCGGAACGCGGGGACGTGCCCCGCCTCGGCCCACGAAAGCGAGTTTTGCGACATCCAGCCGATGACCGTCATCACTGCGGCGCGCTTTTCCGGGTCCATGGGTTGGTCTTCTTGCGGGATGGCAAAAGCGTGGGAATCGGCCCAGGTCCCAAGCTGACCCATCAGGGCTGGGATCTGCACCGCACCCCAGTCGAAGCTCAGCTCGCCGCTTGCCGCCAGGTCGGTCATGGTCGGCACTTCCCAGACACCGTTCCAATGAAAGGGGGACCGGCCCGAGGTGAACAGCGCGACCGAGGCGGGATATTCGGTCTGCTCCGGAACCCAGCCGTTTTCGCGCCACCTGGCCATGATCTCGATGGCCTGCACAGCCTTGTCGGCATTGTCGCCAGCCAGCACCTCGCCATCGGTGATCAACTCGCCACCCATCTGGCTGAACAGCGTATAAAACACCCGATACGTGGTGCCGGCATCGGCGGTGGCGTAGGACAGCGGCTCCGTGACGCCGTTCTCGACGAGCGCTGCCATGGCCGCTTCGAAACTCTCAAGACTGTCCATGCCGGTCAGGTTGCCGTCGGCATCGAGGTAATTCGTGCCTTCAAGCATGTCCCTATTGTAGTAGAGCACCACGGAATGAACGTCGAAAGGGACGGCGTGAAGCGTGCCGTCGTCGCTGCTGGCGGCGGCGATGCTGCGCTCGTAAAAATCGTTGGTCGTCAGACCGGCATTCGCCAGATCTTCGGCTGTGATTTCGCTCAGCACGCCTTCATCCAGGGCCAGCGGCACGCGCGACAGGTGGTAGGTCATGATGTCGGGGCCTTCGCCGACGGCGGTGGAGGTGCGTATCCTGGTATAGAACGGCACGCCCCATTCCAGGGTGGTGGCGTCGATGTTGATGTCGGGATGCTCCTCGTTGAAGCGGTCAATGAGCGCCGCCATGCGCACCCCGTCTCCGCCGGAAAGGAAATCCCACCAGACGACTTCCTGCTGGGCCAGCGCCGGTGTCGCGACGGTCGCGAGGGCGGCCGCTGTTACGATGGATCGAAAAACGCTCATCTCATTCCTCCCTTCTTTTCCGCCTTTGAGGACGGTCTGGTTCACAAGTATCGGCGCGATTGCCGCGCCTAGCGCAGTCGCTGGCCTGCCTCGTCAAAGACCAGGACATCGTTTGGATCGGCCGAAAGGCCGATCGTCTGACCGGTGAGGGACGCGCGCGATTTGTCTTGCTTGACGATCAGTTCGCGGTCATCGCCCGTCCGGGTGAAGAGATAGGAAACATCGCCAAGCTGCTCGGCGACCTCGACGCTGACGCGCAGGCCCGCATCATTGATGACGAAATGCTCCGGGCGAATGCCGGCCGTCACGCGGCTGCCCTTCGCAAGCTGCCGTCCCTGTAGCCGGGCGGCAAATCGCCCATCGTCGGCGTCATCGGGGGCCAGCTGCAACACGCCGCTTTCGTGTTCCATGACCGTTGCCGGCAGGAAATTCATTGCCGGCGAGCCGATGAAGCCACCGACAAAGCGGTTGTCGGGGTCATCGTAAAGGTCCAGCGGCGGGCCGGATTGCTGAAGCATGCCGTCGCGCAGGACGAAAATCCGACTGGCCAGCGTCATCGCCTCGACCTGATCGTGGGTCACATAGATCATCGTGGCGCCGATCTGCCGATGCAGGCGGGTCAGTTCGAGGCGCATCTGAACGCGCAGTTCGGCATCCAGGTTCGACAAGGGCTCATCGAACAAAAAAACCTTGGGCTTGCGCACGATGGCGCGTCCGATCGCGACCCGCTGCCGCTGGCCGCCGGACAGCTGAGCCGGCTTCTTGTCGAGCTGATCCTCAAGCCGGAGGATGCGCGCCGCCTCGCCGACCATCTGGCGCATCGCCGCCTTGGGCGTGCGGGCAAGACGCAAGCTGAACGCCAGGTTCTCGAACACCGTCAGATGCGGATAGAGCGCGTAGGATTGGAAGACCATCGCCACGCCGCGCTGGGCGGGCTCGACATCGCTGACGTCGCGGCCTTCGATCTCGATCGTGCCGCTGTCGGTGTCCTCAAGCCCCGCAATCACGCGCAGCAAGGTTGACTTGCCGCACCCGGACGGCCCGACAAACACGGCGAACTCGCCAGTCTGAATGTCGAGCGAAACGTCATGGATCACCTGAACGGCGCCAAAGCTCTTGTTGACGTTGTTCAGCCGGACACCCATGCGCTCGGCCTCAGCTCACTTTGACCCGCAAGACGTGATAGGACAAAGGTGGCAAGCTGCCGCGCAGACGCCCGTCCTCGATCCCCACGCCGCTACCCGGCGACGGGGCAACCTTGTCCTGATGATCGGCGCCGTTGGTGTCGGTCAGCGCGTGGCCCCCCATCGCAATGTGCCGGTCCAGTTGCGGCTGCAAAAAGCCGGTCAGCGACACGTCGAGCGCGGCGCTTTCGGTCAGGTGTCGGTTGACCAAGAACAGTGTCACCATACCGCCCTGCTGGTCATGGACGGCGGCGGCATCGAGATAGGGCACATCGGCTGCGACGCGGCAGTCATATCGCGGGGCGTCGACGCTGACCTGAAGCGCGTCTCCGCGTCCGTACAGCGATGCCATCTGATAGGGGTAATAGATCGTCTGGCGCCAGGCTGGACCATCCTTTTCCGCCCGGATCGGCGCGATCACGTTGACGAGTTGGGCGATGCAGGCGATGCGGACACGATCGCTGCGGCGGATGAACTCGTTCAGCAGGCAGGCGACAAAAAGCGCGTCCTCGAAATTATAGGATTCCTCCAGCAGCGGTGGGGCCTCCGGCCAATCCCACTCCTTGATACGCCGGGAATCCACATCCCGGTCGTGATACCAGACGTTCCACTCGTCAAAGCTGATGCGAACGTCGTTTTTGGCGCGCTTTT
The DNA here is from genome assembly GCA_028277405.1 of Alphaproteobacteria bacterium. Classification (GTDB taxonomy): domain Bacteria; phylum Pseudomonadota; class Alphaproteobacteria; order DSM-16000; family Inquilinaceae; genus JANQGH01. The sequence continues at coordinate 13,263 of JANQGH010000083.1, read as the reverse complement.
TGGCTTTGACGTAGTCGATGATCGCGCCAACCGTCTGAATATAGCGGCCGGTCTCTTCGACCTTGGCAAAATAATTCAGCGTATCCTTGCTGTTGTTGCCGAAGTATTTGTGCATGGATATATAGTCGACATTCTCATAGCACTCCTCGAGAACCTCGCGCTCCCACTCCGGATAGGTCGCCATCTTGTCATTGGAACTGCCGCACACCACCGTCTCGATGTTGCGGTCGAAGGCCTTGAACGCCTTGGCCGTCTCGTCGGCAAGGCGCCCATATTCGGTCGCGACCTTGTGGCCGATCTGCCAGGGGCCATCCATCTCGTTGCCCAGGCACCACATCTTCACGCCGTAAGGCTCGCTGACGCCGTGGCTCCGGCGCAGGTCGCTCCACGCCGTGCCGCCGGGGAAGTTGACGTATTCGAGAAAGTTGCGCGCCTCCTCCAGACCGCGGGAGCCGAGATTGACCGCCAGCATCATCTCGATGCCGGCCATGCTGGCCCAGTGGGCAAAGTCGTTGATGCCGACCTGGTTGGTCTCCTTGCAGCGCCAGGCCAAATCGAGACGGACGGGTCGACGATCCTTCGGCCCGATACCGTCTTCCCAGTTGTAGGCGGAAACGAAATTACCGCCGGGATAGCGGATCGCCGGGATCTTCAGATCGCGCACCAGGGCAAGCACATCGCGACGGAAGCCCCGTTCATCTGCTTCCGGGTGGCCAGGATCATAGATGCCTCCGTTGATCGCTCGGCCCATATGCTCGATGAACGCCGAGTAAAGCCGCTCATCGATCGTCCCAACGCGAAACTCTCGGTGCACGGCTACTCTGGCCTTCATGCGTACCTCCCAAGCATTATATCAATTATTCCGGTATAGACCGGATTTTTGAGTACAATCGCGCCGTCGTCCGACGTTGTCAAGCCGGATTTGATCGGCGGTTGAGAGGCGTAAGACGAGTCGGGATGCGCGGTCGATCAGCGTCTGGTATGCAGGCGCATCACGATGTCCTGGTCGTAATTGCCAAAGCGCCGGCCAAAGACGTTGACGCCCCCGGGATGGCTGGCGTCGGGCTTCACTTCGATCTTCAGTCGAATAGAGCGATGAGCGTTCAAGTCCAGCCTGTCGACGGTGACGGCGGACAGTCTCCGGCCATCGATATAGGCGCCGGTGCCATTTACGGTCCAGCTTTTGAGCATGCCGTATTGCGAACCGCTCATGGTCCACCAGGCGGGTGTATAGGCGCCACGCTTGTCCCCGAAATCACCCGGCGAGGTCCAGGCGCCAAGCTCCACGCCGTTGATCGACATGACGATGTCTGACGGCCAGTCGGCGAGCGTGCCCGGCACCACCGAACTGATCTCCATGGCAAACTCGATCTGCTCGATTTCGGCTCCGATCAGCTTGGCATTGTTGGGAAACTGGTATTCGACGAAGCCGCTGGTAAACCAGAGAAGGGAGGCTTTCATCCGCTCCGGATCCAGAAAGGTCTCCGGCACGTCCAGCAGGCCGATCACGCCATCGGGTGAGCAGATGCCGCACGGACCGGTCACGTCGCTGTTGGTGTAAAGGCCAAGCGGCATGGCCACTTCAATCTGGTGCGGATCGATGACCGCCTCGGATTCGCGAAACGTTATGATCAGCTCGTCATAGATCGCGTGGCAGATCTTCTGACTGCCCTTTCTTGCCCTCTGTGCTTCCGTGCGCAACAGGCCCGCCTCCTCAAGGACCTGTACGTTGGACGAGACCGAGGACTGCGGAAGCCCAAGCCGTTTGGCGATGTCGTTCACATTCATGCCGCCCTCGCGCAGCAACAGCCTAAGGATGCTCACACGCGGGGCCGAGGAGATGCCTTTAAGCGCGGCACCGTCTTTCTCGGGGTCGATGACCAGGAAGTTATGGCTCATGGTGGCTCCACGACAATGGAGCCAGCCTTTATATCGATATTTCCGATATTGACAATGCTGATTATGTCGTTGCCGAATTTCGGTTGCCGGACGGTTTCGGGCTTATCGGGCCGGATCCTGCGGTCTGCCCCGTTGCCGACATCGGCAGACAGTTCACAATGCTGGGGGGCGGCTTGGCAAAGCAGCCGCCGTTCTGGTGACCCAAGACACGCTGTTTTGTGAGCAGATGTGCGACGCGGCTATTGCGCCGCTCCACGTTTCTCGCGCTCTGTAGGGCGCCCGGTCAGGCTGAAGCCGTCGGTCGAACGACGATCTCGTTGACGTCAACGTCGCTGGGCTGCTCGATGGCGTATGCGACGGCGCGGGCGACGGCGTCGGGCTGGAGGGCGATGGATCTGCTGGCTTCCATGGCTTGCGCCGCTATCGGATCGGTGATTGTGTCGGCCATGCCGCACATCCCCCGTACGCCGCCAGAGCCGGGGCCACCAACCCTCTCAAATGTGCGAAAGATCCTCTACGTCATCACCATCTTCGGTGCCCTCGAGATGGTTGCTCTTCCAGATCAACTGATCGATGTCTGCCGGAATCGACCATCTCTCCGTAATGAAACTCACAGAGTCCTCGAGTTTCTCTGACTGTCTCCGCAGCTCGCCTTAACCTCCAGCCGCCTGACCGTAGGTACGACCGCGCAGCATTGCATTCGAGACCGTGATAAGGTGCTTTTCCATGGTTTCGGCGGCTGCGCGCGGGTCCCGCGCCGCGATGGACCGAAACAGATCCTCATGTTGCCGAACCAGCTGTTCGATCATTTTTTTGGAGTAGGTCTCGTGCCGGCGGCTGGTCCAATCCGCGTGCTTTCGTACCGTGCTGATGGATTGGTAAATCGTCAGGAAGAGAGGGTTGTGGGCCAACTCCGCGATCTTGTAGTGAAAGACATCGTCGGCAATATCGTAACCTGCGGTGTCGCTGGCCTCGAAGGTCGCCCGGGTCAGGCGGTCGAGCATCTTTATCTCGTCCCGTGAGGCCCGCTGGGCGGCCAGGGCGGCGAGAGCCGGTTCGACTTCAAGCCGGGCCTCCATAACGTCCTGGGGCGTCACGCGGCGGGCAAGGATGCGGAAATTGCCGCTTTCCACGGCGGGTGGCGGTGCGGCGAACGTACCCTGTCCGCGCCTGCGAAAAATCGCCCCATCATCTTCCAGAACATCCAGGGCACGGCGCAGGCGGAAACGACTGACCATCAGTTTGCTGGCGAGAATCCGTTCCGGCAGGACCCGGCCGTTGGTTACGAACCGTTCGTCGACGATCCCGCTGCGCAGCGCATTGACCAGATCATCATCTGTTTCGATCGCCTCCATCGCTAACGTGCCGGGTGTCTGCGGCCAGGTGGCAATGTTGGACACTCAGCCTCCAGTGACGGTCTAATTCTCGCGCGGGTCGAGCGCATCACGCAGTCCGTCGCCCAACAGGTTGAAGCCCAGCACGACCAGAAAGATCGCGATGCCTGGCCACAGCGCCATCCAGGGCGCTTGGGTAAGGAAGTTCTTGGCGGTGTTGAGCATCGACCCCCAGCTCGGCGCCGGCGGCTGCTGACCGAGGCCGAGAAAGCTCAACGATGCCTCGGCGATGATGGCGGTCGCGATGGTCAACGTCGCCTGCACCAGCACCGGCGGGAAGACATTGGGAAAGATGTACCGGGTCAGAATGCGCGGCGTCGACAGACCGATGGCCTGCGCGCCCTCGACATAGTCTTCCGCCTTGACGGACAGGACCTGTCCCCGGGTGAGCCGGATGAAGATCGGCGTCGCGGAAATGCCGATGGCGATCATCGCATTGGTCAATGACGGCCCCAGAAACGCCGCCAACGCAATGGCCAGGATCAGGAACGGCGCGGCCAGCAGCGCCTCGGTGCAGCGCGAGATGACGGCATCGGTCCAGCCGCCGAAATAGCCGGCGACGATGCCCAGCGGCACGCCCAGCGTGACCGCGATCGCCACCGAGACGACGCCAGCCAGCAGCGAGGCTTGCGCACCCCAGACCATGCGCGACAGCACATCGCGCCCGATCTCGTCGGTGCCAAGCGGATGCCCCCATGACGGCGCCTGCCTGACGGCGCCCCAATCGGTGGCGATCGGATCGGCGATCGGCAGAATGGGCGCCAGCAGCGCGATGACGACAAAGAACGCCACCAGGATGCCGCCGAAGACCGCGCTGCCATGGGATCGGAATTTCTTCCAGACCCGGTTCTCCGGCGCTGTGGACAGGACGGGATCGTCCTGATCGAAGAACGGGTCGATGGTGGCATCGGCCGGTGCGTCGATTGACAGGCTGTTTGCCCGATCGCTGGCGTCCGCCATCACTGTTGCCTCAGCCGCGGATTGAGCAGGAAGTAAAGCACGTCGGCCAGCAGGTTCATGACGATGAAGCCGACCGCGGTGACCAGCACGACGCCCTGAACCACGGCGTAGTCGCGATTGAACACCGCGTCGACGATCAGCTTGCCGAAGCCCGGAATGGTGAAGATCTGCTCGGTCAGGACGGCGCCGGCGATCAGCTCGCCGAACAGCAGGGCCGTCAGCGTGACGATCGGCGTCAGCGCGTTGCGCAAGGCGTGCTTCAGGATGACCGAACGCTCAAGCAGCCCCTTGGCGCGGGCCGTGCGCACATAGTCGGATTTCAACACGCCCAGCATGGCCGACCGCGTATGGCGCATTAATGTGGCCGCCAGCGCCGTGCCCAGCACGAACGCCGGCATGATCATGGTCGTCAAAGACCGCACCGGATCCTCCGACAAGGGCACGTAGCCGGACGCCGGCAATAGTTGCCACTGCACCGACACCAGCAGGATCAGCATGATGCCGAGCCAGAAGTTGGGAATCGACAGACCCGACAGGGCCACGACGTTGGCCGCGTAGTCGATCGGCGTGCCCTTCTTGACCGCCGACAGGACGCCGGTCGGCACGCCGATCACGATCGCGAACAGGATCGCCATCAGCGCCAGTTGAAGCGTGACCGGCAGCTTCTCGCCGATCAGTTCGAGCACCGGCTGGTTGGTGCGCCACGATATGCCGAGATCGCCCTGCAGAACATTGCCAATCCAGGCGAGATACTGGATCGGGATCGGATCGTTCAGGCGGTACTTCTCCCTCAAGAACGCGATCACGTCCGGGTCCCGCTCCTCGCCCGCCATCGTGAGGATCGGATCGCCGGGCAACAGATGTTGCAGGGCGAAGACGAAGATCGTGATCAGGATGATCGTCGGGATCGCGATCAGCAGTCGGCGCAGGATGAAGGTCAGCATGACAGGGTTCTTCCGGTGGCCTTGCCCCCCGTGAGCGGCAACTCACGGGGGACAGGAGGACGGATCATTCCGCCATGGTGACACCTTCGAGCCGGATCATGCCGTCGGGATAGGGCGTGAAGCCCTGGATTGAATCGTCCAAGGCCCAGATCCAAGTCTGATGATACAGATAGACGATCGGCAGTTCCTCGTTGAGGATCGCGCGGGCCGCATCATAGCTCTCGGCCCGGACCTCCGAATCCGTGGAGGCACGCGCCTCGTCCAACAGGCGATCGATCTCCGGGTCGGCAAAATGGCTGTCGTTGATGCCGCCACCCGATGTCACGAACTGGTGGATGTTGCCGTCCGGGTCGACCCGGCCGGACCAGCCGATCTGGCTTGCCTGATAGTCGCCCGCAGACTGGTCGGCCAGCAACGTCGCGAATTCCTTGGAGGTCAGCGAGATATCGATCCCCGCCTCCGCGGCCATCGACTGCACGACCTGCATCAGTTGCAACGGCACGGTCGTGTTGGGCACCTGCACTTCAAGCTCGATCCCGTCGGGATAGCCGGCCTCGGCCAGCAATTCGCGCGCCCGCTCCACATCGCGCTCCGGAATCGGGTGGTTGTCGTCATACCAGGGCGAGGTCGGCGCAAATGGCTGATTGCCGGGCGCGAACGCACCGTTGAAGACGACCTGATTGATCGCGTCGCGATCGACCGCGTAGCTAAGCGCCTGGCGAAGGCGCGCGTCGTTGCCGAACGGGTTGTCGCCACGGTCGCCATTGTTCACGTTGAACGTTATGCCTTGGTAACCGAGCGAAACGGCGCTTTCCACATTGATGCCGTCATCGCCTTCGGCCTGCGCCAGATCGGTCGCGGCCAGCCGTTCCAGGATATCGATATCGCCCGACTGCAAATTGGCCAAGCGCACTGTCGTATCCGGGATCGGCAGAAAGGTGACGCTGTCGAAATGGATCTCGTCGGCGTTCCAGTAATCGTCGAACCGTTCCAGAACGATCCGGTCCTGCGCCACCCGCTCGGCGAACGAGAACGGGCCGGAACAGACCGGATTGAGGCCGAATTCGGCCCCCGCCGCCTCGGCCGCGTCCGGCGACATCATCATACCGGAACGGTCGGCGAGCTGGGCAAGCAGGGTCGCATCCGGAGCGCTGAGATCGAACCGGACCTCATACTCGCCAAGGACCTCTGTGTTGATGATCGAGCTCAACTCCGACTTGCGGCGGGATTCCTCGAGGTTCTGGCTGCGCGCGATGTTGCGTACGACGGCGTCGGCGTTGAACGGTGTGCCATCATGAAACACCACGCCTTCGCGCAACTGCATCGTCAACGCAGTGCCGTCGTCCGACCACGCCCAATCGGTGGCAAGTTGGGGAATGATCTCAAGATCAGGCGTGATGTCCACCAGCTTGTCGCACAGCGAGGCATAGACGATACGACCCACGAAGGTGCGCGACTGATCCGGGTCCAGAACGTCGGCATCCGATTGCAGGGCAATACGCAGATCCTGCGCCTGCGCGCCCAACGCGGTCATGCCCAGCAGCGCGGCGGCCAAGGTCGTTGTCTTGAAATTCATGGTCGTTCCTTTCTTATGGAGGTGTTCTCGTGGTCTCATGGTGACGTGTTCTGTGCGGCCTTTGGGGTCGTCTTTCTGTTAAGGGAAGCGGCGCGGTAGAGGTCGAAACGTCGCTCCACGTTGGGTCGATGCGGGGCCACGGGATCGGGCGTGAAGCCCTCACCGGCGGCGGCGATGTCCTGCCAAAAATGGCAAGCCACCAAATGGCCGTCGCGGGCGGCGCGCAGCTCGGGCGAACGGACCCGGCATTCGTCGCGGGCGAAGGCGCATCTTGTATGAAACCGACAGCCGGGCGGCGGGTCGGACGGGCTCGGCGGCTCGCCGCTAAGGGCGATGCGGGTCCGGGTGCGGCCATGCTCCGGTTCGGGAATGGCCGACAGAAGGGCCAGCGTGTAGGGATGGCGCGCTTGGGAAAAAACCGTATCGGTCGGACCGCTTTCAACGATCTGGCCCAGATACATCACCGCCACCCTGTCGCTCATATGGCGGATAACCGCCAGATCATGGGCGATGACCACAAGGGTCAGGTCCAGATCCCGCTTAAGATCCTCCAAGAGATTGACCACTTGCGCCTGCACCGACATGTCGAGCGCCGAGACCGGCTCGTCACCGATCAGCAGCTTCGGACCGGACGCCAGCGCCCGTGCGATGCCGATGCGCTGGCGCTGGCCGCCTGAAAACTCATGCGGGTAACGCACGGTGTGTTCCGCGCGGAGCCCGACCAGCCTCAAAAGCTCGGCAACGCGGGCGCGCCGACCTGCCGCATCCAGGTCCGGTTCATGGGTTTCCAGCGGTTCGCCGACGATACGGCCGACGCTCATGCGCGGGTTCAGGGACGAAAAGGGGTCCTGGAAGATGAACTGCATATCGCGGCGCAGATCCCTTAAGGGCCGTCCGCCCAGTTCGGAGATCTCCTTCCCCTCGAAGCGAATCGAGCCGCTTGTCGGCGACAACAGCCGCATCAACAACCGTGCCAGGGTGGACTTGCCGCAGCCGGATTCACCGACGATCGCGAATGTCTCGCCGCGCCGTATGTCCAGGCTGACGCCGTCCACGGCGCGCACCGTGACCCCTTTCGACAACAACCCACCCCCGACGCGGAAATGCCGGACGAGGTCGCTTGCCTGCAGGATGGGCTCGCTCACGCGCTCTGCTCCAGCATGTCTTCCAGCGGGGCGAAATGGCACGCGGCTGAGTGTCCGGTTGCCAGTTTTCGCAATTTCGGTCGCTCGGCGCAGATCGGCGCGGTGAAGGGGCACCGGCTGGAAAACCGGCAACCCGGCGGCATCAGGGCCAGCGTGGGCACCGTGCCGGGCACGGTCGCGAGCCGTTCGCGCGGGCCGGTGAGGCGCGGCACGGAACTCATCAGACCGATCGTGTAGGGGTGCTGGGGGTTGGCGAAGACTTCCGACACGGGCCCCATTTCGATGATTTGGCCGGCATACATGACGGCGACATCGGTCGCGATCTCGGCCACGACGCCCAAATCGTGGGTGATCATGATCGTGCCCATGCCCATCTCGTCTTGCAATTCGCGGATGAGATCCAGGATCTGCGCCTGGATCGTGACATCAAGCGCCGTGGTCGGTTCGTCTGCGATCAGCAACGAAGGATGGTTGACCAGTGCCATGGCGATCATCACCCGCTGGCGCATGCCGCCGGAGAGCTGATGGGGGTATTCGCGCAGGCGCTGCTCGGCCGCGGGAATGCCGACACGGCGCAGGATGTTGAGCGCGGCCTCTTCCGCCTCGGACCAGCTTGCGGCGCGGTGGCGGCGCACCGCCTCGGCAATCTGGTTACCGATGCGGAACGCGGGGTTCAGCGAGGTCATCGGTTCCTGAAAGATCATCGCGATGCGGTCACCGCGCAGGGCCGCGATCTTGTCAAACCGGGACAGATCGTAGCTCTTGCCCTCGAAATGCATCGTCCCGCCGCCGATCCGGGTCACATTGGGCGGCAAAAGTCCCATCAGCGCCAGGGCGGTCACGCTCTTGCCACAGCCGGACTCGCCGACGATGCACAACGTCTTCCCCCGATCCACCAAAAAGTCGACTTCCTGTACGACGTCCGTGGGGGAACCTGCAAATCGAAGGCTGAAGCCTTCGACGGCCAGCAGTGGATCGCTTATCAACAGACCATAATCTCAATAGGTATCACGCTGTTATCGCTTCCATCACGCAAACGACCACCTCGGCAGCCAATTCAGCATTGGTTGACCGTCGCGCCGGGCAAGACCTTTGTCAAGGTCCGGGTAGAGGATTCTCATTTTAGGACCCGCGAGAGTAGCGCCGCTACCCATACGCGCAAGGTTGGCGCTGGGCCTGTCTCGTGGCTGCGGCTGCGACGTCCGTCTCCATAAAATCACCGCAAGGGACGCCGACTGTGGATTCGGGCCGGTTTTCTCTGTCGGCGCGTTTGGAGGTTCGGATTCGTTGGCGTGCGGGCGGCGCGATCAGGCGTAGTCCCAGCCGTCGAACAGCCGCTCGAAGATGGTGGACAGGAAGCCGCCGAACCGGTCCTGGTTATCCAACGAGATGACGACGTCGCCGTCGACCTGTTCGATCTCGAAGGACCGTCGTCCAAAGAGGCCTTTGACGAGCAGGGAACCGTCGAACTCGCCATCGGCGTCGATATCGAACAGGATTTCGGTCCGGCCGAACCAGCCCCTTTCGACCGAAACGTCATTGAAGTCGAAGCCCTCGACGATGATCTGGTCGTGCTTGCCGAAACCGATGATCCGGTCGCCGAAAAAGTCCTCCGCGGGGCCGATATAGGTGTCGGCGCCGGGCCCTCCCTTTAGGGTGTCGCCATCGGGCCCGCCTCTCAGCGTGTCATCGCCGCTACCACCCATCAAGAAGTCCCTGCCTTCGCCGCCGTCGAGCGTGTCGTCACCGCGCCGGCCGAAGATGAAGTCCCGACCACCGTCGCCGAAAATGTTGTCATCGTCCCGCGTGCCCCACAGCTTGTCGCGACCGTCGGTTCCGGCCTGAAGATCACTGAACGAGACACCGTCCTGTTCGACCCAGACGGAGAAGTTCGAGGTCGGCCCGTCGCCAAACTGAAACTGATCGTCAAACGCGAACTGATAGACATCGTAGACGACGCCGTCATGGGCGTTCGTCCCGACCTTTTCCCAACTGCCGTCGGGTTCGCGTTTCAGGTTGAGCTTGGCGTCCTCGCCGCGAACCAGAAGGGTGTTGCCCGATCCGGTCAGCTCCTTAAGGGACACCACATCAAGGGTCAGGCCGTTCTGCACCCCGAGATCGACCATTTCGAACCCGGTCACCTTGCCTTTTAAGTCGGCGCTGGTCAGGTCCAGCGTCTTGGGCTCGCCCAGGGCTTCGTTGAAGAACAGCGTGTCGAACCCTTTGCCGCCGTCGATTCTTAGGAATGCCGAACCGTCAACATCACCGATGCCAATCCTATCGTCGCCTTCGCCGAGATAGGCGAGCACCTTGGTATTGGCCCTGGTGAGGACGACGTCGTCGCCTTCCTTCGCCAGAATGCTGACAATGCCGGCGTCTTGCGATTGCACGATGTAGTCGTTCTGCCGGGTACCGTCGAGGATCTCGGTCTGCATCGCCTCGACGCCCCCGGCCGCGTCCGCCTGATTGGCGGCCGCCGCACTTTGAGCCTCGGTCTCGTCTCTTTCGCCGTAGACGGTGAAGGTCAGGTCGAAGATCGTATCGTCCGACAATATGAAGTCGCCGAGCCCGTCGCCGTTGACGTCGCCGGCCGCGCTCACGAGATAGGGCAGGCCACCTTCGCGCTGGCTGAAGCCTTGGATCTCGAATCCCGCTACCTGTAGGTCGAAGCCGGGATCCGGCAGGACGATGGACTGCGGAAGGTCCTCGCCACCGTAGATCATGAAGGCGAAATCTTCCGGTTTGACCTGACTGACCAGGATGTCATCAAAGCCGTCCCCGTTGGTATCGCTCACGATATCGGCGAACTGCCGTGGGATGATCGGGTCGGATATCGCGCCCTCGCTCGAGCCGACAAACGGCCGCAGCGCCGCCCCTGTGATGTCCTCAAACTCCGCTGCCCCGTAGACGAGAATGCTGCTGGGCTTGATCTGAGGGGTCACGTCGCGTGCCCCGCGGAACGAGATCACCACGTCTTCGTAACCGTCGCCGTTGACGTCGCCGGCCGACGACGCCTGGTAGATGTTCTGTCTGTCGAAGGCGAATGGGTTGTCGGCGCGCGACGTGCCGCCGAGCGCGGCCCAGTCGAAATTCGCGACCACGACCTCCAGGCTCTGCGTCGCATCGTTCCACGACAGGATCCGCGCATCGCCGGCCGCCGGGTTTTCAAGGTTGTTCGCCAGGACAACCTCGTCGGTTCCGTCGCCGTTGAAATCGGCGAAGGCCAGGGGAACACCCGCCAGGTACTCATCGCCGAGGCGCTGGAACTGGTCGCCGAAGACCCCCAGGGTCGGGGTGCCAAGGGCAAACGAGTTCAGCGCGCTTCCCGATCCTTCGTTGAGCCCGCTTACGAAAAGGTCGTCGAAGCCATCCCCGTTTAGATCGGGACTGTGAAAGCCCAGGACAGAAATGGGCAGGGCGATGAAATCGGCGAGGCTGTCGGGCGCAGTCACTTGGACGGGCGACAACGCGGCCGTATCCGGGTCCGCCAAGGCGTCGGCCGTGTACACGACTGTTTGAAACCTCAGCTCGGGCTCGCCCGTGTCGATCAACGCGACGATCTCGGCCCTGCCGTCTCCGTCGAAGTCTCCGGCGGTGAAGTACCGTCCCCAGGCGCCCTCGGCGGTATCCAGAACGATTTCGCGGTTCGTCGAGGCCTCGATGTCGAACGTCGAAGCCCCGAGCACCAGCGTCAGGCTGGACAAGCTCCCATTGGTGGTCTGCTGCGTCACCTCCGCCAAGAGGTAATCGTCGTAGCCGTCGCCGTTGAAGTCGCCGACGGGGATCGTTGTGCCCGAGCGTTGCGGAATGATGAAACCGTTATCGGCGCGCAGATCTTCGACTTCCAGCGATTGGCCCGGCACGATCCAGGAATGCCCGGTGGCGATATAGGTCTGGCTGTTACCGTCCACGTCGGAGAACGGGGCGCCGATGGCGAATTCGGTCCCGCCGGTGGTGCCAAACACGGCCGCATCGATGTCGCCGAGGCCCGCGACATCGAACCCGACCGCCGCTTGGACGGGCAGATTGCTCTCATTGAGCAACTCCGCCGGTCCCTGATAGGTGAAGATCGGCAGGGCTTTGATGTCGCGGCTCTCCGAGACCGGTGCGATCTTGAAGACGTTGTCGCCGGCCTTGGTGATGTTCGAGTAGTTGATCTGGCTGCCGAAAACGATGTAGGCCTGACCGGCCGTGCCGTTAGCCGCCGGCGCACCGATGCCGAGATCCTCGATCTCGGTTTCCTGGTCGGTGACGCCGCGGAAGAAGCCCACATTGGCGAGCGATGTGCCCGCGAAGCCGCCTGCCTCGGTCCCTTCCAGAACGAGGCCATCCTCGAATTGGCTGCCGTAGAGATCGAGCAATTGGTAGTCGACATTGTCCGTGCGCCAGTCGCTGTCGCCGGCGAACAGCACATAGACGCGGCCCGCGTTGGCGCCCTTGAAGCTCTGCTGTCCGTCCGGATCGGCGATGGAGGCCAGCGGCGCACCGATGACCAGGTCTTGTAGGCCATCGCCATCGAGGTCCACCGCCGCGATGGCATCGCCAATCCCGTCGACGAGCGGTGTGCCCGCGAGCGGGCCGTTATTGTCGACAGATCCACCCGGACTGTTGGGGTCCCCATCCAAAGTGCCTTCCGTGGGGGCGAAAGCCGCCTGACCGAGAAGTCTGAAGCCTTGGTCACCCAGATTGTCGACGTCGATGTCTTCGTCGGTGTCGAGACCCGTATCGCTGCCCCAGATCACGGCGGCGGAGCCGCCCACGCCTTGCTCCAGGCCGTATTGATTGACCAGCGGATTGCCCGCGGCGGACCCGACCACGAGATCGTTATATTTGTCGCCGTCTAAATCGAGCACCGCGAGGCCGTCGCCGAAGCCGGTGCCCTCGCCATTGACGATCTTCGTGACTTCGAACGGGCTGTTGTCCGGATCAACGATGATGTCCCCCGTCAGGCCTTGCGACAGAACGTCGTAAATGACGTAAATCGCCTCTCCCGAGGTCACGATCAGATCGTCCAGGTTCCCGCTATCGGTTTTCTCATTCAGATTGGCAACGGTCACGGCACGGCCGAAGGCATCGCCGATGCCGGTTTCCGTCCCGTCGATGCTCAATACCAAGGCATTATCGTCGTCGAGAATGATCTCGTTGGGCTTGGTACCGGAGCCCGCGACGTTTTGCGGTACGACCACATAGACGCGGCCGGCCGTGTCGGCATCCCCCGGGCCGCCGACCGCGACGAAGGGCTGGAGGCCCGATCGCCCGGAGGCCAGGCTCGAGCCCGCCTGAACGTCCGGGTCGCCGCCGACGAGGATGGCGCCTTGGTCGGCGGCGAGATCGTCCAGCTCGAA
>JANQGH010000093.1 GCA_028277405.1 Alphaproteobacteria bacterium | reverse complement strand
GGCAGCGGGACGTATGAAGGTGGGTGTCACCGGCCTCTGCTCGCCGACTTCATACCGTTGGAGTTCAATGAACCGTTACTGTAACCTCATGATTGCGGCCGGGCCTTTCTTCGAAATGGCCAAAGACGACTTCAGGGGCGGAGCGATTGATTAGGCAGTTTCTTCCCACTCTCGCCGGCGTACTGCTGGCCGTGTCGACACAGGCCGCACCACCCGGTCCGGGACCGGGCCCCATCGGGTCGGTCGTGGCCGCCTGGACACAGATCGTGCCGGGGCCGACCTCGGGCTCCGAACTGGCGCCTCCAGGGGTTGAACTGCGCATCGTCATTCAATCCGAAGCCCAGCCCAGCCGGCCTGACGCAAGCTATTGTGCGGACTACGCCGTGTCCTATTCCGACGCCAGTGGGGACGAAGGCCACTCAACCGCCTGGATCGTGCGCGCCAATCCGGGACACACCAGCTTCCCAATCGCTGTCTGCGCGCTGACCATGGGTGACGATTGGGTCTCCGCCTCCGTCGTCTCCGCAAGCGGGGCGGGCCGCGGCCTTCCGGTGGCGATTGAGAACGAAGGTGGTTCCACCGGCCTCGGCATCACGGTCCCCGGCCCCTACCTCATCGGCCGGCAGAACATCGATGAAGACGGCCAGGCCGAACTGCGTATGGTCACCGTGGCCGATACCGGCTGCCGCGGCGAGGTGACCGAACCGGGCCGACGCAGCTATCAGGATTGCGGCTTTTGGCAGTTCGGAACCATCATGCACTCCGCCCTGCAAGCCGATGCCGATCTGGTGATCCATGCCGGCGACTATCGATACTTCTGGGAGCCGGACGGGGAAGGCACCGATCCCTCCCCTGATACCTGGTCATATTGGCTGCTGGACTTTTTCCGCCCCGCCCAGCCTCTGCTGTTGGACGCACCCTGGGTTTTCGGGCGCGGCAATCATGAGATCTGTCCGTGGTATGGGCCGGGCTGGTTCTACCTCTTAGGGACCGGCGACGACCCGGCATGTCTCGTCAACGGCGCAGCGACATGGCATTTCGATGTCGCGCCGGGCGGCGTCGACGCCACCGAAGGCACCGCGGAAGGCGCAGCCGACCCGCACCGGTTTGTCGTGATCGACACGTCCAACGACCGCTCTACCCAGTTGGAGCAACATTTTAGCGAAGCCTTGAGCCAAACAGGCTTGCCCAGCACCTGGTGGGTTACGCATATCCCGGCCTACAACCTGCTGGATTACGCAACCGGGCACGGCCGGCCGCCAACCGACCATACTGGCAACGACGGCATTCGATCGGCACTCCTGTCCGCGGTCGGCCAGGCCTCGGAACCGTTCTGCGACGCTTCGCGCGCGCCGGGCCCTAGCTGCCGGCCCAGTACGTTTCTCATGGGGCACCAGCACCTGTTTCAGCGGCTTGAATTCTATGGCGAAGGCGAAAGGTCGGGGCCCCATGTCTGGCCTCAGCAGGTCATCGTCGGCCATGGCGGCGTCAATACGGATGAGGCGAGCCTGGGCGGCTCGCCCTGTCTGCATGATGCCTTCGATATCGGTGGCACCGGCAATACGGCGGCCGTGTGGTCCTCGAGCCACCACGGCTATGTCGTCTGGACCCGCTCGGCTGCGACCGTCGATAGCCCTTCGGGGTGGTCGTCGACACTTCGCCGTGCCGATGGATCGGAGTTGTCGTTGGGGCCGGTGACTGCGACCACGCCGACGTGCAACTGATCGGAAAACCATCGGCACAACCGTGAGCATCACGCTGCAGGGGCGGCTCTGGTCTTTGGCAGGATCGAGCCGTCGCGGCATGTCTCCGCCCGCCAGCCCGACCGCAACCTGATTAAGATCCTCGCCGAACAACGCTATTGTACTGAGGACTGACCTCGTTCGACTTCGATCACCCTTTCCCGCTGTCCGGGTGGACCGTCGGCAGCGTCTGGGCGTAGGCGGCTGAAATCAGGTTCATGGCCGCCAAGGTCAAGAGAACCCAGAACACGCCCGTCTCGCGCGCGATGGCGCCGAGCCCAAGTGCCAGGCCGATACCGATGATGCCAGCGGGCACATTGGAGATGCCTAAACAATACGGTCGCTCTTCGTCGGTCGCTGCGTTAATGACGTAAAGCGCACTTGCACTGATGTTGCCCTGCAGCGCAAAGGCCAGCAGCACAATCACGACGGCGTCCGACCAGGTCGATTCCAATGCCGGGACAAAATGGCCGGATGCGCCGAGTAACACGGCGACAAGCGAGATCAGGCACGACAAGGTCAGAACGAGCTGAACCGATCGGCGGCTGATGCGCGGCCAAACCAGCCCGCCAATCATCAGGCCCAGACTGGAGGCGATGACGAACAGGGTCAGGCTCGTGACGGTCGTCGCGTAGAAACCGGCGGCCTGAGCGGCCAGGAAGGGCGTGCCGAGTTCGACCGACAGAAACAGGATCCGCGCGAGCATGAAGCGGCGCAGCCAGTGAAGCCGCATCGTGATGCGCAAACTGTCCCTTAAGGCGCGGCCATAGCCCTTGAACTTGGCCCGCCCCTGAATGTGAGACCAGGCCTTCGGCGGCTCTTGAATCAGCGTCGCGGCAAACGCCGACAACAGCATCAAACCCGCCCCGGCCCAGACCAAATGCACGTGGTCCAGCACGGGCGGCACGTCCGGATCGAACCCCTCGACAAGCTGTGAGCCAGCGGCCACCAGCGCCGCGACGGCGCCCGCGGCAGCACCCGTAACGTAGAGCATTTGGTTTCGATAGCGAAGACCCAGCACACGCCCCATCATGTCCTGAAAGACGAGCGTGCCGAAACCAATGCCCGCACCGATCATGGCCGCCGCCCCAATGAACGCGGGCGGCAGCCAGGCGACCGGAATCGCTTCCGCAAGCGCACTGATGACGATGAGCGGCGAGGCGACAACGATCATCGCCAGGCTCAGGTACCACTTCGTTACGCGCGAAATGCCGACGAGGCGCGAACCCAGAAGCATGGCGCCAAGCCTGGTCAGGATGACCACGGGCACAAGTAGGCCGGTATAAACGACCGAGCCACCGAGCGTGGTGTAGAGAAAGGGCAGGACCAGGCGTTCGCCACTGAACTCGATCGCCACATTGCGCGATGCGCCCTGCCCGAACATGACACCGAAATTCCAGCGCTCGGCGTTCGGGTGGACGGCCATGCGAAATGTCGCCTTGTCTTGCGAGGGCCAAGCGGGCGGGGAGGGCTCGCACTTGAAGACCAGACCTCCGGCACCGGTCAGGCTGCCCGAATTGGGGGCCCTGCCGCAAGCCGACGGTTGCCCAAGCGGTTTTCTGGCGCTGAGACAGGGCCGCGTCATCGGTCGCCGGTGTCTCAGTCATTATCGTTCCATCTGCCCCAAAAAAGGCGTATTGTTCGCACCTCGGCGATCGAGGCCACCAAAGGTGGAGAGCTTCAGGCCTTGGTTGATTGTGCCATCTACCGGTGTAGGCTCGTCATAGGGGGTCGATCGATGAAACGCGTGTTCTTGGCATCAGTTGCCGCGCTTGCACTGTCGGTGTCGGCCGCATCGGCCCAACCGACGGCGACGAGCGTCAGCAGCAGCGGCGGCAATCCGACGTCCGACAGCTCCAGCCAAACCACCTCAAGCTCGGAGTTGATCAACACCGCCGGTTCGATCGGCACGCTTAACATTGGCAGTCCAATCTTGCCGGACTTTTCCCAGGTCCTCCCCGGTGTCGGCGATTCGGCACATGACCCAATACATGTATCGGACCTTCCTCAGGCCTTCGGTAACGCATTTGGCGAGGACACGCAGTTCGGCTGCGCGTTCGCAACAGGTCAGATGCCAGGCAACTGTTCCGCGGACCAGTAACGATCGAGCCGATCTCGGCTATCGGTTTTCTGCTTCTTGACGACCCGGCGGCCCAGACAGGAAACGGCTGGGCGACCGATAGCGGCACGCCGATCGACGACGACGTGGCCATGTTGGCACCGCCCGACAAGTCGGCTTTGTGATCCTGGTCAGATGGATCGACGGCGCCAACGCCATTGCCCGCCGCGAGAACGCGGCCCGCGGCGACCGGTCCGCACCGACCTTCGCTTTCGGCGTCGGCCTGCATGTCGGCTAAGCGCTCTACGGCAATGTGGGCACCAACAAGCGCCTGGACTTCACCGCCACCGGCCCCGCCGTCGGCCTCGCCAGCCGCTGCGAGGCGCTGACGCGGACGCTGGAGCATCGGCTGATTGCAACGTCAGAGTTTGCGGCGGCGTGTGCGGAAGCCGGGGAAGCGATCGGGCCGCACGCCATTGCGGGCTTTGAGCCGGCACCGACACTGTTCACCTATCGGATTAACGCGGGTTAGCGCTGGACTATTCGGCCGGCGTGTCCGGATAAATCTCCTCGACATAACGAAGCGCGACGCCCTCTGTGATGACAGGCAGCGACGTGGCCGGCTCGTCGAAAACAAAATGTGCGAAGGCGTGTTCCAAGTCGTTGTAACCCAGGCTTGCGCGCATCGCCGTCGTGCCGGAGAAACGCGCATTGATTTCCAGGCAAACCGGGGCGCCCTCATGGAGACGAAGTTGGACATTGGTACTGCCACGCGCACCGATCGCGATGGCGATGGCCTCGGCGAGCGCCAAGACGCTCTCGTTGCGGTCGACCACGCAATGCACCGACATACCCATCCACAAGCGCCGGCGAAAGCTGAAGAGCCCTCTGACCTTGCCGTCTCGATCCACGAAGCAGTTCACCGTGTATTCGGTATCGTCCGTGCCGACATGTTGCTGGATAAGCATGTCCGGCCGTTGCGTCGCGCGTGACAGGTCTTCGTGATTGCGGAGAATGGCCATGCCGCTTGAACCCCTGCCGACATAGGGCTTGGCGATGAGCGGGTAACCATGGTCGCGAACCAGCGCGGCGACTGCGGCCACGTCGTCGCCCGGCGCGAAAGCCGGGTGGGCAAAGCCGTTCTCGTCGAGCCAGCGGCCGGTCCGCAGCTTGTTCTCCGCGATCGCGATTACGGCTTCGGGCTGGACCAGGATCCGGGCGCCGCTGGCGCGTTCGAGATCCGCCCTGCGCGCAGCGATACCGATGAAGTCGGAGGCATCGCACAGCACCACATCAATCCGGTGCTCACGACAATAGTCGACCAGCCATTGAAAGAAGCCATCGCCGCCAGTATCGGGGCAAACGGCCACTCGGTCGCCCAGATAAAGGGGGCCGTAGCCGGGATCAGGGGCGGCCGCGTGGATCGTGCAGTCGATCGCGCTCATCGTCAGCGCCTTGATCGTGCCGGGCCCGGAGCAGGTCGTCACCCGCCCATCCAGCACGACAAGAACGTTGATCGGACGCCGCGTCATGAGAACCTCAACACCAAGAAGCGGTAGAGCAGCAGAAGGCCCGCCACAAGGATCAATCCGTTCGCGATCATCCGGAAACGATGCTCCGGCAACCGTGCCAGGATGCGCTTGCCGACAAGATTGCCGAGCATGGCGCCAACTGCGGCGACACCGCCCAGCAGCAGGACATGGCCGCCGATCAAGGCGAAATGGAGATAGCCTATAAGCTTGATCGTTTGCACCGTCGTCGCCTCGACCGCCTTGGTGGCGACCAGCCTTTCCTTGGTCACGTTATCGTTGAGCAACAACGCATTGATGCCCTGCCCGGCCGCGCCAGCAACCGCGGACACACCGCCGAAGACAGTGCCGGCGATCGCATAATACCAGGGCCGCACCCTAAAGCTGCGGTGGCGGCGGCGAAACAGGGCGACGCAGGCATGGTAAATCAGGAAGGCGCCGAGCAGGGCCAGCAACCAGTCCTCATGGATGGCCGCGAATATCTGGACGCCAACCGTGGTGCCGACAACACTGCCCGGCAGCAACCAGGCCAGCACCCGCCACTGGATGTGCTGTCGAAACAGGAACACGCGGTGGACGCTGACCACGCCCGCCGTGACACAGGTGATCGGATTGACCTCCCTTATGGGCGCCACGAAGCTCACCGCCGGCAGGAAAAGGAGCGGCCCGCCGCCGCCCGTGGCGGTGCTGAAGCTCCACACGAAGAAGCCGAGAAAGAACATGAACGGCAGCGCGTCATGACCCACCAGAAACGTCATGAACCGGACACTGGCGACATCGGCAACTGTGCCCCTCATTCATCCAGGCTGATCGCCAACCAGGCGGAACGGCGGTCGGCCACGCCACTATGGCGCACGACGCGATTCGCGGATAGGGGCGTGATGGTCGGCGGGTTGGACCGGCTCGCCGAGCGGCGGTCGGACAGATCCAGGGTCTAGCCAGCGACGTGGCGTTACCGGGCCTGGTGCTCACAAACCGTCGCGCAGCCGGGTCTGGCGCTATCCATCAGCATCGTTCTTGAGCATGCGTTTGATTTTCTCTGCAGCCATTGGAACAGGTGCGGTCCTGCCTCAACAAATGAACCGAAAGATTGCGGCTTCCATAAAGGCGCGCATATTCGCAGCAACCGCCGCCGGCCACAGAAGAACAACTGCCAGCATGGCGGCCAATCCGAGCCCCGACAGCGCCCACACACCGCGACTAACCACTGGGATACAGTCCTGGGCGAAGCCTGTTTCGAACGGCGATCGGCCGTTCGTCGATCGGCCAGTGGAGCAGGCCGGCGATGATCCCGAGCGCGATCACGGACCACCAAATCACGTCGTAAGAGCCCGTCTGTTCGAACGCCAGCCCACCGAGCCAGGCACCCAAAAAGCCCCCGACCTGATGCATGAAAAACACCACGCCGACCAGCGTTGCGAGATATCGCAGGCCGAAGATCTGGGCGACGATGCCGCTGGTCAGCGGGACGGTGCCTAGCCAGGTCAAGCCGATCACGGCCGCAAAGATGAGCGTGGAAGGCGCGGACGGCGGCAGTGCGAGATACACGGCCACGGATGCCGCGCGGATGAAGTAGAGCGCCGCCAGGATCTTCTTCTTGCTGAAACGGTCGCCCAGCGCACCGCAGGCGATGGTGCCGACAATGTTCGCCGCGCCGATGACGGCGAGCGCGGCGCCGCCTAGCCAGACGTCCAGATGCCGGTCCAGCAAATAGGCCGGCAGGTGTGTCCCGATAAAGCCGAGCTGGAACCCGCACACGAAGAAGCCGAGCACCAGCAAGACATAGCCGCGATGCCCAAGCGCCTCGGACAGGGCGGCACCCATCGATTGCTCCGGCCCGTCCGCCTCGGGACGTCCGGCCAAAAGGGGCGCCAGAAGGCACACGGTCAAGGCAATGAGCGCCAGGCTGACGAAGGCCATGGGCCAGCTCATCATGTCGATCAGGCTCACGGTGACGGGCACCGACAGAAACACGCCGATCGATCCGCCGAGCGAGGCGATGCCGAGGGCCGTCGTGCGCCGTTTGGGCGGAGAGCCGCGCCCGACGGCACCCAGGACCACGGCGTAGGTCGTCGCGCTCAAACCGAGCCCGACAAAGACGCCCAGCCCTAGCGTGAACCCGAGATAGGTCGTGCTGGCGGCCGCGTAGACCAGCCCTGCGGCATACAGAACACCGCCGATGAAGATCACCCGCCCGCTGCCGAACCGGTCGGCGATCATGCCCGCGACGGGTTGCGCGATGCCCCAGATCAGGTTCTGCAAGGCAATGGCAAATCCGAAGACCTCCCGGTTGATACTGGGCATATCTTGGGTGATCGGGTTCAGGAACAGGCCAAAGGCATGTCGCATTCCCACGGCGACAAGCACGATAAGCGAACCCGCGATCAGGACGAGACGCGGATTTCGTGCGGCGTGGAGAGCTGCAACCGTCGCCTTTGGCATCTGCATTTTCGATCTCTGATCAGTACGAGACGACCGACGGGGCACCTGGCGCAGAGAGGCCGTCGCGGTCTTGATCAGAGCTTTAACAGGCTGCTAAACTTTAAAAAAACGAATATATCGAATATGCCAGTTCACGATTCTTGATATGAAAACCACCTTCGACATCGATGCCCTGCGCGCGGTCGTGTCCGGCATCGAACAGGGAAGTTTCGCCCGTGCGGCGATCGAGCTGGGCCGATCCCAATCCGCGGTCAGCATGCAGCTCAAAAAGCTTGAACAGCAGGCCGGCGTTCAGCTTTTCGCCAGGAAGGGCCGAGGTCTCGTGCCCACCGAGGCCGGCGAGGCCTTTGCAACCTACGCCCGCCGGATCATCGCGCTGAACGATGAGGCGGCGCGGGCCGTGGGCGCGCCCGTGGCGCCCGAAACCGTCCGGCTTGGCCTGCCCCAGGACTTCTGTGACGACGTCATGCCGGCCACGGTGCAGGCCTTCGCCAACGCGCATCCCGATGTCCACGTCGCCGTGCGGGCGGGCAACAACCACACGCTGAACAACGAGATCGAGGCAGGCCGGCTCGACGGCGCGATCGCCTTTTTCCCCGACAATTCAGGCGCAAAGGGTGAGCTGCTGTGCAAGCTGCCCATCCGCTGGCTCGCCCATGTCGGATTTGATCAACCGGCCGAGCGCGCGACGGTGCCGCTGGTGCTGTTCAACCACCCTTGCCTCTTCAGGCAGGCGGCGCTGGCATCGCTGGACAAGGCCGGGCGTCGGTGGCGTGCCGTCCTGACCACGCCGAGCCTTCCCGCCATCTGGGCCGGGCTTCGATCCGGGTTCGGGATCGGCGTACGGATCGAACACAGCGTGCCCGACGACATCGCGACTGTCGGCCATTGGCCCGCGTTGCCGGACCTGCCGCCCGTCGAACTGCGCCTGCTCGGCTCGCAAACGGCATCGCCGGCCGCGCGGGATATGCTGTCCGTTTTGCGCGGCGCGACGATGGACTTTGTAGAAGGAGCAGAACCAACCGCGCCGACCGCGCCGACCGCGCCGACCGCGCAAGAGGGACCCTTCACGTGACCCTGGAGATCTGGTTTGAGTTCGCCAGCACGTATTCCTATCTCACCGTGTCGCGCGCCGAACCCCTGCTGCGACGCAAGAACATCGACTTTCAGTGGAAGCCCTTCCTCCTGGGCCCGATCTTTCGCGACAGGGGCATGGCAACCTCTCCCTTCGTCCTGGACCCAATAAGGGGCGCCTATATGTGGCGCGACATGGAGCGGCGGTCCAAGCGGTACGGGCTGCCGTTCGCGAAACCATCGATCTTTCCCATGAACGGCCTGAAGGCCGCCCGCGTGATGACCGCCGCGCTGACCGAGCCGTGGTGCGGCGCGTTCGCCCGCGCCGTCTTCACCGCGCAGTTTGCACGAGGGGAAGACATCTCGTCTGACGATGTTCTTTGGACGGCGATCGAAGACTGCGGGGCCGATCCTGCCCTTTGGCTCGCCCGGGCGCGTGAGGACGACATCAAGACCGATTTGCGCGCGCGAACGGAACAGGCCCAAAACCACGGCATCTTCGGCGCCCCCAGTTTCAGGGTCGGCACCGAACTCTTCTGGGGCGACGACCGGCTGGAGGACGCGATGGACTGGGTGGAGAGATGAGCTTGCCTCGCGAAGAGGCGGCTCGGCGCTGATGCACCCCTGCGGCATGCCGGTTTTGTTCGCGATCCACTATAAGGGCCGCTATTTCGCGCTTAGCATCGGCTGTGTGTTGCGCCGGCCTGACGGACTACGCGAAAATCGTCACCGACCTCCGTCAGGAGCATGCACAGCGTCGTGTGATCGGCCGATGGGTCCAGCGACGTGGGGTCTTCGGGGTGTCGTAGGTGAGGCCGGTCATGCCGGAGACCACGGCATCGCGACCGATGCGGTACGGATAGAAAAGGGATTTAGTAAACTGTCACCGTAACCCACTATATGTGGCGCGACATGGAACGGCGGTCCGAACGGTACGGGCTGCCGTTCGCGAAACCACCGGTCTTTCCCATGAATGGCCTGAAGGCCGCCCGTGTGATGACCGCCGCGCTGAACGAACCTTGGTGCGGCGCCTTCGCGCGTGCCGTCTTCACTGCACAGTTTGCGCGAGGCGAAGACATCTCGACAGACGATGTTCTTCGGCAAGCGATCGACGCCTGCGACGCCGACCCGGCCCATTGGCTCGCCCGGGCGCGCGAGGACGACATCAAGGCCGATTTGCGCGCGCGAACGGAACAGGCCCAAGAGTATGGCATCTTCGGCGCGCCAAGCTTCTGGGTCCGCAACGAACTCTTCTGGGGCGACGACCGGCTGGAAGACGCCATCGCGTGGGCGGAGAGATGAGCTTGCCTCG
Organism: Alphaproteobacteria bacterium; assembly: GCA_028277405.1. Classification (GTDB taxonomy): domain Bacteria; phylum Pseudomonadota; class Alphaproteobacteria; order DSM-16000; family Inquilinaceae; genus JANQGH01. Next base: position 65,500 of record JANQGH010000093.1, on the reverse strand, counting down.
CGAAAAGGCGGCTCGGCGCTGATGCACCCCTGCGGCATGCCGTTTTTGTTCGCGATCGACTATAAGGGCAGCTATTTCATGCTCAGCTCCGACTATGCGTTACCGGCCTGACGGACTACGCGAAAATCGTCGCCGACTTCCGTCAGGAACATGCGCTGCACCGTGTGGTTGGTCGATGGTCCAGCGACGGGGGACCGTTCGGGGTGTCGTAGGTGAGGCCGGTCATGCCAGAGACCACGGCGTCGCGACCGCTGCGGAACGGACAGACAAGGGGTTTAGTAAACTGTCACCGTAATCGAGCCCAAATCTGAAAGCGTCTTTGGAGGTTGAAAAGAAGCATGACTTTCGAAGTGAATGAGTCACAACCTCTTGGCAGGTTCATATACGACCGAGCATGGACCTCCTTAAAAGGTGCATATTTGTATCCACTGAGATTCTTTGCAACCGAGCGATCAAATGATCCAAACGACTACCTGGAGGTTGTGCGCGTATTCGATGTCAGTGGAGTTGATATCGCAGTAACAAGAGGGGGAGGTTTGTTTGCACGGGATCGAGGCCAACTGAACTCATCAACAGGAACCGATCAGTTGGTTTCTATAATCAACTTGCTTTTGTGTCAGTTTGCGCTCGAGGGGCTGATTTCTCACCCTGTGACAGACATTGACATACAAGCCGGCAAGCTGATTGGTCATCACGCAAGCATTGTTGGTGGCGGCGGAAGCTATGCCGAGAGAACATGGGGACCGTTTGCACTTCTTGCCTCTACACCCAAGGATTTGGGGGAAATGGGATCGCAACGTCGAAACCCATACTGGCCTCCGAATTTCTACTGGACCACATATGATCCTGGAATTCTCGAAAAGGTTGAGGGTTGTAAGGCTGCACTGAAGCTCCAACAAGTGGGTGCTACACTTCCCTCACTGCTAGTCGCCGCACTGCATCATTCGTCCCGTCATAACGCAAGCGAAACAATTCTAACTGGCTGGATAGTCTGTGAACAGATCCTGTCTTACTATTGGGACGAACATGTGAACTGCGTCCAGGACCCAATTAGGCGGCGCCGGCTAGCTGATACACGAACCTACACCGCCGCTGTCCGCGCGGAGCTACTTCATACAGCACAAAAAATGGAAAAAAATACCTATTTATTGTTCCAAAAAGCTAGAAAGGCTAGAAATGACCTTGCACATCGAGCAGTCACATCGCGAGAAGCCCCTTCAGATTCGATCGCGGCAATGCGCCGAATGCTAAACATGCTGGGCATAGACTCCAATCGCGTACCTGGTTACGCGTATCAACGAAGTGGGCATGGCGCTCCTTCAATTGAGCTAGAACCTAGTTTTCAGTTCAACTAAGAAACGGAGACGTAAAGTATCCCGCAATCTTGTGTTTGATGTTCCTTTAAGAGTTTGTTTATTTCGATCGAGTGATAGAATGTCTTTCTTTTCTACTTTGTTCAATTGGCTGAACAGCAACATTGTGCCTGGTTTCACTGCCGCCGGGCCACTGTTGCCGTATGTTCCAGATAGCAGCCTCCCGCATGCCGCCAAACGCCATGACAACAGTCGGGTCAGATGACAGTTGGAAGCATTTGGCCTTTCGCGAGCAAAATGCCGGTGAATCAAGTAAAACGGGGCTGAACCTGCGTCACCCCCCAGGATGCGCCTCCACCACGCCCAACAGCCGCTGATACTCCGCCTCCACGGCCGGGTCCGCCGCCATGATCTCCGCCGCGATTTGCGCGAACATGGCGCGCATTTCGGCCATGTCGCTGTCGGACAGGTCCAGGATCTGGCCGCCATTGTCGAGCCAGACCTGGTTGGAGCGGCCGACATTGTCGATGCCCCATTGCAGGACCTCTTGTTCGGCCGCACGGCCGGATTCGAGGATCGCGGCCTGGACCTCGGGCGTCTGGGACTGGAACCAGGCCTCGTTGATGACGTTGACCGAGACCACGGTGGCGAAGTTGAGGTCAGTGACGTATTCGGCGACGTCGTAGTACTGGAACGCCGTCAGGATCGGCATGCCGGCGAGCATTGCGTCGATGGCGCCGGACTGCAGGGCGGGCACGACTTCTGACAGGGCTAAGGGCAGCGGGCTGGCGCCCAGGGCCTCCATCGGGGCCATTTGCAAGGGCGTGGCGAAGGTGCGCACGCGCAGGCCTTCGAAATCGGCCAGGGTCTCGGTCGGCTCGACGGAGAGGATCAGGATCGGCGAGTTGTAGATCGCGCCGATGACGCGCAGGCCGCTGTCCAGGGCCATAGTCTCGATATGGTCGCGATAGTCCGGGTCGTGCAGCACGGCGCCGACCTGGGCGCCGTCCTCGAACAGGCCCGGCGCGCCGAAGACCTGAAAGCGCGGGTCGGTGCCGACCAGGAAGGCGGTCGGGGTGATGAAGCTTTCGATCGTGCCCAAGAGCACGCCTTCCAGCATGCGGGGGATGGTGCCGAGCTGGCTGGCCGGATAGATCTCGACCGTGACGGCGTCGCCGACGCGTTCGGCCAGTTCCTCGGCGAAAACCTGCTGCCATTGGTGCTGGACGTCGTTGATAGTGGCGCTGGCGAGCTTCATGGTCGTCTGCGCTTCAGCGGTAAGCGGGGTGGCCAGCGCGGCGAGGACGAGCGTGGAACCGATGGTCAGGTTGGTGAGAGCCTTCATTGTCTTTCTCCCTGCTTGATTACCAAATCCAGGACAGCGCCAGCGAAACGGCCGGCACGTAGGTGATGATCGCAAGCGCCGCGATCTGAACGGCCAGGAACGGCAGGATGCCACGATAGATTGCGCCGAGATCGGACGAGATCACCGACTGGGCGACGAAGATGTTGAGGCCGAAGGGCGGGGTGAACATGCCGATCGACAAGTTCACCGTCATGATGATGCCGAAATGGATCGGGTCGATACCGAGATGCGCGATGACCGGCATCAGGATCGGCGTCAGCACGAGGATGGCGGAGGTCGGGTCCAGCACGCAGCCGAGCAATAGCAGCAGGATGTTGATGGCGATCAGGAAGCTGACCGGCGTCAGGTCCATCTCGACGATGGCGCCGACCAGCCCCTGCGGAATGCCGTTGACGGTCAGGATGTAGGAGAAGACGCCGGCGGCCGCGACGATGACCAGGATCTGGGCGGTGAGATAGGCCGCCTCGGCCGCTGCCTCGATGATGCCGCGCAGGTTCAGCGTGCGGTAGACGAACAGGGCCACCAGCATGGCGTAGAGGCAGGCGACGCCGCCGGCCTCCGTCGGCGAGAACCAGCCGGCGTAGATGCCGATCAGGATCAAGGCCGGCATGAGCAGGGCAGCCCAGGCGCGCTTGGTGGCGCGCAGGAACAGCTTGAACCGGAAGCCCTGCTGAGGTGCCGCGTGGGTGCGTGCGGCCCAGATCAGGATATAGCCCATCATCAGGGCGGCGATCAGCAGGCCCGGGAGCAGGCCGGCCTGGAACAGGCGCGGGATCGACTGTTCGCCGCTGGCGCCGTAGAGGATCATGGCGATGGAGGGCGGCACGACGATGGCGATGGAGCCACTGGAGGCGATCAGGCCGAGCGAGAACCTCTTGCCATAGCCCTTCTCGATCAGCTTGGGGTACAGCGTGCGGCCGGTGGCGGCGACCGTGGCGGGGCTGGAGCCGGAAACGGCGCCCATCAAGGTCGCGGTACCGACGGTGGCCATGCCTAGGCTGCCGCGCACATGGCCGGTCAGGGACAGCACCCAGTCGACCAGCCGGTCGGCGATGCCGCCGCGCCCCATCAGCTCGCCCGCGAAGATGAAGAAGGGCACGGCCAACAGCGCGAACTTGTCGACGCCGCCGAACATGATCTGCGGCAGCACCATGGCCGGCATGGGCATGAACAGCAGCAGCGTGACCGTCGCGCCGGCCAGCAGGACGGCGAAGACCGGGACGCCGAAGACGAACAGCGCCACGGGCAAGGCCAGCAAGGTCCAGGTCAAATCTCACGGTCCCCGCCGCTATTGGGCCCAAACAAGCGGCGTACCTGGCCAAAGGCGAGCAGCAACGCGACCAGGGCGGTCGCCGCGAGGCCAATGGCGATGGCGGCGTGCGGCACGACCATGGGAATGCCCAGCGCCATGCTGCGCTGGCCGATCTGGCCCAAGCGGCCGATGATTTCCCAGGACTGCAAGGCGACGTAAAAGCAGAGCGCGGCGATGATCAGGTTGATCAGCAGCGCGCGGGCGGCGCCGAACCGGCCCGCGAACAGCGTCGCGGCCAAGTCGAGCCGCAGATGGCGCCCCTCCGCCGTCACCAGCACCACGCCGGCGAACACCAGCCAGACCATGGAGAAGACCAGAACCTCATCGGCCCCGGTGATCGCGTGCCCGAACAGATAGCGGCCGGCGGCATTGGCCACGTTCAGCAGCACCATGGCGATCAACAAGAGGCCGAGTGCCCAGCGCAGGGCCGCACGGCCCACGCCCAGAAAACCGTGTCTCGTGGCCGGCTGGACGGTCATTGCGCGCCTAGGTCGGCACCGCCCGCGAATAGGCCGGCAGCGCGGCAACCCTTTGCTGCCAGGCGCGCAGATGGTCGAGCGCCGGCAGGTCGATCGGGAAGTTCAGGCAGCGCGGGATGATCGGGCCCAAGCAGTACTCGGCCAGCGAGACAGCATCGCCGGCGAGCCAGTCCCTGTCGGCCAGCGCCCCGTCCAGGATGGTCAACTGGGCCGCCAGATCCTTCGCGCTGGCGTCGAAGCCGGCGCCTCGTTCCGCCGGGTCCAGCCGGCTGCCCTTGAACACGGCCAGATAAGGCGGGTTCAGCGAGGCCAGCTGCCAGTCCATCCAGCGTTCGACCTGCGTGCGCGCGGCCGGGTCGGCGGGATAGAGAGCGCTGCCCGTCTTCGCGGCCAGATAACGCAGGATCGTGTTCGATTCCCAGATCACCAGATCGCCATCGACCAAGGTCGGCACCTTGGCCGTCGGGTTCATGGCCAGATAGGCGTCCGTCTGGGTGTTTTCGAATTGGCGGCCGTAATCCTCGCGTTCGTAGGCCAGGCCCAGTTCTTCCAACAGGAACAGGACCTTTTGCACGTTGCCGGACGTTTTGCGGCCGAGAAGGCGGATCATGGGGGTGGCTCCTAGAGTGAGATCTGCGGTCAGTCCTTGAGCGGCTTGTAGGCGACCGCATCCATCTCGATGCTGGTGGTGATCACCGCCCGCGCCTCGACCGTCGTGCGCGAGACATTGCCGTCGGGAAAGTACTGTTTGAACACGCCGTTGTACCGGCCGAAATCGCGCGCATCCTCGAGATAGGTGGTGATCTTGACCACGTCGGCGAGATCCGCGTTTTCCTCGGCCAGCACCCGGCGGATCGCCTCCAGCGTCCATTTCGTCTGCTCCTCGATCGTGCCGCCGCACATGACGCCGTTTTCGTCCTTGGCGACCTGACCGGAGACGTAGATGAAGTCGCCGGCGCGCACGGCTGGGTGAAACGGCAGGTTCGGATTGCGCTTGCCGATCGGGTACTTGTCGGCGCGTTTGCCGCTGTCGGACATGGGAGGCACTCCCGTCAAAAGACGCTGGTTTCGATGATGTCGACGCCGCGCTGGCGGTCGATCAGATAGATCAGGCCGCGCTCGTCGATGGTGACATCGTTGGAGGACGAGCGTTCAGCGCCGTTGGGCGGGTCCGGCTGGTAGTGGCCGACCTCCTTCGGTTGATAGGGATCGGCGATATCGAACAGGCGCAGCCCCTGGGCAAACCAGGCGAACGGGATGATGGTGCCGCTGAACCGCTCCGACGGCTGGTGGCAACCGGTCATGGGCGGCTGGGGCGATCCGTCCGGGTCGATGCCGGGCACGTTGATAGTGCTGATCGGCAGTGGCAGCCGCTCCTCGGTGATGTCGAAAACCCAGGCGAAGGCCGGCGGCGAGGGCCACAGCTTGGCCACGTCCTCATCCGCCACGACCATGATCTGACGCCCCCTCAGCGGGTCTGGGATGCGCAGGCAGGTGTGGGTCGGGTGGGGATAGGCCGGGCTTGTATTGAGCTGGCCGACCAGCTTCGGCTGGGACATATCCTCGATATCGAGGATGAACAGGCCGTGATGCCAATAGCTGACATAAAGCCGGTTGCCGTGGCGCAGCGGATGGTGACAGCGCGGCGGCACCCAATCGTTCCACGGATAGTCCTCGCCGCCGGCCTGCCATTGGCCGGGAATCCACCAGCGGCCAACCTCCGTGGGATTGCTGGGGTCAGCCAGGTCCAGGATCATGCAGAAATTGCCGACATAGCCGTCGGCCGTCGGCGAGATATAGGCGTAGCGGCCGTCGAAGTCGAAACGGTGCACGCCCCTGCCCCCCGTCCGCCATTTGGTGATCAGCTTCGGGTCGGACGGTTTGGAGACGTCGTAGATGCCCAGGCCGCCGCCGAGTTCGACCTCCCCGTCCTGTCCCAACCGCTCGTGATTGACCAGCATGACGTCGTTGGCGACCCGCACCTTGTGGGAATGCCAACCGGTGGGCATGTCGATCCGCGCCAGCGGCTTCGGCTTCGTGGGATCGGACACATCGACGATCGATGTGCCGGATGGGTGGCGCATATGGCCGATATAGAGGGTCGTGCCTTCGACCCAAACCTGGCCGCCGCCCGGACAGTCGACATGACCGACAAGCTTGGTATTGCGCGCATCGGCCATGCCGGCGCTCTCCTAGATGTGTTGAATCTGCGGGATCAATGGCGCGCGATCAGGACTTGCCTTCCAGCGCCTTGCGCACGGCGACGAAGGCGGCGGCACGTTCGCCGCGCAGCCGCTGGATGTCGTCCGGGGTGTACGAGAAGATGCCCGACCCGGTCTTCTGGCCCAGATTGCCGGCCTTGGTGCGGTCGGTGATGTAGGGCGAGACGTCCGGCCGGTTGCACAGCTCGGCATTCAAATAGCTGCCGACGGCCTGATAGATGTCGAGGCCGGCCATGTCCAATAGCGCCATCGGGCCGATGATCGCGAGCTTATAGCCGATGCCCCACTGGACGCAGGTATCCAGCCCTTCGGCATCGATCACGCCCTGTTCGACCAGATCCACCGACTCGCGCATGATCGCGTAGAGGATGCGGTTTTCGACGAAGCCGGCGACATCCTTCTTCACCACGACGGGCAGCAGGCTCAGCCCCTTGATGGTATCGCACATCCAGTCGACGGTGCCCTGATCGGTCTGGCCGCCGGCGATGACCTCGATCATCGGGATGATCATCGGCGGGTTCGACCAGTGCATGCCGATGACCCGGCCCGGGTTGGAATTGCCCTCTTGCAGCTTGGTGATCGGGATGCCGGACGTGTTGGAGGCCAACACACAGTCCGCGGAGACGATCTTGTCGAGTTCGGCGAAGACGGCGGCCTTGATCTCCAGCTTCTCCGGCACGGTTTCGACGACCAAGCCGACACCGTCCACCGCCTCGGCCAGGTCGGTGTGGTACGAGATGTCGTCGGCGGAGCCCTTGTCGGGCATGCCCAACCGGTCCAGCACGCCGAAGGCCATGGCGACCATGCCCGGCGCCTTTTCCAGCGCCTCGGCACTGGTGTCGTAGACCCGGATCTTCATGCCGCCGCGCGCCAGCGTGGCCGCGATACCGGGCCCCATGGTGCCCAATCCAATTACCGCCGCAATGGTCATTTCAAAGCCTCCTTGTCGTCAGGGCGTCTCGGTCCCGCCGAGCGCCCCCACTGTCATCGCATTCTTGTCGTTAGACGAGCGAAACCGTATCGCCCGAGCCGTCGCGGCCCCATTTCTTGTAAAAGCCCAGCTTTTTCAATGTCGGCTCGTCGCTGGCGACGAACAGAATTGCCGGATCGGTGTCCGAGCCGTTGACATGCTGGCACCACTCGCCGCCCGGCACCGCCAGCGTGTCGAATTGCTGCCAATCGAAACGCTGGTCGCCTACGATCGAGTACCCGCTGCCCTCGAAGGGCGCGACAAGCAGGCTGGCCGTCTGTTTCAAGGGCTGCGTTTTCTCGCCAGGCCGCAGCATCTGGGCGAAGAACGTCACGGTCTTGTAGACGGGGCCGCCGGTCGTCGGATCGGTGTATTCAACCATCAGCGCCTCGTACGGGTCGCCGTCCCAATCCTTGTGCTTGTCCAGAATCTCGCGCATCGGCGCCCAGCGATAGAGATACATCGGCGACGCCGCGCCCGTGCCGCGATAATGGCTGACGAAGCGGGGCGTATAGCCGCCGGACTCGTAAATGCGGGCGGAATAGTCGGACGGAAAGCGCGCGCTCTGCTGCTTGGCCGCGACCATCTTGCCGTCCTTCACCTCCTTGTAATCGTGGTCGAAATAGATCGCGTTCAAGATCTCGACCAAGGGCAGGTCCAAGACGGACAGGTTGACCGCCGGCTCGTCGCCCGTATTGCCGTGATTGTGCCAGGTATCGTGCGGGGTCAACACCAGGTCGCCTGGGCCGAAGGTGATATCCTCGCCCTCCACACCGGTGAAGTTCATCTCGCCCGTCAGGCCAAAACGGATGGCGTTGGGCGAGTGCCGGTGCGGCGGCATCACCTCGTGCGGGTCGTTCAGCCGATAGGCGGTGTAAAGCGTCGAGACGGTCGCGCGCGTCGGCGCCAGACCGGGGTTGACCAGGACGAGCGAGCGGCGCTCGGAATCATCCATGGTCACCAGTTCCGCCGAGCGCTGCAGCAGCGGTTCGATCTGATCGCGGTAGCGCCAAAGGTACGGCACCGCCCGCTTGGTGGCCATCAGCTGCTTGACTTCGTCGTGCGCGACATCCGTCGTGGTCGCCCAGAACGGAAACATGTGAGCGTTGAAAACATCGTCGTAAAGGGCGCCAAGCGCCGCCTCGCGATTGCTGTCCGTCTTGTCTATGACTGTGGTGTCAGCCATGGTCCGATCTCCTCGATCAACGCTGGTTCTCACCGCACACCCTGGGGCATGCCGATGTGAATGACTTTCCCGACATCTCCCGGGCGGGCTCATGGCGGGCATTCCAGGCCAAACAGTATGGACCGGGTTTTGCGTTGTCAAACTGTGAGATGTGTTTACCATTATATGAGAAGATCGATAACGATCCGATAGTCTAGTCAGCGATGTAATTCAACCCTTGCTCGTCAGCCGGCAAAGCGGCGATCACGATTCACGCCTGAAAGCGATGACGAGAGGGGTGGAGATTTGACAGAGGGATTTGGGAGGTGCCTGTGGCACGTGCCGGTCAAAAAACGTCAGGAACAGGAAGCTCACGCAAGGTGTTGCGCCTGCTGATGAGCTTCGACGAAAGCCGTCCGTCGGCGACGGCGGAGCAGTTGGCCATGTCGGCCGACGTGCCCCTTTCGACGGCCTATCGCTACATCTCGCTGTTGCGTGAGGTCGGCTTGCTGGAGGAAGGGCCGTCGAACACCTACGTCGTGTCCGTTCGCGCCTTACCCCTGGCACGGGCCGCGCTTGCCGCGCACCCGCTGGCGGAGAAGGCCATGCCGATCCTGCGCGCCATCACCGAAGCCTGCGGCGAGACCAGTCTGCTGCTCAGGCGCGTGGCGCAGAGTGCCGTATGCGTCGCGCGGTCCGAAAGCCCCCACCCGGTGCGTCTGTCCTTCGATGTCGGACGGGCCATGCCGTTGCATCGCGGCGCGGCGGCCAAGATCCTGCTCTCCGCCTTGAACCAGCAGGAGCTGGAGCACTATTTCCGGACCTTGCCGGCGGACGATGACACCGACCGCGCCGAACTGGATCAGGAGCTGGCCACAATCCGGACGAGAGGCTGGAGTGTCAGCCACGGCGAAGTCGACCAAGGCATCTGGGCGGCCGCAGCGCCAGTGGCGGACGGCAAGGACGTGGTCGGCGCGCTAACCGTAGCGGGCCTTGCACAAAACATCGACGACAAGCGACGCCATGAGATCCTGGACATTGTCAAGACCGCCGCCCAACAGCTCAGCGAACAGGCGTCACGCATGCGGCTTTAGCCTGGCGGCCGCTCTGGTCGGCCTGGTTGTCGTGATCGGCCTGCTGTCAACCGCGCCTGCATCGGCCTCCAATGGTGGTTGGACATCAACGGATCTGACGATCGTCAACAGCTCCGATTCCGCGCCGCTTGTCTGCCAGTTCCTGCTCGCCCACTGGTTCGAGGTCTCCATCGGACCGATCCCGCCGGGCGGCGAAGCCACGCAGGCCCTATTGGTCCGAAGCGCAACCGGCGACGTGGCTATCCTGAATGAGGTCGGCGACCATATGGCGGTCGAACGCCTGATCTGTGGGCGCCCGGGCCCGGACCGAACGCTCTGGACAGAGCCTTCAGTGGACCGCCTGCGAACCGCCGACCGGACAATCACGCTGCGTTGCCGGCTAGGCGATACGCGTGCAGACTGCCAGTTCGTCTAACGTGAGACCTAACGGCGCCACCGCGTGCGGCCATCGAAAGCGTTGCATTGCCGCGAACGGGCCGGTACGGTTTTACCAGAAAACGCAAATGCGTTTTCACATTGTGGAAATCGATGCGTCCGCCTCGGGTTATCATCATGGCGGTCACATCAAACGTGGGGCGTCCGGTCAGAAGAGGCGCCGTGCCACAGGACAAGAGGGGGTATCATGGCTTATCGAGCAGTTCGAAACACCTTTCTGACGACCATGGCGGCGGTTGGCGCGCTGACCATCGCGACCGGGCCGGCCCAGGCGCAGGTCGAAATCATCGCCGTTATGACGCCGGAGCAAGGCACGGATTTTGGCTGGAACCAGCAGGGCGTCGACGCGGCACGGGCTGCGGGCGAGGCCATGGGTGTCGAGGTCATCACTGCCGAAGGCCTCGGCTATGGCGACGTCCGCCCGACCTTGCGCGAACTGGCGGGCGAAGGCGCGGACCTGATCATCGCTCACGCCTCCGGCTACAACACGGCTGCCCCCGAAGTCGCGCACGAGACCGGTGTGGCGGTTGCCATCGTCGACACGCCGGAGGCCGTCGAGCCCGGCCTGATCGCCGACTACACTCTAAGCGGTCACGACGGCGCCTATCTGGCCGGCATCCTCGCGGCAAACATGTCGCGTACGGATACGGTCGGCATCGTGGTATCGGGCGAACCGCCGTCCTGGAACAGCCAGTCGGCCGGCTTCGCGCTCGGCGCGCGGGCCGCCAACCCGGACATCGACATCATCTATGCGGTGATCGGCCCGGCCGCGTATGCCGATGCCGCCGGCGGTCGCCGCGTGACCGAATCCGTCATCGCGGCGGGCGCGGACATCATCTTCGGCCAGGGCAACGGCTCGACCTTCGGCATGCTGCAGGCGATCGAGACAACACCGGCCGTGGACGGCGAGCAGGCCTGGTTCATCGACGTGATCGGCGACAAGTCCTCGATCGACACCGGCTTCCTGCTGTCATCCGTTGTCTGGGATCTGGAGCCCGTCTACACGGCGATGATCGACGATCTGAACAATGGCGATTTCGGTGCCGTAGGCTACGAGATCGGGCTGGAGGACAACTCCGTCGTGCTGCTGCAGACCGAGTACATCCCGCCAGCAACCTGGACCGAACTGATGGAGGTCCGCCAGGCAATCATCGACGGCGCGGTCGACGTCCCCGCGATCTTTGACGCGCAAGAGGTTCGCGCGCTGATGACCACGGTCGACGCGAGCGAGTAGCGTTTCGCTTGAGAGGCCGGGACGGCTAAGCTCGTCCCGGCCATTTTTATGTCGTTAGAGTCCGGTTTCGCCGATGACCAACTCGTTGCAAGCGGCCACGGCTGAAACCGGTGCCAAAGAGCCGATCGTCGTTGTCGACGGCGTGACAAAGCGCTTCCCCGGCGTTGTCGCCAACGATGACGTTTCGCTGTCGATCTACCCCGGCGAAGTGCAGGCCCTGCTTGGCGAGAACGGCGCGGGCAAGTCGACCTTGATCGCCATGCTGTCCGGCATGTTGCAGCCGGACGCAGGCGGCATGCGGGTACGGGGCGAGGCCACGGCGATTTCCAGTCCAAGACGTGCCTTGGAGCTTGGCATCGGCACGGTCTACCAGCATCCGACGCTGGTCCCGACCCTCACGGTTCTGGAAAACCTGATGCTGGGCGCGCCCTGGCACCAGCGCATGAACAGGGCCGCGACGCGGCGGCGGCTGGCCGAGATCAGCCAGATGCTGGGCATATCGCTGCCGGAGGATGCGACGCTCGGCGACCTGTCACTCGGGCAACAGCAGCAGGTCGAGATCGTCAAGGCGCTGTGGCGCGGCGAGCAGGTGCTGATCCTGGACGAGGCGACAGCGATGCTGACGCCGAAGGGCGTGGAGGATCTGGGCCAGGTCATCGGCCGGCTGCGCGACGCCGGCATCGCCATCCTGTTCATCACCCACAAGCTGAACGAGGCGGTTCGCTTTGGCGACCGCGTGACCGTGCTGAAACTCGGCCGCAAGGTCGGCGAACTGACGCCCGATCAGCTCGCGGCGCTTGGTGAGGACCAAGCCATCACGCAAATCGTTGATCTCATGTTCGGGACGGCATCGTCCGAAGGCGCCGACGAGTTGGCCGGCCGAGACAAAAGCCGATTGGTTGAGGGGCCGGTTATTCTCTCGGTAGACGGATTGGCCGCGGCCGCCGGGCCGGGCGAGCCCACCGTGACCGGCGTGGCGTTTCAGGTCCGGGCCGGCGAGGTCTTCGGCATCGCCGGCGTCGACGGCAACGGCCAGAAGCAACTGGCCGAGGCCCTGGCCGGTCAGCGCAGGATCGCCGCCGGATCGCTGAGCCTGAAGGGCGAGCCGATCAGCGGCCTCTCGGTAGTTCAGCGGCAGCGCGCCGGCCTTCGCTACGTCACGGACGACCGACTGGGCGAAGGCACGGTCGGCAATTTCCAAGTCGGCCTCAATCTGCTGCTGAAGCGCATCGGCGACGAGCCGTTTTGGCGCAACGGAACCATCCGCAGGCGCGAGGTCGAGCGCCACGCGCGCACCCTGATCGACCGCCATGACGTGCGCACGCCAGGGCCGCAAACGCCCATCGGCCGCCTGTCCGGCGGCAACATCCAAAAGGCGCTGCTGGCGCGCGAATTGGACAACGCGCCGATCGCGGTCATCTACAACAAGCCGACCTATGGCCTGGACGCCAACAACATCCAGTTCGCCCGTCGCGCAATCCGCGAACAGGCCGACCAGGGCGTGGCGACGGTCCTGATCTCGACCGATCTGGATGAAATCCTGGAACTGTCCGATCGCATCGGCGTCATGCTGCAAGGCCGGATGGTCGGCATTGTGGACAATGATCGCGACGCCCAAAGACGGGTGGGCGAGCTGATGATCGGCGTCGGCGCGGCGGCATGACGGCGGACGCTGGCACAAACGATCCGACACCGACTTCCGCCGGCTTGTCGGGCCAAGGCACCGGCATGCCGGAATGGCTGGTCCGCATCGTGCTGGCCTTGGTGCCGATCCTGCTTGCGCTGATCGTCGGGGCGGCCATCCTGCTGTTGCTGGGCCGCGACCCGATCTCGTTCTACGTCAATATCGTGCGGCGCGGGCTGATCTCCTGGATCGGCCTGCAGGAGACGATCACGCGCTGCGCCCCGCTGATCCTGCTGGGCGCCAGCCTGATCGTCGCGTTCCGTGCGGGTCTGTGGAACCTGGGCATCGATGGCCAGTTTCTGCTGGCGGCCGTCATCACCGCCGCCTTGTCCGCCTGGATGATCCAATCCGCGCCCGCCTGGATCGTGCTGCCGGTCGGCATGATTGCCGGTTTCCTGGTCGGCGCGGTCTGGTCTCTGATCCCTGCCCTCCTAAAGGCCTATCAGGGCGTGAATGAGATCGTCACGACGCTGATGATGAGCTTTCTGGGCGTCAGCCTGGCCAACGTGCTGATCAAGATCCCGTTCAACGACCCCAACACCACCGTGCCGCAGACCATGACGCTGGTGACCGATGACCGCCTGCCACGGCTGTTCGGCACCACGATCAATATCGGTGTCGTGATCGCGGTGGTGGTGATCCTGGTGGTTCATTGGGTGATGACCAGAACCGCTTTTGGCCTGCGCCTGCAAACCGTCGGCGCCAACCCCAAGGCCGCACTGCATGCCGGCCTGTCGGTGCCCTTGCTGACGGTCGTGACCTTTGGCCTCAGCGCCGGGCTTGCCGGCCTGGCGGGCTCGGTCGAAATCCTGGGTGTCTGGGGCAATGTGCGGGCGGATTGGAATCCGGGCTATGGGCTGGCCATCATCCCGCTGGTTTTCCTGGCCCGGTTCAACGGCATCGCGGTGATCGGCTTTACCTTCTTCTTCGCCATGCTGTCGATCGGCGGGGAAACCGCCTCGCGTCGCGCAGACTTGCCGAACTATTTCGTCCTGGTGCTGGTCGCGCTGATCTTGATCTTCATGGCCTTGACCGAATGGCTGAGCCATCGGCGCGCGCTGGCGCGGCGGGCCTGAGCGCGCCATGTCGGGCCTGTTGAGCGATGCCTTTCTGATCTCGCTGGTCGCCGGCGCCATCGCTGCCGGCATCCCGCTTCTGCTGGCCGGGCTGGGCGAGCAAGTCTCGGAAAAGGCCGGCGTCTTGAACATCGGCATCGAGGGCATGATGCTGCTCGGCGCCTATACCGGCTTTTACGTCGCCTTCCTGAGCGGGTCGCTGTGGTTGGGCTTTCTCGGCGGTGCGGCCGGCGGCTTGATCCTGGCCTTGCTGATGGCACTGCTGTGCGTGCGGTTGGGGCTGAACCAGATCGTGATCGGCATCGCGCTGACCTTGGGCGCGGACGGCATCACCGCCCTGCTGCACCATGTCCAGTTCAGCCGCACCTATCCGCGCCTGCCGGCGGTCGACACGCTGCCCATCCCGCTGCTGTCCCAGATCCCCATCATCGGTCCCGGTATCTTCGACCGGCACCCCAGCGTCTATCTGGCCATCATCGCCGTCTTCGTACTGGTCTGGGTCTTCCGGCGCACGAATGTCGGCCTCAACCTGCAGGCCGCCGGCGACAAGCCGGCCGCGCTGGACGCCGCCGGCGTTTCGGTCACGACGACCCGGACGCTGGCCGTGCTGTTCACCGGCATGATGGCCGGGCTGGGTGGCGCCTATATGTCGATGATCGGGGCCGGCATCTTCATTCCGTTCATGACCGGTGGGGCCGGCTTCATCGCCATCGTGCTGGCCATGCTGGCGCGCGGGCACCCGACTTGGGTGCTCTATGGCGCGCTGCTGTTCGGCGTCAGCCTGTCGCTGACCACGGCCCTGCAAGTGGGCGGCGTGAACGTGCCGACGGATGTTGTGCAGATGCTGCCCTTTGCCATGGTCATGCTCGTGCTGGTGATCTTTGCCAGGCGTTCGGCCCTGCCGGCGGCGCTAGGGCTGCCCTATGTGCGCGGACAGCGTTAGACTTCGACACACCGATAAGGGAGGCGAAAGAGATGAAAGACACCAAGGTCTACATTCTGGATGGCGGCACGCTGGTGATCGACGGCTTCCACGTCTATTGGAACCGCGGGCCGGCAGGCGAGGTGCGGTTTCCGGTGTATTCCGTGCTGATCGACCATGCCGACGGGCTCTACCTGTTCGACACGGGCTACGACTACGACCATGTCATGGCCGTGCTGCCGTTCGAAAAGCCCCAGCAAACCAAGGAACAGACCATCCAAGGCGCGATCGAAAAGGCGGGCTATCGCACCCAGGACATCAACTATGTCATCAACTCGCACTATCATTTCGACCATTGCGGCGGCAACAAGCATTTGAAGGAGGCGTGCACGGTTTGCCACGCGGCAGAATTCGGCCAATGTAAGTGCCCGCAACCCTTCGAGATCCTGGGCTATTCGGACATGAGCTTCCACCCGGACATGCTGCGTGAAAAGGCCAAGCGCGAGGGCAAGGACCTGCCGCCGGACCCGGAAATGGACGTCTGGACGCCGAAGGTCGAATTGCTGACCGGACAGCAGGAAATCGCCAAGGGCCTGCATCTGATCGAAACGCCCGGCCACACGGCTGGCCACTATTCCCTGCTGGTCGAGCTTTCCGGCCGCAAGCCGATGCTGTTCACGGCGGACGCCGCCTACACCCGCAAGGGCTTCGATGAAGAGATCATCTCCAGCTTTCACCTCGACCCGGTGGCGGCCGTCCAGTCGATCCGCAAGCTGAAGGACATCGCCCTAAAGCACGAGGCGGAGATCTTCGTCAGTCACGATCTGGAGCAGTTCGGGACCTATAAGACGGCGCCGGCCCACTACAGCTAGCGCCCTACCACCGCACCATGCCGGCGTCGACATTGATCGTCTGGCCGGTGATCCAGTGGGCCTCGTCGGAGGCCAGGAAGGCGACGATCGGGGCGATGTCGTCGGGCGTGCCCTTGCCCTTGACGGCCTGAAGCATCTCGACGAAGTCGAACGCCTCCTTGTGGGGGCTGTCCAGCACGCCCTCGCTGGCGGTCAGGCCGGGCGCCACGGCGTTGACGGTGATCTTGTGGCCGCCCAGTTCGGTCGCCAGCGAACGGGTCAGGCCCAGCACGCCGCCCTTGGCCGCCACATAGGCCGCCATGTTGGGCGTGCCGGCGAAGATGGTGTTGGAACAGATGTTGACGATCCGGCCCTTGGTGCCCTCGATGCGCATGCGGTCCGACCCCGCCCGGCACATCAGGAACACACCGTCCAGATTGACCCGCATGATCATGCGCCAATGGTCGAAATCGACCTCGTCCCAGGCGATGAAGGGCACAATCGCAGCGTTGTTGACCAGGATGTCCGGATGACCGGCCTTGGCCTCGACCTCGTTGTAGAAATCGCCGACCGATTCCGGGTCGCCGACGTCGAGCTTCAGCGCGAAGGCGCCGTGGCCGCATTCCTCGGCAACCTTGCTCGAACCCTGCAGGTTCAGATCGCCGATCACGACCCGCGCATTGTCCGCCGCCAGCCGGCGCGCGATGGCGGCGCCGATCCCCTGCGCGGCCCCGGTAACGATCGCGACCTTGCCATCAAGACTGCCCATGCCGATTCCCCTGTTGCGTGACTGAGCCGATTAGACCCTGGCTGCGTTGATGACGGCAAGCGCCGCATTGATGCCGGCGCCGATATCCGCGCTGCCGCCGAGATGGTTGATCGCGCCGCCCAGGGCCGTGATCGCGACCGTGGCGTAAACCGGCTCGGCGACCGGGCCCATATGGCCGATACGGATCAGCTTGCCGACAAGGGAGCCCCGGCCGGCGGAGAAGACGACGCCATAAAGATCGCGCGATGCCTGGCGGATGGCCTCATCCTCCAACCCTTCGGGCACGCGGATCGTCGTGCAGGTGTCGGCGGCGATCTCCTCCCGCGCCGGCCACAGGGTCAGCCCCATCGCCTTCATGCCCTCGCGGCAGGCGCGGGCGGTCAAGGCATGACGCTCCCAAACCGTCTCCGGGCCTTCCTCCAGGTAGAGGTCGAGCGCGGCCTCCAGCCCGTTGACCTCGGCGACCGATGGCGTGAAGGGGAACTTCTCATCCGCGCTCCAGGCCTTGCGCCAATCGGTCATGCTGAGCATCGAGGCGAAGGGTGCGTTCGGGTTGGCGTCGATGTGATCCCAAGCCCGATCGCTGACATGGACCACCGACAGGCCCGGCGTGCCGCCCAGGCACTTGTTCGGCCCCGTGATGAAAACGTCCGAGTGGCTGGTGATGGGATCGACATCCATGCCGCCCCAGGACGAGACGGCATCGACGATCATCAGGACATCGTGCTGGCGGCAGAGGGCGCCAATCTCGTTGACCGGGTTAATCGTGCCGGACGGCGTGTCGTGATGGCAGACCGAAAGCACAGCGATGTCGGGCCGCTGTTCCAGCACGTCGCGCACCTGGTCCGGCGCGATCGCGTCATTGTACGGCACCTCGATCTCGACCACTTCCTTGCAATAGCGCGCCGCCCAATAGCCGAAGCCCTTGCCGTATTCGCCGGAGGCCAGGTTGAGCACCACATCCTCCGGCCCGATCAGCGAGGCGGCGGCGGCCTCCAGCGCCAGCACCGGTTCGCCTTGCAAGATCAGCGGCGGCTGATCGGTGTTCAGCGCCTGCGCGGCCTTGCGCGCGGTACGTTCGAACACGCCCTGGAAATAGGGGTCGAAATCGTAGGTGACGGTGCGGCCCAAGGCCCGCAGCACGGCCGGATAGGCATCGACCGGACCGGCGCTGAGCGTGATGGTCGGGATCTTGACGTCTTGGCGGCTCATGGCCGTGCCTCCGGCTTGTCGGTGACCTTGCGCACGTAATAGTCCCAGAAGTTGGCGATGGCGTTGGGCGTGTAGATGTTGGCCTTCTTGCGCCGCACCTCGCCGCAGGAGGGCCAGGCGAAGCTGAGGCCGCTTTGCGCCAGGGTGAGCTGCGCCCGGCAGGCCTTTTCCAGGAAGATGCCGACCAGGCAAAGCTCCTGAATGGACCGGCCGACGAAGCTGACGCCGTGGTTGCGCAGGAAGACCGCGTCGGCCTCGCCCATCGCCTCGGCATGGCCGGCCCCGAGGGCGACCGTGTCGATCAGATCGCTGGTGGCGACGAAACGGCCTGGAGGAATGTCGAACCAGACCCCTTCATTCGTAAGGGGCCGCAAGACGCTCTCGGTGCAGGAAAACAGAGTCGCGTGCTTAGGATGCGTGTGGGCGACGGCATGGATTTCCGGCCGGTGCTTCATCAGTTCCGTATGGATCGGCCATTCCAGGTGCAGTTCGCCCTCACCATCGATCACGGCGCCATCGAAATCGAGCAGCATGAAGTCGGTCTCGGTGACCTCGTCGAGGCCGATCTGAGCGCGTTTCAGCCAGATGCCGCGGCCGAACGGATCACGCCACGACAAGTGCCCCAGGGTCATGTCGGCATGATGTTCGCGGTGCAAGATGCGATGGCCGAGCGCCAGGGTGCGCAGGCCCGTCGCGATCTCCCCGCTCTGCGTTTGGGATGCCCGCCCCCGAACCGTTACCATGATGCCCCCTTGTTCTATTCTCACTTAGCGAGAATAGTTTTTCATATGGTAATGACAGACGCCGCCCGACGCAATGTCCGTCCGATCAGGACGCCTTCAACACATCGGCCGCGCGTTCCGCCATCGCCACGATCGCCGCGTTGATCGGGCCGCTGGTGATGGTCGGGATGACCGAGGCATCGACAACGAAGACATTGTCCAAGCCGTGCAGCTTCAAACTGCCGTCGACCACGCCATCGCCCACCGGCCCCATGCGGCAGGTACCAACCGGATGATGATGGGTCATGGCGGCCCTGGCAATGAACTGGTCGATCGCGGAAGGCTCCTGCATCGAGGGGCCTGGCAGCAGTTCCTCCGCCCGCCAGTCATCCATTGGCGCCGCATGGCCGACAGAGCGCGCTAGATCGAGCGCCTCGCGGAACGTTGACCGATCCTCCGGTTCCGACAGATAGGCGGGATCGATCACCGGCTTCGCGCGCGGGTCCGCGCTTGTAAGGGTGAGACGTCCCCGGCTGCGCGGATGGCAGACGCCGAACATCAGCGTGTAGGCACCGCCGACTTCGGGTGCGGTGAACTCCTCGGTGACCACGGGCACGACGACGCAGGCGACCACGACGCGGGGCGGGCCCGATCCGCCGCCGCCATGATAGAGCAGCGATTCCGAGAGCTGGTAGTTCGAGGGCGGTACAGCGCGCCGGGCACGATAGACATTGCCGGCGGCCAGCAGATGGTCGTGCAAATTGTCGCCAACAGCTGGGTTGTCGATGGCGCAAGCTATGTCTTGGCGCGCCAAATCAACCGGATCGCCAATACCCGAGCGCATGAGGATCATGGGGCTGGCAACGGCACCGGCGGACAGGACGATACGGTCCGCCGTGATGACCTCACTGGCGCGTTCCGTGTGCGCCATCAGACCGGTGGCGCGGTTCCTCTCAATGTGCAATCGATCCACGAGGACGTTCGTCAGGATCGTCAGATTGGTCCGACCGATAACATCTGACGGCAGATAGGCGTCGGCGACACTCAGGCGTTCGCCATCCCGCACCGTCAGGCTGTTGGGTACCGCGCCTTCGATGCGCGCGCCATTATGGTCGCCGCTGGGTTCGATGCCGATCGCCTCGGAGGCCGCTATGTAGGCTTGGGTCACCGGGTTCAGGCCGATAGCAGGCAGCAGAACGTCCAACGGACCGTCGGCGCCATGATAGTCGTCAGCGCCGCCCGAAAAGCGCTCCGATCGTTTGAAATAGGGCAGCAGCGCGTCGAACGACCAACCGTCGCCTCCGGCGGCCACCCAAGCATCGAAGTCGTTCGGATGGCCGCGAACATGCGCCATGGCGTGCAGGCAGCTTGACCCGCCGACCAGCCGGCCGCGCGGCCAAGGGTGCTTGCGGTCCGCCGTGTGCGGCTGGGGAGCCGTCTCGTGGCACCAGTCATAAGACCGCCCTTGAAGCAACGGCCACATCGCGGGCTTGGCGATGTCCGGGTCATCCGGCCAGCCACCTGCCTCGATCAGGCCAATGGAGAGGCTGGAATCCTCCGAAAGGCGGGAGGCCAAAACGCTACCGGCGCTGCCGGCGCCCACGATCAAGATGTCGAAATGTTGGGTCATTGGCCCCCTACTCCGCCAGGTGACAGGCCGCGTCGATGTCCTGGCTGATCGGTCTCAGCACCGGATCGTCTTGCCGGCACCGATCGATGGCGATCGGACAGCGCGGATGAAACCGGCAGCCCGTCGGCACATCGAACGGGCTTGGCGGTTCGCCTGCCAGCCGCACCCGCCCCTGGTCCAACCGCCAGGAGGCCGCTCCGGTCGGGACCGACGCCGCCAGCGCCCGTGTATAGGGGTGGCGCGGCGCCGACCACACCGCCTCGTTCGACCCCTGCTCGACGACGCGCCCGAGATACATCACCACCACCCGGTCGGCGATGCGCCGCACCACGCCCAGATCGTGAGACACGAACAGGATGCCGATGTTGCGGTCGCGGCAGAGAGCCAGCAGCAGGTTCAGGATCTGCGCGCGCACCGACACGTCCAAAGAAGCGACCGGCTCGTCGCAGATCAGCACGTCCGGGTTCAGACCGAGGGCCCGCGCGATCGCCGCGCGCTGCAACTGGCCGCCCGAAAGCTGATGGGGCTTGCGGTCCATCAGCGCGGGATCGAGGCCGACCTGGTCCATCAGCTCGGCAACGACCGAGCGCTCTTGACCGCCAGACAGCATTCGGTTCAAGCGCAAAGGCAGGGCGATGGAACGCCCGACAGTACGGCGCGGATTGAACGAGGCCAGCGGGTCTTGAAACACCAGTTGCACCCGCCGGCGGGTATCGGCGTCGATCTGTCGGCCGGCGGGCGCCATCGGCCGGCTGCCAAAGGTCGCCTTGCCGTCATCCGGTCGATCGAGCCCGGCCGCAATCCGTGCCAGCGTGCTCTTGCCGCAGCCGGACTCGCCCACAAGACCGACTATTTCGCCGCGATCAAGGGCCAGACTGACGCCGTCCAAGGCCGTAACAATCCCGCCGCCGCTGGCGAATTGCCGGTGCGCGTCTTCGATGGCCAGCACGCTCATTGGGCCGTCTCGCCGGCCCGAAAGCAGGCGGCTTCGCCATCACCGAAGGGCACAACCGGCGGCACTTGCGCTCGGCAGCGATCGATCGCCAGCGGGCATCGGGGCGCGAAGGCGCATGCCGTGCCGCCCGCCTCCGCCATCCGGCCCGGCAGTTCGGGAAGCGCGGCGTGCCGGCCATCGCCCGCCGCCACAAAAGGCAGCGCCGCTTGGCCCAACGCCCGGCTATACGGATGGCCCGGGTCTGTGACCAGTTGTTCTGGCCCGCGCCGTTCGACGATCTTGCCGGCATACATGACCGCGATGCGATCAGCCACGGCAGCCGCCACGGCCAGATCGTGGGTCACCAGCAGCAGGGCCACGTGCTCCACCTGCACGAGGTTGACCAGCAGGTCCAGGATCTGGGCCTGTACTGTCGCGTCGAGCGCGGTGGTCGGTTCATCGGCGAGGATCACCGTCGGTTGGGCGGCCAGGGCGGCCGCAATGGCGACACGCTGTTTCAAGCCGCCGGACAGCTGATGAGGATAGGCGCGCGCCCGTGCGGCCGGGTCACCGATACCGACGCGGCTCAACAACGATACGGTTTCGGCTCTGGCCGCGCGCCGGTCGAGGCGGCGATGGGTGCGCACCACCTCGTCGATCTGGTCGCCGACGGTCAGTACGGGGTTCAGGCTACCGCCCGGATCCTGAAAGATCATGCCGATGCGGCGGCCCCGCACGGTCGATTTCTCGCGTTCGTCAAGGTGCAGGATGGATCGGTCGTCCAACAGCACGGACCCGGTGGTTTTTGCTGATTTCGGCAGTAGCCCCGCGAGCGCCAGCATCGTCGCCGATTTGCCTGAACCGCTTTCGCCGATCAGGGCCAGCACTTGGGCGCGATCGAGATCCAAGTCGATGCCGTCTACGGCGAGCGTGCCGGCTTCCGAGGCCGAACGGCCGGCGAACCGTATGGCGAGATCGCGGACCTTGAGCATGGCTCAGCGCTCTCGGCTGACCAGCAGGCGGCGGCCCATTGCGTCGCCGACCAGGCTGACGGACAGAACGGCCACGGCCACGGCCGCGCCCGGTATGGCGACCAGATAGGGGGCGGTGCGCAGGACGGCGCGGCCGTTCGCGACCATGCCGCCCCAGCTTACCTGGTTGGGGTCACTGAGGCCCAGAAACGCGAGGGATGACTCCACGAGAATGGCGACGCCGACCGTGATGCCGATCAGGGCCAGGACCGGCTGCACCGCGCCTGGCAACACCTCGCGAAAGGCGATGCCCAGGCGCGACATGCCGGCAAGGCGGGCGGCGTCGACATAGTCGCGTGACTTCAGGGACAGGATCTCGGCCCGCACCAGGCGCGCGGTCGCCGGCCAGGACGAGATGGCGATCGCCAGGACCACATTGACCGTTGAGGCGCCAAGCGCGCTGACCATGGCCAGTGCCAACAGGAATGTCGGGATGGTCTGGAACGCCTCGGTCACGCGCATCAGCCCTTCGTCGGTCCAGCCGCCGAGAAAACCGGCAACCGTGCCGACCAGAATCCCGACGCCGATGGCGGCGGCCGCAGCTGCAAGCCCGACCAGCAAGGAGACGCGTGTGCCGTGGACGAGGCCGGCAAAGACGTTTCGGCCTAGCTGGTCAGTACCAAGTGGAAAGCGCGGATCGGTGAAGGGCGGCAGCAAGGGCCGCCCGACAATGTCCAACGGGTCACCCGGCGCCAGCCAAGGTGCTGCGATCGCCACCAGGACCAGCACGGCCAACACTGCCGCGCCGATCACCCCGCCGATCGACCAGTGCCGCATCATGCGCCGCCCGCCCGAACGCGATCGTCGGTCACGCGCGGATCCAGCCTTGCGTAGGTGATGTCGACCAGCAGGTTCACGACGATAACCATCAACGTTCCGACCAGCAGGATGCCGGCGATCAGCGGCAGATCGCGCTGGGACACCGCGTCGTAGGCCAGGCTGCCCAGCCCCGGAATGGCGAACACGGTCTCGACAACGACGCTGCCGCCCAGCAGGTTTCCAGCCTGCAAGCCCAGCATCGTCACCACCGGTAACAGGGCGGGCCGCGCCATGTGTCTGCGCACGATGCGCAATCGGGGAAGCCCCCGCGCCCGCGCCGCGCGCACCCAATCGCTGGCCGCGGTCTCGATCATGGCGCTGCGCATCAGCCGGACATAGAGCGCCATGTAGGCCAGCCCCAAGACCGTTACCGGCAGGACCAGATGCCAGGCGACGTCGAGCACGCGGCCGATCGCCAAATCCGGACGGTCGAACGACGCGATGCCCCCGAGAGGAAACCAGGCCAGCTTGACCGCGAACACGACGATCGCGATCAAACCAATCCAGAAGCTGGGCATGGCATTCAAGACCAAGGCGCCGACTGTGATGCCGGCGTCGGCGGCTGTGCCCTTGCGCAACGCGGCGATGCCGCCGAGCAAGGTGCCGAGGCAGGCCGAGAACGCGATCGCCGCGCCCATCATCAAGGCCGTGTTCGGGAGGCGTTCGAGGATGGCGACGCTGACCGGCTTGGACATCACCACCGACCAGCCGAAGTCGAGCGTGACCAGGGACTCAACGTACGCCAGGAAGCGGACCCACAGGCCCGCATCCAGGCCCCATTGTTGGCGCAGCCGTTCGGCGAACGCCGGATCGCCGCCGCCGGTTACCGCCAGATAGGCGTCAACCGCATCGCCGCCCGCCAGCTCCAACAAGCCGAAGATCCCGATCGAAACGATCAGGATCACCGGTATCGCTTGCAGCAAACGCCGCCGGATCAGCGTCCAGGTGCGGCCCATTTCTCAGCGGCGCTTGCCCTCAGTCACTTATCCACGTGTCCGCCCAGGACGAAGTCGCCCAGCGCGGGTTGTTGGCGATGTTCTGCACATCGTCGCGCGCCACTGTGATGAAGGTGAACTCCACCAGGTTGATGATGGGCAGATCCTCCGACGCCAGGCGCTGGAAGTCGTTGTAGAGACCGACCCGCTCCGCCGTGTCGATCGTCTCCGACGCCGACGAGATGATCTCGTTCATCTGCGGGTTGTCGTAGCCGTACTGGTTCGCGAACGGAACGCCGGCCGGCAGGCCGCCCTGGAACAGGATCGTGGTCGAAATCGCCGGATCGTTGCGGTAGACCGGCGAGCCGACCGCAAGGTCGAAATCGTGCTCCGTATAGACCGCATTGATGTGCCCGGCCGGATCGGCGGAGACGATCTCGACATCGATGCCGATGCCGCGCAGGGCTTGGCGGACATAGTCGCCGGTCGCCCTTGTCTGCGCAAACCAGGGGGCCGGCCGCAGGCGCAGGCTGAAGCGGTTGCCGTCATCCCCGCGCGGATAGCCGGCCTCGTCCAACAGGGCCTCGGCCGCATCGGTGTCGGTTTCGTACATCTGAACGTCGTCGGTGTAGAAGTCGGTCGCGGTCTGCGGCACCGGGCCGGTCGCGGCCGTGGCGTAGCCCAAAAAGACCGTGTCGACGATGAAGCTGGGGTCGAGCGCCTGGCGGATCGCCTGGCGAACGCGCGGGTCCGCCAGTTCCGGCCGCCGATGATTGATTTCCAAGGTGATCTGGTAGGTGATGCCCTCATAACCGCCCGGTATGACGGAGACGCCGTCAATGGCGGCCATGCGCTCCAGCTCCACCAGCGGCACGGCCGAAAAGGCCGAGACCTGGATGTCGCCGGTTTCCAATCCGGCGGCGATGGCGCCACGATCCGGGAACACGCGGAAGACGATCTCGTCGAGATAGGGCAGCGTTTCCGCCCAATAGTCTTCGTTGCGGTGCAGCCGATAGAACTCGCCGGGCCGGTGCTCGCCGAACCGGAACGGACCCGTGCCAACCAGATCCTGATTGTGCGGGTTTTCGGCGATGTCCGTGCCCTCATAGAGATGTTTCGGAATGACGCTGGTCAGCGCCGGCATGGCGTTTTCGATCAGTTGCGGCGGGGTCGGTTCGGAGAAGTTGAAGACGGCGGTCCCATCGTCCGGCGTGTCGACGCTTTCCAAGTTGCGGAACACGACCCGGCCGAGATTCTGCAGCGGCTTCCAAACCTCCATCGCGGAGAAGGCGACGTCGGCGGAGGTGAACGGCGTGCCATCATGCCAGGTAACGTTCGGGCGCAACTGCACCGTAAAGGTCAGCCCGTCGTCGGAGCCCTGCCAATCGATCGCCAGCAGCGGCCGCAGGCCCGTTTCGTAGTCCATTTCCGCCAGCGGCTCGATCACCTTGCTGGCGACGTAGAAGACACCGTTGGAGGCCACAATGGCCGGGTTCAGGTTGCGCGGCTCGGTGTCGGCGGCGGCGATCAATGTCCCGCCGTCGCGCGCCGGCTGGGCGCCGGCAAGGCGCTGGCGGCCAAGAAGGGTCGCCGCGGTGATGGCCGTGCCGGACAATAGCAGGTGCCGGCGTGAAAGGCTGAACTCAGTTGCCATGTCGATCTCCCCTGTTCGAAACGACGCTCTTCAATGCCGAGCCACCTTAGACCCATTTGGCCAAGGGTCGCCCGGCATTTCCATGACCCGGTGTCTCAACAGCCATGCATAGACGTTCTCATCATGCGAGAACGACCACGCACAATGTGGGAGGGATGATAACCCGATTGAGCGAAAAAGCTACGCCAACGGTGCGACGGCCGGTTGTCCGTCAGGTTCCAACTCAATCGGATCGATCTTGGAGGTATCGCCAGGCCGAAGAATGGAGATCGATCGGCGATCGCCCTCAAGTTCGAGGCGTACGGTGCCGTCCGACCGCACGATGCGCGCCGTCAAGGCGGTCCCATTGGGAAAGGAAAAGTGTCGTTCGCTCTCCGCCGCGGGATTGATTACCAGCGTAACCGACGACCAGTCCGCGCCGGCCGTCCGATCGACGGCTTCGATCAACGGAACCATGCCGCCGGCGCGCAAATAGACCGGCATGATCGAAAGGTCGAGCGCACGGCGCTCAACCCAGCGTGGCCCGTCCACCGCTTCGCCCGTCCACCAATCGAGCCAGGTTCCGGCAGGCAGATAGATACTGACATTTCCCTCAGGGTTCATGACCGGGGCGATGAGCAGGTCGGGGCCGAGCAGGTATTGGGAGTCGACGCGTTGCCCGGTTCGATCGTCCGGATACTCCAGCACCATCGCCCGCATCAGCGGCGTTCCCGTCGCCGCCGCCTCGACCGCAAGCGTATGCAGATAGGCCAGCAGGCGATAGCGCAGCAGGGCGTACCGTTTGAAGATGTCTTCGGCCTCGTTGCCGAACTCCCACGGCTCTCTCGGCGTACAGCCATGGGTCCGCGCGTGGGAACTGAGCAGGCCGAACTGCGCCCAGCGCACGAACAGCTCGATCGACGGTGCGGGCCCGGCAAAACCGCCGATGTCATGGCTCCAGAACGGGACGCCGGAAAGCCCGTAGCTGAGCCCTGCGCGCAATGTGCCGGCCATGGCGCTGAAGGTGGTGACAGGGTCGCCGCCCCAGTGCACCGGGAAACGCTGGCCGCCGGCCCATCCCGAGCGGCCCCAGACCATGCGCTCGCCCGTCTCCTGCTCGACCACGTCGGCGACGGCCTGCTGATAGAGCAAGGGATAGATGTTATGGACCTCCCGGCCAGTCCGGCCGTCATGGAACAAGGCCTCGTCGGGGATGTCTTCGCCAAAGTCGCACTTGAAGACGGCGATACCGTCGCGCAGCCGGTCGCGATGCAGATCCTGCCACCAGCGTATGGCGTCGGGGTTGGTGAAGTCGATCAGGGCGCCGGGCGCGACCAGCGGCTGTTCGAAAATCGAGATCAGGGACCCGACGCCGCGAAAGCCGTCGAGGTGATGGGTCGGCACCGGCAACGTCGTTTGCACAAGGCAGGGGCCACCGTCCGGCATCTTGGCCAAGTAACCCTTCGCCCAGGCCTCGTCATAGAGCGGCGAGGATTGCGACAGGTAAGGGTATTCCCATAGGCAGACGCGGATGTCCTTGGCGCGCAGGGCCGCGACATGATCGGCCGCGTCGGGAAAGCGCGTCTCGTCCCATTGCATGTCCGACAGGCGGTCGCCGCCCATCCAATAGACATCGGGGTTCACGACGTCGATCGGGATGCCACGGGCACGAAAGCCGTCGCACGCCTCTTCCAGGGTCTGCCAACGTTCGAAGTAGAACCGCGAGACCCAAAGCCCGAAACTCCACAAGGGCGGCACCGTGGCGTGTCCCGTCAGGTCCGAATAGCGCGCCAGCACCGTCTTCGGGTCCGGCCCGTCGATCAGGAACATGTCCAGGACGGCACCTTCGACCGTGGCGACGTAAGACAGGATCGAAAGCGACGGGTTGGCCACGTCGTGACGAACCGTCGTTGTGGTGTTGAAGAAGACGCCGTACCCGCGGCTAGAGACGAAGAAGGGGACGTTCTTGTACGCCTGTTCCGAGGTGGCGCCGCCGGCGTTGGAGTTCGACGAGACGATCGACAGGCCGAACTTGTCGACGGCACAAAACTTCTCGCCGAGCCCATAGAACCGCTCATGCGGCTCGACCTCGAACGCGGCCGTGATCCGCTCGACCGGATCACCCTCGATGCCGAGCGGCAGGACCCGCTGGCGCCCCTTCTGGTCGACATCATCGATGCTGGACCGCCACAAGACCGTGCCGTCGGACCGGGCAATCGCGATCGACCAAGGCGCCGTTGCGAGCGCGACCTTTAAGCCGCCGCCTGCCAACTCTGCCTTGCCAGCGTCGGACAAAATGGACGCTTCCGAGGCCGCCACTTTCGGCGGAATAGAAAGGTCCGGAACGGGATGCGCGTCCGACGAATGGCCGATGCGCAATCGCACGACGCCATCGGCGACGACCTCGAGCGACCCCGGCAAGCTTCTGGCGCTTTGCGTGCGAACCTCGAACCTCAGCCCGTCGGCGGCCCGAACGATGCTCTCGGCCGAAAGCGCCGCATCATAGCCGAGGAATTCATTCATCAAGGGCACTACGGTGGCTCCAAGCGCAAGGAAAAGCCTCTCGGCGGGATCGGCAAGCCATCGAAGTCGCACCGGCCGCCACACCATCGACCCGCGTCGGCAATGGGGCTAGGCTGATCACGATGGGCCCGAATGATCAGGTGTATGCGAATCGACATCGTCGCCTAGCCCGACCCATCGGTACAAAATCGTTTTTGATGGTCACAGAAACGATTTTGATTGTCAATATCGAGCCGATTTCGCAACATTATGTCGCCTGTTTCTGTGTTGCCGCGAGAGGATCGGACCGTGGACCTTAGAAGTCTGGCCCGCGAGCTCGGCCTTTCCACCAGCACTGTCTCGCGAGCTTTGAACGGCTATCACGACGTCAAGGAAGAAACGCGCAAACGGGTTTTCGAGGCGGCGGAGAAGTTCGGCTATGAAGCCAGCGCGGTGGCACGCCGCCTGCGATCGCGCAGGGCCGAGGCCATCGGCGTCATCCTGACGCCGCCGCAGTCGCAGTTCGCCGATCCGTTTTTCCTTGAATTGCTGACGGGCATCGACGAGGCGCTGACCGGCACGCCCTTTCACCTGCTGGTCACCGCCGCACACGACAAGAAGGACGAGTTGGAGCGCATTCGCCGCCTGGTCGGCGGGCGGCGGGTCGACGGGCTGATCTTCGCCCGGACCGAAGCCGACGACCCACGCATCGCCTTGCTTCAACAGCAAGGCACACCGTTTGCGACCATGGGGCGCAGCAACGCCGAACAGCCCTTCGCCTGGATCGACATCGATCACCGGGTCGTCGGCGAAGAGGCCGTCCGGCGCCTTGCCGGCTTCGGCCACCGGCGTATTGGCTTGATCAATACGCCCGCGCATCTGATGTACAGTCATCATTGTCGGCAAGGGTACGACCGTGCGCATCGAGACCTTGGCCTGCCGCCGCACGACGATCTGGTCGTTGACGGGGGACTGGACCGAGAGGCGGGCCGGCAGGGCGTCGACCGGCTGCTGGCGCTCTCCGATCCGCCGACGGCCCTCATCTGCGGCAACGACATGATCGCGATCGGCGCTATGGAACGGCTGCAGGAAAGGGGCCTGGTCGTGGCCAAGGATGTCGCGGTTATCGGCTGCGACGACCAACCCCTGGCTCAGTTTTCGTCGCCACCACTGACCACCTTCGCGGCCCCGGTCCGGCGGGCCGGTCGGCATCTCGCGGAGCTGCTGCTCCAGGTCATTGAGGGGGCCTCGCCCCGCGGCCTTCAGGAGGTCTGGCAGCCGGAACTGGTGGTGCGCCAATCCGACGGCGGCGATCAGGGCACGCCACGATGAGTGATCAAGCCTGGATCAACCGGCTGCTCGACGAAGCCGGCACTCCGCTCGAGGACGACGATGCGGGACTTGTGATCGATCTTGTGATCGATACGGTCGCCGTCGCGGCAGGCGCTCGGCAACGCCGCGTCGGCGCGGCCGGCCTCGATGCGGCGGCGATGAGCCCGTTGCCAAACGGGGTCGCGCATGTTTGGGCCGGCGCCGGCGCGACGACGCCGATGCAGGCCGCCTTCTTGAACGGCACGGCGGCAGAAGCCCTGGATTATCAGGAGGTGATGATCGACGGCCGCAACAACGGCCATGCCGCCGTCGTCATCGTGCCCGCCCTGATCGCACTCGCACAGGATCGGGGGATTGCCGGGCCGCGCCTGGTGCAGGCCCTGAACATCGCCTTCGTCGCCAACTTGGTGCTGCTGCGCGCGCTGGGGCGGGGCCATCGCGCCGGCACGGTCGGCTTTCGCACCACGTCGCTGGGCGCGCCGATCGCGGCCGCGCTGGGTGGCGGATACCTCCTTGGCCTGAGCCGGGGCCAAACCGCCCATGCGGTTGCCATTGCCGCCGCCGCCCTGCCCGCCGGGCTGCTGGCGGCCATGTCGCCGCTGAACGGCAGCTACAGCGACGACAAGGATGTCGCCATCGGCCTGGGCGCCCAGCACGCCGTACAAAGCATCCTGTTGGCCGAGGCCGGCGCGACCGGTCCGGCATCGCCGATCACCGGCCATCGCGGCTGGCTGGCCAGCTATGGCTTCGACACGGCCCGGCCGGAGATCCTGGCCGAGACGCTGCCGGAACGCGCCGTCAGGTCCTACGCCATCAAGCGCTATCCGGCCAATTTCGGCTGCCAGGCCGTCATTCGGGCTGCATTGGCCTTACGGGATCAAACCGCGATCGATGACATCGACGAAGTCCGGATCCGCGTGAAGACCTCCAGCGCCCAGTCGCTGTCGACGAAGAAAATCGTCAATCATCTGGCCGCCCGGTTCAGCCTGGCCTATGCCGTGGCGTCCGCGTTGGCGCGGGGCCGCTGTGTGCTCGACGATTTCGAACCGCCCGCGCTTAACGACCCGATCGTGTTGAAACTTATCGACCGCTGCACAATCGAGGGCGATGCCGACCTCGAGGCCATCCATCAGGACCGCGGCGTCTTTCCCGGCCATGTCAGCATTCGCCGCACGGATGGGTCGGAAATCGAGGCAGGCTTCGAAGGGCCATGGGACGGCGTGAGCGAAGCCGAGCGATCAGCGGGACTGACGGCCAAGCTGCACGACCTCTTGGGGAATGAGGGAACGACAATCGCGGCTGAATTGCGGCGCATTGGGGAGAAGGACGGGCTGCAGGCGCTCAATGCGGCCTTGAACCGTCTTTCAACCGGCGGTGCTGTTGTCGCGGCATAATCGATCTGCCAGCATGGGTGCTGCATGAGACTGCGTTGAGAGCATCAAAAGGGGGAACGACACTCATGAGCAAGTATTGGACGCCGGTGGCGCTGGTGACAGCCTGCGCCCTGGTTGCCGGACCCGCGATGGCCCAAGACTCGCGACCGGATCTGGTCATCGCGGTCGACGGGCTTTTCCGCACCATGGAGCCGATCGACGGCAATTCGACCAACGGCAACCGCATCCATCTGAACTTCTATGATCAGCTTGTCGGCCGAAACTTTCTGGAAGACCCGGAAGGCGGCGAGCTGGTCCCGGCCCTGGCCGAGAGCTGGGAGCAGACGTCCGACACGGTCTGGCGGTTCAACCTGCGTGACGACGTGCTGTTCCACAATGGCGAGCCGATGACGGCGGACGATGTCGCCTTCAGCCTGTCGGCCGAGCGGATTTGGGGCGAGGATGCGCTGGTGCCCGCCGGTACCCGCTACACCGACGGCTTCGAACGCGTCGAAGCCATCGACGACCATACGGTCGAGATCGAACTGTCCGCACCGGACCCCAACCTGCCCTACCGCTTCATCACCCCGCTGGGCTACATCGTGCCGCGCGACTATTACCTGGAGGTCGGCCCCGAACAGTTCGGCCAGGAACCGATTGGCACGGGCCCCTACCAAGTCACCTCGTTCGACGCCAGCGACCATATCAGGCTGGAGGCGTTCGACGATTACTGGGGCGGCACGCCGCCGGCGGCCAGCCTTGAGTTCCGCATCGTGCCGGAGTTTTCCGCCCGGCTGGCGGGCATGGTGGCGGACGAGTTCGATTTCATGGTCAACGTGCCGGCCGACGAGGTCGAGACCGTTCAGGGCTATGACGGGCTGAACTACGTCACCAGGCCGATCGCCAACTATGTCATGCTGGCCTACAACACGCTGGACATTCCGGAGTTCGGCGACAACCCGCTGACCGACGCCAATTTGCGCTACGCCATGAACTCGGCGATCGATCGCGATGCCTTGGTCCAGGCGCTGTGGGGCGATGCGACATTCGCGCCGGCGCCGTTCAACTTCCCGGAATTCACGATCTTTTACGACCCGGACGTCCAGTCGCGGTTTGGGTACGACCCGGACGCGGCGGCGGAGTATCTGGCGCAGTCGGACTATGACGGCGAAGAGATCGTCATCAACGTCACCAGGGGCGCCTTCCCGAACTTCGACCTGGCCGTGGAGTATCTGGCCGAGCAATGGCGGGCCATGGGCATCAACGCTACCGTTAACGTGGTCGACAGCTGGGCCTTGGCCTTGCAGCACCCGTTCGGCATGGCGAACATGTCGATGACCACCGAGTTCGACGGCACACCGACCCGCGCGATCTGGGGTTTCTGGGGGCCAAACTCAGCCCGCGCGACGCGTGAGCGCGACCGCACCTGGTCGCCGCCGGAGGAGTATGTGGAGCTGGGCCGGCAATATCTGGCCGAGACAGATCCGGAAACTCGCGTCGCTCTTTTCCGCCAGATGGTCGATATCTGGGAGGAGGTGACGCCGGCCATCATCCTGTGGCGCAACCTGGCAAGCTGGGTGGCGCAGGACGATCTGGACTGGACGCCGATCAACAGCGTGCGGATGCCGTTGGGGCCGGGCCATTTGAGCGTCGATCAGGGCTGACCTTAGCCGTGTTTACCGGGGCGCCGGCCAAGGGATCGGCGCCCCACCCTCGCCGGCAAACCTGACTAAGCGCCCGATCGAGCGATGGAACACGTCGCGCTGATCCTGGTTTGCCTGGCGGTCGGCGTCGGGCTTCGGCTCAGCGGGCAACTGCCCGAAACCGCGCCCAAGGTGTTCGGCGGCTGGGTCATTTACGTGGCCCTGCCCGCCGCCGCCTTACACAGCGTCCACGATATCTCGGTCAACCTCGAATGGCTGCTGGCGGCGGCGACCCCATGGATCGGCGCCTTGCTGGCCATCGCCGTCTTCGTGCCCTTGTCGCAAGCGCTGGGCTGGTCGCGCCAACGGACGGGGGCGCTGATCCTCGTTGCGGGATGGGGCAATACCTCCTTTGTCGGCCTGCCGATGATCGACGCCTATTTCGGGTCCAACCGGCTGGGCCTGGGCCTGTTCATCGATCTGGCGGGCTCGTATCTCGCGCTATCGACCATCGGCATCACCGTCGCGACCGTATGTGCCGGCGACCGCTTTGACGGGCGTGCGGTTTTGCGCCGGATCGGGACGTTCCCGCCTTTCATTGCCATCATCATCGCACTGGCGACCAACGACCTGGCCCGGCCCGACTGGCTTGACCAGATCTTCGAGGCTTTCGCCCTGACCTTGACTCCGGTCGCGCTAGCCGCCGTCGGCTTTGCCATCCGCTTTGAACGGATCGGCGACCGGATCGCGCCCCTGGGCGCGGGCCTGGCCTATCGCCTGGCGCTGGCGCCACTGGTCATCCTGGTGATCTACGCCGCGCTTGGCCAACTGGCCAATACCGACGCGCAGGTGGCCATTTTCGAGATGGCGATGCCGCCGAGCCTGGGCGCCAGCATCATCGCCATGAACCACGAGTTGGAACCCGAACTGGTCGCCCTTTTGATTGGCATCGGCATTCCTCTTTCCATGGCGACCGTGCCATTATGGTGGCTGGTCATGGGCGCGGGCTGATGTCGAGCGAAGCCACGACGGTTGATGGTGTGATTCCCGAATTCCAAGACGAAGCGGTGGCAGCCACGTTCGCCGGCTTCGCGCCGTCGGTGCGGCGCAGGCTGACGGATCTACGCGCGCTTATCTTTGATGTGGCCGCGAAGACCGAAGGGGTCGGACCTCTGCAGGAGACCTTGAAGTGGGGCCAGCCGAGTTTTCTGACGCCGAAGACAAAAAGCGGCAGCACCATCAGGATTGATGCCGTGCGCGGCGCGCCAGACCAATACGCGCTATACTTCACCTGCCACACGGATCTGGTCGAGACGTTCCGTGAGCTTTATCCGACCGAGCTGACCTATGGCGGCAACCGCAGCATTCTCTTGGACACGAGCAGCCCTCTCCCGGAGGCCCCGTTGCGCCATTGCATTGCGCTGGCGCTGACCTATCACAGCCGCAAGAAGGTAAGACGTTGACCATGACGTCCCTTCGCGGGCGCTGAGCGGCCGCAGACACCGATGGATCACTATGATGTCGTTGTTGCCGGCGGTGGAATCGGCGGGGTCAGCGCGACCATTGGTGCCGCGAAATCAGGTTCCAAGACGCTGCTGGTCGAGAAGTACGGGTTCCTCGGCGGGGCGGCGACGAATGCCAACGTCTTGTCCTTTTGCGGGCTCTATCAGCGCGGTGGTGTGTCCAGACCGGTCGCGGCGACGGGCGGCGCCAGCGACCTTGTCTTAAGCGAGATCGAGAAGCTTGGCGTCACGACCGCGCCCAGGCAGAACCCCAGGACCGGACATTGGCTGGTCTATCTGGAGCCCGAAAGCCTGAAGCTGGCGCTGGACCGAAGCCTGGCGGCAGCCGGTGTCGAGGTTCTGTTTCACGCCAAGGCTGTGGACGCGGTGACATCGGCCGGGCGGTTGAATCAAATCGTCCTGCATTGCCACGAGGGGCGTGTCGACGTCACGGCCGGCTGCTTCGTCGATGCCACGGGCGACGCCCATGTGGCGAGCCTCGCCGGCGTACCTCGAAAGGTCGGCGACGGGGCAGGCACACTGCAGCCCTTCTCGTCGCCGATCCGCATCGGCGGACTGGCCGATGGAACCGTTATCGATCGCGACAGGCTCGCGGCCGCCTTGGCCGACTACAACAAGTCAGGTGCCAATCCGACCAATCGCACCGGCGCCGGTTTTTTTGCACCGATCCCGAACAGCACCGATATCTGGTGGATGGTCATCGACTACCCAGCCGATGGCGCCACATCGGCGATGCTGTCAGCGGCCGAGCGGTACGCGCGTGCAGCGGCGCAAGACTACGTGGCCGTGCTGCGAAACAGTCAGCCGGCCTGCCGAAACGCCTTCTTAGTGCAGACGGGACCACAGGTCGGCATCCGCGAAAGTTGGCATGTCGACGCCGAGGACAGGATCACCGAGGCCGATCTGCTGGCGGGCCGCACGCGCGCAGATGGTGTCGCCCGCGCCGCCTGGCCCATGGAGGACCACTCGGTCATCGGACGGCCGACCTTTACGCCGATCGGCGGGGATGGGTTCGCCCATATTCCGCTCGGCTGTTTGAAGGCAGAGGGGCTTTCCAACCTCTATCTTGCCGGGCGTACGATCGGCGCTGATCCCAGGGCCTATAGCTCCATCCGGGTGATGGGCACGGCGTTCGCGACCGGCTTTGCATCTGGCATTGCGGCCGCTCACTCGGAGCTTTCGATTGATCGACTAAGGCCGCGTATTGAAGAGTTGGGAGGCCTGATCTAGGCGCGCACCACATGGGTCAATTAGATGGAAAGGCCAGCATAGTCACCGGGGGCGGCGGCGAAATCGGCGCCGCGATCGCAAAGGGTCTTGCGCGCGAGGACAGCAGGATCGCCGTTTGCGACATCAAGGCCGAGGCAGCAGAGGCCGTGGCGGCCGACATTCGAGCCGGCGACAACGAGGCTGTTTCCTGCCGGCTTGACGTCACGAGCGAGGCGTCATGGCGCGACGCGCTTTGTGAGGTGGAACGGCGCCTGGGCCCGCTCGACGTGCTGGTGAACTGCGCCGGTCTGTTTGCCAGCGACAGCTACACGATCGCCGATATCCCGCTCGAAGAGTGGCGCAAGCTTCATGCGGTAAACCTCGATGGCACGTTTCTGGGCATCAAGGTCGCGGTCAAGGCCATGGGCACCCGTCCCGGGTCGATCATCAATATCGGTTCGATTGTCGGCTCTTTCGGCGCTAGGAGCGGTCCCGCCTACGGCACGAGTAAAGGCGCCGTTCGCGCGCTGACCGTTCAGGCCGCGGCGTCCTGCATTGCCATGGGCTCGAATGTCAGGGTTAACGCGATCCATCCGGGTTACGTTCTGACGGACGCCTCGCTTGCCAGTGCGCTGAAGAAACTCGGCTCCAGGGAGCGCGCGGAAAAGGCGTTCGCCACGCGCAGTCCGCGCAACCGCCTGCTGCATCCCGAGGACTTGGTCGGTGCGGCGGTGTTCCTGGCATCCGACGCCTCGAAGATGATTAACGGGGCGGAGATCCTCGTCGACGATGGACTATCGACCCAGATGCCCGGCGACAGTTTCGGCCGCGAGATCTGATCGCCGCTCTATCGTCGCAGCGTCGGGTCCAGCCGGTCGCGCAGCGCGTCACCCAGCAGACTGACCGCCAGTGTGGTCAGGAAGATGACCGTGCCGGGAATGACCGCGACCCACCAGGAACTGGCCAGACTGTCCCTGCCCTCGCCCAGCAGTTGGCCGAGGCTGGTCAGCGGCGGCTGGATGCCGAGGCCCAGGAAACTGAGGCCCGTTTCCAGCAGGATCGCCTGCGGAAAGTTCAATGTCGCCTGGACGATGATGACATTGGAGATGTTGGGCAGGATGTGCCGTCGATAGATCGTGCCCGTGGTGATGCCAACGGCCCGTGCCGCCTCAATATAGGGCTGGTTGCGGGCGGCCAGCGCCGCACCGCGCACCTGCCTGGCATACACCTCCCAGCCGTAAAGCCCGATCAGCATGATGAAGATGGTCAGCGATCGGCCGAAGAAGGCCAGGATGGCCAGCGCGATGATGATGAAGGGCAACGCGGCCTGAAGGTCGACCAGACCCATCACCGCGTCGTCCGCCGCCTTGCCGCGGCGCGCCGCCAAGAGGCCCAGCGAGGTGCCGATCATCATCGAGATCAGCGTGCCGACGGCGGCGATACCGATCGAAATGCGGATGGCGACGACCAGCCTGGCGACCATGTCCCGGCCCAGCCGGTCGGTGCCCAGCGGATGCTCCCAAGTGCCGCCGAGAAACACCGGCGGCTCGTTGCGCGCCAGCAGGTTCGACTGGTCATAGGGATAGGCGGTCAGGAAATCGCCGAACAACGCCACGCCGACCACCAGCACCAGCACGACCAGCGCAACCGTCGTGCCCAGCGACCGCCGACGGCTCACGGGCCGGCCCGCTGGCTGCGCCGTTCCTGACCGATGCGGGGGTCGAGCCAGCCATAGGCGAGATCGACGGCCAGATTGGCAAACGCCATGGTCGCGGCGGCCAGAATTACGATCAGTTGGACCACGGCCAAGTCGCGTTCGGATACCGAGACAACCAGCAATCGGCCAACGCCGGGCCAGGCAAAGACCGTCTCCGTGACCACGGCCCCGGCGATAAGCGCGCCGATGGTGAAGCCCAGTAGCGTGGTCAGCGGCACCAGGGCGCCGCGCAGCGCATGCACAAGCATCTGGCGCCTGAGCGACAGCCCCTTGGCGCGGGCCGTGCGCATGTAGCCGGCGCCCAGCACCTCCAGCAGGGACGAGCGGGTGAAGCGGGCAAAGGCCCCGGCGGAAGCCAGGCCGAGGGTGAGCGTCGGCATGATCAGATGGCTGAAACCGCCCATCCCGCCGGACGGCAGCCATTGCAGGTTCAGCGTGAACAGCAGGATCAGCAGAATGCCGAAGAAGAAGTTCGGCATGGCGTAACCGAACACGGCACCGGTCATGATCACCCGGTCGCCGGCGCGATTGTGCCAATGGGCGGCCGCGATCCCGGCCGGGATGCCGACCAGGATGGCGAGCGCCATGGCCGCGCCGCCCAGCAACAGGGTCGCCGACACGCGCGATGCCACCACATCCCAGGCCGGGCCGGCCGTGCGGAAGGAATAGCCGAAATCGCCACGCAGCACGCCGGAGAGATAGGCGCCATACTGCTCAAGGATCGACCCCGTAAGCCCCAGCCGTTCCCGATACTGGTCGATGATCGCGTCGGGCAGGTCGGCGGGCACCAGGGCCACGATCGGGTCGCCGGACAGGCGCAGCACGACGAATACCAAGGTGACGGCCGCCCACAGGGTCAACAGCAAACGCAGCAGCTTTCGAACCAGAAACCTGCTGGTCATCGGCGTCGTACGCTCAGATCAACCGGTCGGCATGCCAGGCGAGATGGTCATCCATCATGCTGGCGACGAAATAGTAGGAGTGGTCGTAACCGGGCTGCAGCCGCAGGGTAAGATCGACGCCGACCGCCGCACAGGCCTGTTTGAAGCGCTGCGGCTGGAGTTGTTCGTCGAGAAAGCCGTCATCGGCGCCCACATCGATGAAAATGTCGCCGTGCCAGCCAAGATCGGCAATGAGGGCGCAGGCATCGTGCCCGCGCCAGGTGCTTTCATCCGGGCCGAGATAGGCAGCGAACGCCTTCCGGCCCCAGGGCACCGCGGCCGGTGCCACGATCGGCGACAGGGCGGAGACGGTTTGAAAGAGATCGGGGTGGCGCATGGCCAGGGTGAGCGCACCGTGCCCGCCCATGGAATGGCCCATGATCCCGCGCTTGCTGGTGTTCGGGAAGTTTTCGTCGATTAGCGCCGGCAGTTCCTGGGCGATGTAGCTTTCCATGCGGAAATGCTGGTTCCAGGGGGCCTGGGTCGCATCGAGATAGAAGCCGGCGCCCTGGCCCAGATCATAGGCGTCGTCATCCGGCACGCCCTCGCCGCGTGGCGAGGTGTCCGGCGCGACGACGATCAGGCCCAGCGCGGCCGCCACCCGCTGAAAGCCGGCCTTGACCGTCGCGTTCTCCCACGTGCAGGTCAGGCCCGACAGGTAATAGACGACGGCACACGCGCGCTGTTGATTGTGCCGCGGTACGAAGACCGAGAACTCCATGCGCGTGCCGGTGCTGGCACTGTCATGGGCGTAGATGCCTTGCACGCCGCCGAAGCAGGCGTGCTTGGCCACCGTTTCAAGCATGAAAGGTCCTAATCGTAGAGCACGACGGAGCGGATCGAAGAGCCCTCATGCATCAGGTCGAAACCCTTGTTGATGTCACCCAAGGGCATGGTGTGGGTGATCATGGGATCGATCTCGATCTTGCCGTCCATGTACCAGTCGACGATTTGCGGCACATCCGTACGGCCGCGCGCACCACCGAACGCCGTGCCGCGCCAGACCCGGCCGGTGACGAGCTGGAACGGCCGCGTCGAGATTTCCTCGCCCGCGCCGGCGACGCCGATGATCACCGACTCGCCCCAGCCCTTGTGGGCGCATTCCAGGGCGGCGCGCATGGTGTTCACATTGCCGATGCATTCGAAGCTGTAATCGGCGCCGCCGCCCGTCAGGTCGACCAGATAGGGCACGAGATCGCCCTCGACCTCAGACGGGTTGACGAAATGGGTCATGCCGAAACGCTCGCCCCATTCCTTCTTGCCGTTGTTCATGTCCACGCCGACGATCATGTTGGCACCGACCAGCCGCAAACCCTGTATGACGTTCAGGCCGATGCCGCCGAGACCGAAGACCACGCAGTTCGATCCAGGTTCGACTTTGGCCGTGTTGATGACAGCGCCGATGCCGGTCGTGACGCCGCAGCCGATATAGCAGATCTTGTCGAACGGGGCGTCCTGGCGAACCTTGGCGACCGCGATCTCCGGCATCACCGTGTAGTTGGAGAATGTAGAGGTGCCCATGTAATGCAGCAGCTTTTCGCCGCCAATCGAGAAGCGAGAGCTGCCGTCCGGCATCACGCCCTGGCCCTGGGTGGTGCGGATGGCCTGGCAGAGATTGGTCTTGGGGTGCAGGCAATAGTCGCACTCGCGGCATTCCGGCGTGTAAAGCGGGATGACGTGATCGCCCGCCGCCACGCTGGTCACCCCCTCGCCGACCTCGACCACCACGCCCGCACCCTCATGGCCCAGAATGGCGGGGAACAGCCCCTCGGGGTCGGCGCCGGACAGGGTGTAGGCGTCGGTGTGGCAAATGCCGGTGGCCTTGATCTCGACCATCACCTCGCCGGCGCGCGGCCCGTCAAGATCGACCTCGGTAATCTCCAGCGGCTTGCCCGCCTCAAACGCCACGGCCGCACGAGTTTTCATCAGACCCCTCCCCCAACGCTATGAATTGCGGGCGCCAGTATCGGGGGCCGTCCAGTCAAGTCAAGGTAGCCGGCGCCTGTTTGGCATTTCGTGTCCGAGAGGTCGGCACCTTGACCTCCCGTATATATGCCAGTATATACGACACTCATATAGGGATCGCCGCCATGGCCGAAAAAACCGTCATCCGCACGATCAAGCGCTTCGGAAACGGCGCGATGGTGCCCATACATCGCAGCGACCTGGCCGAGCTTGAGGCCGACATCGGGTCGACGGTTCAAGTCACCTTGACCAAGGTCGACAACAACTACGAGGCGACACGGGCCTCCGCCAAGCGGATGCGCAATCGCTTTGCCCGCACGCTCGAACTGCTCGGGCGGTGAGCACGTACGTCTGGCCGGACAATCAAGCAATCCTGGACGATTTCGCGGAGTATTTCGGCGAAATCGGCCAAGAGTTGCAGATCGTTTCCAAGGAAGATCTGCAAGCGGGATTCGACCGCGTCCGCAACGCGTTCGGCTACAAGCCCGATGCGGATGCGGCGGAACTAGCAGCCCTGATCTTCGAAAGCGTATCCAGCCGTCACGCGCTGGTGGACGGAAACAAGCGCCTGGCCTGGCAGGCGATGACGGTTTTTCTCGATATGAACGGCGTCTGGTTCGACGCGCCTGAAAAAGCGTCATTCGACATCGCCATGGCCGTGGTCGAGCATACGAAGACCGTTGAGGATCTGGCCGACTTCATTCGAGGCCACACCAGCAACGAACCGTCGGAACCTTCGCGATAACCGAACCGATGAGTTCAGCCAGGTACCAACGTCTCCTCCACCGGCCGGTAGTCCAGATCATAGCCAAAGTAGCGCGGGCCGACGAGTTCAAGGCCTTCGGGGCTGCGCCATTGGTCGTCGCATTTCATGGCGAGCGCGGCGACGCGGAGGCCGAAGCGAAGGGACTCGGTCGTGATCGGGTCGCCGGTGTCGATGTCTAGCAGCATGATCAGGTCCGGCGTGGTGACGACCGGCTCGCCGTCGCGTTCGGCGATCAGGAATTCGTTTTGGAAAGCGAGGCGCAGGGTCT
Source organism: Alphaproteobacteria bacterium (assembly GCA_028277405.1). Taxonomy (GTDB): domain Bacteria; phylum Pseudomonadota; class Alphaproteobacteria; order DSM-16000; family Inquilinaceae; genus JANQGH01. The sequence goes on along the minus strand of JANQGH010000093.1, from coordinate 24,453 downwards.
GGCCGGCATGGGCGTCGACGCCCTCCAGCGTGGCCTCGCCGCGGGCGAAGCCGCCGACCGTGCGGCGCTCCACGTCCAAGACGCGGCCCTTGAACAGGGGCAGCGCGCCCAGGCGGTCCTGCATGGTCATCACCGGGTCGGCCAGCTTGGCGCGGCTGCGGCGCAGCGTGCGGCCGAGATCGGCGGCAAGGCCCAGGGTGCCGCGCACGATGGCGTGGCGGGCGGTCTTGCCGGACATGGGGTAGAAGGCGAGCAGGGCGGAGCCGCCCATCTCCACCGTCGCGGCCCGGGCCAGACGCTCGGTCCACTGATTGCTGACCGTGTCGAGCACGATGGAGTTGCCCTTGTCATCGGCCAGGACCATGGGCGTGGCGTGGACGCCGTGCAGGGTGAAGGTGACCATCTGCAGTTCGGGAAAGGCGCGGCCCATGCCGTCGCCATCGACCAGCGGCAGGCCGGTCTCGGCGGCGACGATGAAGGGCGTGGTGGAGTTCAGGCCGCCGGCCTCGCCGCACAGCACGGCCGAGAAGGTAACGCCCATGAGCTGTTCCAGCTTGCGGAATGCGATGACGATCTCGTCGCCCTGGGGCAACTTTTCGGTCATCACGGTCGGCGCGCCCATCATGCAAACCGGCACGACCCAGCCATCCTCCGGCACCTGGTCGACATCGACCAGGCGCACCGGGCTGTTGCGCCGGATCGCCTCCTTGGCCATCAGCTTGCCGATATGCGGGTCACCACCGCCGCCCGTGCCGAGGATGGCGCCGCCGACGGCGATGTCGTCCAGGTCGTCGATATCGATGAGGCGCATGGTGGTTTCCTCTTGGGTCTTGTTATGCCGCGAAGGGCTTGTAGGCGATGTCGGCATAGCCGAAGGCTTGCGGGCCGACGACTTTCAGTGCTTCCGGCGATTTCATGAGCGGGTGGGCCGGCATGGCCAGGACCGCGACGCGCTGGCCATAACGCAGCAGTTCCGTGGTGATCGGCTCCGCCGTGTCCAGTTCCAGGATCATGATCAGGTCCGGCACCGTGATCTCGACCGCGCCGTCGCGCCAGAAGATCAGGTTTTCGTTCTGGATGGCGATGCGGCCCGCCTCACCCGCATGATCGGCGACGCCGGAGAGTTCGACATGCCCCATGGCAAAGCCGCCCTTCAGCTCACGGCGTACATCGCCGATCTTGCCGGTGTAGATGATCCTGCCACCGGCGGCATCGGCCACCTTGCCCAGCACGTCCCGGCGGCTGGCGCGCGCCTTCTCTATGGCGCGGCCGATGTCGAGCGCCTGGGTGACAGTGCCGGGCACGGCGTAGCGCTTCAAAAAGCCCGCCGACATCGGGGCGGTGGCGAAGCCGGCACCGGCGCCCATATCGACCGCGGCGGTGCGGGCGAACCGCTCCAGCCAATACATGTCGACCATGTCCTTAAAGACGATGCAGTTGCCCTTGTCGTCGGCGATGGCGGCGGGTTCCGGCGCCTGGCCATAGATGAAGAAGCTGGTCATCTGGACCTCGGGGAAGGCGCGCCCCATGCCGTCGCCATCGGCCACCGGCAACCCGGCTTGCGCAGCGGTCAGTACCGGCTCCATGGCGTTGGCGCCGCCGATCTCGGCGGAGATAAGGGCAGCGACCTTCACGCCGGACGCTTCTTCGACCGCGCGGAGGGCGCGCAGGCACTCCTCGCCTTCCTCGACCTTTTCGACACCGACCACCGGCGCGCCGATGCCGCCGACGGAGCCTATGTGCTCGTCATCGCCGAACGACTCCAGCGGCCGCACGTCAACCGTGGCGCCGGCGCGCATGAGTTCGCGGGTGCGCAGCATGCCGATATAGGGGTTGCCGCCCCCGCCCGTGCCCAGGAGGGCTGCGCCAAGGGTAAGCGCCGGAAGATCGGCCTCGGTAAGGGGGTATCCGTCAGACACGCAACTCTCCGACCGCCTTCACACGTACGCGAGTGGCGTTGCCGGGCAAATAGGCCAGCGGCACGTCCTCGACATCGACGATCTCGATGCTGTCCGGCGTGGCACCGGCCGATACGGCGGCGTCGGTCGCCTGGCGCTTGGCGTCGTCCAGCGCGTCGGAGCGGCCCATTTTGGCCAGCGAGTACACCCGGTCGATCTCGCCGCTGACTTGGGCGATGGCGGCGCCGACCGCGTTGGCGACGGCGTAGTGGGCCGGCTTCAGCACCTCCAGCGTGCCGATCTTGTCGCCGGCCAGGATGCTGCCGCCGCCGACCACGATCACCGGCAAAGGCTCCGGCGACAGGCGGGAGCGTTCGACCGAGAGTTCCAGCATGCGCTGCACTTCGGTCCGGGTGCGGGCGACCAGATCGGCGTCGAGATGGCTGGTCTTGGCGCGGTCGCCGATGTCGGCCTTGCCGGCAGCAACGACGATGTCAGTGGCCGTAAGTGTCTCGCCGCCGAAGCACAGTGCTTCCTCCGTCAGCCGATAGCCGACCGAGCGAGGGCCGACGGTCACGCTGCCGTCCTGATCGACCACCAGCGAGCCCCCGCCAAGGCCGATTGAGAACACGTCGGGCATACGGAAGTTGGTGCGCACGCCGCCGACCTCGACCGCAACCGTCGCCGGCCTGGGGAAACCTTTGTGCAGGGCGCCGACATCGCTGGTGGTGCCGCCGATATCGACCACGATGGCCTCATCGACGCCGGACAGGAACGCCGCGCCGCGCATGGAATTGGTCGGGCCGCTGGCGAAGGTCAGCACCGGGAAGCGCTCGGCAAAGGCGGCATCCATCAAGGTGCCGTCATTCTGGGTCAGGAAGAACCGGCTGGTGATGCCGCAATCGGCCAGCGCGGATTTGAACGCCGCGATGACATGGGCCGACAGGTCGCGCAGGCAGGCATTCATGATCGCCGCGTTCTCGCGCTCCAACAGGCCGATGCGGCCGATATCGCTGGACAGCGTGATGTGCGCGTCGGGCACGGCCGCGCTCAGGATTTCGCCGGCCTGTTGTTCGACCTCGGTATTGACCGGGCTGAAGACAGAGGAGATGGCGATGGAGCCTACGCCCTTCGCCTTGATGTCCGCGCCGATGCCGCGCAGCTCGTCCTCGTCCAGGGCCGAGATCGGCCTACCGTCGAACTCGTGCCCGCCATGGGCCAGATAGCGGTGGTTGCCGATGGCGTCGCGCAGATCCTCCGGCCAGTCGACCATGGGCGGCAGCGAGGCGGTGGCCGGCAGCCCAAGGCGCACGGCGGCGGTCTGGGCCAGGTCGCGGCGCTGGACCACGGCGTTGGTGAAATGGGTCGTGCCGATCATGACGACATCGACGGCGGCTGGCGCGACACCGCTTTCCGCCAGCACCGATTTCAGCGCGTTGTTGACGCCGGTCAGCACGTCCTGTGTGGTCGCGGCCTTCACGCCGGCCACGACCTTTTGGCCGTCCATGACGACGGCGTCGGTATTGGTTCCGCCGACGTCTACACCGATGCGGATCACGGGTGGGCACTCCTCTCAACTGGGGAAACCGGAACGGTTGCGGCGGTCGCCGTCCGTTCTTCAAGCAAGTGGCACCGGGCCTCGTGGCCCTGGCCAACGATGGTGAACTCTGGGTCGATCTGCCGGCACGGCTCGAACGCGAACGGGCAGCGCGTGTGAAAGCTGCAACCCTTGGGGATGCGCGACGGGCTGGGGATTTCGCCGGACAGGGCCGGGATCGACGGCTTCAGCGCCGCCTCTTCGTCCGACACCACCGGCACGGCACCGATCAGGGCCTGGGTATAAGGGTGGGCCGGCGAGCCGAAGACGTCGATGGTCGAGCCGGTTTCAGCAAGGCGGCCAAGGTAAAGAATGCCGACCCGACTGCAGAAATTGCGCATCAGGCTGAGATCGTGGGAGATGAACAGGAAGGTCAGGCCCAGTTCGCCTGCCAGCCCCGCCAGCAGATCGATGATCTTGGCCTGTACCGAGACGTCGAGGGCCGAGGTCGGCTCGTCGAGCACGATCAGGCGCGGTTCGACCGCCAGTGCCCTTGCGATGGCGACACGCTGTTTCTGGCCGCCGGACAGCTCGTGCGGATAGCGGATGGCGAAGTTGCGGGGCAGCTCGACCATCTCCAGCAACTCTGCCACACGGTCGGCGATCTTTGCCTTCGGATAGTCATGGAAGATCAGCGGCACGGCGACAGACTGGGCGATGGTGCGGCGCGGGTTCAGAGACGAGCCGGGGTTCTGAAACACCATTTGGACTTGCTTGCGATAGTCGCGGCCGCCGATCAGGCCGCTGACGTCGCTTCCGTCGAAATGGACGGTACCGGCGGTGGGCCGATAGAGCCCGACGACCATGCGGGCTATGGTCGATTTGCCGGAGCCGCTCTCGCCCGCAAGGCCGAAGACCTCGCCCTTGCGGATCGCGAAGCTGACATCGTTGACGGCGCGTACCGCGCCGACCCGCTGCTGGATGATGCCGCCGCGGATGGGGAAGTGCTTGGTCAGGCCGCTGACCTCAAGAAGGGGCGCCTCGATCATGCCACCTCCTCGGCCGGCTGGCGCAGCCAGCATGCGGCGACATGGTTGGCGCCCACGGTAACGTTCGGCGGCCGTTCGAAGCAGGCGTCATGCCGGTGCGGGCACCTTGGCCGAAAACGGCAGCCGACGGGTGGGTCCACATAGTCCGGAATGGTGCCGTCGATGCCCTTGAAGGTCGACGTTCCGGACAGTTTCGGCACACATTCGATCAGGGCCTGCGTGTAGGGATGGCTGGGCCGTTCGAACAGGGCCTCGGTCGGCCCATGCTCGACGATCGTGCCGGCATACATGACGTAGACATAGTCCGCCATCTCGCGCACGACGCCGAGATTATGGGTGATCATCAGCAGGGCCAGCGAGCGGGCGGCGACGAGATCGTTCAGCAGGGCCAGTATCTCGGCCTGCGTGGTGACGTCCAGCGCCGTGCCAGGCTCGTCGGCGATCAGCAAGCGCGGCTCGTTCAACAGCGCCATGGCGATCAGAACGCGCTGGCGCATGCCGCCGGACAGCATGATGGGATAGGCGCCGAAGATGCGCTCCGGGTCCGGCATGCGCACCTGGTCGAGCACCTCGATGACGCGCTGTTTGCGGCCCTGCTTGTCCCGGCGCACGCCCATGCGCCGGTCGGCGTATTTGATGATGGTGGCAAGCTGGTCGCCGATCGTGAAGACCGGGTTCAGCGCCGTCATCGGGTCCTGGAAGACCATGGACATTGCGGTGCCCTTCAAGGCGTCGCGCTGGCGCGCCGGCATGGTCAGGAGGTCGGCACCGTCGAAGCCGATCGACCCGGCCGCGATGCTGGCCGGAGGGCTCTTCAGGATGCCCATGATCGCGCGCAAGGTGACGCTTTTGCCGCAGCCCGTCTCGCCGACCAGGGCGGCGTGCTGGCCGGCGCGCACCTGCAGCGAGACCCCGTCCAGCACGCGGGCCTGGCGGCCGTAGGTCGCGAAATCGACCGACAGGCCGGCGACGTCAAGCAGAGGCGCGTTCATCGCACATCCTCCACATCGAACATATCGCGCAGCCCGTCGCCGAGCAGGTTGAAGCCCAGGATCGCAACCAGAATGGCCATGCCCGGCATGACGGACTGCCACCACCGATCCGGCAGATAGTCTGCCCCCGTGGCGACCATGGTGCCGAGATCCGGCGTCGGCGGCTGTACGCCGAGGCCGAGGAAGCTGAGCGAGGCGCCGATCAGGATGACAAAGCCGGCATCCAGCGTCGCCTTGACCGAAATCGCCGAGACGCAGTTGGGCAACAGCTCCCTGAACAGGATGTGAAACTTGCTGGCGCCCAGGATCTCAGCCGCCTCGACAAACTCCTGGGTCTTCAGCGTGCGGGTGATCGAGTAGATCAGGCGCGTATGCCAGGTCCACCACAGCACCGAGATGGCGATCATGGCGTTCATCAGGTTCGGCGACAGAACGGCGGTGATGGCCAGCGCCATGACCAGCGGCGGGATGGCAAGCGCGATATCGGTGAGCCGCATGATCACGATCTCGACCCAGCCGCCGAAATAGCCGGCCATCAGGCCCAGCATGACGCCGAACGGGATCGACAGGCCCAGCACCACCACGACCAGAAGGAGCGAGATACGGTAGCCGTAGATCACCCGTGTCAGCACGTCGCGCCCGACATTGTCGGTGCCGAACCAGTGTTCCCAAGAGGGCGGCAGGTGCCGGGCACGGAAATCGACGAAGTTGTCGACCTGCTCCGGATAGGGTGCGATCCAGGGCGCGAACAGGGCGCAAGAGATCACGATCAGGACGATGACGGCGCCGATCACAGCCGTGGGGTTTCGGCTGAACCGGTACCAGTTCTTGTAGGCGTTGGAGATGGTGGCGGCCGGGACCGCCTCCTCCACGCTTGCCGGCGCCGAGCCGTTGTTGAGGACGGCCATCAGCGCGTTCCCCGAATGCGCACGCGCGGGTCGACATAGCCGACCAGCACGTCGATCAACAGGTTCACGAAGACGAAGAACAGGCCGGAAACCATGACAACGCCCATGACGGCGTTCAGGTCCTTTTGCAGGATCGTGCGCACGCCATAACTGGCCATGCCCGGCCAGCCGAAGACCATCTCGACGACGAAGGCGTTGCCGATCAGGGAGGCGAATTCAAGACCCAGGATGGTCAGCGGCGGCACGAAGGACGGGCGCAGCATGTATTTGAAGGTTCGGATCCGCGCCGGAATACCGAAGGCGCGCGAGGCCTCGATATAGTCCTGCCGCGAGACGTCGATCATGGACGAGCGCGTGATGCGCATGATCTGGCCGATCGTGGCGGCCGACAACGCGATGGTCGGCAGCAAGAGATGGCGCAGCGCCTCGACCGTCAGATCGAAGCGGCCGTGCAGCATCGTGTCGATCACCATGAGACCGGTGATGTTGGCCTGAAAATCGATGCCGGCAGGCATCCTGTTGGTCACCGGCAAGATCTGCAGGACGTATCCAGCCAGGATCTGTAGCAGGATCGCCAGGAAGAAGGCCGGCGTCACCACGCCCAGCAGCGCGATGAAACGGCTGGAATTATCCAGCCAGCCATCCTTGTTGCGCGCCGCCATGACACCCGCCGGCACGCCGATAATCATCGAGACGATCACCGTGGCGACGACCAGTTCGAAGGTGGCGGCAAAGGTGTCGCCGATGTCCTCGTTGACCGAGCGCTGAGTCAAGAGCGACTGGCCGAGATCGCCCTGCAACAGGCCACCGACATAGCCCAGATATTGGCTGTGAATGGGCTGGTCGAGGCCCATTTCGGCCTGCAGCGCCGCCACCTGTTCCTGCGTTGCCAGGGGGCCCAGCGCGATGCGCGCCGGGTCGCCGGGCACGACGCGGGCGATCGTGAAGATGATGATCGACAGACCGACCAGCACCAGGATCGACCACAAAAGCCGGCGGGCCAGAAAGTAAAGAAACTCCACGGCGATAGTGCCTGAAGGACGCCCCGACCCTCAAACGGGTCGGGGCTGCTTCCGCGTCAGATCAACCGTTCGGATCGCAGGTCCAGGTGTAGCGATACATGTCGTAATCGAAGCTTTGCATCGGGATGGCCTGGAAGCCGGTCAGACAGTCGCTCATCGCGTGCCGCACACGTTGGGTGAGCAGGAACGTGTCCGGCTGGATCTCGACCAGCAGGGCCTGCAGCTCGCGATAGATCTCGGCCTGCTCGCTCACGTCGGCAGTTGCACGCGCGGCGTCGATCAGGCTGTCGACCTGATCGTTCAGCACCCATTCCATCGACGCCCAGGTGCCGGCGGCGTTGGAGTGATACTGGGTGTAGAACATGGAATCAGGCGACGGGTAGGTCGGCCCGAAGAAGACCTGGGTCAGGTTCGGCGTCGTGTCGATCTCACCGGCCAGCTCCGTAATGCGGTTCCACGGTTCCGGCTGCAAGGTGACCTCGAAGCCCAGCTCCTCCATCGTCGCCTGGAACAGGAGCGCGATTTCCTCCTCAAACGCCGTGCCGGCGACGTAGGAATGCACGATCGGGATCGGCCCGCTGCCGGCATACTGGCTCTGGGCGATTTCCTCGCGCGCGCACTCCAGGTCGAAAGTCGGCGCCGGGATGTCGTTATTGTGGAACTCGGCGAACAGAGGCGGCAGCGGCGTCGACAGTACGCCACCCGGCAGGATCACCTCGCGGATCAGGTCATAGTCCGTGGCGCAAGCGATGGCGCGGCGGATATGCACGTCGTCCGTCGGCGGGATCTGGGTGTTGAGCTTGTAGTAGAATGCGACCGCCGTGTCCTCCTCGGCGAGATAGAACCCGTCCATCGCGGCGATCGCGTCGTAGGTTTCCGTCGCCTGATACTGGCTGGTCATGGTCAGCTCGCCCGACGCGGCAAGCGAACGCACGGTCGCCTCGTCATTGGTGACAATCCAGCGGACCTCGTCGATGGCGCCGTCATGCCAGCCGCCGTAATAATTCTCGTCGCGGGTCAGGGTCATGCGGCTGCCACGATCCCAACTGTCCAGCATGTAGGGGCCGGCGCCGGCGACGTTGGTCGCCAGATAGGTCTGGCCCTCGTCGTCGCCGGCATTCTCTTCAACCAGATCGGCGTTGACGATGAAGACCGCCGGCATCGTGGCGAGGAACGGCGAGAAGGTCTGCGACAAGGTGAAGACCACCGTGTGGTCATCCGTCGCCGCGACACTGCCCGGCTCCAGCACGTCGGCGAACAGATAGGCCGGACCCTGGTTGATCGAGAGCAGGCGGTCGACCGTGTAGACCACGTCTTGCGCCGTTACCGGCGACCCGTCCTGAAAGGTCGCGTTCGGGTTCAGATGGAAGGTGAAGACGGAGGAATCGTCCGACACCTCCCAGCTCTCGGCCAGTTGCGGCTGGATGTTGCCGCCCTCGTCGACGGTAACCAGGCCGTCATAGAGATTAACCGCCGCCATGTATTCGGTGTAGTCGTTGATCTTGGCCGGATCGATGGTGCCGAAGATCTGCACCGTGTTCATGGTGACGACGTTGCTCTGGGCCATGGCCGGCGCCGCGATCATGAGGGCCGCGAGCGCACAAGCGGAGCCAAAAGCCAACGGAATTGGACGTGACATGAAAGGGCCTCCAGTCTGTTCAGTGAACGGTTTGGGTAGTTTTATTCTGCATCAGGATTGTTCAGCGGAACATTCCGTCTGTCAATGTGATCAAACCGGCTATCATTATAAATTCATTGACATAATTGGCATTTTGTTTCCTAACGAACAGAAAGGTCGCGCCGCTACGGTGAATCGAAATGAAGTGTCGCCAAAGGCTGGGGTCCGGCCTTTTCGCTTTCGGAGGCAGCGAACGGTGGCGGGGGCAGTCGAATGCAGAGGCCCGCTGCCACAGGAATGTCCGAAACCGACCGCATCTCCGCCGGGTTCGCTTCCCAAATCTCTTCAATAAGTATTGAGGAGTTCTATTCCATGCGTGTTTCAGCCATCGGTCTGACCGGCCTGCTGGCCGGCTCCCTGCTTCTCGCCGCGTGCCAGCAAAGCGGCGTCGGGGACACCGTCATGCCCGAAATCGGCTATCCCCAGTCCGGCGACCAGGTCATTCCGCCGCCGGCGGGCTTTGACGTGGCCGAGTTCGAGGACTTCATCGCCACGGGGCCAACGCCGGACGATTTCGCGGTCGCCTATCCCGACATCCAGCTGGTCATGCCGATGACGCCGACGACGTTGGAATATCGCCCCGACTACAGCCGGTTCTTCGCCGAATTGAACGAGGATGGCGAGATCATCGGCGGCTATTTCCAGTAAACACGGGCCCTGCACAGGCGCAGCGTAGGCGGCTATAGTCATGGCACCACATCCGAAAAACATGGGTGCCAGCGTGATGATGAGGCGTTTTGCAGTCCTGACCCTGGGCACCGTGCTGCTGGCCGCGTGCCAGACGGGCGCGGTCGACGAACCCGCGAACCCCGACGAGCCGCCGCCCCCGCCGGCGACGCCGCCCGCCCCCTCGCCCACCGTACAGCCGCTTTCGCCGGTCGTGAGCGCGGCACCCGCGCCGGAACTGGGGCCAGGCGCGCCGGCCGGTTCCAACCCAACCCTGGCGACGGTCGTCGATCCCTTCGCCTATGCCGGCACCTTTCGCGGCATCGCGCCGGACGGCCAGGCGATCCAGGTCGAGATCCGCGACGTCGATGCGACCGGCGCGCGGGTCAATCATCGGCTCGGCCCCGGCGGCCCCTTGCTGCCCGGCCAAGGCGTCTGGCGCAACGGCACGCTGACCATGGTGGTGGCCGAGGGGGCCTTCAGCTATACGCCGGACGGGCCGGATGCGGTGCGCTACCAAGGGCCTGGGCCTTCGGGCGGCACGGTAACGGTGGTGCTGACCCGGGTTTAGGCCCTGCCCGACCACCCTCGCCCGCCCGCCAACCATTGGCAATCGGGTGCTCGCATCCTACCTGAACAGCACCCCCGCCGCGCTGTCCACCCGGCGCGCAACACCCACCTTTGCGAGGCCGAACCGCCATGAGCGCCGCGAACACCGACTCCGACACCCCCAAGACCGACGCCCCCAACACTGACGCCCCCAACACTGGCTCCGGGGCCACCTACACCCCGCCGAAGGTCTGGGCCTGGGACAAGGAAAATGGCGGCCAGTTCTCCAAGACCAACCGCCCGACCGCCGGCCACACCCATGAGCAGGAGTTGCCGGTCGGCAAGCACAAGCTGCAGCTCTATTCGCTGGCCACGCCCAACGGCGTGAAGGTGACCGTGATGCTGGAGGAGCTGTTGGCCAAGGGCATCACGGGCGCGGAGTACGACGCCTGGCTGATCAAGATCGGCGATGGCGACCAGTTCTCCAGCGGCTTTGTCGAGGCCAACCCGAACTCAAAGATCCCGGCCCTGGTGGACCGCAGCGGCAAGACGCCGATCCGCGTCTTTGAGTCCGGCGCCATCCTGCTCTATCTGGCGGAAAAGTTCGGCGCCTTTCTGCCGACCGAGCCGGCGGAGCGGGCGGAGTGCCTGTCCTGGCTGTTCTGGCAGATGGGCAGCGCGCCCTATCTCGGCGGCGGCTTCGGCCATTTCTACCGCTACGCGCCGGAGCGGTGGGAATACCCGATCAACCGCTACACGATGGAAACCAAGCGCCAGCTCGACGTGATGGACCGCCGCCTAACCGACCACGAGTACATCGCCGGTGCCGACTACACCATCGCCGACATGGCCATCTGGCCCTGGTACGGCGCGCTCGCGCTCGGCCGGGTCTATGACGCCGCGGAGTTCCTGGACACCAAGTCCTACCGCCATGTCATGCGCTGGGCCGAACAGATCGACGCTCGCGAGCCGGTCAAACGCGGCCGCATGGTCAACCGCACCTCCGGCGACCTGTCGGAGCAACTGCACGAGCGGCACGATGCGAGCGATTTTGAGCATCGGACGCAGGACAAGGTGCAGGAGGGGGTGGGGACGGAGAAGATTGGGTGAGGGCCGGAGCCGATTTTGCTTGAAGCCTTTCTTCCCGCTCTGCCGGCTTCGTCCGGGGGCGCACCAAAGGTGAGTCGGCTTGGGTACGACACACTCCACCGTCGGCTGGACGGCGCGGCAGAAAGCGCGGGATAGCACTTCGCCGGCGCGCTTTCTTCAAGATATGTGCTTCTAGCGGACGAAACGGCGATCACACTAGCTGGGTCGCCGCTAAGCTCTCAGTTCTCCCTGTCCTTTGGGGGGTTTGGGTCGTTTCCCGGAGCAATGGTGTCCTTGCTCCTGATGCGCCCGTTAAGGCCCTTCGTAGTAAGCTCGCCACCACCCTGATTTTGAAGCATCGTCCTGGCAGAGTGGTCTGCATCGCTTTGGGTCTCGTGGAGGCTGGAGGCGCGATCGGCGTCGTTTCTCTTATTCGCCCACTTGCCGTCTTCGCGCCGATAGACCATGCGATCTCGACCTTTGCTCATTTTCGGTTCCCTAACTGACATTGAAAAAGACTGTCGTCGGCACTTGTTAACGCAAAAATTTTATGTCATTTTCCAGATAACGCAAGTGCGATGTGAGGACAGATGATCGATCCAATTGCCCGCATCTTGGCCAGCTACCCTGAGACCTTTTTCCGCAGCCTTGCGGAACAAATGGACGCTGCCTTTGCGAAGGCCCTGCGCATAACGCGTCAGCACTATGCCGAACCTGAGCGCGCCAACATGCTCGGACAGGCGCGCCATGCATGTTGCGAGGAAGGATTCAGGGCAGCAGCCTATGAAGCGGGCCTCTCGGTTTTCGCACCGCACACGAAGCCTGCCGGCGGCCGCTACAGCCTGGTTAGTCATGACGGCATTCACCTAATTCGGGGGAATGTGCAATCACATTGCGGGGCACCCCGTCCGACACGGTTTCGGAGCGAGTGGGCAGCGCTTAATGCATGGCTGGACCCGGTCCAACTTGACCTTCTGCGGGTAGTGCCGATGCCATCGAAGGGACGGTTGTGCGGAATGATGGTTGTTACGGCGCACGGACGCAGTGGCGACCCGAGCGTACCGGCGTTCGTCGGGCTGGGGGTTCCGCATTGCGACTTATCAAAGTGGATGGTCCTCAAACCGATCCACGAACTGCTGGGCCTTTACCACGATCTCGCGTCTAAAACCCACACACCACCAGAAGCGCCTATCATAGTGAAGGATCTCGCCGTCCCGCGGCTGAAGAGTAGGCCGAACGGCGCTCCAAAGGATTAGTCCCAGCAACGGGCGCAGGGAGAAGAACCATGCGCAGTGGCACACCAGGGTTCACATCCGAGCGACTGGTGGAGGCTCGGGATTCCCGAGGCCTTACACAAGTGTCGCTCGCTGAGCTGATCAACCGCACGAGTTCGAGCATCTCCCGTTGGGAGGCCGGAGGACAGTCCCCTGAACCAGATGCGCTGGATGCACTTGCGCGGGCACTCAACGTGCCGGTCGCGTACTTCCTAAAGCCACAGCCGGCTCACGGCCCAGCGCCGATGTTCTTCCGTTCTATGGCTAGCACCACACAGTCCGTACGCAAACGCACACGGGCCAGACTTCGGTGGGCGCAGGATGTTGCACTCGGCGTCCAGGAATGGGTGGACCTTCCCGACGTTAGCGTCCCGCAGCTGGACGTAGCGGATCACCGACAGATCGGAGACGAAGACATCGAGCGGATGGCCATTGAGTGCCGAAGCTTATGGGGGCTCGGAACGGGCCCGATTACCGATGTTCTTTTGGTCCTTGAGAATGCAGGAATTGTCGTAGTCAAGGAGGAAACCGGGACCGTCAAAATGGACGGGCTTTCCAACTGGTCGGCGGCAGACAATCGCCCCTATGTGCTAATAGCGAGCGACAAGGACGCTTGTGCGCGATCGCGCATGGACGCTGCGCACGAGCTCGGGCACCTAGTGCTGCACCAGGGCCTCAAGGCCAATGCTCTGACCAATAGTGTGGAATTCAAGGAGATAGAGCGCCAGGCCTTCGATTTTGCTGGGGCGTTTCTAATGCCTGCCGAGAGCTTCTCCGCAGAGATTTGGTCTCCCTCGCTAAATGCTTTTGTCGCGCTCAAGGAGCGATGGAAGTCGTCTATCGGCGCGATGATCATGCGCTGTGCAAAACTCGATATGCTGAGCGAGGAGTATCAGCGAAGACTCTGGAAATACTACAGCGCACGAGGTTGGCGACGAACCGAGCCTCTGGACGATGTGCTCGAACCAGAGTATCCGCGCCTCTTGAACCGATCAGTGCGCTTGTTGGTTGATGAAAAGGTGCGAAGCCGAGAAGACCTTCTCAGTGACTTCAGGCTCTACGGGTCAGATGTGGAATCGCTGTGCGGACTGCCCCGAGGATACATGAGCTCACAGTCAGCTGACGTATTGAGGCTTCCGACGCTGAGACGCCCGGCACGGTCTGACGATGACGTCGGCTCAGTTATCCCGTTCGCACGTGATGAATAGGCTTGGCCAACCAGGATCAGGCGAGAACGAGAACCCACGGCGACGGCGATTGGATGATGCGTGTCACGCCGTACGACAGTCCATCGGCGTAGCGATGAAGACCTGACCGTCGTCACCCCCGAAACCTTGATCCGGCTGGCTGATTAGGGTCCGTCTTCCCCAAGGAACACGCGCCGATGCTACCTGTAAGCGCATCCCGATTGGCCGATTTGCGGCGCCGCGACCCAGCATTGGCTGTGCCAAGCCCTTTTCCCCGGGCTCACCCCTGCATCACTGTAAAAACCGACGGAATGTCCCAGACCTCGGTGATGCGGCCGTTTACGATGCGCCAGATCACGACCACGTCCATCGTGATCGGTTGGTTGTCGAACGTCAGGCTGTTGCGGGTGTGGACGACGACCAGTTCGTTGCCGACCGCCTCTGCGGAGACCGGCTCGATCCGGAACGAGCCTTCGCTGAGGGCGCCGATCTTTTGAAAGAAATCCCGAATGCCGGTGAGGCCGACATAGTCGCCCTGGAGGTCGGGCAGCAGCGGATTGAAGTAGCGAAAGACCGCGTCCTCGGCAAAGACGTCCTTGGACGCGGCGATGTCGTGGATGTCGAGCCGCTCGATCAGCGCCACGTTGGGATGGGGGTCGGACACCGGCCGTCTCCGCCTTATACCAACTTGCGATGATAATGACTCATGTGACCGCGTTGTCTTGATCGCTGGTCAGGCGCGTGTTGCGCCGTGGTGTGGAGATACCACAAGCGGCGCGCCCCAAGAGAGCTTCCTGGGCAGCCGGCGAACAAGACAACGCGGCCTTCGGTGGGGCCAAATCGCTCCACGGCTGCCCCAAAAGCTCTTGGGCGCCGCTTGCCCGATGCTGAAGCATCGCGCTGCGCCCATTGAAGCTTGTTTGGGCGCCTTGCCGTGAACCGATTTGGCCGCCATCACAGGGGTCATTATCATCGCAAGTTGGTATCACCGTGCAGTCATCCGCCGTCTGCAGCCGACCCGGCATTACGGCGGCTTGATGCGGGTCAAACAGCCGCGCGCCGACGGGCAAGCCGACCCGCCGCGCCGGCCGGGTGCCGGCAGCTAAGTCGACGCGTCGTCGGTTGGGGCCGGCGCCGGTGGCAGGGTGAAGATTTCCTGCTTGTCGCGGAAGCCGCGCAGTTCGTGGAAGCCGAGCGAGATCAGGTCGCCGGGGACGCTGCGGGCGAAGGCCGAGGAGATGACGATCGGGGATTTCAGGAGCTTGCTCATATCCTCGATGCGCGAGGCCTCGTTCACGGCCGAGCCGATGACGGTGAAATCCAGGCGCCGTTCGCTGCCGACATTGCCGTAGGTCAGGTCGCCGCGATGCAGCGCGATGCCGACGGCCAGCTTTTGCTCGCCCCGCTCCACCCGTTCCTTGTTCACCGCCTCGATCCGCTGCTGGGCGTCGTAGACCGCCTCCAGCGCCTTGGCGCAGGCGGGCGAATGGCCATCGGTCTCGGCGGCGTCCTCGTCGATCGGGAAGATGGCTAGGACGGCGTCGCCGATGAATTTCAGGACCTCGCCGCCATGGTCGATGACGGCGCCGGCCATGGCCTCGAAATACTGGTTCAGGGCGGCCAGGTAATCGTCGCGCGACAGGGTCTCGGCCAGGATGGTGGAGCCGCGCAGGTCGCTGAACATGATGACGGCGTGGATGTTCTCGCCGTCGCCGCGCTTGACCAGGCCGTTGATCACCCGCTCGCCGGTGTGGCCGCCGAGATAGGTCTGCAACAGCGAGAGGGAGGAGACGCGCTGGGCGTGCGCCTCCACCTGGCGGCTGAGGTTCGGCAGGATCTCGTGCAGGTGGCCCAGACACTCGGTCGAAAAGCCGCCCGGCTCGCGCGAGACCAGGGTGATGATGTTGATCTGGCCGTCGGAAAAGCGCATCGGCATGGCGACATAGTCGGTCGCCCCCTGCTCCACCAGATCGTGCAGGATCGGATAGTCGAGGCGGGGGTTGGGCACGTCCAGCCGCCGGCGGACGCCGCCCTCGCCATTCAGGATCACGGCCAGCGGGCTGTCGCGGAAGGCATCGCTTTGGATGCCGGCATGGGTGGCCTGAAACTCCGTCACCTCGTCGGCGTCCTGCTGCCAGGTATAGGCGAGCGCGAAGAGTTGCGGGTTCAGGGTCTGGATCATCAGGCGCAGGCGATGGATGTTCAGGCCGTTGGCGACCAGGGCCTCGGCCAGATGGGCCACCAGTTCCTTCGTCGACCCCGCCTTCCAGGCGTCCTTGACCAGCCATGGCACCCAGGGATTGTCCGACGCCGGCTCGATCTCCCGCGCGGTCAGGTCGGTCTCGATGCCGTCGACGAGCCAGGTGTCGATCTGGTGGGCATAGAACGCGACATAGTTGCCGACGAGTTCCGCCTCGTCGAACGGATTCTCATAACTCCACACCGCGTTTTCGGCCGTCTTGTCGCCAACGGTCAGCGACCAGTAGGAGGCGTTGCCCTTGAACGGGCAGTAGGTGCGATGGTCCGTGCGCGTCAGCAAATCCATCCGCACATCGTCGCGCGGGAAATAGTAGACCGGCCGCAGGCGGGTCTCGTGCATGACCAGGACCCGGCTGCTGTCGGCCACCGTCTCGCCATTGAACACCGCCTGGATACGCTGGCCGGACGGCTCGATGGTCAGCCGGTAGCCCGCATGCGTCGCCGCCGATGGGGCGTCCGACGTCTTTTCCGCCTCGATTACCTCTGCCACACCCAACTCTCCAACCCTCGTGTCACAACGGCTGTCACAACGGCCGGCCGCCCCCCAGCCGGCCCGTGCCCCCGGTGTCATTGAACAAGTTGGGAACGTTGGCGAAGAAAGAAAGGGTTCTCTGCGTGGGGCGGGCTTTTCGCCAGCTTCCTCTGAAGCGGAGACTAGCGTCTGCGGATCGCCACCACCGCATTGTCCAGCGCCGACAGGAAGGCGGATTTGTCCCGCTGGGTCAGCGGCTTGGGTCCGCCGGTGGCCACGCCCATGGCACGCAGATCGGCCATCAGGGCGCGGCTGGCCATGGCACCGCCGATGGACGCCATGGTGAAGGGCTTGCCCGTCGGCCCGATCACCGTCGCCCCCGACTTCAGGCAGCGGTCGGCCAGCGGGATGTCCGCCGTGATCACGATGTCGGTCTTGCCCGCACGTTCGGCGATCCAATCATCCGCCGCGTCGAAACCGTCGCCGACCAGCGTGAGGCGGATCCGCGGGTCGCGGGGCACGCCGATGGGCGCATTGGTCACCACATGCACGGTGAGGCTGTAGCGCTCCGCCACCCGATAAACCTCCGCCTTCACCGGACAGGCGTCGGCATCGACGTAGATCTCGATAGGTACTGGGCTCACGAGGCCAAGTCGGCCGCCTCCAGGCCCAGGAAGCCGCCGGACTGGCGCTGCCAGAGCTGGGCGTAGAGGCCGCCGCGGGCGACCAGTTCGGCGTGGCTGCCCTGTTCGACGATGCGGCCATGGTCCAGCACCACCAGCCGATCGAGCGCGGCGATGGTCGACAGGCGGTGGGCGATGGCGATCACCGTCTTGCCCTGCATCAGGCTTTGCAACTGGCCCTGGATCGCAGCCTCGACCTCCGAATCCAAGGCCGAGGTCGCCTCGTCCAGCACCAGGACGGGCGCGTCCTTCAAGATCACGCGGGCGATGGCGATGCGCTGGCGCTGGCCGCCGGACAGCTTCACGCCCCGCTCGCCGACATGGGCGTCATAGCCGCTGCGCCCCACCGGGTCGACCAGGTCCGGGATGAACATGTTCGCCTCGGCCTGACGCGCGGCGCGCATGATCGCGGCCTCCGGCGCATCCGGCCGGCCGTACGTGATGTTGTCGCGGATCGAACGGTGCAGCAGGCCGGTATCCTGCGTGACCACGGCGATGTTTCTGCGCAGACTGTCTTGCGTAACCTGGGTTATGTCCTGGCCGTCGATCAGGATGCGGCCGCCCTCCAGGTCGTAAAATCGCAACAGCAGGTTCACGAGCGTCGATTTGCCCGCCCCCGACCGGCCGACCAGACCGACCTTCTCGCCCGGGTGCACGGTCAGGGTCAGATCGTCGATCACGCCGCTCTCGCGCCCGTAATGGAAGTGGACGTTCCGAAATTCGATCTCGCCCTTGGGCACAGTGAGGTCGACCGCGCCCGGGCTGTCCAGTACCCGGTTGGGCTGCGAGATGGTCTCCACGGCGTTTTGCACGACACCGACATTTTCGAACAGGGCGGTGATGGTGCGCAGAATCCAGCCCGACATCTGGGTCAGGCGGATGATCAATCCGTTCGCGATGGCGATCTCGCCGACGGTCAAGGCGCCCTGAGCCCAATGCACGATCGAAATCGCCGCGACCGCCGCGATCAGCAGGCTGTTCAACACCGTCAGCGTCACCGTCATGGTGAAGATCGAGCGCATGAGCTGCTGAAAGGCGTGCAGGTAGCGACGCATGCCCTCCATCGCAAACGCGTCCTCGCGTTCGGCATGGGCGAACAGCTTCACCGACTGAACGTTGGTGTAGCTGTCGACGATGCGGCCGGACAGGCCGGAGTTCGCCTCCGACACCGCCGCCGACTTGGCGCGCACCGGCGGCACCATCCAGATGATCACGGCGCCGTAGCTCAGGACCCAGAGCAGGACGGGGATGCCCAGCCGCCAGTCCAGCCCGGCGAACAGGGCCAGCGTGCCGATCAGATAGATGAGAAGGAACCAGACACCGTCGAGGACGTTGATCACCGCCTCGCGCAGGGCCGGGCCGGACTGCATCACCTTCTGGGCGATGCGGCCGGCGAAATCGTCCTGGAAGTAGGACAGGCTCTGGCGCACGACGTAGCGGTGGCTGCGCCAGCGCACAACGCTGGTCAGCCCCGGCACCAGGGCGAGATTGATCAGGCCACGCGAGGCCAGCACCGCGACGGGGCGGATCAGCAGCGCGATGATCGCCATGGCGATCAGCAGCGGCGCGTGACTGTCCCAGAATTGGTCAGGCCCGGTTTCGATCATCCAATCGACCAGCACGCCCAGAAAGGCATAAAGCGCTAGTTCGGCCAGCGCACCGACGCCGGCGATAACCAGCGTCAGCAGGAGCAGGCCGCGAATCGGCCGCAGAAACGCCCAGAAGAACCGGGCCGTGCGGTCCGGCGGTCGGACCACGGGCGCGGACGCAAGCGGGTCGAACAGGCGCTCAAAAAAAGCGTACATCGAAGCAACCAGTCATCAGGCAGGGACATGGGCCGGGCCCGGGTCGGCAATCCGGGCACCATGAGCACATACGGCGAACATGCTAACTCAGTTCACGCCACTTGGCCGCAGCCTCGTCGGTATGGCTGCAATGTCCTGGTTCAATCGGCCTCGCCCACCCCCACGCAATCGCCTTGGTGACGCACAGGTCACGGCACGTCTGCAGCACAACATCCGGCACATGCTCACTGCGCACGATACGCCGAAGGAGCTGATAAACCGCCATCTGCCGACCGAACTGACCGAGGCCGGCCGCTGGCCGCCGTGCCACGATAACCGGCGAGCGGCACAAGCGACCCGGACTGCGCCTATTTCATCGACCGGTGCCCACCAGTTCAGCGGCTCTCGCGCCTGCCAGGCGGCCAAGGACGGTGGCAGTCAGCAGGCCATTGCCCGACAGATAGCCAGAATCGCCTGATCCTGACACGCCGGCCGCCGCGCCGCCGGCCGCCCAAAGGTTGGGTAAACATGTGCCGTCCGATCGCATCGCGCGGGCGGTTTCGTCGACCACCAGGCCCCCCTGGGTGTGGAACAGGGCACCCGTGACCTTCACGCCGCAATAGGGCGGCGCCAACGGCCGCGAGCCGTTCCAGGATCGGCCCAGCGGGTCGACCGAGTCGCCGGCCTTGTAGCCATCAACGGCCGCTATCGTTTCCGCCAGTTGACCGACCGGCAATCCCAGCGCGCCGGCGAGTGCGGTCGGCGTCTCGGATCGCACGATCGCGCCCTGGGCCTCGGCCTGGCGAAAATCGTCAAACTGGCGGACGATCGCGGCGATGCGTTCATCGAAGATGACCCAGGCGACACCGTCGGGCTGCGCGATGACATGGCCAGCGGCCTCGGAATAGCCGCTCGCCTCGTTCCAGAAGCGCGCGCCATCGCGGTTGACCTGAAAGCCGCCCTCCATGATCGCGGCCCAACTGATCAGGATGTTGTGCGGCGTCGCCACGGCGCCATGCCCTTGATAGGCGTCGAGATCACGTGTCGCGGCGCCCAGTGCGCGACCCCACTCAAGCGCATCGCCCTGATTGCCGTCATGACCGAAATAGAGCGCATCGGCGATCTGGGGGGCATAACGCTTCAACAGGGCCGGGTTGCCGCCATAGCCGCAGCACGCCAGCACGAGCGCTTGGCAACCTATGATGTCGATACTTCCGTCCGGCGCCTCCGCGGCCAAGGCCGTCACCGTGCCGTCCTGGGCGGCGAATAGGCCGGTAACCTTGCGGTTGCACACGATATCCACGCCGCTCGCCTCGGCCGCCTGCCGTAAATGGTCGATCAGAGCGGCCCCCGTGCGGCTGGGCGTGCCGTGCATACGGCGCGCGGAATGGCCGGGATAGTCGAAATCGTCGACCAGGTCGAAGGGCACCCCGTGCCGGTCGGCGAGCCATTCCACCGTCGGCCCGGCCTCGCCCGCGATGAGCGCGACCATGGTCGGATCGTTGGTGTTGCGGGCCTTGCGACGGATGTCGGCGGCAAAGGCGGCGGCACTGTCGGAGACGCCCGCCGCCCGCTGAAAGCGCGTTCCGGCCGCCGGCACCAGACCGGCCGACAGCGCGGTGCTGCCGCGCGGCACGGCGTCCCGTTCCAAGACCAGCGGCCGCGCGCCGGCCTCTATGGCCGCCAATGATGCAACGAGACCGGCCGCGCCGGCGCCAATGATAACCAGGTCGGCGTCGAAATCAGGCTTGGCTTCGACCGCCGGACGGATCGTCATGGGCCGAATTCGGCCAGCATCTCTTCAACGGTCGCGATGCGGGCCACCGGCCTCAGCGCCGCGATGGCCGTCTCATGGACCTCCGGCGAAAAGGCCGCGCAGCCGTCGGACAGCACCACCGTCTCGAAGTCGCGCACATGGGCATCGCGCACGGTCGAGGCGACGCCGCCATTGGTGACAATGCCGGTGACGATCAGCCGCCGGATGTCGGCCTTGCGCAGCACCCATTCCAGCCGGCTCATGTAAAAGGCCGAATAGGCGACCTTTTCCACCGTGAAGTCCGCCGGCTGCAGTTCGTCGACCAGGCGATGGCCCCAAGCGCCGGGCTCGAAGTCGCCCTTGGCCAGGAATGGGCGGAGTTGCTGTAAATGCGGCGAGATGACCGGCTCGCCGCCCCTGCCCGGTACCAGGGTGAAATGGGTCGACACGATCCAACCACCCTTGGATCGAATCAAATCGGCCAGCGGCTTGACCCGTGCCAGGATTGCGGCGATCTCCGGCGCCGTCTGGCCGGCCCGGCCATAGGCGCCGTCGGGGTGGATGAAGTCGTTTTGAAGGTCGGCGATCAGCAGGGCCGTTTGGGCCATCGGTACGGGGCCGGTCATGCCTCTATCCGGCCGATGACGACATTGCCGTAGCTGTCGACCTCACCGACGAGGCCCGGATCAATGACGATGGTGGCATCCGGCTGTTCCAGGATCGCCGGCCCCTCGATGGCGGCACCGATGGGCAAGCTGAGCCGCTTCCAGATCGTTGTTTCGCGCCAACCGCCCTCGAACCAGACCTGGCGAGAACCGATGGCAGCGCTCTCCACGCTGGCGTCGTCGCCTGGCTTGAGCGACGCAAGATCAAAGTGCGGACGTCGGCCGATCGCGGCCGTGCGCAGCGAGACGATGCGCACCGGCAGGCCGGGCAACAGGCGCGAAAAGTGGCTCTTGTACGACCGCTCGAACGCCTCACGCAGGATGTCCATCGTGACGCCGGTCGTTCCCTGCTCGACGGTCACGGGCACGTCGACGGTCACCGCATGGGTCTGGCCGATATAGTGCATGTCGAGTTCGAACAGGATGTCGACCCGCTCCAAGACCACGCCGGCCTTGTCGATCACCGCGCGCGCCTCCGACGCCGTCTCGACCATCAGCCGGTCCAGCGCCTGGAAGTCGAGCCCATCAAGGGCCCAGTTCACCGTCTGCACCTGGTCATGGCGCATGTCGGCGATGACGCAGCCCATGGCCGATGTCACGCCAGGGAAGCGCGGCACCAGTGCCTTGGCCAAACCGACATCCTTGATCAGGGCACCGGCATGCAGCGCGCCGCCGCCGCCGAACGGCATGGCCGCAAACTCCGACGGGTCATGGCCGCGTTCGATCGAGACCAGGCGAATGGCGCCGGCCATCTTGGCGTTGGCGACCGTGACAATGGCCTCCGCCGCCTCCATGACGCCCAAACCCAGCGGCGTGGCGACCTGCGCCTCGATCGCTGCCTTGGCCGCGTCGACATCCAACCGGTCCAGCTTGCCGCCGATCGGGTTATCCGCGTTGATCCGGCCCAGCACCACGTTTGCATCGGTCAAGGTCGGCCGGTCGCCGCCCTGGGCGTAACAGACGGGGCCCGGCACCGATCCGGCGCTCTCCGGCCCCACCTGCAGCAGGCCGCCGCGATCGACCGAGGCGATCGAGCCGCCGCCGGCGCCGATCGTCGTGATCTCGACCATGGGCGTGCGAATGACCAGGCCGAAATCGACCGTGGTCTGGGGCGCCAGGACCGAGGTGCCGTCGAGGATCAGCGAGACGTCGAACGAGGTGCCGCCGAGATCGCAGGTGATCACGTTGGGGAAACCGGCCGCGCGCGCGATCGCACCGCCCGCGATGACACCGGCGGCCGGACCGCTGAGCGCCGTGCGCACGGGCAAGGTGCGCGCCGTGTCGACGGACATGACGCCGCCGTTGGACTGCACGATATGAAACTCGCCGCCGAAGCCTTCGTCCCTCAGCCGGCCTTCCAGCTTGCCGAGATACGAGCCGACCAGCGGCTGCAGATAGGCGTTCAGCGCCGTGGTCGAGGCGCGTTCGAACTCGCGGATCTCGTGCAGGATCGATGACGAGCATTCGATGTGCTCGTTGGGCCAGACCTCTCTGGCCGCCGCCAGCGCCGCCCGCTCGTTGGCGGGGTTGGCATAGCTGTTGATGAAGATGATCGCCAAGGCCTCGGCGCCGTCCGCGGCGAGGCTTTGCGCCGCCTTTCTGACCTGATCGGGGTCGATCGGCACGCGGATCGAGCCGTCGGCCAAGGTGCGTTCGGCGACTTCGACCCTGAGATCGCGGTCGGCGATGGGCACGAAGTCGCCCCACAGCCCCCAGGTGCGGCGCCGGTCGCGACGGCGCATTTCCAGCGTGTCGCGAAAGCCCGGCGTCGTGATCACGCCGATGCGGGCGCCCTTGCGCTCCAACAGGGCGTTGGTGCCGACGGTCGTGCCGTGGACGATGGTGGCGACCTCGCCCAAATCACGGTCGGTCAAACCGCTGAGAAAGCCCGTCGCCTCGTCACCGCGCGTCGACGGCACCTTGCCGACGCGAAAACGGCCTTCAGCCTCGTTGAAAAAGAACAGATCGGTGAAGGTGCCGCCGACATCGGCGCCGATCATCATACCCTGGGGTCTCAACATTATTCAGCCGCCTCCTGCCGCGCGGCTGAGGTGCCCGCCTGGTTAACGTGGCCCGTGTCGTCGATGTCGACGCCATACTCAGCGAGCGCCGTTTCGCGGCTGATGTAGCCGAACCGAACGTCGCGCGCGACCCGGTCCGGATCGCGCCGGCGCGGGTCGCCATAGCCGCCGCCGCCTGGCGATTCCAGGCGGATGCGCCTGCCCTTGCCGATATGCACGTCGGTCACCTTGGAGACCAACGGTGGCGAGGCCTCGCCGGCATCGGTCTGATAGTAAAAGCGGTTCAGGGCCGCCGGACCGCCGCCATTGACCCCAAACGGCGGGAACTTGCCGCGTTCGCCCAGCAGGAAGACGTCCGCGCCGCCCTCGTCCAGCGCCTCGATTTCATAGATCGCGCCCACGCCGCCGCGATGTTCGCCGGCACCACCACTGTCGGGGCGCAACGCCCATTGGGTAAACATCACGGGATAAGCGCTTTCCAGGATTTCCGCCGGCGGAATGGTCGCCGTCGAAATCGGATTGTTGCCATGGTTCAAGCCGTCGCCATCGGGATTGCCGCCGAGGCCGCCGCCAAAGAAGCAGAACATCACCCAGCGTTTGCCGTCCCGGCGATGACCTGCCAGCGACAGGGCGTTGATCGTGGCGTACGGGCTGCCGTTGGCCCGTTCCGGCGCGGCCTCCGCAAAGGCGCCAAAAACCACGTCAATCACGCGTAGGATGGTCTCGGTATAGCCGGCGACCGGTTTGGGCGCGGAAACGCCGAGCAGTGTCGTTTCGGGAATGACGAATTCGATCGGCCGCAAGCAGCCGGCATTCGCGGGCACATCGGTGAAGACATGCTTGAGTGCGACGTAGCAAGCGGCCGTCGCCGTCGAAAGGGCGATGTTCAGCGGCCCGGCGCAGGGCGGCGCGGACCGCGAGAAATCGAGCCGCATCTGATCGCCGTCGATGGTCAGATCCAAGG
>JANQGH010000001.1 GCA_028277405.1 Alphaproteobacteria bacterium | reverse complement strand
TCATTCAGGTCTTGAGCGTGGTCGCGATCGGCTATCTGGTCTGGGAGATCGTGAGCCTTTGGATCAACCGGCGCCTGGCCGCCGAGCAGACCGCCGCCGGCTTTGATCTCAATGCCGAGGAACCGGGCGGCGGCGAAGGCGGTGGCACAGGCGGCTCGCGGATGTCCAGCGTGCTGCCGCTGGTCCGGTGGGGTGCGCAGGCGGCGATCATCACCATCACGTTGCTGATCGCGCTCGGCGACATCGGCATTGACATCACGCCCTTGCTGGCCGGCGCCGGCATTGTCGGGTTGGCCATCGGGTTTGGCGCGCAGAAGCTGGTAACCGACGTCGTCTCCGGCATGTTCTTCCTGATCGACGACGCCTTTCGGGTCGGCGAGTACATCGATGTCGGCGGCACGCTGGGCACGGTGGAGAAGATTTCGCTTCGATCCCTGCGCCTGCGCCACCACCGCGGAACGGTACACACCATTCCCTATGGCGAGATCCCGAAGGTCGCGAACTTCTCGCGCGACTGGGTGATCATGAAGCTGCGCTTCACCGTGCCGTTCGACACCGACCTGAACAAGGTAAAGAAGATCTTCAAGCAGATCGGCCGCGAAATGATGGAAGTGCCCGAATACGCCGAAGACTTCATCCAGCCCTTCAAATCGCAAGGTGTCCTGGAAGTCGACGATGTCGGCATCGTCGTGCGCGGCAAGTTCATGGCCAAACCCGGCAAGCAGTTCGTGCTGCGCAAAGAGATCTATGGCCGCGTGCAAAAGGCCTTCGACGACAACGGCATCCAGTTCGCCCGCAAGGAGGTTCGCGTGAAGATCGACGGCGCGAATGCGGACGAGTTGAGCGACGTCGACATGCAGGCGATCGGATCGGCCGCGTCTGAGGCGGCCGAACAGACCCTCGAGCCAAAACCCGCCACCTAGATCCCGCGAAGTATCGTTGCAGATGCCCGGCGACCAAACGGTCGGCGATCGCTCTCTCCAATTGACTTTCATGTGAAAATGGACCATGGTCCATATAACGGACCATTCGGCACTCGCAGGCCTTGCCGGCCCGCCAAGACGGGGAGGACATGCGGCTTTTTTCCCACGCCAGCCGCCCGGTGCATTTGGGGCCCTATCCCATGGAGCGGCTCGGCCGGTCGCCTGGCCCGGTTGATCTGGAACATGTTGCCGGCGACGGCACGTTGGTCCCGCGCTTTGACGATCGCCATCTGGGACAGTCGCTGAGCGACTTTCTATGCGCCCTGGACGCGGTCCGCGAAGGCGACGTGAACGCGAAAGAGGCACAGATCCCCGACGATCCGAACGAGCGAGCCCGGCATCTGAAGGCCGCCGGCTACTTTCTCGACAGCTCGCTGGTCGGCATTTGCGCCTTGACGGACCTGCATCGTCTTGACGCGCCTCAGGAACACCCGTCGTTGCGTACGACGTCGTACGAGACCTCGACCGAGAAGCTGCGCCTGCGCTTCAATCCCATCGCGGTCTTGCGCCAGATGAAGCGCTCGGCGGAGCTGTCCAGGCGGCCCATCGACGATCACCGGTTTGCCCTGGTATTCGCGATCGACTACCCGAGAGACCCGCTGCCGGACGAGCCCGGGGCGGAATGGATCGGCGGATTGCAGGAATGGCGGGCGGCGGTCCGCACCGCTGAAACCGCGACCGTACTCGCCAACTATCTGCGCCTGCTGGGTTTCTCCGCGCGCAGCCACTCGGCGACCACAAGCGACGTGAACCTGAACCGGCTCGCCGTTTCGGCCGGTCTGGCCAAGCCAGGAAGTGATGGGGCGATCGCGAACCCGTTTCTCGGGGCGCGGTTCGGTTTGGCGGCGGTAACCACCAGCATGGCGCTGGCGCCCGACGCGCCGTTGCGGTCACAGACGATCCGCGACCGTGTCCGGGCCAAGGGTGTCGGCTGGTGGGCGGGATCGGCCAGCCCGAAAAACCCGTGGAACCGGATCGAATTCAAGAAGCGAACCTACAAGGACAGTCGTTTTCCGACCGAAAAGCTGAAGCGCGTCGAAAAGACCACCAACCTCATCGACGAGGACCGCATTCCCCGCGTGCCGAAAAGCAGCGAGTTCTTCCTGCGTGCGGCCTTCGGTGATTTGGGTGAAGGGCCGATGGAGGCGTCGGCCGACGGCTACTCGGTCGCCAAGGCACCGATGGCGGCCGCCCTGCGCACGGCGCTGAACGTCTACTCGCTGCTGCAACGCGGCGATCCGGCCCCAGACCGTCGCACGGCCGACCACGCCGATCCGAAGCGGAACGCCGATATCGTCAAGGCGACGATGCATTTTCTCGGCACCGACATCGCCGGCGTGTCGCGCGCACCGGACTGGGTCTGGTATTCGCACCGCCAGGACGGCTCCGAAATGCCGGTGGCGCACCCGAACGCGGTTTCGGTCATGATCGACCAGGGCTACGAGACCATGGACGGCGCCAGCGGCGACGACTGGATCTCAAGCGCACAATCCATGCGCACCTACGCCCGTGCCGGCCTGATCTGTGGCGTCGTCGGCCTGCATCTGCGCCGGCTCGGCTACGATGCGACGGCCCATTCCGCCGCCGACAGCGACGTTATCCAGATGCCGCTGGTGCTGCTGGCCGGTCTGGGCGAGGTCAGCCGGATCGGTGAGACGATTTTGAACCCGTTCCTAGGGCCGCGCCTGAAAACCGGCATTCTGACCACCGACTTCCCGATGGAGCCGGACAAACCGATCGATTTCGGCCTGCAGAACTTCTGCCAGTCCTGCAACAAGTGCGCGCGCGAGTGCCCGTCCGGCGCGATCTCGTCCGGGCCGAAAGTCATGTTCAACGGCTATGAGATCTGGAAGGCGGATGTCGAGAAGTGCACGCGATACCGCCTGACCAATCTCGGCGGATCCATGTGCGGCCGATGCATGAAGATGTGCCCCTGGAACCTGGAAGGCCTGGTCAAGGAGGCGCCGTTCCGCTGGGCCGCGATGCACATGCCGAAGGCCGCGAAATGGATCGCAAGGCTAGATGACTGGATCGGGCGGGGCCGGATCAACCCGGCGAAGAAATGGTGGTGGGACGTCGCCAACGACGGCAGCGGCAGTATCGCCCCGGCCAAGGAGGTCAATCGCCGCGATCTGAACCGGCATATCGACCTGAAGTACGAAGACCAGACGCTGGCCTGCTATCCCGCCGACCTGTCGCCGCCGCCCTTTCCCATGCCGCACCCCGTCGACCGGGAAGCGGGCGTCGAGGCCTATCGGGGCCTGATCTCGCCTGACGCGTACAAGGCGCGGCTGGACAAGGGCGAGACGGACGATCTGGTGCCCGACCTGCCGCAAATCGGCGACGAGCCGCCAGTGATTGTCGCCAAGGTCGCCGGTCGGCGACATGGATCGGCCGACGGCGCGATCGACCTGTTCGAGTTCGCCACCCAGGACGGTTCCGACCTGCCGGCCTTTGACGCCGGCGCCCATATCGACGTGACGATCACGCCGCGCTTTATTCGCCAGTATTCACTGGCCGGCGACCCGGCCGACCGGTCGAGGTATCTGGTCGGCGTGTTGCGCGAGGAGGATGGCCGCGGCGGGTCGAAAAAGATCCATCAAATGCTGTCGGCGGGCAAGCCGGTTATCATCTCCCGCCCCCGCAACCACTTCCCCGTCATCGCGGAGGCGAAGCGCCATCTGCTGCTGGCTGGCGGCATCGGCATCACACCCCTCGTTGCGATGGGGCATCAGCTTCACCGTGATGGCGCCGACTTCCACCTGTTCTACAAGGCGCGAACCCGGCGGCAGGCCGCCTTTGTCGAGGCGCTGGAACAAGCGCCCTGGGCCGACCGCGTCCATCTGCACTTCAGCGATGAAAACCGGTTGGATGTCGCCGACGTGTTGAACGACTACCGCGCCGGCGATCACCTCTATACCTGCGGCCCGTCGGGCTTCATGGATGCCGTCTTCGAAGCGGCGCAGGCGTTCGGCTGGCCGGAGGCGGCGCTGCACCGGGAATACTTCTCGGTTCCCGACGGCGTTCAGTATGAGAACCACCCGTTCGAGTTAGAGATCGCCAGTTCGTCCGAGATCATCGTCGTGGGCGCGGAGGAGAAGGCGACAGAGGCTTTGGCGCGCGCCGGCATCGAGGTCAACGTGAAATGCAGCGACGGCTTGTGCGGTGTGTGCGCCACACCGTACCTCAAAGGCGACGTCGAGCATCGCGACTACGTGCTCAGCAAAGAGCAGCGTCGCGAGAGGATGATCCTGTGTTGCGGCCGCGCCAAGGAAGCCAACGCACGGATTGTTCTGGACCTTTGAAGGACGACGTCAGAACCGCCGCCGGACCTCACTTAGTGTAGATCGCGGCGATTTGCTCGGCGGCGCGGTGCAGGGCCGGAAGATGGCGGCGCAGATTGGTCTCGTCCGTCACGACATCATCGAAATAGACCATCGACATCGCGCCTACAGGGCCGGATACCGACACCGACACGACCGAGAGGTTGGGCGCAAGATCATGCACCTGTCGGCCGGCATAGCCGCGCGCTGACGTCTCCGCGATGCGCGCGGAGAGCGCCGCCCGCGCGGACACCGTGCCGGCCAGTTCCTCGACCTTGGCCTTTTGCTCCGGCGCAGGCAGCGCGGCGAGATAGGCTAAGCCCGCCGCACTCTCGCCCATCGGGAAGCGACGCCTGTCGAAGTGCCTAAGCTGAATAGGCGCCCGCACGCGGTTGTTCAGCCGGATCACCATCGACGCGCCGTCGGGCACCAGAAACTCGGTGGGCCACTTGATCTCTTCGGCCAGACCGTCCAGGACCGCTTGAATCTGGTCGTCGACCTGGTTCTTGCCGATCAGCGCGCGGGCGAGCGAAGCGACCTTGGGCGTCACTTCATAGGTGCCCGCATCCGGGTCGCGCTTGGCGTAGCCGGCCGCGATCAGCGTTTGCAAGAGGCGGATCAGCGTGCTCTTGGCGAGGCCGGTTTCCGCGACCAGCCGGCTGATCGTCGCCGCCTCGAGATCGTTCAGGGCCGCAAGCACGCGCAGCCCGCGTGCCAGCGACGCCACACCGTTCTGGTCCTTGGCCGGATGGGCGGCGGTGTCATCGGTGATGGGTGGGCTGGGCAAACGGGCCTCTAACGAAGTGGTCCACCATCATGCCCGATCCGACCGGCGCGTGACCAGCCGACATGGTAGGGTACGGGGTGATCACCGCCCCTTTCCATGGAACAGGGCCATGAAGATCGACGTTTCGTCGCGCATCGTTTGCCCAAAATGCGGTCATGCCGAGACCGAGACCATGCCGACGGATGCCTGTCAGTATTTCTATGACTGCAAGGGGTGCGGCGCGGTTTTGAAGCCGCTGTCCGGCGATTGCTGTGTCTTTTGCTCTTTCGGGTCGACGCCCTGTCCGCCGATCCAGGAAGCGCGCGCGACAGGCAAGGATCCCGCCTGCTGCGCGCCGCGCTAGAAGGTTTTCACCCCGTTCACCGGCAGCAGCATGGCGTAGACCGAGGTCGTCGCCGTCATAAACAGGTGATTGCGCTTTGCCCCGCCGAAACACAGGTTGGCAACGCGCTCCGGCACCAAAACCTTCCCGATCAGTTCTCCCTCCGACGTGTAACAGTGAACGCCGTCGCCGGCGCTGAGCCAAAGACGGCCGGCATCGTCCAGTCGCAACCCGTCGAACGCGCCATTTGTACACTCGGCGAACAGGCCGCCTCCGGACAGCGTCCCGCCCCCACCGACATCGAACACGCGAACGTGGCGGGGGCCGTCCGGCTGGTGCGACGCGCCGGAATCAACGATGTAGAGCCGGCTTTCGTCCGGCGAAAACGCCAGACCGTTGGGTCGTACGAAATCGTCGGCGACAATGCGCATCGCGCCCGTATCCGGATCGACGCGGTAGACGTAGCAGCCATCGATCTCCCGCTCCGACTTGAAGCCCTCATAGTCGGTGTCGATGCCATAGGTGGGGTCGGTGAACCAGATCGCGCCGTCGGACGCGACCACCACGTCGTTCGGGCTGTTCAGCCGCTTGCCCTGGTACCGGTCGGCCAGCACCGTCAGCGTGCCGTCGTGCTCCACGCGGACCACCCGCCTGCCGCCATGTTCGCAGCTGACCAGCCGGCCCTGGCGGTCGACGGTGTTGCCATTCACGTAACGCCCGCGACCGCCGCTGAGCATGCCGACGGCGCCGGTCGTCTCGTCCCAGCGCATGATCCGATCGTTGGGAATGTCGCTCCAGATCAGCGAGCGAAGCGCGGGAAAATAGGCCGGCCCCTCCGTCCAGCGGCCAGCGGACCAGAGCTGTTCCAGACGCGCACTGGTCCGCACGCAGTGACGGAACTGAGGATCGATGATCTCGAAGTCGGTTTCTGCCAAGGCACCCTTCCCGCTTTCTTTCAATTTGTATTTAAAACAGTTGCTTGTGATCTGTTTTTACATTGATATCTCAATGATTGATCAGCTCAATGACGACGCCTTCCGGCACGCCCTGCAGACGATCGCCCAACACGGTGATGTCGTGGCGGGCCAGGCAAGGCGCATGTTTCGGCTCGCCATACACGACCAACCGCTCGATCTGTGTCTGATCGTCCAGTTCGCCCGTGTGCTGAACCGACGGACCGAATGGCAGCACGGCCCCTTCGCGCACGAAAACGGGGATATGATCCTCAGCCGCTGTCAGGTCCAGCCGGCGGCCGCCGGCCACCACCTCGTCGGTCCAGAAATCGATCCAATTGCCTCGTGGCAGATAGGTCCGGACGCGATTGTCCGGTGTCGTGACAGGGACGATCAGCATATCGGGGCCCAACATGAACTGGGTGTCAAAGGCCCAGCCTTCCGCTTCAGTGGGGAAGGCCAGCGGCATCGCCCGCATGACCGGCAGGCCCGTAGACATGGCCTCGGCCAAGACACCCTCGATGTAGGGCAAGAGTCGATAGCGAAGCGCCAGGTGCCGATCCAAGACGGCCCGGGTTGGGGCGGACAGCGCGTCTGGCCGAACCACGCCATGCGAACGCAGGCAGGAATGGCTGAAGAAGACAGCCACCTGAATCCACCGGGCGTGAAGCTGTTCTTCCGGCTGATCCTCCACATCGGTGCCGAAATCGCCGACGTAACAGGCACCGCCCGACAGACCCCAGGATAGGCTGCCCCTCAGAACCGCCGACAATCCTTCCCAGTCCAGCACTGCGTCACCGCCTCGCTGAAGCGGATAGCGCTGACCGCCGGACCAACCGGTGCGGCTGAAGACCAGAGGTCGATTGCGCGCATAGTGGGCCGCTGCCTCGAACAGACATCGGCTGCGCAGCAGGTGATAGGCGTTGTGAAAGCCCGCGCCGCCACTGCCGGACGTCGCGGCGTTGGTTGCCATGTCGGGACCCGAGGCATCGGGCGCGAGCACGTCGATGCCGGCCTCAAACCGTTCGCGCTGCCGATCTCGCAAAGCGGTGTAGGCCCCAGGGTCCGCAAGGTCGACGCTTTCGCGGCTGGCCTCGGGTTCGCAAATCCTAAAGCCGAGACCTTGGGCTTTGTGCATTGCCGCCTCCGGTCGGTCCGTCTCGCTCGGCACGGCAGCCGGGCCTGCGACCAGAACATCGCCGGGAATGCCATGCTGACGCAGCCGTTCCGCCGTTTCGGCGAGCCCGTGATCGGCCGCCACGCCGTGCCAGATGCCCAGGCTCCAAAGCGGTGTTGCGGCCGGCCGGCCGGTCAGGACAGTGTAGCGTTCGAGGATTTCGGCACCGTCGGCGCCGGCGATCAGGAACAGGTCCAAGACGGCATCCTCGACCAGAAGACCGTATGCCCGGTTCGACCATTGGGCAAAGCCGACGCCATGGACGACCTTGCCGGCCGTGTGGACGAAGACACCCCAGCCGCGCGGGCTCCAGGCAAACGGGTTATTCTTGTACGAGGCTTCGCCGGTCGCCCCCTCCGGGTCCGCGATCCAAGAGGTCACGAGTTGACCGCGCTTGTTCAACCTCCCCCATTTTTCGCCAAGACCGTAAACCGCATCGCCGCTGCCCAAACCAAGCGCAACGAACCAGGAGCCGTCGTCTAGGCGCGCCAATGGGGGCAGCCGGCCCGCGGCGGAGTGAGGGCTGCCGGATTGCGAGGCGAGGATGGTCCGCTCGCCGCGATCGAGCGCCAGCCGGGCCTCGCGATCGACGCCGACCGCGTTGCCGTGCGCCGACACGGACCAGCGGCCACTCGCCTCGGCAATCTCGGTCGGCGGCGGCACATCCGGTCCGTTGATCAGGATGCCGTAATCCGGCACCTCGGCTTCTCCAAGCCGCAGCCTGAAAACGCCGCTGGCATAGGCCGTTAGCACCAGCGGGCCGACATTGGTCGCAAGCGACCAACCGCCCTCAACGCGGCTTGTGGGACCGGTAACTCTGACCCGATGCGCCTGGCCCCAATCCGGCTTCAGCAGATCGATCATGGCGCGCCCAGGCCGCGTCAGAGATGCACGATCGGCAAAGACAGGCGCGAGGCAAATGCGGCGAGCGGCCCGCGATGGTCGCCATAGGCAAAGGTGTAATGGTGCTCCAGCCCCTCGCCCATCACCGTGTCGAGCACCGCCTGCCCGCCTCGGTCAAAACGGGCGACACCGGATGTTCCGCCATAGCTCTTGGGCGCCTTGATCATCTCGGCTCCACCGATGACCAGACGCGGACGACCCTTGGACTGGCTGAGCCGCGTGATCGTGATCCGGCCGGGTTTAAGGGGGAACTCCGCCAGCAAAGGTTTGCGCCGGTTGGAGTGGACGGTGGCGACCGGCGTCTCGTCCGGATCGGCCATCGACAGGGGCGCCAGCCCGCAATGCCAGAAGACGCCGGTATCATCGGTCACGTCGATATCGACGAGGTCGGCGATGAACACCGGCTCGCCCACAAAGGCCTTCATCATCAGGTTGGTGACGGTGCCGTAGGCATCCGCCTCGCACGCACACGGTGTGCCGTCCTGGCCCATCATGGCCATCGGCCCGCAAGCGGCACAGCCATACTCGGTGAAGAATTCCGGCCAGCAGCGCACGGCAACGGCGTCAAGGTCGCGATCGTCGGCCAGTTTGCGCAGGGCCGTGTAGACCCGGAGGCTCTTCTCCAAAGGTTCCGCCTCGACCGCGTCCAGGCCGGTCAGTTCTCCGGCCACCCGCGCGCGAACCGCCGCGACGTCCTCGTCGGAGGCGGCCCTGGCCCCGTCGAAGACGGACTTCAGCGGCACGGTCTCGACAGTCACGCCCGTCAGGGCCTGAAGCGCCCTTGCATCATAGGCGCACGTGTCGAAGCCCTCCGGATGTTCCCCGACGACCGCGATCCGCGCCCCGCCGAGACGGTCAAAGACGTCCATCGCCTTTCTGTCGTCGGTGGCCCCTCGCTCGATCTCGGTTGGTGCGGTCTCGGCCGGCCGAGCGGGCAGCCCTGCTTCCAAGAACTCTTGCAGGTCCGTGACGGCATCCGGCCCATCCGGATCGGCATAGAGATAACCGTACTTCACGCCTGCCTTGGCCAGCGCGTGGCCGGCAAGGTTGATGCCGCAGAATGAGTTGAGGCGCAGCCGGCCGCCATGGCGCGCCTCAGGAAACGCCCAAAGGATGAGCGGTGCCTGGATCGCCTTGGCCAGCGCCACGGTCATGGAGGCATCCGTAAACGTGACTTGCAGGACCAGCAGCATGTCCAGATCCTGGTCCTTCAACGCGTCGATGGCCGCCTGGGTCGCCTCGGCGTCGAACAGCAGGTCGGTCGATCCGACGATGTCGGCGTTCAGCTTCTTTAACGCCGAGGCGGCGCGGGCGACGGTTGCTTCAGCGAACGGAACATCGAACGTGGCGCGGGCCAGGGCCACGACGCCGATGCGCGGTCGTGTCATCCGGTCTCTCCATCAAAATCCGCGTAGCGGGTTCGAAAGTCACCGTCGGTGTTTTCGATGCCGATGGTGTCGCCATAGCACGGGTGCTGGCGCCATGGCGTGGCAAGACTGTCGGTCAGCGCATTGAGCTGGTCCATATAGGGCACGCCTGTCGAGCGCAGCTCAGCCGCCATCTGCCGGACATCGGGAAAGCTTTGAAAGGCCTGCCACCAAATCGCCCGGCCGGCCAGATAGCCGCTGGCGCCGGCCCGATAGGCGTAGGTCAGCACCCGCCGAAAGGCGTCCATCCCCGCCCCGGCCGACAGCATCACCCAGGGACGGCCCGCCAGCGTGCCCAGGCGATCGAACCAGGCTTGTGTCGCGGCGATCGCCTCAGCCTCGGCGCCATCGGGGTCGGGCACCTCGGCCGCCTTCACCGGGCTCTCCAGCTTGAACAGGTCCACGCCGAACTGGGGGTCGGCGAAGCGCTCGACGCTTTCGAGTACCAGTTCCGGCCGCTTGCCCGGGTCCTCGACATAGTCCTTGGTTTGTGCCGCGTCGCTCGGCAGCGGGTAGACCAGCAGTTCGAACACGAACAGAATGTCATAACGCCGGCAAGCATCGCCGATGCGGGCGACGAAATCTTCCTGATGGCGACAGACGGCCGCGTCCGCGTCGGGCCGGTACCAGGCGAGCACCTTCACGGCGTCGCCTCCGGCCCGCTTGATCTTGGCGACGCTCCAATGGTCGATCTCCGCGCTAAGGCGGCCACCCGGCGTTTCCTGGAAGATCGAGTCCTCAAGGGTCAGGATCAGGCCTTGCGCGGGGTTCATCAACTGCACGGCGGTCGGAAAGGCGACGTGCGGGTCGAGCAGCAAGGCTGACGATGAGGGCGCCAGTTCCCGAACCAGGGTTTGCTTCACAGCGGCGACATCGTCATAGGCCGCCGCGTCCGTGCCGCGCCGGTCCTTGATCAGATTCTTGATCGGGGGGCGTTGGTCGACCGCCGTCATCTTGAAGCGGCCCTGATCGTCGGCAAGGCGACGCAATCCCCACAGCTTACCGGGCGAAAGCCCCATTACCCTTGCTCCTTCAAAAAGCGTCTCAACGCATCTTCCGTCGGTATGCCGGCGCGGCCACCCGGACGCGTGCACTTTAGCGCCGCCGCACCTGCCGCCCAGCGTAGCGCGTCCGTCTCCGTCTGTCCCGCCGCCAACGCGCCGGCAAACGCGCCGTGAAAGACATCGCCCGCCCCCAGCGTGTCAACCGTTGTGATCTGGAATGCCGGCTGATGCTGGATCGTCCCGCCTTCCATCGTCCAGTAAGCGCCGCGGGACCCGGCCGTGGCCGCGACCCAGCCGCCAAACCGGGCGGCGGCCTTTTTGAGACCCTCGGCGATATCGCCGTGACCCGACCATTGGGCCAATGCGGGTTCGGAAAACACGACATGGCTTGCCGCTTCCGCCGCTGCCAGGGGGATTTCGCGATCGGTGATGTCGGCGTCCAATATGCCGGGGGTGTTCAGATCTTGCGCAGCCTGCAACGCATAGATCGCGGCGTCGGGCCAGCGCAGATCGGAGAGCACCGCGGCGAACTTCGGCAGCGTTTCAACAGGCAGCCAGCCGGCATCCGGTGACAAGGTCCGATCGCTGAAATTGACGATCATCCGTTCGCCCGCGCGATCGACCATTACGGCCGAGACGCCCGATTGGCCGCCCGGAATAGGGCGAATGGCGTCGACCCGCACGCCTTCGGCCTGCAAACCGTCGACGATGCGGCGCCCCCAATCGTCGTCGCCGACACGTGCCCAGAGATGGGCGTCGCCGCCAAGCCGGGCGATGGTCACCGCCGCGTTGGCGGCCGGCCCGCCGCCGATCTCTCGATACGACGACGCGAAATGCTTGGTCGGACTGGCGGGCAGGACATCGACCTCGAAGACGAGATCCATCACGGCGATGCCGACGCAGGCGACCGCCGGTCGTTCGCTCACGGTCTAAGCCCCAGCCGGCTCGCAACCTCCCGAGCGATCATCCAGCTCACCCGGGAGTTCGACTCCTCCGTCACGCCGGCGATATGCGGCGTCGCGAGAAGGTTCGGCACGTCGGAAAACACGTTGTCGGCCGGCACCGGCTCGGTTTCGAAGACATCGAGCGCCGCGCCGCCCAAGTGGCGCCGTCGCAGGGCATCGGCGAGGGCCGTATCGTCGATGACGCCGCCGCGTGCGGTGTTCACGATGACCGCACCTTGCTTCATGGCGGCGAGCGTCTGCGCGTCGAAGAGATGGCGCGTCGCCGTCACCAGCGGCACGTGAAGACTGATCGCGTCGCTGCGCCCGACCAGCACGTCCCAGTCCACCGGCGCGACGCCGTATTCCCGCCAGACCGGATCGCCCTTTTCGATGTTCGGGTCAAAGGCCTGGATCGGCATGCCGAGGGCCCGTGCCCGCACGGCGACGAGCCTGGCAATGCCGCCGAAGCCGACCAGGCCCAGCAGCTTGCCGTTCAGCTCTCGGCCGATCAGGTCCGCGCGTGGCCAATCGCCGGCCAAAACTGACTCGGTCGCGCCATAGGCCCCGCGCAGCAGGACCATCAAAGCGCCGATGACGTATTCCGCCACGCCAATCGCGTTGGCGCCGGTCGCGGGTACGACTTCAATCCCCCGTGCCTCGCACGCCTGGATATCGATGTTGTCGAGACCCACGCCCAGCCGCCCGACGACCATAGCGGAGGCGAGCGCCGCCACGAGGTCGTCACGGACCTGCGTGCGATTGCGCACGATCAGCGCGCGGCAACTTGAGACCGCCTCGACCAGGGACGGGCGGTCGTCCACCAAGGCTGGGTCGTAGCGGAGGTCTGATCGGGCACTGAGCCAGTCGACGGCATCGGCATCCATGAACTCGGAAACAACAATATCAGGCATGGGCTCAAGACAGGTGAGATCGACGCAACGGTCGTCTGGTTATCGACTGTCGAGCGCAACTTCAATCCGATCGGACCGACGAGACCGATAAAGTTGCCGATTGGTTGGGCGGCCAAGGGGCAGAGTTTCCGTCGGCCAGGCACAAAAAAGGCCGCCAACGCACCGCGTGACGGCCCCCTTGTTGATCGGCAAAAGCGCTTAGGCGCTCTGCTTTTCTCCGGTGTTCAGTGCCCGGGCCAAATCGACCAGGCGACGCCGCAGGGACGGCTCGTCAATGCGATAATAGGCGCGCACCAACTCCAGCGTTTCGCGGCTGGTGGTCGGGTCGCGGCGCGAACTCGCCTTGATCGGCGTGGCGTCGACCTCGTCGGACGTGGACGGCAGCCCGTCGTAGAAGTAGCTGACCGGCACGTCGAGCAGCTTGCTCAACATGTGCAGCCGGCTGGCGCCGATGCGGTTGGCGCCGCGCTCGTACTTCTGGACCTGCTGGAAAGAGATGCCGAAGGCGTCGGCCAGCATTTCCTGGCTCATGCCCAAAAGGGTGCGCCGCTCGCGCATACGCTTGCCAACATGCACGTCGATGGGATCGGGGCCGTCCTCGGCAATCGTGCGCCTGCGCCGGGGCGGCCTGCGCCCGGAAACCATGTCAGTATCAACAGATGTCATTATTCCTATCCTCCTGTGCCGGCCATCGGCCGGACCGATATATCAAAGTGTTAGACCAAAACCGAGGTGCGGATACCACAAATTGGATTATTCAGCAGCAGTTTTTATGACTGGCTCGTAACTCTCTAATTCGGCAAGTGGAATGTGGCACGCAATGGCATGTCCGTTCACAGTTTTGTGAACAGGCGGCCGCTCGGTCTCGCAGATGGCGCCGAGCTTGCGCGGGCATCGCGTGTTGAAGGGGCACCCTTTCGGCGGGTCCAGCACGCTGGGCAGCGGCCCTTCCAGCACGATGTGCTTCTTCTCGACACTGGTGTCGGCGATCGGCACTGCGGACAGCAGCGCCTCGGTGTACGGGTGATAGGGCGGCTCGAACACCTCGTCCGTGGTGCCCTGCTCCATGATCTGGCCGAGATACATAACCACCACCCGGTCGGCCAGATAGCGCACGACGCCCATGTCGTGGCTGATGAACAGCAAGGTGGTTTCGAACTCGCGCTGTATGTCCATCAGCAGGCCGGTCACCGCGGCCTGGACGGAGACGTCCAGCGCCGATACCGGCTCGTCGGCCACCACGACGGACGGATTGCCGGCGAAGGCGCGGGCGATACCGACCCGCTGTTTCTGGCCGCCGGACAGTTGCCGCGGCCGCCGCTTGGCAAAATCCCGGGGAAGCTTCACGAGATCGAGCAGCGACAGCACCCGTTCCTGAACCTTGGCGCGGTCGGTCTCAACGCCGAATTTGCGGATCACCCGCGCGATCTGGCCGCCGACCGTCATGCTGGGGTTCAGCGTGTCGTTCGGGTTCTGGAAAACCATTTGCAGCGAGCGCACCTGGCGGGTCTTGCGGTCCGCGATCGCCTTCGTCGTGATGTCGTCGTCGTTGAACGACAGCTTGCCGCCGGTCGCCGTTTCCAGCCCCATCAAGACCTTGGCGAAGGTCGACTTGCCGCAGCCGGATTCGCCGACGATCGCCACGGTCTGGCCCTTGCGCGCGACAAAGGAGATGTCTTCGTTGGCCTTCACGTAGCGGACCGAACGGCCCGAAAGGATGGCGGCAAGCGAGCGATCGTGGACCGGATAGTATTTCTGCATCTCGTCGGCTTGCAGCACGACCTCGCCGACCTCAGGCGCCGGCCGGCTCTCGACGCCTGTGTTCGCAAGCGACCAGTCGATTTCGTTCCAGCGCAGGCACCGAACGGAGTGGCCGCGCGTGTCGTCCGACACCTCCAACGGAATGCTTTGCGTATCGCACCGCCCGCCCTCGAAGTGATCGCAGCGCGGCCCGAAGTTGCAGCCGGGCGGCCGCTGGTGCGGCAGCGGCAGGCGGCCGCGAATCGGTTTCAGCGGGCGGGCGTTCTTGTCGCGGCCCGGCGTCGGGATGCAGCCGAAAAGCCCGCGCGTATAGGGGTGCTGAGGCCGGTCGAAGATGTCGGCGACCGGCGCCTCTTCCACCACCTCACCGGAATACATCACCGCGACCCGGTCGCAGGTCTCCAGAATCAGTCCCAGATTGTGGCTGATATAGACCATCGCCGTGCCGAACTGCCGGCTGATGTCGGCGATCAGTTGGACGATGCCCGCCTCGACCGTGACGTCGAGCGCCGTGGTCGGCTCGTCCAGCAGCAACAGCGAGGGGTTCGACAGCAGCGCCATGGCGATGACCACGCGCTGCTGCTGGCCGCCGGAGATCTGATGCGGATAGGCCTCCATCACCCGCTCGGCGTCC
Organism: Alphaproteobacteria bacterium; assembly: GCA_028277405.1. GTDB lineage: Bacteria > Pseudomonadota > Alphaproteobacteria > DSM-16000 > Inquilinaceae > JANQGH01. Next base: position 23,004 of record JANQGH010000001.1, on the reverse strand, counting down.
GGCAGCCTGACATTCGCCAGCATTTCCGCCGCGCGGCGCCTGGCGTCGTCTTCCGTACAGCCGGGCTCGTGGAAAAGCGGCACCTCCATCAACTGGCGGCCGATCTTCATGCTGGGGTTCAGGGCCGCCATCGGCTCCTGATAGACCATGGCGATTTCGGAGCCGCGCAGGTCGCGCAACTCCTCGTCGCTCATCTCCATCATGTCGCGGCCCTTGAAGCGGATCGAGCCGTTCATGATGCGCCCGGCGCTGCCCATGTAGCGCATGATCGCCATGGCGACGGTCGACTTGCCGCAACCGGACTCACCGACCACGCCGACCGCCTCACCAGGCGCCACTGTCAGATTGAAGTCGATCACAGCCGGGATCTCGGCCGCCCGGGTGAAATAGGAGATGTTCAGCCCGTCGATCTGAAGAACCGGCTCGGTCGATGTTGTGCCGTTCATGACCAGCTCAGTCCTTCAGGCTGATTTCGCGCAGGCCGTCGGCCAGCATGTTCAAGCCCAGAACCAGCGACGAGATGGCGATGCAGGGGAAGACCACCGATTGCGGAGAGGTCAGCGCGACCGTGCGATTCTCCGCGATCAGATTGCCCCAGTTCGGGTCCGGTGGCGGCAGGCCGAGGCCGAGGAACCCCAGGACGCCCAGCGTGATGATCGTGTAGCCGAGGCGCAAGCAGGCATCGACGATCAGCGGCCCGCGCGCATTGGGCAGGATCTCGACGAACATGATGTACCAACTGCTCTCGCCCCTGGTCTGGGCCGCGGCGACATAGTCCCGGTTGCGCAGATCCAACACGAGCCCGCGCACGATGCGCATGATCCCGGGCGCGCTGGCGAACGTCACGGCGAGCAGGATGTTGATGTTCGATCGCCCGACCACCGTGATCAGAACGACATAGAGGACCAGAACCGGAAAGCTCAGGATAATGTCCGAGACGCGGCTGAGGATGTCGTCAAGCCAGCCGCGCTTGTACCCCGCCAACAGCCCGAGGAAGATGCCAGCGGTGTAAGCGAGCAGCGTGGCCAACGGCGCCCAAATCAGGATCGGCCGGGCACCCCAGATGATCCGGGAGAGAATGTCCCGGCCCAGATTGTCGCCGCCCAGCAGATAGCATTCATCGCCGGTCGTGCGTTCCATCCCTTCATCGGTGAAATAGGGTCGGTCCGGTTCCGCACAGGTGCCCGGCTCCGCATTCACCAACGGGCCGATCTGCTGTTCGTACGGATAGGGCGCCAGCACCGGTGCCAGGATGGCGACCAGCACCCAGAAGATGACGATGCCGATGCCGATCGACGCCATCCAGCTTTCGCGCAGCAAGGCCAGCGTCTTCAGCCCGCGAATGAGGGCGTTCGGCCGCCTCTCTTCGGCGCCGCCGGGCCCGGTTTCGAATGTCTGATCGGTCATGCTGGCGTGCCCATTCCGTCAGGTGAACCGGATGCGTGGATTGAGATAGGTATAGCCGATATCGGCGATCGTCTGCGTGCCGACGGCCACGATGACGGCAATCATCGCGCAGGCCTGGATCAGATCGATGTCGTTGTTCAGCGCCGCCTCCAGCAAGAGCGCGCCGAACCCCTTGTAGGCAAAGAAGTACTCGACCACGATGACGCCCGACAGCAGCCAGTTGATCTGCAAAACGATGACCGTGAAGGGCGCGATCAGGGCGTTGCGCAACGCGTGGCGCATGACCACCCGCCGATAGGGAAGCCCCTTCAGAACCGCCGTTCGAATGTACGGGCTTTGCATGACCTCGGCCATGGAGGCGCGGGTCATGCGCGCGACATAGCCGAAGTCGTAGATGATCAGCACCATCACCGGCAGGATCATCTCGCGCAGGCTGAACCCATCGGTGAAGCCGCTGGTGCCGGGCAAGATCCCTAGCCAGAAGACGAAAATGAAGGAGAGCAGGACGGCGCTGGCGAATTCCGGCACCGACGTCGTGATGACCGACAGGAAGGTGATCGACCGGTCGGTCCGCGACCCTTCGCGCATTCCCGCGAACACACCGAGCGTCAGCGAGATCGGGATCATGATGCCGAAGGTGAACAGCGCCAACAGCCCGGTATTGCCCAGCCTGGGCCACAGGATATCGGCGACCCTGGTGTTGAACCGCGTCGACTCGCCGAAGTCGCCGACCAGGAAGTTGCCCAGCCATTCGATGTAGCGGACGTAAATCGGCCGTAGATAGCCGTTGGCTTCCAGCCAGATCTCTCGCTGGGTGTCCGTCGAATAGGCGCCCAGGACGCGTACGGCGATGCTCTCGACATTCACCTCGAGCATCGCGAACAGAATGATCGAGACGGCCAGCATCGTCAGCAGCATGAAGACGAGCCGCCGGGCGAGAAAGACGATCATGCGTCAGTCACGGCGCTGGTTGGGAATTGGGGGAACATGGCTCAAGAAGACGGAGCCGGCTGCCATCGCACCTGGCGACGGCAGCCGGTTCCAACTCAAGAACTGGACATCGACCAGACCGGGAAGTCGAACTCTCTGGCCGGCTGTAGCTCAAAGCCGTTGATATTGCGGTTGCTGGCCGTGTGGATCGCACGCCAGTAGGGCTGGATGATGATCGAATCGTTCTGGATGATCTGTTCCAGCTGTTCGGTGATCGCGCGCCGCGCCTCCAGGTCCAAGGTCGCGTTCGCCTGATCCAGCAGGGCGTCGAACTCCGGGTTGGAGTAGTTGGTTTCGTTCCAGGGCACGCCGGTGCGATAGGCCAGGTTGAGCACCTGCACCCCGAGCGGCCGGTGCGTCCACGACGTGAAGCCGAACGGCCAGTCCGTCCAGCGATCCCAGTAGGTGCCGCCGGGCAGGATGTTGACATTGAGGTTGATGCCGGCGGGCCGCAGCATTTCGGCAATCACCTGACAGGTGTTCGGCTCCCAGGTCGGTTGGGCCACGCAGTTGATCTCGATGTCCAGCCCGTCGGCATAGCCGGCCTCGGCCAGCAGGCTGCGCGCCAGGTCGTAGTCCTGCTGCGGCCGCGGCAGTTCGGCATATTCCGGATGGATGGGTGCGACGTGATGGTCCTCGCCCGGCGTGCCGAGATTCTGGAAAGCCAGTTCCAGCAACACGTCATGGTCGATGCAGGCCCGGATCGCCCGGCGCACGCGCGGATCGTCGAACGGCGGCGACGTGACGTGGAAGCGCGCCACGCCAGTCTGGCCCGTGACCGTCTCATAAAGCTCCAAATCTTCCATGCCGCGAACGGCCGCCACCTGATCGGCGCTGATTTCATACAGCAGATCGACCTGGCCCGATGCCAGGGCCGCCAGATACGCCGACGGGTCGTCGCCGTGATCGATGATATCGATCTCGTCCAGCATCACCTCGCCGCCCCACCAGGGCGCGTCGGTGCGCCTGTTAAGCCTCGCGCGCTCGGCAACCGTGTAATCGGACATTTGGAACGGGCCGGTGCCAGGATTGTCGAGGAAGCTGCCGCCATTGTTCCAGAAATTGCGATGGACGATCAGCGCCGGGTAATCGCCCAGCGATTCCGGCACCGCCAGGTCAGGGCTGCTGAGATTGAACCGCACCGTGTGGTCGTCGATCGCATCGGCGCTCTCAAGCGACGAGAACCGGCTATAGTTCGACGAGCCATGGGCTTCGTCCAGCCACTTCTCGATGTTCGCGACGACATCGTCGGCGATGAACGCGTCGCCGTTCGACCAGGTCGCGTTCTCGCGCAGATGAAAGGTCCAGGCGGTCAGATCGTCATTCGCCTCCCACCGCTCAGCCAGATAGGGGCGCGTGATGTTGTCGGCGCCGATCTTCGCCAGCGGTTCGTTGACGGCCCGGTAGACATTGGATTTCTGCGACCAGTCGGCCAGCGACGGATCGGACAGCTCCATCACGTTCATCGAGATGCGCACGGTGCCGCCGGGCGTCCCCTGGGCCCGGGCCGGCGCCACGAAATGCTCACCCGTGATCTTGCCGGCGATCCCATAGGCGGCGGTCGCCGACAGGCCCAACAAGGTGGAGGTGCGCAGAAAGTCGCGGCGCGTGGTGCGGCCCTTCTCCAATTGCTCAACCAGATTGGGCAGTGCGACGTGAACGGATGCTAGTTCTTTCTTATCCATCAAATCATTCCCTGTTTTTACCAATCTATTGTTAACGTGTTAAAGCATTGCAGTGTATCTTGATGATTGTTTTCAAGATAACACGCAGCTCTAACGTGGTTTTTTGGATGATGTCTTAATCCCACATCACAGTATTCTCGCGAGGCGGGATTCACGTTAATTATTCGCCGTTGTCGGTCCATTGTCAAACGCCAATCCCCGTTTTCCCTGCGACTTTGGAGCATAGTGTGACGACAAACCCTCGCATTGGTGGTCCCGCGCCGGACGCGTTTGAAATCGAGCGCCGCGAAACCTGCTTTAGGGGCTTTTTTCAACTGGACCGCTTTGTCGTGCGGCATCAACGGTTCGACGGCGGCTGGACGCCGCCGCTGCGCCGCGAAGTCTTCCTCAGGGGCCGGGCCGTGGCGTTGCTGCCGTACGACCCGCTGCGTGATCGCGTCGCACTGGTTGAGCAGTTTCGCATCGGCGCCGCGGCAGCCGGGCGGCCGGCTTGGTTGATCGAGATTCCAGCCGGCATCATCGAACGGGGTGAAGCCGATGAGGATGTCGCGCGGCGCGAAGCGAAAGAGGAAGCCGGGCTCGAGCTGCTCGACATCGAACCGATCACCGAATTCATGCCCAGTCCCGGCGGATCGTCGGAGGTGGTGAGCGTGCTGGCGGCCCGCATCGACCGGCAGGAGGTCGGCGGCCTCTTTGGGGTCGATCACGAGGGCGAGGACATTCGCGCGCACTATCCGACCGCCGAAGAGGCCTTAGAGTGGGTGCGGTCGAACCGAATCGATACCTCGTTCAGCATCATCGCCCTGCAATGGCTGATGCTGAACAGGGACAGGCTTCGGCAGGCATGGTTGCCATAACCGTCCACCCCTTGCGAGGCCTGGGGGCGAAGCCTAGGGTCTGCGATCCTTCGCCAACCGCGTGAGATCAAGTGCCATGTCCCTGCTGTTCCGCGACGATCCCTATCTGACTTCATGCCAGGCGACCGTGACGGCCGTCGGCGATGGCTGGGTCGAGCTGGATCAGACCATCTTCTACCCGACCAGCGGCGGTCAGCCCGGGGATAGTGGGGCGTTGCGCTGGGGCGGGTCGGAGGTCGCCATCGCGACGGCGGTGAAGGGGGAAGCACCCGACCAGGTGCGCCACGTCCTGCCCGAGGGCGCGGCCGCGCCGCCGGTCGGCACCGCCGTGGAGGCAGCGATCGACTGGCCGCGCCGCCATCGCCACATGCGCATGCACACGTCCATGCATTTGCTATGCAGCCTGGTGGAGGGCGACGTCACCGGCGGCCAGGTGGGCGCGGAAAAAAGCCGGCTGGACTTCAATCTGCCCACCACCTCGCTGGACAAGGAAGACTTAACGGAGCGCCTCAACGCGCTCGTGCAGGCCGACCATCCGATCGCCGCGCGCTGGATCGACGATGCAGAGCTTCAAGAACGGCCGGAACTCGTCCGAACCATGTCGGTGAAGCCGCCGTCGGGCCAGGGCAAGGTCCGCCTGCTGCTGATCGGCAGCGATGAGGCGCCGGTCGATCTGCAACCCTGCGGCGGCACCCATGTGGCGCGAACCGGTGAGATCGGCCGTTTGCGGGTCTCGAAGATCGAGAACAAGGGCCGGCAAAACCGGCGTGTGAACATTGTGCTAGAGGACTGAGTCATGTCCCCGACCTTGCCGACGCCGCTGGTCACCACATCCTGGCTGGCTGACCATCTGGACGATCCCGACCTGCGAATCCTCGACGCCACCTACATGCTGTCGTCGCTGAAACGTGATGCCGCGGCCGAGTACGAAGACGGCCACATTCCCGGCGCGATCTTTTTCGACATCGACAAGATCGCCCGGGACGACACCGACCTGCCGCACATGGTGCCCTCGCCCGAGCGTTTCGCTGAATTGGTCGGCGATCTCGGCATTGGCAGCGGCCACCGGATCGTCGCCTATGACACGTTCGGCCTGTTCAGCGCCGCGCGGGCCTGGTGGCTGTTCCGGCTCTACGGTCACGACGCGGTGGCCGTTCTGGATGGCGGCTTGAAGAAATGGCGCCAGGAAGGGCGTCCGATCGATCAGGGTGCGGTCGCGCCGGCGAAGGCGGCGTTTGCGCCGCAGTTCCGGCCCGAATTGCTGCGCTCCGTCGAGCAGATCCAACAGATCGTCATGGACGGCACGGAACGGGTGATGGACGTGCGCAGCCTCGGCCGCTTTGCCGGCGAGGAGCCGGAGCTGCGACCGGGCGTCCGGCCCGGCCATATCCCGGGCGCCGGCAATCTGCCCTATGCCGACCTGATCGACCCAGACACCGGCGAAGTACATCCGCTTGAGACCGTCGCGCCGCAGCTTGCCAAGGCCGGCATCGGGAACGACACGCCGGTCGTCGCCAGCTGCGGCAGCGGGGTCACCGCCTGCATCCTGGCCTTGGCGGTTTATCGCGATCAGGGGCGCCACATTCCGGTCTATGACGGCTCTTGGACGGAATGGGGCGGCCGGCAGGATCTGCCGATTGAGACCGGACCGCCGTCGGCGAACAAGGCGCCATGAAGGTCCGCAGTGCGGGAACGGCCGATACCGTTTCCCTGATCGCCCTTTGGCAGCGCTGCGATCTTATCCGCCACTGGAACGACCCGAGGCTGGATATCGCCCGCACCACGGCGGCCCGCGATGCCGATATCCTGGTCGGCACGATCGACGACAGGATTGTCGCCAGCGCCATGGTCGGCCATGACGGCCACCGTGGCTGGGCCTACTACGTCGCCGTCGATCCGGATTGCCGGGGACGGGGGCTTGGTCGCCAGATCATGGCGGCGGCAGAGGACTGGGCCTTCAATCGGGGCATGCCCAAGGTCCAGTTGATGGTCCGCGCGGACAATGACGCGGTCGCCGCCTTTTACCGGTCTGTCGGGTACGAGGACAATCCGTCCGTGGTGCTGAACAAATGGCAGGACCCGGACGCAAGGGCGTCGAAGCGGCCACGCCTGACGATCACGGTGACCTATCTGGAGATGGCGGCCACCGTCATGCGCAAGCAGCCGCCGCATCCGGCAGAACCCCTGCCCTTCCTGCGCGTGCGTCAGCCGGATGTTGGTTTCTATCGGTTCTTGTACCGGCGCATCGGGGCGCCCTGGTGCTGGTACGAACGCAGCCTGATGTCTGATGCCGAGCTGGCGGCGCTGTTGTCCGAGCCGGAGCGCGAAGTCTATGTCATGTATGGCGACGGTGCGCCGGCCGGCCTGGCCGAACTGCACCGCCGGCCGGATCAAGTCGAGCTCAGCTATTTCGGCCTCGACCCGGCGTGGATCGGCCGGGGCGTCGGCCGCCACCTAATGGCGGCGACCCTGGATGCCGCGTTCCTGCCCGGCACACCCCTTGTCACCACCAACACCTGCACGCTGGATCATCCGCGCGCGCTTGCCTTCTACCAGCGGTCCGGGTTCACGGCGGTGGGGCAAGCCAGCGCGGAGATCGACGACCCGCGCGCCATCGGCGCCGCCCCGGCGGGTGCCAGTGCCCATATGCCCCGCGCCTAGTTCTTCTTCGCCATGTCCTGGGCGGCCTGATAAATCGCCCGCATCACCGCCGCCACGTCCGGGTCGGCAGTCGCTACGTCGATTTCCGGACTGTCCGGCAAGGGCTCCGGCACCGCCGTGCGCTGGGCGATCAGCCAGCGACCGTCCACCTTCGCCAGCACATCGTCATAGTGGCCGGCGAACAGGATCTTGTAGCCGCCGCGCGTTGCCACAGTCGCCACCGTCGTGGCCCGTCCCGTGGCGCGTTTCCCGTCGTCGTCGATGCGATAGATCGGCGAGCTGGTCATGTGGCGCGTGCCCATTGGCGCATGCAAAGCCGCGTACTCACGCAAGCGGTCGCGCCCTCGGATGGTTTGGCCGCTGAAAACGAACACACCGTCGGTTGTGAAGCACCCCGCCCAAGCGTCCGGATCCTTGCCGTCCATCGCCTGGGTGTAGGCGGCTAGCAGTTCGAGAATGTTTTGCTTTTCGATGAGGATAGCCATTTCGTCCATATTGAAGAGTGTAGATCCGGCCTCCCCGCAGACCAAGGTCTTGATCTGACCGACGTTTGGGCTGGAAATCGTCGATTATCATTGAGGGTGCGAAATGACCGAGCAGTTGCCCCCCGTACCACCGGGCGAAATCCTGCTGGAGGAGTTCATGGTCCCGCTCGGCATCTCGCAGAACAAGCTGGCCCGCGACATCGATGTGCCCGTGGGGCGGATCAACGATATCATTCACGGTCGCCGCGGCATCTCCGCCGACAGCGCCGTTCGCTTGGCCGCCTATTTCGGCAATACGGCCGAGTTCTGGAGCAACCTTCAGTCTCGGTATGATCTGAAGCTGGCCAGATCGTCGCTTGCGCCCGTTTTGAAGGAGACGATACGTCCCTTGAGAGCCGGTGCCAGGGGCGCGGCAGAATAGCCCCGTGAGCGATCGTTCCTGATCAGCGACGCAACACCTGTCCGATGAACTGGCGGGTGCGTTCGGATTTGGGGTCTGAGAAAAACCGCTCCGGCGGCGCCTGTTCGATGATCCGGCCTTCGTCCATGAAGATCACGCGGTTGGCCACCTGGCGCGCGAAGCCCATTTCGTGGGTGACGCACAGCATGGTCATGCCCTCGGCCGCCAGTTCCGCGATCACCTCCAGAACCTCGGCGACCATTTCCGGGTCCAGGGACGAGGTCGGCTCGTCGAACAGCATGATTTTCGGGCGCATGCAGAGCGAACGGGCAATCGCGACGCGCTGCTGCTGGCCGCCGGAAAGCTGGCCGGGGTATTTGTCGGCCTGTTCCGGGATATGCACCCTGTCGAGGAAATAGCGTGCGGTTTCCTCCGCCGCCGCCTTGGGCGTCTTGCGTACCCAGATCGGTGCCAGGGTGAGGTTTTCCATCACGGTCAGGTGCGGGAACAGGTTGAAGGCCTGAAACACCATGCCGACCTCGCGCCGGATGGCGTCGATGTCCTTCAGGTCGTCCGTCAGTTCGATGCCGTCGACCACGATACGGCCTTCCTGATGAGCCTCCAGACGGTTGATGCAGCGGATCAGCGTCGACTTGCCGGACCCGGATGGGCCGCAAATGACGATCCTTTCGCCGCGCACAACGTCGAGATCGATGTCCTTCAACACATGGAAGGCGCCGAACCATTTGTTGACGCCAGCCAACCGGACGATCGGTGCCCTGTCCGCGTCCGGCTGAGCCTGATCCACATCGGCCGCCGACATTTCAGCCATCGATGGCTTTCACGAAGCGCCGCACGCCATCAGCACCCATGCAATCTGGCCCATTGACCTCAATCCCCCGGCACGCCCATATGCCTGCGCCGTCTGTCACCACTACGCTATCCGCCCGCAACCCGCCTTGGAAGTCCGATGACGTCGAAGTATCAGCCCGACACCGTCTTGACCCATGCCGGCCGCGACCCGTCGGCCAATCACGGCGTGGTCAATCCGCCCGTCTATCACGCCTCGACCATCCTGTTCGATACGATGGACGATCTGGCCAAGGGCTATGCAGAGCGCTATGCGCACTACACCTATGGGCGCACCGGAACGCCGACATCGCACGCCTTTGAAACGGCGGTCGCGGCACTGGAGGGCGCGCACGCGGCTGTGTCGGCGCCGTCCGGCCTGTCGGCGGTCGCGATCGCCTTGGACTCCTTCACCAAGGCCGGCGACCACGTGCTGGTCGTCGACGCCGCCTATGGGCCGACACGGGACTATTGCGACAAGGTGCTGAGCCGTCACGGTGTGACGGTCGAGTATTACGATCCGCTGATCGGCGGCGATATCGACGGGCTGATCCGTGACGAAACGCGCGTGATCTTCATGGAATCGCCAGGGTCCCTGACGTTCGAGATCCAAGATGTGCCGGCGATCGCTGCGGTCGCGAAGGCGCGCGGCGTGGTCACGATGATCGACAATACCTGGGCCACGCCCCTGTTCTTCAAGCCGTTCGACCATGGCGTCGACATTTCCGTCCACGCCGCGACGAAATACATGGTCGGTCATGCCGACGCGATGATGGGCGTGGTCTGCTGCGCGACCCGCGACCTGTTCATGGCCGTCAAGAGCCAGGCGCACCTGCAAGGCATTTGTGCCGGCCCCGACGACCTTTATCTCGCCCAGAGGGGCCTGAGATCCATGGCCGTACGCCTGCGGCATCATCAGCAATCGGCGCTGGAGGTCGCGCGCTGGCTGCAGGACCGCAAGGAGGTCGCGCGCGTCCTGCACCCCGCCCTGCCCGACGATCCGGGCCATACGCTTTGGTCTCGGGATTTCACGGGGTCGAGCGGGCTGTTCTCGGTTGTGCTGAACCCTTACGACCGCAAAGCCGTGAACCGTATGGTCGATGACATGGACCTGTTCGGCATCGGCTTTAGCTGGGGTGGGTATGAAAGCCTGATCATGCCCCAAAGCCCGGAACGCAGCCGGACGGCGACCATCTGGCAGGGCGAAGGCCCCTTGCTTCGCCTGCATATCGGGCTGGAGGATGTGGAGGATCTGAAGCGGGATCTGGCGGCCGGATTTGAGCGATTGGGAAAGGGGTAGCGCGATGGAGGAGTTGTTGACGGCCGTCGTCTTCGATCGCGACGGGCTGGTGCCGGCAATCGCCCAGCAGCATGATACGGGCGAAGTGCTGATGGTCGCCTGGATGAACCGCGACGCGGTCGAGGAAACCGTCCGCACGGGCCAAGTTTGCTATTGGTCGCGGTCGCGGGCAGCGCTGTGGCGCAAGGGCGAGACGTCCGGGCAGATCCAGAGGCTGGTCGAGTTCAGAATCGACTGCGACGGCGATACCCTGTTGCTGCTGGTCGACCAGACGGGCGTCGCCTGCCATACGGGCCGCCGGTCCTGCTTCTATCGGGCGTGGCGCGATGGCGCGCTGGAAACCATCACCGATGTCGAGATCGCGCCGGAGGCGCTTTATGGCGATAAGGCTTAGAGGGACCGCCCTGGCTCTGTGCGTCGGGATCGCCTGGCTGCCCGCCCGGGCTGACGATCTAGCGGTGTTCGCCGCCGCCAGCCTGACGGACGCCCTCACCGAAGTCTCGGCGGCATTCGAGGAGGAGACGGGGTACTTGGTCGACGTGGTTTTCGCCAGTTCATCGACCCTGGCGCGCCAGATCGAAAGCGGCGCGCCGGCGGACGTGTTCATCTCGGCCAGCCCGGCCTGGATGGACTACCTCGACGACCAAGGTCTGATCGATCCGCCGACCCGCAGGGACCTGTTGGTCAACACCCTGGTGCTGATCGCGCCAAGCGACCGGGCCGAACCTCTGGACTTGCCTGAGCAACTGCCGGAGGCCCTCGGGCCGGATGGGCGGCTGGCCATTGGCGATCCCGACCATGTACCGGCCGGCATTTTCGCAGCGGAAGCGCTGCTCAGCCTGGGCCTTTGGGACGCGCTTGCCGACCGCACCGCCCGCACCGGTTCCGTACGCGCCGCGCTGGCCCTGGTGGAACGTGGAGAGGCCCCCTTGGGCATCGTCTACGCAACGGATGCCGAAATCACCGACGGTGTCGCAATCGTGGCCACCTTCCCGGAGGACAGCCATCAGCCGATCGTCTACCCGATCGCTCAGGTCGCGGAGCCGGGCACCCCCGCCGGTGACAGGGTTGTTCAAACCTATCTCCGCTACCTCGCCGGTGACACCGCTGCGGAGGTTTTTCGAGATCACGGCTTTCTGACCGTCGACCGGAGCCCATGAGCGATCTGCTCAGCCCCCTGGAAGGTGAGGCGCTGATCCTCAGCCTGCGGGTCGCGCTCTGGTGCGTTGTGATCAGCCTGCCGATCGGCATCGGTACGGCCTGGCTGCTGGCCCGCAAGCGCTTTCCGGGCCACCTGCTGCTCAGTGCGGTTGTCTATGCGCCCCTCGTCGTGCCGCCGGTCGTCGTCGGCTATCTGCTGCTGGTGCTGCTGGGGCGGCGCGGCGTTGTCGGCGCCTGGCTTTACGAGACCTTCGGCATCACCGTGGTTTTCACCTGGCAGGGGGCCGCAATCGCCTCGGCCATCATGGGCTTCCCGCTGATGGTGCGGGCCATTCGCCTGTCGCTGGACGCGGTCGACCGGCGGCTGGAGGATGCCGCCCGGACCCTGGGCGCAGGGCGCTGGCGCGTCTGGCTGTCGATCACCCTGCCCCTGACCGCGCCCGGCATTCTGGCCGGTGCCGTGCTGGCCTTCGCCCGCAGCCTGGGTGAGTTCGGCGCCACGATTACCTTCGTCTCCAACATCCCCGGCGAGACCCGGACCTTGCCGCTGGCCCTGTATTCCGTTCTGCAGCAGCCGGGCGGCGACGCGCCGGCGATGCGGCTGGCGATCCTGTCGCTGCTGCTGGCCATCGTCGCGATCGCCGCGTCGGAACTGTTGGCCCGGCGGATGCGCAAGCAGCTTGGCGTCTGACCCAAGATGCTCTCGGTCGATATCGCCGCCCGCCTGGGCGACTTTGAGTTGGAGGCACGGTTCGAGGCGCCGGCGAGCGGCGTGACGGCCCTGTTCGGCCGTTCCGGCGCCGGCAAGACGTCGCTGACCAACATCCTGGCCGGGTTGGCACGGCCCAGTCGGGGCCGCATTGCGCTGGGCGACAGGGTTCTGTTCGACGCCGCCAAACGGGTCAACGTCCCGCCAGACAAGCGGCAAATCGGCTACATCTTCCAGGAAGGCCGCCTGTTCCCGCACAAGACCGTCCGCGCCAACCTGGCCTATGGCTTGGGCCGGCTTGCCCCCGAGCAGCGCGCCGCGCGGTTTGATGAGGTCGTGGACCTGCTTGGCATCACGCCCCTGCTGGAACGGCGGCCCAAGACGCTGTCGGGTGGTGAAAAGCAGCGGGTTGCCATTGGGCGGGCGCTGTTGAGCGGGCCGGACCTCTTGTTGATGGACGAACCGCTGACGGCGCTGGATGCCGCGCGTCGGGCCGAGATCCTGCCCTATGTCGAGCATCTGCGCGACGTCGAAAGGCTGCCGATCATCTGGGTCAGCCACGATGTCGACGAGATCATCCGGCTGGCCGACCATCTGGTGCTGATCGACCAGGGACGCGTGACGGCCAGCGGCCCGCTGATTGAGATCATCAACGGCCCGGACTTCCGCGCCGCCACCGGCCGGCGCGAGGACGGTACCGTGATCGAGACCACGGTCGCCGCCAAGGACGCCGCCAACGCCTTGACCCATCTGCGCTTTCCGGGCGGCGAACTGCGGGTGCCAGGCGTCAATGTCACACTTGGCCAACGCTTGCGCGTTCACATCATGGCCAAGGATGTCGCGATTGCCCTCGACCCGCCGCGCGGCATCAGCGTGTTGAATTGTCTTGCCGGCAGAATTGTCGGCATCAGCGACCCTGACGGTGCCGATGTCGATGTGGAGATCGATGTCGGCGTCCGGCTCAGGGCGCGGATCACCCGCTATTCGGCTCGGTTGCTGGCTTTGAAAGAAGGCCAGACCGTCCACGCGCTGATCAAGGCCATGGCCCTGGACCGGACCGGGCGCAACAGATCGGGAACGCCAGGCACGTGACCAGGCCAGCAATAAGCTTCGCCCGCAAGTACGCCGAGACAAGCCAGTGGCAGTACCGCCGTGGATTGGCACTGCTGGAGCTTGCGGCGCCGGTCCAGGATCTCACCGTCGTGGACCTTGGCTGCGGCACGGGCGCGCTCTCGATCGAACTGGCGCGTCGCGTGGGACCACAGGGCCAGGTTATCGCGATCGATCCGGACGCCGAACGGCTGCACGAGGCCAGGGCGACCATGCCGTCAGATTTCGACTGGCTTTCGTTTCATCAGGCAAAGGCCGAGGATCTTGGCCTGATCGGGGACGGCTCCGTCGATCTGGTTTATTCCAACTATGCCGGCCACTGGGTGCTCGACCATTCGAGCATGTTGCGAGAGCTTGAGCGCATCCTGCGTCCAAGCGGCCGTTTCGTCGCCGAGTTCGTGGGCGAGCCGCCCCAGCGCCTGGTCGAGCTTGTCTTGCTGATGCCCGACGGCGAACGCGCCGTTCAGGACAACGCGTTCCATGACGAGGTCGAGTGGCGCGCCCTGATCACGGCCCGCGCGTTCGATCCCGTGCTGTTCGACTGGCCGAACCTCTCGCTCGATTTCAACAGCCTCGCCGACTTCTATGACTGGTTTGAAGGCACCAGCAATGGCAGGTTTCAGGTTGCCAAGTTGCCCCACGACGCCCGCGCCGACCTGGCAACGCGTTTCCCCGGCCCCCTCTCCTGCCCGATCAAGGCGTTGCGCATGATCCTGAAACGGCGATAGGCCGGCTCAGCGCCATTTGATCGAACAGCCCATGCTGGCGTGCTGTTCCCTCGGGCCCGTGCCGGTTTGGGCAACCAGCCTCATCGCCTTTACCAGCTCATCGTCGCGGCCGGTGGGATCCCCCATGCGGGCATCATCCTGCCGGCCGCGATAATGCAAGACCCCGTCGCCTGAAAAGCCGAAGAAGTCCGGCGTGCATACCGCGCCATAGGCCCTTGCGACCGACTGATCCTCATCGATCAAATAGGGAAACGAGAAGCCGTGCTGGTTGGCAAACTCGCGCATACGATCGGGTGCGTCGGCGGGATAGCGCTCGTAGTCATTGGGCATGATCGCCAGCACGTTCACGCCTTCGGCCTGCAAGGTGCGGGCGTCGGTGACAAGCCGGTTGATCACGGCCTTCACGTACGGGCAATGGTTGCAAATGAACGCGATCAGCAAGCCGTCACCGCCGAGCTGATCGGCCAAACTGACCTCATTGCCGTCGGGGTCGGACAGGGTGAACGGCTTGGCTTGCCAGCCGACATCACCGGCGGGTGTTTCAAGAAGCATGGCTGTGATCCTTTAGGCCTTCGTCGCGTCACAAAGACCCTATGTAGGCGCGCAGCGCGGTTATTCAGCGCCCTGCGACGCCGACGCAAACCGGCAAGGCGGCAAACGTACCCGGCAGACAAATGATTGACATCGGCAACTAATTACCTGCCTACTGCAAGCAACTGGATCACGAGGCCCATCGATGCCCCACCAGACGCTGGCCGAGCACGTGGACGCCGTGCGCGCCTTCAACCGCTTTTACACCAGACGCATCGGCGTGCTGTCACGCGGCATGCTGCACAGTCCCTACTCCCTGACCGAAGCGCGGCTGATCTACGAACTGGCCAAAAGGCGTGAGACGACCGCGTCTGACCTTGGGCGTGACCTGGACCTGGATGCCGGCTATCTCAGCCGGGTTTTGCAGCGTCTGACGAAGGCGGGCCTGTTGTCCAAACGCCGGTCCGACCAAGACGGGCGGCAGACCCTGCTAAGGCTGACGGATGATGGCCACGCCGCCTTCGACATGTTGAACGAACGGTCGCACAGGAAGTTCAGCGATGAGCTCGAGAAGCTGTCGCCGAGGCAGCAGCGTCGGCTGATCGCCTCGTTGAACACGGTCGAGGGCCTTCTAGGCGATGATCCCGAAGCCGTGCCACCCTACATCTTGCGGCCCCATCAGCCCGGCGACATCGGCTGGGTCGTGCAACGCCACGGCGCGTTTTACGCCGAGGAATATGGCTGGGACGACAGTTTCGAGGCGCTGGTCGCGACCATCGCTGCGGATTTCCTGAAAAACTTCGACCCAAAGCGCGAACGCTGTTGGATTGCCGAGCGGGACGGCGTCAATGTCGGCAGCGTGTTTCTGGTCCGCAAGACCGATCACGTCGCCAAGCTTCGACTGCTTTTTGTCGAACCGTCGGCCCGTGGGCTGGGCATCGGCGCGCGACTGGTGCGCGAG
Source organism: Alphaproteobacteria bacterium (assembly GCA_028277405.1). GTDB lineage: Bacteria > Pseudomonadota > Alphaproteobacteria > DSM-16000 > Inquilinaceae > JANQGH01. The sequence goes on along the minus strand of JANQGH010000001.1, from coordinate 7,170 downwards.
TGTGAAACCTTCGCCCGCCGCGTCGGCTATCGCAAGATCACGCTGTGGACCAACGGCAATCTCCTCGCCGCGCGCCGGATCTACGAACGGGCCGGTTACGCGCTGGTCGACGAGGCACCCCATCACAGCTTCGGCCATGACCTGATCGGCCAGGATTGGGAACTCGATCTCGGCCAAAACGGACCGCGCTGAACCAAGATGGTCGCGACGCTGCCCCTTCTCGCCTCCATGGCGACGGGTGTGCTTGTCGGCATCGGCATCGTGGCGACGCGCTTTGCCATCGACCAGACAGATCCGTCCTCGCTGGCCCTGCTGCGCTATGCCATCGCGTTGGTCCTGTTGCTGCCGGCAGTCCTGGCGTCGTCAAAGGTCCGGTTTCGCCGCCGCGATCTCGCCCCCATCGCGCTCTTGGGGATCGGTCAGTTCGGCATCCTGATCATGTTGCTGAATTACGGCCTGCAGTTCGTCTCGTCCGGCCTGGCGGCGCTGATCTTCGCCACGATGCCCCTGTGGACACTGACCTTCGGGGCAATGCTGGGCAACGAAACGATGACCGGCTACAAGACCGGCGGTGTGCTGCTGACCATCGCCGGGGTCGGCTTCGCGGTCTACGACCATTTCGGGCTCGCCGACCTGCATGAAAGCGCCTGGCTTGGCGGGCTGGCAGTGTTGGCCAGCGCCGTGGTCGGCGCCCTGTGCAGCGTGCTCTATCGGCCCTATCTGCGCCGATACCCAACCCTTCAGGTCAGCGGCATCGCCATGCTGGCGTCCGTGATCTTCCTGACCATTCCCGCCGGCTGGGCGGGGTTTTTCGCCGCTTGGCCGGTGTTCACGTTCGCCGGCTGGGCCGCCGTACTGATCATCGGCCTGGCCAGCGCTGTCGGTTACTACATTTGGCTGTGGGCCCTCAGCCACACGACGCCGACCCGCGTCACGGTCTTCATGTCGTTGAGCCCCCTGACCGCAACCCTGCTCGGCTGGGCACTGCTGGGCGAACCGCTGACGGTCGAGTTCCTGATCGGAACCGCCCTGGTGGCGCTCGGCCTATGGCTGGCGCATCGCGCGCCGCGCGAGCGCGGGATTGAGGCGGTTTGACAGGCTTCGGTTCCCGCGAGCCGCCCACCGGCAATGCTCCGTCAGTCCAGCCTCTGGCCCTAGCAGCAAAGTGCTGACCAACGGTCGACGATCAACCCTCGCACCTTGTCGCGGCCGGATCGGCCAAAAACAAGGCCAGGCCGTTGCCGAAGGAGTTTTCCTCGCGTAGGTTGCAACGTGCGTCGGTCTTGAAATCGGGCTGACGCCACGAACCTTGGACCTGAGATGAGGAACCGCGATGTTCACTGCGCTGTGTCGAGCTGTCAGGCGGACGTCCATGGCCCTGGGCCTTACCGGGCTCATGCTGGCATCGGCCACGCCGGCATCGGCCCAGTCGATCGACGATTATCAAGCGATCATCGACGCCTATCTGGCCGAACGCGGCGAGGCCGAAGGCATCACGGGTGTTTCGGTCTACATTAGCCTGGGTGATCCGGGCCCGGGGATTGAACTGTTTGCCGGCACGACCGGGCGTGACGGGGCCACGCCGATCACCGGCGACACCCTGTTTCAGATCGGCAGCAATACCAAGGCCTTCACCTCGGCACTGATCCTGGCCCTGGAGGCGGAGGGCAGGCTGGACATCGATCAGACCGTCGGTGATTGGCTGCCGGACTATCCGGCCTGGGGCGACGTCACGATCCGGCGCCTGCTGAACATGACCAGCGGCATTCCAAACTACTCCGAGAGCCCCGAATGGATGCGCGCGGCGGCGGAGGACCCCGATCGGCACTTCACCCCGGAAGGCCTGATCGCGCTTGCCTACCCCAGCCCGACCGTCGATCTGCCGCCCAATGACGGCTATTTCTACTCCAACACCAACTATCTTCTTGCCGGCCTGATCGCGGAGCGGGCGGGCGGCGTGCCGTATGGCGAGGCGTTGCGCCAACGGTTCTTCCTGCCGACGCACCTCAGCGACACGTTCTATCAGCCCATGGCCTACCCGCAGCCGGTGACCGACCGCATGGCGCGCGGCTATTTCGAGGATCCGGCGTGCAGCTTCTACGTGCCGGACTGCGAGGAAACCCAATTGGCCGGCCTGCTGGGCCAGGATGTCAGTCGGGCCGACGTCAGTTGGGCGGGGGCCGCCGGCGGCATCGTCTCCAGCCCGCGCGATCTCGCCCGCTGGATCCGCGCCGTTTTTGCCGGACGGGTGCTGGCGCCGGCGCAGATGGAGGCGTTACTGAGCTCGGTGTCCGTCGAGACCGGTGAGCCGATCGACGACGTCTCGGCAGATGATCCTGCCGGCTTCAGCCTGGGTTTCGCGCGACGGTTTCGAGAAGAGCTGGGCCCATTTTGGTTCTATCAGGGCGAGACCCTCGGTTATCGCTCGGTCTTCATCTATTCGCCCGAAACCGACGTGGTGGTTACAGGGGCCACCAACAGCCATCCGTTCGCCGAGGACAATCAGTTCGTGCCCATGATGGCGCGACTCTATGCCCTGGCCACGCAGTAGGCCTCGGCGCCGGCAGCCCTGCTCGCCCGGAAATCCAGGCCATTTGGCCCAGCCTACTCCGAACAGGATAGGTCAAAGGCGATGTCGTAGACGCCGTCGCCGGTCGGTGTCGTGACGATGCTGCCGGTGGCGCCGGCAAACTCCCCCGTTCCACCATAAACGAACCACTCCAGGGGCCTGACCGACGATGTGCCGGTGTCGGACGGATCGCGCGACTCCACAAAGGCCGAGGCCATCAGGATACCGTTGTCGAACAAGAAGGTGCTCGCACCCATCAACGGAAATGATCCCTCGGTATCGCTGTGCATGACCCGGCTGGTCGCATGCTGCACACCGATCGGCTCGCCGTCCTGATCGACCAGTTGCCACCGCAAAATGCGGACGTCACCCGGTGAGACGCCCTCGTTGCCATGATTGATGAAGGTGATGAGGTCCTGATGCCGTACGGCCTCGAACTCCCCGCAAAATGGCTCCAGCGCATCTTGGCCGGAAGCCGAATCGGGCAAGATGGTCAAGGCCGGCACCACCAGCAGGGCCGTTACGAAAAAGAGATGTCTGGCAGCCATCCTTAAATCCCTTCGAGCAGATGATGCGACGATTTGCAACTCAAGACCGCCTCACCGCTTTCGTCAAGAATGGCGCGCCCTGCAGGACTCGAACCTGCGACCGTCGGCTTAGAAGGCCGGTGCTCTATCCAGCTGAGCTAAGGGCGCGTCCAGGGCCGCGAGCGATGCTTTTTCAGCGCGGCCGCGGCCGAAAATTATCGGCATAGTTTCTGGGGGTGACGTGGCGTTCGTGCGGCCGTTCGACCGAGTAGTCCAGCCCCTTGCGCTTGGCGAAGGCGACCGCCTCTTCCTCGGTCTCGAAGCGCAGGCGGATCTGGTTCAGCGTATCGCCGGAGCTGATCCAGCCCATCAGCGGCTCCGGCCGGCGCGGCGTGACCGGTTCGTACTCCAAGACCCAGCGATGGGTTTTCGCCCGGCCCGACTGCATGGCCGTCTTGGCCGGCTGATAGATGCGTGCCCTGACCGTCATCTCCCGTCCGCTCCTCTGCCCGGCCGCCCGAGATCGACCCTTGCGATGGTCGGGGCGGACGGATTTGAACCGCCGACATCCTGCTCCCAAAGCAGGCGCGCTACCAGGCTGCGCTACGCCCCGTGCAATAAGGCTGGGGACATAACACCCAAGACCGGCCGCGACAAGTCGCGCAGATGGCAACCACGGCAGCGACGGGTCGCACTATCGCCGAAAAGTGATCAACCAAGCGTTGTAGCGCTGGCGAAGCGATGCCGAGGTCTCTACAGTGCTGAGTCGGCTGGCGCCGTCGCGCTCGGGTGACCGCCGCCGATGGAAAGGCCCTATGCTTCGACAGTCTCTCGTACTGGCGCTTGCGTTAGCTGCCGTGACCGCGACAACGGCTGCGGCACAACCGGCTGCAGCACAGCCGACGGACTATCGCGCCTGTCCGGAGCGCCGGCACGTGCTGAACCTGATGGCCGAGCGGTTTGAGCAAATGCCCGTTGCCATGGGCCTGGCGCGCAACGGCGATCTGTTGGAGTTGTTGACCAATCCTGACAATGGCGACTGGATAATCCTGACGACATCGCCCGATGGGCGCAGCTGCCAACTTGCAGCCGGTACCGCCTGGCAGGATCTGATCGCCGGCCCACCCGCCGAACCGGACGCCTAAGAAGCGTCGAAGTGCGGATGGACGACCCGGTCGCCCGCCGCGATGCCCAGAAGCTGCGAGACGCCGCCATTGATCTCCAACACCGCCGTGGCCGGTCCGGTCGAGCGGTGCATTTCGGGGCCGCGCGACGGGTCGAACGGCCGCGTCCGTTCCTCGATATTGACGATCGTGCCGTCCTCGGCAATGAACACCATGTCGAGCGACAGAAGCGTGTTCATGGTCCAGAAGGAGCGCGGCGCGGCCTCGGGAAACAGGAACAGCATGCCGCCATCGGCCGGCATCTCTGTCACATGCATGAGGCCGGTGACCTGTTCGTCCGGCTCGTCGGCGATCTGAACCACGAAATGATGGCTGCCGCCGGAGGCTGTCTCGATCCAGATCTCCTCGGTTTCAAGGCTTTGCGGCGTTTGTGCACCACCGATTTGGGGAGCCGCAACGAGAACGGCGAATAGCGCGAGGAGAGAGAGCAGCTTGGTCACTGGGGGTTCCTGGCGGCGGGCGGAAAGCAGTCAAGGGCCTGATCATGGCGCCAAAACGGCATTGATCAAGTCTCGAATTGCCGGGCGTATCGGGCCGGGCCGCGATCGATCAACCAAGGTGGTGAACCAATGCTCCGGCGGATTGCGCCCTTGCGTGCGCCGCCATGTGAGGCCGCGCAGGACCGATTCCGCAGCCGGGGTGACGGGTTGTTCAGGATCGATGCCGTTCAGAACCGCCCAGACCGAAGCCCAGCACCGCCCCACGGACCACGGATTGTAACCGCCGCCCCCCAGGACGAGCAGGCGCGGCGCCATCGGCATCAGCGCGCGCACGACCGCCATGTGGGAGCGGTTGGACAGGCTGAGTCTAGCGAGCGGGTCTTCTTCCACCCCATCGGCGCCGCACTGCAGAACGATCACCGCCGGCGCGATGCGTTCGACCAGAGGCACGATCGCGCGATCCAGGATCAGCGCGAACTCGCTGTCGTTCAGCGCTTCCGGTACGGCCAAGTTTCGGGCCTGTCCGCCGCCGCGATCGGATGTTGGGCCGCTGAACGGCCAGCGGCCACCTTCATGCACGGAAATCGTCCAAACCCGATCGTCGCCTCCGAATGCGTCCTGCACTCCGTCGCCATGATGGGCGTCGATATCGACATAGGCGACCGGCGCAATGCCGCGATCCAAAAGGCCCAGAATGGCAAGCGCGGGATCGTTCAGATAGCAAAAGCCACTGGCCCGATCGCGCCGTCCGTGATGGGTGCCGCCCGCCGGGCTGTGCACGATACCGCCATCGGCCAGCAGGCCGGCGGCCAGGATCGACGCACCGCAAGCGGTCGCCGGGCGTCGAAACATCTCTGTGAAGAACGGGTTGCCGTTGCGGCCAAGTCCGTAACGTTCGGACCGGTCGGCGGGCAGGCTTTGCGCCCGCTCGGCCTCCTGCAAGGCGGCGACATAGTCCGGGTCGTGAAACCGGCCAAGCTGCGCCGGCGTCGCTATCGGGCTGTCGATGTAGCGTGCCTCATCCAGCCAACCCATGGCGCGGATCAGATCCAAGGCCGTGGAGACGCGCGGTATCGCCAGCGGATGCTTCGACCCGTAGGTCGAGCGTCGGTAGATCTCGCTGCCGATCAGCCAGGGGCGACTGTCCATGACGATCAGCTAACGTCACCGGGCTATGGGGTCAATGCGGTCCGGGCCCAGCGATCACCGCGTTCCCGTTCCGTGCTGTTGCCGGACCTGCAATTTGGATTTGAGCCGGCGCACATTTCGCGTAGTCTTACGGCGCTTCGCGAGAGAATCAGGTCTCAATAGCAATCGACACACGATAACGGCGAAGAAAGGAGCAAGTGCATGGCCAGCAGTCAATCCAAGAGTGGTATGTCCGGCTTTTGGCTGATCGTTGCAGCGATTGTCGCCCTGATAGGCGTTGCTTGGGATATTCTTTCGCTGACGGCGGTCGATACCTCGGCGGCCGAGGAGGCTGGCTTCGTGGTCGATTTGGTCTGGCCCCAGATTGGCGCCATCGTCGCGCTGATCTGTCACGCCATCATCGTGCTGCTGGGGTTCCTGCGCCAGGCGGCCATGAAGACCATTGGCGTGTTGGCCGGCTGGCTGGCCGTGGCAGCGATCCTGATCGGCTACATCTTCATCGGCGGGCGGATCACGGCAACGGACGACGACGGCGCCGTGTTGATCGAAGAGTCCATCCTCGGCAGTGACGCCTGGGTCAGTCTGATCATCGCGCTCGTCATCGCGTTCCTGACGACGTTTGCGGCCTCGCGCCGCCGATCCTAGCGACCGGCCGGGTTATCCCAAACCGGCTCTAGGTGCCAGGCGCCCGGCACGATCGCAGGCGCGACAATGATTTGACAGGCCGGTCGGAACCGGCCATGTCTTAGGCACACCTTACCTGGGGTGTCCGCTTGAAGCGGGCTGAGAGGCGGCGACGCCAACCCAACGAACCTGATCCGGATCATGCCGGCGGAGGGAGGTAAGCGGCGCCCCAAGGGTCCTCTTTCCACATTCGTCGGCGAGAGGACATGCCTATGCGCCGAACCCTTCCCTACCTCCGACATGGCGGCACGCTGGCCGCGCTCGCCCTTTTCGCCAGCACATCGCTGGCGGCGGCCGAGGATTTGACGGTCTACACCTACTCCTCCTTCGTTTCCGACTGGGGCCCGGGACCGGTTGCCGAGGAGCTGTTCGAGGCGCAATGCGGCTGCGATATCGACTTCGTCGCCGTCGATGACGGTGTCGCCTTGCTGAGCCGTCTGCGCCTGGAGGGCGCCAACAGCCCCGCCGACGTGGTGCTCGGCCTCGACTTGAACCTGGTGGCCGAGGCGGCGGCCGACCGGCTGGTTGTCCCGCACGGGCTGACGCTGCCGCCGCTCGACCTGCCTATCGACTGGGACGACGAGAACTTCGTGCCCTTCGATTGGGGCTATTTCGCT
>JANQGH010000049.1 GCA_028277405.1 Alphaproteobacteria bacterium | reverse complement strand
GGTGATCCGGCCGGCACGTCAAGGACCGCCGCCACGTCGGGATCAATGGCCACCGCGCGGATTTCCTGGTCGATGCTGTTGATCTGCTGATCGAAACGCTCGGCGATCATCCTGTAGTAAGGCTCGGCCGGCTTGCGCTTGAGGTCGACGACGGCGGCATAGGCGTCGGGGATATAGATGTGCGCATAGGAGATCGGGCGGCTGTCGCCGTGCTTGGCGATCCGGTATCCGGTCAACTTGATGCCGCTAAAGGCTTCGCTGATGCCCAGCGGTCGGGCCTCGCCAACGTCGAGCGCGACGTCCGACCGGTTCGTGACGATGAATTCGGTCTCAACGCCATATTGCATGAAACCGGCGACCGAATTGACGTTGACTGTATAGGTACTGCGCGGCTCAAGTGCCTCCACGCGGGTGCCGACGCCATGAACCTTCGATATCAGCTTGAGTTCGCCAAGCCGCCTCAAGGCTTCACGTACCGTTGCGCGGCTGACGGAAAAGCGGTCGCACAACTGGCTTTCCGTCGGCAGCAGTTCGCCGACGTTGTAGCGCCCCTGGCGGATTTCCTTGAGAAGAGTGTTGGCAACCACGGCATAACGCGGCTGCTTCATCGCCAAATCTGTCGGGTCCATTGTGTCATCCAAACATCGTCGCGACGCGGCATGGGCGCGCCTTGCCGGCGCGGCAGCAACATATATGGACAACCGGCTATCAAGCCAAGATCAGCCCGACGGTGGGCAGCGAGCGGGCTTTTCGACCGCTTCATCCGACTGGCCCGTTCCGTGTCCGCAAGCGCCGGCTGCCATTGCCTACCGCGAGGAAGTTCGAGAGGAGGACGATCGCCGTTCCGAGCAGGAGGCCGATTGTCGGAGTTTCCGAAAAGAAAAGAAAGCCGGCCACTGCCGCCGCCGGCACCCGCATGAAATCCATCGGCACAATCGTCGAAATCGGCGCGCGGCGGGCGGCAAGCGCCATCCCAAGTTGGCCGACCAGCGCAGCGACCGAGGCGGCAAACAGCATCAAGATCTCGAATGACGCGTCCGGCGTCGTCCAGGAGAACGCCGCCGGGACGATCGACAGCGCGCCGGTAAAGAGCGCGAAATAAAGGATGATCTTTTCGATCGGGTCCACGGATGCGAGTTGCTTGATGGCGATGATCGAAAAGCCGGCGAAAACGGCGCCGAGCAGCGCTACGAGCGTTGCCGGCTGAAACGTGCCCTGCGGCCCGGCAATGAACAGAATGCCGATGAAGCCCAAGACGGTCGCGCTAATTCTGCGGCCCGTCAGCGCCTCCTTGAGCACGATCGCCGCGATGATGATTGCCCAGATCGGACGGGTGAAGGACAGCGCGATCGCGTCGGCCAGCGGCAACATGGCGATGGCATAGAAATAGCATATCAACGTACCGAAGCCGTAAAGGCTGCGCACGAAATGCGATCCGAGATTGCTTGGCCGCCACGAACGCCGACCACGCCAGAGGGCAAATGGCAAGATCAAGGCGATGATGAAGACCGACCGGAAAAGCAACAGCGTTGGCGATGAAAACTCATCGGACAAATGCTTGACGATGGCACCTTGCGCCGTCAGACCGGCAACCGACACCGCCATCCAGCCGATCCCGTACAGCCGCTCGGTCAACGTCGAATCGTCCCGCCCCAGGACAAACGGCGGCGTCACGGTCAACCACCCGTGGGAAATCGACGGCGTGATCGCCGAAATTGCCAAGTTGAAGCGGCTGTCAGCATCATGAATGTCCCGATGGCCGAAACGGAGCGCGAGCGCTCAGGCCGGCACCGTCGACGATAGAGTCACCTCGGCGCCACCTTGCGGGCGAAGCGCCCGGCATCCTCTACAGTCATGTTGACCAGATGTCCATATATCTTAGATAAATTTGGACATCGCAGCCATCAGATCTTTTCAGGAATTCTCATTATAATAAAATAGTTAACAATCCCAGTGTTTCCTATTGACATATCTCTCAGTAAAAATACGGTTGTCCGGACAACCTGCCAATGTCGATATGCACGACCGCATTTTTCCGAGTGGAGGAGACAATGACCGAAAAAACTCACGAAAAGCCGGCGACCGGAACAAACGGGAAAGCCGGTGATCAATCGGCGTCCGATCGGGCCCTATCCAGGGCAGGACCGACGCGCCGTTCGGTGCTGATCGGGGCAGGCGCCACTGCGGTAGCCGCGACGGCATTTAAGATTAATCCGATTGGCTATGCCCGGGCTCAGACAACCGGCACCTGCACTATCTATGCCTCGATGCCGAGTGAGTTTCTCGACCAGATGGCGCAGAAGTTCAACTCGCTCGATACGGGCGTCACGCTGCAAACTTTCTATGCACCGACCTACCAAGCCTATGAGCGGGTGAACGCGGAACTGCGTGCCAACCGCGTCAATGCGGACCTGCTGTTGCTCGCCGATCCGGGCCCTTTCCTTGAGCTAAAGGCTCAGGATGAACTGCTGTCCTATGATTCCGAGGTCTATAAACACTATCCGGAGGGAAATTTCGATCCCGACCGTACCTGGGTAAACGGCCGGTCCCTGGCAACGATGATCACGGTGCATGATCGGGTCGAAGGTCTGCCCCAAACTTGGCTCGATTTTGCCGATGCGCGCTGGGCCAACAAGACCGGCATGATCGATGTCCGGGTGGGCGGCACTGCCTATAACTGGTACTACACGTTGCGTCAGATCTACCCCAAGAGCTATTGGGCCGAGGTGGCCGCGCTCAATCCGGTGCTGCAGCGCGGCCACGGCCAGCTCATGGATCAGCTTGTCACCCGACAGCTCGATATCACCGAGCAGCTTGGCTATTATGCTTGGTCATTCATCACCACGCGCCAGGCGCCGATCGTCCCGATCTACCCGACCGACATCGTCCCGATCACCATGGCACCGCTCGCCATCCTGCGCCGGGCGCCCAATCCGGAACCAGCGAAGGTCGTCTTCGACTGGTGGCTATCGAAGGAGGGGCAGGAGTTCCTCCAGCAGACCAATGGCGTCTATTCGGTTCGCAACGATGTTGCCCCGCTCGAAGGTAAGCCCCGTTTCAGCGAGTTGAAGACGATAGCTTACGATCTTGAGGCCTACAGCGCGCAGCGCGAAGAGTATCAGGCCGAGTTCATCGAGATCTTCGGTCTGTGATCACGTGACCCCGCCCGCGACGTCCACCGACTTGGCTTCCGGACCCCGGCTCCCGTCTCAGTGGGGCATGGGAGCCGAACTCGGTCGATCTGCGGTCACGCGGCCCACTCCCGCCGCGTGCGGCAGCGGCCGCGTCGCGGGCGCCGAAACCCGCTGGCGATGCCGCATGCCACGCCCCTGTCGGCACGCGGCATCGCCAAGCCTCTCACCGAGTGCGTTTTCGATCATCGCCGTACCCTTGAACCGCGCCAGGCCCATGGTGTGCCGCGAATCCGAACGGGGAGCCCGCTCGCCGTTTCCCTGGATCCGCTCCGATAAGGGACACTGACCATGTCATCGGTCGCAGATCGGGAACCGGCGCGCCCGGCGCGGCCCAATCTTCTCGCCGACCGGTTGGCGGGATGGGCGTCACCGGAACGCTGGCTGTTTTCGACCGTCGCGTTTCTCGTCTGCCTGACGATCATCGCGCCGCTGGTCATGCTGCTCTATGGCGGATTCACGGCGTCGCCGCTCGGCACGTTCGGGGCGGACTTCACGTTCGGCAACCTGGTCGATTTCTTCCGTTCGCAGCGCTATCTGACCGCGCTGTGGAACACAATGAAGATTTCCGTCGCGACAACGGCGATCGGCGGCTCGTTCGGCCTCCTGCTCGCCTGGCTGGTGGTCAGGACCGATGTTCCCATGGCATCCGGCCTTCGTTTCGGGCTGATGGCGCCTTTCTTCCTTTCGCCGGTCATCGGCGCGCTGGCCTGGATCACGTTGACCGGCCGCGGCGTCGGGCCGATCAATGTCCTGCTCGATACGCTCGGCCTGTCGCCGGTCAATCTTCAGAGCGTGGGCGGCATCATCTTCGTCATGTCGCTCTACTACGCGCCCTACATGTTCATCTTCGCCAGCGCCGCCATGGAAAACATGGACTCCAGCATGGAAGAAGCTGGCGCCATGTCAGGCCTCAACCGCCGCCAGGTGATGGTGAGCATCACCCTGCCCCTGATGGCGCCGGCGATCCTATCGGGGCTGGTGTTGACCTTCGTTTCCGCGATGGGCCAATTCGGCGTCCCGGCCCTGTTGGGCACGCCGATCAACTATCTGGTAATGACCACCTACATCTACGATCTGACGCAGACCTTTCCCTCGCGCTTCAACCTGGCCGCCGCCTTTGCGATCGTGCTGCTCGTCGCCTGCGCGGTGCCGATCTGGGCGCAGCGCCGCGTCCTGCGGGGACGCAGCTACACCACCATCGCCGGCAAGGGCGGCAAGCAGCGGCCGGTGCCGCTCGGCGCCTGGCGCTGGTTCTTCTGGTCGGTGGTCGCCGGCTACATCCTGCTCACGGCGATCCTGCCGGTGGCCATGCTCGCCTATGTCTCGCTGATCCCGCTCTATACGGGTGTTTTCGACCTCACCCTGCTCACCCTGAAAAACTACATCAACGTCCTGACCGTCAATCAGGCCGCGCAGCGCGCCGTGGTCAACACGCTCATCCTCGCCGTGGGCGGCGCCGCGCTCGGCGTCGCAACCAGCTTCGTTTGCAGCTATATCACCCTGCGCACGAAGGCCTGGTACCGCGGCAGCCTGGACTACATCATCATGCTGCCGGCCGCGGTACCCAGCGTCGTCTACGGCATCGCCATGCTGTGGACCTACATCTTCGTGCCGCTGCCGATCTATGGCACGCTGTGGCTGCTGCTGATCGGCTATGTCGTCGGCTTCATCCCCTTTGCCTACCGGGCGGTGCATTCCGCGCTGTCCCAGATCGACAAGAGCCTCGAGGAGGCGGCGACGATGGTCGGCGCGCGCTGGTTCCGCCGGATGTTCGAAATCACGGCGCCACTCGTCCGCTCGGGCATGCTCGCCGGCTGGATGCTGCTGTTCGTGATTTTCGTGCGCGAACTGGCCGTGTCGATCTTCCTCTACTCGCCCGGTGCCGAGGTTCTGCCGGTTCTGGTCTACAACAAATACGAGGAAGGCCAGTATCCCGAACTGGCCGCAATGGCGATGATCCAGGTCGTCTTCATCGCGGCCGTCGTTCTGATCGTC
>JANQGH010000089.1 GCA_028277405.1 Alphaproteobacteria bacterium | reverse complement strand
TGACTTGGTGTGAATGGCTTTGACATGCGCCCCAAACCGCGTGCCCAGCGCGATGGCGGTTGCTAGCGAGGAGGCATCCGCCTCCGTCCCCGACAAAGGTGACAGTACGACCTTCAGCGTCACGACGGCTCTCCTTAGTTCGGCGCCAGTTCTTCTTAAGACACAACTGTGCCCGGTTGTGGCGGGCATGCGCAACGGCGGGCTAGGTGTTGTCCTGTACGATCACCCTGTCAAGCCGAAGATCGTCAAGGCCGGCCGGCTCTTGGTGCAAGATGATGTCCGCGGTCGGAAATGCGGCGCGAAGATCGGCTTCGACGGCGTCGCAAATGTCGTGGGCCGCGTCGACCGTTATCGTGCCGTCGACCTCCAGATGCAGTTCGATGAACTGGCGGCTGCCGGCGTCGCGTGTGCGCAGATCGTGCAGGTCGACCACGTTGGGATTGGCCCGCACGATGGCCTCGATGCGCCGCCGTTCGTCGGCCGGCAGTTCACGGTCCATCAGCAGATCCAAGGCCGGCCGGACGATCAAGGCGGCGCAGCGCAACAGCCACAGCGACAGCAGCATGGCGGCGATCGGATCGAGCCACAGCCAGCCCGTCTGGCTGACCGCGACCAAGGCGACGATGACCGACAGGTTCAAGACCAGATCGGTCAGGTAGTGCATCCGATCGGCCTTGATCGCGATGGAGCCGGTGCGGGCGACGACCGTTCGCTGGTAAAGAACCAGTACGCTGGTGAGCACGATCGCGATGACCATAACCACGATGCCGACCGTCTCTTGAGTGATCGGTCGTGGCGTCAGCAGCCGGCTGACCGATTCGAAGATGAGAAACAGCGCCGAACCGCCGACGAACGCCGCCTGGACAAGCGCGCCCAGCGGTTCGGCCTTGGCGTGGCCAAAGCGATGGGCCCGATCGGGCGGCTTGATGGCGGCGCGGACCGTCAGAAAGGTGACCAGCGAGGCGATCAGGTCGACCGCGCTGTCCAACAGCGAGGCCAGAATGGTGATCGATCCGGTCAGCAGCCAAGCGCCGACCTTCAGCAGGACCAGGACGAGCGCGACAGAGATGCTGGCGATGGTGGCCTGGCGCCGCAGCCTGGCGGAGGTCGCCTCGTCAACCGTCGCGCGCGGCATCGTGAACCATCAGGGATAGAGAAGCTGCGTCGTCCAGCCGTCCTTTTCGCGCCGGAAGACCAGGCGGTCATGCAGCCGCGATTGGCGGCCCTGCCAGAACTCGATCTTCTCCGGCACGACGCGAAAGCCCGACCAAAAGTCCGGACGCGGGATGTCATCGCCGCTGAACCGGCCCTCGAAGTCCGCCACGCGGCCCTCAAGCGTCGCCCGATCGTCGAGCGGCTGCGACTGTTTGGAGGCCCAGGCACCGATGCGCGACCCGCGCGGACGTGTGGCGTAATAGGCATCCGCCTCCGCATCCGATACTTGCTCCACCCGCCCCTCGATGCGCACTTGGCGGCCCAGGCTTTTCCAATGCAGGTTCAGCGCCGCGCGCGGGTTGGCCTGCAGGTCGCGGCCCTTATGGCTGTCCAGGTTGGTGAAGAAGGCGAAGCCATGGCTATCGACGGTTTTCAGCAGCACGACCCGGACCGACGGCGCGCCATCGGCCGATACCGTCGCCAGCGCGGCGGCGTTTGGGTCGTTGGGCTCGGCCGCGGTCGCTTCGGCCATCCAACGGTCGAACAGAGCGTAGGGGTCTTCGGCCGCCGCAGCGGCCGGGAAACTGTCAGAGTCCATCAGGGGTCCGTAAGGTTTTGTTGCAAGCTATCCGGTTTCGCGGTTCGGCAGTGCCGTCACCGTCTTGTCCTCAGAGACGTCGAAGAGGTCCGCCAAGGTGATCGACAGGGCCTGCGCGGAATCACGCTCCGCCTTTTCAACATGTTCCACCAGCCGTTCCTGCCAAGCCCCCCTGACCGCACCGATGCGACCCACCGGCCCGCGCATGCCGATGCCGAGCGCCTGCATCAGGTCATGCAAGGTCGCCGTATAGGGCTCACGCGTCATGACCCAGCGATCGTCGGTGGTTCGGGCCACGAAGCGGCCCTCGCGCAGCACCTCCAGCATCGCGTCAAGCGCCGCCGGCCCGACCGGAATCTGGTTCAGGATGTGGGTTCGCGAGACGCTGACGCCCATGCGCCCTGCTTCGGCCAGAACACGCAGAATGCCGGCCGCCAGGGTCAGCCTCGGCCCTGGCAGCATGGCATCGAGCCGGCTGCCGATCGCCTTGCCGGAACGCCAGTCCGGCAACGCGGCCGTGACCACGGCACCGAACAGGGCGATCGACCAGACCAGATAGAGCCAAATCAGGAAAATCGGAATGGTCGCCAAGGCGCCATAAAGTGTCTGATAGGTCGGGAATGTCGTCAGGTAGAGCGCGAACAGGCGCTTGGCCAATTCGAACAGGATGCCGGCAACCAGGCCGCCAATCGCCGCGTCGCGCCACCTGACAGAGCGGTTGGGGATAATCCAGTAGAGCAAGGCAAAGCCGACGATCTGCAGCAGGATCGGCAAGACCACCGAGACCATATCGACGACCAGCCCGCCACCAACGTCCCTGGTCTCGTTGAGCAGCCTGCTGCCGAGCGACAGGCTGGCGCCGAAAAGCAGGGGCGTGAGCGTAAGGACGGCCCAGAAGGTCAGCAGCCTTGTCAGCCAAGAGCGGCTTTCTTTGACGTGCCAGATGGCGTTGAACGAACTCTCGATCGTGGCCAGCATGAGAACCGAGGTGACCACAAGGCCGATGGTGCCAACGGCCGTCAGGCCGCCGGCATTGCCCGCCAACGATTCCAGGTTTTCCCAGACGGCCTCGCCGACCTGCGGCACGAAGTTGTCGAAGATCAGTTGCTGCGCGGTGTCCTGCAGATCAGCAAAGGCGGGAAACGCGGTGAAAATCGCCAGAACAAGGGCGGTCAAGGGGACCAGCGCCAGCAGCACGGTATAGGTCAGCGACGCCGCCGCCCGCATGCATTCGTCCCAATAGAACCGGGACAGGGCATAGCGGCTGAAATTGACGAAATCGGCCGCCCGGCGATAGGCCGTCAGCGCGCCCATGACCTGCTCAAACAGTCGGTTCATCGGCTTAGCCTCCCGCGCTTGTCGGGCTGCCGGGTGTCGTTGACCAACCTCGGCTTTCGTGTAGGATCACCCCGCCCAATTCAGGGCCGAAAATCCTAAAGAGAGGCGTTTTCATGTCCGTTTCCTCGCCCATCATGGCTGGCAAACGCGGCCTGATCATGGGGGTCGCCAATGACCGGTCGATCGCCTGGGGAATCGCCAATGCCTGCGCCTCCCAGGGTGCGGAATTGGCGTTCACCTATCAAGGGGAACCGTTGTTGCGCCGCGTCACGCCCTTGGCGGACCGGGTTGGAAGCGATCTCGTCATCCCCTGCGACGTGACGGACAGCGACAGTCTCGACGCCGCGTTCGAGACCGTGAGCGCGCGCTGGGGCAAACTGGATTTTGTCGTCCACGCCATTGCATTTTCCGACAAGTCGGAGCTGGACGGTCTCTATTTGGACACGTCGCGGGAAAACTTCCTGCGTACCATGGACATCTCCTGCTACAGCCTGACCGCCGTCGCGCAACGCGCCGCAAAGCTGATGACGGACGGCGGCAGTATCCTCACCTTAACCTATTATGGCGCCGAACGCGTCATGCCGCATTACAACGTCATGGGCGTCGCCAAGGCGGCGTTGGAGGCCAGCGTACGCTATCTCGCGGTCGATTTGGGGCCGCGCGGCATTCGCGTCAACGCGATTTCGGCCGGCCCGATCAAGACCTTGGCGGCCAGCGGCATCGGCGATTTCCGCTTCATCTTGAAGTGGAACGAGCTGAACGCGCCCATGCGCGGCAACGTCACCACCGATCAGGTCGGCGCCTCGGGCGTGTATCTGCTGAGCGACCTCAGCACGGCCGTCACCGGCGAGGTTCACCATGTCGACAATGGCTATCACACCGTCGGCATGCTTGCGATCGACACGGTGCCGGAAACGGCCAAGCTGTTGGGAACGCTGAAACCCCACGAATAGGCCGACCAAGTAGGGGCGGTTACGGTGATCACGGTTCGGCTCGCCCGCCCGTCCGATCTGCCGGATCTGGTGCCCGTGTTCGGCGCCATGCTGGACCATTACAATCACCGGTTCGGCAATACCGACGATCAGATCGAGGCGTTCTTGACCCAGCATCTGTTTGGCGAGGCGCCGACGGTCTTTTGCCAGATCGCGTGGGACGGATCGGTAATAGCGGGCTTTGTCACCTATGCCCTTGTCGTTCCGGGCTATGGGCTGGGCCAGGAACTGTTCATGAAGGAACTGTACGTTTCTGAAAACGCCAGAGGGCGCGGCGCCGGCAGGGCCTTGATGGTCGAACTGGCACGGGTCGCGGAAAAAGAGGGCTGCCGGCGCATGCGTTGGACGACGGGCCGCTCGGCCGACTACGAAGCCGCTCGCGCGCTCTATGACAGGGTGGGCGCCAAGGTCTTGGATGATGCTATCGTCTATGGCTTGGACCGGGCGGCAATCACCAAACTGAACGAACGCGACGACGATGGCCGGTAACAGCTTCGGAACGCTCTTCCGCTTTACGACCTGGGGCGAAAGCCACGGGCCGGCCCTGGGCGCGGTGGTCGACGGCGTGCCGCCGTTGCTGGACTTGAGCGAAGACGACATCCAGCCCTATCTGGACAAGAGGCGGCCCGGCCAGTCGCGCTATACCACCCAGCGGCGCGAGGCCGACCAGGTGCGCATCCTATCCGGCACGTTCGAGGGCAAGACGACGGGCACGCCGGTCAGCCTGATGATCGAGAACACGGACCAGCGTTCGAAGGACTATTCGGAGATCGCGCGCAAGTTCCGGCCCGGCCACGCCGACTACACCTACTGGAAGAAGTACGGCATCCGCGACTATCGGGGCGGCGGGCGTTCATCGGCGCGGGAAACGGCGGCGCGGGTCGCCGTGGGCGCTATCGCGCGCAAGGTGCTGGGGGATTCCATCAAGGTGCGCGGCGCGCTGGTCCAGATGGGGCCGCACCACATCGATCCCGATCGCTGGGACTGGGATCAGGTGGATCAGAACCCGTTTTTCTGCCCCGATGAGCAAGCAGCCGAAAGCTGGGCCAGCTATCTCGACGGGGTGCGCAAGGCCGGCTCGTCGATCGGCGCGGTGATAGAGGTGCGGGCCGAAGGTGCGCCGGCGGGGCTTGGCGCGCCCATATACGACAAGCTGGACAGCGATCTGGCGCGGGCGATGATGACCATCAACGCCGTGAAGGGGGTTGAGATCGGCGACGGCTTCGCGGCGGCAGAACTGCCGGGCGAGGACAATGCCGACGAGATGCGCGCCGGCAACGAAGGCCCCCGCTTTCTGTCAAACCATGCCGGCGGCGTGCTGGGCGGTATTTCGACCGGGCAGGACATCGTCGTGCGCTTCGCCGTCAAGCCGACCAGCTCGATCCTGACACCGCGCCGGACCATCGATATCGACGGCCAGGAAACCGAGATCGTCACCAAGGGGCGCCATGACCCGTGCGTGGGCATTCGCGCCGTGCCGATCGGCGAGGCGATGATGGCCATCGTGCTGGCCGATCATCTGTTGCGTCAGCGCGCACTCGCGCCTTAGCCCGGCTCGTAGACCGCGCCGATCAGAAACTCGCGGTTGCCTTCCGGGCCCTTGATCGGGCTTTCGGTCAACCCGATGACCCGCCAGCCGGGGCGGCCGTTCAGCCAGTCGGTTACCGATCGGCAGACCTCGTCGTGAAGCGCCGGGTCCGACACGACGCCGCCCTTGCCCACGCGGCCCTTGCCGACCTCGAACTGCGGCTTGATCAGGGCCACCAAGCGTGCGCCCGGCGCGGCGAAACCGAGCGGCGTTTCCAGCACCTTGGCCAAGCCGATGAAGCTGGCGTCGCAGACGATAAGGTCGACCGGCTCGGGGACTTGCTCCGCAGTCAGGTGCCGGGCGTTGGTCCGCTCCAGCACCGTGACGCGCGTGTCCTGGCGAAGCTTCCAGGCCAACTGGCCGTGGCCGACATCGACCGCGTAGACCCGCGCCGCTCCGCTTGACAGCAAGACGTCGGTGAAGCCGCCCGTTGAGGCACCGATGTCCAGACAAACGAGCCCGGCAGGGTCGATCTCGAAGCGATCCAGACCCTCGACCAGTTTCAGCCCGCCCCGGCTGACCCAGGGATGGTCCTGGCCCTTGATTGCGAGAGGCTGATCTAGGGGAACGGTCTCACCCGCCTTGGCCACCCGGCGCGTGCCGGCCAGCACGAGGCCGGCCATGATCAGGGCCTGGGCCTTGGTGCGCGACTCCGCCAGGCCGCGATCGACCAAGAGCTGGTCGACCCGGCGCTTGGCCGCGGCCATCGCCTAGCGGGTCACCACGATCCGGTGTTCGGCATCGACGCCCACGGCTCCTGCGGCGGCAGCGCGTCGCCTTCCTGCAACAGCTCGATCGAGATGTCGTCGGGCGTGCGCACAAAGGCCATGTGGCCGTCGCGTGGCGGCCGGTTGATGGTCACGCCATTGTCCATCAGCTTCTGGCACAGGCCGTAGATGTCGTCGACGCGGTAGGCCAGATGGCCGAAATTCCGGCCGCCCGTGTACTCCTCCGGATCCCAGTTGTAGGTCAGTTCTACCTTGGCATCCTCGTCGCCCGGCGGGGCCAGAAACACCAGCGTGAACCGGCCCTTCTCGTTTTCGTGGCGATGGGTCTCCCGCAGGCCCAGCAGTTCGAAGAACTTGATCGTCTCGTCAAGATCCGTGACGCGGATCATGGTGTGCAGATATTTCATCATGGCAGCGAGGCCTCCTGGAAAACGGAATAAACGGCAGTCACGAGCGATCGTGCGAGGCGGTTAGGCACGAACGGGCATTTCGGCGGGATCGGCAACGCCCAATGTGGCCAGGACCTCGGCCACCACATGTTCGCTGTCCAACCCGGCGCTCTCGTACTGCAGGGCCGGCTTGTCGTGGTCCTGGAACCGATCCGGCAACGTCATCGGGCGGATCGTCACGCCGCGATCGAGCAGACCTTGGCGGGCCAGGCTGTGCAGGACGAAAGAGCCGAAACCGCCGATCGAGCCTTCCTCGACCGTGATCAGCACCTCGTGGTTCAGCACCAAACGGCGTACCAGATCCTCATCCAGGGGTTTGGCGAAGCGGGCATCGGCCACCGTCGTGCTGAGACCGCGCGCGGCCAGTTCCTCGGCAGCGTCCAGGCAGGTCTGTAGCCGGCCGCCATAGCTAAGCAGGGCCACCTTCGTGCCTTCGCGCACGATGCGGCCGCGCCCGATGTCGAGCAGTTCGCCCCGTTCCGGCATATCGACGCCGACGCCCTCGCCGCGCGGATAGCGGAAGGCAAGCGGCCCTTCGTCATAGGCCGCGGCGGTCGCCACCATATGGCACAGCTCCGCCTCGTCGCCGGCGGCCATCAGCACCATACCGGGCAGGCAGCCGAGATAGGCGATATCGAACGCGCCCGCATGGGTCTGACCGTCGGCGCCGACCAGCCCGGCGCGATCGATCGCGAAGCGCACCGGCAGCTTTTGGATCGCAACGTCGTGCACGATCTGGTCGTAGGCGCGCTGGAGAAAGGTCGAATAGATGGCCGCGAACGGGCGGTAGCCTTCGGTTGCCAACCCTGCTGAGAAGGTCACGGCATGCTGTTCGGCAATGCCGACATCGAAACAGCGGTCGGGGAACCGCTCGGCAAACAGGTTCAAGCCCGTGCCCGACGGCATCGCGGCCGTCACCGCGACCACCTTGTCGTCCGCCTCCGCCGCCTTGATGAGATTGTCGGCGAAGACGCGGGTGTAGGACGGCGCGTTGGCCTTGGCCTTGACCTGCGTGCCGGTGACCACGTCGAACTTCGAAACGCCGTGATACTTGTCGGACGCCTTTTCGGCGTGCGTGTAGCCCTTGCCCTTCTGGGTCACGCAATGGATCAGGATCGGGCCTTCCTTGGCGCGCTTCACGTTGCGCAGAACCGGCAGCAGGTGGTCCAGATTGTGGCCGTCGATCGGGCCGATATAGAAGAAGCCCAGCTCTTCAAACAGCGTCCCGCCCGTGACCATGCCGCGCGCGTACTCCTCCGCCCGACGGGCGGCGTTCTTGAACGGCCGCGGGAACTTGTCGGAAAGGTCGCGCATGAGCGTGCGCAGGCTGCGATAGGTGCGCGACGAGATCAGGCGCGACAGATAGGCGCTCATGGCCCCGACGGGCGGCGCGATCGACATGTCGTTGTCGTTCAGGATGACGATCAGCCGGCTGTCCTTCGAGCCGGCATTGTTCATCGCCTCATAGGCCATGCCGGCGCTCATGGCACCGTCGCCGATGACGCAGACGACATTGTTGTCGCGGCCGGCAAGGTCGCGCGCCACCGCCATGCCCAGGCCGGCGGAGATCGAGGTCGAGCTGTGGGCGGCGCCGAACGGGTCGTAGGGGCTTTCGCTGCGCTTGGTGAAGCCGGAAAGTCCGCCACCCTGGCGCAGGGTGCGGATGCGGTCGCGGCGGCCAGTCAGGATCTTGTGCGGGTAGGCCTGATGGCCGACATCCCAGATCAGCCGGTCCGCCGGCGTATCGAAAACATGGTGCAAGGCGACCGTCAGTTCGACCACGCCCAGGCCGGCGCCCAGATGGCCGCCGGTGACGGAAACGGCGTCGATCGTTTCGGCGCGCAGCTCATCGGCGACCTGGCGCAACTGGTCCGTCGTCAGGTCGCGCAGATCGGCCGGCTGACCGATGCCGTCAAGAAGGGGGGTGTCTACCGCCATGATGATCCCGTTGTCGCTATCATCGCCGATATGGGCCGTTCAGCCGTCATTTCCGCCGCTCAACCACAAACCGTGCCGTCTTGCGTAAGATATCTGCGCGTTCATCGAACATTTCCAAGTGGCGGATTGCCTGATCGGCCAAAAGACTTGCCTGGGACCGCGCCCTTTCGACGCCCAGGATCGACACGAAGGTGGCCTTGCCGGCCTCGGCATCCTTGCGCAGCGCCTTGCCGACCTCCTCGTCGCGGCCTTCCACGTCCAAGAGATCATCCGCGATCTGAAACGCCAACCCCAAATCGTGCGCATAGGCGTGCAGGGCGTGATGGCTGGCGCTGTCGGCCTTGGCCATGACCGCCCCGGCCTCGCACGCGAAGGCAAACAACTCTCCGGTCTTCAGCCGTTGCAGCCGGGTGATCGCCCCGATGCCGAATTCGCCGCGCTCGGCAACCATGTCCATCATCTGGCCGGCGACCATGCCGTGCGCGCCCGAGGCGGCTGCGAGACGCTTGATCAGCTCCAGCCTGACCTTCGGGTCGGCATGGGTCTCGGCATCGGTCAGGATCTCGAAGGCGAGCGGCAGCAGCCCGTCGCCGACGAGGATCGCCGTGGCGTCGTCGAAGGCGACATGCACGGTCGGCCGGCCACGCCTAAGCTTGTCATCGTCCATGGCCGGCAGGTCGTCATGCACAAGGGAATAGCAGTGTATGCACTCCACCGCCGCGGCGACCCGCAAGGCGCTGGAACGGCTGATCGAAAACAGCTCGGCGCTCGCCAGCACCATGAAGGGGCGCAGCCGCTTGCCGCCGTCCAGCGTGGCGTAGCGCATCGCCTCGTGCAGGCGCGCTTCGCCGTCCTGCGGTATGGGCAGCAGCCGGTCCAGGGTTTGTTCGATTTCGACCCGGGCCCTGTCCAGCTCCGCATCCAGATCGACGGATGACACCAGCTTCACGTGAGATCCGTTGGTTCGGTGCCGAGGCTGCCGTCGGCCGCCTGGGTAATGCGGTCCACCTTTGCCTGTGCCTCACGCAACTTGGCCTCGCAATGGGATTTCAATAACGCGCCACGCTCGTACGCGGCAATCGACTGGTCTAGGTCGATTTCGCCTTGTTCCAGCTTGCGGACGATGGTCTCAAGCTCCTCCAACGCCTGCTCGAAGCTGAGCTTTTTGATATCGGCGGGAACGCCGGCCTCGGTCATCGTGCTCTCATCTCCTCGGCGCTGGGCGGGATGGACGGTCGACGCCGTCTTGGCGACCGTTGGTCTTACCCACCGCGCCGCGCCAGGGCAAGAGCAACGGGCGTCTTCACGAGGCCATCAAGACCCTGAGATGGGCGGCCGTGCTGCCCGCCAACGCCATCAAATTGTAACCGCCCTCCAAGGCCGACACGATCCGGCCGCGACAATGGGCAGCAGCCAGCGTTGCCAGCTTTTCGGTCGCCCAGGCGAAATCCCCGTCGGTCAGGTCCAATCCGGCCATGGGGTCGAGGGTATGACCATCGAAACCGGCCGAAATGAGGATCATCTCGGGCTTGAAGGCGTCGATTGCCGGCAGAATCTGGGTGGTCATCGCTTGGCGGAACTCCGGCGAGCCGGCCATCGGCGGTAAGGGCGCGTTCACGACGTTGCCGGCGCAGCCGCGCTCCGTCACCGCGCCCGTCCCGGGATAGAGCGGGAGCTGGTGGGTCGACGCGTACAGAAGCTCCGGCGTTTGCCAGAAGATCTCCTGCGTGCCGTTGCCGTGATGAACGTCGAAATCGACCACTGCGACACGGCCGAGCCCGTGCGCCTGCCGCGCGTGCAGGGCACCGATGGCGACGCTGTTGAACAGGCAAAAGCCCATTGCGCGCGCCGTTTCCGCATGGTGGCCGGGAGGCCTGACCGCACAGAACGCGTTGCGGGCGCCCTCAGGATCGTCGGACCCGGCCATCACCGCGTCGACCGCGGCGCACACCGCCCCGGCCGCGCGCAAGGCCGCCTGGCCCGAGGCCGGATTGATGGCCGTATCCATGTCGATGTCGATCAGCCCTTCATCCGGCACAAGCTGCAACAGGCGGTCGACATGGGCGCGGGGGTGGGCCAGCAGGATCTGATCGACCGTCGCCTCCGGCGCCTCGCGCCGGTCCAGAAGTGCGAATTCCTCGGTCTCCAGGGCCCGCATGATCGCCCGCAGCCGGTCGGGCGATTCCGGATGGCCCGGCCCCGGATCATGGTCGATGCAAATGGGGTGCGTGAACAGGGCGGTTCGCATAGGCCTTCCTGGCAGTTATCGTCGTATGACGCGGCCGTCCCAAGTCGACCCCGGCCAGACGCGGCGTCAGCACGGGCCGCTCATACGGTCAACGTATCGTGACACCATGACTGTCTAGCGCATCTGATCGACCACTGCGAAGCCCCCATGTAAGGTGGCGCGATGGGGAATCACTGATAATCGTCGGCGATCGGCATGGTCTTTCATCATCTCGTCCGCAGGCCGGGAGGCGCGGTGGTCTGGATTCTGGCCATCTTTCTGGCCACCTCCGCGTTCGGGCAGGGTGACGTGGGCAACGCTCGCTGGCTGGCGCTAACGACGGTTCCGGGCAACGATCGATCGATCGCCGATTATGGGACGATCGCTGATGACGCCGTGCGGCCCCGGCTGCAGCGCGTACCGGGGGTGTCCTACGTCGAGCTGTTCGGCGCGGAGGCCTACCTGGAGATCGTGCTGACCCCGGATCGGTTGTCGTCGCTACAACGGACACCGGCGGACGTCGCGGCGGCGCTCAATGAGGCGCAGGTGCCGGCCCGGACCAACGCATCGGAACCGACGGTGCTGAGCGTTTCCTTGCAGGACCTGACCATTTCGCCGGATGACCTTGGCAATCTGGTGCTCTGGTTTCAGGCCGGTGAAGACGGCGCACCCGCCGAGATTGTCGCGCTTGGCGATGTCGCGACCATCCGGCCCGGCCACCACGATGCCGGCGGCGGGCCGTTCGTCCATGGCGATCCGGCGATCGTGCTCTCCGTGCACCCCCTGCCGGAGGCCGATCGGGCAAGGCTGGCCAACGATCTTCAGGTCGCTGTCAACGACCTGAACCACGCGTTCCTTCCCGGCAACGAGATCGTCCTGCGCATGGTCGATCGCGACGCGATCACCATCGGTCAATAACGGCCGTTTTCGGCGCCGATGCGGACAACTTTGACGCCGGCATGAGCGTCAAGTGTCAGCAGACATGCAGGTTCCGGCGAACTGACGCTTGCCATATCGAGAAATGACCCCACTATCACGTCGGAATAATTGACCGTGCTATTGTCGCCTAAACCAAACCGCCGCTGATCGGATACCGACACATGCGCTATCGCGCCGTTATTGGTTTGCTTGCCCTCGTCCTGGCCGTCGCGGGCCCTGGCCTGTCCGCCCACGCGCAACCCGCCGCGTTGGTGGCGACCGATCCCGTGATCGTTGAGCCCATGCGCCAGACGCAGCCGGTAATCGGCCGCCTGGTCGCGCGCGAAAGCGCCACGATCGCTGCGCGGGTGGCCGGCGCGGTATCGAACGTCGAGGTCGAGGTCGGCGATCATGTCGCGGCAGGCGACATGCTCGTCATCATGGATTTGGAGAGGTTCGAGGCGGAGGTCGCCCTGGTCGAAGCGGAGGTCGGCGAGATCGAGGCCCGGGCCGCGGCCGCGCGCGCCGGCGAGATGATCGCCCGCCAGGATTTGGAACGGCAGGAGGGCTTGCGTGAAAGCGCGGCGTTCTCGCAGGGGCGCTACGACGACGCCGTGCAGGAAGTGCTGCGCATGGAAAGCCTGGCGGCCGAAGCCGAGGCGCGGCTGAGGCGGACCCTGGTCGCCTTTGACCTCGCCCGGCTCGACCTGGAATACGGCACCATCCGCGCACCCTTTTCCGGCGTCGTGTCGGAACGCTACACCGAAACCGGCGAGTATTTGACCGTGGGTGCACCGGTCGTCACCGTCGTGAACGACACCAATTTGGAGATCGAGGTCGCCGTGCCGTTCGACCGGCTGGGCGGGCTGGAGCCCGGCATCGAGGTGGACGTGCGGCTGGCCGAACGGGGCGACGACGACGCCGATTTGTTGCCTGCCATCGTCCGGGCCGTCGTGCCGGTGGAGGATCCGCTGACCCGCACCAGGCGCGTTCGAATGACGCCGTCTTTCGACGAGCACGATGAGGCCCTGGCGGCGAACCAGAGCGTGACGGCCATGATCCCGACCGGCGCCGCACGCGACGTCCTGACCGTGCACAAGGACGCGGTGGTGAACGGTCCGGCCGGCTCCATGGTTTTCGTCGTGGTCGAAGGCACCGCGCAGCCGCGGCCCATCGCCATCGGCGTTTCGGTCGGCGAACGGTTCGAGGTCGTCAACGGCCTGGCCGAGGGCGACGAGGTCGTGGTGCGCGGCAACGAGCGCCTGGCACCAGGCCAGGCCGTGCGCACCGGCGACGGACCGCCCGGCGGCGCGCCGCCACCAAGCAGCCGTTAGACGAGCCATGAACCTGATCCGCCTCGCCATCGAGCGGCCGATCGCGGTTATCGCCGCAGTCTTGATGATCGTCATGTTCGGCTTCGTCGCCTTGCAGACGATCCCGATCCAGCTGACGCCGGACATCAACCGGCCGGTGATCTCGATCTCGACCTTCTGGCCGGGCGCCGCGCCGGCGGAGGTGGAGCGCGAGATCGTCAACCGGCAGGAGGAGGTACTGCGCGGCCTTGAGGGGCTGGAAAGCATGGACGCCACGGCGTCCAACAGTTCCGGCACGGTCACGCTGACCTTCAACATCTCGACCAATATGGACCGGGCGCTCTTGCTGGTGGCGAACCGCCTTGACCGGGTGTCGGGCTATCCCGACGAGGTCGACCAGCCGGTCATCACGACCGCCGACGCGGACGACAACGCCATCGCCTGGTATGTCCTGACCCGCCAGCCGGGCAACGAGACGCCGATCAGCGAGTACGGCCTGTTCGTCGAGAACGTCATCCAGGATCGTTTGCAGCGGGTTCCCGGCGTGGCGGCGGTCAACTTCTTCGGCGGCACCGAGCCGGAGATGCAGATCGTCATCGACCCGGAACGCATGGCCCGCTATCGCCTGACGGTGCCCCAGATGGTCGCCGCGCTGCGCGCCGCCAACGTCTCGGTCTCCGCCGGCAATGTCGAGGAAGGCAAGCGCAGCTATCTGATCCGGATGGAGGGTGAGTTCACCCGCCTGGACCAGGTCGAGGCCATCCTGTTGCGCAGCGAGGCAGACCCCGCAACCGGCGCGGTCGGTCGCGTCACCGTGGGGGACGTGGCCACGGTTCAGTTCGGCTATTCCGAGCCGGGTGCGGCGATCCGGGCCATGGGCGAGGATACGATCGCCATCAACGCCCAGCGCGAGACCGGCGCCAACGTTATCGAGGTGATGGACCAGCTCAAGATCGCGATCGACGAGCTGAACGCGTTCGCGATCCCGGCCGAGGGGCTGGAACTGCGCCAGGTCTATGACGAGACGATCTACATCAACTCCGCCATATCGCTGGTTCAGCAGAACATCATCGTCGGCGGCCTGCTGGCGGCGGTGATGCTGCTCTTGTTCCTGCGCTCCGGCAGGGCGACTTTGGTGGTCTCGCTGGCCATCCCGGTCTCGGTCATCGGCTCATTCGTGGCCATGGCGGCCTTGGGCCGATCGCTGAACGTCGTTTCCCTGGCCGGCATCGCCTTTGCCGTCGGCATGGTGGTTGATGCCGCGATCGTGGTGTTGGAGAACATCTTCCGGCTGCGCCAGCGCGGCATGTCGGCACGCGAAGCGGCCTACAAGGGCGCGACCCAGGTTTGGGGCGCGGTGTTCGTTTCAGCGCTGACCACCGTCATGGTCTTCATCCCGATCCTGATCATGGAGTTGGAGGTCGGCCAGCTTTTCCGGGACATCGCGGTCGCGATCTCGGTTTCCGTGCTGCTGTCCCTGCTGGTCGCCATCACCGTGATCCCGGCCCTGTCGTCGCGCCTGCTGAACCGCCCGGGCGTCGGGGATCAATCCAACAGCCTGCGCCTGCCGGTCATCGACTGGTTCGCCCGAGGCTTCGCCAGCGGCACGATCGCCTTCACACGGGCCGTGGTGCGGTCGCGCGTTGCCGCGCTCAGCCTGGTCGCGGTGGTCTGCACCATAGCGGTCGCCGCCACCATCACGTTCCTGCCCAAGCTGGAATACCTGCCCCAGGGCGACCGCAACTTCGTGTTCGGGCTGATCGTGCCGCCGCCGGGCTACAATCTGGATACCGCAACGGAGATCGCGGCGAATGTCGAGGCCCAGGTCAGTGACCTTTGGGTCCGGCCCGGCGAGGAGCGGGTGCAGGACCCGGACGGGCCGCCGCTGATGGACAATTTCTTCTTCGTGGCGCTTGAGAACAACAGTTTCGTCGGGGCAACGTCGGTCGACGAGACACGGGCCGGCGAGCTGATCCCGATTATTCAGCAGCCGATCTTCTCCGAACCGGGCACCTTCGGCATCGTCTCGCAATTCTCCCTGTTCGGCCGCGGGCTTGGCGGCTCGCGATCGATCGACGTCGACATTTCCGGCGGTAACCTGGAAGAGGTGCTGGGCGTCGCCCTGCAAGTGACGGGCGCCATTGCCGGCGAGTTCCCGACCCAGGACGGCAACCAGTTCCGGCCGATACCGGGGCTGGAGCTGGGCGCGCCGGAGGTACGGGTCCTGCCCGACCCCGTGCGGCTGGCCGACAATGGCGTCACCGCCGCCGAACTCGGTGCCTCGGTCGACGCTTTCAACGGCGGCCTGCGGGTGGCCGAGATCACCGTCGATGGCGAGCGCATTGACCTGATGCTGCAAGGGCCCGTCGACCAGATCACCGAAACCCAAGGCATTGCCGCGATCCCAGTCGTCACGCGCGACGGCGCGATCGTTTCGGTCGAAAGCCTGGCCAACGTCATCAACACGGCCGGCCCCACCGAGATCCGCCATGTGGAGCGGGTGCGGACCATCACCTTACTGGTCGTGCCCGCCCCCGGAATCCCGCTTGAGGCGGCGATGGAGCGGATCGAGAACAACGTGCTGGCGCCTTTGCGCGACCAGGGCCTGCCGCCGGGCGTGCGGATCAACCTGTCCGGCACCGCCGATGAGTTGACCAAGACCTGGGAAGCGATGGTGCTGGACCTGCTGCTGGCCCTGGTCATCGTCTATCTGGTCATGGCCGTGCTGTTCGAGAGCTTCTACTACCCCTTGATCATCATGGTCGCGGTGCCGGTGGCGGCGGCGGGCGGTGTCGGCGGCCTGGCGGTGTTGAACATGTTCATCAACCAGCCGCTGGACATGCTGACGTTACTGGGTTTCGTGATCCTGATCGGCATCGTGGTCAACAACGCCATCCTGCTGGTGCACCAGAGCCTGTACCACTACCGCCAAGAGGCCATGGCGGTGGTCGATGCCATCACCGAGGCCACGCGCAACCGCATCCGGCCGATCTTCATGTCGACGCTGACCAGTATCTTCGGCATGCTGCCGCTGGTGGTGTTTCCGGGCGCGGGGTCGGAGCTGTATCGCGGCCTCGGATCGGTCGTGCTGGGTGGGCTGGCGCTGTCGGCCTTGCTGACGCTGTTGATCGTGCCACCGTTGCTGGCGGTCTTCATGGGCCTGATTGAGCGGCCGAAATCGCCGGAGGCCGCGAAGAAGGCAATCGAACAGCCGGCGGAATAGCCATTCGAAATCGGCTACCATCGGTCGGCACCCGAGTCGACCGATGGAGCCGAACACCGTGACCCCGCCCCCCACGGCGACAACCCTGCGGCGCAGCCTCGGCCTGCCGGCCGTCATCCTGTTCGGCCTCGCCTACATGGCGCCGATCATCGTCTACGGCACCTTCGGCATCTTGGCCGAGAAGAGCCAGGGCACGGTGGCCATGTCCTACCTGCTGGCCCTGGTCGCGGTGCTGCTGACGGCGATCAGCTATGGGCGGATGGCCAACCTCTACCCGGTCGCCGGCTCGGCCTACAGCTATGCCAGGCGCGCCATCGGCGCCCATGTCGGCTTCCTGGTCGGCTGGGCGGTGCTGCTCGACTACTTCTTCATACCGATGGTCATCTGGCTGATCGGCGCGGCCTATTTGAGCGCGGAGTTCCCGTCCGTGCCCTCCTGGCTTTGGATCGTGCTCTACATCGCCATCACGACGGCGGTGAACATCATCGGCATCGTGTTCGCCAGCCGCACCAATATCGTGCTGATGGCGGTCCAATGCCTGATTGTCGCCGCCTTCATCTTTTTGTGCGGCCGCTATGTCGTGGCCGCTGCGGGTCCTGGCGGCTTGATCTCGGCGGAGCCGTTCTTTCAGGCCGACGTGCCGCTGTCCGCCGCCCTATCCGGAGCCGCCGTTGCCGCGTATTCCTTCTTAGGCTTCGACGCGGTGACGACGTTGACGGAGGAAACCAAGGACCCGCAACGCACCATGCCACGGGCGATCCTGGCGATCGCGCTGATCGGCGGCGCGGTTTTCATCGTCGCGGCATACTTCGCCCAGCTCGTCCATCCCGGTGGACATTTCGACAATGCGGATGCGGCCTCGTTCGAGATCGCCATGACGATCGGCGGCGACCTGTTCGCCGCGATCTTCCTGGCCGGCCTGGTGATCGCCCAGTTCACCGCCGGCCTGTCGGCGCAGGCGAGCGTCGGACGCCTGCTCTACGCCATGGGGCGCGACGGCGTGCTGCCGCGCCGGATCTTCGGCTATCTGCATCCGCGCTTGCGCACGCCGGCCTTGAACCTGCTGTTCGCCGGCGCGATCGGCCTGGCGGCGCTGTTTCTGACCGAGGAAAGCTCGACCTCGTTCATCAATTTCGGCGCCTTTTTGGCGTTCACCGCCGTGAACCTGTCGGTCGCGGTCCTTTACGTCAAATGGCATCCGAGAATCCGGCCGATCGGCGCGCTGCGCGGCCTGCTGCTGCCGCTGGTCGGCGCGGCGATCACGCTTGTCCTGCTGAGCAGTCTCGATCGGGATGCGCTGATCTTGGGATCCGTCTGGCTGTGCATCGGCATCGCCTATCTCTGCGCCCTTACCCGCCTGTTCACACGCGCGCCGCCCGACCTTCACATGGCGGAGGTCGGGTGACAAATGCCCACCAGTTCCCCAGTGCAAAACCCGGAGATGCCTCTGATGACCCATTTTCTGTTCGTGCCCGGCGGCAAGCGCACCAAGGAGGATTTCGATCAGGTGCGCGCACTGTTGGAGGCCGAAGGGCATCGGACGGACGCCATCACGCTGTCCGACCCCGAACACGCGACCCTGTCGGATCACATCACCGAGCTTTGCGATTTGATCGGTCGGCTCGACGCTGAGAATCTCCATCTGGCCGGCCACAGCTATGCCAGCTTCGTCATCACCGGCGCTGCGGACCGAATGGCCCAGTCAATCGAACGCCTGGTCTATCTGGACACGCTGATCCCGGAAAACGGGAAGTCACTGCTGGACTTCTTTGCCGATGCCAGCGTCGACGCGGCCGCCTTCGGCGTGCCGAGCTGGCCGCCCTTTGTTGAGAAGCTGCGTTTCGACACCGCCATTATCGACGCCCTGCCGAAGACCTACGTACACTGCCTGCGCAGCCAGTTCCTGGTCATGACAGGCGCCGCCGTCGATCGCGTACAGTCACGGCTGAAGCAAGATCACTGGACGTACGCGGAAATCGATGCGGACCATTATTGCATGATCAACGCATCGGAAGACGTCACCAGCATCCTGACCGACTCACAGATACGCGTCCGACGCTAAATCGGACTTCAATCCGTCCGCCCGTTGGCGGATCTTGCGACGCTCAGCATCGTCCTTACGGTCGAGGTTCCTTAGCTGATAGCCCATATGCCTCAGGCCCGCGATGCGCTGGCGGTTGCGGGCAAGAAAGTCCCAATAGAGCGTCGTGAACGGGCAGGCATCGTCGCCGGTCGCTTTCTTCGGATCGAACCGGCAGCCGGCGCAATAGTCGCTCATCTTGTTGATGTAGTTGCCCGAGGCGGCGTAAGGCTTGCTGCCGACGATGCCGCCATCGCCATACTGGCTCATGCCCAGCACGTTGGGCAGCGAGACCCAGTCGATCGCATCGGCATACATCGACATGTGCCAGCGATGCACCTCGTACGGGTGCACGCCCAGCAGCATGGCGAACAGGCCCAGAACCATCAGGCGCTGGATGTGATGGGCATAGGCATGGTCGACGAGTTGGCCGACCGCTTGCCGAAGACAGTTCATCTCCGTCTCGCCGGTCCACATGAAGGCCGGCATGGGCAGAGTTGCATCGAGCGCATTGAGATCCGCGTAGGACGGCATTTTCAGCCAATAGATGCCGCGCACATACTCCCGCCAGCCCAGGATCTGGCGAACGAACCCTTCGACCGAGTTGAGCGGCGCGTGGCCCGCGCGATAGGCATCAATCGCGGCCTCGATGGCCTCGCGCGGGTTGAGCAGATGAAGGTTCAATACGCAGGACAGCCGCGCGTGGTAGAGATAGGGCTGGCCGCTGACCATGGCGTCCTGATAGCGGCCGAAATTCGGCAATCGATGCTCGATGAAGTCGCGCAAGGCCGCCAATGCGTCGTCGCGCGTGACCGGATAGTCGAAATGGGCGAGCGTTCCGGGGCTGGCGGCAAAGCGCCGTTCGACCATCGCGATGACGTCTCGCGTGATCGTGTCCGGCTGAAACGATTGCGGCGACCGGATAGGGCCGGGGCCGCCGGCGCCAAAGCTCTCGCGGTTGTCCTTGTCGAAATTCCATTGGCCACCTTCCGGGTCGTCGCCCGCCATCAGAACGCCGTGGCGCCGACGCATGTCGCGATAGAAGGTCTCCAGCCGCAGCGACCGGCGCCCCTCCGCGTGGTTGCGGAAGGTGTCCAAGTCGCACAGGAAGTGCCGGTCGGCGCGGATCTCCAGCGGCACGTTTAGAGCCTTCGCCGCCTGGCGGATTGCCTGTTCCACGCGACAGTCGCCGGGCTGGACCATGACCAATCTGTCAGGCCGTTTCTTCAGCACCCAGCGTTCGATCTCGGCAGCAAACGTGCCGCGATTGTCCGCGTCCTCCAGCGTCGCGTAGTGAACCGTGAAGCCGCGCTCTTCCAGCGCCCGGCGAAAATGGCGCATCGCGGAGAAGAACAGGGCCAGCCGGATCTTGTGCTGCGGGATGTAGGTCGCCTCTTCGGCCACCTCCATCATCAGCACGACGTCCGTTTGCGGGTCGAAACCGTCAAACACCGCCGAGCACGCGTCCAACTGGTCGCCGAGCACCAGCACGAGGTGCCTCGTCTCCGACCCGGCAGCTTGCGCCATTGCCGTCTTCCCGACTGGTTGACGTTTGAACGGTGGTTCATACGACCGAGCCTTAGCCAAGGATCAATCGCAACAAAGGTTCAACCTTTCAGCGAGAACCCTGGCCGGCCGACCGCAAAACCGTTATTGAGGCAGTCGGGTTCCTTTTCCGTAGCGCGTTCAGGCCACAAGTCCCCAGGATCCAGCATGGCGGTTGACGACCTCGGCGCCCTTCGAATGCGCCTCGACTTGCATGGCGCCGCCGATGGGCCTCTGTCGGGCCTGACCTTCGCCGCCAAGGACATGTTCGATATCGAAGGGCTGGTGACCGGCGGCGGCAATCCGGACTGGCTGGCGACGCACGAGCCCGCGGCATCGACGGCGCCCTCCGTGCAGGCCTGCCTCGATGCGGGCGCGCATTTGATCGGCATCGCGATCGCGGACGAGCTGGCTTTCAGCCCGTTCGGCGAGAATGTGCATTACGGCACGCCGTTGAATTCTGTGGCCCCGGACCGTGTTCCCGGCGGGTCCTCCAGCGGCTCGGCGTCGGCCACGGCGGGCGGGCTGGTCGATTTTGCGCTGGGCACGGATACGGCCGGATCGGTGCGCATTCCCGCCAGCTATTGCGGCGTCTATGGCTTTCGCCCGACCTATAGCCAGGTTGCGATCGAAGGCGTGCTGCCCCTGTCGCCCAGCTTCGACACCGTCGGCTGGTTTGCCCGCGAGGCCGATATGCTGGCCCGAGTAGGCGACGTCCTTTTGGACGCGGCCGATTTGGCCGGGCCGATCCGTCGTCTGTTGTGGCTGGATGACGCCTTCGAGCTGGCCGACGACAGCGTTCGGCCGGCGCTTGAGGTCGCGGCCCGTCGCGTCGAAGCGGCTTTGGTGCCGGCGGAGCACACCGTGTTGGATGAAGGACGCTATGCAGACTGGCTGGCCGCCTACAACACGCTGCGCCCGCCGGAGGTCTGGGCCACGTTCGGCGACTGGATCAAGCGGACGAAGCCCCATTTCGGCTCCCGCACGGCGAAGCGTTTTGCAAATGTCGAGCGCATGGCGACGGCCGATACCACCGATGTGCGGCGGCTTCGCGCGGACGTCGTCGCGAGGGTGACCGGCCTGCTGGGCGACGACACCGTCCTGATGCTGCCGACCGTGCCGACCATCGCGCCGAAGAAAGGGCTTGACGACGCCACGGCGGCCGCCTTGCGCGAAAACACCTTCCGGCTGTCTTGCCTGGCACCCTTGCTGGGCATGCCGGAAGTGACGCTGCCGTTGGCGACAGCCGACGGCGCGCCGATCGGCCTGTCCCTGCTCGGCCCCGCCAATAGCGACCGTATGCTGCTTGACGCGGCGCGACGAATCGGCCGGCCACGAAACGGAGGTGCCCATGGCCCTGATTAGACCAGAGGCTGGCCGCTGGTGGGTGCTGGCCGCCATGGCCGGCGTTTTGGGCCTGACGGTGCTCGACGAGACCGTGATCGGCGTGGCACTGGACACCATCGCCGCCGACCTTTCCATGTCCAGTGTGGAGTCGCACTGGGTGGTGAACGCCTACCTGCTCTCCTTCACCTGCTTCGTCGCGGTGGCGGGCCGGCTGGGCGACGTGCTGGGGCTGGCCAGGCTGTTCTACGTCGGCACCGCGATCTTCGCCCTGGCGTCGCTTGCCGCCGGCCTGGCCCAGGGCGGCGCGTGGCTGATCACCGCGCGGGCGGTTCAGGGCATGGGCGCCGCGATCATCTTCCCGACCTCGATCGCCACCATATCCCGCGCCTTTCAAGGCGAGCATCGCGGCACGGCGTTCGGCATCCAGGTCGGCATCGCCGCCTGTTTCATGGCCTCAGGCCCCCTCGTCGGCGGCTTCTTTACCTCGGTGGTCTCCTGGCGCTGGATCTTCTGGATCAACCTGCCGATCATCGCGCTGATCGTGGCCATGGTGTTGGCCGCAAGCGATCGCGCCGCAAATGGCCAAGATGATAGCGCCGCCAAAGACAGGCATGCGTTCGATTTCACCGGATTGGCATTGCTGATCGGCGGTCTCTGCGCGCTGGTCATCGCGCTGATGCAGGGTGTGGAATGGGGCTGGCTGTCGCCCGCCATCCTGGCCCTGTTCGCCGCCGGCGTCGTGTTGATCGTGGTCTTCGTCCTGACCGAACTGAAGGTGTCCGGACCGCTGATCGAGGTGCGGTTGTTGCGCATATCGACCTTCACCGGCGGCAACATCGTGTTTGCGATGTTTCAGTTCAACAAGATCGCCATCTTCGTCTTCGTACCGCTGTTCCTGCAACAGGTGCTGAACCGATCCGCCATCGAGGCGGGCTTGGGCACGCTGGCGGCGGTCGTGCCCACGCTGTTGACCTCCTACCTCTCGGGCCGGTCAACCGACCGCTTCGGCTCGCGCCGCCCGCTCCTGATAGCGCTGCTTGTCAACGGGCTGGCCGCCTTGGGCATTGCCTACGGCGCGTTTCAGGGCAGCTATGGCTGGATGGTCGTGCCCCTGATCTTCTGGGGCATCTCCCTGCCCTTCATCGCCACGACCTCGCGCCGATCCTTGATGAGCGCGGTGCCGCAGACCCATCAAGGCCAGGCCAGCGGCGTGAACCTGACCATTCAGATGATGGGCGGCACCATCGGCATGGCGCTGTGCAGCACCGTGCTGCTGGCAACCGGCTCGTTCGGCCTGGTCTTCGTGATGACCGGTGCCTTGCTGCTGCTGACGCTGATCGTTGCCTGGCTCTTGGTCGAACGACCAGGTGCGGCGCCAGCGGCCGACCCGTAGCAGAGCGGCTTTTCAGATGCGATCGAGCAAGGGCGCCGGGTCGAAGCCCTTGTCGAGCGCCCCGGCCGTCTGGCCCCGGTCGCCGTTGAGCCGGGTGGCGACGAACGCGTCGGCCACATTGCCGGGGCCGGCCTGCAACAGCAGAGAGGCTTGCAACAGCATGGCCAGGCTTTCGACGAACCAGCGCGCCTCGCGCTCGTCGACGCCACCGGCCCAGCGCTGGAGAGCCCGGTCCAAGGCCGCGTCGTAGACCCGATTGCCACCGCGCGCGAGGGTCAGTTCGCCGACCAGCGCCTCAAGCGCGGCCGGGTCGCGTGCCAGGGTCCGCAGCGCATCGAGACAGATGACGTTGCCGGACCCCTCCCAGATCGAGTTCAGCGGCGCCTCCCGATAAAGCAGCGGCAGGGGGCTTTCCTCGACATAGCCGGCACCACCCAGGCACTCCATCGCCTCGTAGACCAGGGACGGGCAGCGCTTGTTGGCGCTGTATTTGGCCAAGGCCACGGCCAAGCGGGCGAAAGATCGTTCGGCCTCGTCCGTGGCGCCGGCGTCGAAGGCGCGGGCGACGCGCAGGCCCAGCGCCAGCGCGCCCTGCCAGTCCAGGGACAAGTCGGCCAGGACGGCCATCATCAGCGGCTGGTCGATCAAGCGGCGCTGAAAGGCCGTGCGGTTGCGGCACCACCAGGCGGCCTCGGACAGGGCGGCACGCATCAGGCCGGCCGGGGCCATCGCCGTGTCCAGCCGCGTGTGATGGACCATCTCGACGATCGTCTTGACCCCGGCGCCTTCGTCGCCCAGCCGATGGGCCCAGGCGCCATGATACTCGATCTCCGCCGAGGCGTTGGACCGGTTACCCAGCTTGTCCTTCAACCGCATCAGATGGATGGCGTTGCGCGCACCGTCCGGCGTCCAGCGCGGCGCCAGGAAGCAGGTGAGGCCGCCCGGGGCCTGGGCGAGGGTCAGGAACGCGTCGGACATGGGGGCGGAGCAGAACCATTTATGCCCGATCAGCCGGTAGCCATCGCCGTCCGCCTCGGCGCGGGTCGTGTTCGCCCGAACGTCTGACCCGCCCTGCTTTTCCGTCATCGCCATGCCCAGGGTCGCGCCCGATTTCTCCGCCGCCGGGCGCGACGTCGGATCGTAGGCGCGGGACAACAGGCGCGGTCGCCACTCCGCCTCAAGGCCCCGGTCGGCGCGAAGCGCGGGCACGGCGGCGTAGGTCATCGTCATCGGACAGCAGACGCCCGGTTCGACCTGCGACATCAGATAGACCATCGCCGCGTGGGCGACGTGGCCGCCCGGCAGCTCACCGGACCAGGCGCGTGCGGCATAGCCGGCAGCGATACCGCGGCCCAGCAAGTCGTGATAGGCGGGATGATAGGCGACCTCGTCGATGCGCCGTCCGCCGCTGTCGAAGGCGCGGAGTTCCGGCGGATAGCGATTGGCCAGGCGGCCCTGGTCCCGAGCCTCGGCGCGGCCGATCTCTGCGCCGAACGCGGCCAGGTCGACCGCATGGCCGTCGGCGCCCTCGCGCGACACCGCCATGCGCAGCGGCGCGTCGTCCCGCCAGAGATCGACGTCGCCGCGCGGCGGCGGCTGGTTGGTTACGTCATGCGTGCCGAGCACGCTTTGCGGATGGCGCGCCATGGCGGGCCGCCTCCGTTGCCGTCAGGTCCGCCTCAGTCTGCGCCCTGGTGGCGCAGACGCCAAGCGGATGCCTCCTTCTTGCGTGCTAGAGATACCGGAATGACCAGTAGGCCAGCGATTCCTGGTCCAGCTCTTCAAGATCGGCCGTGTCCTGCCACTCGCGGATCAGACCGAAGAGGCCGCGCCGCTTGGGGTCCATGCTCATCATCTTCTCGTTCATGTGGCGCAGCCGGCGAACGAGGGTCTTCATGAACTCCGCCGCGCGTTCCGGATCATCGTGCAACGCGCCCGTGAACTCGTCGAACGAGGTGACGGCGCATTTGGTGTCGGTCTTGGCGACGACGGTCGCCGAGCGCGGGCCGGGGTCGATCAGGCTCATCTCGCCGAAGATCTCGCCCTCGCACAAGGTTCCGAGGCTCTTTTCTTTCTTGCCCTCGCCGACCTTGATCTCGACCTCCCCTTCCAGGATCTGGAAGGCGGAATCACCTTCTTCCCCCTGCGACAAGATCTTTTCGCCAGCGGTGAATGTCTGGATGCGCACCGGTCGTACCCCCCGAAGTTGAGCGAGAACTGCATGAATGCCGCGCGTCGCGCGATGCCCCGAAATCGCACGCTTTGCCGATCAGGTCCAGCACATCTCGGCATGACAGATCAGCCTATGGCGCACGTGCAATCGAAACTTGACCAAAACCGCCCGGCTCGCAACCATCGCGGTCTCATCATCGGGAGATTCGAACCGTGAGCGATACCGCGCCGCGACCCAATGACGGCCCGTCGGGCTATGTCGAGCCGGGCAAGGACAATGTCCAGCTTATCTACATTCTCTATCTGGTCGGTTTCGTGATCGGCATCACCGTGCTGATCGGCGTGATCATGGCCTACATCAACCGGGGGCAGGCCTCCGGCTGGGCGCAAAGCCACTACACCTATCTGATCCGGACCTTCTGGATCGGGCTGCTGTACGGCATCGCCAGTTTTCTCCTGGCGTTCATCATCATCGGTTTCGCCACCGCCGTGCTGACGGCCATCTGGATGATCATACGCTGCGTGAAGGGCCTGCAATTCGCCGGTCGACGCGATCCGGTGCCCAATCCGGAGACCTGGCTCTGGTAGGCAACTGAAGCGGCTAGTTGGGCGGCGCCTCGTCCGTCAGGCGGCTGCCCATGATGTGGCCAACGACCTCTTGCCGGGTGACGTCCTCGCGGCGCATTTGGGCCGTCACCCGCCCGCCATGCATGACCGCGATCCGGTCGGCGCAGCGGAAGACATGCTCCAGATTGTGGCTGATGACCAGAAGGGTCAGGCCCTGGTCGCGCAGCCTGCTGATGATGGCCAGCACCCGCTCGGTCTCCTCCACGCCGAGGGCGGCCGTGGGTTCGTCCATGATGATCAGGCGGGCGTCGGAGTCGATCGCGCGGCCGATGGCAATCGCCTGCCGCTGACCGCCGGACAGGACATAGGCGCTGGCGTAGGGGTTGTGGATGGCGATGCCGACGCGGTTTTCAAGCACGGACAGGGCTTCCGCCCGCATTGCGTCCCGGTCCAGAACGCGGATCAGACCGCCCAGATAGGATTTCATCTTCTCCCGGCCGAGAAAGAAGTTCCGGGCCAGATCGAAGGTGCCGACCAGGGCGAGATCCTGATAGATCGCCTCGATCCCCAGGCGCCGCGCCTGATCGGGATGGGCGACGGTGATCTCGCGCCCCTCCAGGACGATGGAGCCGGCGTCGGGCTGGTGCACGCCCATGATGGCCTTGATCAAGGTCGACTTGCCGGCACCATTGTCACCGACCAGCGCCAGCACCTCGCCCTTGCGCACCTCAAGGTCCGCCCCACGCAGGGCCTGGACCCCGCCGAAGCTCTTCTGCACCCCCTTCAGGGATAACAGCACCTCCCCCGCATCAATCGCAGGGGAGGCCTGCCTGTCGGCGTCAGTTGCCGGCACTATCCAACTCCGCCTCGATCTCCGGCCAGTTCTCCATCAGTTGCAGCGCGTCCACGGGTACGCTGTTCAAAATGTCCTCGCGCGACGACACCATGACCATGTCCAGCGGGTATTGCTGCGCGATGTCATCGCCGCGCGCATGCCCGGCGATGGCCTCGGCGATGTAGCGCCCGCTGCTCTGGCTGTCGCGGAAGATCGAGCCGCGGATCAGCCCTTCCCAGATCATGTCCAGTTCCGGCGGCACCGCGCCAAAGCCGAACACGGCGACGTCGTCGCGCCCCATGCCGGCCAGCGCCCCGGCGACACCCATCGCCATCGCACTGTTGCCCGCATAGATCGCGCTGACGTCCGGGTTGGCCAGAATCAGACGCTCGGTGGCGTCGAACGCCCTGGCCTGTTCCCAGTAGGCATAGTGTTCGAAGCCGATATCGACGCCCGCGTCGGTCCAGATGTCGCGCGCCGTGCCGACGCGCTGTTCGGAGATCTGGTTGCCCGGCTCGGCGAACATGAGGCCGACGCTGTCGCCCTCGGCCAGGACGTTCTCAAGCGCCCAATTGGCCGTGACCTCTCCGCCCTCGGCATGGGAGTAGCCGCTATAGGCCAGCACATCGACGCCGGCATCCTCCGGATGAACATCCAGATGATTGATCACGATGATCGGAATGCCGGCCTCGTTGGCCGACTGGATGGCCGGAACGATGCCGAAATAGTCGATCGGGCCGACGATGATGTAGTCGACGCCCAAGGTGATCAGGTCCTCGACGATGTCCAACTGCTGCTGGATGTTGGCCTCTTGCGCCGAGGCGCGGGCGATGAACTCGATGTCCACACCCTGGTTTTCCATCTCGCCCTGGAAGCCGGCGGCGAACTGGCCGAAATAGTCCAGCGTGTCGTAAACCGGCGGCGCGTAGCCGATCGTCAGCGTGTCTTGGGCCAGGGCCGTCGTGCCGGCCAGCACCATCGATGCGGTCAGCGCCACGCCTATCGCGTTGATCTTCATGATATCTCCTCCCTTAAAGTTCGGTTTCGCCGCGCGGACCTTGTGGCCCGCGTCATCCCCCCGACATGCCTTGGCGTCGGAACCTGTAAAGCTGAATGGACACGGCCAGGACGAGCGTCAGGCCGATGACCAACTGCTGCCAATAGAACGGCACGTTCATCAACAGCAGGCCGTTCTCGGCCACGCCCAGGAAGATCGCACCCAAGAGCGTGCCCAAAAGCGTCGCATAGCCGCCGAACAGATAGGTGCCGCCAAGCACGACCACGGCGATTGCATGCAGTTCCATCGTCGCGCCAAGCACCGCCTGCGCGGCATTCAGCCTGGCGATCAAGAGCGCGCCGGCCAGACCCGCGAGCGCGCCGCAGATGATGTAGGCGCCCAGCTCGTAACGGCTGACCCGAATGCCCGCACGGATCGCCGCGCTGCGGTCGCCGCCGACGGCCAGGACGTAGGTGCCGAACCGGGTCCGGTTCATCAGGAACGCACCGAACAGCACCACGGCAAGGGCGATCAACCCGGCAACGGGAATGCCGAAGACCTGGCCCTGCCCGATCCAAAGGAAGCTGTCGGGGAAGTTGCGTACCTGGTCCGACCCCATGACCAGATAGGCCGTGCCGCGCACCGCCGTCAGCGTTCCCAAGGTGACGATCAGCGGCGGCACCTTCAGCCGCGTGACGGCAAAGCCGTTGGCGAGACCGACCAGCCCGCCGACACCGATCGCGGTCAGGATCGCCAGAACCGACAGCACATCGTCGGCGAACAGGCCGCTTTTCAGCACCAGGCCCGCCGTGCAGCCCGACAGGGCAACCGTCGAGCCGACCGAAAGATCGATGCCCCGCGCGGCCATGACGATGGTCATGCCCGTGCCCAGGATCAGAAAGATCGCGATTTGACGGAAGACATTGAAGACGTTGCGGCTGTCGAGAAAGATCGGGTTGATGATCGTGATCAGGATGATCAGCAGAGCCAACGGCACCAACAACCCCAGCGGGGGCACCAGACCCGGATGACGCTGCATGAAGCCGAGGCGCTTTTCCGGTCCGCCGGTTTCCGAAGCAAGGCTGGTGGCTGCCATTCGCGCGCTTTCCCGTCCGAGATTTGTCTTGGCCGGAGACGCAAGCATCCACCGACCAGAGGGATACTTCACGAAATCATCTCATATTGTCAAGTCACTGCTCTATCCTGTGAAAAATCCTGAGAACCGGGGTACCGGCGCGGCACAGATTAGGGGCTGACCGTCTTACAAAATCCCTCAACTCTCTGATTTTTGCTGTATTTTCCTGCAAGCGTTCATGAGCAGCCCTTATCGCGCGACAGGGATCTTGGCGTAGCAGTCAATGAGCAGAGAATTAACTTTACGATCAATCTTTATTCCGTGTAGTTTTGATCTGAAACGCTGCCGTATCAATGCTTACAGGACGCTCAGAATGCCGACCCCCAGGCAATTTCGCGCACGTTATGCCTCCCGGCTTAACTCCTTCGCCTCGGCGCCGGAGCTGGCCTGGGGCGCCGGCGACAACCGTCCCACGGTCGCGCAGTTGGTGGGGCGGGCAGCCAGCGTTCGTGGACTGACGCATCTTGACCTGAACTATCCCGACCATGTCACGGGCAATGGGGTGGACGCCGTTCGTGCCGCCCGGGATGCGGGGTTGGAGATCAACGGCTTTGCCATGCGCTATTACTCCGATCCCGGCTTTAAGCGGGGCGCCTTTAGCAACCCGGACGCCGGGGTGCGGCGCAAGGCCATCGACCTGACCAAGCGCGGCATGGACGATGCCGCCGAGGCCGGCGTTGGCCTGATGACCATCTGGCTTGGCCAGGACGGCTTCGACGTCCCGTTTCAGGCCGACTATGCCCAATTGTGGGACTGGGAAATCGCCGGCATCCGAGAGGTGGCGGAGCACAATCCGGACATGGATGTCAGCCTGGAATACAAGCCGAACGAGCCGCGCGCCTTCGCCCTCTTGCCCGACGCTACCACCACGCTGCTGGCCATCGCCGAGGCCGGCTGTGCCAATCTGGGCGTGACGCTGGATTTCGCCCATATGCTTTACGCCAATGAGCAGCCGGCCTACGCGGCCATGCTGGTCCATCGGCAAAGCCGGGTGCTGGGCCTGCATCTGAACGACGCCTATGCCAAACGCGACGACGGGCTGATGGTCGCCGCCGTGCACACCTTGCAAACCATCGAACTGTTGCGCCGCATCCGGCAGGACGGCTATCAAGGCGTGGTCTATTTCGATACCTTTCCCGATCAATCGGGCCTCGACCCGGTCGCCGAATGCGAGGCCAACATCCTGACGGTCGAATCCATGCTGGACGTCATTGACCGGATTGACGGTGACAACGCCCTGCCCGAGGCGATTGCCGCGCAGGACGGGATCGCGGTGCAGAGAATCGTTCAACAATGCATGTTTCACCGCAGCTGACCCCTCCCCCTGCCCCCAGTGACGAAGAGCTGCGCGCCGTCGGCCCCCGCATCCGCATGATGATGCCGCAATTGACCGGGCTGGAGGCGCGCGTGGTCGACCTAGTCCTGGGCAGCCGCGACTTCACCGAGCTGACGCCGTTGCAACAGGTCGCCACGGCCTGCGACGTGTCGGAGGCGATGGTGGTGAAGGTAGCGAAGAAGCTGGGGTATGGCGGCTATCGCGACTTCCGCGCCAGCCTGGCGGCCTACAACCGGCTGCCCATCGTCGAACTGCATCAGGAGATTTCGCCGGGCGACGACACGCCGACGATGATGCAGAAGGTGTTTCGCACCTCGATCCAGGCCCTGGAGGAAACGTTGGCGATCCTGGAACCGGCGGCGATCGACGAAGCCGCCGAACTGTTCCATGGCGCCAGAAACCGAGATTTCTACGGTCTCGGGGGGTCGGCGCAGATCGCCCGCGACGCCGCCCACAAGTTCCTGCGCATCGGCGTGCGGACGTCCGTACAAGACGACGCGCACATGATGGCGATGTCGGCATCGTTGCTGGGCCCGGACGACGTGGTGGCCGCGTTTTCGCATTCGGGCGAAACCGACGCCGTGATCGACGCAGTGAAAATCGCCCGTGGCGCCGGCGCCAAGATCGTGGTGATCACCAATCACGCGCGGTCGACGCTGGGCGCGCTTGGCGACATCACGCTGTGTTCCACGGCCCAAGGCTCGCCGCTGACCGGCGAGAATTCCGCGGCACGGATCGCTCAATTGAACATTCTGGACGTGATCTTCGTCGCCGTCGCACAGCGCAACATGGCGGCCGCCGAGGCCAACCTGGAAAAGACCATCCGGTCGGTCGCCTCGAAGCGAAAGGCACGCGCCAATGACCTCACCCGGTCCGCTGATCGCCGTCGTCGGTAGCCTGCATTACGACATTTTGGTTACTGGCGACGCGCGGCCGCGCAAGGGCGAGACCCTGTTTGGCGAGAGCTGGGCCTGGAAATGCGGCGGCAAGGGCGGCAACCAGGCGCTTGAAGCGGCGCGCCATGGCGGCCGCGTCGCCTTTATCGGCGCGGTGGGACAGGACGGGTTCGGCGACGCCCTGCTGAACCGCCTGAGCGCCGCCGGCATCAACACGGATGGCGTTCGAAGACTGGCGGATGTCGGTTCAGGCATGAGCGTGGCGCTGTTCGATCGTTCCGGCGACTACGGTGCGGTCATCGTGCCGGGGTCGAACTGGCAGATCGCGGCGGACGATCTGGCCGAAGACGCTCAGTTGCATGGCTGCGACGCATTGCTGTTGCAGAACGAGGTTCACCCGGAGATCAATATGGCTGCCGCCAGGATCGCCAAGGCATCGGGCGCGCTTGTCATCCTGAATGCCGCACCGGCTCGCAAGCTGCCCAACAATTTGGCCAGCCTTGTCGACATTCTCGTCGTCAACGAGATCGAAGCCGAGGCGCTGGCCGGTGACGGACCCATCACCACGATGGCGGCGGCCGAGGGAGCGGCACGCACGCTTACCGCGCGGGTCGGGACGGTGATCGTCACGCTGGGCGGCGAAGGCTTGGTCGCGTGCCGCCGTGGCGAGACGCCAGAGCGCGTGCCCGGCCACCGGGTCCGGGTGGCGAGCACGCACGGCGCTGGGGACACGCTGATCGGGGCCTTGGCGACACGCCTGGTGGGGGGAGACGCGTTGATGCCGGCCGCGCACTATGCCAACGCGGCGGCCGCCGTGCTGGTCTCCACGCCGGAGGTCGATCGGGCCGGCCTGACGGCGGCCGAGACGATCGCGTTTCTGGACGCTGCCGACCCAGCCTAAACCGGTATCAGCGGCGTACCCAGGAACCAGCCGATGCCATCGGCGACCAAGATGAGGCCGAACGCGATCATCAGGAAGACGACGACGCGGCGGCCCCAGCGGCTGAGAAAGTTTCTGGTGCGGTCGAGAAAAGCCTCGCTGCGATCGCCTAATGCCAGGCGCAAAACCAAGATGCCGATCAGCGGCGCGACGAAGATGACGTTGTAGAGACCGATCAGCACGACCGACTGGGCAATCGACAGGTCGCTTCTGATGATGAGGTCGATCGCAGCCAGATAGGGCACCGCACCCGGCAGGCCGACGATCGCCATGACCACGCCGGCGACGAACGCCTGAAGGCCGGTCATCGACGACGGTGTCGGCTTTTCCTTCTTGGCCCGCCGGCCCCACGCCATGCGCACGCCCACGGCAACGAGCACAACGCCGACAATGATCTGAAAGATCAGCTCTTCGGCGTTGGGGTGCTGCCAGACACGAAGCACATAGGCGTCGATGGCGTCGAACGCCTGGCGCAGGCCGAACAGGATCAACAGGCCGACGATCACGTAGATCAAGAAGACGCCGAACAGCAGCGCCGCGCTGCGGCCCACCGGGTTCGGCCCGCCGAGCAGGATGACCAGCGGCACGATGCAGATCGGAATGATGGACGTGCTGTCCAGCAGCGCGATCGGCAGTAGAATGAGGAACACGCTAAGCATGGCGCGCGGCCTCGGCGATCCTGCCGACCAGCGTCGACCTCACGGGCGTTT
The DNA here is from genome assembly GCA_028277405.1 of Alphaproteobacteria bacterium. GTDB lineage: Bacteria > Pseudomonadota > Alphaproteobacteria > DSM-16000 > Inquilinaceae > JANQGH01. The sequence continues at coordinate 42,560 of JANQGH010000089.1, read as the reverse complement.
GGCGATGATGAAGCGTGTCACCTCACCGTCCACCGTCACGGACAGCAGAAGGTGGCCGGTGGCCTCGCAGAAGGCCTCGAAATCCTTAGGCGCGGCCGGGTCGGTGGTCAGCACCTCCAACTGCTCGCCCGCCTGCATGCCGGTCAAGGCCTTGCGCGCCTTCAACACGGGCATGGGGCAGATCAAGCCGGTTGCGTCAAGATGGCGGGTCATCGCGCCGATCCTTCGGTGCGGTTTGCAAGGCCCCTGACGCCGGCAATGATAAGCAGACACCAGCCGATGATCATCAGCGTGCCGCCGACCGGCGCGACGGCCCCCAGCCAGCGCAGATCCGTCAGCGCCAGAAGGTAGAGCGCGCCGCCAAAGATGAAGGCGCCGAAAAACAGGGCCAAGGCCGCCCCGTTCACCAAGCGTCCCGTTGGCACGGGCAGGGCCGCCAGCCCAACCAAGGCGGCCGCATGGATCAACTGATAGCGGCTGGCGGTCTCGACCCAGCCGAGCGCCTCGACGGACAGCACGTCGCCAAGGCCGTGGGCGCCGAAGGCCCCGAACGCCACCGCCAGGGCGCCCAGAATGCCCGCTAATACGAGAAACCGGCCTTGCACGTCAGAACGCCCCGTCCCTAGCCCAGCAGCAGGGCATCGTCATCAAGCTGCTCGCCGCGCACCTTGGTGAACAGCTCGACCAGATGGGGCACGTCGAGAGCATCACGCTCCGCACCGGAAACGTCAAACACGATCTTGCCCTCGTGCAGCATCACCGTGCGATCGCCATAGTCGAGCGCCTGGCGCATGGAATGGGTCACCATCAGGGCGGTCAGTTTGAACGACTCGACAAAGCGGCGGGTCAGCTCCAGGACAAAGGCGGCGATGCGCGGGTCGAGCGCGGCCGTGTGCTCGTCCAGCAGCAGGATGCGCATGTCGGCCAGGGTCGCCATCAACAGGCTGACCGCCTGGCGCTGGCCGCCGGACAGTTGGCCCATGCGGTCGCCCAGCCGGTTTTCCAGGCCGAGGCCGAGTTCTGCCAGGCGCTCGCGAAAACTGTCGCGGCGGACATGGGTCAGGGCCGCGCCGAGACCGCGCCTGCTGCCGCGCGCCGCCGCCAGGGCCATGTTTTCCTCGATCGACAGCCCCTCGCAGGTGCCGGCCATGGGGTCCTGGAAGACCCGGGCGACCATCCCGGCGCGGCGCGGTGCCGGCCAGGTGGACACGTCGGTCTCGTCGATCACGACACGGCCGCGTTCCAAGGGGGCATCGCCGGTCAGCACGTTCAGCAAGGTCGACTTGCCGGCCCCGTTGGAGCCGATGACGGCGACGAACTCACCCGCCGGGATCGACAGGTCGATGCCGCGAATCGCCTTGGTTTCAAGCGGCGTACCGCGCGCGAAGGTGACGTGAACGTCGCTGAGCGAGATCATGACTTGCCCCCCCGGATCAGCGACTTCAGCGGGTTGCGCACGCCCGGCAGGATCAACGCCACGATCACCAGAACGGCGGTGACGAGCTGCAAATCGGAGGCCTCGAGCCCCAGCGCCGGCGTGTTGAGGGCCAAGGCAAGGGCGACCCGGTACAGGATCGAGCCGATGACGCAGGCGGTCAGAATGATCAGCATCGCGCGGCTACGGAACAGGGTCTCGCCCAGGATGACGGCGGCGAGGCCGACCACGATGGTGCCGACACCGCTGGTGACGTCGGCAAAACCATTGGTCTGGGCGAACATGGCACCGGCCAGGGCGACCAGCGCGTTCGACAGCGCCATGCCGGTATAGATCTGGCCGCTGGTGGCGATACCCTGGGCCCGGGCCATGCGCGGATTGGCGCCGGTGGCGCGCATGGCCAGGCCAAAGTCGCTGACCAGAAAACGCCAAAGCAGCAGGACCACGATGACCAGCAGCACGGCGAGAAAGATCGGCTTCACCTCCGCCTGCGCCAGCCCGAGATTGTAAAACGGCGTCAACACCGTTTCCTGCTGCAAGAGGGCCACGTTGGGCCGGCCCATGATGCGCAGATTGATCGAATAGAGCGCGATCATGGTCAGGATGCTGGCCAGCAGGTGCAGGATGTTGAAGCGGACATTCAGGAACGCGGTGACGAGGCCGGCACAGGCACCGGCCACCATGGCGATCGCCGTCGCCAGCCACGGATTGACCCCGCTGACGATCAAGGTCGCCGTTACGGCAGCACCTAGGGGAAAGCTGCCGTCAACCGTCAGGTCCGGGAAGTTCAGGATGCGAAAGGATAGGAAGACGCCAAGGGCCACGAGCGAGAAGACGAGCCCGATTTCAATCGCGCCGAGGAACGCGAACGTACTCATCGCTACACCGTCCTGAAGCTTTTAGGGAACAAGAGACCGCCGACGGGCATGCCGGCGGCCTCTTTGCTCAAGCTCTCACGCTATTCGACGATCGTGGTCGCGCGATCCATCACGGCCTGGGGGATCTCGATGCCCATGGCCTCGGCCGCCGCCGGATTGACGAACAGGTCCGAACCCGTCGCGATGGTAACGGGGATCGACCCCGGATCCTCACCGTTCAAGATCCGCAACACGATGTCGCCGGTCTGCCGGCCGATTTGATAATAGTCGAAACCGACCGTGGCGACCGCGCCGCGCTCAACGCTGTCGGTATCGCCGGAGAACACCGGCAAATTGGCGTCCTGTCCAACGGACAGCACGGCCTCCAACGCCGAAACGATGGTGTTGTCGGTCGGCACATAAATCAGATCCGCCTCGCCGACCAGGCTTTGGGCCGCGCCCAGCACGTCGGCAGAGCGCGGAGCCGCCGCCTCGACGACGTTGAAGCCCCATTCCGGCGCCATTTCGCTCAACGTGGTCACCAGCGTGACCGCGTTGGCCTCGCCCGGATTGTACGGCACGCCGATGCGCGTGGCGTCGGGCATGAACTCCCGGATCAGGTCCAGATGGTCGGCCAAGGGCGACATGTCGGACAGGCCCGTGATGTTGCCGCCGGGCGCATCCGGGTCGCTGATCAGTTGCGCGCCGACAGGATCAGTCACCGCCGTAAAGACGATGGGCAGATCCTGGGTCGCCGATGCCATCGCCTGCGCTGAAGGTGTCGAGATGGGTACCAGCACGTGATGGCCCTGGCCCACGAACTGGCGCGCGATCTGCGCGGCCGTCGCCGGGTTGCCCTGGGCACTTTGATAGATGAAGGTCAGGTTTTCGCCTTCGGTGTAGCCGTTCTCGGTCAGCACATCGAGAACGCCGTCACGCGCGGCGTCCAGCGCCGGGTGTTCGACGATCGCCGTAACGGCGACAGATGCGTCGTCTTGGGCGAGTGCGAGACCGGTCGACAGGCACATCCCCGCCACCGCACCGAGAACGGACATGCCGCGCGCCGCTTTGCCAATAAAAGCCATTAACTTCTCCCTAATTTAGGGCCTTGTCATCGGCCCGAGAACGATTAGGGATTGCACGGCCGCAATCGTCAAGTGATCCCGTCAGTCGAGCGCAAATTCTATACCCTGTGCCAAGGGCAAATCCGTCGAGTAATTCACCGTCTGCGTTTGTCGGCGCATATAGGCTTTCCAGGCGTCGGAGCCGGATTCACGGCCGCCGCCGGTTTCCTTTTCGCCGCCGAACGCACCGCCGATTTCCGCGCCAGACGGGCCGATATTGACGTTGGCGATGCCGCAATCGCTGCCGACCGGCGACAGGAACGTCTCCGCCTCGCGCACATCGCCGGTGAAGATGCAGGAGCTGAGGCCCTGGGGGACGTCGTTGTGCAGCGCGATCGCCTCGTCCAGATCGCTGTACTTCATGACATAGAGGATGGGCGCGAAGGTCTCGTGACGAACGATGTCGGTCTGAGCCGGCATCTCGACGATGGCCGGGCGCACATAGACGCCGCCCTCCGGCACGCCATCGGTCACCCGGCCGCCGCCATGGACCGTGCCGCCATCGGCCTTGGCCGCCGCCAGCGCGTTGGCCATCCCATCCGCCGCCGCCTCGTCGGTCAGCGGGCCGACCAGGGTACCGGCCACCAGCGGATCACCGATGGGGATTTTGGCGTAGGCGCCGATCAGCGACGGCAACAGGCGATCATAGACGCTGTCATGCACGATCAGCCGGCGCAGGCTGGTGCAGCGCTGGCCGCAGGTGCCGACCGCGCTGAACAGGACCGCGCGCACGGCGAGTTCGAGATCGGCGCTTGGCGCCACGATCATGCCGTTGTTGCCGCCCAGTTCCAGCAGCGACCGGCCCAGCCTGGCGGCGACGCGCGGCCCCACCTCGCGGCCCATGCGCGTGGAACCGGTGGCGCTGATCAGCGGCACCTTCGGGCTGTCGACCAGCCGTTCGCCGATCTCGCGCGGGCCGATGATGACCTCCATCAGGCCCTCGGGCACCTCGCCGAACGCCTCCGCCGCGCGCCGGAACAGGGCCTGGCAGGCGAGCGCGGTCAGCGGCGTCTTCTCCGACGGTTTCCAAATCACCGGATCGCCACACACGAAGGCGAGCGCGGCGTTCCACGACCAGACGGCCACCGGGAAGTTGAAGGCGCTGATGACGCCGACGGGGCCCAGCGGCTGCCAGGTTTCCGCCATGCGATGGCCGGGGCGTTCGGACGCGATGGTCAGGCCATACAACTGGCGCGACAGGCCGACGGCGAAGTCGCAGATGTCGATCATCTCCTGCACCTCGCCAAGGCCTTCTTGCAGGATCTTGCCCATCTCCAAGGTCACGAGCTGGCCGAGCAGGCCCTTGTGCGCGCGCAGTTCCTCCCCGAACAGGCGCACCAGTTCGCCGCGGCGCGGCGCGGGGACCGTGCGCCAGGCCTTGAACGCGGTTTCCGCACGATCGATCGCGGCGTCGACCTCCTCCGGCTCGTGATCGGTCAAGGCCGCCAGCTCGGCGCCGTCAATCGGCGAGCGCACGATGCGTGGTCCGCCGGTGATCTGACGCTGGTCAACACCCAGCGCGGACAGCAAATCCTGCAGTTCCATATCGTTTACTCCGTGACGCCGCTGCGTCATACAATCGAGGGTCGAGGGCCGGCCATGGATAGCCCCGGCTCAGGGCCGCCGGCAAGGGGACAGTTAGCCGCCGTCGGTTTCGCCCTGGCCCCAGAGCCAGGCGGCGCCGCGCACGCCACTGCTGTCGCCATGCTTGGACTGACGCACCGGTGTCGCCACCTCGCCACCGAAGACGTAGCGCGGCAGCAGTTTCGGCATGGCGTCGTAAAGCCGTTCGATATTGGACATGCCGCCGCCAAGAACGACCACGTCCGGGTCCAGAACCGTAATCACCACCGCCAGACCGCGCGCCAGTCGGCTTTCATAGCGGTCGAGCGCGGCCAGGGCCTCTTTCTCGCCGTCGATGGCACGGACCATGATCGCGGAACCGGGGATGCGGTCGCCCACCGCCTTGGCATAGTCCTTTTCGAAGCCGGTGCCCGAGATGTAGGTCTCAAGGCAGCCCTTCTTGCCGCAATAGCAGGGCGGCGGGGGATCGTCCTCAGGCCCGGCCCAAGGCAGCGGAATGTGCCCGAACTCGCCGGCGATGGCATTCTGGCCGGTATGGGCCCGGCCGTTGATCGCGATGCCGGCACCGGTGCCGGTGCCGATGATGACGGCGAACACCACCTCCGCCCCGGCCGCCGCGCCGTCAACGGCTTCCGAGACCGCCAGGCAGTTGGCGTCGTTGGCACAGCGCACCTCGCGCCCCCAGGCCGCGATCAGGTCCTTGTCGAAGGGGCGGCCGATCAGCCAGGTCGAGTTGGCGTTCTTGACCAGGCCCGTTTGCGGCGAGATCGCGCCGGGCATGCCGATGCCCAACGTCGCGGAGGTGCCAAGCTCGCTTTCAAAGGACCGCGCGAGTTCAATGATCGCACGCACGGTGCCGTCATAGTCTTCCTTGGGCGTGGAGACGCGGCGGCGGATGCGTTCCTGCCCGTCATCGTCCAGCGCGATGCCCTCGATCTTCGTGCCGCCTAGGTCAATTCCGATGCGCATGCGCCGCCGATCCCCCGCTCAAGAAGCCTTTTGGAGCCTACTTAGCAAGCGTTGCTGTCCAGGGCAAAAGCTAGATCGGCGCAAAAAGGTGCCAGGGAACCGCCGAACGCCTATATAGATCGCAGCTTTGAGCGATCGCCGAAGAGCAACGAGACAAGACGGGGACTGTCATGAGCGAAACGCCGAACCCGACCGCGACCCAGACCGCAACCGCAACCGAGGTCGCCAGCATCGCCACCCTGCCGCCCCTAACACCGGCGCCGACCGGCGACGTGGTGCCCTACGAACAGGCGGAGGGCGTGGACAAGAGCAAGATCGAAGAGCTGATCGTCAACATCGACCTGACGGACGCCCAGTCGATCATCGGCTTCGGCGCCAAGGCGCAAAGCGACCTGCGCTCGGTCACCGGCCAAATGCTGGACGGCGTGCGCAACAAGGAAGCCGGCCAGGCGGGCAACATCTTGAACGAGGTCGTGCTCAGCGTGCGCGGCTTCGATCTTTCCGGCCTGTCGGAAAAGCCCGGCTTTCTCGCCCGCATCTTCGGCGCCGCCAAGCCGCTGGCGCGGGTGCTGCAGCGCTATGAGACCGTGCAACGGCAGATCCATGGGCTGCGCACCAATCTGGAGCAGCATAAGGACGATCTGTTGCGCGACATCGTCATGCTCGACCGGCTGTATGAGAGCTCGCTGGCCTACTTCCACGATCTGGAGCTTTACATCGCGGCCGGCGAGGAAAAGCTGCGCCGGGTCGAGGCCGAGGAGATCCCGGCCGCCCGCCAGGCCGCCGAGGGCGACGATCCCCTGAAGTCGCAGGCCCTGCAGCGCCTGATCGCGGCCAAGAACGATCTTGAGCGCAAGGTCCACGATCTGAAGCTGACCCGGCAGGTGACCATGCAGTCCCTGCCCTCCATCGCGCTGGTTCAGGACAACGACAAGTCGCTGGTGACCAAGATCGACAGCACGGTCGTGAACACCATCCCGTTGTGGGAGGTGCAGATCGCGCAAGCCGTGACCCTGCACCGGTCGCAGCAGGCCGCCGGCACGATCCGCAAGGCCAACGACCTGACCAACGAGCTGTTGGAGGCCAACGCGGCCAACCTGAAGACGGCGAACGCGGAAATCAGGCGCGAAATCGAACGCGGCGTTTTCGACATCGAGAGCATCAAGAAGGCCAACGCCGACCTGATCTCCACGATCGAGGAAAGCGTGCAGATCGCCGAGGAAGGCCGCCAACAGCGCCAGAACGCCGAGCGCGAGCTGCAGACCGCCGAACAGCAACTGCGCGACGCCCTGGAAAAGGCCAGCTAGCCGATGGCGGCGGCCACGGTGACGCTTGCCGGTCGCAGCGGACTGCGGATTCCCTATTTCGGCGCCGCTTTGGCTCTGATTCTGCCGCCTTTCGGCTGATCATGCGGCGGGCATGACCGAAGCGATCACTCCCGCCACCACGCGCCGACGGGGCTATTGGCGCTGGCTGCTCTACCTGCTCGCCCTGCCCTTCGGCCTGGCCGCCCTCTACTTTCTCGCCGTCTTCGTCTTCGCCCGCATTCCGGTGAACGCCGACTTCCAAAGCGCGCCGGTCGGCATTCCGGTGATCGTCGCGGACAACGGCATCCATGTCGACCTGGTCGTGCCGATCGTCGCCGGCGGGCACGATTGGCGCGAGGTGTTCGATCCGGCAATTGCGCGGATGGGGCCGCAGCTCGGCCAGATGGCGACCCATGTCGGCATCGGCTGGGGCCATCGCGATTTCTATGTCAACACGCCGACCTGGGATGACATGACGATCGGCACGGCGGTCCGCGCCGTGATGGGAATCGGCGGCTCCGTCATGCACATCAAGTACGGCGCCGCCCGGTTCGACCCGGAGAACAACGTCTTCATCCTGCTGCCGGAGGAGGATTACCAGGTTCTCGTCGACGGCATCGTCGACACGGCCGTGCTGGACGAAAACGGCCAGGCCGTGCCGCTCGGCGTTCCCGGCCATATGGAGACCGACGCCTTTTTCCAGGCGCATGGGCGCTACAACGCGCTTTACACCTGCAACAATTGGGCCTCGTCGGTTCTAGCGGCGGCCGGCGTGCGGGTGCCGCTTTGGAGCCCGTTTTCCGGCGCCATCATCGACCAGCTTCGGGTTTCAACCTCCGGCTGACGCGCCTTGGAGCCCGTCTGCGGAAGTGGCGCACGGATGGATGGTGATTATTTTCACTGTTGACATATTGAACAGCGGTTATTTTCATGACGCATGTCTTTTGCGTCTGTCTTTAAAAGGGTGCGTGGCCGGCTGATCGTGTCGTGCCAGCCGGTTCCCGGTGGGCCGTTCGACCGGCCGGAAGTCGTGGCCGATTATGTGCGCGCGACGACGGACGGTGGCGCCGCCGGCTTTCGGATCGAGGGCGCGGCCAACATTCGCGCCGCCCGCCAGGCTACCGATCGGCCGCTGATCGGCCTGATCAAGCGCCCGTTTGGCGACAATCCGGCCTGGATCACCGGCACGACGGACGACGTGGCCGCGACCATCGAGGCAGGCGCCGACATCGTCGCCATCGATGCCACGATCGGCACGCGGCCGGCACAGGTTGGCGACCTCTTTGCCGCTGCCCACGCGCTGAACAGACCGGTTCTGGCAGACATCTCGACGCTCAAGGAGGCGCAAGCGGCGGCCGAAAGCAGCGCCGACGCGGTCGCCACCACGCTGAGCCTCGATTGCGTCGACGGCGCCGGACGCCCCTGCCCCGACCTAACCCTCGTCCGCGATGCAGCGGCGGCGCTGTCCATCCCGGTTCTCGCGGAGGGCAATGTCAGAACGCCGGCCGACGCGCTCGCCGTCCAAAAGACAGGCGCCTGGGCCGTCGTCGTCGGATCGGCGATCACCCGGCCGGAATTCGTCACGAGCTGGTTTGCCGAGGCCCTCGCCGGAGCCAGCCAAAGTCACCAAGCCCATCCACCACAAACAGGGAGACCATGAGATGAAACGGAGATTTATCGGAGCATCGGCGTTCGCACTGGCCGTCGCCCTTGGCGCGCAGGCGGCACAGGCCGACGTCACATTGCTGTTCTGGCCGGGGCCGGAAAGCGACGCCATGCAGGCCGTCATCGATGCCTTCAACGAGGGCCCGGGCCAAGAGCTTGGCTTCGAGGTCGACCAGTTGCTGTTCAGCCGTCAGGGCTTTTTCGACAAGGAACTGTCGGACCTCGCCGCCGGCAGCACGGAGTTCGACTTGGCGTTGGTCACGACCTATACGCTCGGCCGCTACGCCCCGTTCCTGGAGCCCTTGGACCAGTATCTCGATCCGGGCGTCGCCGATCATTTCGCGCCGGTGGCGCTGGACAGCCTGTCCGCCGACGGCTCGATCTACGGCATTCCGACCGACATCAGCGTGCATTTCGCCTTTTACCGCACCGACCTGATCGACGAGTTGATGAACAACCCGGACTGGCAGGCGCGCTACAGCGAAATCGCGGCGGAGCATCTGGGCGCGGCGCGTGACCCGGTCGACCCCGGCGACTGGACCTGGGACGACTACATCGCCACGGCCTTGTTCTTCACCCAGTCGATCAATCCGGACGCGCCGACACAGTTCGGCAGCGCGCTGCAGCTTCAGAACCTGATCTTCAACATCATGATCTGGCAAAGCACGCTGGTTTCCAACGGTGGCAACTGGATGGACGCCGACGGCACCATCACCATCGACAGCGACGCGGCCCGCCGTGGCCTGGAGATCTATCAGACCATCATCGATGCCGGCGCCACGCCGCCGGGCAGCCTGTCGTACGAGTTCGCGGAGGCCAATGCCGCCTTCGGCACGGGGCGGGCGGCGACCACTCTGCAATGGAACGCGGCCTTCAACATCGTCAACGATCCGGACGAGTATCCGGAAACGGGCGGCCTTGTCGGCATCGCGCCCATGCCTGCGGGCCCGGAAGGCCACCGCACACACAGCCACAGCCTGGGCATCGGCATGAACGCGGCGTCTGAGAACAAGGACCAGGCCGGCCAGTTCCTGAACTATCTCGCCAGCATCGAGGCGCAGGAGATTTACGCGGCGGCCGGCGGCACGCCGGCGGTGCCGAGCATCCTGGAGGGCATGTCAGATCAACGGCCGGAATTCCCATTGATCGGCCAGTTCGCGGCCGACTACGGCTTCGTCATCAATGGCGGCACGGCGGCCTATGCGGTGCCGGTTTATGAGGTCCTGGCGCAGGAGTTCTCGGGCTATTGGTCGGGCCAGACCGACATCGACACGGCATTGAGCCAGGCCGCCAGCGGCATGGCCGAAGCGATGGCCCAATAGCGACGGCCAGGGGTTGCGCCCGCCGGATGGCCACGGCCGCTGGCGGGCACCTAACGCGACGGTCAAGGGCGAAGCGCCATGCATCGACGCCGTGAGGCCTGGTGGCTGATCGCCCCGCTGGCGATCTTCATGGTCGTCTGGCTGGGGTTCCCGTTTCTTTCCAACCTCTATTACTCGCTGTCCGACGTCACGTTCGAGACATTGAGCAGCCCGACGCTGACCGGCTTCGGTAACTTCGCCGACGCGGCCGGCAGCGCGGCCTTTTGGCAATCGCTCTGGTTCTCGCTGCGCTTTGCGGTGATCGCGACCACCGCGCAGATCATCATCGCGTTGACCCTGGCGATCGCGCTGCGGCCGCTGTTGGAGCGCTATCGGTTCCTCTTGGCCGTCCTGATCCTGCCGCTGATGATCTCGCCGGCCCTGATGGGCATCATGTACAAGCTGATGCTGAACGAGTTCGTCGGCGTCGTCCCGCAGTATCTGGCGCTGTTCGGCCTTTATCCGAACCTGTTGGGGCCGGATTGGGTCGTCACGGTGGTGATCGCGATCGAGGTTCTGCAATGGACGCCATTCGCGCTGTTGCTGCTGCTGACGGCGTTGCAGGCGATCCCCGAGGAACTGCTGGACGCGGCCTATGTCGACGGCGCCAAGCCGCGCGACCAGGTCCGCCGCATCGTGCTGCCGCTGATGGGGCCCGCAATCGCGATCACCGCGTTCATCCGGTTCATCGACAGTTTTCGGGTCTTCGACCACATCTATGTGCTGACCGGCGGCGGCCCAGGCACGCTGACCACCAGTTCCAGCATCTTCATCTATCGGGCGTTCTTCCAGCAGGGCCGGCTGGGCTTCGCCATTGCCTCGTCGCTGATCCTGATGGCGTTCTCCCTGCTGCTGCTTTGGGCAACCATGCGCTACGTGCTGAAGGGGGCGCGGACATGAGCCGGAAACGCGACCCCGGCCCGATCGGCTGGACCTGGCGCTGGCTGCTGTTCGTCGTGGCCGCGCTGATCTTGAACCTGCCCGTGGTGTTCACGGTTTTCACATCGTTCAAGACCAACGCGGACATCAACGCCTCGCCGCCCGTCTGGCTGTTCGCGCCGACCTTGCAGCACTATGCGGAGGTGCTGACGACGCCGACCCTCAACTTCCCGCGCTATTTGATGAACAGTTTCGTGCTGGCCGCCGCCGGCACCGCGATCGCGCTGGTCCTGGCGGTGCCGGCGGCCTACGCCATCGTGCGCATGAAATTCGGCGGCGGCACGATCGTGCCGATCGTCCTGATGCTGCGCACCCTGCCCTTGGTGATCTTCGCGATCCCCTTCTATTTCATGTTCCAGTGGCTGGGCCTGTTGGACACAAGGCTGGGCCTGTCGATCATCGCCGCGATCATCAATCTGCCCTTCGCGCTCTTGTTCGCCATCGCCATGGTGCGCGACCTGCCTTATGAGATCGAGGAGGCCGCAAGGGTGGACGGCGCCGGCATCGGCATGCTGCTGTGGCGCATCGTGATACCGTTGGGCCGGCCGATGCTGATATCGATCGCCATCTTGAGCTTCATCTATGCCTGGAACGAATTTCTGTTCGGCCTGATCCTGACCACAAGGTCGGCCACGCCCGTGACCGTCGGCGCGACCCTGTTCGCGACCTCGTTCGGCATTCGCTGGGGGCCGACCTCGGCCGCCATGGTCCTGTCCCTGCTGCCGCCGATGCTGGTCGGGCTGGTCTGCTTCCGCTATCTCACCAGGGCGCTCACCGCCGGCGCGATCAAGGGATGAGCAACCCGTCGCCTAACGGCCTGTTCGCGCGCCTGCGGGCCAGCATGGATGGCTGGCCGCCCCAGATGGCGCGGGTCGCGCGCTACGTGCTGGACCAGCCGGACACGGTCGCCCATCAGACGATCACCGACCTGGCCGAGGCGTCGCAAACCAGCGAGGCCACGATCACGCGCCTGGTGCGTTCGGCCGGGTTCGACGGTTTCGCCAGGTTCCGCCTCGCGGTCGCCCTGGAACTGGCGCATCTGGCCCAGGACCAGCCGGCCGCCGACCCGATCCGCGCGCCGATCGACACCATGGCCGAAATGGCGATCGCAGCCTTGAAGGAGACCGCGTCCCTGCAGGCGGACGACGTCATCGAACGGGCCGCCGATATGCTCGCCGGCGCGCGCCGTGTAGACGTGTTCGCCGTCGGCAACAGCACACCGATCGCCGAGCACATGTCGATCAAGCTGCTGCGTGCCGGCGGCACCGTGCTGCGCTATGACGACGCCCATGTTTCGGTCATGGCGGCGAGCACGCTGACCCCTGACGACGTGGCGGTCTGTGTCTCCAGTTCCGGCGCGACCTTGGACGTGATCCGACCGGCCGAGCATGCGCGCAAGGGCGGCGCCTCGGTCATCGCGATCACCAACCAGGCCCGGTCCAAACTCTCGCAGCTCGCGGACGTCACCCTCGTGGCCGCCAATCCGGAAGGCCCGCTCACTGGCGGCGCGCTGCCGTCCAAGATCGGCCAGATGCTGATCGTCGACGCCTTGCTTGCCACCCTTTTGGAGCGGTATCCGGAGCGGCTGGAGGCCTTCGAACGCAGCGCCGAGGCGATCATTGACCGCACCGCCTGAGTTGGACGCCGCGACGCGCCCCATCCTGGCCTTCGATATCGGCGGGACAAAGATTGCGGCTGCGCTGATCGTCGATGGTGCCATAGAAGAGCGACGCCAGGTCGCCACCCCGATCTCCGGCCGACCGGAGGACTGGCTCGCCGCCATGGTCGACCTGGCGAGCGACTGGCAAGGCCGCTTCGAGGCGATTGGTGCCGCCGTCACGGGCATCGTGCAGGACGGACAATGGCGCGCGCTGAACCCGACCATCCTGCCCGTCCCGGCCGGCTACCCGTTGGCGGAGCGCCTGCAGGCGACTTTCGATCGCCCGGTCCGTCTGGTCAACGACGCCCAGGCGGCCGCCTGGGCCGAATTCGACGTGCGGTCGGGCATCCGATCCCTGCTGTTCGTCACCGTGTCCACCGGCATCGGCGGCGGCCTGGTGACGGACGGCAAACTGGTCGAGGGCACCAATGGGGCGGCGGGCAGCATGGGCCATGTCCTTGTCAAGCCGGTCGGCGGCAGGCGCTGCGGCTGCGGCGCCATCGGCTGCATCGAAACCGAGGCCAGCGGCACGGCCCTGAAGGCGCGGGCGGCCGAGACATTCGGCGACGGGATTGAGGCGCCCGAACTGTTCGAGCGGGCGAAGACCGACGCGAAGGCGGCCGTCCTTATCGACGACGCGCTCAACCTGCTGGGCCAAGCCTTGCTGTCGGCGCGACGGCTGTGCGACCCCGACCTGATCGTCATCGGCGGCGGGATTGGCCTGCGTGCCGACGTCTTGGCCGAGCTAACGTCGATCTGCGGCCGCCTGGCGCCGGACTTCCCCGTCCCAATCGAGGCGGCGCGCCAGGGTGCTGACGCCGGGCTGGTCGGCGCCGCCCTGCTGGCCGCCGGCCGTTAAGGCCGCGCCCGCTCGGTCAACGCTTCGTCGAATGCCCGCAGCCGGTCCTGTACCAGGCCGAACAATGTGCCGCGCGGGAACGCGCCGTCGGCATCCGGCGACCCGGCAGGCAGGCCCGTGAAAAGCTCGACCGCGTCCTCGATCCGGTCGACCGTGTAGACGTGAAACTTGCCGTCGGCGATCGCCTCGGCGACGTCGTCCTCCAAGACCAGATGGATCGCGTTGGTGGCGGGCACCACGACGCCCTGCTGGCCGGTCAGGCCGCCCTCGGCATTCAGACAGGTGCGGTAGAAGCCCTCGACCTTGTGATAGGCGCCGCCGATGGTCTGGGCGTCGCCGCGCTGGTTGACCGAGCCGGTGATCGCGAGGTCCTGGCGCAACGGTACCTCCGCCAGATCGGACAATACGGCCAGCAGTTCCGCCATCGAGGCGCTGTCGCCCTCGACCCCGCCATAGCTCTGCTCAAAGGTGATCGAGCAGGTGAACGACAGGGGAAAGCCGCGCGCGAAGCGGCCCATCAGGAAGCCCTGCAGGACCATGGCGCCCTTCTGCTGGATCGGGCCGCCCATGGCCACCTCGCGCTCGATATTGACCACGCCATGGCGCCCGACGGCCGACCGTGCGGTGATCCGCGATGGCAAGCCGAAGGCATGGTCGCCCATGTCGCGCACCGTCAGCGCGTTGATCTGGCCGATCACCGACCCGGTCGTGTCGATCAGCACGCTCTGTTCCTCGATGCCTTCCTGCAGGCGGTCTTCGATCCGGGCATTGCGGCGATGCCGAGCGTCGCGGGCCGCGATCACGGCCGCCGCATCGATCCGGCGACCCTCGCTCAGGCTCGCTGCTTCGGCGATCAGGTCCTCGAAGATCTCGAAGCGCGAGGTCAGGCGACCGCGATGGCCGGCCCAGCGAGACGCGAAGCCTAGCAGCTTGATCACGCCATCATCGGTGATGACCGCGTCCTCATCGTGCTGCGCCCTGTGACGCAGCAAGCCGGCATAGGCGGCCACGCAGTCCGGCATGGCCTCGAAGTCGCTGTCGATGTCCGCCTTGACCTTGAAATAGGACTGAAAGTCCGGGTCGGCCGAAAAGAAAGTGTAGTACCAGTGCGGCGAGCCGACGATGACGACCTTCACGTCGAGGGCGATGGGCTTCGGACGCGGCGCATGGGCAATCGGCACGCCGCCGGTGCGGTGGATCTCCTCAATCTGGATCAAGCCGTCTCGCAAGGCACCCTTCAAGGCTAGCCAGACGCGGCCGTCCCGGGCCAAAGCCTCGGCGCGCAGAACCAGAACGCCGCCATTCGCCTTGTGCAAGGCACCGCCCCGGATCAGGCTGAAGTCGGTCTGCAAGGCGCCTTGGATCTGCCGGTACTCGATCCGGCCGAACAGGTTTTCATACGTCGGGTTGCCTTCCAGATAGACAGGCGGCGCACGCAGATCTCCATTATCGATGATCAGATTGACCGCATAACGCAGCTCCGGCGGTGCGACGGGCGAACCCTGGCCCGCCTCCTGCGGCTTGAAGGCGTCGAGATGGTCCAGCAGATCCTGACGCATTTCGACGAACCAGCGGCCGATGCCCGGCCCCGTCGCGAACTGTTGCTCCACCTCGTCCAGCAGGCCGGTCAACGCCTGGTCGGCGGCGTTGCGTTCAAAACCGCGCAGCCATTCCAGATAGGTCGATTGGCGGTGCACGCGCCAGCGGTTCAGGTCGGCCAGCGCGCTGGTCATCTCGGCATGGGCGGCTTGCAGGTCGGCCCGCTGCTCGTCGGTCAGGTTGGCCATGGCCTCTTCGTCCTGGGCCAGCGCCGGAACGAAGCCGAAACCGCCCTGCTGCGCCTGAACCAAGGTCAATCCCTTGTCGGCGGCGGCCTTGCGCAGCTCGTCCAGCTTGCCGCTGATCTCGCGGTTAAGCGATTCCGTCTCGGCCTTCACGCGCGCCTGAAAACCCTCGCTGGCGAACATCTGTTGCAAGGTCTCGCGCACGCGCGGGATCAGCGCGGCCATTGTGTCGCGGAACCGGCGCCCCTGGCCTGCCGGCAGGCGGTAGGGACGCGGCCGGTTGCCATGGCGGAAATTGTTCAGATAGACCCAGTCGCCCGGCGGATCGCCGGTGACGTTTTCCGCCAGAAAGCCCAGGGTCGCGCGCATGCGCCCGCTGTTGTCGCTGGCCAGAACGAAGATGTTGAACCCCTGGCGCCGCAACGACAGGCCGAATTCCAGAGCCTCGCGGGCCCGCACATGGCTGGGCAACGAAAACACGGCACCGTCGACCGCCGCCCCAGGGTCGAACTGCGGCAGCCCGATCTCGTCCGCCGTCAGATGTCTTGTTGCCATGTCATCGCCTTTTCACACGATCAGCGGGCGTCCAGACCCCCCGCCTCCATAACAAGGATATCTTGGTGACCCAGCCGGCGAACAACAAACTTCTGCTCACGCCCATTTGAGATGGAGGCGATTGGCATGAGTGACCACGATCACCGAGGCAGTATCTCGCTTGAACCATCGTCGGCGGCGGGCACCATCTGCGGCTGTTGCCCTCACCTTCACACGGGCGAGCGACGAGCATTCATGGTATGGCTGTGCGGTACTACGACGGCCGCCACTATCGCCTGCCATGCCCCCGACGGTCCGCCTTCTCCATCGCACGTTCTATGGCTACGACCAGCCGGTCGAGCTTGGACCGCACTATGTGCGCATGGCGCCGGCGCCCTACATCCGGATCCCGTTTCGGGACTATCGCCTGGAGGTCGAGCCCAAGGAGCATGTGCTGCATTGGATGTTCGGCCCTGCCGGCAACCGGGTCGCGCGTATCGTCTTTCCGCGGCCGGTCGAGCGCTTGATCCTCACCGTCGGGCTGACGGTGACCCTGACGCCGCAAAACCCGTTCGACTTCTTTGTCGAGCCGTGGGCGCTCGAGACGCCGTTCAGCTATGACGACCATCATCGGCGACCGTTGCAGCCCTATTTGACGCCCGAGCCGGCGGGCGCCATACTCGCCGGCTGGCTGGCCGAGATCGATCGGACGCCGCGCAACACGATCGGGTTTCTGGTCGATCTGAACAAGCGCCTGGCCGAGACGATCGAATACACCACCCGCTGGGACCCCGGGGTTCAGCCGATCGAGCAAACGCTGGAGACGAAGGTTGGCTCATGCCGGGATACCAGCGTCTTGCTGGTCCAGATCCTGCGCCATCTCGGCTTCGCGGCCCGGTTCGTATCAGGCTATCTGGTCCAACTAACCAACGACCAGCCCGACAGCCCCAAGGAAGACACGCTCGACCTCCATGCCTGGGCCGAGGCCTTCGTTCCCGGCGCGGGCTGGCTGGGCATGGACCCGACCTCCGGCATGATGGCCACGGAAGGGCACATCCCGCTGGCCGCGACGGTCGATCCGGCAGACGCCGCGCCGGTCATCGGCAGCGCGTCAGCGCCGGAGGGCGACTTCCGTTATGAGATGGCAATTACGCGGCTGGAGGACTGATCAGCCCGCCCGCGCCAAGTGCTCGTCCCTTTGTCGCAACCTCTCGCGCCGATGCATCAGGGCCGTCGCCAGGATGATGCCGATGCTGACCAGCGCCACGATGATGGAACCGAGCGCGTTCACCTGCGGGCTGACGCCCAGCCGGACACTGGAGAAGACCAGCATCGGCAAGGTCGTCGCGCCTGGTCCCGTCACGAAGCTGGCCACCACCAGATCGTCCAGCGACAGGGTGAAGGCCAAGAGCCAGCCGGCGATCAGGGCCGGCGCGATGATCGGCAGCGTGATGACGAAGAACACCTTCAGCGGCCGGGCGCCGAGGTCCGTCGCCGCCTCCTCCAGCGATCGGTCAAGTGCCCCCAGACGCGATTGGACCACGACAGTGACGTACGCGGCGCAGAAGGTGGCATGGGCGATGATGATGGTCAGCATGCCGCGGCCGGCGGGCCAGCCGATCGCCTGGTCCATGGCCACGAACATCAGCAGCATCGAGAGGCCGATGATCACCTCGGGCATCACCAGGGGGGTCGCGATCATGCCGGTGAACAGGAACCGGCCCCGGAAGTTGCCGAAGCGCACCAGCGCGACGCCGGCCATGGTGCCGAGCACGACCGCGATCGTCGCGGTGATGGCGGCGATGCGGATGGACAGCCAGGCGGCGCGCAGCATCTGTTGATCGCTGAACAAGGCTTCGTACCAGCGCAAGGACCAGCCGCCCCAGACGGTCACCAGCCGGCTTTCGTTGAAGGAAAACAGGATCAGCAGCACGATCGGCACGTAGAGGAACAAAAGGCCGATCGCCAGCATAATGCCGGAAAAGCCGATGCCCCCGCGCCTCATGCCTCGCGCGCCTGTTCGCGGCTGTAGAGCCATTGGATCAGCATGATCGGCAGCACCAGCAAAAGGGCCATGACCAGCGCCACGGCGGACGCCACCGGCCAGTCCCGGTTGGTGAAGAACTCGTCCCACAAAACCCGGCCGATCATGACCGTGTCCGGGCCGCCCAGCAGGGCCGGAATGACGAACTCGCCGACCGCCGGAATGAAGACCAGCAGCGAACCGGCGACGATGCCTGGCACCGACAGCGGCAGCGTTACGGTCAGAAACGTGCGCCAGGGCGGGCAGCCGAGGTCGGCCGCGGCCTCCAACAGGCTGTCGTCCAGCCTCTGCAAGGTGGCGAACAGGGGCAGGATCATGAACGGCAGGTAGGAATAGGTGATGCCCAGATAGACGGCGAAATCCGTCTGCAGCATCTGCAAGGGCTGGTCGATGATCCCAAACGAGATCAGCAGATTGTTGATCACCCCATTGTCCCGCAGGATGCCGATCCAGGCATAGACACGGATCAGGAACGAGGTCCAGAAGGGCAGGATGATCAACATCAACAGGCCCGTGCGCCAGGCCGGGTTGGCGCGCGCGATGGCATAGGCCATCGGATAGCCGATCGCCAGGCAGATCAGCGTTGAGAAGAAGGCGATCTTGATCGAGTTCAGATAGGCGACGAGGTAGAGCCTGTCCTCGGCAAGCAGGGCGTAGTTGGCGAGATTGAGCCGGATGTCCAGCGCGAGATCGTCGCCCCATTCGATCAGCGGCGCGTAGGGCGGCTGGGCGAATTGCGGTTCCGACAGGCTGATCTTCAAGACGATCAGGAACGGCACCGCGAAGAACACGAGCAGCCAGAGATACGGCACGGACACGACCAACATGCGGGCGCGTCGCGGCCAGCGCGCCGGCCGGTGCCGGACGATGCCGTTAGGATGCGTGCTGGATTCGGCCATCACGACCTAGTCGACCAAGACGACCCCGGCAAAGGCCGGCCAAGAAACGTACACGGGGTCTTCCCACGTGATCGGCAGTTCGGTCATCCGATGGGTGTTCGGCACAGAGACTCGCACCATCCGGCCCGACTCGAGCACGACGACGTAGATCGACTGGCCACCGAGATAGGCGATCTCGTCCACCGTGCCGCGCAGCAGGTTAGGGCTGTCCTCTGTGAAACCTTCAGGCAGTGTCTTACTCAGCCGCATCTTCTCCGGCCGGATGGCCACCGTGACCGTGGCCGAAGCCGGTGCGGCGATGCCGTGATCGATGTGGAACCTCACCGGCTCGCCGACGCCCTCGACGAGCGCATGGTCGGGCGCGCTTTCGGCCAGGACGCCGTCGAACATGTTGATCGACCCGATGAAGCCGGCGACGAAGCGCGAGGTCGGATACTCATAGACCTCGTTCGGCGTGCCGATCTGCACGATCCGCCCCTCGTCCATCACTCCGACCCGCGTGGACATGGCCATGGCCTCGCCCTGGTCGTGGGTCACGATGACGAAGGTCATGCCAAGCTGCTCTTGAATGTTCACCAGTTCAAACTGGGTTTCCTCGCGCAGCTTGCGGTCCAGCGCCGCCAAGGGCTCGTCGAGCAGCAGGACCTTGGGGCGCTTCACCAGACAGCGGGCGAGCGCGACGCGCTGGCGTTGGCCGCCGGACAGTTGATGGGGCTTGCGCTTGGCGAGCCGGTCCAGCTTCACGAGTTCGAGCGCGTCGGCCACGCGGCTTCTGATCTCGGCCGACGGCAGCCCCTCCTGCCGCAAACCGAACGCCACGTTGCGGGCGACCGACATGTGCGGGAACAGCGCGTAGGACTGAAACATCATGTTGACCGGCCGCCGATGGGGCGGCACGCCGGCAAGGTCGACGCCGTCGATCGAGATGCGCCCCTCGGTCGGCATCTCGAACCCGGCCATCAGGCGCAGCAACGTCGTCTTGCCGCAGCCCGACCCGCCCAGCAGAGAGAAGAACTCGCCGCGATAGATGTCGAGACTGACATCGTCGACGGCATAGAAGTCGCCGAAGGTCTTGGTCAGCCGCTCGATACGGATCAGCGGCGTTTGATGCGGATCGCGCCACGGTTCCGCAAACGCGCCCGCGCGATCGGTCGGTTGCTGCCCCCCGGCCAACTGGGTCGCTTAGCCTCGGCCCCTCAGACGCCCGTACGTACGCGCGTCCACAATCGCGTACGTTCGCGTGTCGCCGGCATCGACAGGGTTTGGGCCGGGAACAGACGGTCCTGAACCTCCGCCGGCGGGAAGATCGATCCGTCGCCAGCGATCTTCGGGTCCATCAGCGGCCACGAGTCCGGCACGGCGTTGGCATAGGCGACATAGTCGCTGATCCCGGCCATCACATCTGGGCGCAGGACGAAGTCGATGAAGGCGTGGGCGCCTTCCGGATTGGGCGCATCGGCCGGAATGGCCATCATGTCGAACCAGATGATCGTGCCTTCCGTCGGGATGGTGTATTCGATGTCGACCCCATTCTCCGCCTCCAGCGCCCGATAGTAGGCCTGGATCACGTCGCCGGACCAGCCGGCCGCGAGGCAGATGTCGCCGTTGGCCAGGTCGTTCACGTACTGGGATGAATGGAAATAGCGGATGTAAGGCCGGATCTCGGTTAACAACGCTTCCGCCTGGGCGAGATCCGCGCTGTCCTCGGTGAAGGGGTCGAGCCCGAGATAATGCAGGACCAGCGGGATCATCTCGTCTTGCGAATCCAACAGCGTCACGCCGCAATCGGCAAAGCGGGAGACGATCTCGGGATCGAAGATCATGGCCCAGCTGTCGACCGGCGCGTCCGGCATGCGCTCGGCAATGGCAGCGACATTGTAGCCGAAGCCGTTGGTGCCCCATTGATAGATGACCGCGTGTTCATTGCCGGGATCGGCCATCGACGCGCGCGCCATCAGGTCCGGGTCGAGATGGCGCAGGTTGGGGATCAGGTCGCGGTCGAGCGGCTGATAGACACCCGCCTCAACCTGCTGAGCCAGGAAGGGCATATCGGACGGTACGACCAGATCGTAGCCGGAGCGGCCGGCCAGCAGCCGCGTCTCCAACACCTCGTTGCTGTCATAGACGTCGTAGTTCGGCCGGATGCCGGTTTCCGCCTCGAAGTCCGCCAGCGTGGTTTCGCCGATATAGTCGGTCCAGTTGGCGATGTTGACGGTGTCCTGGGCGGCCGCGATCCCGGCCGTGCCCACGAGCACGGGCATCGCGAGCATAGCGGCGCGAACGGCGAACGATGGGGTCATGGCGGTATCCCGTGCCTTGGTCGGCCGCCCCGGGCGAGGTTGCGGCCGGATGATGGGTCAGAGCGGACCGCTTGATATCGCTTGCGCGACCGACACTCAAGCCTCTCGGCGCGTCTTCATGATCCCAAATGGGCCGTGCCGTCGCATCACGGTCATTTGACTCCGCCGGAGCGGCCGATCAGGCCATCTTTCTATCCATGAAACCGCTCGTCTTCCTGCTCGTCGCGATCTTCTCCATCGGCGCCGCGCACGCGCAGCCGAGCAGCTGGCAGGGCGAGTTTCCGCTGACGGACTGGCAAACCCGATCGGTCGAGTTCGACGAAATCATGTCGGGCGGGCCGCCGCGCGACGGCATACCGTCGATCGATACGCCGGTGTTCCGGCCGGTGGCCGAGATTGACGATTTGGGCGCCGACGAGCCGGTGCTGAGTGTCGCGATCAACGGCGACGCCCGCGCCTATCCGCTGCGGATCATGACCTGGCACGAGATCGTCAACGACACGGTCGGCGGCATGCCGGTCGCGGTGACCTATTGCCCCTTATGCAACTCCGGCATCGTGTTCGACCGCACGGTTGACGGCACGGTGCTGGATTTCGGCACGACCGGACGGCTGCGCAATTCGGATCTGGTCATGTATGACCGGCAGACCGAGACCTGGTGGCAGCAGTTCCTGGGTGAAGGCATCATCGGCGCGCAGACAGGCGTGCGCCTGGACATGGTTCCGGCCCGTCTGGAAAGCTGGCGCCTGTTCGCAGAACGCCATCCCGACGGCCAGGTCCTGGTGCCGAACCAAGCGACGGGGCGCGCCTACGGCCGCAACCCTTACGTGGCCTATGACAGTTCCGCGCGGCCATTTTTGTATCGCGGCGACTATGACGGGCCGGGCGGACCGCTGTCGCGGGTGGTCGCCGTCGGCGATCAGGCCTGGTTGCTGTCCACCCTGCGCGACGCCGGCGCGATCGAGGCGGGCGATCTGGTCCTGACCTGGACCCCGGGGCAGAATTCCGCGCTGGATACCAGCCGGATCAACCAGGGGCGCGATGTGGGCAATGTGGTCGTCCAGCGGCGGCTGGCGGACGGCGGCTTGGAAGACGTCGCCTACGACGTGCCGTTCGCCTTCGCGTTTGCCGCGTTCCATCCGAACGCGACCATCCGCGACAGCGTCGACTGACCTGCGCCTGCTTGGCTAGAAGGTTTCGACCCAGGGCCTGAGTTCGACTTCCCACGTCCAGGCGCTGCGGTCCTGCCGAGCGACCTGCCAGTATGTCTCGGCGATGGCATCGGGGTGCAGCATGCTGTCAGGGCGATCGGCCGATTGCTCCCGTCCCGGCGGCAGAATACCGCCGTCGATCACAAAATGGGCGACATGCACGCCCTTGGGACCGAGCTCGCGGGCCATGCTTTGCGCCAGGCCGCGCAAAGCGAACTTGCCCATGGCGAAGGGTGCGGACTGGGGATAGCCCTTCACGCTGGCCGAGGCGCCGGTGAACAGGATCGCACCGTGATTGTTGGCCACCATCCGACGCGCCGCCTGCTGCCCGACCAGGAAGCCGCCATAGGCCGTGACCGCCAGCGCCTTTTCCACATCGGCGGGCACGATATCGACGATCGGGCCTCGGCTGCGCGCACTGGGGTTGAACACCACCAGATCCGGCACGCCGACAGCGTCCTCAACCTTTGCGAACAGCGTCTCGACCTGATCGGCTTGGGAGACATCGCAGGCGAAGCTCTTCGCCCCGGTTTCCGTGGCCAGGTCGGCAAGCCGGTCCGGCTGCCTGGACGCCAAGGCGACTTTCAGGCCTTGGCCTGCGAACAGGCGGGCCAAAGAGCCGCTGAGACCGGCGCCGGCCCCCACAATCAGCGCGGTTTGAAATGTCGGTCGGGTCAACGCACGTCTCTTTTTGCCGAGGCGCGGATGCTATCCGGCCATACGCGCGTAGTCCTGGCCGATCGTCGCGGCATCCGGCCCATAGACGGTGCGGACCACCTGCGGGTCGACGGCCAGGTCCAGCGAGAATTCGTCGCGCAAGGCGCGGAAGCCGGCCAGGGTCTCCTCCACATCCGCCTCTGTATGGCTGGCGGTGGGGATCATGCGGAACAGCGCCATGCCGCGCGGCACCACCGGATAGACCACGGGCGAGACGAAGATCCCGCGCTGGCGCAGATAGCGGGACCAGGTCATGCAATCGACCACCCGCGCGCTGGGCAGCAGCACCGGCACGACCGGGGACGGAACGTGCTGGACCTCAAAGCCCATCGAGCGCAGGCCCTCGGCCAGCAGGCGCGACATGTGCCACATGCGCCGCCGCCGTTCATCCCCATCAGTTGCCATCAGCTCCAGCGTGCGCTGGGCGGTCTTGACGAAGATCATCGGCAAGCTCTTGGCGAACACCTGGCTGCGCGCGTTGTACTTGATCCACTCCACAACCGAATGCTCGCTGGCGGAAAAACCGCCGATGGATGCAAACGCCTTGGCGAAGGT
This sequence comes from Alphaproteobacteria bacterium, assembly GCA_028277405.1. Classification (GTDB taxonomy): domain Bacteria; phylum Pseudomonadota; class Alphaproteobacteria; order DSM-16000; family Inquilinaceae; genus JANQGH01. The sequence continues at coordinate 18,756 of JANQGH010000089.1, read as the reverse complement.
GCTGAAATAGATGTCCGTCTTGTCCATGACGCCATGCAGGGCAGAGGCGCCGCGACCGTCGGGCCCGACGACGCCGAAACCGTGGGCGTCGTCGACGAACAGACGGGCGTTGTACTTTTCCTTCAACTCGACGATGCCGTCCAAGGGCGCGCAGTCGCCGGTCATGCCGAAAATGCCCTCGGTGAGGATCAGCACGCCGCCCTTGCGCCGGGTCTGCACGCTCTTCAACAGCCGTTCCAGCGAGGCCAGATCATTGTGACGGAAGACGCGCAGATTTCGCCCGGTGGCGGACATTCTGGCGGCGTCCACAATGCAAGCGTGCGACATTTTGTCCATGACCAAAATGTCGTCCGGCTCCGTCAGGGCCTGGATCGTGCCCAAGACGCCCAGATAGCCGTAGTTGAACAGCACGGAGTCAGGCTTTCCGCACAGGTCGGCCAGGCTGCGCTCCAAATCGAGATGCGGGGTGGTCGTGCCCGACATCATGCGCGAGCCCATCGGCCCGCTGGCGCCCCATTCCGCAGCGGTGGCCGCCGCGATCCGCCGCAACTCGGGGTCGCCGGCGAAGCCCAGATAGTCGTTGACCGACCACATGACGCATTCGCGGCCGTCGAAATGCATGCGCGGCCCGGGCTTGTCGTCCAACAGCGGCCGCGTGAAATAGGTATCGCCGCTCTGCCGTTGGGGGCCGAAATTGCCCTCCGCCGTGCTGCACTTGTCAAAGATGTCGAATCTGGCCTCGGAACCGCGCGCCTGGCGTTCGGCGCTTGCCGGATCACTCGTGGCGACTGAAAAAGCATCCATGGCTACTGCGAAACCCTTGCCGTTCCCACCATTATGCTCAGCTTTCAACGACCCACCCTCGTCTATGCCGTGAATTCTGGACGCTTAACACCGCCGCGCGGACGGGTCCAGCCATGTCCTGCGAAAGATACGATCACGAGATAGAACGTCCAGCCGATATTGAAAGCCCATTTTCATCCGTGCCCCTCGTTCTATGCGCTTTACAACGCCGTCAGAAGCAAAAACCGTCGGCGATGGCATCATCGTGGCGATGAGAGGCACTTGCAGGCCCACTCTCGTCGACGGCTCGAATCGCGCTAATATACCAGCAAAATGCAAAAGCGTAATTTGCGCGTGTTCAGGTGCCCAATCCCCGTTGACTTGATCGGAGTGCGAAATGCGTCTTGATAGCCCCCGCCGGCGCCAACATTTGGCCGAAGTCGCCGCGCGGCTGCCTGAACATGTCGCTCGCTTGTCTTGGTCGGCCGAACGCCTTCGCGAGGAGCGCAAGAACAAGCTGCGCGAGACCCTCGCCTTCGCCGCAGAGAGGTCCCCCTGGCACGCTGACCGTCTGTCCGGCGTCGACATCGCACGCTTTTCCGAAGAGGACATTCGAACCCTGCCGACCATGTCAAAAGCCGATGTCATGGCGAACTGGGACCGAGTCGTGACCGACCCGAGGCTCACGTTGGAGATTGCCAACGCGAACATCACATCGAAGCTGCGGGGCGAAACCACGGACTACTATCTCTTCGACGAGTACCAGATTTTTGCGACCGGCGGCTCATCGGGTACGCGCGGCGTGTTCATCTGGGGCTGGGAGGAGTTCATTCAGATCTGTTGCTCCACCTTCCGCTACCAGATGCGCGACCGGCCGCCGGAGAGCCTCACGGGTCGCCGCATGCTGGCTGTGGTCGAGGCTGGCGAGACCGTTCATGCGAGTGGGTTTCTGTACTCGGTCTCGACCGACCCGGAGGAGGAGATTGCCTGGTTTCCAGCCGATACCCCGCCCGCAAAACTCGTCGCCGAACTGAACAAGGCTCAACCGAGCCACCTTATCGGATATTCATCAACCATCGAGTTGCTCGCTGGCGAAGCCCTAGCCGGTAGTCTTTCGATTAAGCCAGAGCATGTGGCGACGAACTCCGAGCCCTTAATGCCAGAAGCAAGAGTTGCCGTGCGCGAGGCGTGGGGTATCGAGCCCAACAACATGTGGGGCAGTGTCGAAGTTGGCATTTTGGGGGTCGAGGCCGACGACCATGTCGGCATGTATGTGTCGGATGATCTTGCGATTTGCGAGATTGTCGACAAAGACAACAAGCCGACCACTGATCCTGATCGGATCGACAAGCTTTTGGTTACATCGCTGTTTGGCCGCAGCATGCCGCTCATCAGATACGAACTGACGGATATCGTGATTCCGATGGAGAAACCGGCTGGCAACAGCTCGGTCTATTCGATGATTTCCGAGATCCGCGGCCGCTCTGACGATGCCTTCAAATATGCTGGCGACGTTCTAATCCATCCGATGGTTTTCAGAACACCGTTGGGGCAAAACCCGATGATCGAACAGTATCAGGTTCATCAAACAGAGCATGGGGCCGATATCGGGGTGATTTCACGCGGTCATGTCGACGTCGATCGCTTGCGTGCCGACATTGTCGAAGCCCTTCAGAGCCGCGGCTTGGACAAGCCCCAGGTGACGATCCGTCTGGTCGACGCGCTGGAGCATCACAAGGAAACCGGCAAGATGAGACGCTTTATCCCGCTGCAAAACTAGCCGAACCGGATTGACCATCCACGACAGGCGCTGGCAGCCTCCGAATAGGAAACCAACAATGCGCCTCGATAGCCCTCGGCGGCGCCGACATTTGGCTGACGTCGCCGCGCGCCTGCCTGAACATGTTGCGCGGCTCTCATGGTCGGCCTCGCGCTTGCGCGAGGAACGCCAGACGAGGCTGCGCGAGATGCTCACCTTCGCCGCCGAGAAATCCCCCTGGCACGCTGAGCGTCTAGCCGGGGTCGATATCGCGACCTTTACCGAGGCAGACCTGCCGAGCTTGCCGCTCATGACCAAGACCGACGTCATGTCGAACTGGGATCGCGTCGTGACCGATCGGCGCCTCACACTGGCAGGCGCCGACGCCAACATCACCGCGAAGCTTCGCGGTGAAACCACTGCCTATTATCTCTTCGACGAGTACCAGATTTTTGCCACGGGCGGTTCGTCAGGAACCCGCGGCGTGTTCGCGTGGAGCTGGGAAGAATTCGTCCAGATCTCCTGCGCGACTTGCCGATACCAGTTGCGTGACCGACCACCGGAAAGCCTCAGCGGACGCCGCATGATGGCCGTGGTCGAGGCAGGCGAGATGGTCCATGGCAGCGCCTTCCTCTTTGCGGTCTCGACCGACCCGGACGAGGAGATCGCCTGGTTTCCTGCCGATTCGCCCACCGACAAGCTTGTCGCCGCGCTAAACGAAGCCCAGCCGACCCACCTTGTGGGCTATTCCTCGACCGTCGAACTGCTCGCTGGCGAGGCTCTGGCTGGCCGCCTGTCGATCAAGCCGGCCTTTGTGGCGACGAACTCGGAACCCCTGATGCCCGAGGCGCGCGTTGCCGTGCGCGAGGCATGGGGCGTCGAGGTCAACAACACGTGGGGCAGCGTCGAAGTCGGCATGCTGGGCGTTGAGTGCGACTTCCACAGCGGCATGCATTGGTCCGACGATCTGGCCATCTGCGAGATTGTCGACAAGGACAATCAGCCGACGACGGATCCGGACAAGATCGAAAAGCTTCTGGTGACTTCGCTGTATTGCCGGACGTTGCCGATGATCCGGTATGAACTGACCGATATCGCGGTTCCGCTGGAAGGCGCCTGCGGCTGCGGCGCGATCTATCCGCTGATCGGTGAAATCCGAGGCCGATCGGACGATGCCTTCAAGTACGCCGGCGATGTGCTCATCCACCCGATGGTGTTCAGGACACCGCTGGGGCAGGACCCGGCGATTGAACAGTATCAGGTGCATCAAACCGAGCGCGGGGCCGATGTCGGGGTCATCGCGCGCGGCACGGTCGATGTCGAGCGCTTGCGCGGCGACATTGTCGACGCCCTGCAAAGCCGCGGCCTGGACCAGCCCGAGGTCACCATCCGGCTGGTCGACACGCTGGAACACCACAAGGAAACCGGCAAGATGAAGCGCTTCATTCCGCTTCGGACGTAACAACCGGCCCGGGCGTGTTCTCGCTGTCGATCTTTCAGCGAAGCGTTGCATGGCATGGGGCGGGTGGATAGGGTGGCAGGTAACGACAGACGATAAGAGCTTGCCCATAAGAGCTTACATTGAAGGGGAGAGACCATGGCGGTGGCATTCGGGAACTATTTCCGCGCACTGGTTTGGGCGCTTGTCGGGTCGCTGTTGCTGGGCGTGTTCTTCTATCCGCTTGGCGGCGCGGGCGGTCTGGTCGGCCTCAACTTCATGGTCTACAACCTGATCGGGGTCTATATCGTCTCGCTGATCCTGCACTATTATCCCACCACCCAGGTCCCCTTCTTCAAGCGTTTCCTCGGCTATCAAGGCGTTGAATCAACGACGCTTTTCGTCTTGGCGATCGAAGGCTGCGTGATCGCCGTCTACGTCGTCTATTGGATCTTGGGTGTCATCGTCTCGTTTCTTCACCTTTGGACGGTGACGGTTGGCTCCGGTTGGGCGGTCGCCCACTTCATCGTTTCCGCCGCGGTCGTGCTCTACACATGGCACCGCAGCCGAAGGCTCGACGAGCCCGGCACGTGGTACCTGGCGCCGATCGTGATCATCCTGTTCCTGCTGCTGGTGCCGATGGCGTATGAAGGCCTACTTTTCCAATAATCATCGACAGTCGCCAGCGCGGCGGCGCCGTATAGCGCCGTGGCTGCTGGGCCCGTTCCTGCTGATCTGCCTGGCGGCATGCGACAGCACAAGCATGAGCGGCGCCGGCAACAATGATGGCGCGCGCGGCAGGGTTTCGATGTCGCTGCCCTTCTAAGCTGTTCGCCGGCTCCACTTACGGCGGCAGCGCCGACCAATCAGGTCCGGCGGATTCAGGCCAGAAGTCGCCCCGGCTTTAGGGACGGCAAATCAGTCGCCGACGGCGGCCACTTGCCGGCCGAAAAAGGCCGTTGTCAGGTCGGTGGTCACCGCAGTCTCGCCGCAGATGGGACATTCAACCGTTGGCCCCAGCCTGCGGGCGACAAAGTGGTGGCCAGAGCTACAGACAATTTCATAACCCTGGGCCAGCCGCCGTTCGATGACCATCAATCGCTCCCCGTCAGTTGACTAACGCTGATGTGGCCCGTCCAACAGGTTGATTCCAGAAAAACCTTCAAAGGCTTATACCAGGTTGCATTGATCAGGACTCATAGGCCCACTTTCGGAGGCCGATGGACATGATCGTCCAGGGCTGTTCGATGAGCTTGTTCCAAGCCTCGCAACGGAGGGCGACGATTTGGTCGCAGGATGGGAAGATCCTGTTTCAGAGCCAGTTGTCGCGCATGAACTGCCAGGCATTTTCAACCGGGTTCAGTTCCGGCGATCTCGGCGGTAGAGGGAGCAGGGTGGTATTTTTCGGCACCGCGAGTTTCTTGGTGGTGGGCCAGCCGGCCTGGCCGAGAATGAGAACGCCATGGGCGCCCGGCGCCACTTGAGATGAGATTTCCTCCAGATGCCACTGCATGGCCTGAGTGTTGCAGCGAGGCAGGACGAGGCCGGCGCCAACGCCGCGCGCCGGGCAGATGGCGCCAAAGATGTAGGCCGACTTGGTGCGATGATCGCTGGGCGCGCTCGGCCGGGTTCCCCGCTTCGCCCAGCGCCGTGTGATCTTGTTCCAAAGCACAAGATAGGAAAAGGCCGCGCAAGGCGGCCCTTCCGTTCCGCGGCCGTCTAATCGACGGTTGGCAAGACGTCGCGGATGCTGTCGACGATCTGGTCGATCTGCGACCGGTCGATGATCAGCGGTGGCGTCAGCGCGATGATATCGCCCGTGACGCGGGACATGATGCCCGCGTCGTAAAGCTTCAGGAACGCCTCGAAGGTGCGCTTGCCGGGCGCACCCGGCCTCGGCTCAAGCTCGACCGCGCCGACCATGCCCAGATTGCGGATGTCGATCACGTGGCGCGTGCCCTTCAGGCTGTGCAGCGCGTCTTCCCAATAAGGCGCCATCTCAGCCGCCCGTTCGAACAGCCCGTCCTCCAGGTAAGTATCCAGGGCCGCGTGCGCGGCGGCGCAGGCCAGCGGATGGGCGGAATAGGTATAGCCGTGGAACAGCTCGATGGCGCCGTCGGCCGCGCTGTCCATGAAGGTCTGATAGATATCGTCGCGCGCGAAGACCGCTCCCATCGGTATCGCGCCGTTCGTGATCCCCTTGGCCGTGGTCACCAGATCCGGCTGAACGCCGAAATAGTCCACGGCGAACGGCGCGCCGAGCCGGCCGAACCCAGTGATGACCTCATCGAAGATCAACAGGATGCCGTGCTGGTCGCAGATGGCGCGCAGCTTCTCCAAATAGCCCTTGGGCGGCAGCAACACGCCGGCGGAGCCGGCGAACGGCTCGACGATCACGGCGGCGATCGTCGACGGATCGTGCAGCGCGCAGATGCGCTCAAGATCATCCGCCAGATGGGCACCCCATTCCGGCTGGCCCCGGCTGAAGGCCTGGTGCTCAAGATTATGGGTGTGGGGCAGATGGTCGACACCGGTCAGCAAAGTGCCGAAGAACTTGCGGTTGTTGACGATGCCGCCGACGGAGATGCCGCCAAAGCCAACGCCGTGATAGCCCTTTTCGCGGCCGACCAGCCGGGTGCGTTGCCCCTCGCCGCGCACATGGTGATAGGCCAGCGCGATCTTCAGCGCGGTATCGACCGATTCCGACCCGGAATTGACGAAGAAGACATGGTCGAGATTGCCCGGCATCAGTCCGGCAAGGCGCGAGGCAAGATCGAACGCCCTCGGGTGGCCCATCTGGAAGGCCGGCGAGTAGTCAAGCTCGCCAGCCTGTCGGCGGATCGCCTCGACGATGCGAGGCGCGCAATGGCCCGCGTTCACGCACCACAGGCCGGCCGTGCTGTCCAATATCTGGCGACCGTCGGCGGCCGTGTAATACATGCCTTTGGCCCCAACGACGAAACGCGGCGCACTCTTGAACTGCCGGTTCGAGGTGAACGGCATCCAAAACGCGTTGAGATCGTTCGGCATCGCGTGCACACGCGGCAGAGCGTCATCCATCGGACAATCCTCCCTTCAATCAACCATTGGCGACCATTGGCGGCACCCTAGGGCCCGGGATGGGCTGCGGCAAGGCCTGCCAAAGCATGGCAGGTCAACGGGAACTTTAAGGACCAGCGCCATCTGTCAATCGGCTGCGGCCCCAGTGGCACCCACCTTCGCTTTCCAGTGTCAATGCATCTTGGCGGCCAAGCATTTGCCGTGTGATAGTCAGATACTTCCTCGATCAAGAGTGCGCAATTGAAGGAAAGGCCCCCCATGAAAGCACCATCATTTGGAATCGCCGTTGCCGCCTTTGCCTTGCTGGGCGGCTTCCAGGCCATCGCGCAAGACAGGCCGGCACCGGAAGCCGCGACCGGCCTGGGCGCCGATGTCGACGCCGTATCTGCCCAGAACTTCATGGTCGCGGCCGCCAATCCGCATGCCACCCAGGCAGGCTATGACGTCTTGGCGGCAGGCGGCACGGCCATCGATGCGATGGTTGCGGTGCAGATGGTGCTGAACCTGGTCGAGCCCCAAAGCTCGGGCATCGGCGGCGGCGCCTTCCTGGTCTATTACGACGCGGCGACCGGCGAAGTCACGACCTTGGACGGACGCGAAACCGCCCCGATGGCGGCCGACGGCAACCTGTTCATGGGGCCGGACGGCGAACCGATGGGTTTCTGGCAAGCCGTCGTCGGCGGACGGTCGGTCGGCACCCCCGGAACGGTGATGCTGATGGAGGTTGCGCACGACCGATATGGCGCGTCGTCCTGGGCCGACCTGTTTCAACCGGCGATCGACCTGGCCGAAAACGGCTTCGAGGTAACGCCCCGCCTGGCCAACATGTTGAACGGGGACACCGCGACAAGACTGCAGACCTATGAAGCGGCGCGCGACTATTTCTTTCCGAACGGGACGGCGTTGGCGGTCGGCGATGTGGTGCAAAACCAGCCCTTTGCCGACACGTTGCGCGCGATCGCCGCGAACGGCTCGAGTGCCTTTTATTCGGGCGACCTCGCCGACGCGATCGTTACCGCGGTTCAGTCGACCGAAGAGAACCCTGGACTTCTGGCGCTCGATGATTTGGCCTCCTATCAGGTGATCGAACGGCCGCCGGTCTGCCAGGCCTATCGCGGTTACCAGGTCTGCGGCATGGGCCCGCCCTCATCCGGCGCCCTGACCGTCGGTCAGATCCTGGGCCTGCTGGAGCATTTCGATCTGCCGTCGATGGGACCGAACTCGGTCGATGCCTGGCACCTGTTCGCAGAAGCCGGCAAGCTGGCCTACGCCGATCGCGGCCTGTATATGGCCGACAGCGACTTCGTGTCCGTGCCGGTCGAAGGGCTTCTCGATCCTGCCTACGTCAGCGGCCGCGCCCAGCTGATCAGCCTCGATCAAGCGGCCGAGCCGCCGGTGGCCGCCGGGGACCCGCCCTGGCGCGAGGGGCGACTGTGGGCGCCGGACGAGTCGGCGGAACTGCCCGGCACCAGCCATGTCTCAATCATCGATGCGGACGGCAACGCGGTATCGCTGACGACGACGATCGAAAGCGCCTTTGGCTCGCAGATCATGGTCGACGGTTTCTTGCTGAACAACGAGTTGACCGACTTCTCCTTCCGCCCCGAGGTCGATGGCCGACTGATCGCCAATCGCGTGCAGCCGGGCAAACGGCCGCGCAGTTCCATGGCGCCGACCATCGTCCTGGACGAGAACGGCGAGGTCGTGCTGGTGGTGGGGTCGCCCGGCGGCAGCCGGATTATCGGCTACGTCGCGCAGACCATCATCGCGGTGCTGGACTGGGATATGGACATCCAAAGCGCGATTGAGATGGGGCATATCAACAATCGCAACGGCGCAACGGACCTTGAGATCGAAACCGAGATGGTTGCCCTGCAGCCGCATTTGGAGGCGCGCGGCCACGAGGTGAACGTGCGCGCACTCAACAGCGGCAGTCAAGGCATCCACGTCACCGATGACGCGTTGCTGGGCGGTGCCGATCCGCGCCGCGAAGGTGTGGCGCTCGGCGACTGACGTCGCCCCTACGGACCCGTGCCCGTCACCAATCGACGCGGCGGGCGCGGGTCTGTCGACAGCACATGCAAGACGGGGTTTCGGGCCCTGATTGCAATGCCGGACCGGTTTGGCTGGTTGATGCGGGTTGATGGAGGGGCGTTCGCGCCGGTGTCTCTGGACACCCGAGGCATATACCCCAAACGCAAGGTGGGCGCCCCGGCCGCTCTCCCCCAAGAGTGAACGGGCGCCCACCGAAGGGGATTTATGCTGCTCCCCGAGGATGTTTCTAGCGTCTTGACGGCATTCTGGCCTTGATCCAGGTCAAGCGTCGCGCCAAAAAGCGCGCTGCCTCGTCCCCTTGCCCCATGAAAGACCACGAGTTTGCCCCAGGCCGCCATCGCCGCCGGACATCGCGAGACCGCGCAAGCCGCCGCCGACATTCTCGGCGAAGGCGGCACGGCGGTGGACGCCGCGTTGGCTGGGTTGCTGGCCTCGTGCGTGGCGGAACCGGTCTTGTCCAGCCTCGGCGGCGGCGGGTTCCTGCTGGTCCGCCCGGCCGAGGGGCGCCCAGTCGTCTACGACTTTTTTGCCCAGACCCCGAGGCGCAAGCGGCCGGAGGGCGAGATCGCGATCGAGCAGATCCGGGCCGACTTCGGCACCGCGACGCAGCCCTTCTGGATCGGTCCCGGCACGATCGCCACCCCCGGCGTGGTCAGCGGCGTGTTCGCGGCCCATGCCGACCATGGCCGCGTGCCGATCACCATGGTCGCGGAACCGGCCAGCCGCCTGGCCCGAACCGGCGTGCCGTTCAGCGATTTTCAGGCCCACGTGTCGACCATTGTGGCACCGATCGTGCTCGCGACGCCCGAATCGCGGGCCCTGTTCGCCGACCCGAAGGACCCGGAAAAACCTCTGCCGTCAGGCGCGGTGTTCACGTCGCCCGCCATGGCGGATGTGATCGAAAGCGTGGCGGCCGAAGGCCCGCGCTTGTTCTACGAGGGCGAGATCGCCGCCGCGATCGCCGAGGCTTGCCTGGCGAAGGGAGGCCACCTGACGCGGGAAGACTTGGCGGCCTATGAGACGGTCAGGCGGCAACCGCTTGAGACATCGTTCGGGGCCATCAAACTTCAGACGAACCCGCCCCCCGCAGCCGGCGGATCGCTGGTCGCGTTCGCCCTGTCGCTGCTCGATGGTCGGAATTTCGGCAAGGATCGTTTTCTGGGCGCGGAGCACGCAGCATCCATCGCCCAGGCCATGCTGTTGACCGATCGCGCGCGGCTGGAGGCCGGGTCCGATCGCGACATGGCGGCGATGGCTGAAGCGCTGGTCAAACCGGCGCTACTGCAGCACTACAAGCGCACGATGACAGCGCACTCGGTCATGACGCGCGGCACGACCCATCTCAGCGTCGTCGATCGGGACGGCACGGCCGCGACGCTGACCGTCTCCAATGGCGAAGGTTGTGGCTGGGTCGACCCGGATGTGGGCTTCATGCTGAACAACATGCTGGGGGAAGAGGAACTTCAGCCGGGCGGAATCGGCAGTTGGGTGCCGGACAGCCGACTGTCATCGATGACCGCGCCGACGGTGGCCGAAACGCGGGACGGTGCCCTGACAGCGCTGGGCAGCGGGGGGTCCAGCCGGATTCGCACGGCCATCCTGCAAGTCCTGATCAACCGCTTCGGCTTCGGCAAGCCGTTGGACGCGGCGGTCGAGGCGCCGCGCCTTCATGTCGAGGGCGGCCGCGCGGACATCGAGCCCGGCTTCGACGAGGAGGCCGCCGATGCCGTTGGTGCCCTGCACCTCGACTGTGTTCGATGGGACCAGCAGAACATGTTCTTCGGCGGCGTGCATGCGGTCGAATGGCTGCCAAACGGTTCGGTCGCCGCAGCCGCCGATCCCCGCCGGGACGGTGCCGCCCTGATCGTCTGAAGGTGGCCGTCAGGCGGCCTGCTGGGGCGTCGGGCCGACATAGCGCGATTGGGGCCTGATCAACCGACCCGTCGCTTCCTGCTCCATCACATGGGCGGCCCAGCCGGCCACCCGGCCGATGGCGAAGACCGGGGTGAACAGCGAGCGGTCGAGGCCGATGCGGTCCAAAAGCAACGCCGTGTAGAACTCGACATTCGTCTCCAGCCGGCGGCCGGGTTTGTGCCGGGCGAGATGGGCGATCGCCGCCTGCTCCACCTTTTCGGCGAAAGCGATCCGGTCGCCCTTCAGCCGCGCGACCGCACGTTTCAGCACGTCAGCACGCGGATCACGCACCTTGTAGACCCTGTGGCCGAAGCCCATCAGCCGGTCGCCCTGCTTAAGCGTCTCGTCAAGCCACGTGTCAATACGGTCCTCGCCACCGATCGCGTCGAGCATATCCAACACCGGGCCGGGTGCGCCGCCATGCAGGGGCCCCTTCAGGGCGCAGAGCGCGGCGACGACTGACGACACCATGCCGGCCCGGGTCGACGCCACGACCCTGGCCGCGAAGGTCGAGGCATTCAGCCCGTGATCCGCGACGGTGACCAGATAGGTATCGAGACCCACGACGATCGCCGGGTCGGCGGTCTCACCGGCCAGCATCGCCAGAAAATCGGCCGACTGGCCGAGGTCCGGGTTGGGTTCGATCGGCTGCAGACCGCGCCGATGACGATCCAGCGCGGCGACGAAGACCGGCACGGCGCCGGTCACTTGCACGGGAGGATCGAGGTCGGTCTCATCCGCCAACCCCGACAACATCAGGCGCAGGCCTTCGACCGTCGTCAAGCCGTCGGCGGCGGGCAGCATGCGCGCCACCCGATCGAACGCCTGCTGCCTGGCGGCGGCCAGACGCGCCCTCAGATCATCTTGCGTGTCCAAAAGGCCATCCCAAAGCAGGGCGCAAACGCCCTCGAAATCAAGCGTTGCCGCCGCATCCAACGGCAATCCCTTCAGGATCAAGGTCCCGGCTTCACCATCGACGTGACTGAGCGCTGTTTCCGCGGCAATCACGCCATCCAGCCCGACACTCATACTCTCAACTCCCAAAAATCGACTGTCCATCTGCCATCTTTGAACAGGTATCATTGTTGTCAATCTTGATTGAATTGATCAATATAAGGCAATGAAGACGGCGTTCCTGACGGCTGAAGAGGCGGCGGCTGAACTGAATGTCAGCCGGGCGACGCTCTACGCCTATGTCAGCCGCGGCTTGATCCGTTCGGAACCGCGTGCTCGCAGCCGCAAACGTCTTTACCGGGCCGAGGATGTCCGCCGCCTGATCGATGGTCGGGTTCGAGAACCCGGGGGCGACCGGGCATCGCGGGCATCGCTGCCGGTCTTGGAGTCCGCGATCACCGACATCGGTCCGCAAGGGTTTCGCTATCGCGGCCGTGAGGTCGCGGGCCTGGCGCAGGCGGCGAGTCTTGAAACCGTCGCCGGCCTGGTGTGGTCGGCGAGCGAAGATCCCTTTGCCGGCCCGCCGCCGATCTGGCCGGCCCCTGTCGTCGACCTGTGCGCCTCACTCGCCACCACCGACCCGATCGTGCGCGCCCAGGCACAGCTGCCCGTCATCGGCGCCGAGGATCGCACCGCGCTCAATCGAGCGCCGGCGGGTCTGGCGGACACCGGTGCCCGGCTGCTGCGGTCGCTGACGGCTGTGATTATTGGATCGAAGCCGAAGCAGGACACCATTCACGCGCAACTGGCGACCGTCTGGCCGACGGCGGACGCCGCCCTTTTGCGCGCCGCGCTGGTCGTCTCGGCCGATCACGAGTTGAACGCGTCGACCTTCGCCGCGCGCGTCGTGACCTCGACCGGCGCCTCGCTCTATGCGGGGGTCACGGCCGGCTTGGCGGCGCTGGGCGGCCCGCGCCATGGCGGCATGACCGATCGGGTGGCGGCCCTGCTGCCGGACTTGCTGGCGGCGCCGGACGCCGAGCAAGCGATCGCTGAGCGGCTGACACGAGGCGACCCGCTGCCCGGTTTCGGTCATCCGATCTATCCGGAGGGCGACCCCCGCGCGCCTATCCTGATCGATCTGATGCGACCGCATTTCACGGGCCAGCCGCGCTTCGACCAGGCGCTGGAGATCGCCCGAGCGGCCACGGAGCTTGCCGCAAGCCCCCCGACAATCGATTTCGCCCTGACCTTGATGGCGGAAATGCTGGACCTGCCGCCGCGTGCGCCGCTATGCCTGTTCGCCATCGGTCGCGCGGTCGGCTGGGTCGGCCACGCGATGGAGCAGATCGCCGACGGCGCCCTGATCCGCCCGCGCGCCCGCTATATCGGCCTGCACCCCTAGCGCCGATTTCCGGCAGGCACCATATCGGCGCGGTGCCCAATGGGCGCTCGTGACTATCAAAAACTTTCGATCCCTTGCGAAAATATGCGATTGTGCATTGTGCCGCACCGCCAAGGCGCTAAGCTGAGAGCTGTACCCGGCGGCAGCCGAACGATCGCCGGGATCTTGGAGGGATAATGCCATCTGTGTTGGTCGTCGGCGGCGCCGGCTATATCGGCAGCCACACCTGCAAGGCGCTGGCCAAGGACGGGTTTCAGCCGGTCGTCTACGATAACCTGTCCGCCGGGCACGACTGGGCCGTCAAATGGGGCCCGCTGGAGGTTGGCGACATCGCCGATACGGCCCGCCTGGCCCAGGTTCTGGCCGCCCACCGACCGATCGCCGCGGTCCATCTCGGCGCCAGCATCCAGGTCGGCGAGTCGGTTCGGGCGCCGGACAAGTATTATCGCAACAATGTCGCGGGAAGCCTGACCCTGCTGTGCGCACTGAAAGATGCGGGCGTCGACACGGTCGTCTTTTCCAGCACGGCGGCGGTCTATGGCCAGCCGGAAAACGTGCCCATTCCCGACGACGCGGTAAAGCTGCCGATCAATCCCTACGGTCGCAGCAAATGGATGGTCGAACAGATCCTGACGGATTTCGGCGTCTTCGGTCTGAAGTCGATCGCGCTCAGATACTTCAATGCCGCCGGGGCGGACCCGGAGGGCGAGATCGGCGAGGCCCACGACCCGGAATCCCACCTGGTGCCGCGCATCCTGATGGCGGCGGCCGGCGATGTGCCCAGCATCGACATTTACGGCACGGATTATCCGACGCCGGACGGCACCGCCATCCGCGACTACATCCATGTCGCCGACCTGGCCGATGCGCACGTCAAGGCGTTGAAACATCTGCGCAATGGCGGCCCGTCGAGCGCCTACAATCTCGGCACCGGTTCGGGCGCGTCGGTGCGGGAGATCATCGCGGCCACCGAACGGGTGACAGGCCGCACCGTTCCCGTACGCGAAATCGAACGGCGGGAGGGCGATCCGCCACGCCTGGTCGCCGATCCCTCACGCGCGCGTGCCGATATCGGCCTCCAAACGCCGCGTTCGGACATCGAGACAATCGTGGAAACCGCCTGGCGCTGGTACCGAGAGGGAGCGCCCGCCCACGGTTTCCGGCTGAAAGAACTGCAATAGCCGGGACCGGAATGCTGAACGCCCAGACAACCCAACAGGTCCACCGGCGCCACCACGTCAAAAAGGACGGGCGCGACCTGTTCCTGTACAGCCACGCGCCGCACACGCTGGCCCCGACCAACGATCTCGACCCGGTGGCGAAGCCGGAACCGCACATGCGCTGGCACGCGCTGCGCCGCGAATGGGTGGCCTACGCCACCAACCGGCAGAACCGGACCTATAAGCCGCCGCCCGAATACTGCCCGTTATGCCCGGTCAAGCCCGGCGCCTATCCGGGCGAGATCCCGTTCGAGACCTTCGACGTGGCGGTGTTCGAGAACCGCTTCCCGAGCTTCCACCTGGATGCGGCAACCGCGCCGGCCCTGCCGATCGAGACCAAGCCGGGGGTCGGACGGTGCGAGGTGGTGATCTATTCGCCGGACCATGTCGGCAGTCTGGCGACGATCGCGCAGGACCGGCGCGAACTGCTGATCCATGCCTGGGCCGACCGGTTGACCGATCTGCTGGGGCGGCCGGAGATCGACTTCGTGCTGCCGTTCGAAAACCGGGGCGAGGCGGTTGGTGCCACCCTGCACCACCCGCACGGCCAGATCTATGCGCTGGGCTTCCGGCCGCCGATCATCGAAACCCAGGCCGCCAGTTTTCGCGACGACCCGGTGCTGGACCGGCTGCGCGACCAGATCGGCGATCGCTACGACATCGTCACCGGTTCCACCATGGCGGCGTTCGTGCCGCCTTTCGCTCGCTTTCCTTTTGAGATCTGGGTATCCCCGTTCGCCCATCACGCCGGGCCGTGGAGTCTGTCGTCGGCGGAGGTCAGCGACCTGGCCGCCGTGCTGGGCGAGGTCGTCGCGACCTATGACGCACTGTTCGATCAGCCGATGCCCTACTTCATGCACTTGATGGCGGCGCCGAAGGGCGAGGAAGAGACCTTCCAGTTTCACTTTCAGTTCCTGCCCCTGCAGCGCAGCGCCGACAAGCTGAAATATCTGGCCGCCATGGAACAGGGCACGGGCGTGTTCCTGGCCGACGTGGCGCCGGAAGAAATGGTCGACCGGCTGCGCGACGCGCGACCCAACCGCTGATGACGGTCGAGACCCGCGCCCACGCGCTGTTCACCCAGACCTTCGGCAGCGAACCGGCCGCGGTCGCCAGCGCGCCGGCACGCGCCAACCTGCTGGGCGAGCATACCGACTACAATGACGGCTTCGTCCTGCCGACCCCGCTCGGTTGTCGCACGGGGATCGCGCTGACGCCGACCGAGGGTCGGTTCGGCGAGGTCGAAGGGGTCAGCGAAGGCTTCGGCGGACCTTTTCGCGCGGACCTGGTCCACGGCAAGCGCGAGGACTGGCTGGACTATGTGCTTGGCTGTCTCCACGCGCTGAGCAACGCGGGAATGACGGCGCCGGCGCTGCGCCTGGCAGCCGTTACCGACGTTCCGGTTGGCGCCGGTGTCTCCAGTTCCGCCGCGCTCGAGGTCGCGATCCTCAAGGCCATGCGCGCGGCACTGGACTTGCCGATCGACGACGTTGAGATCGCCAAGCTCGCGCAGGCGGCCGAGAGCGAGTTCGTCGGCATGCCCTGCGGCATCATGGATCAGAAGGCGGCGAGCGTCGCCCGGCCCGGCGAGGCGCTGTTCCTGGACACGCGCAACCTGGCAACGAAGACGGCGCCCTTGCCCGACGACCACCACATCGCGGTGATCTATTCCGGGGTCAAGCATCAGTTGACGGACGGCGGCTACGGCCAACGGGTTGCCGAGTGTCAGGCGGCGTGTCGCGCGCTCGGCGTCGCCAGCTTGCGCGAATTGTCGACGGAAGACTTGCCGAGGATCGAGGCTTTGCCGGCCCCTCTGAACCAGCGCGCACGGCATGTGGTGACCGAAAACCAACGGGTGCTGGACGGTGTCGCCGCCCTGCACGACGGCGATTTTGAGGCATTCGGCCGACTCATGACCGCAAGCCATGCCTCGCAGCGCGACGATTACGCTGTTTCCGTTCCCGCCGTGGATGCCTTGGTCGAGGCAGCGCTCGCGCTGGGGGCCGTCGGAGCGCGCCTCACCGGCGGCGGGTTCGGCGGCTCGGTCGTGGCGCTCGTCAAGACCAGCGGCTTTGACATGTGGCTCGACCAGTTGCTGAAGACGCAGCCCGACGCGCGGCTGGTGGCGACGGTCAGCGGCAGCTAGTCCATCGCCTGCACGTGCAGCAGAAGGGCGCTGCGCGGCCATAGGGTCGGCAGTTGCAAACCGATCGAGATCAGCGCCGATCCGGCCAGAATGATTCCGTTCGCGCCCGACATGGCGGCGATTGACGGCGTATTGGCCCGCGCCCCTTCCGGGACCGGCAAGGCAAAGCGAACGCGGTAGGACCGGTCGGACGACAGGCCAAGAAGGCGCACCGGCGGCGAGGTCGTGGTCTCGGGTGAATCGAGCTGGACGACCGCGTACATCGCCTCGGCCCCGTCTGGCGCGACCACGCCGTGGCCCATGCGTCCCGGCTCCAGATCGTCGTCCAGGCGCACATAGCGGCCGGCATGCAGCAGCGCGCGGTGATGTTTGTGGACCGAGATCACTTCAGCGATCTCGTCCAGTTCCGACTGGGTGAGATCGAGCAGGTTCAGTTCCAGCCCCATATGGCCGAACAGGGCCGTGACCGCCCGAAACTCCAGCCTGTCGTAGCCGCCGGTCGTATGCGCCGGGTTCGGGCCGATATGGCAGCCCATAACGCAGAGCGGCAGGAAGCGGGCCGCGCCGCGCTGAATGCGCTGGCGTTCATGGGCGTCGTTGCAGTCGCTGGTCCAGACGCGATGGGTCCTGGCAAGCGCGCCATAATCGGCACGCGAGCCGCCGGACGCGCAGCTTTCGATCTCGACCGAGGGATGGGCCGCCCGCAGGCGCTCGATCAAGGCATAGACGGCCTTTGTCTGCGCCGACTGCACGGGCACGCCGGCGCTGGCGCTCGGCGCCAGGTCCCGGTTCATGTCCCATTTCAGATACGAGATCTCATGGGTCTTCAGCAATGTGTCGAGAGCCTGCCAGACATGATCGAAGGCCTCCGGCAGGGTCAGGTCCAAGACCAGCTGGTGGCGCGCGGTCGGCCGGCGGCGACCGGGCACATGCAGCGCCCAATCGGGATGGGCTTGGTAGAGATCGCTTTGCGGGCTGACCATTTCCGGCTCGACCCAAAGACCAAATTCCATGCCCAGGCCGCGCACGTGATCGATCAGCGGGTGCAGGCCCGCCGGCCATTTGCGATGGTCGATCTGCCAGTCGCCCAGGCTGGTGGTATCGTCGTCGCGCCCCGACAAGTCACCGCCGAACCAGCCATCGTCGAGCACGAAACGTTCCGCGCCGACAGCCGCCGCCCGATCGGCGAGCGCCGCGAGCCGGTCCAGATCGTGGCTGAAATAAACCGCTTCCCAGGTGTTGGCGATCACCGGGCGCGGCTTCATCGAGCCGCCGGGCCAGGTGATCAACTTGTCGCGGACGAAGCGGTGGAAACGGTCGGTCAGGCCGTTCAGGCCCTCCGCGCTGTAGGCGCCGTAGGCCCAGGGCGACGTGTACGTGGCGCCCTTTGCCAGCTTCACCTCGCCGGGCGACAGCAGTTCGCCGAGCTGAACCTGGCAGCCGCCGTCGGACAAGGTTTCCGCGAGCATCCGATGGTTGCCGCTCCAGCCCAGATGGCAGCCCCAGACCTCGCCCGTGGTTTCGCCGAACCCTTGCGTCCCGACGATCATGCCCGGGAAGGTGTCGTGGGACGTTCGGCCCTTGCGGTTTTCGCGAACGTAACGCCCGAGCGTCAGGGCCACTCGGCGTTCCTGAAACTCTCGGCTCCACCGGCCTTCAAAGCTCAGCGCCTCTCGGGCGCGCCAGGGCATCGCCCAAGACGCCGCGGCACACCAGCCGATGTCGAACGGCTTATCGCCGTCGTTCCGAATGGTGATTCGCTGGGCCAGGACTCCCGTCTCCGGGTCCAGCCTCAGTTCAAGATCGGCCGACAGGCGGGCGATGTCGTCGGAGAGCCTGAAGACGAAGCCATTGTCCGTCGGCTCCACCTTGACCATCGCGAGGTCGGTGACGCTGTCCAGGCCGTCGCGCGAGCCTTCGATGGCCGGCTGGCCGAAGAACCCCAATCCAGATTGGGGCAGCAGGGTCAGCGGCACGTCTTCGTCGACGCTGTTGAGATAGACCGGGCGCTGGGCGCTGTCTTCGATGCCGGCGAGCGGCATCCGGTCAGGAAGGGCGCGGCCCCAGTGCAAAAGCTTGGGG
>JANQGH010000029.1 GCA_028277405.1 Alphaproteobacteria bacterium | reverse complement strand
CGAGGATCAGGCGGCCGGTCGTCGAACCGCTGTCCAAACATCGCGACCGCGACGACTTTCACTCGGGTGCCGAGGAACTGGACCGGTATCTTACCCGGCCGGCTCTTTTTGCCAATGGCGGAGATCGCGCGCCTGACGGTGTAACCCGTTTCGACCGGCAGTAAAAAAGACGAAGGGGCGGTCGCCCCTTCGTTCTCCGACCAAGCCTACACCCGTCGCCGCTGCTCGGCGTCCCACTCGATCCCCTTGTCCTTCATCGCCTCGACCAGGGGTGGCAGGCCGAACTGCGACTGCGCCAGGTCGTAGTAACGGCCCTTGTAGCCCATCTCGGCGATGAACAGCGGGTTGATCAGTTCGGTGTGCGGCCCCTTCTCCTGGACCTGGCCGTCGCGGATGTAGCAGATGTAGTCGGAGTTCATGATCGTGGTCAGCCGGTGCGCGATCGAGATCGTGGTCCGGCCCGGCAGCACCCGTTCCTCGAGCTGCTTGATGATCAGGGCCTCGGTCTGGTTGTCGAGCGCGCTGGTCGCCTCGTCGAAGATCATGATCTTCGGCCGGCGGTAGAGCGCGCGCGCGATGCAGACCCGTTGGCGCTGGCCGCCCGACAGGGCCTGGCCTTTCTCGCCGATTGGGGTCTGGTAGCCGAGCGGCAGGTTCAAGATGAACTCCTCGGCGCCCGCCAGCCGCGCGACCTCCTGCACCGTCTGCATGTCCGGCTCGGGGTCGCCGAACGCGATGTTCTCGGCCACCGACCCGGCAAACAGGAAGCTGTCCTGTAGCACCACGCCGATGTTGCGCCGCAGCGAGCCGAGGTCGAGCTGGTTCAGGTTGCGGCCGTCGATCAGGACCTCGCCCGACTGCGGGATGTTGAAGCCGAGCACCATCTTGGCGATCGTGCTCTTGCCGCAGCCCGCCGGCCCGACGAACGCCAGCCGGTCGCCCGGCTCGATCGTCAGGTTGAACTCCTGCATGATGTTCTTGGTGTCCTTGCCGGCGCGGTAGCTGAAGTTGACGTTGTGGAACTCGATCTTGCCCTCCAGGCGATCGACCGCGGTGCGCATCCGCTCGGGCGCCACCGCGACCTCCATCTCCGGCTCGCGGTCGAGGAACTCGGCGACCCGATCGACCGAGATCCGAACCTCCTGGGCCTGGTTCCACAGATCGACCATCTGCAACACCGGGTTGGTGACCAGCCCCATCAGCATGTTGAAGCCCATCAGCTCGCCGATGCTCATGGTGCCGTCCATCACCTGGTTGGCGCCGACCCACAACACCATGGTGGTCATGCCGAGGATCGCCATCTGGAAGAAGCTGGTGTTCATCAACGCCAGCCGCTGCTGGTGGAAGCCGCGGTTGACGTTTTCGACGAACGAATTCTCCCAGCGCGCCCGCGCGAAATACTCGTTGTGGGTTGCCTTGATCGATTCGATACCGTTCAACGCTTCGATCAACGACGCCTGGGCCCGGGTGCTCGCCTGGAAAATCTCCTGGCTGATCTTCTTCAAGCGCGGGGTGAAGTAAGTCACGATCGCGATGAAGATCGGCAAGAACATGATTACGATCAGCGTCAGCTGCCAGCTGTACGCGAACATCATCATGAAGTAGATCGTGAGCATCAGGGTGTTCATCACCGTGGTGATGCTCGACCCGGTCAGGATTTGGCGGATTTTCTGGTTCTCGCCGAACCGCGACAGGATTTCACCCTTGTTGACGCCGAGGAAGAACGGCATCGGTTGGTTTAAGATATGCCGATAGAACTCGGCCATAATTCGCATGTCGAGCCGGGTGGTGGTATGCGCCAGCAACAGGGCCTGAACCACCCGCATCAATGTCGTCAAGACGGCGACCAGCACCATGCCGGCGAGCATCATGTTGAGCAGGCTGCGGTCGTTGTGCACGACCACGGTATCGACGATGCTCTGAATAAACAACGGCGAGGCCAGGCCGAGGATATTGATCACCACCGCAGCAAGGATCGCCTCGCCGAAGAAGTGCTTGTACGGCATAATGTAGTCGATGAAGTAGCGGATCGGGTTCGCCCGCTTCTGGCCCTCGAGTTCGAACAATTGGGTCGGCTCGAGCGCGATGAACACCCCGGCGTCCGGCCGCTTGTCGGTCAGGGTGCCGACCGTGGACGCGGTCCACAGCCGGACGAACTCCTCCTTGGCCAGGCGCTTCAGCTTGCCGTCGCGCGGATCGGCGAGCTGGACCTCGCGGTCGGAGACCGAGACCAGGACCGCGTAGTAGTAGCCCTCCATGCTGACGATCCCGGGCAGCTTGCCGGTGCGCAGCTCGTCGTAGCGGATCGCGTAGCCCTTGGACCGGAAGCCCAGGTTTTCGGCACCGCGGATGATGTCGTCGATCGTGATCGAGGTGCCTTCGAGCCCGGTTTTGGCGCGCACCGCGTGCAGGGGAAAGTTGCGACCATGATGGTTCAAGATCATGGTCAGGCACGCCGCGGCGTTGTTGGAGTCGGTCTCCTGCTTGACCGGTTTCACCCGCACGGTCGGCTGCTTGGTCGCGGCCTGGACGCGGAATTCGTCTTCGGTGATCGCGTCGGCCAGCTTCAAGCGCAGGTCCAGACCCTCGGCGCGCTTTCTGATTTCGAGCTCGCGCTGTTCGTAGCGCTCCCACTCGCGGACCTCTTCGCGCAGCCGCTCGGCGAGTTCCGGGTTGAGATCGACCAGCTTGGTCACGGTTTGCTGGTAGATCACGATCACGGTGACATCGGTCACCGCGCGCGCGGTGTGCGGCTGCGCGCCCGGGCCGCCGGCAGCCCCGGGCCGGGTCAGCGCGCCGCCCGCGCCGATCACCGCACCGCGGCCGAGCCGGCCGCCCAAGGTGACCGCGTCGCCGGCGGCGAGCGGTGTGCGCACCAGCTCGACCTGGCCGCTTTCGATCAGATAGAGCCGGGGATCGGTGTCGCCCTGCTTGAACACCGCGGCATCGGTGCGGATCCGCTTGACCCCGAGCTCGTTCAGCATCTCCGAGAACTGCTCGGGCGTGTAGCGCGCCGACCCGAGCAGGTGGCGCAGCCGCTCGCCGACCTTGACCTTGCCGACGAACTTGCGGAAATGCTCTTCGATGAACTTGTTGCGCGCCATCAGCTCGCGCGCCTGGGCGGCCGGCAGGACCACCACCACCGTCGGCTCTTCGGCGATCAGGTCATAGGCCCAGGTCTCATCCTCGAGCAATGCCCCCTCGCCGAGCGTCGAGCCCGGGTTGACCACGCCGATCCCGACCACTTTGGAATCGACCTCGTGCTTTTGGCGGGCCCGGCCGCTCGACAGGACGTACATGCCGGCGACCGGGGTGCCGCTGCGCACGATCGCCTGGCCGGCCCGGTGGTGCCGGACCTCGAGCATCGGCCGGATCTTTTCCTTTTCGGCCACCGGCAGGACGTTGAACATGACGTGGGACTGGAGCACCTGGCGGACGGCCTCGTCGGCGGCGTTGTCCGACACCAGGTCTTGGTATGCCTCGCTCATGGCTCGGGGTCCTCAGCAGTCGTGGGGGCGCGGCGGTCGGGCGTCAAAGTCCGGTGGTCGCGTCGGGTCCGGCATCGCCGGGGTCATCGCCGCTGTCCTCGGCGCGGAAGAATTTGGCGGCCGGGGAGAACAACACCTCGATGAACCGGCGTTCGCCGGTCTTGATCTCGGCGATGCCCTCAAGCCCGATCTCGAGCGGCTTGTCGACCCCGGTCGGCCCGCGGATCGTCTCGCTCTCCAGCGCGACCTTGACGACATAAAGCGACTGCTCGCCCGCCCGGGTGCTCGGCCGCGTGCTGATGTCGGCGATCGTGCCGGTCTGGATGCCGTACTCTTGATAGGGATAGGCGAAGTATTTGAGCTGGACGTCCTGGCCGATCTTGAGCTGGCCGATGTCGCGGTTCTGCACCAAGACCCGCGCTTCCAGCGGGGCGGCGTTGCGCACGATCGTCACGATCGGCGCGCCCGGGTCGACCAGCTGGCTGCGCTGGATCAAGACCGAGGTCACCACGCCGTCTACGGTGCTGTAATAGTAGACCTTGTCGCGATCCTCCTCGGTGCGGCCGGGGCGGACGCCGGGGACCAGGGTTTGCGCCTCGAGCCGGCGGGCCTGCAGCTCGGCGATCCGGGTGTCGATCTGCTCGCGCTGCTCGGTGAAATCCTCCCCCGCCTTGGTCAGCTCGTTCTCGAGCCGGGCGAGCGTGTTGCGGTCGGCCTCCTGCTCGAGCTGGCGCCGGGCGGTGTCGAGCGACAGGCGAATGTTCTCGATGTCCGACACCGCGTTGCTGAACGCCCGGCGCAGGTCGCGCAGCCGGCTTTCGGCCCGGTCGCACTGGGAGCGCGGGATGTCGCGGCGGTCGCACAAGGGCCGCAGGCGGTTGACGTTGGACTGGGCGCTCGAGATGTCGCTTTCCAGGTTGGAGCGGCGCCGCTCGGCGCTCGACAGCTGGATTTCCAGCTGCGCGATCCGGTTGCGCTGCTGATCCTTGCCGGTGGCAAGGCGGGTCTCGATCTCGGTGATCTGCGAGCGCAGCTGGTCTGAGCGGAAATTATAGTCGCGGCGCAGGGTCTCGAGCCGCTGCTGATAGTCGCGGATCTGCTCGTTCAGCGCCTCCTGCTCCGGGGTCGCGGCGGCGCGGATGCGCTCTTGGATCGTCGCCAGGGGCGCGCCGGCGGTGACCACGCTGTTCTCGCCGACATCGACCGCCTCGACCAGGCCGCCGCCGACCGCCTGGACGGTCACCGACTGGCGCTGCAGCTTGAGCGGCGACTGGACCAGGGTGTCGGTGGTCGCGATGATCGAATAGATCAGCATCGACACCATGGTGACGAACATCATGTAGATCGGGCCGCGCAGGACGAACGGCGGGGCGCTGTACAAGAGCGACGCCGCCTTGATCGGGTGCCGGACCACCGGGGTGGTGCCGGCCTGGCTCGCGGCCGCACGCCTGGGCGCCGCCGCTGCGGGTTGCCGCTGAGCTTTCTTGGGGGACGGCTTCTTCGCCATGGCGATCCCTCGATGGTGATGGCGTCTCGCGTTCTCGGTGTCGAACCGATGATCGGGCCGGTGCCGGCGCCAACGACCGCAGGCTTTCGACCACCGGCGGTCAAGCCGGCACGGTCAGCACCTGATGGCGCAGCCACTCGGCAAAAATCTGGTCTCTGATAACGTTGCGGAGCGCGTCGGTGAGCTTGGGAACGTTGACGGTGTAGACTTTGTAGACGGTCCACAGCGAGGCTTCGCGAAACGGGCCGATCACCTGGTTGTCGCGGCATTGGAAGGCTTGCTGCTCGACCTCGGCGGGCAGCATGCCACGTTTGACGTTGCCGATGAAGCCGCCGCTGAGCCGGGTGCTGTCGTCGGCGGAGAACCGACGCGCCAGATCGACGAAATCCTGGTCCTGGTCGGCGGCGGCGGCGATCACCGCCTCGGCCTCGGCGCGGCCGCGGCACGGGATGCGCGCGATCGACACCGAACCGAAATGCAAAGGCTCGCGCCGATAGGCCTCGGCAACCTGGCGTTCGGTCACCAGATGGTGTTTCAAGACCTCGCAGGCCGCCTGATGGCGAATGAACCCGTGCCACTGGTCTGCGGTGACGC
Organism: Alphaproteobacteria bacterium; assembly: GCA_028277405.1. GTDB lineage: Bacteria > Pseudomonadota > Alphaproteobacteria > DSM-16000 > Inquilinaceae > JANQGH01. The sequence goes on along the minus strand of JANQGH010000029.1, from coordinate 28,429 downwards.
CGTAAAACCGCAGGTAACGGTCGAACTGTTGATCCTGGGTGATGCCGAGCGCGGCGCGACTTGCCTGGACCCGGCGGGTGACGTCGGCCGGATCGACCGTCAGGTTGTTTTCGCCGAGCGCTTGTTCGATCACCTTCCGCTCGATCAATTCGTAGATCGCGCTGCGAAACAGTCCTTTGAGTTTTAAATGGACAATGACGTCACTGACCGTGATCGCGTCGCCCTTGACGGTGGTGACCTTCTGTTCAAGGTTCATCGGCGAGGCTCATCCCGGTCTTCAGACGGCGCGACGACAGTTGAGGGCGGGGGCGAACGGTCGGGACCAACCGGGACGGTCGGTCATCCCGAGCGGGTCGCCGATCGACCGTCCAGCCGGCTATCTATGGCATGACCGCCGCTGGTGCGCTAAGCGCAAAGTGGCCGATCGCGAAGCGGGAGTGAGGGCCATGGACGAGGACGATTACCGCCAGCCGTCGCCGTTCGCCGCCGGCGCGCTCGGCAACTTCCCGTCGAATGCCGAGGACCACGTCAACGAGTGCGTCGCCCGGATCGAGACGCTAAAGCTGCAGATCCTCGGGATGCCGTTCCTGGACGGCTTTAAGAGAACCGAGATTTTAAGCGAACTCAACACGCTGCGCGCGGCCTATCTCCATCTGTGCACGCTGGCCGGCCCGCACACGGCGACGCCCGACGACACCGCCGACCGGACGCTGCCGCGCGGCCCCGGTCACCCGAGCCTCGCGCTCGAGGGCGTGCTCGGCACCCACCCGGTCATCACCGAGCATCTGGACCGGATCGCCCGGATCGCCCCGAGCGGCTTGGCCGTCCTGCTCGAGGGCGAGACCGGGTCGGGCAAGGAGTTGTTCGCGCGGATCATCCACCTGAACAGCAAGCGGCGCGCCTTCGTGCCGGTCAACTGCGGCGCCCTGCCGTCGGGCGTGATCGAGTCGGAGTTGTTCGGCCACGTCAAGGGCGCGTTCACCGGCGCCACCGCCGACCGCAAGGGCCGGTTCGAAGAGGCCGACGGCGGCACGATCTTCCTGGACGAGATCGGCGAGCTCGAACCGCTCGCCCAGGTCAAGCTGTTGCGCACGCTCGACGTCGGCGAGATCCAGCGGGTCGGCTCCGACCGGGTGCAGAAGGTCGCTGTCCGGGTGATCGCCGCGACCAACCGCAACCTGGAAGCGATGGTGACCGCCGGCAAGTTCCGCGAGGATTTGTATTTCCGCTTGAACATTTGCCATTTCGTCATCCCTCCCTTGCGCGAGCGCCGCGACGAGATCGCGCTTCTCCTTGATTTTTTCTTAAAAAAGAACAGCGCCGACGCCAATCGGCCGCCGCCTCAGCTCGACCAGGAGCTGTGGACATTCCTGGTCGACAGCTATCACTTCCCGGGCAATATCCGTGAATTGAAGAACATCGCGCAGTACATCGTCGCGATCGACAACGGCAGCCCGGTGCGCCTGCGCGATCTGCCGCGGCGGTATGCCGACGCCTGGTGTCGCAGCCGGTTCGCCAAGCCGGGCGCGACGACCGCGATGGGCGGTGACGCCGGCGGGTTCAAGACCGTGCGCGCGCGCGCCGAACAGGCCGAGCTGGTCGAAGCGCTGACCCGCCATCACGGCCGGGTGCGCGACGTCTGCGTCGAGTTCAACCTGTCGCGGGCGCGGGTCTACCAGCTGTTCAAGAAGTACGATCTGAAGCCGGCCAATTTCCGGGGCGGGTGATATGACATCCGGTTGAACCGTTCCATTTGGTCGGAGCACCGCCGGTCGGTCGGGCGCGCCCTGTCCCGGGCCCGCGCCCCGACATCGACGGTGCCGCAAAGCCGAACCGCCGATGTTGGGGCGATCGGCCCCCATCGGCGATGCAAACCGGCAGACCGTGCCGGCCGATCGCCCCAACCTACGGATCGGTGAGCACCTTCCTCAGAGCGGGGCGCCTCGACCGTCACACGTCGAACACGGGCGCCGGCACATCCGGCGTCTGCCCAAGGACGTCCCGGTAGTAGGCAATGGTGCGATCAAGCCCGGTCGCCAGCGGGATCGTCGGTTCCCATCCAAGACGCTCTCGCGCCAGCGCGATGTCCGGCCGCCGCCGCACCGGATCATCCTCCGGCATCGGCCGATGCACGATCCGCGATGACGATCCCGTTTTCGCGATCACGTGATCGGCCAACTCCCGAATGGTGAACTCGCCGGGGTTGCCCAGATTGACCGGCCCCGGTCCCACCGTCCGGTTCGCCATCAGCCGCACCAGCCCGTCGATCAGGTCATCGACGTAGCAGAACGAGCGTGTTTGCGACCCGTCCCCATGAATCGTCAGGTCCTCGCCCTTCAGCGCCTGGATGATGAAGTTCGACACCACCCGTCCATCGCTCGGCGCCATGCGCGGCCCGTAGGTGTTGAAGATCCGCGCCACGCGGATATCCACCCGGTTCTGCCGGTGGTAATCAAAGAACAGCGTCTCGGCGCAGCGCTTGCCCTCGTCATAGCACGCCCGGATGCCGATCGGGTTGACGTGGCCCCAGTAGGTCTCGCGTTGCGGATGCTCGCGCGGGTCACCATACACCTCGCTGGTCGAGGCCTGAAGGATGCGGGCGCCCGTCCGCTTGGCCAGACCCAGCATGTTGATCGCCCCGTGGACCGACGTCTTGGTCGTCTGCACCGGATCATACTGGTAATGGCGCGGCGAGGCCGGGCATGCCAGGTTGTAGATCTGATCGACCTCGACATAGAGCGGAAAGGTCACGTCGTGCCGCAGCATCTCGAAGTATGGGTTGCTCAGCAGGTGCACAATATTGCTCTTACTCCCGGAGAAGAAGTTATCAACACAAATCACCTCATACCCGGCCGCCAGCAGCCGTTCACATAAGTGCGAACCGAGAAACCCCGCGCCGCCAGTGACCAAAATGCGTGTGGAAGTCGTCATGGACATGTCACTATTTCCGCCGCGGTGTACTAGTACAGCGAGCCCGACCGTCCGGCGGCCGCGGACCGGAGCAGACCGACCAGCCGCGGCGTCTGGACTTGAAGCGAATAGCGCGCCTCGACCAGCCGCCGCCCGGCGGCGCCGAGGCGCGCGCGCAAGCCCGGGTCGGCGGCGAGCCGGGCGAGCGCGCGGTGCCAGTCCGCGGGCGTCTCGGCAAGGAAGCCGGTCTCGCCGTCCACCACCAGCTCGCGGTTGATCCCGACCGGCGAGGCGACCACCGGCCGGCCGGTCGCCATGTACTGGATCAGCTTGTAGCCGCACTTGCCGCGCTCCCACGGGCTGTCGGGCAACGGCATGATGCCGACGTCGAGGCCGGCGAGCGCCGCGGCCTCGCCGGCCTCGGTCCACGGAACGTGGGCGGCCGGCAGGCCGTCGGGCGCCGGCGCCCCGATCACGGTCACCTGGATGCGGCCGTCGGCGGCCAGGGCCGCGAGCGGCCGCGCCACGGGTGCGAGATAGCCGACCGTGACCGGCGTGCCGATCCAGCCGACCGTGGCCGGCCGGTCGCCCGCGGCGGCCGGCGCGGGCGACACCGGATAGCGCGCGAGATCGACCACGGTCGGCACCGCCGCGATCGCCGGCGCGCCGGCCGCCGCGGCGCGCGCCGCCAGATAGGGGCTGCCGGCGGTGACCAGCCGGGCCGCCGCCATGATCCGGTCGATCTTGGTGCCGCACCACCAGCGCACCGCCGCCCGGCGATGGCGGTCGTAGCGATGGAACCAGGCGTCGTCGAGGTCGACCACGACGGGCACCGGCCCGAGCAGCCCGCGCTCGACCCGTGCCGGCAGGAACGGCAGCGCTTCCTTCTCGAGCCAGACCAGATCGAACCGCCGCGCCGCCGCCAGGGCGGCGATCCGGCGGCGATAGCGGCCGACCAGATAGCCGGGCGGGATTCGGTCGCCGCGGTAGAGCCGCGCCAAATAGGCGTCGTCGAACAACGGGGCGACCGCGACCGCCCAGCCGGCGGCCTCGAGCGCCGGGACATAGGCGAGCAGGCGCAACCGGCTGCTCGCCCCGGTGCGGCCGTAGCGGGTCAGGATCAACAGGTCGGGCATGGCGCGATCGATCGAAGGGGACGAGTGCGACGGCGGCCGCGGCGGAAAAAGGGGCGGTCCCGATTTCTCGGCCTTTTCCGGTCGAGATCATCCCACTGTTGTCGCGTCGCCACAAGTCGCCACAAGTTGACCCTCGGACCCGAATTCGACCCGCTGTCATCACGCGGGGCTTGCGCCGGTCGATGGGGGTATAGTAGTCACGCAACGACAACGGGGCGCCCGCTCGGCGCAGCTCCGGACCGGTAGCGGGGAGGTGGCATGCGACCGACGGGCTGCGGCCGACCGTCGGCACGATCGGTGCGGCGATTCGAAACCGACACGGCCGTGACGTTGGGCCGGTATCCGCGACAGGCTTCCCGTCCCAGACAGCTTCGACCGCTTTCCGGCTCGACCCATCGGACCGGCGTCCCGACAGACGCGATGCCCGCCGACGGGCCAGGGCGCGTCTGTCCGGAGGCCGGTCGCCTCGGGGTCGACCAGCCGACGGCGGAGCTGGTGCACCTGCTTTTGTCCGGGCTTCGACCATCCCGCCCCGGGGCGGCGAAGCGGTTCTAACGTTAGGGAGATCTGAGAGATGGCCGTTGTTCTGAGTTTTGATGAGAATGCCTATTTGGGCAACAACCTGGACGTCCAACAGGCGGTTCAGGACCCTGGCAGTTCGTTGTCGGCGCTTGAGCACTATCGGCTGTTCGGTCAGTTCGAAGGGCGCGATGCCTACCTGACCGACGGGACCGACACCATCACCTTCGTCACGACCGATTACAGCTCGACGTGGACGGACGTCGCCGGTGCGGTGGCGTCGGGCGCCGTCCAGTCGCATGTCGATCACTTCCTGGACTTCGGTCTTAATGAAGGTCGTACGTTCAACACGTCTTTGTTCAACGGCACCTTCGACGAGACCACCTATCTGACGGACAACACCGACGTCGATGAGGCGGTGCAAGCGGGCGCTTTCCAAAGCGGCTACGAGCATTGGCTCGCGTTCGGCTCGGCAGAGGGCCGTGCGGCCCAGACCACCGACGGTGAGGTCATCACCGGCGGCAGCGTCCCGGGCGTCGCCACGCTGACGGTCGAACCCGACAACCTGACCGCCAACCGGTTCGACGCCCCGCGCGTGTTCGACCCCGAGGGCGACGACCAGACCAACTCGCTCCAGGATGACGACGTCCTCACCGGCACCGGCGACAACCCGACGTTGGACTTCACCTATGTCAACGACGTCGACACCAATGACTACGATATCGTCCCGACCCTGAACAACATCGCGACCATCAACGTCGAGTTCGCGACCGACGGTGACCCGGCCACCGGCGCCCGGCTCGATGTTCAGGATTCGTCGGGCCTGTCGAACGCGGTCAACGTCTCGCGCATGGACGACGACCTGGCCGTGGCCGAGATCGTGAATATGGGTCAGGACGGGATCGCGCCCACCGACCTCTCGATCTCCAGCTCCAACGCCATCGCGACCCAGGTCAACTTCACCTTCCTGCCCGCCGCGGTTTCGGCCGACGACCAGTCGATCAACCTGGCGCTCAGCAACGCCCAGGTCGCCGGTGTCCGGATCGAGGAAGAGCTGGCCCAGGCCGGCCTCGGCTTCGAGACCATCAACATCACCAGCTCCACCAACACCAACACCATCGGGCAGCTGACCGCCGAGGACCTGGAGGTCCTGACCATTGCGGGTGACCAGGCCTTCAACCTGCGCACCGAGGTCAACACCGTCGGCGACCAGGGCGTCGAGGCGACCCGCTACGGCGGTGGCTTGGCCAACACCGGCGGCTCTCTGTCCACGGTCGACGCCAGCGCGCTCACCGCTGACCTCGCCCTCACGCTGGGGGCGGAGCTGGTCGCGGGCCAGGACGGCACCTCGGGCGTCGCCCAGAACGTCGCCGTGACCGGCGGCAGCGGCAACGACACCTTCTACCTTAACGCCACCACGGTGGAGACGGGCGACAGCATCGACGGCGGTGACGGCACCAACACGGTCGTGTTGCTGAGCGGCGCCACCATCGCGGGCACCGTCTCCAACGTTCAGGGTGCCGAGATTCGCTCGGGCCACGATGCCGGCGCCGCCGCCGACGCGGTCACCATCGATGCCTCGGTGGTGCCCGAGCTCGAGACCATCCTGGTCCGCAACGAAGGTCAGGACCTTGTCGGTACCCAGTGGACTTCGGCGGCCGAGGGCCTGACCGCGAACCTGAACAACCTGACCGCGGCCCAGGCGACCGCCATCACCGTCCTGCACGGCACCACCGGCAACAACGGTTTGGCGAACAACGTCGTCAACGTGACCTTCGCCACCGATACCGACAACGACACGGTCGGGGTCACCCTTGCCGACGGCGTCAACGCCGATCCGAGCTTCGACGTCCAGCTCAACGCCGCCACGGCCGAGAACGTCACCATCACCGACAACGACACCGAGTCGAACACGGTTCAGCTCGGTGGCGTCGCCGGCCACACCGGCACCATCACGGTCACCGGCGGTGAAGCGGGCGACGTCTTCAACCTCGACGCGACCGGCGCCGAGCGCATCGGGGCGGCCACCGTCGACGCCAGCGGCTATGTCGGTGACATGGTCGTGCGCCTGGGCACCAACGCCAACAGCACCGACGGCGCCCAGTCGGTCACCACCGGTACCGGCGACGACCAGGTCATTTTTGATGTCATCGATGCCAACGAGGACACCTCGGGCACCGCGGGCCTGACCGGCGCCGACACCGTCAACGCCGGCGCCGGCACCGACACCCTGGTGCTGGACGGCGACGGTCAGGACATCATCGTCCAGCAGTCGGAGTGGGACAATCTGTCCAACTTCGAGAACCTGCGCCTGGCGGGTAACGGGGCCGGCAACATCTATCGCCTGCAGCTGGACAACGACTTCATCGCCGCCAACAACGACGGCAGCGCGCTCAACATCATCAACGACGACGGCAGCGCGGTCAGCACCACCGACAACGTGGATGCCGCCGACATCAACAACGCGGCGGTGATCTTCGCCGACCAGCTCTCGGCCAACAACCACTTCACCTACGACGGTGAAGAAGGCAGCGGCGCGACCGCGGACCGGTTCGTGGTCAACGACGCCAACACCAACGGCGGCAACGCCATCGACGGCGGTAACGTCGACGTGATCGATGCCGACGGCGACGGCGACGACGACACCGCGGTGGCGAGCGCGGACGTGCTCGAGGTGCGCAACACCGCCACCGTCACCACCTCGGACCTGGCGCAGGTGCAAAACGTCGGCACCATCGTCATCAACAACACCGAGGCGGTCCAGCAGACCCTCAACCTGACCCTGAACAGCACCGTGGTCGACGCCCTGGTGGACAGCGGTCACACCGCCACCACCGACGAGGTCGAGACCCTGACCATCATCGCCAACGACGGTCAGGCGACCGACGAGGCCGGCAACCCGCTGGTCCCGCTGGCGGCGGCGGCGATCAACCTCGACGCCCGTAACGTCGGCGGCCAGTTCGCCCTCGACATCCGGGGCGATGCAATGGGCGGCAATGACGTCGTTGACCTGACGGTCCGCTACGGCGGTGGTCAGCACGTTATCGACTTGGCCGGCGGCACCGACCAGGTCACCATCCGCGGCCTCGATCCGAACGGCGGGGTCGCGCGCCAGGGTGATGTCTTCACCTTCACCAACACCGAAGGCCAGGAAGTCGAGTACACCATCTCGAACGTCGCCGACGAAGGGATCACGCTGCTTGACGAGGACGACAACTCAGTGGCCGTGCCCTCCGACATCTCCCCGGTGGCGAACGCCGACACCGCGGCGGTGGACGAGAACGCGACCGTCGGCATCGACGTGCTCGCCAACGACACCGACCCGCAGAACGACGCCCTGTCGGTGACGGCGATCAACGGCACCGCGGTCGCGGCCGGCGACACGGTGGCGACCGGCAACGGCGCCAATGTCACCCTGAACGTCGATGGCACCCTGACCTATGACCCGACCGTGGCCGCGTTTGCGGACCTGGACGAAGGTGTGACCCTGGATGACACCTTCACCTACACGGTCTCCGACGGCGCCAACACCGACGTCGGCAACGTCACCGTGACCGTCACTGGGATCAACGAGGCGGCCGTGACCGTGGTCGACCTCAGCGCCGACGACGATGGCATCGTCGATGCGGTCGCCGGCACGGCCGAGGCCTTCCTGCTGGACTTCGACAGCACCGACGGTACGATTGCAGTGTCCGATGACGCTGTGGTGACCATCAACGGCTTCGACCCGACGGAAGACATCCTGCGTTTCGACGACGCTCAGGCGACGCCGATCAGCGAGGCGGACTTCCTGAACGCCGCTCTGGTGGCCGAGAACGGCTTCGACAATGAAACGACGATCAGCTTCAGCGATCCGGATGGCACGGACGCGGTCGAGCCGGCGGTGATCACGCTGACCGGCATCGTGGACGATACGCTGGGCGGTGCCGATCCGTTCTTCGAAGTGGTGTGATGCCTTGATCCCCCGGGAGGTCGCTCCGGCGGCCTCCCGGGAGTGACCGGGGGGCGACTACGTTTGGGAGAGGGTAGCATGGCGACGACGACCCTTTCGCTGGGCCCCGAGACCAACAACGTGAATGTTGACGGCAGCGCCGATTTCAACGATTTCGGCGGTGTCGACGCGTATACGGTTTTGACCAGCCTGTCCGACGATGTCACCATTAAGGACAATTCCGGGGCGATCATTATCCTGCCGGAAGGGTTGTCGGTTTCGGATGTCGCCGTGCTCTCCAATGGTCTGCAGTTCAGGGTCGGCGAGCATACAGTGCAGTTTCTCGGTGCACCCGAGGACTTCACCTATGTCTTCGCCGGCACGCCGCTGGACCCGGCCGCCGGGACGAGCCGCACCTTCGAGGAGGCTGCGGCGGTCTTCGGCACCAGAGTGCCGGCGGACGGGGACCCGGCGAACACGGCCGACGGTGGCTCCATCGACGCGGATGGCGGCGTCAGAGGTGGCGGGTCTGGTCCCGTCATTGATCTGACCGGGCAAACAGCCGTCACCGCGCAGGATGGTGTGGCGGAGACGTTCGTCTTGGAGTTTGACTCGGATGACGGCACGGCGGCCGTCTCGAGCGACGCCGTCGTGACCATCAGCAACTTCGATGCGGAGGCCGATACGTTGCGCTTCGACGATGCCTCGACTCCCGCGGTCAGCGCATCGGAGCTCCTTGACTTAGCCTTAGTCGCGGAGGACGGTTTCAACGGTGCAACGACGATCGCGTTCCAGGACGACGACCCTTTTGACGATACAGAACCGGCGGTCGTTACTCTGGAGGGCGTGCTCGACGCAAGCCTCGGCGGTGCCGACCCGTTCTTCGAAGTCGTCTGATAACAGCTGTCCGAGCCCCAAGTGGTGCGGTCGGCCTGGTTTGCGCAGCTTCTTGAAACCCTGAGACTGGAGTGGAAAGATGGCAGATACGACCATTTCTCAAGGCCCTGAGGCCAACAACGTCAACGTCACTGGCGACGTGAACATCAATGATTTCGGGGGCGTGGATACCTATACCATCCTGGCCGGCCTGTCTGACGATGTCACCATCACGGATAACAGCGGTGCCACCATCAATCTGCCGACTGGGCTGAGCGTTTCGAACGTCTCGTTCCTGTCGAACGGCCTGCAGTTCGTCGTCAACGGCCACACGGTGACCTTCCTCGGTGCGCCGGAGAACTTCAACTACGTGTTCGGCGGCACGCCGCTCGACCCAACGGCCGGCACGACGCTCACTTTTGACGAGACCGCCGCGGCGTTCGGCACCACGGTTCCGGCCGATGGCGAGCCCGCCAACACCGGCAATGACGGCACCATTCAGGACGATGGTTCGGTTGCCGTCGCGGGCGATATCACCGTCACCGCCAGCCCGAGCACCATCAACGAGACCGACACCACCACCACCACCATCACGGTGGATGCCTCCGGGACCTCGGCGACCGAGGGCGACGCGGTCACAATCGATCTGTCCGGCACCAACATCGAAAACGCCGATATTGCCAGCGTGTCCTCCGGCACCCTCTCGGGCCTGCAGATCACCGGCTTGACCCTCGACGCCAGCCTTCAGGCGACCGTGGACATCACCGCGGCCACCGACGGCACCACCGAGGGCGACGAGACCATGACGGTCCAGGCGACCGTCGGGTCCGACACCGGCAGCACCAACGTCACCATCACGGATACAAGCAGTGAGGTAACATTCCAGCTCACCTCCGATGCTACCGCGGTCAACCAGGAAGGTGACACCATCACCTTTACGGTTACCCCGGAAGGCACTGTTGCCAACGACACGACGCTTTTTGTTCTCATCGAGGGCACGGCTGTTGGTGCCATCACCGATCCGGCTGAAGGTGCTGACTTCGACAACGTCGCGTTGGAGGTAACCTTCACCGCTGGAACGACCGCTGCGCTTTCGGTCCCCAGCAATGTTCTTGAAGGGGATGGCACGGAAGGGCCTGAGGGCTTCAAGGCCTTCTTGACGGATAGTTCCTTCAATCCGGTTGACGGTGCTGACACGATCACCGGCGTCATCAATGAGTCGGACACGGTCGGCGTTTCCCTGGCGTTGACGACAGCAGCCGACAGCTTCGCCCCTGGCGCGGCGGATCCGGCGGATCGGACGACGACGGGGAATGACACGATCACCGGCGCCTTGGCGACCTTCCAAAGCGGCGATGATCTTGACGGCGGTGATGGCGACGACTTGCTGCAAGTCGACCTGGGTGCGACGATAGCGCCGGAGGTCGATAATATCGAGAACTTCATCGTCGACGCTCGCGGCGGTGTCGCCGACCTGAGCTTCGGGGATATCTCGGGCGTGACATCGTTGAAACTGGAAGGGACGAACGACGCGATCTTTAGAGACTTCCCGAGTGCCGTTCCGATCGAGGTCACGGACGGATACGATGAGACACTTGGGGTTGTATTTGGGGATGTCAGTGGTACCGCCGATGCCTTGGATGTGATCGTCAGTAATGGCAGCGCGTTCGACCTCGTCCTGGGGACTGGTGTTGGCACGGCTTTGTCTAGCGCGACGTTCGCGGGCACGAGTCAAGATCTTGAAATCTTGAACATCAATGTCACGGGAATGGCGTTCTCCGCCGGTTTGATCGATCTGGGGCTTACCAGCGCGATCAACATCAGCGGCGATCAGGACATCACCCTGGGCTTCGGTTCCGACGTGTTCACGGCCAAAGGTGCTGCTGCGACCGCCGGCAATGCCACCGCCCTCGCCTCGATCTCGGCGACGGCTCTGTCGGGTGACCTGACGCTGAATCTCGGCATCAGCGGCAACCATTCGGTTTCCGGGGGCACCGGTAACGACACTGTGGATTTCCGTACGGCGCTCAGCATCAACGACTCGTTCGACGGTGGGGAAGGCAACGACACGCTGGGTGCGACCATCAGCGTCGTCAGCACCATCCGGCCGACGTTGATGAGCGTTGAAAAGGCAGATCTCGACTTCAACGCGGCAGGAACCTTCGACGGCACAAACACCGACGCCAGTCTCGCCGAGATCGACGTCAAATATTCGGCGGCAGCGACGTTGGAGGATCTGCCGAGTGGGGTTGGTATTATCAACCTGGAGTCGGCCGGCGCCGATGATGGCCTTCAAATTGAGTTCCGCGCCGATCCCGGCGACGTGGTGATCAATGTCGGCACAACCGGTACGGCGACCGCCGGTTTCTTGGCTAACTCGGCGACCATCAACGACGCGTCTGTGGTTACGATCAACTCGACGGGACTTGGGACTTCCAATTCCTTCAGCGCGGTGCAGATCAATGATGCCACGGCGGTCACGATTAACGTTGTGAGCGAAAGTGCAGCTCTAGCCCTTGCTTCGCTTCAGATGCCGGCTGCGGACGACGTTACGATTAACGTCTTGGGTAACAGGTTTAGTGCCCAAGAGTTCTCGGCCGGTGGTACGGGTACTTTGGCGTTTAACATTTCCGGCACGGGCGGCGTCTTCATCGGATCCGCGTCAGCTCCGGAGATTACCACGTTGTCGATCACGAACACGGGCGGAACCGGTGGTATAGCGGTCGGGACCGACTTTAGCGCCGCGAATCTCCTCGACGTGAACATCGACACAGTTGGCGGTTTCGTCACCATGACGGCATTGCGTCCGGCCTCCGCGGAAACCGCCGCCTACACGCTTGACATCGATATCAACACTGACAGCGCTGTTGTGTCCATCGATGATCTTGTCCTCAACGCACAAACCGGCGGTGAGGTAGAGATCGATATCACCGGCGGGGGCGACGTGACCCTGGGTGCCCTCAACGGTTCGTTGGATCCCACCGCCCTGAACACGCCGATCGAGATCGACGCCGCGAACCTAAGTGGTTCTCTGACCCTCAACTTCTCAGCAGCGTCGGCTGCTCAGTTCGACGTTATCCTGGGTAATGCGGGGACGGACACCAGCAACGATGTGTCGTTGGGTGTCGGCGCTGATACCATTGTCGGCGGTACCGGCATCGACATCATTGAAGCTGGTGGTGGCAATGATGAAATTACGGGCGGCGCCGGTAACGACATCTTCGTCTTCCTTACCCCATCAGCTGCAACTGGCGCCGGGGCATCCGCCGCGGTGTTGGAAGATCACACAGCTGGTGGACAGGACACCATCACGGACTTCGATGCAGGAGACATCATTCTCTTCAATGGTCTGTTAAGCGTTACTGCGGGTGCCGGGGTCGGCAACGTCACTGCGGTGCAAACCCAATCATTCACAGCGACTTTCCCGGGTACAGCAGGGGACATCGCGATCTTCGAAAGCGGCGATGATGTCATACTTCAAGTCGCCCTGGGGTCTGCGGATGATGTTAATGGTGTTTCCAGCGGTATCGTCCAGATCCTGTTGCAAGGTCAAAGCTTCTCGGCCGGAACCGAAACAGCCTTGATTGCGTCGATTACACAGCTGCCGTCAGGCTTGACGTTTGTCGGGGCGTAACCTCAAGGTCTTCTCCGGTTGAGGAACGATTAACGAAGACCGCTCATCTAGCGGTGGGCGGTCTTCTCATTTCATTGCGGGCAGCGAAGTCGTTCGCAATGAACACTTCAATCCGTGTTGTTGCAGACAGGTCTTTGTCGGGGCATTCGTTTAGCAAGCGTAGACAAATCACGGAGACCGTTAGATCTAAGGAGACGGTGCGTTGGACACGGGTATGTCAGGAAACGTTCGTGCGGATGCTGAAGTGCTTCATCATCGGAACCTCGCGTTCCTAGAGAGTGTTCTTCCTGAGACGGCTGACTCGATCCGGAAGATCGAACCCCGTATGGATCTTGTTTGGGACGACGAGGGGTACTGCAATCTTCGGAATGGCGGTACATTTCTATATCGAACTAATGCCGAGGTTCATAGTCAATTATCAGCAAAGAAGTTTATTGCATCGCCATCGCGGATTCTGTTTGCGAAACCTGGTGTGATGTTTGATGAAGTAGAAGCCCGTCGCGAAGCGGACAATGGTGACTTCCAGTTCATCACTCAACGTTACGATGACAAAAATACGGACGATCACGTTGAGCGATTTGTTCGGGATGTTAGTAGAGAAATCAACGCCAGCGGTGTTGAGATAAAAGAAAAGCCTACTAGCTACAATCCCTATTACTTGTGTATTTATGGAGTAGGCCTCGGTTATCATTTTATGCCGTTATTGGAGCATTACGATCCGCACATGCTTGTTTTGGTGGAAGCAGATATCGAAATGCTCTATCATTCGACGTTCACATTCGATTGGCAGACGCTCTACGAGTGGATGAACGAGCGCAAGAAAAAAATTCGGCTCATTGTGGCTTCTGATAGCGTCGCACTTCTGCAGAAAGTTAACGGGATCGTGCAAACCGAGGCCATCATCGGATTGGATGGCCTCGTTGCTCACAGACACTCAACCAACAGCGCGTTGACGATAGCATTCAATGAGTTTCAAAGCCCAAAAACTGCGAATCTCGCCTCCTTCATCGGGTATATTGTCGATGAATACAATATGATGAAGAATTCTTTTCGGAATCTCAGGGCTGGGACGAAAAGGCTCATGGGGCCGGTTCGCAACAAGGGAGCTTGTCCGCTTCTGATTGTCGGAAGCGGTCCTTCCCTCGAGCAAAACCTCGACTTCATAAAACAGGTGCGGGATAACGTCGTCCTGTTTTCCAGCGGCTCGGCTTTAGCAGTGCTGCTTAGAAATGGGATTATCCCGGATTTTCAGGCCGTGCTTGAGCGTGCAAAAGGCAATTACGAGCGGCACGTCGAGTTGGCGCAGGACTATGGTGAGGAACTAAAGCAGATCGTCGGCGTTCTCACCACCACGGTCTGGCCGGGGATCGACGCATTTTTCAAAGACACGGTGTATTTTTTGCGGCCGGCTCTCTCACCTCTGGCCATCTTTTGTAACGACTATGCGGAGGTCTTAAACGGCGAAGGTCCCCAAGTGACCAACACTGCATTTGTCTTCAGCGTGCGGCTCGGTTTTAAGGAAATTTATCTCCTTGGTGTCGATCTCGGTGCCGCTGACCCGCGCAAGCCGAGAGCCGAGCAGGCATGGCTCACACCAGGGTTAAAACAACGAAAGCTCACAATCCCCGTGCGCGGCAATCTTGGGCGTACGGTGTTCACGGACAATAATCTCATTCAACAACGGACGACGATCGAGAATCAGATTCGCAAGTATTCGGATATCAGTGTTTACAACCTGAGCGGTGGTGTTCGGATCGAAGGTGCGAAACCTCGGCGGGTGAGTGATGTTAGCTTTCCCCCGATTACACTTGACCGGACAAACCACGTTCGGGAGTTGGTTGAGCAGTTCCCGGTGCTCGAGCGTGATCGCTTCATCGCCGCTTGGAAAAGCGGGCAGGCACGAGAAAGTGTGGCGCAAATGCTTGATCGACTCATTCTCATTTTAGAGAAGGAAGAAAGCTGGAAGCATTCGCTGGTAAGGAAAATTGAGGAAATCAACTTCTTTGCCGACAAGCCTTTGCGGCAGCAGTACGCCCCGCGGCTCTTGAGAGGTTCCCTATTGCGCATGGGCATGTATATCAACAGTTTGTTGTTGAGAGTGGAACCGGCGGAACGGCGCGACGAGATGTATGTTAAAATTCGCGACATCTTTGTCGACCACTTGCGTGAAATTGAGATGGAGGCCTATGCGCTGGCTGACGAACTGGAGAGTGAAGACCCGCATTTTGCCGTGAATTTCGAGTGATACCTACACGATACTGTTTTAGGTCAGGGCGGTCATGAGGTTCGAGCCTCCCGGTTAACCGGGGCGATGGCGGGTTCGTGCGGCACAGAGGGGTAAGCTTGCCCAAGCTGTATTTGAGAGCAAAGGCGCGACGCAATGAGATCGTGACCCGTACGGTGCTGCGGGAGATGCGAGGACCTCTCGTGGCGGTTGCACTTTTCAGCCTGTTGATCAATCTCCTTGTGCTCGCCCATCCGCTTTACATGATGAACCTGTTCGACCGGGTTCTGACCTCTTTGAGTGTGGATACGCTCATTGCGCTGACCATCATTACCGCGGGTCTGCTTGCGGTGATGGGGATTCTTGAGGCAATCCGGTCGCGTACGCTGAATCGCCTGAGCGTAAGGTTCGATGATGCGATCGGGAGCAATGTCTTCGACGCGATGTTTCGGGCGAACCTGCATCAGAAGGTGGGCGGCGCGACACTCCTGCAGGTTGACCAAATCCGCGGGTTTCTAACCGGTTCGGGTCTTATCGCCTTCTTTGACTTGCCGTTTGCGCCGATTTTTTTGGCGATTCTGTTCTTGTTACACCCTTGGCTCGGTGCAGTGGCGTTGGTCGGCACCATCATCATCGTGTTGATCGGATTGTCGGTCGAGTGGTACGGGAAACGGCCTCTGCGTGAAAGTGGCAGTGTGTCGCGGCGCGCCTGGATGTTCGCAAACGACGCCATGATCAATGCAGAAGCGGCCGCCGCCTTGGGCATGGTCGGGCATTTGCGGAAACGGTGGTTGTCTGAGCACGAGGCAGCAATAGACCGGCATGCACAAGTTTCAGACACGTTGGCAGGAATTAGTGGCACGCTTAAAGCCGCGATCATGCTGATCCAAATCACGGTGTTGGCGGTTGCCTGTTACTTGGTGATCTTGGAGGAGGCTACGCCAGGGGTGATGTTTGCAGCGAATATTCTGGCGATGCGGATCGTCCAGCCGGTGAACCAGGCTGTATCGGGATGGCGTTCGTTCCTGCAGGCACGAGAAGCGTATAAGTTGCTGGAAGATTTATTGTTTACGGTCCCTGAGGATCGGGTGTTTCTGCAACTGCCCAAGCCGGATGGGCAGGTCGCGGTGGAACAGCTTGCTGGTGGCGCGCCAAGTACCAATGTGCGCATCGTCAAAGGGGTTTCTTTCCAATTGCAGCCGGGAGAGGCGTTGGGCGTAATCGGGCCGAGTGGCTCGGGAAAATCGACCCTAGCACGGTTTCTGGTAGGCGTTTGGCCGCCTTTCGTCGGCAGCGTGCGGCTCGACGGTGCGGACGTATCAACGTGGGATTATGATAATCTGGGGCGGCATATCGGTTACTTGCCCCAAGACGTCTCCCTTTTCGACGGATCGATTGCTGAAAATATCTGTCGGTTCGGGCCACGGAACGACTCCGAAATTATTGCGGCAGCGCAAGCTGCAGATCTTCATGAAGTGATTTTACGCCAACCGGACGGATACGATACTCAGATCCGCAGTCGAGGCGGTATCCTTTCGGGTGGTCAGCGCCAACGCCTGGCTTTAGCGCGCGCGCTCTATGGAAATCCATCGTTGATCGTATTGGACGAACCGAATTCGAATCTCGATGGTGACGGAGAGCAGGCGCTCCTGAAGACTATTGGCCACCTTAAACAGCAAGGAAAGACACTGATTATCATCGCGCATAACCCAAGGGTTATACAATCTGTAGACAAAGTTCTGCTGATGCGCGACGGCAAGCTGGCCGCGTTCGGTGGGAGATTAGAGGTCTTATCAAAGCTTAAGGTGGTTTCGTCGAAACAGGAACCTGTTCGTTTGGAAGGGCCGAAAGAGGCTGCTGCCGGCGGAGGTGACGCATGACCGGACGAATGCTGGCTTCCCTTGGCGGGACAACTACTCCGCCCCAGACCGATCAAGAAGGGGCGGAAAGCAGCGGCGGGGCTCTGGTCGAGCCAGAAGCGATCGACCAGGAAACCGGCCCGGTGCGCCGGTCGGAGGCTTTGCGGAGGTATAGCGATGCTCGCCCGACGGTGCTAGCGGGTTTCGTGGTGATCGCGCTCACCTTCGGCGGCTTCGGTACCTGGGCAGCGATCGCCCCTCTGGCGCGCGGCGCCCATGTGGTCGGCAAGATCGCGGTCGATTCGAACCGGAAGGATGTGCAGCATCTGGAAGGGGGGATCATCAGCGAAATACTGGTCCGCGAGGGTGACCGGGTCGAGAAGAGCCAAGTCCTCATTCGTTTGGACGAAACGCAGGTCCGTGCACAGCTGGAGATACAGCGCAACCGCTTGATAGAGGAACTGGTTCGCGCGGATCGCCTGGTGGCGGAGCGGGATGGTCTCGATGAAATCGGCTTGTCGCCGCGGGTGAACGCGTTGATCAGCGACCTGCGCTTGGCATCGGCTCTTGCGGACCAAAGGGCGATCTTTGCCGCCCGGCGAACCGAAGTGGAGAACCAAATTGACATTTTAGAGGACCGGATCGAGCAGTTACGCCATCAGATCGGCGGTTTGGAGGCGCAACAGACCTCGAATCGGCGCCAACTCGTGCTCATGAACGAGGAATTGGCCGGGCTCAAATCGCTCATGGAAAAGGGCTTTGTGCCAGTCAACCGCGTTCGGGCGTTGGAGCGCGGGGTAGCTGAGCTGGAGGGCGAACACGCCGCGCGGATTTCCGAAATGGCACGCCTGCGCGTCGCTATCGGCGAGACACGGCTTGAGATTGTCAGGACAAAACAGAGTTTTCGCCGCGATGTCTTGGATCAACTGCGGGAGGTTCGTGCGAGTATCAATGACTTGGACGAGCAAATTACGGCCGCGCAAGATAAATTGACGCGGATAGAGATACAGTCACCGCAAACCGGTCAAGTGGTCGGGTTGAGTGTCCATACGATTGGCGGGGTCATTTCACCCGGTCAAACGGTTCTTTCGATTGTTCCGGAAAACGATCGGCTGATCGTCGAAGCGCAAGTGCGGCCCGTGGACGCAGATGTCGTCAAGCCGGGCCTGGAAGCCTGGGTTCGGGTGACCAGCTTGCCGCGGCGATCGGCCCCGCTGCTGAAGAGCACGGTCCTGACAGTCTCGAGCGATACGTTGACCGATCCGGGCACCAAACGGTCCTATTACTTGGCTCGACTGGGGGTCGAGGACGATGAGCTTGAACGCCTCGACGATGCGCGCCTGGTCCCGGGGATGCCCGTGCAAGTTTTGATCCAAGCCGGAGAGCGAACGGCTCTTCAGTACCTGGTGGCGCCGTGGACCGATTTATTCTCCCGGGCGATGCGGGAGGATTGAGGTTGACACCGCGGGACGCCGGGGCGTTCAAAGTGGCGCCCGTGGTGAAGGCCGGACGCGCGGCCGAACTTCGGGGGCGGCCCTTGAGGAGGAGCACGGTCTCCGGAGGGCGGGCATCGGGGCGCGGAGGCTTGGCTGCGGTGACGCATGAGCGATCGTCCGCGGTGCGGGTTTTGATTGCGGGATATAGGGGTCGGTGGGATTCGCGATATGGTATCTTCACACAGAGGTTCGGTCGAGAGTGAAGAGATGCCTGGCCCGTCATTTCGGATCGCGGGCCGCCAAGTCGGCGGTGGCGCACGGGCTTTCTTGATCGCCGAAGTGGCGCAGGCGCATGATGGTTCGCTTGGGCTGGCGCATGCGTTCATTGAGGCCGCCGCCGAGGCCGGCGCCGACGCAATCAAATTTCAAACCCATATCGCCTCTGCCGAGTCCACGGTCGACGAGCCCTGGCGGGTCAAATTCAGCTATCAGGACGATACCCGGTACGCCTATTGGCAGCGGGTGGCGTTCACCGAGGCGCAATGGACCGGTCTTGCCGAGCACGCGCACGCGCGTGATCTGGTCTTTCTGAGCTCGGCCTTTTCTTCAACAGCAATCGATTTGCTCGCACGATTGGACATGCCGGCCTGGAAGATTGCCAGCGGCGAGATCGCCTCGCGTGGCCACCTGGAGCAAATGGCCGCCACGGGCAAGCCCTTCCTGGTCTCCACCGGTATGAGTCCCTGGACGGAGATCACGGCGACGGTTGAACTCCTGCGGCGCTGGGAGGCGGCCTTTGCCGTGATGCAATGCTCCAGCCGATATCCCACCCCACTGGAGCAGGTCGGCCTCAATGTGCTGGAGGCGTTCCGCTCTCGCTTCGCCTGTCCGGTCGGTCTGTCGGATCATTCCGGTACCCCCTTCCCCGCGCTCGCGGCGATTGGGCGCGGTGCCGACGTGGTTGAGCTGCACGTCACGTTCGATCGGCGGATGTTTGGCCCCGACACTCCGGCCTCGGTGACGTTCGCGGAATTCGCGTCGATCCGCGCGTTCCGGGAGGCGGTGGCAACGATGGACGCCAACCCGGTTGACAAGGACGCCAACGCCGAAGACTTGGCGGGCATGCGCGGATTGTTCATGCGCAGCGTCGCCCTGACCCAAGCGCTTCCGGCCGGCACCGAGTTGACGGCCGAGCTTGTAACCAGCAAAAAGCCGGGCACCGGAATCCCGGCCGAGCGACTGGTCGAGGTCATCGGGCGCCGCCTGGCGCGTCCGGTTGCCGGCGATCGTTTGTTGACCTGGGAGGATCTTGCGTGAGTCGGTCGAGCCAAACGCGGCGTATCTGTGTGGTTGTCAACGGCCGCGCCAATTATGGCCGTATCAAGAGCGTGCTCCAAGCCATCAAAGACCACCCGAAGTTGGAGCTGAACCTGGTCCTTGGGGCGTCGGCGCTGTTGTTTCGGTTCGGCAACGTGGTCGATGTGATCAAGAATGACGGCTTTGAGCCGGTTGCGACCGTCTACTCCATTGTAGAGGGTGAGACGCCGACCACCATGGCCAAATCCACCGGATTGGCGATCATCGAGCTCGCGACCACGTTTGAAAATCTCAAACCGGACCTCGTTTTGACCGTCGCCGACCGGTTCGAGACCATGGCGACCGCGGTCGCCTCCAGCTACATGAATATTCCGCTTGCCCACACCCAAGGCGGTGAAGTCACCGGCTCGATCGACGAGAGCGTGCGCCACGCCATCACCAAGCTCGCCCACCTTCATTTCCCCGCGACCGAGCGCGCCGCCCAGTACCTGATCCGAATGGGCGAAGACCCGGCGACGGTTCATCTGACCGGATGCCCGGCGATGGACGCGGTCGCCCATATCGATCTCAGCTTGCCGCCCGACCTGTTCCAGCGCTATCGGGGCGTCGGCGCCCATCTCGACATCTCCCAGCCCTACCTTGTGGTTCTGCAGCATCCGGTGACGACCGAGTACGGCCACGGGTTCGACCAAATCAACGAGACCGTGGCCGCGGTCCATGCCCTTGGCATGCAGGCGGTGTGGCTGTGGCCCAACGTCGATGCCGGCTCGGACGACGTCTCTAAAGGCCTGCGGGTATTCCGCGAACGCGAACGCCCCGATAAAATTCACTTTTTCCGCAATTTCTCGGTTGAAGACTATGCCCGCCTGATCAATAATGCCCACTGCATCGTCGGCAACTCGAGCTCGGCTTTGCGCGAAGGCAGCTTCCTGGGTGTTCCCGCCGTGAACATCGGCACCCGGCAGTTGGCGCGCGAACATGGCGCCAACGTCATCCATGTAGACTATGACTGCCATCAAATTCGAACCGCCATCGAGGCCCAGCTCGCCCACGGCCGCTACCCACCCTCGACTCTGTTCGGCGATGGTCGGGCCGGAGAACGGATCGCCCAAATCCTGGCTGAGGCGGCGATCAAGGTCCAGAAGCGCCTCTCCTTTACTTTGGAGCAGGCCGCGCCGACTCCGGCACCGCGGCTCGCCGTGCGCTAAGGCCAGAAAGGCGTGCGGCGATGGTGACGACCGCATTCATTCCGGCGCGGGCAGGGTCCAAAGGGGTGCCGCGCAAGAACCTGCGCCCGGTCGGGGGGCGGCCCCTCATCGAACACACGATCGCGTGTGCCCAGGCAACCCCGGCCCTCGATCGAGTCGTGGTCACCACCGATTGCGCCGAGACCGCCGCCCTCGCCCGGACCCTGGGCACAATCGTGGTAGACCGGCCTCCGGAATTGGCAACGGACGCCAGCCCGACTTGGCCCGCGATCGCCCACGCCGAGCAAAGCCTCGCCGCCAGCGGTGCGGCGAGCGAGCTGATCGTGCTGCTGCAATGCACCTGTCCGCTTCGACGGCCGGTGCACATCACCGAGGCGCTGGCTCTTTTCGACGATCCGTCCATCGGGTCGGTCACCAGCGTCGTCCAAGTCGGTGACGAGCACCCGGCGCGGATGTATCGGCTCGAAACCGGGCGTCTGGTCTCCCTCGACCCGCGCTTCGAAACCGCCCGGCGTCAAGATCTGCCTCCGGTATTCCGGCGCAACGGCGTCCTCTATGCCCAGCGTCGATCCGCTTTTTGGGCCCGCGAGACCTTCATCGGCGGTGACACCGTTGCCTATATCATGGATTTGGCGGATTCGCTCAACATCGACAGCGAGGTCGACCTCCGCCTCGCCGACCTTATGTTGAGTGCCGGTGGATGACCGGGTCGGGGCGGCCGCGCCTGCTCAACCTCGATCCCGACCGCTACAGCCCAGCGGCCAGGGCGATCCTGGACGAGGTCGCGGAGGTCGTCGATGGCCCCCTGGCCCGGACCGAGCTGGAGGACCGGATCGGCGCATTCGACGCGCTGATTCTGCGATTCAGCCACCGTATCGACCGCGATTTGATCCGACGCGCCCCGCGGTTGCGCCTGATCGCCACGAACGCGACTGGGACCGACCACATCGACGAGGTCGCGGCCCGCGAACATGGCATTTCCGTGATCAGCCTGCGCGGGGAGACCGCGTTTCTGGAGACGATTCCATCCACCGCGGAACTGACCTGGGGCCTGCTTCTGGCCTTGACCCGCCGCATTCCTGCGGCGGCAGCCGATGTGGTGGCCGGACAGTGGCGCCGGGACCTTTTCACCGGCCGAGATTTGGCCGGACGCCGACTTGGCATCATCGGCTGCGGTCGGATCGGGCGCAAGGTGGCCCGGTATGGGCTGGCGTTTGGCATGACTGTCGCCGCATTCGACCGCGAGCCGATCCAAATTCCAGGCGAGGTTGCCGCGTTCGCCGACCTCGGGGAGTTGTTTGCCACCAGCGACGTGGTCTCCATCCACCTCCCCTATACCGCCGAGACCCGCCATCTCATTGGGGGAACTCTGCTCGCGCGCCTCCCCGCCGGCGCGGTCTTGATCAACACCGCACGCGGCGCCATTGTCGAAGAGCATGCGCTGTTCTCAGCCCTCACCACGGGCCGGCTTGCCGGGGCGGCCCTTGACGTGCTTGACGGGGAAACCGATGCCGGATTCGCCAACACCCATCCCCTGATCCACTATGCGGCAACCCACTCCAACCTGCTGATCACACCTCACATCGGCGGCGCTTCGGCCGACTCGTGGCGCAAGACCGAAGAGTTCATTGCCAGACGGGTTCACCGCGTTTTGGGGTGACCCTTTCCGCGCCGGTCGGTCGGGCATGTCAGTGGCTGCGAGACCTTGCGCATAGGTGACGGCGTTCGTGTTGCGATTTCGCGGGGCCATTTATGAAGAATTAGGATTGCAAAAAAGACTAATCGCCCGCAATGATGCCCTTGAAATCGAACTCGTTCTCTATTCAAACCAAAAAGAAAATAGCTGCGCACGGCATAAGTAAAAGACCAATGTAATTTGTTCGCCTGTCGAAAACGGGCTATCCGCCTTATTGGTCATTACTATGCGGGTTCCGCAGGCATTCCCAATTCGATCACTTGTCCAGAGACACTTGTCCGTGCCAGGCACACGAGCCTCAACCCAAAAGAAACCGCCCCTGGCTGAGATGTTCGCCAGCAGTGTCCGGTTTGGAGGTCGGATAGGGACTGTGGTCAATTCACCGATGATGTCCCCAGCTGCAAGGCACGCAAACCCATCAACGCGCAGTCGTGCCAGGCCGATAGCTCGAAACTGATATCCACTGTCAACATGTCTTCCCGATGCGCCGCCGTAGTAGAGCCATAGGGCATCGGGATCGTGAGGCGGCGCCACAATTGGACCCGATGCCGCATAAACCCGACCTCCATCCCAAGTGCCCCGTTGCCCGCGTGCGAGGACAGTTCGACGATCAGCGGCTCGGCGCCAAGGCGAAAGCGGATCGTTGGGTTGGCTGGCGATGGCGAGTTGCAGATCTAGGCTCTTGTCATCAGAACTATTATGATAAACCCATAAGAGACCTAGCCAATTGCCAAAATAGCGAAACGCACTCATCCCATAGAACTCGGTACCAGGCGGATCACGTAAGTCGGGCTCCAGTATGATAATAGGCGCGTCCCATTCCCAACCATCTTCGCTGAGCGTTGCTGCGATTATCCGAAAGTGTCGGTCAGGCCGAACGCTGGTCTTAAAAGTCGCGAGGAATCGGCCATCGTCGCCAAGAGTCAGGCTCGATGCATCGTTTGGACCGGCGATCTTCGGGACCGGATGCCGGCGCCACGAGCAACCGTCGGCTGAAGTCGCGATAAACAGACCCTCGCCTTCGACTGGGGTCCACCCCGGCACTCTCGCGGACGGGGGCCATGGTGCACCGATCGTGGTCAGGTCTTCTTCATACATCGCGTCAAAAAAAAGCATCCGATAACGCTCGTCCGGATGTCCAGAGTTCTCAGCCTTGATGACCGCTGGACTACACAAATCGGACCGGCCGCTGCTTGCCAATAGGATGGGACTGACCCCGTGACCAGGATAATGCAATCCGCATCGGGGGCGTATCCAGCTGATCCCGTCAGCACTTTCCGCGTAACCGACTGCCGTGCGGAACTGCGGAGCAACCCCGGGGGTTCTATTGAAAACCTGAAACCACGCGCGGTACTTGTTTTCGTCTAATGCGACGGTTCCATAGCAGTTCAGTCCGTTTTCCCAGGGAGGTTCTGGAAGTATGACTGGATTGGCCGGATGTTTTTCGAATGGCTGTGCAAGCCTGTGGAGCGCATAGGTTCGGCATATCCAGCGATCATCAACAAAAAGGTACTTTTGCCTCTCACTTCTCCCGCATTGTGCGTGGTTCCTCATGTCTTCAGGCCTTAACCACGTTCTCTCCTTGCACGCCAGCCCGTGCGATGGCGTTACGTGTGTCGATCACAAGTGGGCAGGTCTGGACGAGGAGGTTATAGTCGAACGCATCATGGTCTGTACAGATGATTGCAGTATCATAGATAGAAAAGTCGGCATCATTTGCGATGGAGGCCAATCCGGAAAGGGTCGGAAATGAGCGTGTTCGCGGTAGGTATGGAACGAATGGGTCGATATAGGCAATGTGCGCACCAAGGGCAACGAGCCGAGTCATGATTTTTAGTGCAGGACTCTCTCGCACATCCTCAACATTCTTTTTATAAGCTACCCCGACGACAAGAATATTGGCGCCTGTTACACCCTTTCGGCGCCGCAGGCTCAGGCTCTTTACTGTGACATCTACGACGTGATCCGGCATGGCTGTGTTAATCTCACCAGCTAACTCAATGAACTTTGGCGTTATTTCGTACTCGCGTGCCTTCCACGTTAAGTAGAATGGGTCGATGGGAATACAGTGCCCACCAAGACCAGGGCCTGGGTAGAAAGGCATGTATCCAAAGGGCTTTGTTGCCGCGGCATCGATCACCTCCCAGACATCGATGTTCATCGCGGTGTAGACGAGTTTAAGCTCATTGACTAGGGCAATGTTCACTGAACGGAAGATATTTTCGGTTAGTTTGACGGCCTCAGCGGTCCGTGAGGACGACAGCGGGACCACACGAGGCACGATCAGCCCATAGAGTTGAGCCATAGCCTCCAGTGCTATGGGGTCGTCGGCGCCGATCACTTTGGGCATCGTACCGAGGGAGTATTGCTGGTTGCCCGGATCCTCGCGTTCCGGGGAGAAGCCGACCCAGAAATCCGTGCCGCACCTCAGACCGCTTTCGCCCAGGATGGGGATTAGGACGTCTTGTGTCGTGCCGGGATAAGTGGTCGACTCAAGCACGACCAACTGGCCCCGGCGCAGATGTCGGCTGAGGGTACGCCCGGTACCTTCGATATATTGCAGATCAGGTTCCCTGTGCCGGGTGAGCGGTGTCGGCACACAAATGATGATCGCGTCGCACTCGGTCAGCCGAGCGAAATCGTCGGTCGCGTGGAAGCGCCCGTCGGTGGTTTGGGCGGCGATAACCGCAGAGGCAATCTGCCTGATGTAGCTGCGCCCTTCGTTCAGCTGCCGGATTTTCTCGGCATCGACATCGAATCCGATCACCCGCACCCGCCGGGAGCCGAAGGCCACTACCACAGGTAGACCGACATAGCCAAGCCCGATGACGCCGACGATCAAGCTGCGCTCGGCAGTCTTGCGAAGCAAATCCGCGGCGGCGTCGTTCAGATCGGCGGACTGGAACGGCGGAGGCGGCATTAAACGTGATCCTTAACGCGTACCGAATTCCGGTACAATCGTTCTGAACTGGTATCGATTTTGGACATAGATATTCTCGAAAACCCCACATTGTTGAGCGGCTGGATTAAAGATATCTCACAGTCTGCCAGTCTGGGCCTTCTTCAGCAGAAATAGAGAGTAGTCGTGCGAGGCTCGCACAAACCGACCATCTCCGGTGAGGCCGAGGAGATTGCCCAATTGCCACCACCACTCGCCCTGATGCCACCGCGCGCGCGATGGCGCCCAGTTCATGCGGCGCCGCAAGCCAAATGGAAGAGTCAAAACGGCGCCACGCCAGAGTTTCGGCCAGGCGACATGGCGCAATTCATGGTGTTTGATCTCGGTAAAGCCGGTTTCGGCAAAGGCTTCGCGCCATTCCTTCAGAAGAATCTCGTGCTCGCCGTTCTCGCGGCGCGTTAAGGGAGCGTCGTCATAGCCGTTTTCCGCCTTCCACGCCGCCGGATACGCGACGTTGAGCATGAAAGCCCGCTGCGCGTCGGTGACCCCGTCATTGTGGGCACGGTCTACCGCCAGCAAAAGGCCACCCGGCCTCAGCACGCGCGCGACTTCGCGCAAAGTGCCGATCAAGTCGTCGCTATGGTGGAGGGAGGCGAACTCGACACAAAAATCGACCGAAGCGTCGTCGAGCGACAAGCAGTCAAAGCTGCCGATCACCGGCTGGAACACGCCGGCCCGTTCGCTGTCGATCGCGGGGATGGTGACCGGTTGCAGCATGGTGACGACATCGGGCACCAACTCGACCGCATAGATTTTCTCTACCTGCCGATAGCGCATCGCAACCACGGTCGAAAAAGCGGCGACACCCGCCCCAAGTTCGATGCCGGTACCTTGAAAGCTCACATCCCCGATCACGTCGAGCACCCGGTTGTAGAAACGGCGGGCCCCCTCGGCGTCCATTTTGATGTACTGTTTCAGAATTCGGTCGGGCAACGTTGCAGCGAATTTCCGCGCCAACTGATTGCGGTTTGTCACCGCGGGCGACTCAAGCAGGTCGTTTGGAATCGGCCAGCGCTCGGGCGCCGCAAGGGAAGTCAATCCAGACATGGAGCCGTGAGCTTGCGTTTCGGGAAAAATCGGGGGCAATCCACTCGCCGGGATCTTAACTCGCGTGGGCCTTCCGCGCCAGCGTATTGGCACAGAGGGCGGGGGCAGTTTGTCATTCATCCCCCCCCGATGACCAAGGACAGATCCGGTGTCAACGGCACGCGCCGAGCCGGCGCGCAACGCCCGGCCCACACGGGCAACCGCATTGACGGTCTCGAAACACCATTGTGAGTTAGATTCGCGCCCGAAGGGGCCCCCAAGCACCGCCTCGGAACCGGCTCGCGGGAGACCCGCCATGGACGCGTTCTCACTCAACGGCAAATCGGTGTTGGTCACCGGGGGCACCGGCTCGTTCGGCCAGCGCTTCGTGCGCTATCTGCTGAAGAGCTACCGCTTGCCGAGCCGCAGCTTCCGGTGATCCCGCTTGGAGTGGACGGTGACGCTTTCGTTTTCAGCGCCGACGAGCGGGCGGCGCTCGGGATCGAAGCGGACGATCTCGCGCTTCTGTTTCTGGGCCGGTTGAGTTTCCATGCCAAGGCAAATCCGTTTCCGATGTACCTGGAGCTGGAACGGGCGGCGGCAGGCCGCCGGGTCCACCTGATCCAAGCCGGATGGTTTGCTCATGCGGGGATCGAGCGGGTTTTTCGGGAGGCGGCCGCCCGGTTCTGCCCGTCGGTCCGCGCGGTGTTTGTCGATGGCCGGGACCCGGATCAGTGCAACCGGGTTTGGGCGGCCGCCGATGTGTTTACCACGCTGGCGGACAATATTCAGGAGACCTTTGGGCTGGCGCCGTTGGAAGCCATGGCGGCCGGTTTGCCGGTGGTGGTCAGCGATTGGGACGGCTACCGTGAGACGGTGCGGGAGGGCGTCGATGGGTTCCGCATCCCGACGCTGACACCGGCGCCGCCGCTCGGCACCGACCTTGCCAACCGGTTCGAGACGGGCGCCGATAGCTACGACAGCTATTGTGGGGGTGTGAGCCTGGTATCGGCGGTCGATGTGGCGGCTTGCGCGCAGGCCTATTCGGCCCTATTCGCGGATCGGGATTTGCCCATGAAGATGGGCGCGTGTGGGCGAGAGCGCGTTCGCGACCTCTTCGACTGGCGCGTGATCATTCCACAATATCAAGAGCTGTGGCGCGATCTGGCGGAGTGCCGGCGAGCCGACCCCGAGCGCGAACCGACGTCCGTACCCAAGGTCAACCCGGCACGCCCGGACCCGTTTGCTGCGTTCGCCAGCTATCCGACCCGACAGTTGAGCGGCACCGATACGGTTCGGCTGGCCGGCGAGGACCAACCAGAGGTGCTTGTGCAGCGATGGCGGCACTCGCTCTTCGCGTTTGCGCCGCAGGGGCTGCCCGGCGATGAGGAGATCATGGCGGTGCTACACCAATTGGACAAGACCGGACCGTGTAAGTGAGAGTGATCACGCAATTTGATGGACTTTGGTTCAAGATATTTGATGGATCTTGGTTTCGATTCGGTCGAATCGCGCTGTCCTCGGTCGCAACGGTAGTCGAGATTTTTGTCACCATTCCCCGACCCGATCATGGTAGCGCCGAAGGCAGGGCCGTCAACGGCTGCGAAACACAAGCTTCGCTAGGCGCCGGAGGCGCCAAGCTCCGCTAGCATTTCGGTCCGTTGACTGCCCTGCCTTCTTGCGCTGTCGTGAAGGTAG
>JANQGH010000023.1 GCA_028277405.1 Alphaproteobacteria bacterium | reverse complement strand
GCAGCGCCTGGTCGATCGTGCCGACGCCGGCCTGGGCCAGCAGCGCCTTGCGGCGGCCGTCGGCGAACCAGTCGGCGCAGGCCATCGCGTCCGGCTCGCGCCTCTCGCTGCCCCGCAGGGCGCGGAACCCGTCATGCAGCCCCGCCCGGCTGTGGGAAAGCGCCAGCGACGGCTGGCCCTCGAACATCCGGCCGAGCGCGGTGAGCCGGGCGAACATGGCGTTCGCCGTCGCCATGGTCGGCAGGGCGAAGAACAGCCCGTCGCCCTTGCCCGCCTGCATCATCCGGTGCGCCAGCATCAGCGCCGCCTCGGTCTTGCCCGAACCGGTCGCGTCCTCGATGATCGCCAGCGCCGGCCCGTCCGGCAGGTCGGCGTCCAGCGCGGCGCGCTGCATGGGCGAAAACGCGTCGAAGGAGAACAGGCTGTCGGACCGGCAGTGCGACGGCTTGGCGGCGCCAAGACCGCATTCCCGCAGCGCCACGTCCGCCCGGTCGCGGGCGATGGCGACATAGTCGACAAGGGCGGGGCCGGCCTCGGTGGCCGGAAACCACGCGGTGTTGGAGCCGATCCAGTCCGCCGTGCTGATCAGCCCGGTGAACCATCGCGACAGGGTCTTCGCGCTGCGCCGCCAGTCGCCCTCGGCGTTTTTGATGGTCAGTTCCAAACCGTCGAGACTGGCCCCGGGGAACAGGTCGGCAAACGCCTCGATGACCTGACCCGCATCGTGTTCGGCGCGGTCGCCGGCCTGCGTCACCATCCGCCGCCGGTGCGTATTGCGCAGGTCGTCCCGATCGGGCGGCGCGCCATGATGGCCCGCGGCGGCGGCGTACAACACTTTGCGCACCTGGGGGTCACCGCCCAGCCGCGGCGCCAGCATCGCCGTGTCGAAATGGTCGAACCAGGCCATGGAGACCTGCCAGTGGCGGTCGCCCTGGGCATCGCCCTTTTCGACCATGGCGCGGAACCGGTCGCCGACCTTGCCCAGATCGTGCAGGGCGGCAAGCAGCAGCAGGGCCTTGTGCACAGGTTCGGGAAAGCCCGCCGCCTCCAGCAGCGTGTCGGCCACCGCCGCAACGTCCAGCATATGATAAACCGCCGGATGACAGATGCCGGTCTGCGGATCAGAGGATTTGCCCGGCCATTCGAGATATGCGTTCATCGTCCGATCTTTAGCGCCGCACAGGTCCATTGATACCGATCGCGTCGATCACCGACCATAGCCTGCAGCAGGTCGCGAACATCGTCGACCGCGATGGCTTGCGCGCGAAAGGGATCGCCCGGAATACTCTCGCCAAGCGCCAAGCCGCTGAGGCTCATGCGGATCCCGACAACGGAAAGTGAGCTGGTCTGCGCCCCGTTTAATCCCTCAGCTAAAAGGGGAGTCCGTCATTTGAGAGGAGACGGACGATGCGCAGGAGCAGGTTCACCGAGGAGCAGGTCATCGCGGTCCTGATGGAGCAGGAGCGAGGGGCATCGACGGCGGACATATGTCGCCGCCATGGGATCAGCCAGACGACCTTTTACAAGTGGAAGGCTAAGTTCGGCGGCATGGAGGTGTCGGAGGCTCGCCGGCTGAAGACGCTGGAGGCTGAGAACGCACGGCTGAAGAAGCTGCTGGCCGACCAGATGCTGGACAACGCGGTGCTGAAGGATCT
>JANQGH010000012.1 GCA_028277405.1 Alphaproteobacteria bacterium | reverse complement strand
GCACCTTTCGCCTGATTGGGCACGGTCACTACATGCTTCCCGGCGGCACGATTGCCATTAGTGCTAACTATCGGATGCTGGACCCGACCGTCGACGGGGCGCCGATTGAACCGGTGGAGAACATCGTCATCGGTGGCAGCGGCACTTACTTCGGGGCGCGTGGGTTGATCACTTGGGTTGCGGATGAACAAAGTGACCTCCGCAGGGGAGAGGTCGATATCGAGTGCGTTGAATTAGAGTAAGTCAACGATCATGGAGGCATTTTCGTAGGAACGAGGTCAAGCTCTCCACTTGGCATTGTCATCTATGGACGCCCCCAAATTTCGGCCAATTCACTCGATCGGCAAGATTTCGTCACCGGCATCCTTTGGTGGACTACATCATGCCTATCTGCCGACAAAGTAAATGACAGGGACACTCTTGATCTTTACGGTCCGCTGGCAGGTCTCACTGTTGCGGGACACTCGCTCGATGTTCCTGTCGAAGGATGGGCGTACAAGTATGAGATGGGAATAAAGAGAGCAGCTTGTCAAATGAGACCGAGAGGAAAGTAAGGTAGCGCATGGATCGAAGCACCAGGGAGCAGCTCAAGTTCGAGTTGACCGCTTCGCGCCAGTTCCCGTCATGGCTTGCCGAGCAAAAGCTGAGCTTGGCCTTCTCGACCTATCAAGCGGGCAAGCTTTTCTTGATCGGCCTGCAAGCGGATGGCCGACTTTCGATTTTCGAGCGAACGTTCAACAGGGCCATGGGGCTGTATGCGCAAGGCGACGTGCTTTATCTCTCGACGCTCTATCAGCTGTGGCGCTTCGTCAACACGCTGCCCGCGGGTGCGGCGGTGGAGGGCTACGATCGGGTCTATGTCCCGCGCATTGCCTGGACCACGGGCGATCTCGACATTCACGACGTCGCGGTCGACGGAAACGGTCGCCTGACATTCGTCAATACGCTGTTCAGTTGCCTCGCTACCGTCGACGAGAACGACAGTTTCGCGCCGCTTTGGAAGCCACCTTTCATCACCAAGCTCGCGGCCGAAGACCGCTGTCACTTGAACGGTCTGGCGATGAAAGACGGCAGACCCGCATATGTCACGGCGGTTTGCCGGTCGGATGTCGGCGACGGCTGGCGCGACCGCAGGGTCGACGGCGGCATCGTGATCGACGTCCAAGGGAACGAGATCGTTGCGGACGGTCTCTCCATGCCGCACTCGCCGCGTTGGCACGATGGCAGGCTATGGCTGCTCGATTCCGGCCATGGTTACCTGGGCTATATCGATCCCAAGAGCGGCGCTTTCGAGCGCGTGGCATTTTGCCCGGGATACGGGCGTGGGCTTGCGATCCATGGCAAGTTTGCGATCGTCGGCCTGTCGAAGCCACGCGATAACAAGGCATTCCAGGATCTGCCGCTGGATGACGCACTGAAAAAGAACGATGCCGATCCGCGCTGCGGGTTGTGGATCATTGATCTTGAGAGCGGTGATGCTGTGCATTGGCTGCGCATCGATGGCGTCATCGAAGAGCTTTACGACGTTGCCGCGCTGCCGGACGTCATCCGTCCCATGGCGTTGGGCTTCAAGACCGACGAAATTCGCCGCGTGCTCTCGGTCGGCGAGGAGCGATCCTGGCTGACGGAGGCTGACGACACCGCCGGTGCCTGAGTTACCAGCGGAAGCAGCCGAACAATTCGCCCAAGCTGTCGCGGCTCAGCGTGACGGCCAGCTGACCACGGCGGAACGCACCTATCGAGCGATCCTCGAACAATGGCCGGACCATGCCGCGACACTGACCAATTTGGGCCGTATCGCGAAGGTCCGTGGGCGGATCGACGACGCAGTCGACCTCTATCGCCGGGCGACACAGCAGCCCGACGTGGCGCCAGCTTCCTATTTCAATCTTGGCGTCACGCATATCGAGCGCGGTGATATGGAACAGGGGCTGTTAGCCTTGCGCGAATGTGCAGCACGCGCGCCCGAGTGGTTTCCGGTGCAACGCCAACTGGGATTGTCGTTGTTGCGCCTCGGCGAGCCGCAGCAGGCCATCACCTGGCTGCGAAAGGCGCTCCGGCAGGACAGCAAGTCAACGCAGTTGTGGCGAGCCTTGGGGCAAGCGGCAGAGGAGACCGGCGACGCCAAGGTAGCGGCGGAAGCCTACCGCCGCGCCATCGCGCTTGCCGGCAAGCTGGGCGATACCGGAATCCGCCTGGCAAGATTGATGTGGGAGAATGATCAGCAGGCACAGGCGCTCGACATCCTGCGCAAGCTTGTCGAAGAGAATCCCGAAACTGCCGACTCTTGGGCGAATCTGGGCTACGCGGCCATGGGCAGCCACCTCTATGACGAAGCGCTGCGCTGCTACTGCAAGGTCGCCGACATTGACCCCGGCTATCCCGAGGCGAAGGAGTCCGTCGCGAAGTGTCTCGTCAACCTCGGCAAGCTGAACGAGGCTTATGAGATTCTCGAAGCCTTGGTGAACATGCCTGAACCGCGAGCGATGGCGGCCAGGGGATACCTGATGGCACTGCTCTACGATCCCGTCATCAGTCCGCAGGAAAAGCTCTCGAAGCACAAACTCCTGACCGCGCCGTGGACAAAGGGGATCAGGGAACTCAAGACGACGCGCCGCGAGCCCGGCGAACGCATTCGTGTCGGGTATCTGACCGCCGACCTCGCCGGCACGCATCCCGTGGCGCAGTTCGTCGGCCCGCTGCTTCGCGCCCATCGCGGCCACCGCATCGACAGTATCGTCTATGACAGCGGAGCGCCGGCCAAGCTCGCAGAGGGGCAGATGCAGGACGTCGCGCATGTCAGGACGGTCAGCGAGCTCGGCGACCGCGACCTGGCAAAAACGATCGCCGCCGACAATCTTGATCTGCTGATTGATCTCTCCGGCCACACCCAGGGAACCCGGCTCGCCGTGATGGCCTATCGCCCGGCGCCGGTGCAGGCGTGTTTCATCGGCTACCCGCACTCGACGGGGTTCGGACCGGTCGATTATCTGATTGCCGACTCCGTTGTAGTGCCTGAAGGCGCGGAGCGGCTGGTGAGCGAGAGGATCGCCCGGCTACCCCACGCGTTCCTGTGTTTTGTGCCGCCGCAAAGCATGCCGCGGCCCAATCCGCGCAAGCCGGTCGGCCCTGTCGTCTTCGGCTCGCTCAACCACCTGCCCAAGATCACGGAACCCACCCTCGCATTGTGGGCGAAGGTACTGCATGCCGTGCCGGACAGCCGCTTGCTGATGAAATGCGCGGCATTCCGCGAGGACGAGGTACGCAATCGATATCGCCGGCACTTCGCAGCGAAGGGTATCGCGGACAACCGTCTTACTCTCGAAGGGCCGGAACCGTTTGCCCAAGCCATGCGCGCCTATGACCGCATCGATATCGCCCTCGATACCATGACCTACAATGGCGGCACCACTACCTGCCATGCCTTGTGGATGGGCGTACCGGTGGTGACGCTGGCGGGCGACAACTTTTGCGGGCGCATGGGCGCAAGCTTCCTGAACGCCGCAGGGTGCACCGATCTGATCGCTACCGACGAATTGGACTTTGTCGACATCGCGTCAAGACTGACGTGCAATGTCGAGGATCTCGTGAGGCTCAAGACCAGTATCCGCGAGACGTTGCCGGACAGTCCTCTCTGCGACATCCAGAGCTATGCCAGCGATGTTGCCGAACTCTATCGGCACATAGCTTGGAGCAACCAGCCTAGCCGGGATATCTCAGGGTAGTGGATGCATCGGCCGCGAGAATCTGAGAAACTTTCCTTGCAACAAAGAGTTAGCAGGTTCGACAAGGGGCTCAGACCAACCAAACAAAACTTCAGCTCTTTCGTCGCCCTCGCCGCCGCGTTCATCTTGGTCAAATCCGTCCATGAGGAACCGGCCTACCGACAATGCTCCTGCGAGTTTCATGTAGGCGACGTGACATCCCCGATCGTAGCCGACCGCTTCGTGTGGGATAATCACACCCGTCATGACCGAGGTTCCGGCGACAACCGAGCGAAACTCGCGCGAAAAGTCGAACACGTGGATCTCATCAGGCGCGATCTAGAACGCAGAGCCCCCAAAATATACCTCGACATCTCCCCTTTCGGTAGAGTTGAAACGACAAGTAATTGCCGTTCTCCAGATTGCGGGCATGGTGGTTGAAAGACTGCGGAGAATTCGCGACGTCCGAGCAGATTAGATTGCCTGCGAGCCAGGCAGTGAAGTTTTCTTCTCGATTGGGGCCAACTGAAAGCGGTTCAATGTCGCGGATATCACGTAGGGCCTCATGCCATTCGTCGAAACGGTGGCGCTCGCAGAGGCGGCTCGCATCCAGGTGAAAAGAAGGGACCTGGGTTCGGTCGGTCATGAGAGGCAACCGCCTATGGGTGCGACAAACGGCCGTGTCCTGGATCGCCACCGTTGTCGTGCACACCCATCATGCGGACGTTCCGCCGGGACGCGACCCGCAGATCACGGAGGCGGTCATCGTTGCCTTGTTCTACGGTCTCAATCAGCACCCAAGAGGGATTCCACCCTATTTTTGCACCGGCAACAGCAAGCGCATGCTCTCTTGTCTCTCCTGTAGTCGTCGGGTACGGGTCGAACCGAGAGCTGGCCCGTGGAATGGTGTTGCGGTCGCACAGCATCCAAACGTGGGGTTTCGGCAGAGGATAACCCCGTCGTCCGGGTGGGCTTGGTGTTCGTGCAAGCTTCAAGATTGAAAGGGGCAATTCATGCAGATTGTATTGGCTTCAGCAGTTCTGTTCGGCCTGACGCTGGTCGTGGGCACAACTTCGCCGATCGCTCAAGCGACCGAAGGAGAGGCCTGCGGTGAGTTCGTCGTCTTTGGCGAATACGG
>JANQGH010000025.1 GCA_028277405.1 Alphaproteobacteria bacterium | reverse complement strand
GGGCTCCGCGACCGGCGCGCTGGCAACAAGCGACCGATCGCGATATCAACCACCAGGACTCCCCTTATGAACGAGTGCGCCAAAGGGCTCAGACCAGCTTGCTTCGGCTTCTGCCGGCGGGCTGTTCCGAATTGGCTCGAGCAGACGGCGGTTGTTGAACTGCTCTGCCGCGCAACGCGCGGAAACACCCGCAGAAGGCGGGCCAAGTGGTTGATAATGTGGAGAGAGATTGGTTGCGGGGGCTGGCCTTGACTGGTCCAGACTCGCTCTCGCCGATGGGCTGATGCCGGGTTCACACCTGTAATAACGTCTTACCCGCCTCTTTGCTGGTCCAGCCAGGCAATGATGGGGGCCGCAAACTCAAATCTGATGCCACTATCGAAAATGGCTGTGGCTCCTTGGTCTGCTGTTGTTAAGACCCTGTATCTCTGTTCGGCATCCGGGCTGGCGAGAACCGTGAATAGTGACCGCGCGACACCTTCTTCATCTTCGGCAAGAGACTGTATCGCGATCCGCTGATTTTGGAGACTGTCAGCATTTCCGATCACTGTGCCGCGATGTCCGCAAAGCATTTGGCCCATTTCTTCGCGCCGTTCGTCGCATTGACGCAAAGCGTCCTCTTCAGGAAACTCGAAGGGCCTTACTGTGGGCGGAGCGTCAGTGCGAACGCGGTAGTCATTGATTTCCACGTTGCGCAACACCTGTGAGACGCAGTGCCGCGAGGCTTCGTCCTCAAGCCCGGCATCAGCCCTCAACATGTATCCCCGGCTGCCATCGGCGTTGGTGGTAACGCGCTGAGCACGGTATTCGGTTTCGCCTTGGTCGTTTACGGCAATTCTATCCATTATTGCCAGAACGCCTTGACCTTCCTGCTGCAGCATTTCTTCAAGGCTTTGGGCAGAGATGCACTCGCCCTGCGCCAGCGCCAGCGCCTGGCCGGGGTTCCAGATGAGAACCGCCGCTACCACGGTGCCGGCAGCAACATGGATGCTTAGCTGGTTCTTGGTTCTATTCATTCTCAACTCTCCAAAAGCGCCATTCGGCCTTGGATTGCGTGGGCGTTTCCTCAGGCTGCCGCGCGGGCCGACGAGCGTCAGGGTCATTGCCGCTAGCGGAAATTGGTTGCATAATTAGACATCAATTCGCTCGAACGGTTGACGCGTCGGCTCGCTTGTCTCTTTCAAACGCAGGGGTGTCGTACTCGATCCGAGATACCGTCTTGCGCGATTTGGCCACTGTTTCCGACCCGCAAGGAGGTCCAAATGTCAAGGATCGTGGCGCGAGCGTGCTTCGAACGCGCCAGACGCTCAATCCCCATAGTGGCAGACAGAATTACAGCCGTTGGCCCGGCTCTGGCCGCTGGCGTTGTCATGTCTCAGATCGCCCTCGCCCAAGGCGACCCGGCGCTCGATGCCAAAGTGACCGCCTTCGTCAATGCCTTCACGGCGTCGGCCGGCGTGCCGCTCGATCCGGGCGGCAATGTCGTCACCCAGTTCGTGGATTTGAACGGCGACGGGACGGCGGAGGCGTTGGTCACCCTCGACAGCCCGTCCTGGTGCGGCAGCCGCGGCTGCTCCAGCTTCGTCTTGGACCTGCGGGGGACGAGCGCGGTTAGCCTCGGCGACTACACCGCGATAGACTTTCAGCCCTTGGACAGCCAAACCGGGCAATGGCGCGATATCTCCGTGAACGGACATCGGCAGGTCTTTCGGGGCGGCCAATATGGTCCGCCCTAAGGTGCCCTCAAAGCGGGTTAGCCGTGGCATTCGGCCTGACCCGGTCATGGCTGTCGCCGTCAGGTCGTCCGGTTTCAACTGATCAGACACATTCGACGGACGGCGGGAGGGCGTCTCTCGGTCACGCAACCTCCCTGTCCGTCAACGCGTCGCCAACCATTGGCCGGCGGCGCTACCGGCACCGTGACATTGCGGTCGTCGCCCCAGTCGTTTGCCAGCGCACGGTCAGGGAATCGCCAGACTGATCGAGCACGGTGCCATAGTAGGGTCCCGGTGGCGCCGATACGCCGACGCAGGCCGCATTAGCAGGCCCGCTGACGTTGATCTCGATCTGGTTGCCTGTCAGCGACCAGGTGCCGCCATCGCAATCACTGGTGTAGCGCCCATCGCTGCTGAAGCTCATCGTGCCGGCCGGGTCTGTGCAGCCGCCGGCGACAAAAGCCCAGGTGCCGACAATATCGGTCTGGGCCCATGAGGGCACCGAGAACAGCATGGCTGCGATCGCCAGCGCCGAGTTGATTGACGATCCCGCGCGGCTGGGCGCCCGATCGTTGGGGATGTTTGGCGTGCTTCGCGGCCCGGAATCAACCGCCGTAGCCAAGCCTATCTCGCTCTTGTCTTGCATGCGGTTTCCCGAGCGACGGGCCGCGGAATCATTCGGCTTGCCTTCCCAGGCTCGCAAGACGACGCGTTCTCGCTGAAAATACTCCACGACTCTCCCCCTATCAGAACTGTCAGATACGCTGTCCAAAACACCACAGCGTGTGCAGCGCTCGCCACCCTGATCGGCGCGCCAACTCCTCGGCAACCAGTGATCGATCACTGAAATTTCGTGATCGCTAGTGGTCTCGACCAGAGGCCCTACCTCGTACAGTTCGACCACTGGCAGTCGCTGATGGGCGAAAAACGGCACCTGGCCGCGTACAACATACGATGGCGGATCTCGACATCATCTGCTAGATAATTCTATTTATACTTCTCCGTTTTCCATAGAGGGCGGAACGATGCGGCTGGCCGCACGGATTCTCGCGATACTTGCAGTCTTGCCCCCCATCTCGGCGCCGGGAAGCACGTCCGCAGCCGAAATTCCGGCGGCATGTCCCGACTATGACGCCCTGCCGGCGGACGCACTTGTCGCGGCGCCCATCGACTACAACACACAAGGCCCCGGCCACGACGATCTGCACGATGTGCAGGGCTTCACGGACGCCGACGAGGTCATTTACTCCCGGCACCTGGAACGGCAGATCGAAGCCTATGACGGCGACGATACGATCTTCATCTACGACGCTCACGGGACGTCGTTTGTCTATGGCGGTCGCGGTGCAGATACCCTCGTGCTTTGCTCGATGCAGGCGTACGATCTTTACTTCACCCTGGGCGCGACCGCGGCGCCGGATGAGGACCCGGACATTGTGGTTATCGAGGCTGCAGCCTTCCTTAGCGGCACACCTGGTTTTGCGCGGTCTATAATCATCGACGGGTTCATCGTCGGGATCGACACCCTGGTGCTCCGGGTGCCGGAGTCCATGGGGGTGGCAATCGATAGCGAGCCGGCGTTCAATCAGAGCATCATTACTGTCGGCGATACGCGGCTTTTCATCAGCCACCCGCTCGACGGCATGGGCGCGCCCTCTCCGTTTCTCCAGGCCGACAGCGATCGCCTGATCGTCGAGACCGTCGATATTGACCGCGAGCGGCCCCCGGTGCCCGCCGAACCACGACCGATCCCCGCCGCCTGCCTCGACGTGCGAGAGCCACCCGAAGGCGCGGTCCTTTATCCACCGATCGAAGGGGCGTCGGTCAACCTGTTGGACGATCCCAACCGGCTCACGACCGGCGATGATTTGGTGATCTCCCGCGAACTGAGGGCAGACGCCGTCCTCGATGCAAGGGGTGGCGACGATACGATCTTTCTCTACGAACCGCACGGCAACGCGATGCCGCTGGGCGGACCGGGCCGCGACGTCATGGTGATTTGCACGATGACGGACTACAGCCTAACCATCTTTCCCTCGGTGGGCACAGTCGACGACGAACCCGACACCATCGTGATCGAGACACCGGTGTTCACCGGCGTAACGCCCGGCCTTCAGCGCCATATCGAAATCTTCTCGTTCTTTGTCGGCATCGACACGCTGGTTTTGCGCGTTCCCTCGACCAGCGATGTGTCGGTGGGCGCCGGACAGTTCGGTGATCAGACCGAGATCGTGGTCGACGAAACCTTGATCTCAGTTATGCATCCGCCGCGCGACCTCGCCGGGACGCCCGGCCCGGTGTTGAGCTTGGGGCATCCTGGACTGGTGATTGAACGAGTCGACCCGCCCGCCAACGAGGTGGCGACGCTGCGTGATGGGCCGCGCCCGCCGCCGACCGCTTGTCCCGATTTTGCAACGCTGCCGCCTGACGCCCTCATTGTGCCGACCAGCTATGTCGGCACGGAGTTCGGCGATCTCGACGGTTCCCATTTCGACGATCACGGGCATGGGGACGGCCATCACGAAACGGACGGCGATCTGTCCGCTCTCGACAACGCGCAGTCGCTGGAGGATCTGACCGCGGCCATGGCCGAGATGGCCGAACACCATGGCGACGACGGGGGCCATGGCCACGGTGTCGACGATACCGACCCGTTCTATTTTGGAGCCGGCGACGATGTCATCCACTCGCACGGCCTCGAGACCTACATCACGTTGAGCGCCGGCGACGGAAACGACACGATCTTCATCTATGAGCCGCGCAACGAGGCCTACTTCGTTGGTGGGCGCGGCGACGACATCATCGTCCTGTGCTCGATGAGCGAGTTCTCAACCGCCATCTTTCCGAGCCGCGAGCTCGACGATGACGCGGACACGGTTGTCATCGAGCCATCGGTTTTCGAACAAGTGCCGCCGGGGTTCGTGCGGTCCGTTCGGGTTATGGACTTTCACCACGGGTTCGATCAGCTTGTCTTGCGGACACCATCCCATCTCTCAGTTGACGTCACGCCGAACCCTAACTTTCCGGAAACGGAAATCCGGGTCGGCGATACCCTGATCACCGTCAATCCTCCCGAGACCAGCCGGGCGCAGGACCTGGTCCTGAGCGCCGATAGTGATGCATTTGTCATCGAGCCGGTCGCGCGGGAAATCAGGGCGGACGTCGCGCGGCCTTTGGCGCCCCCGGCCGCGCCGGCCGAATGCCCGCTGTTGGACGATCCGCCGGTGGGCGCTCAGTTCACGCCGACCAGCGAGGATGGCTTGCCGGCGGACGCCTTGATGGGCAGCGATCATTTCGTGTTTTCGGACGGTGATGATCTGATCATTGCCGAGCGCGTTTCCTTCATGCTCGATGCCGGGGACGGTGACGATTTGATCTTCGTGTACGACCCGATCGACGCCCTGATCATCGACGGTGGGCCTGGGCGCGACGTTATCGTGCTGTGTACGATGACCGGGTATCAGGTCGGCCTGTCGGGCTACTTGGATGCCGACGCCGACATGATCGTTATTGAAGAGAGTGTTTTTGAGGATGTCGCCCCGGGCTTCCGGCGGGAGATCGATGTGTCCGGGTTCGTCGTCGATCTGGACCAACTGGTGGTCCGCGTGCCCGCAGACATGTCGGTATCGGTTGAACCGCGCCTTGCCCGGGCCGTTTCGGAGATCAATGTCGGGGATACCAGGATCACCGTGCGCCATCCTTTCGTGCCGGAGGGCGACGCGTCGCTGCTAACCCCGGCCAGCGACAGCCTTCGGATCGAGGCCGACGGCCAACCGTTGAGCGGTCCAGGGCAACAGCGGCAGCCGAGCGTCGAAGCCAGTGTGCCTTCGCCCGCGGTCCCGATCTCCGACCGGGGGCAGATCGCCGAACTGCAGGATCACCTGAATGCGCTTGGTTTCGATGCCGGACCGGCCGATGGCCTGTTTGGGCGAAGGACGATCGGCGCGATCACCGCGTTTCAGGCGAGCCTGGATTTGCCCGAGACGGGAACGCCCGACCGCGCCCTGTTGGACCGCCTGCGTCGTGCGCGTGAGACGTTGCGGTAGGAGGGCGGCCGGCTCCAACAGTCGAAGTGCGACCGGGCGATCAGGGAATCGATGGCCGCCGCGATGTCATCGTCGGTCGGGGCATACAAGACCTTTAATCTATTGTAGATTGCAATAGACAAGCGAGGGAGGCAACGTGATATGTCCCTGCTGGACACGGTCCCCTACACGCTGTTCCGGGTATTGTGCTCCCCTGCCCGCGTCCGCAATGTTGCTGTCCTCGAGCAGATCTTCGCTCAGTTCTTTGATGACTTCTCCGCCGCCCCCAAGAAAGCCGAAGTCATTCAGATCGTTCGCGACGTTATCAACGACCCTGCCTATAGCTCAATCAAGGACGATGACGACAACGGAGCCGGCGATACAGCGGAATACCTCATCTTCAACAAGCTTCGCGACGACGGCTGGATCATGGAGGTTAGGAACCGGCGGGCGGTGGAGGTCCATATGCCGCGCGAGGCGCACGCGCTTCTGTCAATGCTGGGAGGTCTCGGCGAGGAGCTAAAGGTCGACATCTCGGCGGAGGCTAGTCTCATAGATAGCGGCATTCTTGCCGCGTACGACGCACCCGCAGACAAGGTCATGAACATCGCGAGCGCTCGCCGCCAGTCAATCCAACTTCGGCGTTCGATAGATGGCGTGCTCACGTCGCTGTATCGGATCGAAGAGAACCTGATGCAGTCTGAGGATTTGGCGGATTTACTTCAGCGCTTCATGGAGAGCTTTGTCGACAAGCTGCTCCTTGAGAACTACAGGACGCTAAAAGCATCCTCGTACAACCCGATGCGTTTCCAGCGCAGCATCATCGACAACACAGAACGCTTCATCAACGACGAGGGCCAGGTTGCCCGAGCCGCTGCCGCGTTGGCCGATCAGGGGTTGGCGCAGGACACACCATCTGCGACATCGCAAATCCGAGCAGACCTCGTCCGCATACGGGACGTATTCGCCAATCTCGGGGACAAGCTGGATCTGATCGATCGGTTTTCGCACCGACTTGAACGCCGGATTGCAACGACGGTCCGGTATCAGGAAGCGGCCCGGGATATCCGTGACGAGGTTTTGCGCGAAGCTATCCGAGGCGCCTTTGCCTGCCTGGATGGTGGCACCTCGATCTGTGTCAGCCCGTTTCCCGGCATACCGGTGGCCCTTTCGACAGCGACACTGGCCCGCCCCCGGAAAGCACGCGACCCAGTCGAACCTCAAGTCCGAAAGCAGAACGTGGTCGATCCCGTCGACCTGAAACGCGAGGAGCTCATGGATGAGTATGTCGCCCGTATGGCCGTCACACCCCATGCCGCCATCACACGGCTCAGCGAGTTCGCCGCTGGCGGCGAATATGCTGACCTCGACAGTTTCGAGCCGAAAAACGCGCGCGATATTGCTGTTCTATTCGAGGCACGGGCAGGACATCTGGAACATCTGCCTGGGCTAGAACTCAAACGAATGAATACTATAAAAAAAGGACCATACATGTCCGGCCCCAAGGTGTTCGTACGGCTCAGAGAAGAGGAGATATGAACGCATCACGCTGGGCTTCCCTGGAGGCTGGAAAGGACCCAGATACGACCGCGGAAGAGTTGACCGAGACGGCCAACCGGCTTCTCCATCGTCAATTCATCACCCGCGGCGATCTAGGGGGTGCTGCCCATTTCGGGCGCGTTCAGCGCCATCGCGACTATTTCCAGGAACTCTTCGCGTCGCTCGGCTTCCGGCTGGTCTTCAACGACGGCTGGGGCTATGCGGGTTTCGTCAGTCCTCAAGCCTACGGCAACGCGCGAGTCCCAACCCAGGAAACGATCGTCCTGCTTTGCCTTCGGCTGCTGTACAGCGAGGGTGCCCAAAAAGGGTATTTCATCGATGGGACCGCCGATATTCTGGTCGATGAGGAAGAAGTTCAGACTGTCTATTCCTCCTTCGGATCACGCCGCCTGAAACCGGGTGAGCTTCGCGAAATCCTGACCCAGTTCAGGCGTCGCGGCCTGGTGAGTTTC
The DNA here is from genome assembly GCA_028277405.1 of Alphaproteobacteria bacterium. Classification (GTDB taxonomy): domain Bacteria; phylum Pseudomonadota; class Alphaproteobacteria; order DSM-16000; family Inquilinaceae; genus JANQGH01. The sequence continues at coordinate 651 of JANQGH010000025.1, read as the reverse complement.
GACCAGAGCCATTCGCTGAACGTCGATGTCGATATATCGTTGCGCCCGACCCTGCTTGAAGTCGTGGACGAGTCGTTTCTGGCGCGGATCGAAGCGTGGCGTGAGGCCTCGTCGTCTTCGAAGTCCGAGGCAGTCGACGCGGACGGGGAACACAAGTTGATCGCAATCGAAGCCGATGCAGACATCGATGCGACAGACACGCGGCCGAACTGATGACCATGACCACTGCTTTCGCCCTCAGAAACATCACGGCCGTCAATTACTACCTTTATCAACAGGACTTTCCGATCGATGGCGCCGGGAATGTTGTGTTCCTAGGGGGAAACGGCACCGGCAAATCCGTTCTTTTGGACGCGATCCAGATCGTCATGACCGGCATGAACAAGCGATACCTGGATCTCAACAGCCGGATCGCGGAAGGCCGCGCAAACCGGCGCACCGTCCTCGAAGCCTGCCTGGGCCTTCTCGACGATGGACAGGGCTATGAACGGGACTCGTGTATCACTTACATCGCCTTGGGGTTCGAGACGACCGATGCAACGCGACGCTGCACCGCCGGTGTCTGTATCGAGGCGAAGGTGGCTGCCGGAGAGGAGCATGTCCTAGGGCTCTTTTTTGTCGAGGGCTCCATCCTACGACGAGACGATTTCG
>JANQGH010000044.1 GCA_028277405.1 Alphaproteobacteria bacterium | reverse complement strand
GCCATCATGCGAAAACTCATCATCCTCGCAAATGCCCTGGTACGCGAAAACCGGAAATGGACACCACAAACGCCTTGATACAACACGGATACTCTAGACCGTCGATCGGCTCTCGTGTGTCTCGGCGCGCGGTCCGTCCCGCCGGCCGCGCGCCGAGACGCCTTGTGGCTCTCGGGCACCTACCGCTCCCGCTTTTCCTTAAGGCTCGCCATGAACTCCTCCTTGAACTGATGGCCCATGATCGCGGGGCGGGCGATGGCGTCGAGCGCCAGCTTGCCGACCAGCATCAACGTGCCCGTCACCAACGCGTCGCAGAACCAGGCGACGAACGGCGTTACCGGGCCGAGATACGCCGGCATTGAGGCGAGCGCCGGCAATGTCCAAAGACCGGTCAGCGCGTGCAGCACCAGCGCCATCCAAAAGCCGACGCAGTAGGGGCAGCGCCATTGCTCGTACAGGGTCTGCAGCGGCTTCGGCAGGCGGCTCAAACCAGCGTTGAACCAAGTGCCCCAGGTCGGCAGTTTCTCCCAAATGAGCAGGTAAAGCGCGAGGCCGATCAGGGCGTTCGTGACGTTCATGGATCGTCTCCTTCCAGCGGTTTCGCGACGATGACGAGGGCTGTTCCATCGTCATGCGCCTGTTCGCTCATGCGTGAAATCTCAAGGTCGGCGCCGGCCAAAAGGCGGCAGAGCGACGCGCGATCGAGCCCGGTGTCGGAATGGGCGAAGACATCCTCGACCACGACAAAGCGACCGTTGGGCTTCAGCACGCGGACGACCTGACCGAGGCCCTGTTCGATGGCCCCCCAATGGTGCAGTGAGTTGATCGCCATCGCGACGTCGACCGACCCGGCCGCGACCGGCAAATCCTCCGCCCGCCCGAGCGAAAACGTCATCCGATCGACCGCCGGGTGGTGCGCGGCCTCACGTTCGGCGTAGCGGATCATGGCCGGCGAGGGGTCGATGCCAAGCACCTTGCCGGTCGGCACGGCCGATGCCGCCGCGCGAACCGCCGCGCCGCCACCACAGCCGATATCGAGGACGGTCTCCGCCCCGGTAAGCGCGGCCGCGGTCACCGCCATCCGGTTGGTCGGATGGTCGGCGTGTTTCTGCAGATACCACTCGACGAGAGCATCGCTCCACGGCTCGCCGGCCGCGGGCCGGGAAGGCGGAAGATGATGGTGATCGTGTCCGCGATCGTTTCGGTGATCGCGATCGTGTTGGTGCTCATTGAAGGTCATGGCAAGGACAGTTCGTTTGTGTGACTAACTAAATGTGGCGAGATCAACGACGCGGGCATCAAATCGGGCTGTGAACAGAGCGTTGCAGGGCGGGTTCAGAGGCGGTCTTGGACCTTGGCCAGCGTGGCCTCAAGCGTTTTCAACTCGTCGGGCGTGAGCAGCCTCTCGATCCTGTCGGCGGTCTCGCGATAGACTGTTTCCTCTTGGCGCAGATGGTCTCTCGCCTTGTCGGTCAGCACGACGTGCTGGGCGCGTGCGTCGCGTTGACATGGGAAGCGCTTGACCAGGCCCCGCTGCTCCAGCTTGGCGATGGCGACGCTGGCGGAAGCCTTCTGAACGCCCAGAACCGCGACCAGGTCTTGCAAATGGTGCCCCGCCTGGCCCGCATGGCCGTCGTCCGCATCTCTGATGGTGACCTGTGCGCCATCCAGCCGCTCGATCGCCCGCAGATACTCATACTCGCTATAGCTCAGCAGGCCGGGCCGCGCCGTGTCATCAGCCCAGACGCGCGCAAAATGCCGGTAGAGGTGGTCAAGCGAGCGAGCCAGCGCCATCGACTTCTTTCAGTTAGTTAGTATTACTAACTTAATAAGGGTGGAGCGCTCATTTGTCAATGATTGATCTGGACAGGGGTCCGAAGCGCGTCATCCGAGTGAGGGCAGAGGGCAGAGGGCAGAGGGCAGAGGGCAGAGGGCAGAGGGCAGAGGGCAGAGGGCA